>NZ_JAANHS010000010.1 GCF_011174775.1 Rhodobacter calidifons
GAAAACACCAGCACAGGCCCTCGCCGAGGAACTCGAAAAAACACCAACAACCGTTGCACTTGGAACTTGAGTTAACCCCACCCTAACACCCGCGCCTAACCCCTTGGAATCCCTTGGCAGGACCAAAGCGCCGCGCGCGGCGCAGCCCAAGCGTTTGACCGCACCGCGCCCCCCCGCTACCATCGCATCCCATGAAACCGACCCCGAAACAGGCCCTGCGTGAGACCGGCGTGCGCGTGACCCGCCAGCGCGAGGCGCTGCTCAAGGTCCTGACCGAGGCCTCCGACCACCCCGACGCAGCCGAACTTCACCGCCGGGCGAGGACCATCGACGACAGCCTGTCCTTGGCCACCGTCTATCGCACCCTCTCGGTCCTGGAACGCGAAGGGGTGGTGCTGCGGCTTGCGCTGGAAAACGGCGGCGCGCGGTATGAGGTGGCGGACACCCCCCACCACGACCACATCATCGACCTCGACACCGGAGAGATCACCGAATTCCGGTCGGAGAAGATCGAGGACCTCCAGCGCCAGATCGCCGCCGAGCTGGGTTACGAGATCGTCCACCACCGGATGGAACTCTACTGCCGCAAGCGGACCTAGACCGTCCGCACCAGCCGCAGCGCATCGTAGATCGCCGCATGGGTGTTCCGCGCCTCGACTGCGTCGCCGATCCGGTAGAGCCGGAACCCGTCCACGGCAGGCTGCGGCCCCCCGTCGATGAGCGCGTCATAGTCCACCGCCCCCCCGTTCCCCGAGGCTGGCTTCAGGTCGAAATAGAGGTCGGCAAGAGGCTGCGTCCCGCCGTTGACGACCACCTGGTCATGGACCTGCGTCCTGCCCAGCTTCATGTAATCCGACCCGATCACCGCCAGAAGCTGGTTCCCCGCCCGGCGCACGGCGTCCAGTCTGTAAGTCACCGTGAAGGTCACATCCTTGTCCTGCAAGGCCCGCATGTAGGGCACGAGGTTCATCCCCATCACTTCCGGCGAGAAGGTCCGGTCGCGCGTCATCACCTCGACCCGTCCCCCGGCCTCGGCGATCAGCTGTGCAGCCTGCAACGCGGCGTGGTCGCCCGCGTCGTCGTAGATCAGCACGTTCGTCCCCGGCTTCGCATCGCCCGACAGGATGTCCCAGGAGGTGACGACCAGATCGTTCCCCTCGGCCAGAAGCCCCGTGGTGGGCATCCCCCCCGTGGCGATGACTACCACGTCGGGGCTTTCGGCCAGCACATCCGAGGCCTCGGCCCACGTGTTGAAGCGGAACTCCACCCCCAGCCGCTTGCACTGGGCCATGCGCCAGTCGATGATCCCGATCATCTCGGCCCGCCGCTTCGACTGCGCGGTCAGCCGGACCTGTCCGCCCGCCTGTCCGGCCGCCTCGAACACCACCACGGAATGTCCCCGCTCGCGCGCCACGCGCGCGGCTTCAAGCCCCGCAGGCCCGGCCCCTACGACGACGACCTTCTTCTTCTCCGGCGCCGGTTCGATCTGATGCGGCTGCGTCGCCTCGCGGCCCGTCGAGGGGTTGTGGATGCACAGCGCCATCCCTCCCTGATAGATCCGGTCAAGGCAGTAGGTCGCACCGACGCAGGGGCGGATGTCGTCCTCGCGGCCCTCGACGATCTTGCGCACGATATGCGGGTCGGCCATATGCGCCCGCGTCATCCCCACCATATCGACCTGACCCGTCGCCACAGCATGCCGGGCCGTCGCCACGTCGGGGATGCGCGAGGCATGCAGCACCGGCATCCCGACCTCGGCCTTGATCCGGCCCGCGAAGTCCAGATGCGGGGCGGATCGCATGCCCTGCACCGGGATCATGTCGGTCATCGCCGGATCGGTGTGGATCCGGCTGCGGTTGACGTTCAGATAGTCCACCATCCCGCTGTCGCGGAACATCCGGCCAAGCGCCACGCCCTCCTCGATGTCGATCCCGCCCGGCTCCATCTCGTCCACACCGTAGCGAAGCCCGAGGATGATTTCGGGCCCCACCCGCGCCCGGACGGCCGCCAGCATCTCGAGCGTCAGCCGCGCGCGGTTCTCCAGGCTGCCGCCATAGGGCGGGGGCAGGATGTTGGTCAGCGGCGACATGAACTGATCCAGCAGATGGCCGTGGCACAGGAACTCGATCCCGTCCACCCCGGCCTCCTTCATCCGTTCGGCGGCATCGGCATAGTCGCGGAGGATGCGGGCGATGTCCCAGTCCTCGGCCGGCTTTGGCGTCGCCCGGTGCGCCGGTTCGCGTTCGTGGGTCGAGGAGACGACGGGCAGCCAGTCGCCCTTGTCCCAGCGCGTGCGGCGCCCGAGATGGGACAGCTGGATCATCACGGCGGCGCCCGCCGCGTGGCAGTCGTCCACCAGCCGCTTCATCCAGGGCACGATCTCGTCCTTCCAGACCAGAAGGTTGGAAAAGACCGGCGGGCTGTCGCGGCTGACGCTGGCCGAGCCCGCCGTCATCACCATCGCCACCCCGGCCTTCGCGCGTTCCAGATGATACAGCCGGTAGCGATCCTTGGGCATCCCGTCCTCGCCATAGGCCGGTTCGTGGCTGGTGGTCATGATCCGGTTGCGCAGCGTCAGGTGCTTCAGCCGGTAGGGCTGGAGAAGGGGATCGTTCGACATCTTGGCGGCCCGCTGAAGGAAGATACCGCGATGCTAGTGCGGAGCCAGGTGCAGGACAAGCCGAAACTCGACACATATGTCGAGTTCTTGCGGTCTTGTATTCCGGATCGGCCCGGGCCTAGGGTGGCGGCATGACGATGGAACAACCGGAGCGCGGCTGGCGGGGCACCCCGGACCTGTGGCTGGAAGCGGCCTACACGCTGCTGGTCGAGGGCGGGGTCGAGGCGGTGAAGGTCATGCCGCTGGCCAACCGGCTGGGCCTGTCCAGAACCAGCTTCTACTGGCATTTCCCCGACCGCGAGGCGCTGCTTGCCGGTCTGGTGGAACGCTGGCAGGCCAGGAACACCGGCAGCCTGGTGGCGCGCTGCGAGATGCCGGCCGCGACGATTGCCGAGGCGATGCTGAACCTTTTCGACTGCTGGTATGACAGCACCCTGTTCGACAGTCGGCTGGAATTCGCCATGCGCACCTGGTCGCTGACCGATCCTGCCGTAGCCCGGGCCATGGCCGAGGCCGACGCGACCCGCATCGCCGCGATCACCGGCCTGTTCCGGCGCTTCGGCTATGACGAGACCGAGGCCGATACCCGGGCGCGGACGCTGTATCTGACCCAGGTCGGCTATATCGCGCTGCGGTCCGAGGAAAGCCTGGAGGTCCGCCTGCGCCGGGTTCCGGCCTATGTGCTGACCTTCTGCGGCGTCGCCCCGACCCCCGCAGAGGCCGAGGCGTTCCGCCGGCGTCACCTGCCCGCGGGCTGACCTATTCCGCCGCGTGCGGCTTGGGCGCGCTGCGGGCCAAGGCGGATTCCAGCACCGAAATCCGGTTCTGCAAGACCGCCACGTCCACCTGATTGCGCGCCAGGGCGTCGGCGAGGGCCAGCGGGTCGGGGGCCTCGCGTTCAACTTCCTTCTTGCCGATGAACCGACCCAGGATCCACGAGAGGAACCGTGACAGGTCGTCCATCGCCAGATACATCGACGGCACGACGACCAGGCTGAGGACCGTCGAGACGATGATCCC
Source organism: Rhodobacter calidifons (assembly GCF_011174775.1). Taxonomy (GTDB): domain Bacteria; phylum Pseudomonadota; class Alphaproteobacteria; order Rhodobacterales; family Rhodobacteraceae; genus Tabrizicola; species Tabrizicola calidifons. The sequence goes on from NZ_JAANHS010000010.1 coordinate 3,641, forward strand.
GCCGATCACCGCAATCGCCATGGGCGAACGGAAGGCCCCGCCTTCGCCCACCCCAAGCGCCGAGGGCAGCATGCCCGCCGACATGGCGATCGAGGTCATCACGATGGGCTGGGCGCGCTTGTGCCCGGCCTCGATCACCGCCTCGATCCGCTGCATGCCACGGTCGCGCATCTCGATGGCGAAGTCGATCAGCAGGATCGCGTTCTTGGCGACAATGCCCATCAGCATCAGGATGCCGATCAGCACCGGCATCGACAGCGGGTTCTGCGTCAGGATCAGCGCCGCCGCCACCCCGCCGACCGACAGGAGCAGCGAGAAGATGATCGTCAGCGGTTGCAGGACCGAGTGGAACAACAGGATCAGCACGAACATCATCAGCAGGACGCCCAGCACCATCGCGTTGACGAAACTGCCCACCAGTTCGGCCTGGATCTCGGCATCGCCCGAGGGCGTCACGCGGACCGTCGCGGGCAGGTTCAGCGTCGGCAGGATCTCGTTGAACCGTTCGGTGGCCTGGTCCAGCACATAGCCCGGCGCGATGTCGGCGCCCAGCGTGGCCACGCGCTGGCGGTTCAGCCGCTTGACCACCGAGGGGCCTTCGGCGACCTCGACCGTGGCCACGGCCGACAGCGGCACCGGACCGGCCGAGCTCATCACCTTCAGGGCCGCGATGCGGGCGAGATTGTCGCGCGAGGCTTCTTCCAGCTGCACCCGGATCGGCACCAGCCGGTTGTCGATCGACAGCTTGCCCAGGGCCGCCGAGACATCGCCGATGGTGGCCACGCGCACGACGCTGGCGATCTGCTGCACGGTGACGCCCAGCCGGGCGGCCTCGTCGGCCTTGGGCGTGATCTGGATTTCCGGGCGGGGCAGGGCGGCTTCGGTCGAGGGGCTGAGGAACATCGGTTCGTCGCGCAGCGCCTCTTCGATCCGGCGCACCGCCTCGTTCAGGTCGTCCTCGTCGGTGGACAGGATGTCGAAGGCAAAGGGCCGCGAGCCGCCGCCGGGGCCGCCGATCTTGAAGGCGCGCACGTCGGGGACGGATTTCAGGACCTCGAACACCTCGGCCTCGATCTCGTGCTGCGGGCGCAGACGGCCTTCGGAGGGGATTTCGGGGATCAGGCTGCCGATGACGGGCAGGGCGCGGCCCAGGTCGATCAGCTTGCGCTCCAGCCCGTTGTCCAGCCGGTCGAGGATGATGGTGAAGGTCGCGCGGCGGATGTCGCGGTCGCCCAGCGGGGTCGAGCCGCCGATCACCAGGACGGATTTCGCCCCGTCGATGTCCTTGACCAGGTCGCGCATGGCGTCGGTCGTGGCGGCGGTGTCGTCCAGCGTCGATCCCGGCGGCAGTTCGACCGAGGCGACGATGCGGCTTTCGTCCTCGGGCGGGAAGAGGCTGCCGGGCACCTGCAACATGGCGAAGACCGAGAAGATCACCAGGACGACGGCCGCAGACAGGGTGACGTAGTAGGTCGGCAGGACCAGCCAGGGCCAGCGCTTCGACCGCCGGACTCGGGTCGTTCCGCGCACCAGCCAGAGATAGAAGCGCATGAAAAGGCCGTCGCGATGCCCCTCGCCATGGCCGACCGCGGCGTCCTTGGCCCGCATCAGATAGGCCGCCATCATCGGTGTGATGAGCCGCGCCACGGCCAGCGAGAACAGGACGGCAATGGCCACGGTCAAGCCGAACTGGCGGAAATACTGGCCCGGTATGCCGGGCATGAAGCTGACCGGCACGAAGACCGCGACGATGGTCGCGCTGGTGGCGATGACGGCCAGCCCGATCTCGTCGGCCGCGTCGATCGCGGCGCGGAAGGGGGTCTTGCCCATGCGCATATGCCGGGCGATGTTCTCGATTTCCACGATGGCATCATCGACCAGGATCCCGGTGGCCAGCGTCAGCGCCAGGAAGCTGACCAGGTTCAGCGAGAAGCCCAGCATGTCCATCAGCCAGAAGGTCGGCACGGCGGACAGGGGCAGCGCGACCGCGGCAATCAGCGTCGCACGCCAGTTGCGCAGGAAGGCCAGCACCACCAGCACGGCCAGCAGCGCGCCCTCCAGCAGGGTGTGGATGGCGGATTCGTAGTTGCCGTAAGTGTAGAAGACCGAATCGTCCACCATGGTGATTGTGACGTTCGGATGCTGCCGGCGCAGGTCCTCGACGACCTGGTTGGTCAATTCGGCCACGCTGACCTCGGACGCCCCCTTGGCGCGGAACACCAGAAAGGCGACCCCGGGCTCGCCGTCGATGCGGGAAAAGCTTTTCAGTTCCTCGTAGCTGTCGATGACCTGGCCCAGGTCGGACAGCCTGGCGAACCGGCCAGAGGGCAAGGCGATGGTGGTGTTGGCCAAGGTCTCGACCGTGCCGCTGTCGCCCAGGGTGCGGATCACCTGTTCGCCCTCGCCCAGCCGCAGCCGGCCGGCGCCGAGGTTGACGTTGGTCGCCGCGATCTGCGCGCTGACCGCCTGGGCGGTGACGCCGTAGCTGTCCATCCGCACCGGGTCGAGTTCGACCCGGATCTCGCGGTCTGCACCGCCGACGCGCGTCACGCGGCCGATGCCCGGCCGGCCCTGAAGCGCGCGCGTCACGGTGTCGTCCACGAACCAGCTGATCTCTTCCATCGACATGTCGGGCGCGACGACGGCGAAGGTCATGATCGCCTGGCCCTCGACGTCGATCCGGCTGACGATGGGGGCCTCGATCCCGCCCGGCAGGTCGCCGCGGATCTGGTCCACGGCATCCTTCACGTCCTGCACGGCCTTGTCGGTCGGCACCTCCATGCGGAATTCGACGACCGTGGTGGACAGGCCGTCGGTCACGGTCGAGGTGACGCGCTTTGCCCCGGTCAGACCGGCCACGGCGTCCTCGATCTCCTTGGTGACCTGGCTTTCCATCTCGGAGGGCGCCGCACCCGATTGCGCCACGGTGACGGCAACCAGCGGCACGTCGATGTTCGGGAAACGGGTGATCGGCAGGCTGTTGAAGCTTTGCCAGCCCAGCACCATGAACAGGAAGAACGCCAGCAGCGGCGCGACGGGATTGCGGATCGACCAGGCCGAGAAGTTCATTGCCGTGCTCCTTAGTTGCCGGGTGCGGGGGCGAGGACCGGGTTGATCCGGTCGCCCGCGCGAACGAAGGCGCCCGCCTTCAGCACCACCCGGTCGCCGGCCGCGAGGCCCGATGTGATCTCGACCAGCCCGCCGTCGCGGATGCCGGTGGTGACCGCGACCCGCTCGACCACGCCATCGCGGACCCGCATCACGCTGCTGCCTTCGGGCGAAGATCCGATGGCGGTGACGGGAACGGCCAGGGCCTCGCGCTCGGCGGCCAGGATCTCGGCCTCGACGAACATGCCGGTGCGCAGTTCGCCCGCCGGACCTCCTGCCGGATCGACTGCGATCCGCGCCCGGCCCAGCCGGGTGACCGGGTCGATGGCGGGCTCGACCAGCCGCACCGTTCCCTCCAGCGTGCCCGCCATGCCGACCGCGCGAAGCCGCGCCTTCTGGCCCGGGGCAAGGCGCTGGATGTCGGTCTCGGCCACGTCGGCGCGCAACTCCAGCGCCGCGTCCCGCACGATCACGAACATCGGCTGCCCGGCCGCGGTGGCAATTGCACCGATTCTGGCGTTGCGGGCCACGATCTTGCCCGCGACGGGGGCCTTCACCTCGGTCCGCGACAGCATCAGGTCCACATTCTCCAGCCGCGCCTGGGCCAGGGCCAGCTGAGCGCGGGCCGCTTCCAGCCCCTGGCGGGCCACGGTCACCCGGGCATTGGCCGCCGTGGCATTGGCCTGCACCGTGTCCCAGGTCGCCTGCGGCACGGTCCCGCTTTGCCGCAGCCTTGCGGTGCGCTCGACCGCCCGTCCGGCTTCGGCGGCGGCGGTCTCGGCCTCGACCAGCTGCGCCTCGGCCTGCGCGATGGCCGAGCGCGCGGCGGCCAGCGAGGCGGCGACTTCGGACCGTTGCAGTTCAAGCGTGGTCCGCGACAGGACGGCCAGCACCTGCCCCTCGGCCACCATGTCGCCGACATCGGCCAGCAGGCGGTCCAGCGGCTGCCCTTCGACCAGAGGCGCGACCTGCACCTCTTCGACCGCGGCGATCAGGCCCGAGGCGATGATCCGGTCCGACAGGCGCCGCGGCGCGACCTCGACCACGGTGATGGCGGGCAGGGACTGCGCGGCGGCCGGCGCCGAAGCCGCCTCGGCCGCGGCGGCACCTTCGGCCAGCGCGGGCAGCGCGGGGCTGGCGAGCGTCAGGGCGGCGGCAAGAAACAGGGTGGGTCGCATGGGCTTAGCCTTCCGCTTTGTCGTTGGAGATTTCGGTCAGGATGCGGTCGATCACCGCCACCACCTGGGCGGCGAGTGCGGGGCTTGCCGGTCCGCATTGCGCGGTGCGGGTCGCCATGGCCTTCACCAGCATGACCAGCATCTGGCACTGGCCTTCATAGCGCAGGCGGGCTTCGGCGACGGGGCGACCGGTCGCCTGGGCAAAGATCGCTGTCAGCAGCGACACGATGGTCTCTTCCATCTGCCGTGCTGCCTCGCCGATTTCCGGTTTGCGGATGGCCGCGGCGGTGATCTCGGCCCAGAGCTGGCCATCCTTCTGCGAGTCTTCCGAGAATTGGTTCAGGATCCGCTCGCGCAGGCAGGCCATGGGCCGGTCCGAGGTCTGGATCTCGGCGAATTCGCCCTGGATCTCGGCCAGGTCATAGCCGCACATCGCCTGGACGATGGCCGCCTTCGAGGGGAAGTAGCGGTAGAAGTTGCCGACGCTCATCCCCGCCGCGCGGGCAAGGTCCTGCATCGAGGCACCGTCAAAGCCCTTCTCGGCAAAGGCCTGACGGATCGAAGCCAGGATCTCGTGGCTGCGTTCCTCGGCTGCGGGGACGGGCTGTGTCAGGGGCGGCATCGGCATTGGGCTTGGGAATGAACGTTCATTCACCGCAGATAGCGAGATCGTCGCGAAGGTCAAGCGGTAATACGGGGCGTTGGGCAAATCGGATGGGTCGGGGTTCACTTTTTCCGGAATTTGGCCCAAGGAAGCCGCAGCAAGGGGGCGCGGGCCATGGCGACGGGCATCAGTTTCAGCGTGACTGCGACCGATGGTGCGGCGCGGACCGGGGTGATTTCCACCCCGAGGGGAGAGATTCGCACCCCGGCCTTCATGCCGGTGGGCACGGCGGGAACGGTCAAGGCGATGCTGCCCGAAAGCGTGGCGGCGACGGGGGCCGACATCCTTCTGGGCAACACCTATCACCTGATGCTGCGGCCGGGGGCCGAACGGGTGGCGGCCCTTGGCGGGTTGCACCGGTTCATGAACTGGCCGAAACCGATCCTGACGGATTCGGGCGGGTTTCAGGTCATGTCGCTGGGACCGCTGCGCAAGCTGACCGAGGAAGGGGTGCGGTTCTCCTCGCATCTGGACGGCTCGAAACACATGCTGACGCCCGAACGCAGCATGGAGATCCAGCGCCTCTTGGGGTCCGACATCGTGATGTGCTTCGACGAATGCCCGGCGCTGCCCGCGACCGAGGCCGAGGTGGCCAGGTCGATGCGTCTGTCGATGCGCTGGGCGCAACGGTCGCGCGACGCCTTCGGCGACCGGCCGGGCCATGCGCTGTTCGGGATCATGCAGGGCGGTGTGACGCGCGAGCTGCGCGAGGAATCGGCCGAGGCGCTGAAGTCCATCGGCTTTGACGGCTATGCCGTGGGCGGCCTTGCGGTGGGCGAGGGGCAGGAGGCGATGTTCGGTGTGCTGGACTATGCGCCGGGGTTCCTGCCCGCCGACAAGCCGCGCTATCTGATGGGGGTGGGCAAGCCCGACGACATCGTGGGCGCGGTGGAACGCGGTATCGACATGATGGACTGCGTGCTGCCCTCGCGGTCGGGCCGGACGGGGCAGGCCTGGACGGCACGGGGGCAGGTGAACCTGCGCAACGCCCGGCACAGGGACGACCCGCGCCCGCTGGAGGACGGCTGCCAGTGCCCGGCCTGTCGCAGCTACTCCCGCGCCTACCTGCACCATGTGGTGAAGGCTGACGAGATCATCGGCTCGATGCTGCTGACCTGGCACAACCTGCATTATTATCAGGTGCTGATGCAGGGCCTGCGGGACGCGATCGCGCAGGGCCGGCTTGCGGCTTTCGTGGCCGACTTTCACGCCGCGCGCGCCGCGGGGGACATCGAGCCGCTGTGAAGAAGGCCGGACATTCCCGCCTTGCACCTGTTCACGCAGAGGTTCACTCTGCCGAACCGAACTTGAACTTGAATCCCCCCGCCGGGGACCACAAGTTAACGCATCTAAGAGGCGGAGCGGGCCGGGTTGCCGATGGTCGGGGCCCCGTGACGCTGCCGCGAGTGAAGGTAAACACATGAGCACCCAAAGCTATCCCGTCCTGCCCCTGCGCGACATCGTGGTGTTTCCCCACATGATCGTGCCCTTGTTCGTGGGCCGCGAGAAATCGGTCCGCGCGCTGGAAGAGGTGATGCAGGACGACAAGCAGATCTTGCTGTCCTCGCAGAAGGACCCGACTGCGGACGATCCGCAGACCGACGGCATCTTCCGTGTGGGCGTTCTGGCCAATGTACTGCAACTGCTGAAACTGCCCGACGGCACCGTGAAGGTGCTGGTCGAGGGCAAATCGCGCGTGAAGATCACCGGCTTTGTCGATAACCCGGCCTTCTTCGAAGCCACGGCCGAGATTCTGGTCGAGACCGAGGGCGATCCCACGGCCGTCGAGGCGCTGGTCCGCGCGGTCAGCGAGGAATTCGAACGCTACGCGAAGGTCAAGAAGAACATCCCCGAAGAGGCGCTGGCCGCCGTGTCCGACACGCGCGAACCCGCACGGCTGGCGGATCTCGTGGCGGGCCATCTGGGCGTGGATGTGGCGCAGAAACAGGCGATCCTGGAAACGCTGGACATCGCCGAACGGCTGGAAAAGGTCTACGGCCACATGCAGGGCGAGCTTTCCGTCCTTCAGGTGGAAAAGAAGATCAAGTCCCGGGTGAAAACCCAGATGGAGAAGACCCAGCGCGAGTACTATCTGAATGAGCAGATGAAGGCCATTCAGCGCGAACTCGGCGATGGCGAGGACGGCCAGTCCGAGATCAACGAGCTGGAGGAGCGGATCAAGAAGACCGCCCTGTCCAAGGAGGCCAAGGAAAAGGCCGAGGCCGAGCTGAAGAAGCTGAAGTCGATGTCGCCGATGTCGGCCGAGGCGACGGTGGTGCGCAACTACCTCGACTGGCTGCTGGGCGTGCCCTGGGGCGTGAAGTCGCGCGTCAAGAAGGACCTGGGCGCCGCGCAGAAGGTGCTGGACGCCGATCACTACGGGCTGGAAAAGGTCAAGGAGCGGATCGTCGAATATCTGGCGGTTCAGGCGCGCTCGACCAAGCTGAAGGGTCCGATCCTGTGCCTTGTCGGCCCTCCGGGCGTGGGCAAGACCTCGCTGGGCCGGTCGGTGGCCAAGGCCACGGGGCGCGAGTTCATCCGCATCAGCCTTGGCGGCGTGCGGGATGAAAGCGAAATCCGCGGGCACCGGCGGACCTATATCGGCTCGATGCCCGGCAAGATCATCCAGTCGCTGAAGAAGGCCAAGACGACCAACCCGCTGATCCTCTTGGATGAGATCGACAAGATGGGCCAGGACTTCCGGGGCGACCCGGCCAGCGCGCTGCTGGAGGTGCTGGACCCCGAACAGAACTCGACCTTCGTCGATCACTATCTCGAGGTGGAATACGACCTGTCCAACGTGATGTTCATCACCACGGCTAACTCCTACAACATGCCGGGGCCGCTGATGGACCGGATGGAGATCATCCCGCTGGCCGGTTACACCGAGGACGAAAAGCGCGAGATCGCCAGACAGCACCTGCTGCCCAAGCAGATCAAGGCCAACGGTCTGAAGAAGGGCGAGTTCAGCGTCAGCGATGACGCGCTGAACCATGTCATCCGCTACTACACCCGCGAGGCGGGCGTGCGGAACCTGGAACGCGAGATCGCCAAGCTGGCCCGCAAGGCCGTGACCGACATCCTGAAGGGCAAGGCCAAAAAGGTCGAGGTCGATCCGGCCAAGGTCGAGGAATATCTGGGCGTCCAGAAGCACCGCTACGGGCTGGCCGAGAAGGAAGATCAGGTCGGCGTGGTGACGGGACTGGCCTGGACCAGTGTCGGCGGGGATCTTCTGCATATCGAGGCGCTGAAGCTGCCGGGCAAGGGCCGGATGAAGACGACCGGGAAACTGGGCGATGTGATGAAGGAATCGATCGACGCGGCGGCAAGCTATGTCCGGTCGATCGCGCCCCAGATCGGGGTCAAGCCGCCGAAGTTCGACACGATCGACATTCACGTCCACGTCCCCGATGGCGCGACGCCGAAGGACGGACCCTCGGCCGGTCTGGCGATGGTGACCTCCATCGTCTCGGTGCTGACCGGGATCCCGGTGCGCAAGGATATCGCCATGACCGGCGAGGTCAGCTTGCGCGGCAATGCCATGCCCATCGGCGGGCTGAAGGAGAAGCTGCTGGCCGCGCTGCGCGGGGGGATCAAGACGGTCTTCATTCCCGAGGAAAACGCCAAGGACCTGGCGGAAATCCCCGAGAACGTGAAGCAGGGGCTGAAGATCATCCCCGTCAGCCATGTCCGCGAGGTCCTGGCCCAGGCGCTGGTGCGCCAGCCGGAGCCTGTGGAATGGGACGAGGCGGCAGAAGAGGCGGCGGCGGCAGCACGGGCCGCGGCAGCGGTTCCGGCCAGCCAGACCGCGCACTGACGGCAGCGAACCCTGGGGAAGGCGCGTCCGGCCGGGCGCGCCTTTCTGCTTTCGCCGGGGAATCGACTGGCCCCGAGGCCGAACCCGCTTTATCGTCCGCGACCCATGGATATCGAAGGACACGATGATGCCCCGGACACCGAAGGACAGCAAGAAGAGCGCCGCAAAAGCGGACAAGCCCGCGAAGGCTCCGGCCCCGGAACCGGCGGAGAAGGCCGTGACGCCGGCGCTGAAGGTGGTCGAGACCGCCGCGCCCGAGGCGCTGGGTGGCGCGATGAAGCTGAAGGACCTGGTTGACAGCGTGTCGGCGGCCACGGGCGGCAGGAAGCCCGAGGTGAAGAAGACCGTCGAAGCGACGCTGGCCGCCCTGGGCGAGGCGCTTGCCAGGGGCAGGGCCCTGACCGTGCCGCCGCTTGGCAAGCTGCGCGTGGTCAAGAACAAGGGACCGGCGCTGACGGTGAAACTCCGTCGTGCGGATGGCGCCAAAGCGGCGGGATTGGCCCTTGCGGATGACGGAGAGGATGGCTAAAAGGCCGGGCACAAGGTTCTGAATTCGGGCGATTAGCTCAGCGGTAGAGCGCTTCGTTCACATCGAAGATGTCAGCGGTTCAAATCCGTTATCGCCCACCATTCAATGACAAAGGCGCGCCAGTACGGCGCGCCTTTGCATTTGCTGGGCCGGGGCTTGCGGGGCTTGCCGGACAGGGCGCTTGCCAGGGGAAGGGCTTGCCAGGTGGTGGCGGGCAGGGTAGGGACCGAAAGGGGGCGGTTAGCTCAGCTGGTAGAGCGTCTCGCTTACACCGAGAATGTCGGGGGTTCGAATCCCTCACCGCCCACCATCCGGTCACATTCTCGACAGTGCGACGGAAGTTCCGGCCGGCGACGTTAGTTACAGGGTTTGGTCCCTTTGTGCGGGAACACGCGCCGCGTCGGATCGCCGGGGACGGCGGGGCGCTGGCAAGGAGACGGCAGTGGCAGATGGCAGCGGCGCCAAGGGCGGCACGACGGAGACCAGACCCGCGGTCGATCCGGCGGTCGAGATGCAGCGGATCCTGACCCGGCGCCCGGCGCGGCGGCGCTGGATCTGGGTGACGCTGGTCCTGGCCCTGCTTGCGGGGCTTGGCGCCTGGGCCTGGTTGTCCTGGTCGCAAGCCTCGCGCAGCATCCGCTATTCCACCGCCGAGGTCACCCGGGGCGACATCATCGTGACCGTGACCGCCACCGGATCGGTCCAGCCCACGACGCAGGTCGATGTCTCGTCCGAACTGTCCGGGGCGCTGGCCGAGGTAATGGTCGATTTCAACGACCGGGTCGAGGTGGGCCAGGTGCTGGCCCGGCTGGATGACACCAACCTCGGCGAGGCCGTGCAGACCGCCAGGGCACAGGTGCAGGCGGCCGAGGCGAACCGCAAGCAGGCCGAGGCGGCGGCGCGCGAGGCCGAAGCGAACCACGAGTCCCAGTTGGAACTGGACCGGCGCGGCCAGAGCACGCGGCTGAAGCTGATCGCCTCGGAAGTGGCGCGGGACCGCGCGCGCGCGGCGGTAGAGGCGGCCTTGGCCGATGTGGCGCTGGCCCGGGCACGGCTGTCCGAGGCCGAGAACGACCTTCGCAAGGCCGTCATCCGTTCGCCCATTTCCGGGGTGGTGCTGAACCGCGCGGCCGAACCCGGCCAGATCGTCGCCGCCTCGCTGAACGCGCCGGTCCTTTTCACCCTGGCCGAGGATCTGTCGCGGATGGAACTGCGGGTCGATGTGGACGAGGCCGACATCGGCCGCGTCGCGGTGGGCAACAGTGCCGAATTCACCGTCGATGCCTACCCCGACCGCCGCTTTCCGGCCACGATCACCACCATCCGCTATGCGCCCGAAACGACCGACGGCGTGGTGACCTACAAGGCGATCCTGACCGTGGACAACAAGGATGGCCTCTTGCGGCCCGGCATGACCGCCACCGCGACCATCGCAGTCACGGTCGAGACGGACGTGCTGCGGGTGCCGAACGCGGCCTTGCGCTATGAACCTCCGCGCGCATCCGAGGACAGCGGCGGCGCCTCGGGCCGTGGGCTGGTGGGGATGATCATGCCGGGCCGGTCCTCGCAGCCTTCGCTGACCCGGGGCGGCTCTGGTGGCCGATCGGTCTGGATCCTGCGCGAGGGCGTGCCGGTCGAGCTTCCGGTGCAGCCCGGCGTCACCGATGGCCGGATGACGGCCATCACCGCCGAGGGCCTGGCCGAGGGGGACCGGGTCATCATCGACCAGACCACGGGCGGCTGAGATGTCCCCCGCTGCATCGCGCCCGCCCCTGATCGAACTTGCCGATGTCTGCCGCGTCTATGGCTCCGGCGAGACCGAGGTGCGGGCGCTGGATCACACGGACCTTGTCATCCAACAGGGCGAATTCGTCGCGATCATGGGGCCGTCGGGTTCGGGCAAATCGACGGCGATGAACACGATCGGGCTTCTCGACCGGCCAAGCTCGGGCCGCTATCTCTTCAATGGGGTCGAGGTGCAGGGCCTTGACCGCGACCAGCGCGCGCTTCTGCGGCGGCATTTCCTGGGCTTCGTGTTCCAGGGCTTCAACCTCTTGCCGCGCACCTCGGCCCTGGAGAATGTCGAGCTTCCCCTGATCTACAAGGGCATGCCGCGGCCCGAGCGGATCGCGCGCGCCCGCGCGGCCCTGGCCAAGGTGGGCCTGGAGGGACGCGAGGATCACGACCCGTCGCAGCTGTCGGGCGGCCAGCAGCAGCGCGTTGCCATCGCCCGCGCATTGGTGGGCGACCCGATGGTGATCCTGGCCGACGAGCCGACCGGCAACCTCGACAGCCACCGCAGCCACGAGATCATGAAGCTGTTGCAGAAGCTGAACCGCGAGGATGGCATCACCATCGTCATGGTCACCCACGAAGATGACGTCGCGGCCTATGCGCGCCGCCTGGTCATCTTTGCCGATGGCCGCATCCGCAGCGACAGCGCCATGGCAGAGCGGGCCACGGCATGATCTGGGAAACCGTCCGCCTTGCGCTTCTGGCGCTGCGCCGCAACAAGCTGCGCTCGGCGCTGACCATGCTGGGCATCGTCATCGGCGTGGCGGCGGTGATCGCCATGGTGACGGTGGGGCAGGGGTCGTCGCGGTCGGTCGCGGCCAGCGTGGAAAGCCTGGGCACCAATGTCCTGACAGTGCGACCGGGCGGGCGCGGCTTCGGGCCGGGGCCGGCAAGCTCGGGGCCGACGCGCCCCTTCACCCTGCGCGACGCCGATGCCCTGGCGGAACTGCCGGTCATCGCGCATGTGTCGCCGACCGTCTCCTCGTTGCAGACCGTGGTGGCGGGGGCGGCCAACATGTCCACCAGCGTCACCGGCGCGACCTCGGGCTACCTTGCGGTCGGCGGCTGGACGGTGGTCAGCGGCCGGGGCTTCGACCGTTCGGAAGATCGCGCCAGCGCCTCGGTCTGCGTCATCGGCGAAACCGTCCGGCGGACGCTGTTCGGCGCGGCCGATCCGGTGGGCCGCGAGCTGCGCGCCGGCAAGGTCACCTGCGAGGTGATCGGCCTGCTGCAAGCCAAGGGCGCCGGGGCCTTCGGGCAGGATCAGGACGACCTGGTGCTGATGCCGATCCGCACCGTGCAGCGCCGGCTTCTGGGCAGCGAGAACGTGTCCTCGATCTCGGTCGCCCTTGCGCCCGAAGTCTCGTCCCAGCGCGGCGCGCGCGAGATCGAGGCGCTGATGCGCGACAGGCGGCGGATCGCCGAGGGCGCGCCGAACGATTTCAACATCAGCGACCGCGCGCAGATCGCCGAAGTGCTGACCGGGATCAATTCGGTGCTGACCGGCATGCTGTCCTCGGTCGCGGCCGTCAGCCTTCTGGTCGGCGGCATCGGTATCATGAACATCATGCTGGTCTCGGTCACCGAACGCACGCGCGAAATCGGGATCCGGCTGGCGGTGGGCGCCGAGGGCCGCCAGGTGCTGACCCAGTTCCTGGTCGAGGCCGTGGTCCTGTCGCTGGTCGGCGGGATCATCGGCGTCATCGTCGGGCTGGGCCTGGCCTTCGGAGCCTCGCTATACATGGCGATTCCCTTTGCGCCGCAGGCCTATGTCGTGCTGATGGCCTTCGCCTTCTCGGCACTGATCGGGGTGATGTTCGGCTTTTTCCCGGCCCGCAAGGCGGCGCGGCTGGACCCGATCGACGCGCTGCGTCACGAATAGCCCGGCAGACCCTCACGCCCGGGGGTCAGGGCAAGATCCACCAGACAGCGATGATCCCGGCCGCCACAAGCGCGCCGCCTGCCCCGAACCTGATCCAGGGGCTGGCGCTGCCCGCCGCAGCCGGCCCCGGCGCGGGTTGCGTCCGGCCGGAGCCCGGTCGGGCGGCGGCCTGGGCCGTCAGACGTTCAGGCAATTCCCCGCCTTCTTCGGCGATCCTCAGCCAGTCAAGCCAGTCCGCTGCCGACTGGATGCGGTCGCGGGGCATCACCCGCGCCGCCTTGTCGATCGCCTCCAGAAAGCCGGGCGGATAGCCCTCGAAACGGCCGGCCAGCGGCTCGTAGGGGTCGGGGGCGCCTTCGGCCACCCGCGCCAGCCGGCGCTGGCTTTCCGGTGGGGCCTGGCCGGAGATCAGATGATGGAAGGTCGCCGCCAGCGAATAGAGATCGCTGGCCGGGCTTTGTTCCGCGCCGGTCAGATAGAACTCCTGCGGCGAATAGCCTTCCTTGATGACCCGCCGCCCGGTCAGCACGCGCGTCGCCCGCACCACCTGTTCGCTGGCCGCGCCGAAGTCGATCAGGATCGGGTTGCCGGTCTTGTCCACCAGGATGTTGTCGGGCGAGATGTCGCGGTGCAGGATGCCGGACTGGTGGATGAATTCCACCGCGCTCAGCATCTTCTTCAGCATCACGACGATCTGGTCGGGCGTGAAGGCCTGATCCGTCGAATTCATGATGTCGTGCAGGTCGCGCCCGTCGATGAAGTCGATCGCCATATAGGCGGTGTCGTTGTCCTCGAACACCTGATGCACACCGACGATGTTCGGATGCACCAGCCGTGCCAGGCTGCGCGCCTCGGCGATGAAGCTTTCGACGAAGCCGCGGAAATCGTTGTGGTGCTTGCGTGACCTGGCGCGCACCAGGCTGGTGGACCGCCGACACAGCGCGTTCGGAAAGCACTCCTTGATCACCACCCTGCGGTCGAGGTTGTCCCGCGCCAGATAGGTGATCCCGAAGCCGCCGCTGTTCAGGAAGCCCTCGATCGTGTAGTGCCCGCCCAGAAGCTTTGTCCCCGGCATCAGGTCGTCGGCAAAGGCATCCGGGTCCACGCGGCCCAGTTCGGTCTCAAGCTGGTTGCTGATCTGCGTCGGGCCTTGCGTCACGTTCACACCTGTCGGTCAGGGCACTCATCAATTCGCATGTCCAGTCGTTCCGCACCTTCTGTGCGCGTCGATGGCATTGCCTTGCTTCGGATCAATGCGTTGCGGCCTCAACTCCGCGACCCGTATCGTCCGCTGACGAGTCTAGTCCCTGTGCATGTTCCGACGCAAATGCCCAGAAGCTAAGCCAAATCATGCGCAGGGGCCGAAACGGGCCGCTGGTATCGCCCAAGGGCTACGATTTCATCCAGCATAAGCGTAATACGTTAATAAAAAAGGAAAAATTGCCTGCGCTCGGCCGGCATGGGCAATCTTCGCATTTTGCAAAGTGTGGCAAATCTCCTGCGATCCCAGAGGGATGCGCCAGGGTCTTGCCCTGATCTTGCCAGGGATGCGCGTCTTGCGGGTGGTCGGATCGCGTTTCACGATCACAAGTTGCGCAGCCGCTTCGACCTGATGCTGCCTGGATGATTCGCGGCCGGTTCAGCCGGGTGCCCAGGCTTCCGCCGGCCGGTCGCGGCCCAGGATCTGGAAACTGCCGGCCGGAATCACCATCCAGTCGCCCGCGCTGCCGTCCGGCCAGATGACCCGTAGCCGGGCTTCGGCCGCATCGCCCAGGCCAAAGTGCAGCCAGCCGACCGAGCCCGAGACATGCCCGCCCCCCGAGACGATCTCGTGCCGTTCCACCTTGTCGCCGCGCCGGATCTCGACCACCGAGCCGATGGCATCGCGGTTGGCGCCATCCTGCCTCAGCCGGACCTGAACCCAGTTCCCGCCGCTTTCGCCGGTCTGGCGCCAGACCTCGGCCTTGGTCCAGCGGTTCACCACCACGATGTCCAGCTTGCCGTCAAGGTTCAGGTCCACCACCTGCGCGCCGCGTGCGATGCCCATGCTGGCCACGCCCGCGCGGTCTCCCGCCTCGACGAAGGGGCCCTCTGCGGTGCCCAGAAGCAGGTTGTTCGGGTCGCGTTCGGCGAAATCGGGCATCCTGGCCACGTTGCCCTTGGCGACGAACAGGTCCAGCCGCCCGTCGTTGTTCACATCGGCAAACTGCGGATGCCAGGCGGTCGAGGGGCGCAGGTCACCGCCCGTATATGGCCGGTGCGCCGTGACCCCCGACTTGAAGGCCAGGTCGGCATAGTCGGGCTGGCCCGTGGCCGGATCCTTCAGGAATTGCAGCTTGTTGTCGGCCATCGAGGTCAGGAAGTAATCCTGATAGCCGTCCATGTTCACATCCGCCGCGGCGATCCCCATGCCCCAGATGCGCAGCCGCTTCCAGCCCTCCTCCTCCGAATACAGCCGCGGGGGCTGCCCGGGCTCCAGGTGCCACATCTGCTCTTGTCCGCCCTTGTAGTATTCGCGGTCGTTCGACACCCGCAGCGCCCATTGGCCCGAACGGTTCCAGTCGGTGAAGAGCATCGACAGCGCGCAGAACGATGGCGTCAGCGGAATTGGAGCGGCAAAGCGCCTGCCATCGGGGCGGTGCAGCCAGTTGTCGGTGCACGAACCCCAGGGAAAGTCCTCGGCCAGCCGATCGACATAGTTGCCGATGGCCAGCGTCGGCCAGTCCTGACCCCTTTCCCAGATCGCGGCAAAGGCGGTGGACCAGGCGGTGCCGCCGTCAAAACCCCAGACCTCGGTCGCATCCTCGAACCGGCAGTCGCCCAGACCCCGCAGCAGCCGGTTCGGCCCCTGGCGCAGCACCACCAGATCCATCAGCCCGTCGCTGTCGATGTCCAGCGGATAGGCGCCCAGCACCGCGTCCAGCGTGATCGCCCCGGTCTTCTCGAAGACCAGCGGCCCGCCCCGTGCGCTGCGGTTCAGATACAGCGCCGAAGGCGCTGCGCCACCCGAGAGAAGGATCTCCGGGAAACCGTCGCCGGAACAGTCGAAGGTGGCGACCCCGCCGCCGACCATGTATTCCCACTCGCCCTCGAAGACCGTTGACAGGCCCGCTGTGGCGGTTTCGTCGGTGAAGACGGGCACGACCGGCTCGGCCAGGGCGGGAAGGGCCAGGGCGAGCAGGGCAAGGGGCAGAAGCAGGGCGGCCAGGCGCGGGGCTGACCTCATGCGAACGTCTTCAGCTGCGCGGCAAAGGCGCCGATGCAGCGGCCCTGCACCAGCCCCTGCTCATTGCCGAAACGGTAATGGATGCCGCCGTAAAGTCTGGAAATCGCAGCCTCTTCCGCCGCCTCGCGGAAACTGGAGAAACGGCGCACCGCCAGGCCGTCATCGGCATGCGTGGCGTCCTCGAAGGCGAAGTTGTCGCCAAAGAAGGCGGTCAGCGCCACCTCGGCCGCGCCGGACTGGGTGGAATGGCCCGACGGATATTCCGGGAAGGGTGGCGTGATCAGCAGCGTTTCCCAGTTCGGATCGATGTAACGCTTGATGTAGGTGACGGGGCGGACGAGGTTCCAGCGGTATTTCTCGGCCCAGCAGCCGATGAAGCCATCGGCAATGGCCACGCCCAGCACCGCCAGCGCCGCCGCAGCGCGTTCGGCCGGCATCCGGTCGCGCTCGGCGATCTGGAGGACGATGCTGACCCAATGCCCGGGCGGAGTGGGCGACAGCATCGGGTCATCCGTCCAGAACCGGGCGATGGTCTTCTGTTCTTCGGTCAGGGCCTTCGAGACCTCGTAGACCTCCATCGCCGCGGCATGGAAGGCGCTGCCCGGTTCGGTGGAAAACTCGGGATGCGAGGGCAGAGTGCAGAGGTCGGGCGCGGGCAGGGCGAAGGTGCGGTTCTTGCCCCAGTTCGGCAGCAGCGGCGCCTGCTGGATGCGGATGTCCGAGGTGGGCACCCAGTCCTTCGGATCCTCGCCGAAGGTATAGTCGAAGGGAAAGCCCAGGTTCTCCACCACCGCGCCGCCATCCGACAGCGACCAGTCCCAGACGTGCTGCGCGATGGCCAGACCATGCGCGCGGCTGGCGGCGGCGACCTCGGGCGTCAGGTCCCGGTCGATCTCGGCCGCCAGCTTGCGCGCCATGGCCTGCATCGCGCCCTGGCCGCTGGGTCCGGTGTTGCCGAAGAAGTCGCCCATCGCACGGCCCAAAGCCGCATCCAGCACCGCCGCCGGGTCAAGGCCGGGGGCAGGGGCGGGCAGCGGCGCCAGACCCTGCACCTGGCCGGCCAGCGTCAGCGGCCCGGGCACCAGTCCGACATGGCTTTCATGGGCGATGATGCCGACATAGGCGAAGGCGCGGGCCGCCACGGGGGGCGAATAGGTCGCGGTATGGCGCACCAGTTCCAGCACCAGCCGGTACCAGCCATGCAGCGCGCGGCGGCACAGGTCCGCCCGGTCGGCTGCAAGCGCAGGTGTGGCCAGGAAAGCGCCGGACAGGGCCAGAAAGCGGCGACGGTCAATCTGCATGATCTCCTCCCAGGAATGGCGCGGAAGTTAGCGCACTCCGCACCGCGGGGGCAACTGGCGGACCGGGCGATCAGGGGTCAGCCGCGCCCCGTCAGCCAGTTGCCCAGCGCCGCCAGCCGCGACGGCCCCGCGCCCGGCCGATCCTCGCGCCGGTCGGCCGCGTTCAGAAGGGCATACATCCCGTGCACACCCAGCCAGCGGAAGGGCTCGGGTTCCCATGGTCGCACCTTGCGGTTGACCCAGGGCAGATGCACAAGGTCCGTGTCGCGCCCCAGCACCAGGTCCGCCAGCGTGCGCCCCGCAAGGTTCGAGGTCGAGACGCCCACCCCCACATAGCCCCCCGCCCAGCCCAGGCCGGTTGCGGGGTCAAGGCCCACGGTCGCGCACCAGTCGCGCGGCACGCCAAGGACGCCACACCAGGCATGGTCGATCCTGGCGTCCCGTGCCGCCGGGAAATGCCGGTGCAGGACGGCGGTCAGCCGGCGGATCGTCTCGGCGTCCGGCGCGCCGTTGGTGTCGATGCTGGAGCCGAAGCGATAGGGCACCCCCCGGGCGCCGACGGTGATCCGGCCTTCGCGCGTGCGCTGGCAATAGCAATAGGCATTGGCGAAATCCCCGACGATTTCGTGCCCTTGCCAGCCGATCTTGTCCCAGACCTCGGGCGGCAAGGGCTCGGTCGCGATCTGGGCCGAGTTCATCGGCAGCCATTCGCGCTTGCGTCCCGGCAGACCCGCCGTGAAGCCCTCGGTGCAGCGCAGGATCACCGGGGCTTTGACCTTGCCGTGGTCGGTGGTGACAACGCCTGGTTCATAGGCGGTCACCGTCGTGCCCTCGACGATGCGGACGCCCTGTCGTTCCACGGCCCTGGCCAGCCCGAGCACCAGTTTTGCCGGCTGGATCCGCGCGACATGCGTCACCACCATCGCCCCCAGAGCGCCGGGGATCCGGATGCGGCGTTCCAGATCCCTGGCCGACATCTCGAAGACCCGTTCCTCATCGCCCCAGTGGCGCCGGTGCGCGATTTCGGCCCGCATCCGGGCGAGCTGCGCCGGCTTCGTCGCCACCATCAGCTCGTCGGTGCGCTGGATGTCGGCCTCGATCCCGCAGGCCTCGGCCACGCGGATCACCTCGTCCACCGTGCCGTTCATCGCCTCGACCATCGACCGGACCGCATGTTCCGACGCGGTTTGCAGATAGCGCGCATGGTTCCAGGCGAAGCCGCCGGTCAGCCAGCCGCCGTTGCGGCCCGAGGCGCCGAAGCCCGCGAAATCCTTCTCGATCACCAGCACATCCAGCGCGGGATGCGCCTGTTTCAGATACCAGGCGGTCCAGAGCCCCGTATACCCCGCCCCGATGATCGCCACATCCGCCGTCGTGTCCCCCGAAAGAGGTGCGCGACGGTAGGGCAGGCCGATGTCGGCATACCAGAAAGAGACCTCTCCGATCCGCATGGAACCCCCTGTTTGCGCCCAAGGGGCCACAGCGCCCATCGCATTTCAAGGCCGAAGGGGCGTTGCCTTCGCCGGTTGCGCCGCCCATGCTGCCGGAAAACCACGGGGGCAAGGGGATGCGGGGTTTCTTCGTTGCCGGGCCATACGACGATGGCGATCCGGTCACCGGGCACTACTATGAAGCCGCCTCGCCCGACCCGGCGCGCGCCCAGGTCTGGGGCTATACCGCGAGGCTGTCCTGCCGGGCAGGAGAGAGGCTGCGCCTGCACGCCGTGTCCTCGGCGCAGGAGGCACGGCTGACCATCGCGCGGGACGGCCTGACGCCTCGCATCGTCCTTGACACCGTGATCCCCACCCGCTTTGCCCCCACACCCGCCGACTGCTCGGTCCGGGGCTGCGACTGGCCCCTGGCCTTCGAGACGGTGGTGCCAGAGGACTGGCCGACGGGGCTTTACACCGTGACGCTGGAGATCGAGGGCCACCGGTCGCTGGGCATGTTCGTGGTGAAGCCCGCCCGGCCCGTGGCAAGCCTGGCGCTGGTTCTGGCGACCGGCACCTGGTGTGCCTACAACGATTGGGGCGGGTCGAACCACTATCAGGGCCTGACCGGCCCCACGGGCGGTGACTTCGCCGCCGAGGTCAGCCTTCTGCGCCCCTGGGCCTCGGGCTTCGTCCGCTGGCCCGGGGACGCCCCGCGCATCCCGCATGCCTCGCCGCTGCTGTCGCGTCCGCGCTATCCGCATATGGAATATGCCCGCGCGAACGGCCTTTCCAAGAAATACGCCTCCTCGGGCTGGGCGGCCTTCGAACGGCCCTTCGCGCTTTGGGCCGAGACGCAAGGGATCGCGCTGGACTATCTGACCCAGCACGACCTTCACGCGGACCCGCAGCTTCTGGATGGCTACCGGCGCGCGGTGATCGTGGGCCACGACGAATACTGGACCTGGGAGATGCGCGACCACCTCGACGCCTGGCTTGATGCGGGCGGAGAACTGGCCCGGTTCGGGGGCAACTTCTTCTGGCAGACGCGGCTGTCGGACGATCTTGCGACGCAGACCTGCTACAAGACCCGCGCCGAAGCCGAAGATCCGATGGGCGCGACACGGCGGCTGACCAGCTACTGGGACCACCCCCGCACAGAGCGCCCCGCCGTGGCGACCATGGGCCTGACCGGCAGCATGGGCGTCTATGCGGGCTGGAGCCGCTGCGCCGCCCATGGCGCGGGCGGCTTCACGATCTACCGCCCCGACCACTGGTCGCTGGCCGGAACCGGGCTTGGCTACGGGGATGTGCTTGGGGCCGGTTCCAGGATCTTCGGCTACGAGGTGGACGGGATCGACTACGAGATCCGCAAGGGCCTGCCGTATCCGGCGCCCGACACCGGGCTGGAGGGAGAGCTGACCATCGTCGCGCTGTCACCCGCCACGACGCTTGCCCACCATACCGGGCGGCACGACATGGACCACTTCATCGGCACCCTGGATGCCGAAGAGGTCGCGCGGACAATCTACGGCGCGGTCACGCCGGAAACCCTGGGCCTTGCCAGCCGCGGCAACGGCTGCGTGGCGGAGTATCGCCGGGGCAGGGGGACGGTGTTCAATGCGGGCAGCTGCGAATGGGTCGCCGGGCTGATCGCCCGGGAACGTCCCGTCGAGGTGGTGACGCGGAACATTCTTCTGGGCGCATGGGGGTCGAGGTGACCTATCCCCTTCCCCCGCGCGCGGCCATGGGCTAGGCCTTGCCGCATGTTGAGCCTTGAAAACCTTGCGGCGGCCCGGGGCGGCGTCACGGTCCTGCGCGGCCTGACGCTGACGGTCGGGCCCGGCCAGGCGCTGATCCTGCGCGGACCGAACGGGTCGGGCAAGACCACGCTGCTGCGCACGCTGGCGGGCCTGCAAGCACCTGCGGAGGGCACTTGCGACCTGCCCCCCGACAGCGTTGCCTATGCCGCCCATGCCGACGGGCTGAAGGCGACGCTGACCGCGGCCGAGAATCTGGAATTCTGGGCGCGCATCTACGGAGGCCCTGCCATCGACCACGCGCTGGCCGCGCTGGACCTGACCGGACTGTCGCGGCGCCGTGCGGGCGAACTGTCCGCCGGCCAGAAGCGGCGCCTGGGCCTTGCGCGCCTTCTGGTGACCGGCCGCCCGATCTGGCTGCTGGACGAGCCGACCGTCAGCCTTGATACCGCCTCGGTCGCGCTGTTCACGTCGGCGGTGCGCCGGCATCTGGCGGGGGGCGGGCTTGCGGTCATCGCGACCCATATCGACCTCGGCCTGCCCGAGGCGCGGGTCCTCGACCTGGACCCGTACCGCGCCCGGGTGATCCAGAGCAGCGGTTTCGACGAGGCTTTCACATGACGCCTTGCGCCCGGACCAGCCGTCGGAGCCTCCGGCGGGAGTATTTTCGACATGGGCAAATGCGGGGGGCGGCATGAAGGCCCTTCTTCTTCGCGACCTGCGCCTCGCCTTCCGTTCGGGCGGGGGATTCGGGCTGGGGCTTGCCTTCTTCTTCCTTCTGTCGGTGCTGGTGCCGCTTGGGGTCGGGCCCGAAGGCGGCACGCTTGGCCGGATCGCGCCGGGCATCCTGTGGATCGGCGCGCTGCTGGCCTGCCTTCTGTCGCTGGACCGCATCTTCGCGCTGGATCACGAGGACGGCTCGCTGGATCTTCTGGCCACCGCGCCGATCCCGCTCGAGGCGGTGGTGGCAGTCAAGGCGCTGGCGCATTGGCTGGTCACGGGGCTGCCCCTGACCCTGATCGCCCCGGGGCTGGCGGTGTTCCTGAACCTGCCAGCGGCCGGTTATCCATGGCTGATCCTCAGCCTTCTGCTGGGCACCCCTGCGCTGTCAGCGATCGGCGCCTTCGGCGCGGCGATCACCGTGGGGCTGCGCCGGGGGGGGCTGCTGCTCAGCCTGCTGGTCCTGCCGCTTTATGTTCCGACCCTGATCTTCGGCGGCGAAGTGGTACGGCGGGGCGCCGAGGGGATGGCGTTGGGCACACCGCTTGCGCTTCTGGCAGCGATCAGCCTGGGGGCGGCCGCGCTGCTGCCCTTTGCCGCCGCCAGCGCGATCCGCGTCAATTTGCGCTGAGGCATCGCGCGATGGTGTGTTGAGCGGCAAGCGGGAACAGGATAGGCAACGGCCCATGTCGATCTGGGAATATGCGAACCCGAAGAAGTTCATGGCGCTTTCGACCCGGGCCTTGCCCTGGGCCGTCGGGCTGACGGTTGTGCTGCTGGCGGTCGGGCTGGTCTGGGGCTTCTTCTTCACGCCGGATGACTACAAGCAGGGCTCGACCGTCAAGATCATCTACCTGCATGTCCCCGCCGCGATGATGGCGATCAATGTCTGGATCATGATGCTGGTGACCTCGCTGGTCTGGATCGTCCGCCGGCACCATGTCAGCGCGCTGGCGGCCAAGGCCGCGGCCCCCGTGGGCCTGACCTTCACGCTGATCGCGCTACTGACCGGGGCGCTCTGGGGCCAGCCGATGTGGGGGACCTGGTGGGCCTGGGATCCGCGGCTGACCTCGTTCCTGATCCTGACCCTGTTCTATTTCGGCTACATGGCGCTGTGGGCGGCCATCGAGGACCCGGACACGGCCGCCGACCTGACCTCGATCCTCTGTCTGGTAGGGTCTGTGTTCGCGCTGCTGTCGCGCTATGCGGTGAACTTCTGGAACCAGGGCCTGCACCAGGGGGCCTCCCTCAGCCTCGACAGGCAGGAGAATGTCTCGAACGTGTTCTGGCTTCCGCTTCTGGTCTGCATCGCGGGCTTTGCCCTTCTGTTCGTGACGATGGTCCTGTTGCGGACCCAGACCGAGATCCGCGCGCGGCGGCTGAAGGCGCTTCTGGCGCGGGAGAGGGTGGCGTGATGCCGGACCTCGGGAAATACGCCTTCGCGGTGCTGGGGTCATACCTGGCCACGGCATTTCTGATCGCGGCTCTGGTGGGGCTGACCCTGTGGCAGTCGGCCCGGACCAAACGCGCGCTGGCCGAGGTCGAGGCGCGGCAGGGGACATCGGATGGCTAGGTGGCTGATGGTGCTGCCCCCGGTCCTGTTCGCGGGACTGGCGGGGCTGTTCTATGCGGGGATGCAGCGCGACAATCCGGGCGAGCTCCGCTCGGTCTTTGTCGGCCGCGCAGCGCCTGCCTTGCCCGCGACCACGCTGCCCGGCATTCCGGGGCTGACCGAGGCGGATCTGCGCAGCGGCGAGGTGACGGTGGTCAACTTCTGGGCCACCTGGTGCCCGCCCTGCCGGGCCGAACATCCGGTATTGCTCCAGATGGCTGCCGACGGGATCCGGGTTGGCGGGGTCAATATCCGCGACGACGATGCCAAGGCGCTGGCCTACCTGGCCGAGGAGGGGAACCCCTTCCTCGGCGTTGCCACCGACCCGTCGATGCGCGGCGCAATCGACTGGGGTGTCACCGCCCCGCCGGAAACCTTCATCATCGGCGGTGACGGAACGGTCCTGTTCCGCTTTCAGGGGCCGCTGGTCGGGACGGACTACGAATCCCGGTTCAAGCCGGAGCTGGAGAAGGCCCTGGCCGCAGGCGGCTGACTGCCCACGCGTGGACACCTTTTCAGATACAATGAAATCAACGACTTGGTCGTGGGCGCTCAGCAGGCGTCAACCTGAACGGGCGGTGGCCAGCCCCGCGAGAGGTGCGGGAACGGCCCATCCCGAGGGCAGGCGCGTCAGATGAGTGCGAGGGCCACCACGAAGACGAGCGCGGCCAGGAGCGAGAGATCGACAGCGGAGGAGGCGGGCAGGGCCCGGACCCTGGCAGACAGGCTGTCTTGAGAGCGAAGCGGCGGAAATCTCTGGGGCATGGGGTAAAGCCTTCTGGCAGTTGCGCCTTGCCACTCTGCCCGGTCAGATGAGAACAAAAAGTGAAGGCCCGGGCGTTGCCCGGGCCTTCCCTGGAAACAATCCGTTTCCGAACTCAAGCCGCGGCGAGGTTCCGCAGCACATAGTGCAGCACGCCGCCGTTCTGCACGTATTCGATCTCGATGGCGGTATCGATCCGGCATTTCAGCTGGATCACCTTCTCGGTCCCGTCGGCATAGCGGATGGTGCAGGGGACCAGCGACAGCGGCTTCAGGTCGCCCTCAAGCCCGCCGATGCTGACCACCTCATCCCCCGTCAGGCCCAGCGTCTTGCGGGTGTCGCCGTTGGTGAACTCGAACGGGATCACCCCCATGCCGACGAGGTTCGACCGGTGGATGCGCTCGAACGATTCGGCGATCACGGCCTTGACGCCCAGAAGCGCCGTGCCCTTCGCCGCCCAGTCGCGCGACGACCCGGCGCCGTATTCGATGCCGCCGAAGATCACCAGCGGCACGCCCAGCGCCTGATAGGCCATCGAGGCGTCATAGATCGAGGTCTGCTGCCCGTCCGGTCCCTTGGTATAGCCGCCTTCGACGCCGTCCAGCATCTCGTTCCGGATGCGGATGTTGGCGAAGGTGCCGCGCATCATCACCTCATGATTGCCGCGCCGGGCGCCGTAGCTGTTGAACTCGGAAACCGGAACACCCCGTTCCGTCAGATACTTGCCGGCGGGAGTCGAGGCCTTGAAAGACCCTGCCGGGCTGATGTGGTCGGTGGTGATCATGTCTCCCAGAAGCGCAAGGATCCGCGCGCCGGTGATGTTCCGGATGACGCCGGGCCTGGGCGACATGCCCCGGAAATAGGGCGGGTTCTGGATGTAGGTCGAAGTCGGCGGCCAGTCGTAGGTTTCGCTGTCCGTGACCTGCACGGCCTGCCATTTGGCATCGCCCTTGAAGACATCTGCGTATTTCTTCTGGAACGCCTCGCGCGTCACGACCGCGTGGACGATGTCGGCGATTTCCTTGTTCGTCGGCCAGATGTCCCTGAGATACACGGGCTTGCCGTCCCTGGATGTGCCCAGCGGTTCCGTGGTCAGGTCGATGTTCATGTCGCCCGCCAGCGCATAGGCGACAACCAGCGGCGGGCTGGCGAGGTAGTTCGCGCGGACGTCCGGGGAAATCCGGCCTTCGAAGTTGCGGTTGCCCGAGAGGACGGCGGCAGCCACGAGGTCGCCTTCGTTGATCGCCTTGGAAATCTCAGGCTGCAACGGGCCGGAGTTGCCGATGCAGGTGGTGCAGCCATATCCCACCAGGTTGAAGCCCACGGCGTCGAGGTCCTCCTGCAACCCGGCCGCGTTCAGATATTCGGAAACGACCTGCGACCCGGGGGCAAGCGAGGTCTTGACCCAGGGCTTGCGGTTCAGACCCAGAGCACGGGCCTTCCGCGCCACGAGCCCCGCGCCGATCATCACATAGGGGTTCGAGGTGTTGGTGCAGGAGGTGATCGAGGCGATCACGACCTTGCCCGACGACAGCTTGTAATCCTGCCCCTCCACCGCAACCTCGACGCCCATCGGGCGCTTGAAGCTGGCCTGCATCTCCCTGGCGAAGCTGGCCTTGGCCTCGGTCAGCGGCAGCCAGTCCTGCGGGCGTTTGGGGCCGGAGATGGCGGGGACGATCTCGCCCATGTCGAGGTGCAGGGTCGAGGTATAGATCGGGTCGTAATCCGGCCCGCGCCACATGCCCTGCGCCTTGGCGTAAGCCTCGACCAGCGCGATGCGCCCCTCGTCCCGGCCGGTCATGTGCAGATAGCGCAGCGTTTCCTCGTCCACGGGGAAGAAGCCGCAGGTGGCACCATATTCGGGCGCCATGTTGGCGATGGTGGCGCGGTCGGCCAGCGGCAGATGGTCCAGCCCCTCGCCGTAGAATTCGACGAACTTGTTCACCACGCCATGCTTGCGCAGCATCTGCACGACCTTGAGCACAAGGTCGGTCGCGGTGGTGCCTTCGCGCATCTGGCCGGTCAGCTTGAAACCCACGACCTCGGGGATCAGCATCGACACGGGCTGGCCCAGCATCGCCGCCTCGGCCTCGATCCCGCCGACGCCCCAGCCCAGGACGGCCAGGCCGTTGACCATGGTGGTGTGGCTGTCGGTGCCGACAAGCGTGTCGGGGTAGGCCACGAGGTTGCCGTTCTGGTCGGTGTCGGTCCAGACGGTCTGCGCCAGGTATTCCAGGTTCACCTGGTGGCAGATGCCGGTGCCGGGCGGCACGACGCGGAAGTTGTTGAAGGCCTTCTGCCCCCATTTCAGGAAGACGTACCGCTCCATGTTCCGCTCGTATTCGCGGTCCACGTTCATCTGGAAGGCGCGGGGGTGGCCGAATTCGTCGATCATCACCGAGTGGTCGATGACAAGATCGACCGGCACCAGCGGGTTGATCTTCGCGGCCGAGCCCTTGAGGCCCTTGATCCCGTCGCGCATCGCGGCAAGGTCCACCACGGCCGGAACGCCGGTGAAGTCCTGCATCAAGACGCGGGCGGGGCGATAGGCGATCTCGATCGGGTTCTGGCCGCCGTTCGCGCCCCAGGTGGAAAAGGCGCGGATGTCATCGACCGTCACGGTCTTGCCATCCTCGAAGCGCAACATGTTCTCGAGCACGACCTTGAGCGAGGCGGGGAGCCGCGAGAATTCCCCAAGGCCTGCGGCTTCGGCCGCGGGAATGGAATAATAGTGGACCGTCTGTCCCCCTGCGGTCAGGGTCTTGCGGGTCTTCGAAAGGTCATGTCCTACGGTGACGGTCATCTCTGGCTCCCATGAAAGGCGGCTGTCGCAGTTTTGTATACCATTGTATGCCGAATATCCAGCCCCGCATTTCGGCTTTCCTACAGCATGTGACAGGTCTCTCGCAAAACCTTGATTGGCTCGTGTCGGCGGGTCTTCCTATAACGCGGTGGGGACAATGTTCAGGATACGCGACATGCGACATTTCGTCAGCGCCGCCTGCGGGATCTGGCTTGCGGGCGTAGCGCCCTTGCAGGCAGAGCCGGTGGTGGTGGTGGAACTTTACACCTCGCAGGGCTGTTCCTCCTGCCCGCCGGCTGACGAATTCGTGGCAATGCTGGCTTCGAACCCGCAGATCCTGCCTCTGGCCCTGCATGTGGACTACTGGGACTACATCGGCTGGGTGGACCATTTCGCCAAGCCCCAGTTCACCGACCGCCAGCGCGCCTATGCCAAGGCGGTGGGGTCGCGGACGATCTATACGCCACAACTCATCATCGGCGGGTCGGACCGGATCGAGGGATTCGCGCCGGAAAAGACCGCCAAGCGTCTGCGCGCGCATCTCGAGGCGGGATCGTCGGTGCGCCTGACCGTCCGGCGCGAGGGGGACAGGCTGGTCATCCGGGCCGAGGCCGACCCGCCGCTTGCCGAACCGGTCCGGGTGCAGCTGGTGCGCTATACCCCCGAACAGACCGTGCGGATCGAGCGGGGCGAAAATGCCGGCAAGACCATCACCTACACCAACATCGTCACCTCCTGGGAGCGGCTTGGCGACTGGTCGGGCCGTGAGCCGCTGGAAGTGACAGCCCCGTTCCCGGGCGACGAACCGGGCGCGGTGATCGTGCAGGAACAGGGCCCGGCGGCGATCCTGGCCGCGGCCCGGGTGGACTGAGCGACTGCGGACGGGGCGCGCCGGCGCCCGCCCTACGCCGGGTTGACACCCTTCCAGCGCCGGTGAATCCAGAACCATTGCCCGGGATGTGCCTGAACCCTGGCCTCCAGCGCCGAGGTCACAGCCCGCATCATCGTTTCGGGGTCCGAATGCGGGATCGGCGCGTCAAGCTCCACCCGGAAGCCCAGACCATCGGCCGCGCGCGTGGCGAAGAAGGGGATCAGCTGGGCCTTCAGCCGCAGCGCGAGCTCGGCGGCGGAGAGCGCGGTGCGGGCCGGATGGCCGAGGAAGGGCAGGGCGGGCGCCCCCGGCACGTCCTGATCGAACAGCAGCACCAGCTGCCCCCCGGCCTTCAGATGCCGCACGAACCCCGCCGTGCCGACCCGCCCCTGCGGAAAGACCGGCCCGCCGAAGGCCTGCATCGTGCGGACGTAATGCGCGTTGAAATAGCGGTTCGACAGGTTCCGGTAGAGCCCGCCGATGTCGAAGCCGCGCGCCACAAGCGCCGCCCGCGCGGCCTCGTAATTGCCGAAATGGCCCGAGACGAGGATCACCGGCCGACCGGCCTCGCGCGCCTCGATCAGCGCGCGGTAGCCCGGGCCTTCGGGCTCGATCGTCCGGGCGCGGGCCAGGAAGTCGCGGGTCGAGTAGTTCTCGATCAGGGTGCGTCCCGCATTGTCCAGCGCGGCAGCGGCAATGGCCTTGCGCTCGGCCAGAGGCCGGTCGGGCCAGACCATGGCCAGGTTCTCGCGCGCCCGCTGGTCGTAGCCGGCAAGCGGCCCGATCACCCGGCGCATCAGCCAGCCGACAAGCGGAACCCGCCAGGCATAGGGCAGGGCAAGCCCCAGCCCGATCAGCCCGCGCGCCACGAGGTTGATCGCGAAATGGTCGGGGCGGAAGGGAGGTGCGTCTCCGTCAGAGTGCATCGGGGCTTTCACGGCTCTGGCGCGCGCAGCGCCCGGTTTTCGCGGTGCCAGACATAAAGTCCCGCACCCACGATCACAAGCGCACCGATGCAGGTCCAGCGGTCCGGCCATTGGTCGTAAAGCACCACGCCCCAGAAGGCCGCGAAGACGATCCCGAGATAGGCGAAGGGCGCGACGATCCCCGCCTCGGTGATCGAGAAGCTGCGGATGATGCAGAGCTGCGCCCCGGTGCCGAGGCAGGCGATCAGGCCGAATTTCCAGAGGTCCGCTGTCGCGACCGGGGTCCAGACGAAGGGCAGGGCGGCGCCTGCGACGAGGGTGCCGAACAGCGCGGCATAGACCATCGAGGCCCAGACGCTTTCCTGCGCGCCGATCTTGCGGGTCAGAAGCGCCGATGCCGCGTAGGAGACCGCGCAGAGCAGCGGCAGGAGCGCCGCCCAGGTGAAGACGCCGGCCCCGGGGCGGATCACGATCAGCGCGCCGGCAAGTGCCACGACGACCCCGGCGATGCGGCGCGGGCCCAGCCTTTCGCCCAGGAACAGCGCGGCGCCCAGGGTGATGAGGACCGGATTGGTGTCGGCGACGGCCGTTGCCTCGGCCAGGCCGATATGGCCAAGCGACAGGAAGAAGAAGGTCGTCGCCCCGAACTGCGAGGCCGACCGCCAGAAATGCAGCACCGGAAAGCGCGTCCGCAGCACCGCGCCGAGGTGGTGGCGCAGGAGCAGAAGAACCAGCAGCAGCTGCCCGGCGAAGCGGACCCAGATCACCTGAGGGGCCGGATAGCGGTCGATCAGGCCCTTGGCGGTGGCATCCATGGCGGTGAAGAGGAAGATCGCAAGGATCATCAGCCCCACGCCGCGCGTGACCCGGGACAGGGGGAGAGAGGCGGACATGCGGCGGTTCTAGAGGGTCTGGGCAGGCGCGGCAAGGCGGGCCGGCGGCCCGCTGCGATGGAGGTCGGCAGCGTCCGACCGTGCAACCGTGCAATGAATTGCTTGCATGACATTCCTGCGCGTCTGGCGCATAGTGGCGGCATTGAGCGTCTTGATTGGAGGAAATGTCATGAAATCAGCTTTGGCTGCGCTGTTTGTACTGTCTGCCGGTGCGGCACAGGCGGGCGGACCCGTGGCGGTGCCGGCCGATCCGGTGGTCGCGGCACCTGCGGCAGCTGCGGGGTATGACTGGACCGGGTTCTACGTCGGTCTGTCGGCGATGTCCGGCGATTTCCGCAACAGCGTCGGCGGCACCAGCGATACGAACGGCTTCGGTCTTCAGGCCGGCTATCTGCGCGACTTCGGCAATCTCGTCCTGGGGGGCGAACTGGCCTACGCGAAGATCGACTATGACGACTTCGCGTCAACCGAGTCGACCTCGACCCGGCTGAAGCTGATCGGCGGCTACGGCGCCGGGCGCTTTATGCCCTATGCCTTCGTCGGCCTGTCGAGCGCCAAGGTGACCGGACCGCTTGTGGCCTCCGACACGATGACCAACTACGGTCTCGGGGCGAAGGTCGCCGTGACGCAGCGGATTGCGGTCGGTCTGGAATATCTTGTCGAGGACAAGAACGATTTCGACGGGACCGGGCTCGACATCAAGTTGAAGGAAATCGCGCTTCGGGTTGACTACCGCTTTTGACCGGGCAGGCGGGCCGTCGCGGGCGGCTCTGCCTCAGTCCTCCTCCGGCTGGATCAGGGTGATCTCTCCGCTCGCCTCCAGCGTGCGGATCGCCGCGATGATCGCGGTCATCGCCTCTTCGCCGTCCTTTTCCTTGACCTTGCCGCGGGCGCCCATTTCCTCGCGCAGGCCCTGGGCCAGGCGTTGCGAGATGTTGGCCAGGATGAACTCTGCCGCCTTCTCCAGCCCCGGCTTGCCCATCGCGGCCGCCAGCGCCGTCACCAGTTGCGGCTGTTCGACCAGGCGGGTGATCTTGGGCGTGTCGCGCGGGTTCAGTCGTGTGGGGATATGGGCGAAGGTGAAGATCGCCTTCCTGACCTCGGCGGCAAAGGCGGCATCCTCGGCTTCCAGCCCCTCCAGTACGTCGTCGCGCGTCAGGGAGGGCGAGACGTTCAGGATCGCACCCACCCGTTCCACCGGCCCCTGGTCAAAGGCCTTGGGCGGCTGGTTGTCCAGTTCGGCCAGAAGTGCCGCGCCGATCCGCCGCACGGTTTCGGGATCGACATTGCCGGTCAGCGACACGGCATAGGCCACGCGCCGCGCGCGTTCGCCCGGCAGCTTGCCCAGAAGCTCGGCCGACTTGGCCACCGGCAGCTTCGACAGCATGACGGCCCCGACTTCCACCGCCTCGTTCACCAGTATCGGCAGCAGCCGGTCCGCGGGCAGCGCCGTTATCCGCTCCCACGGGTCGATCTTGGACGACGCTGAGGACATCCGCCGCAGGCGCTGGGCCGCGGATTGCGAGATGTGGCCGTCCATCATCGACAGCGCCCCTTCGATCCCGCCGGGGAAGGCGAGGCCGACCGATTCCAGTTCGGACAGGAATTCCGCCACCACTTCATCCAGCGTGGCGCGGTCGATCAGCCGCATCTGCCCCATCTGCTCGGCCAGCGCGGCCTGCATGTGTTCGGGCAGCGCGGCAAGCGGCAGGGACGTGCCCTCGGTCAGAAGATACCGCACAATCACCGCGGCCTTCTGCCGCGGCGTCAGAACCCGGCGCGGCACGGGGTTTACGGCAACGACCCGCCGTTCCGGAGTGATCCGGGCAAGGGGCACCATATCCTGGGGCATTCCATCCTCATCGATTCCCGATGAGGCAAGCCTCGCAGCGCCGGGTTAACGGAAGCTTTCGGCCGGCGATCAGCTGGTCGGCTTTTCCACGCAGGTGCCCTTGGCGCTGTCCCAGACCATGCCGGGCATGCAGCTGGCGGCGGTCTGGTTCATCGGCTCACCCCTGCACCCCGCCGCAGCGAGGCTGGGCACAAGCGAGAAGGCGAGAATGGCAAGAAGTCCGGCTGGTTTCATCTGGTCCTCCGTTGGTTGCCGGGTCAGTAGGTGTAGGTCACTCCGGTTTCGATCGCGGCTGCAAGCGCGGTCTCGGCCCAGGAGCCGCTGCCGCCATGCGCCCGGATCGCGTCAAGCTGCGCAAGGGCCAGCGCCGCTTCGTCCATCTGGACAAGCAGCTGGCCATAGTAGCTGCGCGCCAGGATGTTCGCGGGATCCAGCGCGATGGCGCGTTCATAGGCGGCGATGCCTTCCTCGACCCGGCCGGTCTGGCGCAGCAGGAAACCGCGGTAGGTCAGCACCCGGCTGGTCTCGCCCTCGGTCATCGTGGCCAGCACGGCCAGGGCCTCGTCGGGCCGGCCGGCATAGGCCAGTTCGCGCACCGCGCCAAAGCGCTGGTCGTCGTTCAGGCTGCTTTCCTCGGCCTTCACGCAGGCCTTGGTCTTTTCGTCCCAGATTTCGCCCTTGGCACATTCGGTCGTGGTGGCGGTGGGCTTGGGCGGCTGGCTGTCGTCACTCCCGGCCGCAAGCGCAAGCTGCGGTGTTAGGGCAAGGGCTGCGGCAAGGATCATGCGCATCGTGGAACCTTTCGGTAATTTTCCGAAAGGTAGCACGATTGTGTCTCGGGCAAGACCGGAAATGAGGGGTCGGCCCGGATGGGCCGATCACGGTTTCGTCATTCGCCGAAGACGCGGGCGAAGATCGTGTCCACATGTTTCGTGTGATAGCCGAGGTCGAACTTCTCCTCGATCTCGGCGGGGGACAGGGCTGCCGTGACCTCGGGGTCGGCCAGAAGCTCGGTCTTGAAGTCGGCACCCCGTTCCCAGACCTTCATCGCGTTCCGCTGCACCAGCCGATAGGCGTCCTCGCGGGAAACGCCGGCCTGGGTCAGCGCCAGAAGCACGCGCTGGCTCATCACCAGGCCTTTGAACTTGTTCAGGTTCTTCAGCATGTTCTCGGGATAGACCACCAGCTTTTCCACGACGCCCGCCAGGCGGTGCAGCGCGAAATCCAGCGTGATCGTCGCATCCGGCCCGATCATCCGCTCCACGGATGAATGCGAGATGTCGCGTTCATGCCAAAGCGCCACATTCTCCAGCGCCGGGACCACGGCCATGCGGACCAGGCGGGCAAGGCCGGTCAGGTTCTCGGTCAGGACCGGATTGCGCTTGTGCGGCATCGCGGACGAGCCCTTCTGGCCGGGAGAGAAGAATTCCTCCGCTTCCAGCACCTCGGTCCGCTGCATGTGGCGGATCTCGATGGCAATGTTCTCGATCGACGAGGCGATCACGCCCAGGGTGGCGAAATACATCGCGTGCCGGTCGCGGGGGATCACCTGGGTCGAGATCGGCTCGGGCGTCAGGCCCAGCATCTTGCAGACATGTTCCTCGACGCGCGGGTCGATGTTGGCGAAGGTCCCCACGGCGCCGGAGATCGCGCCGGTCGCAACCTCTTTCCGTGCGTTTTCAAGCCGTTCGCGGTTGCGCTTCATTTCGGCATAGAAGCGGGCGAAGGTCAGGCCCATCGTGGTCGGCTCGGCATGGATGCCGTGGCTGCGACCGATGCGGACGGTATCCTTGTGTTCGAAGGCGCGCGCCTTCAGTGCGGCCAGAACCCGGTCGATCCCCTTCAGCAGCAGGTCGGCCGCGCGCACCAGCTGGATGTTCAGCGTGGTGTCGAGCACGTCCGAAGATGTCATCCCCTGATGGACAAAGCGCGCCTCGTCATGGCCGATGATCTCGGCCAGATGGGTCAGGAAGGCGATGACGTCGTGCCTGGTGACCGCTTCGATCTCGTCGATCCGCGCCACGTCGAAGGGCACGTCCTTTGCGCGCCAGACGGCTTCGGCGTTTTCCTTCGGGATCACCCCCAGCGCGGCCTGTGCGTCGCAGGCATGGGCCTCGATCTCGAACCAGATGCGAAAGCGGGTTTCCGGGGACCAGATCGCCACCATATCGGGGCGGGAATAGCGCGGGATCATCGGCAGACCTTCGGGCAGGGAAGCTGCCGCCCCCTTACGCCGCGTCGCGGCAGGGCGCAAGGCGTCAGGGGAAGGCGGCGATCAGCGCGGGCGGGATGGTCAGCTGCACGACGCGGCTGGCCACGAGGGCACAAGGCAAGGTCGATCCCGTTGCCCGCCGCCCGCGCCGACCGTCGCCGCCCCGGGCGCCGCCCGCCCGGCGAAGGCCAGCAGCGGCTCGACTTGCGGATGCCGGCAGGCGCGGCGCAACAGGTCCGGGGCTGCGGCGTGGCTGTCCTGGCCCGCCAGCGCCTGTCCGACCGGGCCGGATTTCTGCGCGGATCGGGCTTCAAGAATCCGAACTGTTGCCAAAGGCGCAACTCAATTATGCCGCAGTGATCGGGCTAGAAAGTCCGGGCTGACCACCGGAGAGGAGATGGCCCCGCCGCTTCGGGCCCTGGTGATGCAGCTTGTTGAAGGGGATGGGACGTCCCGGCAGGCACGACGAGGTGGGAATGAGTGAGGGAAACAGGATCTGGCAGACGGTGATCGGGCTGGCGCTCGGGCTGGCGATCCTGGCGCTGGCCGGCGGTTATCTGGGCTGGCTGCATCCGCTGGGCGATTCCCTGTCGGTCGGGCGTGCGCTGGCGGCGACCGCGATCCTGGTTCTGGCGGTCTTTGCCAGTTTCGCGGGACTGCGCATGGCGGCCTTCGTCGCGACTCTGCTGGCCCTTCTGACCGGGGCACAGGTGCTTCTGGCCTACAGCTGGCCCGGCCTGCCCGGGCGCTATTCGGTGTATCAGAAGAACCTCCTTTACCGGAACGCCGATCTTGCCGCGGTCGAGAGCGACATCCGTGCCACCAATCCGCAGATCGTGACCCTCCAGGAAGTGTCCGAGCCGAACCTGGCGCTGCCGGCCCGGCTGAAGGATGCCTATCCGCACCAGCATGTCTGCCCGGGCGGCCGGGTCGGCGGCACCGCCATCCTGACCCGGCTGGTCCCGGTTCCGGGCACCGCCTTCTGCGCGCCGGGACTGGCCGCGATGCAGGTGGTCGCCGGGGTGGAAGGGCAGGACCGGATCTGGCTGGTCTCGGTCCATCTGCACTGGCCCTGGCCCTACGGGCAGGGCGATCATGTCGATCGGCTGCTGCCGATCCTCGACCGGCTGAAGGGGCCGGCGATCATGGCGGGGGACTTCAACATGGTGCGCTGGGGCCATTCGGTCAGCCGAATGGCCGAGGTCCTGGATGTCCGCGCCGCCGGCCCGACCTTCGGCACCTATGTCGGATGGAGCGATTTCTTCCGCCTGCCGATCGACCATGTCTTTGCCACGCGTGGCGGCCGCGTCGGCCCGCGCCCTGCGCTGGGGTCGGATCATCTGGGGCTGCTGGCGCTGGTCGAGATCTGAGCCGGTCTTGCCAAGGAAAGGCCGAAGGCACGCCGAAGAAGCGTTCGCTGCACCTCTTGTCCGCTCGTCGGCGACTTCGTCCCTCCTCGCTTGCGTCCAGCCCCGACGAGACGCCGACGGCGACCGAGGAGGGTTTGCCTACCCCATCAGCCGCGTGTCGAAGGGATAGCGGGTCAGCGTCTCGCAGCCCGTTTCGGTGATCAGCACCTGATCCTCCAGCTTGATCGAGAAATCCCCGCCCTCGGGCGAGACCAGCGCCTCGACGCACAGCACCATCCCCGGCTCCAGCGCCGCGTCGAAGGCGCCGGGGATCCAGCCGTCGGGATAATGGACATAGGGCCATTCGTCGCAAAGCCCGACGCCGTGCATCTTGCAGCTGTATTTCTGCGCCCAGTATTCCGGGGCCAGCTGATGCCCTTCCATCACCAGTTCCTCGATGGTGACGCCCGGCTTCAGCCGCGCCTTGTGGTCGGCGATGTGGTCGAGCGCATGATGGAACGCGCTGACCATCGCGTTCGACGGCCGCGCATCGCCCACCCACCAGGTGCGGCTGATGTCGATGCAGAAGCCATAGGCGCCGATCAGGTCGGTGTCGAAGGCCACGATCTCGTTGTTCTGCACCAGCCGCGGTCCGCATTCCTGAAACCATGGGTTGGTCCGGGGACCGGAAGCCAGGAGCCGCGTCTCGATCCATTCCCCGCCGCGCCGGATGTTCGCGGCATGCAATTCCGCCCAGATCGCATCCTCGGAGACCCTGCCGGATGGCACATTTGCCCGCGTGAAGGCCTCCATCTCGGCAATCCCCGCCTCGCAGGCGTGATGCGCACAGCGTATCGCCAGGATCTCGTCCGGGGTCTTCACGGCCCGCACCCGTTCGGTCACCTCCTCGCCTTCCTCGACCATGAACCCGATCGCCTCCAGGGCCCGCAGCCCGTGGACCATGATCTTGTCCACCGCCAGCCGCCGGTTCGTCCCGGCATGGGCGCGCATCACCTCGTCCACCTGTGCGGCAAAGCCCCGGGCGGCCTCGGCGCCCCGATCCCCTGTCGAGTTGTAGAAGAACGTCGCCCCCGAGCGCAGCTCCTTCACCAGCGGGTTGAAGGTCACCAGGAACGGCGCGTTCCTGTATTCCCACATCACCATATGCCCGTCGGCGCACAGAAGGCAGGCCCGGAACGGGTTGTGCGTGTTCCACAGCTGCATGTTGGTGGTGTCGGTCGCATAGCGGATGTTCAGGGGGTCGAACATCAGCAGGCCGCCGTAGTCCCGCGCCACCAGCCCCGCGACCAGGCGCTTCCAGCGGTCCTCGCGCATCCGCGCCAGGTCGGGCAGCTGCAAGCCTGCCGCCTCCCATTCCCGGAACGCCAGTTGCGTCGGCCCGATCTCCACCCGGTCGTTGTCGTTGGGCGAGCCATCGCCAAGCGTCGCCCCCCGCGACGGGTCGATCTTGCGGCGGTCGCGGTGATAATCCATCTGGCCCTCCCTTTGTGCCAGAGTGCCCGGGCGCGAAACCGCCGCATCGCCATCCGCGACGCGGCGGGTCGCAAACGTGTCGGTTGCGGCGGCCTCGCACCCGTGGTCAAAGACCGCCATGGTCAACCCGATGCAAGATGCGCCGATCCTTCAGGACCGGCTTCCGCTTCACCCCTGGGCCCATCCGGCAACCCGGAGACTGCCCGGCATCCAGCCCGTGCAGGGCCGCGACTGGCTGCGGGTGGACGAGGCCTATGCCGGCCAGATGGCGCTGCGCGACCGGCTGATCGCCGCACAGCCCGAGGTCGTCCACGCGCTTCTGCCCCAGGCGCGTCCGGCGGCGGAAGAGCTGTA
Source organism: Rhodobacter calidifons (assembly GCF_011174775.1). GTDB lineage: Bacteria > Pseudomonadota > Alphaproteobacteria > Rhodobacterales > Rhodobacteraceae > Tabrizicola > Tabrizicola calidifons. The sequence continues at coordinate 40,179 of NZ_JAANHS010000010.1, forward strand.
TGAAACGATTCTCGATTGGCTGGCGGCCGAACCGGGTTTCACCCGGACGGCCGGCCACGTCACACGCCCCGACGGTGTGACCGTCGCGCTCGACCCGTCACAACCGCTGGTCACCCTGGGGCGCCTGGTCCAGCAGGACCTCTGCCTCATGCAGGCGAACGGCGCGGAATACGACCTGACCGGCGCGATCCTGTGCTTTCCGGCCTCCTGGACGCTGGCGCAGAAACTGGGCCGCCCGATGACCGGCATCCATCGGCCGGTCGAAATCTACGACGACACCCTGGCCGCGCGCGTTCATCGCCTGCTGACCGCGATCCGGCCGGAACAGCCGCTGTGGCGGATGAACTTCTTCACCTACGACGACTTCATGCTGCACCATCCCAGGGTGGAAGGCGACTGGCGGCGCCAGCCCACGGGGCGGTCCTACATCCGTTGCGAGCGCCAGACACTGCTGCGCCTGCCCAGCACCCGGGCTGTCCTCTTCGCCATCCACACCATCGTCGTCGACGCCAACCGGCTCAGCGCCGAGGACTACGCTGCCCTGCGCGAGGCGATGCATTGACGCGCTGCCTTCTGATCCATGCCCATCCGCTGCCCGGCAGCCTGAACGCGCACCTGGCCGCGACGGTCGAGACGCTGGCCCGCGCGCAGGGCTGGCAGGTCACCCGGCGCGACCTGTACGACGGCTTCGATCCGGTCCTGACGGCCGAGGAACGGGCGGGCTATTATGCGACGCCTCCGGTCACGCTGACCGATGAAAAGCGCGAACTGGCCGAGGCCCAGGTGCTGATCCTGGTGTTTCCGACCTGGTGGTCGGGCTTTCCGGCCATCCTGAAGGGCTGGTTCGACCGGGTCTGGACCCCTGCTGTGGCCTTTGACCCTGCCCCCGACCTTGGCGCGATGCGGCCGCGACTTTCCAACCTGCAACAGGTGCTGGCGGTGACCACGATGGGCGCGCCGCGCTGGATCGACTGGCTGGTCCTGCGCCAGCCGCTGCGCCGCGCCCTCTGCCGGGGGATCATCCGCCCCTGCGCGCCAAGGGCCCGGGTCCGCTGGCTTGCGCTCTATCAGGCCGAAACTGTGCCGGCCAAGCGGGTTCAGCGGTTCGAGGCCCGCATTGCCGGCGAAATCAAAGCGATGACACGGAGATTGAGATGCCCGGACTGATCCGCCGCACCCTTATGATCGGTGGTGCTGCCGCTGCCGCAGGTGGCCTGGCGCTCTGGCGCTGGCGGGCACCGGGGGCGAAGGACATCGCCTATGGCAATGATCCGCGTCAGGTCATGGACCTGACCTTGCCGCGCGGCACCTCGCCTGCGCCCATCCTGGTTATGGTACATGGCGGGGCGTTCAGGGTCGGGGACAAGTCCGACCTTGCCATCTGGCCCGAGATACTGGACGCGGGCATCGCCGTGGTCCGGGTGAACTACCGGCTGTCCGGCACCGCGAAATGGCCGGCGCAGGGCGAGGATGTCCTGGCGGCCATCGTCCATCTGCAACGCGAAGGCGCGGAACTGGGGCTTGACCCGTCGCGGATCGTGCTGCTGGGGCAGTCGGCGGGGGCGTTCCTGGCGGTGGGCACCGCGCTGAGCCTGGTCGAGGTCGGTCTGCGTCCGCGCGGCGTCGTCAGCCTGTTCGGACCGATGGATTTCTCGACCATGGACCAGGACATGAAGACCCTGGGTCGCACGCCGCAGATGGGGTGGACCGACCCGGCGGACAGCGCGGAAAGCCAGCTTCTGGGCTATGCCGTGGGGGACAGACGCGCCGAGGCCCGGGCGATGGGACCCATCGGGCGTCTGTCGCAGCTGAAAGAGCCGCTGCCGCCGATCCTGATCCGTCACGGCGATGCCGATCCGCTGATCGCCGATCTCCAGGCCAAACGCCTGCGCGAGGCCTGGCTGGCGGCCGATCCGACCGCCAGGGTCGATTACAAGCTTGTCCCCGGCGCGGGCCATGGCGGCGAGGCCTTCGAGACGGATCCCGTCAGGACCGAGGTGCTGGCCTTCGTGCGGGCAGCTGTGGCCTGATCCCGGACCGGGGTGGTCAGTCCTCGCGCCCGATTGTCTTGAGGTCTCGGCCGCCGATCCACAGCCACAGGGCCCCGATCAGCGCGAAGGGCAGGGTCAGGATCACCGTGCCCCAGCCGACCAGATAACCGCCCACCTGGATCACAGCCTCGGCCACGGCGCCGGGCGGGGCAAGCGGGCTCTCCGGCGCTGCGCCCGTCGCATGGCGTGGGGCGCCGGGCCTGCCGGAAAGATCGCCGCGGATCGCCGCAAGCGGGTCGTCGTCGGTCTTCGGTTCGCTCAGGATCACCGGGGCGACCTCGCCCTGTGGCGGGTGGGCGGGCATTGGCCCGGGTTCCGGGGGCAGGACGGCCTTGTCCCGGAGCGGTGGCGCAAGCTCGGCCACCAGCGCGTTGCCGCGCGGGATGTCGGGGTCCGCCGAGGCGCTGGCATGGGACAGCGTTGCAGCAAGGTTTCCGATCCAGGCCGCAACGCGCAGATGCGAGGGGACAAAGCGTTCCGCGCGCCCCAGCCTTCCGGCCGGAATCCGTCCCGCTCCGTTCTTCACGTTCACCGCCGCCCGCCGCAGGCCCCGCGCCGCCCGGGCATGGAGGCTTGCCACAGCTTCGCGCGACAGATGCAGGCCTGCCCGACCCAGCGCGCGCAGGTCGAACGGAGGGCGCTGCCCGCCCGAAGCCCAGATCTCCGGCCGCCCCTTGCCCTGCCGCTTTCTCGACGGATCGAGTGCCATATCCACTCCCGGCGCGCAGTCCCGCCAGCTCAACCGCAGGTTAACTGCCCGAGACAAGGTTTCCAAGACGTGAATGCCCGCAGCCAACCCATTGATTTCCTGGGGTCGCCCACAAGCGCCGCGCGCGGCGCGCAGTGAAAAGGGCGCCCGGGGGCGCCCTTTCCTGTCCCGCGCAAGGGGGGCAATCCGCCCACCCTCTGCTTCAGCAGGAGTAGTACAGCTGGTATTCGACCGGGTGGGGGGTGTGCTCGTAGGCATAGACCTCTTCCCACTTCAGCGCCATGTAAGCGTCCAGCTGGTCGCGGGTGAACACGTCGCCCGCCAGGAGGAAGTCCATGTCCTTCTCCAGCTCTTCCAGGGCCTCGCGCAAGCTGCCGCAGACGGTCGGGATTTCCGCCAGTTCCTCGGGCGGCAGATCGTAGAGGTCCTTGTCGGACGCCGGGCCCGGATCGATCTTGTTCTTGATGCCGTCAAGGCCGGCCATCAGCAGCGCCGCGAAGGCCAGATAGGGGTTCGCCGACGGATCGGGGAAGCGGGCTTCGACACGCTTGGCCTTGGGCGACTCGGTCCACGGGATCCGCACGCAGCCCGAGCGGTTGCGGGCCGAATAGGCGCGCAGGACGGGGGCCTCGAAGCCCGGGATCAGCCGCTTGTAGCTGTTGGTGGCGGGGTTGGTCAGCGCGTTCAGGGCCTTGGCGTGCTTCAGGATGCCACCGATGAACCACAGCGCCTCCTGGGAAAGGTCGGCATATTTGTCGCCCGCGAACAGGGGCTTGCCGCCCTTCCAGATCGACATGTTGACATGCATCCCCGAGCCGTTGTCGCCCTTCATCGGTTTCGGCATGAAGGTCACGGTCTTGCCGTAGGCATGGGCCACGTTGTGGATGACGTACTTGTACTTCTGGATGTTGTCGGCCTGTTCGACCAGACCGCCGAAGATCATCCCGAGTTCATGCTGGCAGGTGGCGACCTCGTGGTGGTGCTTGTCCACCTTCATCCCCATCCGCTTCATGGTCGAGAGCATCTCGCCGCGGATGTCCTGCGCCTCGTCGATCGGGTTCACCGGGAAATAGCCGCCCTTGTGGCCCGCGCGGTGGCCGTAGTTGCCGCCTTCGGTCACGGTGTCGGTGTTCCAGGCGGCGGCTTCGGCGTCGATCTCGTAGGCCACCTTGCGGGGGGTCACCGAATAGCGCACGTCGTCGAAGAGGAAGAATTCCGCCTCGGGCCCGAAATAGGCCGCGTCACCGATGCCGGAGGATTTCAGGTAAGCTTCGGCCTTCAGCGCGGTCTGGCGCGGGCAGCGGCTGTAGGCCTCGCCGGTGTCGGGCTCCACGACGTTGCAATGCACCGCCATGGTCTTTTCGGCATAGAACGGGTCGATATAGACCGAGCCCGCATCCGGGATCAGCTTCATGTCGGACTGGTCGATCGACTTCCAGCCGGCGATCGACGAGCCGTCGAACATGAAGCCTTCCTCGAAGAAATCCTCGTCCACCAGGTCAGCCACCAGCGTGACGTGCTGGAGCTTGCCCTTCGGGTCGGTAAAGCGGATGTCGACGTATTCGACTTCCTCGTCCTTCATCAGTTTCAGAGCCTTGGCAACGGCGCTCATCTGACTGCCTTTCGGTTTGGGGTTAGGGTTTCAGGCCGTGAGGCCCGGTTCAGACAGCATCGTCGCCGGTTTCGCCGGTGCGGATGCGGATGGCTTGTTCCACGGGGGTGACGAAGATCTTGCCGTCGCCGATCTTGTCGGTGCGCGCGGCCGCGATGATCGCCTGGACGGCGGTATCGACCATGTCGTCGGTCAGCACGACCTCGATCTTCACCTTGGGCAGGAAGTCCACGACATATTCGGCTCCGCGGTAAAGCTCGGTATGGCCCTTCTGGCGGCCGAAGCCCTTGACCTCGGTCACCGAAAGACCCTGGATGCCCGCCTCCTGAAGCGCCTCTTTCACCTCGTCCAGCTTGAACGGCTTGATGATCGCTTCGACTTTCTTCATTGGGCTGGCCTCCCCCGGTTCGTCCTTGCCCGTCTGACCACTTCCCCTTTCGGGGGGCAATGTGACAGGGTTTTGTTCGGGGCTTCGCCGGAGGGATTCCTTCAGGGGTGCCTAAAATTTGTGCCATGCGCCTGATGTGCGGGCAGTTTGAAAACTGTGGTGGTTGAAGAATGACCGAACTCCTGACCGCAGCCCAGATGCGGGCCATCGAACAGGCGGCGATTGCCAGTGGCGAGGTCACGGGCCTGGAGCTGATGGAACGCGCCGGGCGGGGCGTTGTCGAGGCGATCTTCGAGGAATGGCCGGAGCTGCGCGCCACCTCTCACCGGGCGGTGGTGTTGTGCGGGCCGGGGAACAACGGCGGCGACGGGTTCGTCGTGGCACGGCTTCTGAAGGAGTGGGGCTGGGAGGTGGAGGTCTTCCTCTACGGCGACCCGGAGCGCCTGCCGCCGGATGCACGGGTGAATTATGCGCGGTGGCGGGGGATGGGGGAGGTGCGGGAAGCCGCGTCTTTCGCTCGTGGTCCGGATGGGACAGAGCTTCACGGCCGTACAATTCCGCCTGCGGATCTTCTGGTAGATGCCGCCTTCGGCACAGGTTTGTCCCGCACGGTTCCCGAACCCGTCCGCCGCGTCCAGCATGAACACTTCCTGTCGGAATGGCGTGTCGGGAGAGCGGTTTCCATCGACATCCCTTCTGGCCTTTGCGCCGACAGCGGCGAGCCAATCGTGCCCCAGGACTATGCGGGTCCGATGAACTGGCCTGCGGCCGACGGATACACCTTCGAAGCGGCACTGACCGTGACCTTTCATCGAAGAAAGCTTGGGCATGTTCTTGCCAAGGCCCAACAATACTGCGGGAAGGTTGTTGTGAAGGACATAGGGCTTGGAAATCCCATTGTGCCCCACGCGGTGCACGAGGCGAAATCCTGCACCCGAAGTCTGAGTAAGGGAACGAAGGCCCACAAATACGCCCACGGCCACGCCCTCATCCTTTCCGGCCCCTCCGGGCGCGGTGGGGCGGCGCGGCTGGCGGCGCGGGGGGCGCTGCGGATCGGGGCGGGGGTGGTCACGGTGGGGTGTCCGCCGGAAGCGATCCCCGAGAACGCCGCGCGGCTGGATGCGCTGATGCTGCGGGGGGTGGCGGATGGGCTGGCGCTGAAGGAGGCGCTGGCGGACCCGCGGATCAATGCGCTGTGTGTGGGGCCGGGGTTGGGGCTGGATGCGCGGGGGCGGGAGGTGGTGGCGGTGGCGTTGGGGATGCCCGTCCCGGGCTTGATTGAGCCTGCCCCGGGTTTGACCCGGGGGGACCTCACGCCGGGCGGCGGTGAGGGGGGAAAGGGAGGCCCCGGGTCAGGCCCGGGGCGGGGTCTCGTGCTCGACGCCGACGCCCTCACGATTCTTTCGCAGACTCCCGATCTCTTCTCGGCCCTGCATGGGGATTGCGTCCTGACCCCCCATGCCGGCGAATTCGCCCGTCTTTTCCCCGACATCGCCGAGAAGCTGGCGGCCCCCGCCACCAGAGGCCCCGCCTATTCCAAGGTCGATGCCACGCGCGAGGCCGCAAAGCGCGCGGGCTGCGTGGTCCTCTACAAAGGCCCGGACACGGTGATCGCCGATCCCACGGGGCGCTGTGCCATCAACTCCGCCCATTACGACCGCGCGGCACCGTGGCTGGCGACCGCAGGGTCAGGCGACGTGCTGGCGGGGTTCATCACCGGGCTTCTCGCGCGGGGGTTCAGCCCCTTCGACGCCGCTGCGACCTCCGCCTGGCTGCATGTGGAATGCGCCCTCAGCTTCGGCCCCGGGCTGATCGCCGAGGACCTGCCCGAGGAGCTGCCGAAGGTGTTCCGGGCGCTTGGCCTGTAGGGTGGGCGATTCGCCCACCGTCCGATCACACCGCCCGGTCGATCTTGGTCGAGAGGTGGATCAGGCTCTCCGACGCCCGCACCCCGGTCATGGCACCAATCTGGTCCAGCACCGAATCAAGCACCTGCGTGTTGGGGCAGGCCACCTGCACCAGAAAGTCGAACCGGCCCGAGGTGGTGAACACCCGCTCGATCTCGGCAATCGACTTCAGCCGGGCCAGAACCGCCGCCTGCGACCGTGGCTCGATGGTCAGCAGCACCGAGGCCCGCAGCCGCCCCTCCCGCGCCGCCTCGCCCAGTTTCAGCGTGTAGCCGGCGATGACGCCCGAGGTCTCCAGCCGCTCCAGCCGCGCCTGGATCGTGGACCGGGCGACCTTCAGCCGGCGCGACAATGTGGCCACCGAAACCCGCGCGTCGGCGGAGAGCAGCCCGATGATGTTGCGATCCAGTTCGTCCATGCAATCTGCCATCCTTTTCGTCATTATAACGACGAAACTGCGCAGTTATATAGTTTTGTTCGGTGAAGTTGTAACCCATATGCGGCATCCTCGATTGCAGGAAAAGGGCGGCTCATACGCACCTGGCCTGGTTCACTTGAAACCACGCTGGTGCCCGATCCCACAGCTGCAACGGGGAAGGGCGAAGCGTCTTGTTGGCAAAGGGAAATACGCCGATGGGACTCTCCAAGACGATCTGGTCCAACCCCACTGATTACCTGAAGAAAGAGCAGCCGGAGAACCCGGTCCTGTTCTTCGCGCCCTCGGCCGCGCAGGCCGCCGCGCGCCGCTTCATCGACGGCTTTCCGGGCATGGTGACCTATGCCGTCAAGTCGAACCCCGGCGAGGCGATGATCGAGAACCTGGCCGCCGCCGGCGTGCGTGGCTTTGACTGCGCCTCGCCCTTCGAGATCGACCTGATCAACCGGTTGGCCCCCGATGCGGCGATCCACTACAACAACCCTGTCCGCGCGCGGCATGAGATCGCCCATGCGGTCGAACGCGGCGTGAAGTCCTACAGCGTCGATTCGAAGTCCGAACTGGCGAAGCTGGTCGAGATGGTGCCCGTGCAGGGCACCGAGATCTCGGTCCGCTTCAAGCTGCCGGTCGCGGGGGCCGCCTACAACTTCGGCGCCAAGTTCGGGGCGACGGTGGAGCTGGCGGTGGAGCTTCTGCGCGAGGTAGCGGCGAAGGGCTACATCCCCTCGATCACCTTCCATCCGGGCACGCAATGCACCGACCCGCACGCCTGGGAGGCCTATATCCGCGAGGCCGCGAACATCGCATCGGCGGCGGGCGTGAAGATCGCGCGGCTGAACGTCGGCGGCGGCTTTCCGAACCACCGGCTGCAAGCCGTCGTGCCGCAGCTGGAGGACACGTTCCGGCTGATCGACCGTGTGGCGACCGAGGCCTTCGGGGCCGACCGCCCGGCCCTTGTCTGCGAACCGGGCCGCGCGCTGTGTGGCGACGCCTTTGCGCTGGCTGCCCGCGTCAAGGCGCTGCGCGACGGGACGCATGTGTTCCTGAACGACGGGGTCTATGGCTCGTTGACCGAACTGCCGATGATCGGGGTGATCGACCGGATCGAGGTGTTGGCCGCCGATGGTCACAAGCGCACGGGCGAGGCGCTGCCGCGCATCGTCTTCGGGCCGACCTGCGATTCGGTGGACCGGCTGCCGGGCGAGATCCCGCTGCCGTCCGACCTGGCCGAGGGCGATTTCGTGGTCTGGCAGGGGATGGGGTCCTATTCCACCGTCACCAACACCCGCTTCAACGGGTTTGGCGAGTTGCAGATGGCAACGGTCCTCAGCCTGAAGCTCTGACTGTTTGACATCCCTGTGAAATCGGAACGCCCGGCTGGACATGGTCCGCCGGGCGTTTAGCATTGCGGGCAAGGGAACCTTAACCTGTGCCGACCGAGGATGGTCGCGCCGCAGCTTCAGGAGAGACCCGCCACGCGCCTACTGGACCGCCTTCGCAGCTTTTTCCGCCGCACGGTCGCGCCCGAGGTGGAACCGGCCCCCGCGCCCGAACCGGGGCGGGTGCGGGGGGCGGTCGATCATGTCGTGATCCTCGACGGCACCCTGTCCAGCCTCGAACCCGGAAAGGAGGGCAACGCCGGGCTTCTGTTCCTTTTGCTGAAGGAGATGGGCCAGCACGCCAACCGGCGGCTTTACTACGAGCCGGGGATGCAATGGGAAGGCTGGCTGCGCGGGCTGGCGATCATCGAGGGTCGGGGGATAGCCCCGCAGATCCGGCGCGCCTATGGCTGGCTGGCGAGCGGCTATCGCGAGGGGGACCGGATCTTCCTGTTCGGCTATTCGCGCGGGGCCTTTGCCGTGCGGTCGCTGGCGGGGGTGATCGACGGGGTGGGGCTCTTGCGGCGCGAACACGCGACCGAACGTGCGGTGCGGCTGGCCTGGCGGCATTACGAACGCGGGGCGGACAGTCCTGCCGCGCAGGCCTTTGCCCGCCGCTGCTGCCACGCTTCGGTGCCGATCGAGATGGTGGGCGTCTGGGATACGGTGAAGGCCCTGGGAATGCGGCTGCCCTTCTTCTGGATGTTCGCCGCCGACCGTCACGGGTTTCACAACCATCAGCTTGGCGCCTCGATCCGGCACGGCTATCACGCGCTGGCGCTGGACGAGACGCGCGCAGCCTTTGCGCCCGTGTTGTGGGACTGTCCGCCGGACTGGGAGGGCAATGTCGAACAGGTCTGGTTCCGGGGCGCGCATGGCGACATCGGCGGCCAGATCGGCGATTTCGCGGCGGCGCGCCCGCTGGCGAACATCCCGCTGGTCTGGATGCTGGACCGGGCCGAAGCGTTGGGGCTGGCCTTGCCGCAGGGCTGGAGGGAACGCTTTCCCTGCGACCCGGAGGCGCCGATGGTCGGCACCTGGCGCAGCTGGGGCAAGGCGTTTCTCTTGCGCCGCAAGCGGGTGGTCGGGCGGGACCGTTCCGAACGGCTGCATCCCACCGCGCTGCGGGCGGCCGGGCGGCGCTGGCCCAGCGAACAGCCTGCCGAATAGGGCTTCTGGCCCGCGCGGCCAGCCCGTATTCTGGGCCGCGACATCGCTGACCGAGGGATCCGACATGCGCCATGTGACCGTTGCCGCCACGCAGTTCGCCTGTTCCTGGGACCTCCCCGCCAATGCCGACCGCGCCGAGGCACTGGTGCGGCAGGCGGCGGGGCAGGGCGCGCAGGTGGTGCTGATCCAGGAGCTGTTCGCGGCCCCCTATTTCTGCATCGAGGAACATCCGCAGTATTTCGAGCTGGCCCGGCCCATTGACGGCCACCCGCTGGTTGCGCGCTTTGCGGCGCTGGCGAAGGAGCTGGGCGTGGTGATCCCGGTCAGCGTCTTCGAACGCGCAGGCCAGGCCTTCTTCAACTCGGTGGCGATGGCCGATGCCGACGGGCGGGTGCTGGGGGTCTACCGGAAAAGCCATATCCCGCAGGGGCCGGGCTATGAGGAGAAATACTACTTCTCGCCCGGCGACACCGGCTTTCGCGTCTGGGACACGGCCTTCGGGCGGATCGGCGTCGGCATCTGCTGGGACCAGTGGTTCCCCGAAGCGGCGCGGTCCATGGCGCTGATGGGGGCGGAACTGCTGCTCTATCCGACCGCCATCGGGTCGGAACCGCCGGCCCCCGGCTATGACAGCCAGCCGCATTGGGAGGCCGTCCAGCGCGGCCATGCGGCGGCGAACATCCTGCCGCTGGTCGCCTCGAACCGGATCGGGACGGAAGTGGCGCCGGACGGGCGCGAGGTGACCTTCTATGGCTCCAGCTTCATCGCCGATCACACCGGCCAGCTGGTGGCAAAGGCCGACCGTGCGACCGAAGGGGTCCTCGTCCACCGGTTCGACCTTGACGCCATCGCGGCGCTGCGGGCGAGCTGGGGCCTGTTCCGCGACCGGCGGCCCGAGCTTTACGCCGCGGTCGGCACGCTTGACGGGCGCGCCTGATCCCGGCGCCTCGCTCGCTTGCGCGTCGGTCCTCGCGGGACTTCGGCGCAAGCGAGGGTATGTTTACGCGGCCTTCAGCTGGTCGGCCATCTCGTGGTTGCGGTCGCGGTGGCCGGCCTCGTCGGCGCGGACGGCGATCACCACGTCGCGCAGGCGGGCCTTCGGCCCGAGGTTCCAGTAGTCGATGGCGATCTGCGGGGCGGGGACGTTCTCGACCTTGCCCTCGTCGATCTGCTCCAGATACTGGGTGTAGCTGACCACCGCCTCTTCCTCGAGATAGCCCACGATCCGGTGCGCGATGCGGGGGGCGAAGAGGTAAAGCCAGAAATAGGCGTTATAGAAGATCGCCTGGCCCAGCATGATGATCGCCCGTTCCAGCCGCGAGGGCTGGGCGATGTGGATGAAGGTCATCAGGTGCATCCGTTCGTTCTCGGCCTCGTCGAGCAGTTCCCTGATCCAGCCCTGATCGTCGCGGATGTGGCGCAGCGCCTTGAGGTGTTGCAGAAGCCCGCCCACCATGCCCGGCACGGCGGCGACGGTTTCCAGCACCACAGCGCGGTGGCCGTAGCGTTTGGAAAAGAAGGCATCGGCAAAAAGGCGCATGAACTTGACGGTGCGAAACGCGATGCGGTCGCCAAGCGTCACCGGCGCGTGGTGCGCGGTCAGGTCGGGATAGGTGTCTTTCATGGTCATACTCCACAGTCGAAAGCACAGCGGAGATATAGGGGTTTTCCGACAGAAATCATCCGGCTTGCCCTGCGGCCTCTGGGCGCAGCAGAAAGGCCGCCCGGGGGGCGGCCTTTGCAAGGTTCTGGCGGTCTGGTGGTGTTGCGTTCAGCGGTGGCGCAGATCGACGTAATCGCGCTTTTGCGGGCCGATATACAGCTGCCGGGGGCGGCCGATCTTCTGGTTCTTGTCGGCGATCATCTCTTTCCACTGGCTGATCCAGCCCACGGTGCGCGAGATCGCGAAGATCGGGGTGAACATCGAGGTCGGGAAGCCCATCGCCTCGAGGATGATGCCCGAGTAGAAGTCGACATTCGGGTAAAGCTTCTTCGAGACGAAATAGTCGTCCTCCAGCGCGATGCGCTCCAGCTCCTTGGCGACCTGGAGGAGGGGGTTGTTCTCGATGCCAAGAAGCCCCAGCACCTCGTCAGCCGATTCCTTCATCACCTTGGCGCGCGGGTCGAAGTTCTTGTAGACGCGGTGGCCGAAGCCCATCAGGCGGAAGCCCGAGGACTTGTCCTTGGCCTTGGCGATGTATTCCGGGATGCGATCGACGGTGCCGATTTCCTTCAGCATCTCGAGACAGGCCTGGTTCGCCCCGCCATGCGCGGGACCCCAGAGACAGGCGATCCCGGCGGCGATGCAGGCGAAGGGGTTCGCGCCCGAGGACCCGGCCAGCCGGACGGTGGAGGTCGAGGCGTTCTGTTCGTGATCGGCATGCAGCATCATGATCCGATCCATCGCCTTTTCCAGGATCGGCGAGACCACATACTCTTCGGCCGGGACGGCGAAGCACATGTGCAGGAAGTTGCCCGCATAGCTGAGCGCGTTCTTGGGGTAGACGAAGGGCTGGCCCACCGAATACTTGTAGGCCATCGCCGCGATGGTCGGCAGCTTGGCGATCATGCGGATCGCCGCAACCTCGCGCTGCCAGGGGTCGTTGATGTCGGTACTGTCGTGGTAGAAGGCCGCCATCGCGCCCACCACGCCCACCATCGTCGCCATCGGATGCGCATCCCGGCGGAAACCACGGAAGAAGTAGTGCATCTGTTCATGCACCATCGTGTGCTTGGTCACGCGCTGGGTGAAGTCCGCCAGCTGCGCTGCGGTCGGCAGTTCGCCGTAGAGCAGAAGGTAGCAGACCTCCAGATGGGTCGATTTCTCGGCCAGCTGTTCGATCGGATAGCCGCGATAGAGCAGTTCGCCCACATCGCCGTCGATATAGGTGATGGCGCTTTCGCAGGCGGCGGTCGAGGTGAAACCCGGGTCGAAGGTGAACACATCCGCCTCGCCGTAAAGCTTGCGGATGTCCAGCACATCGGGGCCGAGGGTGGGTTTGAGGACCGGAAGGTCGTAGGTCTTTCCGTCCAGTTCAAGTTTTGCGACTTTGTCCGACATGTCTCTCCCCGGTGATGGCGGGCCGACCCTGGCAGGGGAGACCCTCGGCTATCCTGCACCCCGGCTGGGGTGGCTGCAAGGCAGGGGCGCCAAGTCAGAGGCTTGCGTCCGACAGCCTTGCGACGGTTTCATCGCGACCGATGACCAGCATCATGTCGTAAACCGATGGTGTAACAGTTCGACCCGCAAGCGCGGCCCGCAGAGGCGCTGCGAGCTTGCCGAAACCGATGCCGTTTTCTGCGGCAATCCCGGTCAGGATCGGCTCCAGCGCCTCCTTTGTCCAGCTAGCATTTTGCAGACGCGGCGTCAACGATTTCAGTATACCACGGGATACCGTATCCAGCGCCTCTGCCGCCTTGGGCTCTGGGACGATGGGGCGAGAGACCATCAGGAACGTAGCCTTATCAAGCAGTTCCGGGAATGTCTTCGCAGACGACTTCAGGAACGGCAGCGCACGTTTCATCAGCGCCTCCTGCGTTTCGGTCAGCGCAGGACGGCCCGCGGCGGCGAGGTAGCCCTGCAATTCATGCAGCAGTGCGGCATCATCGGCCATGGCCATATGGTGGCCGCAGGTGTTCTCCAGCTTCTTGAAGTCGAGCCGGGCCGGGGCGCGGCCGATCCCGGACAGGTCGAACATCTTCATCGCCTCTTCCGAGGTGAAGATCTCGGCATCGCCATGCGCCCAGCCGAGCCGCGTCAGGTAATTGCGCATCCCCGCCGCCGGGTAGCCCATGGCCTGATATTCCTCGACCCCCGTGGCGCCGTGGCGTTTCGACAGTTTCTTGCCGTCCGGCCCGTGGATCAGCGGGATATGCGCCCAAGTAGGCACCTGCCAGCCCATCGCGTCATAGACCATCTGCTGGCGCGCGGCGTTGTTCAGGTGGTCGTCGCCCCGGATCACATGGGTCACGCCCATGTCGTGGTCGTCCACCACCACGGCCAGCATGTAGACGGGCGTCCCGTCCGAGCGCAGGACGATCATGTCGTCCAGCGTCTCGTTCCGGATGACCACGCGGCCCTGGACCTTGTCGTCGATCACCGTCTCGCCGGTGCGCGGGGCCTTCATCCGGATCACGTAGGGCGCGTCGGGGTGGGTGGAGGGGTCCGCATCGCGCCAGGGCGACTGGAAGACGGGATAGCGCCCGGCGGCCTCTTCCGCCGCGCGGAAGGCCGCGATTTCTTCTTGCGTCGAAAAGCACTTGTAGGCCGTTCCTCGCGCAAGCATCTCATGCGCGACCTCGGCGTGGCGGTCGCGGCGGGCGAACTGGCTGACCACCTCGCCATCCCAGTCGAGACCAAGCCAGGTCAAGCCCCGCAGGATCGCCGCCGTCGCCTCCGGGGTCGATCGTTCGCGGTCGGTATCCTCGATCCGCAGCAGGAACTTGCCGCCACGCCCGCGCGCGTAAAGCCAGTTGAACAGCGCCGTCCGCCCGCCGCCGATGTGCAGATAGCCGGTTGGCGAAGGCGCAAAGCGGGTGACGACCGGGCTGGACATGACGGCATTAACCTTTCGGAAACCATGCGGGGCGTAGGGTTGCGCCGGGTTTAGGCAATCGCGGGGTGGGAAACAAGGTGGCGCCGGTCGAGCGGATCACGCGAGGGCTGCTCTGGCCGCTGGAGGCGCTGCAATCGGCGCGGGGGATGCTGTTTCCCTGGATCCCCGTGCTGATCGGCTGCGGCATCGGCGTCTGGTTCTCGGTGCCCGAAGAGCCGGGGACGGAAAGCTATGTCCTGGCGTCGCTGGCGCTGGCGGGGGGCGTGGCGCTTGCGCTGGCGTCCGACCTTGCGCGGCCCCTTGGCCTGGGCGTGGCGGCGCTTGCAGCAGGCTGGATCGCGGCCGGTGTGCGGGCACATGCGCTGGACGCGCCGATGCTGACCTTCCGCTACTATGGCCCGGTCGAGGGAAGGATCGTCGAGATCGACCGTTCACAGTCCGACGCGCTGCGCCTGACGCTGGACCGGGTCGTGCTGCGCGAGGTCGCCCCCGACAAGACCCCCGCCCGCGTCCGCGTCTCGTTGCAGAAGGACGGCGGCTGGCTGACCCCGATGCCGGGTCAGGTGGTGATCCTGACCGCTAACCTTGCCGCGCCCGATGGCCCGGTCGAGCCCGGAGCCTTCGATTTCCGCCGCATGGCCTATTTCGACCAGCTGGGCGCCGTGGGCTATACCCGCACGCCGGTCCTGCTGCTGGAAGAGCCCGCGGGCGGCGCGCTGCCCGTCGACCGGCTGCGCCGCTGGCTCACGCAGGGGATGCTGGCGCGGATGGACGGCCAGGCCGGAGCCTTCGCCGCCGGCGCGATGACCGGAGACCGCTCGGCGATCACCGAGGACACGGTCCGGGCGCTGCGAGACAGCTCGCTTGCCCACCTGCTGGCCATTTCCGGGATGAACATGGCCTTCCTGACCGGCTTCGTCTTTGCGCTGTTCCGCTATGGGCTGGCGCTGGTGCCCTTTGTCGCGCTGCGGGTGAACACCAAGAAGGTTGCGGCCTGGGTCAGCCTGGGGGTGGCGCTGTTCTATCTGCTCTTGTCGGGGGCGAACGTGGCGACCGAACGGGCCTTCATCATGATCTCGGTGTTTCTGGGCGCGATCCTGCTGGACCGTCGCGCGCTGACCCTGCGGTCGGTGGCGGTGGCCGGGATGATCCTGCTGCTGGCAAAACCCGAAAGCCTGCTGGATCCCGGCTTCCAGATGTCCTTTGCCGCCACCATCGCGCTGATCGTGGGCTTCGCCGCGCTGGACGGCAGCATCTATCGCCAGCGGCTGCCACGCTGGCTGATGCCGGTGTTCACGCTGGTCCTGTCCTCGCTGATCGGCGGCTTGTCCACCGCGCCCTATGCGGCGGCGCATTTCAACCGCTTCACCGACTATGGCTTTCTGGCCAATGTTCTGACGGGGCCGGTGATGGGGGCGGTGGTGATGCCCGCTGGCGCGACGGCCGCGTTGCTGGCGCCCGTGGGGCTGGAGGGCCTGCCGCTTTGGGTCATGGAGCAGGGCGCGCGCTGGATTCTCTTCGTGGCGCACTGGGTTGCCGGGCTGGAGGGCTCGGTCACCGCCATCCCGGCGCCGCGGCCCTGGGTGCTGCCGCTGTTCACCCTGGGGGCGATCTGGCTGATCCTGTGGCGGGGGCGGGTGCAACTGGTCGGCGCCCTGCCGGTGCTGGCGGCCTTCGCGCTTTGGGCGACGGCGGACCGTCCGGCGCTGCTGATTTCGGGCGATGGTCGGCTGCTGGGGCTGGTCGGGCCAGAGGGGCGGGCGCTGTCGGCGGCCAGGGGCGGGGGCTTCGCCGCCGAGAACTGGTTGCAGAACGACGGCGACCTTGCCGCACAGGAGGTGGCGGCCAGGCGCCCCGGGTTCGAGGGGCCGAAGGGCGAACGGTGGTTCGACTTGGCGGGTCTTCGGGCGGTGTCTCTGTCGGGCAAGGGGGCCGAGGCGAAGCTGGCCGAGGTCTGCCGCTCGGCCGACCTGGTGATCCTTGCGGCAAAAGCGGAGGCGGTGCCGCCCGGTTGCCGGCTGATCGACCAGCAGACCCTGGCCCAGACCGGCCCCCTTGCGCTGTGGCAGAGCGGTGCGACCCTGCGGTTCGAAACCACGAAGGGGGCGCACCGTCTGTGGTCGCCCCCGTCGCGGGAGGTGGACCTGCCGGACCTGTCGGTCAGGCAGGTCGCCCTGGCGGGTCAGTAGTCAGTAGCTGCGGATCAGCCCGACAAGGCGGCCCTGCACCTTGACAAGGTGGTCGGGGAACACCCGCGTCTCGTAGGCGGGGTTGGCGGCTTCCAGCGCGATCATGTTGCCGCGGCGGCGGTAGCGCTTCAGCGTGGCCTCGTGGTCCTCGACCAGAGCCACGACGATATCGCCGTTCTCGGCCGTGGACTGTTCGCGGATCACCACGATGTCGCCATCGTTGATCCCGGCCTCGATCATGGAATCGCCTTTTACTTCAAGGGCATAGTGCTGCCCCTTGCCCGACAGCATCGACCCCGGCACCGCGACGTGATGCGAGACTTCGGAGATCGCCTCGATCGGCACACCGGCGGCGATGCGGCCCATCACCGGCAGTTCCAGCGCATGAACCGCAGAGATCGGCATCGCGCCGCGCGGCGGATCGACCCTGTCGCCCTCGATCACTTTGGGCGAGAAGCCCGGCTTTTCCATCGCCTCGGGCAGCTTCACGATTTCCAGCGCCCGGGCGCGATGGGCGAGGCGGCGGATGAAGCCGCGTTCCTCCAGCGCCGTGATCAGCCGGTGGATCCCGGACTTCGACCGCAGGTCCAGGGCATCCTTCATCTCGTCGAAGGAGGGCGGCACCCCGTCACGGTCCATCCGCGTCTTGATGAAGTCGAGAAGTTCCAACTGCTTGCGTGTCAGCACGGGGTCCACTCCCACATCATGCGTTTACACAATGTTCTGCCCGTGTTCCCGGTTTGTGTCAAGACTTATCCACATCGCCCTAGAGCGGCAGGTAGGGCACCGTGTCTCCGGCGCGACAGGGCGGGGCATCGACCGGCCGGATCAGAAGCGCATCGGCCTGCCCGAGGATCGACAGGAGGGCCGAGTCCTGCCGGTCGAAGGGCGCGATCCCGGGCAGCCCGTCGTCGGGGGCAAGCCGCGCCCGCATGTAATGCGCGCGGGGGCCGTTGGCGGGAAGGTCCACGGTCAGCCGGCCCTTGCGGGGCTGCGGCGCGGGCGAGGGGTCGCCCAGCATCGCGCGCACCATGGGCAGAAGGAACAGATGCCCGCAGACGATGGCCGAGACCGGATTGCCCGGCAGGCCCAGCATCGGGACCCCGTTCAGCCGCCCCGCCATCAGCGGCTTGCCGGGGCGCAGCGCCAGCTTCCAGAAGCTGTGCTCCAGCCCCGCCACCTTGCCCACAAGGTCATGGTCGCCCACCGACGCCCCGCCGATGGTGACGATCAGGTCTGCCCCCTCGGCCAGAGACAGCACGGTCAGAAGCTCTGCCTCGTTGTCCCGCGCGATGGGCAGCAGCCGCGCCTCGCCGCCCTCGGCCTCGACCAGCGCCTTCAGGGCAAAGCCGTTCGAGGCGATGATCTGGTCGGGGCCGGGAGTTTCCCCCGGCATCACCAGCTCGTCCCCCGTCGCAATCAGCGCGACCACCGGCTTGCGCCGGGCCTGCACGGCGGGGATGTTCATCGCCGCCAGAAGCGCAAGGTCATTCGGGCGCAAGCGGCGGGGAGAAAGGCTGTCGCCTGCGCGGAAATCCTGGCCCGGGGGGCGGATGTGGGTGGCGCTGTCCAGCCCCTTCCGCAGGATGATCCGGTCGCCCTCGCGGACCACATCCTCCTGGATGATGACCCGGCTTGCACCCCGGGGCAGCGGGGCGCCGGTGAAGATGCGGACCGCCTGCCCCGGCCCGACCGTCCCGTCGAAGGCATGGCCCGCACCGGCCTCGCCGATCACCAGGAACGTGTCGTCGGGCGCCGGATTGCCCGACACCGCATAGCCGTCCATCGCCGAGGCCGCGAAGGGCGGCTGGTCGCGGGTTGCCACGGCGGGGACACACATCCAGCGGCCTGCGGCTTCCGCGAGGGGCACGGTCTCGGGCGGCAGAGGTGCCACCAGGGCCAAGCAGCGGGCCAGCGCCTCTTCGACCGAAATCATCATTCCGCCTCGTAACGGCCTGATTTTCCGCCGTCTTTCAGGATCAGCCGGATCCCTTCGATCACCATCGACTTCTCGACCGCCTTGACCATGTCATAAACCGTCAGGGCCGCGACGCTGACCGCCGTCAGCGCCTCCATCTCCACCCCGGTCTGGCCCGAGGTCTTGACGGTGGCCTCGATCCTGACGCCGGGCAGGGCGGGGTCGGCGGTCAGCTTCAGCGCGACCCTGGTGATCGGCAGGGGATGGCACAGCGGGATGAGGTCCGCGGTCTTCTTGGCCGCCATGATCCCGGCAAGCCGCGCCACCGACAACACGTCGCCCTTCTTCGCCCGGCCTTCGGTAATCAGCGCCAGCGTTTCGGCCGTCATCCGCACCGCGCCTGCGGCCACCGCGACGCGGTCGGTCACCGGCTTGCCCGAGACATCGACCATATGGGCCTGGCCCCGGTCATCGAAATGGGAAAGTCCGGTCATAGCCCGCCCTGTGCCGTCAATGGTTTCGAAAGGATCTCCCGGGTGGCGGCGGCCACGTCCGCCTGCCGCATCAGACTTTCTCCTATCAGGAAGCAGCGCGCGCCGTATTGCGCGAGGTCGGCCAGATCGTCGGCCGTGTAAAGCCCGCTTTCGGCGACGATCATCCGATCCTCGGGCACCCGGCGGGCCAGCCGCCGCGTGGTGTCGAGCGTCACCTCGAAGGTGTGCAGATTGCGGTTGTTGATGCCGATCAGCGGCGATTTCAGCAGCGCCGCCCGGTCCAGTTCGGCCTGGTCGTGGACCTCGATCAGCACATCCATGCCCCAGTCCAGCGCCGCCGCTTCCAGTTCGGCGGCCTGGCCATCTTCCAGCGAGGCCATGATGAGCAGGATGCAATCGGCGTTCAGCGCGCGGGACTGGACGACCTGCCAGGGGTCATACAGGAAATCCTTGCGCAGGCAGGGCAGGGCGACCGCGTCGTGGGCGGCGACCAGGTATTCGTCGGCGCCCTGAAAGCTCGGGGCATCGGTCAGGACGGACAGGCAGGTCGCGCCGCCGGCCTCGTAGGCACGGGCCAGGGCGGGAGGGTCGAAATCCGCCCGGATCAGGCCCTTGGAGGGGCTGGCCTTCTTGATCTCGGCAATCAGGCCATAGCCGGTGTGGGCGGCATCCCGCAGCGCCCGGGCAAAGCCGCGTGGGCTGGCGGCGCCGCGGGCGGCGGCTTCCAGCGCGGACAGGGGGGTGGCGGCCTTGGCCCTGGCCACTTCCTCCAGCTTGTAGGCCTTGATGCGGTCGAGGATGGTGGACATGGGCGGCCTCTCAGGCGTTCGTCAGGCGGCAAAGCGCGTCGAGCTTGGCCTTCGCGGCCCCGGAATCGATGGACTCCCGTGCCAACGCGACGCCTTCGGTCAGGGTTCCCGCGCGGTCGGCCACCACCAGCGCGGCGGCGGCGTTGAGGAGAACCGCATCCCGGTAGGCGCCGGGCGCGCCGTCGAGAAGGGCGCGGAAGGCCTGGGCGTTTTCCGCAGGCGTGCCGCCAAGGATCGCCTCGAACGGATGGGCGGGCAGCCCGGCGTCCTCGGGGTGGACGGTGAAATCGCGCACCGCGCCGTTTTCGACGGCAGAGACGCTGGTCGCCCCGCAGATGGTGATCTCGTCGGTGCCGTCCGAGCCGTGGACGAGCCAGGCCTTCTCCGACCCGAGCGCGAGCAGCGTCTCGGCCATCGGGCGGATCAGGGCGTCGGAGAAGGCGCCGGTCAGCTGGCGCTTCACCCCGGCGGGGTTGGTGAGGGGGCCGAGGATGTTGAAGATCGTGCGGGTGCCAAGTTCTGCCCGGACCGGCATGACATGGCGGATCGCGGGGTGGTGCATCGGCGCCATCATGAAGCCGATCCCGGCCTCGGCGAGGCATTTCTCGACCACCTCGGGGCCGACCATCACGTTCAGGCCCAGTTCGGTCAGCGCATCCGCCGCGCCCGACTTGGAAGAGAGATTGCGGTTGCCGTGCTTGGCGACCGTCACGCCCGCGCCTGCGACGACGAAGGCGGTGGCGGTGGAGATGTTCAGCGTGCCCTTGCCGTCGCCGCCGGTGCCGACGATGTCCATGGCACCCGGCGGGGCCTTCACGGCGTTGCATTTCGACCGCATCACGCTGGCGGCGGCGGCGTATTCGTCCACCGTCTCGCCCCGGGTCCGCAGCGCCATCAGGAAGCCGCCCATCTGCGCGGGGGTGCCCTCACCCTCGAAGAGCGCGTTGAAGGCGGCCTCGGCTTCGGGCCGCGTCAGGGGGCGGGTGGCGGCGATGCCGATCAGCGGCTTGAGGGTGTCGGTCATGCCGGGACCCTGGCTTTGGCCGCGTCGAGAAAGTTCCGCAGCAGCTGGTGGCCGTGTTCGGAGGCGATGCTTTCGGGGTGGAACTGGACGCCCTCGATCAGGTGCTGGCGGTGGCGCAGGCCCATGATCGTGCCGTCCTCCAGCCAGGCGGTGATTTCGAGGTCCGCCGGAAGCGTGGCGCGGTCGACGACAAGGCTGTGGTAGCGGGTGGCCTGGAAGGGCGAGGGCAGGCCGCGGAACACGCCTTCGCCGGAATGGTGGATGGTGCCCATCTTGCCGTGGACGATCTCGTGGCAGCGGACGACCTTGCCGCCGAAGGCCTCGCCGATCGTCTGGTGGCCGAGGCAGACGCCGAGGAGGGGGATGCCCGCCGTTGCGGCGGCTTTCGTGAGCGGCAGGCAGATCCCGGCGGCGGCGGGGTCGCAGGGGCCGGGGGAGAGAACGATGACCTCCGGCGCCATGGCGATCACGTCCTGGACTTGGAGGGCGTCGTTCCGTTTCACGACCACTTCGGCCCCCAGTTCGCCCAGGTAGTGGACGAGGTTCCAGGTGAAGCTGTCGTAGTTGTCGATCAGGAGGAGCATAGGTCGGGTCCCGCAGGGCTACGGGCTGGTTATCGCCGATGCGGGGGGCCGTGTAAACCGGGCTTGGGGAGGGGTGCGCCGCGCGTGGCGCGGTTTTCGAGGCTTTGGAAATCAAGGGGTTGGGTGTGGGCGTTTACTTTGGCTTTACCTTTGGACTCGGCTCATCGCGTCCTTCGGTCGCTCTTCTCTGGGGCGCGTCTGCTCATCGCTCCCGTCGGTCGCTCTTCTCTGGGGGTCCGGCGAATGACCGGAGAAAGGAAGGAGGCGTCAGTCGTGGCGCACCGCGTCGTCGTCGCCGAGGTAGTGGCCGGTTTCGACCGCGATCAGGGTGACGGGCAGGCGGCCGGGGTTCTCGATCCGGTGCGGCTGGCCGAGGGGGATCAGGACCGCCTCGCCCTCGCCCACAAGACGGGACCGGATGCCCGTGGTCACTTCGGCGGTGCCTTCGACCACGACCCAGTGTTCCGAGCGGTGGAGATGCGATTGCAGCGCGGTCGCCTGACCGGGCTGCAAGGTCAGCGCGCGGACGCGGAAGCGGCGGCCTTCGGCGAGGACGGGGCCCTTGGGGAGCGGATCAGCGGGCGCAAAGGCCACCCGAGCCTCGGCAAAAACTGCGTGATCGGTTCCGTCCATCGTGCTGCCCCCGTCTGATGCCCCCCGAGACTCCTCGGGAAATGGTTAGCGGGGGGTTAACGACGCGCGGCCATTTCGGGGCATTTCGGGGGTTTTGCGCGGGCGGCCCGGCCGAGGCCCCCCCCCCCCATCCCCTCCCCACAGAGGGGGAGGGGAGGCGCTTGTGGTGCTGGCGGTCTTCCGTGCGCAGCCGGGGTGCGTGGGGAGGCGTCGCTGCCTCCGGCGGGGATATTTGGGGACAGATGAAAGGGCTTGGCTGGCGCGGGAGGTCAGGTCCAGTCGAGCACGACCTTGCCGGACAGGCCGGAGCGCATGGCGGCAAAGCCTTGTTCGAACTCGGCCACCTTGAAGCGGTGAGTGATGACGCGGCGGATGTCGAGGCCGTTTTCCAGCATGGCGATCATCTTGTACCAGGTCTCGAAGATCTCGCGCCCGTAGACGCCCTTGATGGTGATGGCCTTGAAGACGATGCGGGACCAGTCCACGGGGGATTTGCCGGGCGGGATGCCCAGCATGGCGATGCGGCCGCCCATCACCATGTGTTCGACCATCTGGTCGAGGGCGGCCTGGCTGCCCGACATCTCCATCCCCACGTCGAAGCCCTGCGTCATGTGGAGGCCCGCATAGACCGATTTCAGCTCGGTGGTGGCGACGTTCACCGGGACCACGTCGGCAACCCGGGCCGCGAGGTCGAGCCGCGCCTGGTTGATGTCGGTGATGACGACATGGCGAGCGCCGACATGGCGGGCGACGGCGGCGGCCATGATGCCGATGGGGCCTGCGCCGGTGATGAGCACGTCCTCGCCGATCAGGTCGAACGACAGGGCGGTGTGGACGGCGTTGCCGAGGGGGTCGAGAATCGCCCCGATCTCGTCGTCGATGGCGTCGGGCAGGGGGACGACGTTGAAGGCGGGGAGCCGCAGGTATTGGGCGAAGGCGCCGGGCTCGTTCACGCCGATGCCGCGGGTTTCGGGGTCGAGGTGGAAGCGGCCCGACCGGCTTTGGCGCGAGGTCTTGCCGATCAGGTGGCCTTCGCCCGAGCAGCGTTGGCCGATCTCCAGCCCTTCGACGTTGCGGCCCTTGTCGACGATGATGCCTGCGAATTCGTGGCCGGTGACAAGGGGCACGGGAACGGTCTTCTGCGCCCAGTCGTCCCAGTTCCAGATGTGGATGTCGGTTCCGCAGATGCCGGTCTTGTGGATCCTGATGAGCACATCGTCGGGGCCGATCTCGGGGATCGGACGGGTTTCCATCCAGAGGCCGGGCTCGGGTTTGGATTTGGCGAGGACGGTCATTTCGTTTGCGCGCTGTCCGCGCGCGGGCATTTCGTTGGGGCGGGTCATTGCAGGACTCCGGTGGCTTTGCCGGCGGCGGTGAAGGCGTCCAGCGCGAAGTCGAGGTCGGCGCGGGTGAGGGCGGCGTTCATCTGGGTGCGGATGCGGGCCTGGCCCCTGGGGACGACGGGGAAGAAGAAGGGGGCGACATGGACGCCGCGGGTGGCAAGGTCGGCGGCCATGGCCTGCGCGAGTTTCGCGTCGCCGAGCATCACCGGGATGATCGGGTGGTCGCCGGGCAGGAGGGTGAAGCCTGCCTTGGTGAGGCCCGCGCGCCAGTATCGGGCGTTCTCGGCGAGGCGGGCGCGGAGGTCGTCGGCCCCTTCCACGATGTCGAGGGCGGCAAGGGCGGCGCCGACGACGGCGGGGGGGAGGGCGTTTGAGAACAGGTAGGGTCGCGCACGCTGGCGCAGAAGGTCGATCACGGGCTGGGGGCCGGCGATGTAGCCGCCGAGCGCGCCGCCGAGGGCCTTGCCGAGGGTGCCGGTGAGGATGTCGACTCTTACTCCGGCGCGGGCGGGGGTGCCTGCGCCATTGGGTCCGGTGAAGCCGGTGGCGTGGCAGTCGTCGACCATCACCAGCGCGCCGTATCGGTCGGCGAGGGCGCGGATTTCGGGGAGGTTGGCGTAGGTGCCGTCCATCGAGAAGACGCCGTCGGTGGCGATCAGGAGGAAGCGGGCGTTGTCGGCCCTGGCGGCCTTCAGCTGGGCTTCGAGGTCGGCCATGTCGTTGTTGGCGTAGCGGTAGCGTTTCGCCTTGCACAGGCGGATGCCGTCGATGATCGAGGCGTGGTTGAGGGCGTCGGAGATCACCGCGTCTTCGGGGCCGAGGAGAGGCTCGAACAGGCCGCCGTTGGCGTCGAAGCAGGCGGCGAAGAGGATCGTGTCGTCGTGGTTCAGGTAGCGGGCGAGGCGGGTTTCGAGGCGGCGGTGCAGGTCCTGCGTGCCGCAGATGAAGCGGACCGAGGCCATGCCGAAGCCGTGGTCGTCCATCGCCTGTTTCGCGGCGGCGATCAGGCGGGGATCGGAGGCCAGACCGAGGTAGTTGTTGGCGCAGAGGTTCAGCATGTCGCGCCCGGCCATCCGCACATGCGCGCCTTGGGCGCCCTCGATCAGCCGTTCGCGTTTCGTCAGCCCGTCGGCCTCGATCCGGGCGAGGGTGGCGGTGATGTGGTCGAGGAAGCTCGAATCCGTCATAGTAGAACCCTTTCCGGTTTGGCGGAAAATGGCAGATCGTCGAGGGTGTGTCAATTTGACGGATGGTTGTCCGCCATGGTGGAATTCAGCTGTCCTGGACGATGAGGATCGCGCGGGCGGGGCTTTCGGCGGCGATCTCGTGCGGGCGGTCGGCGGGATAGCGGGCGACGTCTCCGGGTTGCAGGTGGTCGGTGGCATCGCCGGAGGTGACGGTGAGGCAGCCTTCCAGCACGGTCAGATGCTCGCGGCAGCCGGGGGAATGGGGGTCGGAGGTGAGACGGGCGTCCCTGGCGAAGGCGAGTTCGTAGACCTCGTGGTGGCCGACGGATTCGGGGGCGGAGAGGATGCGGATCGTCACGCCGCTGCGCTGGATCACCGGGGCCTGGGCGGCGCGGATGACCTCGATGCCGGGGGCGGGGCGGCCTTCGAGAAGGCCGGCGAAGTCGAGTTGCAGCGCCCGGGTCAGGGCCCAGAGGGTGGCGACGGTGGGCGAGGATTCGCCGCGTTCGATCTGGCTGACCATGGAACGGGAGACGCCGGAGAGTTTCGCGGCGGCTTCAAGGGACAGGCCGCGTGCCTTGCGGGCGGCGCGGAGGGAGGCGGCGAGGCGGTCGTGGATGTCGGAACGGTCGGCCATGCAACCACCGTGGAACGGAAGGGCGGAGGCGTCAATCCGCGGCGTCGCGCATCGCGCGGCGCGGCCGGTTTCTGGCCCCGCGGATGTCGGAGCCGCGCATGCCGCATCACGCGTATCGCCATCGCCGCGCCCCGGGGCCGCGGCCTGTGGTGCCAGATCCCCCGATCTACGCCCCCGATCTACGCCCTTCACAATGCCCCGACCTGCCGGCTGCCGACCGCATGGTCAAAAAGGCCATGCGTGGTCTTGTCCCAGTAGAAGGGCCGGGTGGCCAGTTCCAGCAGGCCCTTGTAGGCGGCAAGCGAAGCCAGCGGATGGTAGAGCTTCAGCGTCAGCACCCAGAGCAGGCTGAGCCCGTGGGAGGTGCGACCCAGGCCAAGCGCGCCGACCAGGATATTGGTTGCCTCGGACAGGAGGAAGATCCCGACAATGGCCCAGATCGCGGCGGCGGGCAGGGCGGCCGCAATCGGGTGCGGAAGGCCGAAGGTCAGGATCATGAAGCTCCACAACAGCGGAGCCAGAAGGAACTGCGCGATGGTGCCCAGGAACAGGACCTGAAAGCCCAGAAATCCGCGCGGTCCGAGTTGCCGCCACAGCTGCCGGGGCGTGCGCATGTGCACGACCCAGGTCATCATGTAGCCCTTGATCCAGCGCGAGCGCTGCTTGATCCAGGGCAGGGGCCGGCAGTTCGCCTCTTCCATCGTCACCGTCTCGATCAGCTCGGTCCGGTAGCCATGCCGGGCGAGGCGGATGCCGAGATCGGCGTCCTCGGTCACGTTGTGGGCGTCCCAGGCGCCGAGACTGTCCAGCACGTCGCGGCGGAAGAACAGCGTGGTGCCGCCCAGCGGCACGACCAGGCCAAGCCGCGCGAGGCCCGGCAGCAGCAGGCGGAACCAGCCGGCATATTCGATGGTGAAACAGCGCGACAGCCAGTTGGTGCGGGGATTGTAATAGTCGAGCATCCCCTGAAGGCAGGCGACATCGGGACCGGAGCGCTGGAACCGGGCCACGACCTTGCGCAGCTGGTCGGGTTCGGGCGCATCCTCGGCGTCGTAGACCCCGATGATCGCCCCGCGCGCATGGTCGAGCGCATGGTTCAGCGCGCGCGGCTTGGTCTTGACCTGGCCTTCGGGCACGATCACGACCCGCATCCAGGGCGGCAGTTCCGCCCGGGCCAGCGCATCGAGCGTGACGGAATCCTCGGCCTCGACCGCGAGGATCACGTCCAGACGTTCGACAGGATAGTCCAGCCGCGCAAGCCGGCGCACCAGCCGGGGCGCGATGTCACCTTCGCGGTAGAGCGCCACGATGATCGACACGACCGGCGGGATCGCGTCGCTGACAGGCTCGGCCGCCCGGTCGGGGGCCCGCAGGGTTGCCAGGGTGGCGGCGATCTTCAGCACGGTCAGGCAGGCCAGCGAAAAGACGGCGAAGGCCAGGGCGGCAAGGCCGCTGGCGAGAGGCGCCAGCGCAAGGCTGGCAAGGATCACGCCAAGGCAGGCCATCGCGCGCGGCGAGCGGTGCAGCCGGGGCCAGGACCGGCAGCTTTCGGCCTCTGGCACCCGGGTTTCGGCGGCGCGGGCCAGCTGGTCGCCGCGCCGGGCATGGATCGCGGCCAGGATCGCCCGGGACGAGGCGATGCCGGCCGCGACGGGACCGAGCCGCGCCTCGAGCATGGGACGGAGGCGGCGAAACTCCTCGGGTCGGGAGGTGGCGACGATGGTCACATCGCCGACGCGCTGCCAGGGGACAAGACCGTGGCGCAGGCAATCCTGCACGCCGACCGCGTCGATCAGCCGGGGATCGGGCAGCGCGCTGTCCAGATCGACGACCCGGATGCCGTGATTGCGGGCATCGACGCCGAGGAGGTCGCGTTCGACGACCAGACCCCGGGCGCGCAGCACATCGGGCAGGCGACCGGCCTGTCGCCCCCGGTGCGACAGGGCGGCGACCATCTCGTCCGGGGCGACAACGCCTTCGCGCAGGAGAGAGGCACCGACGGCGAAGGTGCGGCGCGCGGGGCGCTGCGCGGCAGGTGCCGCGTCAGGCTGCAAGACCGTGATCCGTTCGGCGGCACCCATGCCCGTTCCCCCTGTTCCGCAGGTCAGCTTGCGCGCGCGGGGTTAACAGGCGGTTAATGCTTTCAGGCGCGGCGCGCCTTCATCGCGTCGGCGAAGCGTTCGAACAGGTAGAAGCTGTCCTGCGGGCCGGGCGAGGCCTCGGGGTGATACTGGACGGAATAGACCGGCTTGCCCTCGACCGCGATGCCGCAGTTCGTGCCGTCGAAGAGGGAAACATGCGTTTCCTTCACCCCCTTCGGCAGGGTGTCGGCATCGACGGTGAAGCCGTGGTTCATCGAGGTGATCTCGACCTTGCCGGTGGTCAGGTCCTTCACCGGATGGTTCGCGCCGTGGTGGCCGTGGTTCATCTTGCGGGTCTTCGCGCCAAGGGCCAGCGCCAGCATCTGGTGGCCAAGGCAGATGCCGAACAGGGGCAGGTCGCGGTCAAGGACGCCCCGGATCATCGGCACGGCATATTCGCCCGTGGCCGCCGGGTCGCCGGGGCCGTTCGACAGGAACACGCCTTCGGGGTTCAGGGCCAGCACCTCTTCGGCGGTGGCGGTGGCGGGCAGGACGGTGACCTCGCAGCCGACCGAGGCGAGGCAGCGCAGGATGTTGCGCTTGGCGCCGTAATCGACCGCCACGACGCGCAGGCCGGGGCCTTCGCGGCGGGTATAGCCCTGCGGCCAGGCCCAGCGCTTCTCGTCCCAGCGGTAGGATTGCGCGCAGGTCACGTCCCTTGCCAGGTCGAGGCCCACCAGCCCCTTCCAGGCGCGGGCGCGGGCCACCAGTTTCTCGATGTCGAAACGGCCTTCGGGGTCATGGGCGAGTGTCACATGCGGCGCGCCCTGCTGGCGGATCGCGCGGGTCAGACGCCGGGTGTCGATCCCGCCGATCCCGATGCGGCCGACCTTCGACAGCCATTGGGTCAGTTCCCCCGTGGCGCGCCAGTTCGACGGCTCGGTCGGGTCCCATTTCACCACCATCCCGGCGGCGGCGGGGGTGGCGGTCTCGTCATCCTCGGCGGTCACGCCGGTATTGCCGATATGGGGGAAGGTGAAGGTCACGACCTGGCCGGCATAGGAGGGGTCGGTCATGATCTCCTGGTAGCCGGTCATCGCGGTGTTGAAGACCAGTTCGGCGACCGTCTCGCCGGTGGCGCCGAAGCCCTTGCCGTAGAAGATCGTCCCATCGGCCAGGGCCAGGCAGGCGGTAGCATCGCGCGGCGCGGGCATGGAAGACTCTCCCTTTTGGCAAATTGCGCGGAAACTAAGGGGTGCAGCGGGCGGGGTCAAGGGTCGAAGCAAAAAGGAAAAAGCAGCAGATTCAGTGGCTTGGCAAAATTGCCTGAGGTTGCGGTCGGGCCGGGTTCGGGGTATGGTCCAGGACCTGGGGAAACGACCGGAAAGACCGAACCATGCTGTTGCGCGACCGTCTGCAGACGGCCCTGAAAGAGGCCATGAAGGCAAAGGAAGCGGACCGCCTGTCCACCCTGCGCCTGATCAATGCCGCCATCAAGGACCGCGAGATCGCCATCCGGGGTGAATCCGATGCGGGCGAGGTGGGCGAGGCCGAGATCCTTCAGATCATGGGCAAGATGGTGAAGCAGCGCCAGGAATCGGCGCGCGCCTATGAAGAGGGCGGGCGGCTGGAACTGGCGGAGAAGGAACTGGCCGAAATCGCCGTGATCCAGGAGTTCCTGCCGCGTCAGATGGATGAGGGCGAGATCGCGGCGGCGGTCGAGGCGGCGGTGGCCGAGACCGGGGCAACCAGCATCCGCGATGTGGGCAAGGTGATGGCGGCGCTGAAGGCGAAATACACCGGGCAGATGGATTTCGGCGCGGTGGGTGCGCTGGTCAAGGCGCGGCTGGGGTAGCGCGGGGCGCCCGAGTCAGGCTTGATCCAGATTGCGACTTCTGGCGGAATGAAAGGCGCGGCGGTTTCGCTGCGCCCTTTTCATTGTCTCACCGATTTTCAGGAGGATTTGACATGATTTCCTGGCTTTTCACGGCGACTCTCGGTCTGAGTGTTGCCAGCTTTGTTGTCTTCGTGCTGAGTGCATGGTGGGCCTACAGGCTGGCGCGCGTCGCAGCAGCGGCGGGCGGCGGCGCCACGTTCGAGGCCGCCGGAACCGACTTCCCGGACCTGGCGAAACTTGCGGAAGCCTTTGCCAAGGCCGGCACCCCCGCCACGGCGGCGGCCTTGTCGATCTTCGTCATGTTCGTGGCGCTCCTGGTCGCCGGGGTGGTCGAGCTTTCCGTGGACACCAAGCCATGAGCCGAGGTTGCCGCAAGCGAATAGCCCGTCAGCCTTGCCCTGACGGCGGGCCAGAGCGCAGCCGGTGCAGGCGGGTTTCCAGCTCGTCCTTCAGCGCAACCCTCTCGTCCTCGGACAGGAAGGGGCCGAGTTCCACCTCGCGCCCTTCGCCCTTCAGCGTCAGGTAGCGCGGCACCGGGCCGCCGGTTTCGTGCAGGGTGACGCGCAGCCAGTAGGGATTGGCCTCCCAGTCCTGACGGCGGCCCTTCGGCCCGTGGCGCGTCAGGGTGATCCGGTCAGGCGACAGGCGCAGGTCCTCGAGGATGTCGCGGTCGCGCCCGTTCTTGCGCAGCGCGAACCAGATCGCCCAGATCGCCCCCAGAAGGAACGGCAGCAGCGCCCAGAGCACCGGGCTGCCCAGGATGCCGAGCAGCGGCACGGCGATCAGGGCCGAGGTCGCGCCGATGAACCAGACGAAACCGCGCTGGGTCAGCGAGCGGTGCGGCCAGAGGTGGAGCCGGTCCTGTCCGTCCTCGGGGGGAAGCCATTCGTAGGGCATCGGCGGGCGTCGCGTCAGGGGGCAATGCGGTTGAGAAAATCGCCGAAGGCGGCGCGGTAGGCGGCGGGATCCTCGGCGTAGGAGCCGAGGTGATCGGCGCCGGTCCACAGCGATACGGTCGGGGCGCTGCGGCTGGCGGCCAGGCTCTGGCTGGGCCCGATGGGCACGATGCGGTCGCCCGCGCCATGGGCGATGAACAGCGGGCCAGCGAAACCCTGGTAGACCGCCGCCACCTCGGCCCTGGCCAGGGGCAGCGGGGACATGAACGGCAGCATCTGCCTGGCGGTCCAGGCGATGAGGCCGGGCAGGGGCTTTTCGCCCTGGGCGGCGAGGTGGCCGATCACCGCAGCAAAGCTGATCGCCGGGCTGTCCAGCGCCACGGCGCTGACGCGGGATGCCAGCGGGCTTTGGTGCAGGAACTGGCCCAGGATCGCGCCGCCCATCGATTCGGCGGCGACCAGCACCCGGTCGCTGTCGCCGGGGGCAAGATAGGCCACCGCCGCCTCGAGGTCGGGCCATTCGGTCAGGCCGAAGCCATAGGTTGCCCCAGGCGCAGGCGGGGCGTCGGTGTCGTTGCGGTAGCTGATGAGCAGGACGGACCAGCCGGCCTCGTGCAGGAGGCTGAGGGCGCGGTAGCCATCCTCGCGCGCCCCGGCGATGCCGTGGACATAGATTGCCCGGCCCGCTTCCTGCCCGGCGGCGGGGACCAGCCAGGCCTCGCTTGGGCCAAGCGGCGTGGTCAGGGTGACGGTCTGGAACGGCAGCGCCAGCGCGGTTGCGGGATCGCCGCGATAGCCCAGCGCCAGGGGGTCGGTCGGCGGGGTGGCAGTGGCCAGAACCGCGGCAATCGGGCCGACCTTCAGAAGACCTGCGGCGGCATGGGCGAGGAAGTAGCCCGCGATGCCGACATAGCCCGCGAAGGCCACGACCGCGAGCACGCCGATGAATACCAGAACACGCATCATGGTCTTCCCATCGAATGGAAAAGGCCCCGGGCAGGTGCAGCCCGGAGCCTTCGGTTCAGTTCTGGCGACTAGTGCGCGAGGCTCTTGTCCCAGTCGGACGGCTTGGGCAGCTGCTCGAACGTGTGTTCGGGCGGCGGCGAGGGCAGGGTCCATTCCAGGGTGTCGGCGTATTCGTTCCAGTAGTTGTTCTCGGTCACGCGGCGGCCCCACATCAGGGTGTAGAACACCACGCCGATGAAGAACACGAAGGAGGCGAACGAGATGAACGCACCGACCGAGGAGAACCAGTTCCAGTAGGCGAAGGCCTCCGGGTAGTCGATGTAGCGGCGCGGCATGCCCTGGCGGCCCAGGAAGTGCTGGGGGAAGAAGGTCAGGTTCGAGCCGACGAACATCATCCAGAAATGCAGCTTGCCCGCCCATTCCGGATACTGCCGGCCCGACATCTTGCCGATCCAGTAATAGATCCCGGCGAAGATCCCGAAGACGGCCCCCAGCGACATCACATAGTGGAAGTGGGCCACCACATAGTAGGTGTCGTGATAGGCGCGGTCCACCGGGGCCTGGGACAGGACGATGCCCGTGACGCCGCCGACGGTGAACAGGAAGAGGAAGCCGAAGGCCCAGAGCATCGGGGTCTTGAACTCGACCGAACCGCCCCAGATCGTCGCGATCCAGGAGAAGATCTTCACGCCCGTCGGCACCGCGATGACCATTGTTGCCAGCATGAAGTAGGACTGCTGGGTCAGGCTCATCCCGGCGGTGTACATGTGGTGCGCCCAGACGACGAAGCCCAGGACGCCGATCGCCACCATGGCATAGACCATCGGCAGGTAGCCGAAGATCGGCTTGCGGGCGAAGGTCGCAATGACATGGCTGATGATGCCGAAGGCGGGGATGATGATGATGTAGACTTCCGGGTGGCCGAAGAACCACAGGATGTGCTGGTAGAGGATCGGGTCACCGCCGCCGGAGGGCGAGAAGAAGGTGGTGCCGAAGTTCCGGTCGGTCAGCAGCATGGTGATGGCACCGGCCAGCACCGGCAGGGCCAGAAGGATCAGCCAGGCGGTGACGAAGATCGACCAGGCGAAGAGCGGCACCTTGTGCAGGGTCATGCCAGGCGCACGCATGTTCAGGAAGGTGGTGATGATGTTGATCGCGCCCACGATCGACGAGGCGCCCGAGAGGTGGACGGCAAAGATCGCCAGGTCCATCGCATAGCCGCCCTCGGCGGTGGTGGTCAGCGGCGGGTACATGACCCAGCCGACGCCCGAACCCGGCCCCAGATCACCGCCGCCGCCCGGCGCCAGCATCGAGGCCACGCCGAGCGAGGTCCCGGCGACAAAGAGCCAGTAGGACAGGTTGTTCATCCGGGGGAAGGCCATGTCCGGCGCGCCGATCATCAGCGGCATGAAATAGTTGCCGAAGCCGCCGAACAGGGCCGGGATGACGACGAAGAACATCATCAGCACGCCGTGATAGGTGATCATCACGTTCCACAGATGCCCGTTCGGGGTGCAGGTCGCCGCGGCATCGGCCACGAAGCGTGCGCCTTCCTGGCACATGTACTGCACGCCCGGCTCCATCAGCTCCATCCGCATGTAGACGGTGAAGATGACCGAGATCAGGCCGACGAGACCGCCGGTGAACAGGTAGAGGATCCCGATGTCCTTGTGGTTGGTCGACATGAACCAGCGGGTGAAGAACCCGGGTCCGTGGTGTTCGTGGCCATGGATGGCTGCGTCTGCCATTGGCGTCCTCCGCTTTGTTCGTTCCGATGTTCCGTTTGCCACCCGCGAAAGGAGGCCCGGTTCCCTTGTGCCTTGTCTTTAGCCGCAGGTCGTAACGCTCGCAATGCACGACTTTGCCGCAGGGGGCAGAAACTGCGGGGAAAATGCAAAGGGCGCTGCCCGTGCAGGGAACCGCGCCCGGCAATGCCTGTCGCCGGACCGGAGGCCGGACGACAGGGCCGCTATCTGCTGTGCTGGGATCTACTGCGCGACCGAGGCCAGATAGGCCGCGACATCCTCGCCGCCGGAGGCCAGCTTGAACGACATCTTCGACTTCGCCGCATTGTCGCCCAGCGCGGACTTCAGATAGGCCGCCGGATCGGCGGTATAGGCGGCAAAGCTGGCCTCGTCCCAGACGGCACCCGTCGCCCCCAGTGCCGCAAGCGACTCGCCATACTTGAAGTCCGGGTCCGAGGCGATGCGACGGCCGATGACGCCATAGAGATTCGGGCCGGTGCGGCCGCCCCTCTGGATCTCGGTCCCGTCGGGGGCGATCACGGAATGGCAGGCCTTGCACTTCTTGAACGCGGCTTCGCCGGCAGCCGGATCGCCCGCAAGCGCCGGGGCGGCCATGGCAGTGGCGGCTACGGCAAGAAGGATGAACGTCTTCATGATGTCCTCGTGCTGAACGGGGCGCAACGCGGCGCTCCTACAGGCGGAACATGGGGGAGGGGGGCGTTGATATGCAATAGCATCTTGGTGCTATGCGACATCTTGCGCGGCGCAGCTGCGCCGGAAGGCCCGTTCGAAGGTGGACATCAACGCCGCGTCGAGGTCGGCCATCGTCACCGGCAGGCCGAGGTCCACCAGACTGGTCACCCCATGGTCGCGGATGCCGCAGGGGACGATGCCGTCGAAATGCGACAGGTCGGGTTCCACGTTGATCGAGATGCCGTGAAAGCTGACCCAGCGGCGCAGCTTGATGCCGATGGCGGCGATCTTGTCTTCGGTCGGGCGGCCATCGGGGCCGGGACGGTCGGGGCGGCTCACCCAGACGCCGACGCGGCCCTCGCGGATCTCGCCCCTGACGTTGAACTCGGCCAGGGTGTCGATCACCCAGCGTTCGAGATCGCGGACAAAGCAGCGCACGTCGCCGCCGCGCGCCTTGACGTCCAGCATGCAGTAGATCACCCGCTGGCCCGGACCGTGATAGGTGTACTGGCCGCCGCGCCCGACGGGATAGACGGGGAAACGGTGCGGATCGACCAGATCGGCCGCCCTGGCCGAAGTGCCGGCGGTGTACAGCGGCGGATGTTCCAGAAGCCAGATCGCCTCGCCCGCGCGGCCCTCGTTCATGGCGGCGACATGGGCCTCCATCGCGGCGAGGGTTTCGGGGTAGGGGGCGAGCCCGGGGATATGGGTCCAGTCGACCAAGTGTCAAAACCTTGCCGCAATTGCCGTGAAATCCTGACTTCTCTTATGCCGAAGCCATGGTAGGCTGAAAGCAGAAAACTTTATATTGAGGTGATGTGATGAAGGCCAAGACAATTGCAACGGCAGGGCTGATGGCAGCGGTCGCCCTGTCCCCGGTTTCCCCGGTCTCGACCCCCGCCCGCGCCGATGGCAAGGATTTCATCGCCGGCGCGATCATCGGCGGCCTGATCGGCGGCGCGGTGGCGAACGAGAACAACAAGAAGAAGGTGGTGACCACCACGCGCACCAAGACCACGTCCACCAAATCCACGATGACCTCTGCGCAGCGCGAGGAGAACCGCGAGGTGCAGACCGCGCTGAACTATTTCGGCTACAATGTCGGCACCCCGGACGGGGCCATCGGCCCGAAGTCGCGGGCCGCGATCAGCAGCTACCAGGCCCTGCTAGGCTATCCGCCCACAGGCCAGCTGACCGAACATGAGCGCACGATCCTTGTCACCTCGTATCACCGTGCCGTGGCGGGCGGGCCGATGGTCGCCTCGACCGTGGCGGGCAGCCCGCTTGGGCTGAAGGCGGTGCTGATCGCCCAGCGCGACGAGATGGCGGGCATCGCGCCGATGGGCGGCATGGCGGCCTCGGGCGTGCCGGTCCCGGGGTCGGTGGGCGCAGCCGCTGCGGCGGCGCTGCCGGCGCTGGTCCCGGAGGCCGAGCCGGAGGTGGAAGAGGTCGCTGCCGCCGAACCGGGCCTGCCCTCGTTCATGGGCGCTGCGGGGGCCAGGGGCTCGCTGGCGTCGGAATGCAACCGGATCGGTCTGACGACCACGGCCAACGGCGGGATGGTCACGGCCGAGACGATGCAGGACGCAAGCTTTGCCCTGGGCGAGCAGTTCTGTCTGGCGCGCAGCTTTGCCATCTCGAAAAGCGACGAGCTGACCGCGCAGATCGCCGGCTTCACCCCCGAGCAGATCGCCACACAATGCGCGGCCTTCGGGCCGGCGCTGAAGGATCACGTCGCCGCCCTGTCGCTGAAGCCGGCGGCAAGCGTGCTTCAGGGGGTCGAAGGGTTCATCCTGTCCTCGGGCATGTCGCCGGCGCAGCTGTCGGGGACCGCGAAGGTCTGCCTGGGCGTCGGCTATGCCCGCGATGACCTGAGCGTGGCCATCGGTTCGGCCCTGCTTCTGGCCGCGATGGGCGAGCGGGGCTATGCCGAGTTCCTGGGCCACCACCTGAGCCAGGGCTTCGGCGCCACCGAACGGCCCGACCTGGCTATGGACTGGTACCAGATGTCGCTGGATGCGATGGAACAGGGCCAGATGGTCGTGGCGCCCGGCATGGCGGGACGTGACGCGGTGATCCGCAAGGCCTCGTACACGATCAACGGCCGCGCGCACGAGCTGGCCCCCGAGCCGGTGTTCCAGGAGGCCGCGCTGCCGGTCTTCGAGATGGTGCCGGATGCCGCCCCGTCGGATGTCGCCATGGCCGCGCCGCTGGCGCCGGTCGGAGAGACCGCGGCGGCCGACGCGGCGCCGGTCCTTCCGGCGGCGCCGGACGGGTCGATGATGAACGCGGGCGCCCAGGCGGCGATCATGGCGGCGCGGCTGCCGGTCCTGCTGTTTTCCGGCAACTGACCGGCCGCATGGCCGGGGCTGGTGTCGCGGGATGAAAATGCCCCTTTTCATCCCGCACGCCAGTCGCTAGATAGCGGACGTCCGGAGCGGACCCGCATGCGGATGTGGCGGAATTGGTAGACGCGCAGCGTTGAGGTCGCTGTTCCTTAACCGGAGTGAAAGTTCGAGTCTTTTCATCCGCACCAGGGTCTGCCGGGCACAGCCGAGGGCGTGGGGGAAACCCCGCGCCCTTTGCCTTTGCGGCCCGATCCTGCCGCAGGATTGCCTCCTTTTCTTGCGCTGATTGCGGGCAGATCGGCTGCGGAACTGCGCAATACTGTGCGTTCTTCCCGTAACGGCGCAAACTGGCCCGAACAGGTCGCCAAAGTGCCTTTTCGCGTCGAAAAACTGCGTTGCATTGGGGGGCCGGTTTCGGTTTAGTCGAATCAAGCCAGAGGGCGGTAAGCCCCGGAACCATCAGGGAGACACGGGTGACGCAAGAGCCCCGCACCGACGCCTTCGTCGCGTTCGAGCATGTTCAGAAAAGCTATGATGGTGTCACGCTGGTCGTGAAGGACCTGAACCTTTCCATCGGCAAGGGCGAGTTTCTGACGATGCTTGGCCCGTCGGGCTCGGGCAAGACGACCTGCCTGATGATGCTGGCGGGGTTCGAGACCGCCACGCATGGCGAGATCAAGCTGGACGGGGTCAACATCAACCAGGTGCCGCCGCACAAGCGCGGGATCGGCATGGTGTTCCAGAACTACGCGCTGTTTCCGCACATGACGGTGGCTGAGAACCTGGCCTTCCCGCTGGAAGTGCGCGGCATGGGCAAGGCCGACCGCGAG
The DNA here is from genome assembly GCF_011174775.1 of Rhodobacter calidifons. Classification (GTDB taxonomy): domain Bacteria; phylum Pseudomonadota; class Alphaproteobacteria; order Rhodobacterales; family Rhodobacteraceae; genus Tabrizicola; species Tabrizicola calidifons. The sequence goes on from NZ_JAANHS010000010.1 coordinate 76,661, forward strand.
GCGAAGATCAGGCGGGCGCTGGACATGGTGCAGATGGGCGCCTTTGCCAACCGGCGACCGGCGCAGCTGTCGGGCGGCCAGCAGCAGCGCATCGCCCTGGCCCGCGCGCTGGTCTTCGACCCCAAGCTTGTGCTGATGGACGAACCCCTGGGCGCGCTGGACAAGCAGCTGCGCGAACACATGCAGTTCGAGATCAAGCATCTGCATGAGAACCTTGGCATCACCGTGGTCTACGTCACCCATGACCAGGGCGAGGCGCTGACCATGTCGGACCGCGTGGCGGTGTTCAACGACGGCCGCATCCAGCAGCTTGCGCCCCCCGCCGACCTTTACGAACGGCCCGAGAACAGCTTCGTCGCCCAGTTCATCGGCGAGAACAACAAGCTTCTGGGCACCATCGAGGAGCTGTCGGGCGACAAGGCTCTGGTGCGGTTGCCCAGCGGAGAGCTGATCGACGCGACCGCTGTCAACATCAAGGAAAAGGGCCAGCGGACGCTGGTCTCCATCCGGCCCGAACGGGTGGAGTTCAAGCCCGAGATGATGCCCCCGGGGGCCCATACCCTTGAGGCCGAGGTGGTCGAGGTGATCTACATGGGCGACATTCTGCGGGCCGTGCTGAAGGTCGCGGGCTCGGACGATTTCGTGATGAAGATGCGCAATACGCTGGGGCAGACCAGGCTTTCCCCCGGCCAGAAGATCAAGGTGGGCTGGCATCCGCTGGATGCCCGCGCGCTGGACCCTTGATGCAGACCCGGCCGTGGCGAGCGGCCATCCAGACCAACCAGAACAGGGAGACTGACTGATGAAGAAGACCCTCATCCTGACGACCGCCTTGATCAGCCTTGGCTTTGCCGCCAATGCCGACGTGACGGTCATGTCCTGGGGCGGCGCCTATGGCGCGGCCCAGACCGAAGCCCATGTGAAGCCGTGGATGGCCGCGACCGGCAATGCCACGATCATGGTGGACAGCGACAACCCCGCCCCCGCCATCAAGGCGATGGTCGAGGCCGGCAACGTGACCGTGGATGTGGCCTCGGTCGAATATGCCGATGCGATCCGCCTGTGCGACGAAGGCATCCTGGAACCGATCGACGTGGCCAGCCTGCCGCCCGCCCCCGATGGCACCCCCGCGACCGAGGACTTCCTGCCCGGCGCGATCACCGAATGCGGCGTTTCGACCGACATCTGGTCGAACGTCTTTGCCTATGACGCAAGCAAGTTCACCGGCGACAACGTGCCGAAGACGGCGGCGGATTTCTTCGATCTCGAGAAGTTCCCCGGCAAGCGCGGCCTGCGCAAGGGCGCGAAAGCCGTGCTGGAATTCGCGCTTCTCGGCGACGGTGTTCCCCCGTCCGAAGTCTATGAGGTGCTGAACACCCCCGAGGGCGTGGACCGTGCCTTTGCCAAGCTGGACACCATCAAGGGGAACGTCGTCTGGTGGGAAGCCGGCGCCCAGCCGCCGCAGCTTCTGGCCGATGGCGAGGTCGTGATGACCACCGCCTACAACGGCAGGATCTTCAACGCCGCGATGACCGAGGGCAAGCCCTTCGTCATCGTCTGGGACGGTCAGATCTACGAGAACGAAATGTACGTCGTGCCGAAGGGCGCGCCGAACAAGGACCTGGCCATGGACTTCATCCGCTATGCCACCTCGACCGAGGGGTTGCGTGCGCAGGCCCAGCAGATCTCTTACGGGCCGGCCCGCAAGTCGTCCTTCGCAGAGCCGATCATCTTCAAGGATGGCAAGACCGTGATGGCGCCGCACCTGCCGACCGCGCCCGAGAACCTGGGCAACGCGCTGGAAACCTCGTCGGACTTCTGGGTCGATCATGACGCGGAACTGAACGAGCGCTTCCAGGCCTGGCTGGCGCGGTAACCCGATCACCGGGCGCGGGGGAGACCCTCGCGCCCGGTCCTTCCGACGACGAGGCAGTCATGGCCGAGGCAACGACCGAACTTCTGACCACCGCCGACGGCCGCCCGCTGAAAGCCGCGCTGGCCGCCGCGCAGGCCCGTGCCAAGCGCCGGGCGTTCCTTCTGGTGCTGCCGCTGCTGCTGTTCGTGCTTTTTACCTTCCTCATTCCCATCGGCTACATGCTGAAGCGGTCCTTCGAGCATGACGGCTTCGCCTCGTCTGCCCCGGCCCTGGTGGCCTGGTTCGAGGCCAACCCCGATTTCGACCCGGCGAACCCGCCGGAAGAGGCCTATGCCGCGCTGGTGCAGGACCTGGCGCGGATGCAGACGGAAAGGACCACGGGCATCGCGGGCACCCGGATCAACTATTCCGTGCCCGGCTCGATCAGCCTGTTCAAGAAGGGCGCACGCGAGGCGGCGAACCTGACGCCTCCGTTCAAGGAAAGCCTTGTCGCCCTGGATGCCGACTGGGCCAGGCCCGCCCTCTGGCGCGGCATGGAATCCGCAAGCCACGTCTACACGGCCGAGTTCTACAAGGTTGCCTCGGACATGAAGCTGACCGATTCAGGCTGGGCGCGCGGGCAGGACAAGGAACGCATCTACCTTTACCTCTTTGCCAAGACCTTTTTTGTTTCGGCCCTGATCACGGTGATCTGCCTGCTTCTCGCCTTTCCGGTCGCACATCTTCTGGCGACGCTGCCGATGGCGAAGTCCTCGCTTCTGATGATCCTGGTGCTGCTGCCGTTCTGGACCTCGCTCTTGGTGCGGACGACATCCTGGATCGCGCTTCTGCAGGAACAGGGGGTCGTCAACAACCTTCTGGTCGGACTGGGGCTTCTGAGCAACGATGGCCGACTGACGATGATGTACAACATGACCGGCACCATCGTCGCGATGACGCATGTGCTGCTGCCGTTCATGATCCTGCCGCTTTATTCGGTGATGCGGGTGATACCGCCCAGTTATGCCCGCGCGGCACGCAGCCTGGGGGCGACGTCGTGGACGACCTTCCGCCGGGTCTACCTGCCGCAGACCCTGCCGGGCATCGCGGCCGGATCGCTTCTGGTCTTCATCCTGGCGGTCGGCTACTACATCACCCCGGCGCTGGTCGGCGGCGCGGACGGGCAGCTGATCTCGAACCTCATCGCCTTCCACATGTCCAAGTCGAACTGGTCGCTGGCCGCCGCCATCGCCGGGATGCTGCTGGCGTCGATCCTGCTGCTTTACTGGCTTTACGACCGGCTGATCGGCATCGACCGGCTGAAGTTCGGCTGAGGAGGAACCCATGGCCCTGCCCGTTTATGCCTCGCCGCTGGAACGCGCCTGGCACTACATCTATCTGGTGATCTGCGCGCTGGTGTTCCTGTTCCTGATCGCGCCGATCCTGATCGTCATTCCGCTGTCCTTCAACGTCGAGCCCTATTTCACCTTCACCCCGAAGATGCTGGCGCTGGATCCCGAAGGCTACAGTCTGCGCTGGTATGACACGCTTCTGACGCTGGGTCATCCCGCGCCCGAGACGCCAAGGGACGGGACCTGGTGGGCGGCGGCGTGGGAGCGGGCGACCTGGGTGCAGGCGGCGAAGAATTCGTTCTGGGTCGGGCTTTGGGCGACGATCCTGGCGACGGTCCTGGGGACCGTCGCGGCCCTGGGACTGAGCCGGCCCGAGATGCCCTACCGCCGCCTGATCATGGCGCTGCTGATTTCGCCCATGATCGTGCCGATCATCATCATCGCCGTGGGGATGAGCTTCTTCTTCGCCAAGGCCTGTGTGGCACCCGACAGCGCGATGGGGGCGATCTTCGGCCTGTTCCTGTCGGAAAAGGGCTGTCTTGCGAATTCGCACCTGGGCGTGATCGTGGCCCATGCGGTCCTTGGCATCCCCTTCGTCATCATCACGGTGACCGCGACGCTGACCGGCTTCGACCAGTCGCTGATCCGGGCGGCGCAGTCGCTGGGGGCGAACCCGCGCACGACCTTCTTCAAGGTCATCATGCCGCTGATCCTGCCGGGGGTTGTCTCGGGGGCTCTGTTCGCCTTCGTCACCTCGTTCGACGAGGTGGTGGCGGTGCTGTTCATCGCCGGTCCCGATCAGCAGACCATCCCGCGACAGATGTTCAACGGGATCCGCGAGGCGATCTCTCCGGCGATCCTGGCGGTGGCGACGATCCTTGTTGTGATCTCGGTCCTGCTTCTGACCTCGGTGGAGTTGTTGCGACGCCGGTCGGACCGGCTGCGCGGCGTGACCGGGCGCTGACCGATTTCCGGACGGAAATCGGTCCGGATTTCTGCGAAATCCGGTGGCGTCCTAGGGCAGGATGTGCAGCCAGGCCCAGGCGGTCAGGATCGAGGCTGCCGTTGCGGCGAGGACGGAGGCGGCGTTGACCCTTTTGCCCACGCCATACATGTGGGCGAACATGTAGGCGTTCACGCCCGGCGCCATCGCCGCGGTCACCACGGCCGAGCGCAGCGCATCGGGGCCAAGCGCGAAGACCCTGGTGCCCAGCGTCCAGGTCACTGCCGGGTGCAGGATCAGCGAGGCGAGCGTGACCAGAAGGACCGGGCCGAGGTCGCCCTCGATCCGGTAGCGCACCAGGACCCCGCCCAGACCGAACAGCGCGACCGGGATCGCGGCGCGGGTGATCATGTCGATGCCGGACCAGAAGACCTCGGGCAGCGGGTTGCCGGCCAGATTGACCGCAAAGCCGAGCAGGATGCCGATGACCAGGGATTGCGACAGGATCGCCCGGGCGATCTGGCCGAGGAGGGCGGATCCGGACAGCCCGCGCCCGCGGCTGCGCGCCCATTCCATCAGGGCGATCCCGAAGCCGTACAGCAACGGTGCATGCAGCGAGATGATCGCGTAGTTGCCTTCCAGCGCGGCGGGGCCATAGGCGCGTTCGGTGATCGCAAGGCCCAGAAGCAGCGAATTCGAGAACAGCCCGGCAAAGCCGATGGCCACCGCATCCGGCATGGCGCGGCGAAAGATCAGCATGGCGCCGAGGAAGCAGGCGAAGAAGCCGGTGAAGGCTCCGGCGTAGAAGCTGACCATGAGGCCGGGGTCATAGGCGGTCGAGAGGTCGAGATGGGCGATGGACCGGAACAGCAGGCAGGGAACCGCGAAGTTCTGCGCAAAGCGCATCAGCCCGTCGATCGCGGTTTCGGCCAGCCAGCCGGCGCGCACGGCCGCATAGCCGAAGCCGATCACAAGGAAGACCGGCAGGATGACGTCGAGCAGCGCGCTCAATGCCGCCGCGGACCGGGGGTTTCACACCCCCGGACCCCCGTGGAGTATTTGGGCACGGGGCAAGTCCGGGGATCAGGGCTGGTTGTCATAGGCAAGCGTCATCCCGTCGAAGGCGGGCAGGATATGCGGGGGGAGTTCGGCCCGGAGCGTTTCGTAGTCGAGGTCGATGTGCATGTTGGTGATGACGGCGCGGGCGGGGCGGGCACGGGCGATCCAGCCCAGGGTCATCTCCAGGTGGGCGTGGGTCGGATGCGGCTTGCGGCGCAGGGCATCGACGATCCAGCAGTCGAGGTCGGCGAGCACGGGCCAGCTTTCCTCGGGAATGGCGACTGCATCGGGCAGGTAGGCCAGCGGGCCGATGCGGAAGCCGAGCGCATCCATGCTGCCATGGTCGGCGCGAAAGGGGATCAGCGTCATCGGGCCGCCGGCGCCGGGGACGGTGACCGGCCCGTCGATGGTGTGCAGGTCGAGGATCGGCGGATAGGGCGAGCCTTCGGGTTGCACGAAGGCATAACCGAAGCGGGAGAGCAGCGCCTCTTGCGTCGGCCCGTCGGCCCAGACCGGCAGGCGGCTTCTCTGGTTGAACACGACCTGGCGCAGGTCGTCGATTCCGTGCATGTGATCGGCGTGGCTGTGGGTGTAGATCACGCCGTCCAGGCTGCCGACGCCGGCGTCGAGAAGCTGCTCGCGCATGTCGGGCGAGGTGTCGATCAGCACGCGCGTCGCGCCTTCGGCCGTTTCGCGGGTGATCAGCAGCGAACAGCGGCGGCGGCGGTTCTTCGGGTTTGAAGGATCGCAGTCGCCCCAGATGCCGCCAAGGCGCGGAACCCCGCCCGAGGAGCCGCAGCCGAGGATGGTGAAGGTCAGCCGCGCCATCATGCCACCTTTGCCCCGCGGGCCGCGCGGGAGAAGAGCCGGTCGAAGTTTGCAGTGGTGATCGCCGCGAACTCGCAGAGGCCAAGGCCGAAGACCGGCGCCAATGCGCGCGCGGTATGGGCGACATAGGCCGGTTCGTTGCGCTTGCCGCGGAAGGGGGGCGGGGCCAGATAGGGGCTGTCGGTTTCCAGGATCAGCCGGTCAAGCGGCGCGCGGGCGAAGATCTCGCGCAGGGCGCCGCTTTTCGGGAAGGCGGCGATGCCGGAGATCGAGAGGGTGAAGCCCATCTCCAGCGCCGCCTCGGCCAGGCGCGGGCCGGAGGAGAAGCAGTGCATCACGCAGGCATAGGCCTTGCGGGCCATGCCTTCGGCGAGGATCGCCTCCATGTCCGCATCGGCGTCGCGGGCGTGGATGATCAGCGGCAGGCCGGTTTCCTGCGCGGCCTCGATGTGGATGCGCAGGCTGGTCTGCTGGATCGCCCTGGTTTCGGCGGTGTAGTGGTAGTCGAGCCCGGTTTCGCCGATGCCCACGAATTTCGGATGGCGGGCAAGGGCGACGAGGCCTTCCACCGTGGCGAGCGGTTCTTCATGCGCGCTCATCGGGTGGGTGCCGGCGGCGTAGAACACCCCGGAATGGGCCTCGGCGATGGCGCGGACGGCGGGTTCGTTCCGCAGCCGCGTACAGATCGTCACCACGCGGCTGACCCCGGCAGCGCGGGCACGGGCGAGGATCGCCTCGGTCTCGCCGGCCAGATCGGGGAAATCGAGGTGGCAGTGGCTGTCCACCAGGTCGGGCAGGTCGGGGTCGGTTGGGAGCATCCGGCTTACCTCTGGGCGAGGCTTCCCGCCGTCTCGTCGAGCTTGAGAAGCATATCCATCAGAAGCGCGGCAGGGTCAAGATTGACCGCCTTGCCCCGCCGGGCGCGGGCGGCGAGGGTCTGGGCCAGGTCGGCCCAGCCGCGGGCGGCATGCGGATCAGGGGCGAGGCGGGCCAGAAGCCGGGCCTCGCCCGGTGCCGCTTCGGGCGGGGTCAGGCCGGTCACGCCGTGGCGGGCGAGGCGGGCGAGGAACAGGTCGATCAGGGTGACGAGCAGGTCGAAGGTTTCCGCCGCGCCGCGCGCCGCGGCGAGATCGGCCAGAGCCAGAGCCTGCGGCCGGTCAAGCCGGGGCAGGGTGGAGAACAGCCGGATCAGCGCGGCGTAAAGCTTCAGCCCGTCGAGGTTGGTCAGGCGGAAGGCCTCGCCCACCGAGCCGCCGGACAGTTCGGCCAGCGCGCTGCGGTCCTCGGGCGCGATCTCGCCGCCGGCCTGGGTGAGCGCAGCGGCGAGGTCGGGCGGCGCAAGCGGCGACAGGCGCAGCTCGCGGCAGCGCGAGCGGATCGTGGGCAGAAGCCGCGCGGGCTGATGCGAGATCAGCAGGAAGGTGACGTTCGCCGGAGGCTCTTCGAGCAGTTTCAACAGCGCATTGGCTGCGGCAGAGTTCAAATCGTCCAGGCTGTCGATGATCGCGGTGCGGGCGCCGCCATCGGCGGCAGAAAGGGCGAAAAAGCTTTTCATCTTGCGCACCTCTTCCACGGAGATCACCTGGGAGAGGGCGGTTTCCTTCTCGTTCGCGCCGCGCCGCAGCAGGAAATGCCGCGGATCGGCGCCTTGCAGCAGCCGGCGGGCGACGGGGTGGTCGGGCGGAATGTCCAGCGTCCGGGGCGGGGGCGGGGCGAACATGCCGCCGTCATCGGGCGGTGCGGCCAGAAGGAAGCGCGCCAGCCGCCAGGCGAGCGTGGCCTTGCCCACGCCCTTCGGGCCGGTCAGCATCCAGGCGTGGTGCAGACGGCCGGAGTTGTAGGCGCGCAGCACCTCGGCCTCGGCGGCGGCATGGCCGAACAGGGCCTGCGTCTCGCGCGGGTGGGGGGCGCCTTCCAGGCGGTCGGGTTCGGGCAGGGGGTCCTTCGGCTCGGCCATGGCCGGCAGATTGCACGGGCCGGGGTCCGGGGGGAAGGGGGTCAGTTGCAGGTGATGAGGCGCGTGAAGCCCTGGGCGAGATCGGCGAGGTCCTCGGGCGGCAGGGGGGTGGTGTCGCCGGTCTCTTCGGGCTCGATGCCGTTCTGGTAGAGGAAAAGCCTGGCGATCTCGCCCCGGATGGCGAAATTGACGTTCTGCGGGATGTCGCCGATCGCGTCGGCCACCATCCGGGCGTCAAGCTTGGAGACGACGACGCCGACCACCTGACCGCTGGCATTGACCACCGGACCGCCCGAATTGCCGGGCTGGACCGGGGCCGAGATCTGCATGCGGATGCCGTCGCCCGCGATGCCCTTCAGGCTGGTGACCGAGCCGCGGGTGACGTTCACCCCGCCCAGAAGGTCGGGCAGGGGATAGCCGATCACGGTCACGTCAGAGTTGAGCCACGCCGGTCTTTCGGCAAAGCGGGCCGGTGTGCCGCCGGCCGATCCGGGGCTGCGCAGCAGCGCCAGGTCGAAAGCTGCATCCGTGGCAATCACCGTGGCGGGCTTGCCGTCGATCGACAGGGTCTGACAGCCCCGAATGACATGGTTGTTGGTCAGGTAGTCCCCCTGGGTCGAGACGAGGAAGCCGGTGCCAAAGCCTTGCGGCCCGTCCGTCTTCGGCGTGCGGTCGGACACCGCAGGCGCGGGAGGTGCGGGCGGCGGGGTCTGGTCCTCTGCCTCTGCCAGGGCTGCCAGGGTTTCGATGCCCCGTGTCAGGATGCCCGGTGAAATGCCGATCTCTGGCGCATAGCCGGGTTCGATGCTGCCGGTGACGGCGGCCAAGAGCCCCGCGTCCCGGTCGGCCGCCGAGAGCATGATCGTGGACCAGGCGCCGCGGCGATAGTCGGAGCGGGTGTAGAGTGTGACCCCGGTCGCAGTCCGGGCCGAGGTGATCCACAGCGTCGAACGGCGGACGCGATAGACCTCTCCCCGCGCGCGGTCGGCGGTGTAGCGGTGCAGGGGTTCGGTCTCGGCGCCCGAACCGATGGTCAGGCTGTAGCCCAGCGTGGTGCCGGCCAGTTCCAGGTTGACGAAGTTTTCGGACGGAGCGCCGTCCTGCAACCCGATGGTCGGCACGAGGAAGGACATGTCGAGCGCGGAATTGTACTGCCGGACCCAGCCGTGGCGTTCCAGCGTCTCGTAGGTCTGCAAGGCCAGGAACAGCACATCGGCATTGGTCACGAAGGCGCTGCGGCCGTTGCGAAGTTCATAGGATTCAAGGGCGCGCTGGCTTGCCGGGCCCCAGGCGCCGTCGATCAGGCCGTTCTAGACATTGGCAAAGGCGAGACCGGCCTGAAGAAAGCGCTTCTCGCTGGCGGTCAGGGCGCGGGCGTCGAACGCGCGCTGCATTTCGTCGGCCCGGTAGGCCCGCGCCTCGGGTTCGGCGAAGAGGATCAGAACCACAAGCAGCAAGGAAAGGCGCAGCACGACGAGCCCCGGGCCGAAGTCACCCCATCAGAGGCGGGCAAGGCGGTTTCGTCAAGCGATATGGCGATCCGGCCCTAGCTGCCAAGTGCCCTGGCCCAGATGGCCGCGAGGCGCGCCTGCGCGGCGCGGTAGTCGGCGAAATCCTTCGCCTGCGCCTTGATGCCGAACTTGGCCGCCATCAGGGTTGCCGCGATCTCTGCCGGTGTGGCGTCGAGCCCGGCAAGGCTGAGTCGCCCCGCCGCGACCCCGCGCGCGATCCAGGCCGCGAAATGGCCGGTGATGCGGTCATGCGCCTCTTGCACCTCGGACTGGCTGAACGGCTGGTCGGCCGACAGGATCTCGTCGGCATGGGGCGAGTTCAGCATGGCCTCGACGGCCGTGCCATCCACCGCCTGCATGGCGGCAAGGAGCGTCTCGGCAGGCGGCCCGTCCCCGGCCAGAACCTGGGCCACGTCCCGCTCGGAGCGCTGAAAATGCATCCGGACCAGGGCGTTGAAGATGTCTTCCTTGTTGGCGTAGTGCCGGTACAGCGCCGGACGCGACATGCCCGCGCCTTCGGCGATGTCGGCCATGGACGTCCGGCGCAGCCCATAGCGTGCAAAGGCCACGAAGGCCGCTTGCAGGATGGCGGCCTCTTTCGGGTCGATCTTCGGATCGTCGCAGAACTGCATGCCCCCCGTATCGCAGAAGCCTGCCGCCTGGTCAAATTCCTAGTTGACGGAATGACAAAATACGTCAAATATGTCAGAAACGGAGGGTGCAGATGACCGTCACGCTGAAGATCAACGGAAAGCCCACTCAGGTCGATCTGCCCGGCGAGGTGCCGCTCTTGTGGGCCTTGCGCGACGGGCTGGGGCTGACCGGAACCAAGTTCGGCTGCGGTGTCGCGGCCTGCGGCGCCTGCACCGTTCTGGTGGATGGCGAGGCGGTCCGGTCCTGTCAGCTGGCCATCGGCGATGTGGCGGGCGAGATCACCACGATCGAGGGTCTGGGCCAGCCCGGGAACCTGGCGCCGATCCAGGCGGCCTGGGTCAGGCATCAGGTTGCGCAATGCGGCTATTGCCAGTCGGGCCAGATCATGCAGGCCGCGGCGCTGCTGGCCGCGAACCCCGACCCCTCGGACGAGGACATTGACGCGGCGATGCAGGGCAACCTCTGCCGCTGCGGCACCTATCCCCGGATCCGGGCCGCGATCCACGAGGCCGCAGCGATGATGAAGGCGGGCTGAGCATGGCGCACTGGAAGACGATCACCCGCCGGTCGTTCCTGGTCCTGGGCGCGGCCGTTGCGGGCGGCGCGGCCTTTGCCGCCTACAAGATCACCGAGGTTCCGGCCAACCCGCTGGTGCCGGGACCGGACGGCGTGCCGCTGAATCCCTGGGTCATCATCAACGGCGATGGGGTGACGGTGATCGCGCCCCGGGCCGAGATGGGGCAGGGGATCTCGACCACCCTTGCCGCGCTGGTGGCCGAGGAGCTGGACGTGGACTGGGAGCAGGTCCGCGTGCTGCACGGCCCCCCGGCGCAGGCCTATTTCAACGCCGGTTTCGTCGACCGGATGTCGAACGAGCCGGATTTCATCGTTTCGCAGCGGCCCAAGGCGCACAATGCGATCCTGGCGGCGGTGCCGAAGATCTTCTCGCTGCAGGTGACCGGCGGCTCGACCGGCGCGATCGGGGGCTTCGTGCAGATGCGGCTGGCCGGGGCCGGCGCGCGCGAGGCGCTGAAGGCGGCGGCGGCACGCCGGCTGGGCGTGGCGCCCGAGACGCTGCGGACCGAGGGCGGCATGGTGATCGGCGCGCAAAGCTTCACCTATGCCGAACTGGCGGCCGAGGCGGCGGACCTGGTGCCCCGCGATGTCGCGCTGCGCGATCCCTCGACCTGGCGCTATGTCGGCAAGGCGATGCCGCGGCTTGACATGGTGGCGAAATCCACCGGGACCGAGAGCTTCGGCATCGACACCTGGCTGCCGGGGATGAAGTTCGCCACGGTGCGGATGAACCCCAGACGCGGCGGGGCGATGCTGGGTTTCGACGCCTCGGCCGCGCTGGCCATGCCGGGGGTGGCGCAGGTCGTGGGCCTTGGCACCGGCATCGCCGTGATCGCCGACACGACCTGGACCGCGATGCAGGCGGCCGCTGTAGTGGAGATCGACTGGGGGCCGGCCGACTATCCCGCCGATACCGCCGGGATGCTGGTGAAGATCGAGGCGGCCTTTGCGACCGCGCCGGACTCGCGCCTGCGCGATGACGGCGATGTCGAGGCGGAGCTGGCCAGGGGCGCCGGGTCCGGGGCCGTGATCGAGGCCGAATACCGCATCCCCTTCCTGGCCCATGCCGCGATGGAGCCGCTGAACGCCACCGCCTGGGTGAAGCCGGACGGCTCGGTCGAGGTCTGGTGCGGCAACCAGGCGCCGATCATGACGCGAGATGCCATTGCCGGGGCGCTGCGGATCGGCGCAGAGAAGGTGACGCTGCACACCCCGGTCATGGGCGGCGGCTTCGGCGGGCGGACCGATCCGGTGCCCGCGGTGCTGGCGGCACGGGTGGCCGCCGCGATGCCCGGCACGCCGGTCAAGGTGACCTGGAGCCGGGAAGAGGACATGACGCAGGACTACTACCGTCCTGCGGCCATCGCCCGGATGTCGGGCCGCATCGAGGCGGGCCGCGCGACCGCTCTGTGGGGCCGGACGGCGGCGCCTTCAGCCACGCGCAACGCGCTGGCCCGGCTGGTCGGCTTCGCCCCGCCAGGGGCGGACCGCGGCACGGTGGAAGGCGGATTCGACCAGCCCTACGGCCTGCCGAACTATCGCTATGACGGCCATATCGCCGATCTGACAGTGCCTCTGGGCTTCTGGCGCTCGGTCGGGAATTCGATGAACGCCTTCTTCCTGGAAAGCTTCATCGACGAGTTGGCCCATGCCGCCGGGGCCGATCCGCTGGCCTTCCGGCTGGACCTGATGCGGGACACCCATGCGCCGTCGGCGAAGGTTCTGGAAACGGTGCGCGACATGTCCGGCTGGGACCGGCTGAGGCGCCCCGGCTTCGGGCGCGGTGTGGCCTTCTGCTATTCCTTCGGCACTCCCGTCGCCGAGGTGCTGGAGGTGCAAGAGACCGAGGCGGGCATCAGGCTGACCCGGGCCTGGATCGCCTGCGATCCGGGCCTGGCGATGGACCCCGGCATCATCGAGGCGCAGATGACCGGGGCCATGGTCTATGGCCTGTCCGCCGCCGTACAGGGGGCGATCACCTTCCGCGATCAGCAGGTGGTGGAGCAGAATTTCCCCGACTATGACGGGCTGCGCATGCACTCGACCCCGGCCTTCGAGGTGGCGATCCTTCAGAACAACGGCGGGTTCGGCCATATCGGCGGCGTGGGCGAGCCGGGGACACCCCCCGCCGCGCCGGCGCTGGCCAATGCGCTGTACGATCTGACCGGCATCCGCGCCCGCGAATTGCCGCTGAACCGCCAGTTCGGCTTCGCCCTCTGAGCCGGGTGGCGGGCCCTCAGAACTCCAGCGCCGCTATGTCGAGCCCGCGCTTCCTTGCCGACTCGATCACCGCGGACCGCAGCCTTTGGTTGCGGTTCAGCAGGCGGCGGAACCCGGTCTCGTCCAGCACCAGAAGCGTGGTGTGGCTGATCGCCGTCGCCTGGGTGCGGCGGGTCTGGCGGCTGAGCAGCGACAGCTGACCGAACATCTCGCCCCGGCCCAGGCGGAACCTGTGGCCCGCCGTTTCGAATTCGACCGCGCCCGAGGCGATGAAATAGACCTCGCGCGGGGGGGCGCCCTTGCGCAAGAGCACCTCGCCCGGCTGCACATAACGGGTGCGCAGCGCCCGGGCGAGTTGCCGGCGATTGGTTTCGTTCATCGTGGCGAACAGCGGAAACTGGCGGACGAGTTCGGTCTTCTGCACCGCCAGGTCCAGCGGCGGCTGCTTGTCGAAGGCGCGGCGCTTGGCGGCCAGTTCCTGCTTCAGCGCGGTGTGCAGTTCCTGGCCGATCAGGCCGTCGGCATGGAGGATGTCGTATTCCCGTTCCTCCAGCCGCAGCGAGGTGCGGCGCAGGAAGCGGCGCTCGGTCTCTTCGGCATAGCCGGGGTATTGCAGGCGCAGACCGTCCAGCGCGGTCGCGGTTTCCTCCTCGCGCCGGCGGACCAGTTCGTGAAGAAGGTCGGCAACGCGCTTGCCGTGGATGCGGCGGATCTTGGTGTCGATATAGCCGTGCAGGTCGCGCAGGATCAGCCGCAGGTTCAAGAGGATCTCGAAGCGATCAGCCGTCAGGCGGGCGAGATAGCCCGACAGGCGCAGCCGGTTGTGCAGCATGCTGGCAAAGCGGTAGCCCCGGCCCTGGGCCAGGCTGAGCCGACCCGAGGCGCGGTACTCATCGCGCCCGCCGGCCCTGGTGCGTTCGATCAGCCGGTCCGCGTCCGACAGCATCCGTTCGGCCAGCCGCGCCGAGATCAGCTTTTCGCGGAAGGCTTCAAGGATCATGTCGCGCTCTCGGCCCGCCAGCGCGACGAGGCCCAGCGTGATCCGGTCGCGGTCGGGAATGTCGTCGGCGGCCTCGGCCTTCTGGATCGCGACATCCAGCCGTTCGGCAAAGCGCTTGGCCTCGGACCGGACGATATTCTGCGACAGGTCGTGGTTGCGCGCCGTCTCGGCCACTTCCTCGCGCACGGTTTGCAGCGCCACGGCGATGACCTGGCTGGACAGCGCCCGGTCTAGCGGGGCCAACTTGTCCAGCCCGAGGAGCGAGATCACCCCGCGCAGGGTCGTCCCCTGCGCCAGGAGCGTGAACAGCGTGAAGCCGGTGGCCAGGATGCCCACCTCGCGCTTCACGTCGGCGGGCACGCGGAAGTTTTCGGACACGGCCAGGGCCAGGGCCAGCGTCACCGCTCCGCGCAGGCCCCCCCAGAGGATCGCCACCCGGTAGGGCCGGTCGATCCGGGGGGACAGCCGCAGCGCGGTCAGCACCGGCAGGATCAGGTAGAGGACGAAGAGCCGCGCCAGCGTCGCCGCCACGACCACGACGCCGATGAGGAACAGGTCGTAAAGCCGGAAATCGGCCAGCAGGCGCGGCACCAGCAGCGCGGCCAGAAGGAAGATCAGCGCTCCGGCCCAATGGGCCAGCACGTCCCAGACCTCGCGCAGGTTGGTCCAGTTGGTCGGCGGCATCCGGCCGGGACCCAGGTAGTTCAGCGTCATCCCGGCCATCACCACTGCGATCACGCCCGAGACGGCCAGAAGCTGGTCGGCCACCAGATAGGCGACATAGGGCAGGGCGACCGAGAGCGAGACCTGCGCGAGCGGAAAGCGGGCGAGCCAGGCCAGCACGGCCAGGCAGAAGCGCGCCAGGATCCAGCCGATCGCGAGACCGCCGAGGATCAGCGTCGGAAAGCCGATCAGCGCGTCGCGCAGCGTCGGGTTCGGCACGCCCAGCATGACGAAGGTCAGGAAGAAGCCGAAGAGCGCGATGGCGGCGGCGTCGTTCAAGAGGCTCTCGCCCTCGACGATGCGGGTCAGCCGCTGCGGGGCGGCGATGCTGCGGAAGATCGAGACCACGGCCGAGGGGTCCGTGGTGGCGACGATGGACCCCAGAAGCAGGCAGGCCACCAAGGACAGCGAGGTGAAGGGTTGCAGGGCAAACCCGATGGCGAAGGTCGCCACCACCACCGCAACGACCGCCATCACCAGGATCGGCACCCAGTCCTCGGCCATCCGCCGCAGGTTCAGGCCGAGCGAGACCTGGAACAGAAGCGTCGGCAAGAGGACATAGAGGAAGACATTCGCCCGGATGCCGAACTCCAGCCCTTCGACCGCCGGCACGAGATCGGCGACCATGGAGTCGTGCTGCATCAGATAGGCCGCGCCCAAGCCGATCATCACGCCGATGATGGCCAGGACCACCGTATAGGGTAGGCGCGACCAGTCGGCCAGGGGCTCGGACAGGCCGATGACGATGAAGAGCGCGGCGACGATGCCGACAAGGCTGATGACATCCATGAAGCCGGGTCTAGCGCAATCCTCGGGGGAATTCAGCCGTTTGCGTGCAAGGTCGGGGAATCATGCGCGGATGGGCGGCGTGCCCCGGCCTCGGGCAGGGGTGGCGGCCACTGCCGCGACCGCGCCCGCCGGGGGCGCGGTCCTTTCGGGTGCCGGTTCTGACCTAGCGGTAGGGATAGCCGGCCTTTTCCATCGTGTCGGCGTATTTCTTGAACGCCTCGACCACCCTCGCCGACCGCGGCGAAGAGGCGGCGATCTCGTCCCAGAAGCCGCTTGCGTCGGACACGACCTGCGCCCATTCCTCGTCGGGCAGCGAGGTCAGTTCCATCTTCTCGCCTTCGACGCGCAGCTTCGCCTCGCCGCCCCAGTACCAGACGTTGCGGTAGTAGTGCGACTGGTCGATGGTGATGCGGAACAGTTCCTGAAGATGCGGCGGGACCTTCTGCCAGCTTGCGGTGTTGGCGAAATAGCTGCCGAACCAGGCGCCGGTGACCGAGTTCGTCAGCGCATATTTGCAGACATCGGCCCAGCCGACCTCATAGGCTTCGGTGAAGCCGCACCAGGCCACGCCATCCAGTTCGCCCGTCTGCATCGCGACTTCCACGTTGTCCCAGGGGATCGTCACCGGGATGAGGCCGTAGCGCGACAGGAAGCGCCCCGCGGTCGGCACGCCGAAGACGCGCAGGCCCTTCATGTCGGCAAGGCTGCGGATCGGCTTGTCCACGGTGAAGATGTGCAACGGGTCCCACGCGCCGCAGGACAGCCAGGTGACGCCCTCGACCTCGGAATAGGCCTCTTCCCAGATCTCTTGCAGCCCGTAGTAGCGGAACAGCGCCGGCACATCGAGGCTGTAGCGCGTGGCAAAGGGGAAATAGCCGCCGAAGACCGAGATGTCGACCGGCGAGGCCATCGTCGCCTCGTCCGACTGCACCGCGTCGAGCGTGCCGTTCTGCAGCGCGCGGAAGAGGTCGGCGGTGGGGACCAGCTGGTCGGCGTAGTAGAGTTCGATCTCCATCTCGCCGTTGGCGGCGGCGTTGAAGGCCTCGATCTGCGGCTTGATCACATGGGCGCCGAGGGGGGCGCCGGAATAGGTTTGCAGGCGCCACTTGATCGGGCCGGTCTGGGCGATCACGGCGGGCGCGGCCAGCGTGGCGCCCGCCACGGCTCCGGCGCCCATCACGGACTTGCGCAGGAAATTCCGGCGCGAGGCGAGGATCGCCTCGGACGGGCTTTGCGGTTTCTGGTCGGTCATCGTCGTCTCCTTGTTGTTGCGGGCTTCTTCGGCCCTTGGGTGGTGGAATGGTCAGCCCCGCACGTTCAGCTGCTGCGGCAGCCAGAGCGCGATCTGCGGGAAAATCATCAACAGCACGATGGTCAGCGCCATCATCGCCGCGAAGGGCCAGATGGAGCGGTAGATGTCGGGCAGGGTGATCTCGCGCGGGGCGAGCGAGCGCATGAGGAACAGGTTGTAGCCGAAGGGCGGCGTGATGTAGGCGATCTGGCAGGTGATGGTGTAAAGCACGCCATACCAGATCAGCTGGTTGTCGAAGCCGAGGTCGAGGCCGGCCACCAGCGGGATGTAGAGCGGGGCCACGATCACCAGCATCGCGGTGTCGTCAAGGAACATCCCCAGGAGCAGGAAGCTGAGCTGCATCATGATGATGATCGCCCAGGGGCTGAGGTCCCACTGTTTCAGGAACAGGTTCTCGATCGCCTTCACGGCGCCCAGCCCGTCGAAGACCGCGCCGAAGGCCAGGGCGGCCAGGATCAGCCAGAGGAACATGCAGGACACCGCCAGCGTCTTCATCGAGGTCTCGCGGATCAGCCGCCAGGAGAAGCGCCCCTTCGCCAGCGCGGCCAGCGTCGCGCAGGTCGCGCCCACGGCCGAGCTTTCCACAAGGCTGGTGTAGCCGCTGACGAAAAGCCCGGTCATGAAGAAGAAGATCAGGAAGGGGATGATCCCGGCGCGGGCAAGGGCCAGCTTCGCGCCGAAGGACATGTTCAGTTCCTCGGGCGGGACGGGGGGCGCGAGTTTCGGGTTCAGCCTGGCGCGGATCATGATGTAGGTGATGAACATCGCGGCCATCATCAGACCCGGCATCAGCCCGGCGAACCACAGCTTCGACACCGGCTGCCGCGCGATCATGCCGTAAAGCACCAGCACGACCGAAGGCGGGATCAGGATGCCCAGCGACGACCCTCCCTGCACCACGCCGGAAATCAGCACCTTGTCATAGCCCCGCCGCAGCATCTCCGGCAGGGCGATGGTGGCGCCGATGGCCATGCCCGCGACGGAAAGCCCGTTCATCGCCGAGATGATGACCATGACCAGGATGGTGCCGACGGCCAGGCCTCCGGGCAGGCGTCCGAACCAGACATGCATCATCTTGTAGAGATCTTCGGCGATCCCGGATTCCGCCAGGATGTAGCCCATGTAGATGAACATGGGCAGAGTCAGCATGGCATACCAGTTGAACAGCTTGAACACCTGGTTGTAGGGCAGCTCGATGGCGCCATTGCCATAGAGCAGCAGCGAGGCCCCGGCTGCCACGAAGCCGATGGCGGCAAAGACGCGCTGCCCGGAAATAAGTAGCAGCGCCATGGTGGCGAACATCAGAAGCGCGATCAGTTCGTAGGACATTTACAGGGACTTTCCGCGCAGCGTGGCGATGTGCTTGAACACCAGCGCGAAGGCCTGGAGCAGCATGAGGACAAGGCAGACGGTCAAGAGCGCCTTGATCGGGATGACCGAGGGGTTCCACATCGAAAACCGCTTTTCATTGGTCTGGATGGCGTATTGCAGCGACGAGATCGAGCCCACCAGCATCACGCCGAGGTAGAAGATCATGCACCAGACGGTGACGAGATCCATCTTCGCCTTCCCCCGGTCCGACAGGTTCGCGTACCACAGGTCCATCCGCACATGGCTGTTGTTCTTCAGCGTGATCGGCCCGCCCATGAAATAGTAGGCGGCCAGAGTGAACTGCGTGAGCTCGATCGCCCAATGGACCGGAATGTTCAGCACGTTCCGCGTCACCGCATCCAGCAGCAGCGTCGCGCCCATGAAGAAGATCAGCGAGGCAGCAAGGTAGCCGACATAGTCCGAGATCTTGTCAACACTCCGCACATAGGCCCGGATCAGACGCGGCATGTCGGGCCTGCCTTCCGTATCATGTCCAAAGCTCCACTCCCCTGTCGCGCAGCGCCTCTCGGTGCGCCCTGTCCAGACTGTCGTCGCTGATCACCAGGTCGATGTCCTGTACAGGACAGACCGCAAAGGCCGCGTGACGGCCGAATTTCGTGGAATCGGCCAGAATGGTCACCGAACGGGCATTCCTGACCATCGCGCGGGCAATCTGTGCTTCGTCGAGGCTGGCATCCATCGCGCCTTCCACCGGGTCCAGCGCCGCCACCGTCAGCACCGCCCGGTCGGCGCGGAAGGTCTGCAACTGCTCGATCACCGCGATGCCGGTGGTCTGCGCGTTGTCCGATCCATAGCGCCCGCCCAGCAGATGGATCGCGGCATCCGACCCTGCCCGGGCCAGCCGCTCGGCCAGGCGGCAGGAATTGGTGATGACGGTCAGGCCCGGGATCACGGCCAGAGCCTCGGCCGCGGCCAGCGTGGTGGACCCGGTGTCGATGAACAGCGTCTCTCCGGGCCCGACCGCATCGGCCAGTCGTCGCCCGATCGCCGCCTTGGCCGCAGTGGCGACCGTGGCGCGTTCGTCATGGCTCGGCTCGCGGATCAGAAGCGGCCGGCGCGCGCCGCCGTGCACCTTCTGGATCCGGCCGCTTTCGGCCAGGACGCCCAGGTCACGGCGGATCGTCTCGGACGAAACGTCGAACCTCTGTGCCAGCATTTCGACCGAGACTTCCCCTTCGCGCCGGATGATCGCCTCGATCTGAGGCTGTCGCTCGTGCGGCTTCATTGACTTCCCCGATGCCAGCCGACCCCAGCCCGCGCCGCAGGTCAACAGATTTCTTGACCGGGCGGTTGATTTTCTGCCTGTGCGAGTCATATTGACAGGAATGACCGAATAGTCAATTCATGTTGAAAACCACAGGGTGACTTATGACAGGCTCTGACCCGGCAAGCGGCCCCGCGGGCTATGACGTGGCCGTGATCGGCGCGGGCGTCGTGGGCTGTGCTCTGGCGCGGGCCTTCACGCTGGCGGGCGCGCGGGTGGTGGTGCTGGAAAAGGCGGTGGATGTGCTGGATGGCGCGTCCAAGGGCAACAGTGCGATCCTGCATACCGGCTTCGACGCGCCGGAAGGCAGCCTGGAACTGGCCTGCATCCGCGAGGGCTATCGGCTCTATCACGAGGTGCGGGAACGGTTGGGCCTGCCGTTGGTGCAGGCCGGGGCCATGGTGCTGGCGTGGACCGAGGAAGAGGTCGCGGCCCTGCCCGCGCTGATGGATCAGGCCGTGGCGAATGGCGTGACCGACATCCAGCCCCTGACCGGGGCCGAGGCGCGGGGGCAGGAGCCGCAGCTCTCTGACCGGGTCCTCGCCGGCTTCCGCGTGCCGGGCGAGCATCTGATCGACCCCTGGTCGGCGGCGCATGGCTATCTTTTGCAGGCGCTGGCCAACGGGGCGGTGCTGATGCGGCAGGCCGAGGTGCTGACCGGGCGCCATGCGGAGGGGCTCTGGCAACTGGCGACGACGGCCGGGCCGGTCTCGGCCGGGCTGGTCATCAATGCGGCGGGCCTCTGGGGGGATGAGGTGGACCGGCGCGTAACGGGCGAAAGCTGGTTCACCATCAAGCCGCGCAAGGGCCAGTTCGTGGTCTATGATAAGACCGCCGCCGCGCTGGCGGGGCACATCCTTCTGCCGGTGCCGACGAAGATCACCAAGGGCATCGTCGTCTGCCGCACCGCCTTCGGCAACCTGCTTGTCGGCCCGACCGCCGAGGAACAGGAGGACCGCGAGCATGCCAGCCTCGACCGCGAGACCTTGCAGGCCCTGATGCGGCGCGGCACGGAAATCCTGCCCGCGCTGGCCCGGCACGAGGTGACGGCGGTCTATGCCGGCCTGCGGCCTGCGACCGAGGAAAAGCACTACCGCATCCGCACCGACCTGGCGCCCGGCTACATCTGCGTCGGTGGCATCCGGTCCACCGGGCTTTCGGCGGCGCTGGGGATCGCGGCGCATGTGGTGCGGCTGGCGGCGCGCGAGTTCAGCCCCCTGGCCGATCCCGTCTGGCCCCGGATGCCCAACATTTCTGTAGAAGGCCCGCGCGACTGGCAATGTCCGGGCCATGGCGGCGTGGTCTGCCATTGCGAACTCGTGACCCGGCGCGAGATCGAGGCGGCGCTTTCCGGCCCCATGCCCGCGACCAGCCTGGCCGGGCTCAAGCGCCGGACGCGGGTGACGATGGGGCGTTGTCAGGGCTTTTACTGCACGGCGGAACTCGCGCGGCTGACCGAAGGTCGCCTGGCCCAACCCATGCTGGACCCCGGCCATGTCTGACCCCGATGTCATTGTCGTGGGCGCAGGGCCGGCCGGTCTTGCCGCCGCCACCGACCTGGCCCGCGCCGGGCGGCGGATCACCGTCCTCGACCGCGAGCCCGAGGCAGGCGGCATCCCGCGCCATTGCGGCCATTACCCCTATGGCATGCGCGAGTTCCACCGCCTGCTGCGCGGTCCCGACTATGCCGCCCGGCTGCGCGCGGCGGCCCTGGCGGCGGGCGTCACGCTTCGCACCCGCACCACCGTCACGGCACTTCGTCCGGGCGGCGCGGTCGAGATCACCGACGACAGCGGCCCCGCCACCGTTTCGGCCCGCGCCGTCCTGCTGGCAACGGGCGTCCGCGAGACCAGCCGCGCCGCCCGGCTGATCGGCGGCGAAAAGCCCGGCGGCGTCCTGTCCACGGGCGCCTTGCAGGGCCTCGTCCATCTCAACGGGCAGCGCCCCTTCCGCCGCCCGGTGATCCTGGGGACGGAACTCGTCGCCTTCTCGGCGCTGCTCACCTGCCGCCATGCGGGCATCCGGCCGCTGGCGATGATCGAACCCGGCCCCCGGATCACGGCGCGCAGCCCGGCGATCTGGCTGGCGCGGCTGATGGGTGTGCCGGTGCGGCTGAACACCGATATCGCCGCCATCCATGGCCGCACAAGGGTCGAGGGCGTGACGCTGTCCACCCCGGACGGGCCGCAGGACCTTGCGACCGACGGGGTGATCGTCACCGGCGGCTTCCGCCCGGACGCCGCCCTGCTGCGCGGCAGCCATCTGGCGGTGGACCCGGGCAGCGGCGGACCGGTGATCGACCGCTGGGGGCGGCTGTCGGACCCGGCCTATTTCGCCGCAGGCAACCTTCTGCGCGGGGTCGAGACGGCGGGCTGGTGCTGGTCCGAAGGCAGGCGCACCGCCCGCGCCATCCTCGATGCGCTGGACGGCCATCTGCCCGCCCCGGGCGGTGCCCGGCTGGATCTCGGGCATCCCGGTCTCCGCCTTGCACTGCCGCAGGTGATCGGCGCCGGCAGCGGGGCGCACGATCGGCTGCAAGTCCGGCTCGCCGCCCCCGCGCGCGGCCGCCTGGCCCTGATGCAGGACGGGCGTACTCTCGTCTCGCGCCGCATCGACAGTCTGCCCGAACGCCGTCTGTCACTGCCGCTGCCCCCCGTCACCGGCACAGAGCCCGTGATCCTGACCATCCTAGAGGCGCCATGAGGATCGCCGCCATCGACCAGGGCACGACCAGCACCCGCGTGCTGCTGCTGCGCGCCGATGGCGGGCTCGACCCTCTGCTCTCGCTTCCGCACGCGCAGACCTATCCCGCCCCCGGCCATGTCGAACAGGATGGCGAGGAACTGCTGGCCAATGTCCGGCGCTGCCTCGATGCGGCGGGCGCCGATGTGGTGGGCCTGGCCAACCAGGGCGAAAGCTGCCTTGCCTGGGACGCGCGCGACGGCAGGCCGGTCAGCCCGGTGATCTCGTGGCAGGACGACCGGACGGCCGATGTCACGGCGGGGCTGGAGCGGGACGGGGCCGGGCCGCTGGTGATGGCGCGGGCGGGGCTGCCGCTTGACCCCTATTTCTCGGCCTCGAAACTGGGCTGGATCCTGCGCCATGTGCCTGCGGCCGCGACGCTTGCCGCCCAGGGGCGCCTGCGGCTGGGGACGACCGATGCCTTCTTCCGCGACCGGCTGACGGGGCGGTGCGAGACCGACATCGCCACCGCCTCGCGCACCTCGCTGATGAACCTGGACACCGGGGCGTGGGACCCCGATCTCTGCGCGCTGTTCGGCGTGCCGATGGCCTGCCTGCCGCGGATCGGTCCGACCTCGGGCGAGCTTGGGCCGTTGCCCGGCGGCGCGCTGCTTGCGGCTTCCATCGTTGACCAGCAGGCAGCGCTGTACGGACACGGCTGCCGCAGGCCCGGCGCGGCGAAGGTCACCTTCGGCACCGGCGCCTTCGTGCAATGCCTGACCGGGGCGCTGGTCCGCCCGGCCCGTCCCGGCCCGCTGCCGACCGTCGCCTGGCAGAA
This sequence comes from Rhodobacter calidifons, assembly GCF_011174775.1. Lineage (GTDB taxonomy): Bacteria > Pseudomonadota > Alphaproteobacteria > Rhodobacterales > Rhodobacteraceae > Tabrizicola > Tabrizicola calidifons. The sequence continues at coordinate 99,616 of NZ_JAANHS010000010.1, forward strand.
GGCGGGGGAGCCTGTCACCCATGCGCTGGACGGCGGGGTCTATGCGGCGGCATCGGCGGTGAACTGGGCGCGCGGGCTTGGGCTTTTCGACGACCATGAGACGATTTCCGCCTTTGCCGCCCCGCCGGCCATCGACCGTGGCCTGATCTTCGTTCCCGCGCTGGCCGGGCTTGGCTGTCCGCACTGGCAGCGCGCCGTGCGCGGAGCCTGGCTGGGGCTGGGTCTGGACCACGGCAAGGCCGATCTGATGCAGGCGCTGCTGGAGGGCGTGGCGCTGCGCACCGCCGAGGTGCTGGACGCGATGCGGGCGGTGCACGCCCTGGACGGTGCGGTCTCGGTCGATGGCGGGCTGGCGCGGAACGCCTATTTCGTGGACTTCCTGTCCGAAGTGGCCGGCCAAGACCTGCACCTGCCCGCCGAGACCGAGCAGACCGCCATGGGCCTGGCGCTGATGGCCGCGGAAGCCTGCGGGCTGGAGCCTCTGCCACCCGGTGCCGGTCGCCTGATCCGGGTCGGACAGAGGCGCAACCGCGACCGGCTGGACCGTTTTGCCGCGGCGCGACAGGCGCTGTCCGATATGGCCGCGGCGCAGGACAATGGGCGCGTGCCGCCGTCGTCCTGATCCCCGCCCGCAGGTCGGTGCGGAGTGTGGAAGCGGGTCACGACGGCGACTAGCGGCGCCAGACCACGGCGTTTTCATGCCGCAGGATCAGCGCCTGCATGTCGGCGAAGGACTGCACCACGAAATCGGAAAAGGCCTGGGCGGCCGGGTTCTTGGCCGGGCCAGCCAGTTGCAGGATGCCGAGGTTGCGTTGCGGCTGGGGAATGTCCACCGGCAGCACCGCGATGCGGTTCTGCTTGCGCTCGGCGAACCAGACCGAGAAGGGCAGGACGGCCAGGGCATCCGTCTCGGTCATGTAGTTCACCACGCTCATCAGCGACCCGCCCGAATACCGGATGTCCAGATCGACCGCCCCGAGCGAGGAGCGGATGGCGAAGAGGTCGGCCAGTAGCGGCGAGCCGGGCAGGGGGGCGACCCAGGGATAGCGGCCAAGGTCGGCGGTGGTCAGCCGGCGGTTCGCCTGAAGCGGATGGCCAAGGCGGGAGCACACGACGTTGCGCGCCGACAGGATCGGGGTGAAGGCCAGGCCCTCGGGCTGGCCGGACAGGCCAAGCGGCACGATCCCGAGGTCAAGCTGGTCGGCGCGAAGGCCGTTGCCGACCTCGATCAGGTTGCCGTAGCTCTGCTGGAAATCGACGTCCGGGTGCTGGTTCTGGAAGGCGGCGATGATCCGGCTGATCATCGCATCCATGAAGAAGGGCACCCCCATCACCCGCACCAGCCCCCGGGTGCCGCGCAGGAGGCTTTCCACCGCCTCGGCCGCGCGGCGGCTTTCCACCAGGATCCGACGCCCGTGCGCGGCCAGCTGGATGCCCAGGGGCGTCGCCTGCAAGGGCCGGCGGTCGCGCAGGAACAGAGGTTTGCCGACCCGCGCCTCGAGCTGGGCCAGCGAGCGCGACAGCGCGGGCTGCGACAGGCCAAGCGCGGCCGCCCCCTTGGACAGGCTGCCGGCATCGACCACGGCGGAGAGCTGGATGAGATGCGCCTCGCTGAGTTTCATAACGACTTGGTATATTGATCTGCAAGAAATGCAGTGTCCGGCCGGTCCGGACCGTCTAGTTTCGTCGCACGTCAGGGAGGGCGGACATGGACGGTCAGGGGGCAGGGCTGGAGGACTCGCGCGTTGCGGTCTAGTTGCGCCGCCGGCTGGATGCTGCCGCTCCCGGGCGTCTGACGGATGCGGTCCGCCTGATCACCCGGCATGCCTTCGAGGTGGTGGCCGACCTGCGGCCAACCCCGCAAGAGCTTGAGGCGCTGCTGCAATTCCTGACCGATGTCGGTTATGCGACCGATGCGCGGCGCCAGGAATGGGTGCTTCTGGCCGATGTGCTTGGCATGACCGACAGCGTGACCAGCACGCATCTGCCCGACCGTCCGGGGATCACGCCGGCGACCCTGCCTGGGCCGTTCTATCGCCCCGATGCGCCGCTTGTGCCTTTGGGGGCCGACCTTTGCCGCGACGGCTGCGGCCGGCCGCTGGAGGTGGCGGGCACGCTGTGCGGACCGGCGGGCCAGCCGGTGCCGGGTGCCCTGGTCGAAGTCTGGCATGCGAACGCGGTCGGTCGCTATGAGAACCAGGATCCCGACAGTCAGCCCGAATTCAATCTGCGCGGCCGGTTCCATGCCGATCGGCAGGGTCGCTTTCATTTCCGCACGATCCGCCCGGCCGGCTATGCGCTGCCCGACGACGGGCCGGTGGGAGCCCTGGCCCGGCAGCTTGGGCTGTCCCTCCAACGTCCCGCCCATATCCACTTTGCGGTGACCGCGCCGGGGTACCGGCGGCTGGTTACTGCGGTCTTTGACGGCTCGGATCCGGCCATCGAGCGCGACGCCCTTTTCGCGGTCCGTCCGGGCATGATCGGCACGATCCGCCCCCAGGGTGGCGGTTTCGCCCTTGAGGTGGCGCTTGTGCTGGACCCCGAACCGCCCTTTCCCGAACCCGAAACATCAGAAGGATGACCGATATGGCCCTTGTTTCCGGCTACCACCACCTGACGATGAGCACGCACGGCGTGCAGGAAGACTACGACTTCTACACCAGGGCGCTGGGGCTTTACTCGGTCAAGCGCACGGTGCTGTTCGACGGGGTCCTGCCGGTCTATCACCTGTATTACGGGTCGAGGCACGGCGATGCCTCGACGATCATCACGACCTTCCCGTTCAAGAAGCCGGGCATCTTCGGACGGCGGGGCACGAACCAGACCCGCACGATCATGCAGGCGATCCCGGTCGGTGCGGCGGAGTTCTGGCTGGACCGGCTGAACAAGCGCGGCATCCCGGCGGTGAAGGGCGAACGCTTTGGCCTGACCCGGGTGATGTTCGCCCATCCCTGCGGCATCCCGCACGAGCTGGTGGAAAACCCCGACGACCCCCGCAAACCCATCGTGAACGAGGCGCAGGGCACCACGGCGCAGGTCGCGATCAAGGGCATCTACGGCGGCGCGGTCGCGGTGATGGATGCGGGCCCGATGGAAGAGTTCCTGGACATCGGGATGCAGTTCCGGCGTGAGGGGACCGACCCCAACGGCAGCATGTGGATCGTGCCGCAGGATGACGGGTTGCGGTCTGTCATCGAGCTGGTCACCGACCGCGACAGCCCGCAGGGGACCTGGACGCTGGCGGGCGGCACGGTGCATCACCTGGCGTTCAACACCGGGAACGAGGAGAACCAGATCGCGCTGAAGGCCCGGCTGGAGGGGATGGGATACACCGACGTCAGCGAACAGAAGGACCGGATGTATTTCAAGTCGATGTACATGCGGTCGCCCGGCGGGGCGATGTTCGAACTGGCCTGGACCGTGCCCGAGGGTTGGGCCAAGGACGAGCCCGCCGATGCCATCGGAAAGTCCCTCGTCTTCCCGCCGTGGTTCGCCGACCGTCGGGCCGAGATGGAAGCGGGCCTGGAAGCGGCCAGCTTCTGATGCGGGGGGTGGCGGACATCCTGTCGCTGGGCGTTCCGGTCAACCGGGCGAAGGTGCTGTGCGTCTTCGTCCATGGCCGCGGCCAGACGCCCGAAGAGATGGAGGCAGCGGTCCTTCGTCGTCTGTCCGCGAAGGACGTGACCTTCGCGCTGCCACGGGCCGAGGGGAAAAGCTGGTATGCCGCCCGGGCCATCGAGCCCTTGACTGACGCCACGCGGGATGAGGTTGCGCTGTCACTCGCTGGTCTTGGTAGAGCCGTTGCCGACCTGCGTCACCAAGGGTCCGGCTTGCCGCTGGTCCTGGCCGGGTTCAGCCAGGGCGCCTGCCTGTCCTTGGAACATGCCTTTGCCGGTCGGGCTGTCCCCGACGCCGTGGTCGCCTTCACCGGCTGCCGTGTCGGCGTCGCGGGGGATGAGCGGCCGTCCCGACTTGGGACGGGGTTGCCGGTCTACCTGTCGGCGGGCACCGCGGACCCCTGGATTCCGGTCCATGCCTTCGCCGAGGCGGTGGCCGAGCTTGGACAGTCAGAGGCGCGGCTGCGCTGCGATGTGTTCCCCGGGCGTCCGCATGCGGTCTCGGACGCCGAGATCGCGATGCTGGACGGTATCCTGACCGACCTTGCCGAAGGGCGCCCGCCCCGGATGGAGGCCCCCCGATGACCCGCCCCTTCGTCTTCCCGGGACTGACGACCCGCGTCGTCTTCGGCCACGGCACGCTGGCTCAGGTCCCCGATGAGGTCGCGCGTCTGGGCCATTCCCGCGCGCTGGTCCTGTCCACCCCGCATCAGGAGGCCGAGGCGCAGGCCCTGGCCGACCGGCTGGGTGACCGCGCTGCCGGGGTCTTTGCCAGGGCTGCGATGCACACGCCGGTCGAGGTGACGGAGGATGCCGTGGCCGCCTTCCGTGCAGCCGGGGCGGAGTGCGTCGTGTCCTTGGGCGGTGGGTCCACCACGGGCCTTGGCAAGGCCATCGCGGTGCGGACGGGCGCCGATCAGGTGGTGATTCCGACGACCTACGCTGGCTCTGAGATGACCGATATTCTGGGCGAGACGACGGGGGGAGAAAAGACCACGCGACGCGACCCGGCGATCCGGCCCGAGGTCGTGGTCTACGACGTGGACCTGACGCTGAGCTTGCCGGTGGGTCTGACGGTCACCTCGGCCCTGAACGCGATCGCCCATGCGATGGAGGCGCTTTACGCCCCGGACCGCAACCCGGTGATCGAGGCGATGATCCGCGATGCGCTGCCGGCGTTTCGTGACGCGGTTCCTGTGCTGGTGGCACAGCCGCAGGACGGGGAGGCCCGCGCCCGGGCGCTGTATGCCGCATGGTGCTGCTCGACCGCACTTGGCTATGTCTCGATGGCCTTGCACCACAAGCTGGCCCATGTCCTGGGAGGCAGCTTTGGCCTGCCCCATGCCGAGACCCATGCGGTCCTTCTGCCCCACACGACGGCCTACAATGAACCGGCGGTGGGCGATCTGCTCAAGCCCATTGCCGAGACCTTCGGCGGGACGGCGGGGGCGGGGTTGTGGCAGTTTGCCAGATCGGTCGGCGCGCCGCTGCGGCTGGCGGACCTGGGCCTGAAGGAAACCGACCTCGACCGCGCGGCCGAGACCGCGACCAGGAACCCTTACGCAAATCCGCGCCCCGTCAGCCGGGACGGTATCCGGCAGCTCTTGCAACAGGCCTACGACGGGCAGTGCCCGGACTGACCAACACACGGGAGGAACCACCATGCTTACCAGACGCAAGCTTCTGAAAACCGGCGCGGCCACCGGCCTTGCCCTCGCCACGCCCGGCCTCTTTGCCCCCGCCATCGCGCAAGGGGCGAAGATCCGCATCGGCTATGTCAGCCCGCAATCGGGGCCTCTGGCCGGGTTCGCGGAAAGCGACGCCTACAACATCCAGGCCTTTCTGGCCACGGAAGCGGGCCGGAACTTCGAGGTCATCGTCAAGGACAGCCAGTCCGACCCCAACCGCGCCGCCGCGGTGGCGAAGGAGCTGATCGTCAACGACGAGGTGAACCTGATGGTCGTCGCCTCCACCCCCGAGACGACGAACCCCGTCGCCACCACCTGCGAGGCGGAAGGGATGCCCGTCATCTCGACCAAGGCGCCGTGGCAGCCCTGGTTCATCGGCCAGCAGGGCAACCCGGGCGATCCGGCAAGCTGGAAGCCGTTCAACTACGCCTTCCACTATTTCTGGGGGCTGGAGGACGTGATCGCCGGCTTCCTGAACATGTGGAACCAGATCGGGACGAACAAGGCCGTGGGCGGCCTTTTCCCCAACGACGGCGACGGCAATGCCTGGGGCGATCCGAACGTGGGCGTGGGCCCCGGCTTTGCCGCGCAGGGCTATGCGCTGACCGATCCCGGCCGCTATCAGAACCTGACCGACGATTTCTCGGCCCAGATCAACGCCTTCAAGGCGGCCAGCTGCGACATCGTCACCGGTGTCGTCATCCCGCCCGATTTCACCACCTTCCGCAATCAGGCTTTGCAGCAGGGCTATAACCCGAAGATCATCACGGTGGCCAAGGCCATCCTCTTCCCGCAGTCGGTCGAGGCCCTGGGTGCGGCCGGGCACAACCTGTCCTCCGAGGTCTGGTGGAGTGCGACGCACCCGTTCATATCCTCGCTGACCGGGCAGTCGGCGGCGGAACTGGCCGCCGATTTCACCGAGAAATCGGGCCGTCCCTGGACCCAGCCGATCGGCTTTGTCCATTCGCTGTTCGAGGTGGCCTCCGACGTGATGGGCCGGGTGTCGGACGTGACCGATGCCGATGCGGTGGCCGCCGCCATCTCCGCGACCGACCTGGACACGATGGTCGGCAAGATCGCCTGGAAGGGCGAGGGCGTCCCGCCGTTCGCCGCGACCAACGTCACCAAGACGCCGCTCGTCGGCGGTCAGTGGCGCCGGAAGGAGGACGGGACCTTCGACCAAGTGATCGTGGACAACCAGACCGCCCCGGCGATCCCCACGGGCGGCCAGATGGAGGCGCTGGCCTGAGCCGGATCACCTCGCGAACACGCGCCCCGGGCCTGACCCGGGGCCTCATTCAGGACCCGTGATGACCGTTCTTGAACTTGCCAATGTCTCGAAAACCTTCGGCGCCCTCAAGGTGACCGACGACGTGACCTTTTCGGTGCCGAAGGGTCAGGCGCTGGGCATCATCGGTCCGAATGGCGCGGGGAAATCGACGCTGTTCAACCTCATCACCGGCAATATCCTGCCCGATGCCGGGACCGTCACGCTTTTGGGCCGCGACGTGACGCGCAGCCCCGCGATGGAGCGGGTGCGCATGGGTGTCGGGCGCAGCTTCCAGATCCCCCAGCCCTTCGAGGGCCTGACGGTCTTCGAAAACCTGCTGACCGCCGCCGCCTATGGCCAGAGAAAGCGCGAGGCCGAGGTGCAGGACGCCTGCATCGCCATATTGCAGGACACCGGCCTGCTGGCGAAAGCCAATGTGCTGGCGGGGGCCCTGTCGCTGCTCGATCGCAAGCGGCTGGAACTCGCACGCGCGATGGCGACGGGGCCGGAGCTGCTGCTTCTTGACGAAATCGCCGGTGGCCTGACCGAGGCCGAATGCCGGACGCTGGTGGCGACCATCCGTGGACTTCACGCGCAAGGCATCACGATCATCTGGATCGAACATGTCCTGCATGCCCTCACCTCGGTCGTCGAACGCCTTCTGGTGCTGGATTTCGGCCGCGTCATCGGCATGGGCGAGCCTGAGGTCATCATGGCGTCGAAGGACGTGCGCGAGATCTACCTTGGGATGGAGGTCTGATTGGCGCTTCTGTCCACCCATGCCCTGACGGCGCAATACGGCCAGTTCAAGGCGCTGTTCGGTGTCGATCTGCACATCGACCCCGGCGAATGCGTCGCGATCATCGGCGCCAACGGGGCGGGCAAGACCACGCTGATGCGCGCGATCACCGGGGTCCTGAAGAACGCGCCCGAGATGATCCGTCTGGGCGGCGAGCCCATCGGCGCGCTGCCGCCCGACCGGATCCTGCAACGGGGCATCGCCATGGTGCCCGAGGGGCGGAAGCTGTTCCCTTCGCTTACGGTCGAGGAAAACCTCCTGATCGGCGGTCAGGTGCGCCGCGGATCGGGCCGCTGGTCGCTGGACGACATCTACCGCCTCTTCCCGATCCTGAAGGACCGCCGCCATTCACCCGGCACCGCGCTGTCGGGCGGACAGCAGCAGATGGTCGCGATCGGCCGGGCGCTGATGTCGAACCCGGAGCTCCTCCTCTGCGACGAGATCAGCCTGGGCCTTGCCCCCGTGGTGATCCGCGACATCTACGCGGCCCTCCCCGCCATCCGGGCCACAGGTGCCGCCGTGATCCTTGTCGAACAGGACATCACCCGCGCACTGTCCGTCGCCGACCGCGTCTATTGCATGATGGAAGGCCGCGTGACCCTGACCGCCCCCGCCGGGCAGGTCACGCGCGAAGCCATCCACGCCGCCTATTTCGGAGCCGCCGCATGACCCGTCTTTCCCTTCGCCAGATATCCCCGCCGGAGGCACGCCCGGGCTGGTTGGCGCCTGCGCCAGAGACGAGACGGAAGGCGCGCGCGCAAGCGCCCGATCTGGAAACCGCCCCAAGCCGCGAGGTGGCCGATGATCTGGCTTGACGTCCTGGTCCAGGGCATCCTTCTCGGCGGGCTTTATGCGCTTTTCGCGGCAGGCCTGAGCCTGGTCTTCGGCATCATGCGGCTGGTCAACCTTGCCCATGGCGACCTGATCGTCTTGGCGGCCTTCGTGATCCTTCTGATCGTCGCCACGACCGGGCTCGATCCCTTCCTCGCCGCGCTGATCGCCGCCGGCTGGCTTCTGCAACGCCTGGTCCTGAACCGGGTGCTCGGCCGCGACATCCTGCCGCCGCTTCTGGTCACCTTCGGCCTTTCCGTCGCGCTTCAGAACGGGATGCTCGAAGCCTTTTCCGCCGACAGCCGGCGCCTGCGCGTGGGCGCGCTGGAAAGCGCCTCGATCGGCTTCGGCCCGGTGACAGTGGGGACGCTGCCGCTGCTGACCTTCGCCTCTGCGGTTGTCGCCATCTTCGTGCTGAACCGGATCTTCTACACCACCGCACTTGGCCGGGCCTTCCGCGCCGTGTCGGACGACCCCACGACGGCCAGCCTGATGGGGCTGAACCCTCGGTCGGTCTTCGCCATCGCCACCGGCCTGGCCATGGTGATCGTCACCCTCGCCGCGCTTTACCTGGGGATGCGGTCGAACTTCGACCCCTCCATCGGCCCCGCGCGTCTGCTTTATGCCTTTCAGGCCGTCATCATCGGCGGCCTCGGCAGCCTCTGGGGCACACTGGCGGGGGGTGCGATCATCGGCGTTGCCCAGACCCTGGGCGCGCAGATCAACCCGGAATGGCAGATCCTCGCCGGCCACATCGCCTTTCTGGTCGTGCTGCTGATCCGGCCGCGCGGGCTGTTTCCCAGGGCGGTGGACTGAGATGCGCCACAGCGTGACCACCCGCACCCGCACCTCGACCGTTGCCGGCATTGCCGCCCTGGCGCTGGTGATCCTTGGCCTGTTCCTGCCCGCCTTCGCCACGCGCAGCCTGATCCAGGACCTGTTCTTCATCCTGACCATGCTGACCCTGGCGCAGCTTTGGAACCTGATCGCAGGCTACGGCGGCATGGTCAGCGTCGGTCAGCAGGCCTTTGTCGGGATCGGCGCCTATGCGATGTTCGCCGGCGTCATCCTCTGGGGTTGGGACCCGGTGCCGGCGATCCTGCTGGGCGGGGCGGCCGCCGTGCTGCTTGCCATCCCCATGGCCTTCTTCGCCTTCCGCCTGCAAGGCGCCTATTTCGCCATCGGTACCTGGGTCATTGCCGAGGTCACCCGCCTGTCGGTGGCACAGTGGAAGACGCTGGGCGGCGGCACCGGCACCAGCCTGCCGCGCGAGGCCACGGCGAACATCATGGGCGTGAAGGCGATCGCCGAGCTTTTCGGCGTCCGCGACGCCGCCGCGCGTGATATTCTTGCCTACCGGCTTGCGCTGGCGCTTGCCGTCGGCACCATGGCCGCGATCTACGCGCTTCTGCGCGCGCGCACCGGCCTTGCCCTGGCCGCGGTCCGCGACAACGACAATGCCGCCCGCTCGGTGGGCGTGGATGCGCGGCGCATCAGGTGGCTGGTGTTTCTGTCCGCCGCTGCGATGACCGGCCTGGTCGGAGCGCTGATCTACGTCCAGACCGCCCGCGTCAGCCCGGATGCCGCCTTCAGCGTCACCAGCTGGACGGCATATGTCATCTTCATCGCCGTGATCGGCGGGATGGGCCGGCTGGAGGGTCCGATTGTCGGCGTGCTGGTCTTCTGGGCTCTGCAAACCGCCTTCGCCGACTACGGCAGCTGGTATCTGCTTGCGCTGGGCATTCTGGCCATCCTCACCATGCTTTTCGCCCCGCGCGGGGTGTGGGGTTTGATCCACGACCGCACGGGCCTTGCCCTGTTTCCGGTCCAACGCCGACTTGTGACCGACGTGAGCCTGACCTGACGGGAGAAGCCAGTGACCGACCAGACCCGCCGCGATCCGATCGTCGCCACCGCAGCCGCCGCCGATTTCTTCCGGAAATCGGTCCGGAGCCTGAACAGGCTCCGCTGCGGGGTTTTCGAGATCCCCGCCTGCTTCCGGGATCGGGCTTCGGCCATTCCGCGACTGATGTCATTGCCTGACACGACCAGAGGAGGACCCAAATGACCGCCGATATCACCACCGACGTCCTTGTCATCGGTACCGGCCCGGCCGGATCGGCGACGGCGGCCCTTCTCGCCTCTTACGGGGTAGAGGTGCTGGTCGTGAACCGCTACCGCTGGCTGGCCAAAACGCCGCGCGCCCATATCACCAACCAGCGCACGATGGAGGTGCTGCGCGACCTGGGGCCCGAGGTCGAGGCCGAGGCGATGCTGCATGCAGCACCCCAGCACCTGATGGGCAACAACGTCTTCTGCGTCTCGCTGGCCGGTGAGGAACTGCGCCGGATGCAGTCCTGGGGCACCAGCCCGGAGTCGAAGGCCCGCCACCTGCGCGCAAGCCCCTGCGAGATGAACGATCTGCCGCAGACCTTCATGGAGCCGATCCTGTTCAAGACCGCCTGTTCGCGCGGGGCGCAAAGCCGGATGAGCACCGAATACCTCTCCCATGTGCAGGACGCGGACGGCGTCACCACCACCTGCCGCGACCGGCTGACGGGCAAGGACTTCACCGTGCGTTCGACGTATCTCGTGGGCGCGGATGGCGGGAACAGCCTGGTGGCCGAACACGCAGGGCTCCCGTTCGAGGGCAGGATGGGTGTCGGCGGGTCGATGAACATCCTCTTCCGGGCCGATCTCTCGCGCTATGTCGCGCACCGTCCTTCAGTCCTTAACTGGGTCATGCAGCCCGGCGCGGATGTCGGCGGCATCGGAATGGGCCTGGTGCGCATGGTCCGGCCCTGGAACGAATGGCTGATCGTCTGGGGCTATGACATCACCCAGCCCGCCCCGGTGGTGGACGCGGCGATGGCCACCCAGGTCGCGCGGCAACTGGTGGGAGTGCCGGATCTGGAGATCGACCTGATTTCGGCCAACACCTGGACGGTGAACAACTGCTACGCCACCCATATGCAAGCCGGGCGCGTCTTCATAATGGGCGACGCGGCGCACCGGCATCCGCCGTCGAACGGGCTGGGGTCCAACACGTCCATTCGGGACGGGTTCAACCTCGCCTGGAAACTGGCCGCCGTGGTCAAGGGCCAGGCGACGCCGAAGCTCCTGGACAGCTACTCGGCCGAACGCGCCCCGGTGGCGAAGCAGATCGTCACCCGCGCCAACCAGTCCATCGCCGAGTTCGGCCCGATCTTCGAGGCGCTGGGGATGGACGGTGGCGTCGATCACCAGCGGATCGAGCGCAGCATGGCCGCGCGCTGCGATGCGACCGAGGCCGGGGAGAAACAGCGCGAGGCGCTGCGCCGCGCCATCGACTTCAAGGTCTACGAATTCGACTGCCACGGGGTCGAGATGAACCAGCGTTACAACTCGGGCGCTGTGGTCGGCGACGGCACCACCGCGCCGGTGGGCGAGAACATGGAGCTTTACTACCACCCCACCACCTGCCCGGGCGCGCGGCTGCCGCATGCCTGGGTCTATGACCGGGCCGGGGGGAAGCATTCGACGCTGGACCTCTGCGGCAAGGGTCGGTTCACGATCCTGACGGGGATCGGCGGCGGGGCTTGGGTCAAGGCTGCCGAAGCCGTGTCAAGGGCGCTTGGACTGCCGATCCGCGCCGTCACCATCGGGCCGCGTGCGGATTACGAGGATCACGTCGGCGACTGGCACAAGGTCCGCGACATCCGCGACAGCGGCTGCATCCTCGTCCGTCCCGACCACCATGTCGCCTGGCGCAGCCAGAGCGTTTCCGCAGACCCGGAGGGCGATCTTTCCCGCGTCCTTCGCCAGATCCTGGGGCACTGACATGAGCGAACAAGGGTTCTTCACCGAAGCCACCTCGGCCGAGGTCGTCATCAGCCGCAACGCCAAGGCCAGGGACGCGCGCCTGGCCGAAGTGATGGCAATCCTGACCCGCCACCTTCATGCCGCCGTGAAGGAGATCGAGCCGACCGAGGCCGAATGGTTCGAGGCGATCCGGTTCCTCACCGCCACCGGCCAGATGTGCACCGACTGGCGGCAGGAGTTCATCCTGCTGTCGGACGTGCTTGGCGTCTCGATGCTGGTCGATGCGATCAACAACCGCAAACCATCGGGCGCGTCAGAGAGCACTGTCCTTGGCCCCTTCCACATCGCCGATGCGCCGGAATTGCCGATGGGATCGGACATCTGCCTGGACCGGAAGGGCGAACCGATGCTGGTGCGCGGCGCGATCCGGTCCACCGACGGGACGCCGCTGGCGAACGCGAAGATCGACGTCTGGCAGGCCAACGACGAAGGCTTCTACGACGTGCAGCAGAAGGGCATCCAGCCCGACTTCAACCTGCGCGGCGTGTTCCGCACGGGGGCGGACGGCGCCTACTGGTTCAAGGGCGTGAAGCCAAGGTTCTACCCGATCCCGGACGACGGGCCGGTGGGCAGGCTTCTGGCCGCACTTGGCCGCCACCCCTACCGCCCGGCGCATCTGCACTACATCATCGAAGCCGAGGGCCATGCGCGCCTGATCACCCATATCTTCGACCCAGATGACCCCTACATCCGGTCGGATGCCGTGTTCGGCGTGAAGGAAAGCCTGCTGGCGAAGTTCGACCGGATCAGCGACCCGGAGAAGATCGCGGAAGCGGGCTTCGACAGGCCCTTCTTCTTGGTGGAACACGATTTCATCCTGGCCCCCGGGTGATCCGCGCATGAAGCCCTGTATCATCTGCGTCGCCATCACCGGATCGCTGCCAAGGAAGGCCGACAATCCCGCCGTGCCGATCACGGTGGCCGAACAGGTGGAATCGACACATGAGGCGTATGAGGCCGGAGCGAGCATCCTCCACGCCCATGTGCGCAACGATGACGAAACCCCGTCTTCCGACCCCGAGAAGTTCGCCCGCCTCAAGGAAGGGGTGGAGAAGCACTGCCCCGGCATGATCATCCAGTTCTCGACCGGGGGGCGGTCGGGCGCCGGCAGGACGCGCGGGGGGATGTTGCCCTTGCGACCCGACATGGCCAGCCTCTCGGTGGGCTCGAACAACTTCCCCACCCGCGTCTACGAGAACCCGCCCGATCTGGTGGACTGGCTGGCGGCCGAGATGCTGACCTACGGCATCAAGCCCGAGATCGAATGTTTCGACCTGTCCCACATCCACCAGGCCGCGACGATGCAGCGCGACGGGCGGCTGAAGGCACCGGCCTATGTCCAGTTCGTGATGGGCGTGAAGAACGCGATGCCTGCCGACCGCGATGTATTCGACTACTACATCCGCACGGTCGAGCGGTTGCTTCCGGGGTCGGAATGGTGTGCGGCGGGGATCGGCCCGCACCAGCTGACGCTGAACGAATGGTGCGTGGCCGCAGGCGGTCACGCGCGCACGGGGCTGGAGGACAACATCCGCCTCGACCGCACGACGCTTGCGCCCTCGAACGCGGCGCTGGTGCGCCGGGTGGTCGATCTCTGCGCCCGTCACGAACGGTCCGTCGCAACCCCGTCCGAGGCGCGGAGGCTTCTGGGGCTGGCACCCGCCGCCCTTGGCTGAGCTGTCTTCTGGCGGGATCGCGCTGTCCGCGCGGCGCGGCGGATGGCGCCGGCCCGTGCTGCCGGTTCCGGCCGGGCAGCGTCCTATCGACATCCGCGGTCGGCCCCCCTAGGCTCGCGCCATGAGCCCCGTGACCTTGCAGCCGGTCGATCCAGGGTCAGAGCGCACGCCGCGTGTGGTCTGCCTTGGCGAATGCATGGTGGAATTCTTCCGCCGCGAGGACGGCTTCTGGTCGCAAGGTTTTGCCGGGGACAGTTTCAACGTCGCCTGGGCGCTGCGCGCGCTTTTGCCACCCTCTGCCGAGGTCGCCTACCTGACCCGCGTCGGCACCGATGCGCTGTCCGAGGACATGCTGTCGATGTTCCGCGCGGCCGGGATCGAGACGCGCCACGTCGCGCGCGATCCCGAACGCAGCGTCGGGCTTTACACGATCCGCACCGACGCCCGGGGCGAACGCAGCTTCACCTACTGGCGATCCGAGAGCGCGGCGCGGGGACTTGCGCGGGACGGGGCCGCGCTTGCGGCGGCCTTTGACGGGGCGGATCTGGTCTATCTGTCGGGCATCTCGCTGGCGATCCTGCCGCCCGAGGACCGCGACCGGCTGATCGGCCGGCTTTGCCAGCGCGGCCAGCGCCGGTTCCGGGTCGCCTTCGATCCGAACATCCGGCCGCGGCTCTGGCCCGACCTGCGCAGCGCCACCGCCGCCATCACGGCCCTGGCCGGGATCGCCGACATCCTGCTGCCCACCCACGACGACGAAGCCCTGGCCTTCGGCGATCCGGATGCGGCCGCAACCCTGAGGCGCTATGCCAGGCTGGGTGTGCCCGAGATCGTGGTCAAGGACGGCATCCGCCCGACGCTGTACCAGACAGGCGAGGTGACCGGGGCCCGGCCGGTCGCGCCTGTTGCGCGGGCCCTCGATACCACGGGGGCCGGGGACAGCTTCAACGGCGCCTATCTTGCCGCGCGGCTGACCGGGGCAGGGCAGGCCGCTGCCGTGGCCGCGGGGCAGGGCGTCTCGGCTGAGGTGGTGATGCACCGGGGCGCGCTCATGCCGGCGGCGCAGCTTCGGGCGGTTGCAACCGGAGCCTGACCAACTTATGGCGGTGTTGACCTTCTTCGGCGTCATCACCTCGACCTTCGTCGCGGCACAGGAAGAGATGCTGTCCCAGGTCATCATCCTTGCGGCCTTCATCGCCCCCATCGTGGACATGGGCGGCAATACCGGTAGCCAGTCGGCGACGCTGGTGATCCGCAGCATGGCGCTGGGTGAGGTGGGTCTGAAGGCGCGCGACATCTGGTTCGTGATCCGGCGCGAGCTCCCGGTGGCGTTGTCGCTGGGCGTGGTGATCGCCGTGATGGAGGCGGTGCTGGCCTGGTTCTCCAAAGGCGTGGGCGGCGATATCCTTCTGGTGGTGGGCCTTGCGATGGCGGCCTGTACGGTGCTGGGCGCGCTGATCGGGGCGCTGCTGCCGTTCGCCGCGCGGCGGATCGGCACCGATCCGGCCACGCTCTCCTCGCCTCTGATCACCTCGATCATGGATCTTCTGGGTGTGTTCATCTACTTCGGGCTGGCCTATGCCTTCCTGGGCCATCTGCTGGTGGACTGAACCGGCGGCGGCACGCCTTGCGCCCTGCTGCCACAGGCCCCGCGCCCGGCCGACCGGACAGGCGCGGGGCCTGTCATACTGTCGTCATCCCCTGTCAACAGCCTTGCCCGGAATGTGGAGACCGTCATGCCCATCACCCCCGAGACCGCCATCCTGAACCTCGGCACGGCCCTCGCGCTTGGTGCCGCCGTGGGGTTCGAGCGACAGTGGCGCCAGCGCCTCGCGGGTCTGCGCACCAATACGCTGGTCGCGCTCGGCGCGGCCAGCTTCACCGTCTTTGCCGCCAGCTTTCCGGGCGAGGTCAGCCCGACGCGCGTCGCGGCGCAGGTGGTGTCTGGCATCGGCTTTCTGGGCGCGGGCATCATCTTCCGTGAAGGCTTCAACGTAAGGGGTCTTAACACCGCCGCAACGCTGTGGTGTGCAGCGGCGATCGGACTGCTGTCCGGGGCGGGCCAGTATCTGCTGGCCGCGGTGGTCACCGGCATGGTGATCTTCGTCAACCTGGCGCTGCGGCCCCTGTCGCGGCTTCTGGACCGCCAGCCGTTGCAGACCACCGAGCTCGCGCGCAGCTATACCGTCGAGATCGTCTGCCGCAGCAGCGAGGAGGCGCATGTGCGCGCGCTGATGCTACAGGGCTTTGCCACCTCTGGCCTGCATCTGACCGCGCTCGACAGCGCCAACATCGAGGACAGCGATCGGGTGGAGGTGACGGCGCGCGTCCAGGGCGAAGCCGTGAAGCCCGAAGCGCTGGAACAGATCGTCGGTCGGCTCAGCCTGGAACCTGCCGTCACCGCGGCGCGCTGGCAGATGCAGGCCGAAGTGGCGTGACGGACTTAAAACGCAAGCCGGTCTCGAGGTCCGGTCGCCGGGACGCGAGGGCCCTCAGCCCGGCAGGACCTCGGCCAGGAGAGGGTTGGGAAAGCGCCGGGCACGGGTGATGGCGAGGAAGGCCTCGCCGATGCCGGGCAGGCGGGCGGCCTCGACCAGCAGGCCCGCGGCCAGTTCGTCCTGCACGACGATGGGCGGGATGACGGCCAGCCCGGCATCGGCCCGCGCCAGAAGGCGGATCATCGCCATGTCGTCCACCTCGGCCGCGATGGCGGGACTCACGTCCAGCCGGGCGGCCAGCGCATCGAAGCCCGCCCGCAGCGCGCTGCCCCGCGCGGGCAGGATCAGCGGCTGGCCCGAGAGCAGATCGCGCAGGGGCAGGGGGCCGGGGCCAAGCCGCGCGGGTGTGCCGATCAGCCCCACGGGCTGTTCGTCCAGCCGATGCACCAGCCAGGGGCTGGCCGCGTCGCTGGCCGGGGCAAGGTTGGTCAGCACCACATCCAGCGCCAGCGCCTCGAGCCCGCGCAGAAGCTCGTCCTGCGACCCGGCCCGCAGCACCACCTCGACGTCCGCCCGCCCGATCAGCGGATGCAGAAACTGCATCTGGAAGTTGCGCGACAGCGTGGCCAGCGCGCCCACCCGCAGCGCCCGCCGCGCCCGGCCGGTTTCGCGCAAGGTGGCGGTCAGATCCTCGGCGGTGCGGAAGATCGCCTCGGCATGGTCGAGCGCGATGCGCCCGGCTTCGGTCAGCACAAGGCCCCGTCCGCGGCGTTCGAACAGGTCCTGGCCCAGCGCCGCCTCCAGCGTGCGCAGCTGAGTGGACAGCGCCGACTGCGACAGGTTCAGCGCGCGCGCCGCCCCCGTCAGCGTGCCGTCGCGGGCCACGGCCCGGAACAGGCGCAGGTGGTGCAGGTTGAGTTGGCTCATGCTTCCATAATAGCGAACGCTAGCGTGCAATATATGTAATTTTCTGGATGAAAGGCAACTGCTAGATCGACCGGGACCACCCCGAACCCCGGAGGCCGACATGACCGACCTTGCGCTCTCAGCCCTTGCCCCTCTGCCGCTCATGGCAGCATCCCTTCCATTCCTTGCCCGTCCGGGTCGCCGCCCCGGAGCGCTGCCGCGCCTGGCCGAGGGGGCGACTCTGGCTGCCCTTGCGCTGGCGGCGGGCGGCCTTGGGCAGCTTCTGATGACGGGGCCGCAGGTGCTGCGCCTCGGCGGGACGGCGCTGATGCGCCTCGATGCCGTCAGCGTGACGATGGCGGCTCTGGTGGCCTTCGTGGGCTGGGTGGTCGTGCGCTATGCCCGCCGCTATCTGGACGGCGAAGCGCGCGAGGGCGCGTTCCACGCGCTGACGCTTGCGGCGGTGGCCGCGGTGCTGGTGCTGGTGCAGGCGGCAAGCCTGCCGGTGATGATCGCGGCCTTCGTGGCGACCGGGCTGATCCTGCGGCAGCTTTTGCTGTTCTACCCCGAACGGGCCGAGGCGCGGCGGGCGGCGGCCAAGTTCATCCGCGTCTGGGGCGCGGGCGATCTGGCGCTGGTCGCGGCGGCGGTGCTGTTCTGGCAGGGGCTGGGCACGGTGGACCTTGGGGCCCTGAACGCAGCCGCGACCCTGCCTCTGTCCGCTCAGGTCGGCATCGCCCTGGTCGTGCTGGCGGCGGCGCTGAAATGCGCCTCTTTCCCGGTGCATGGCTGGCTGACCGAGGTGATGGAGGCGCCGACCCCCGTCTCGGCGCTGCTCCATGCCGGGATCATCAATTCGGGCGGTGTCCTGCTGATCTCGCTGGCGGGTCTGGTGCAGACGAGCCCCGGGGCCATGGCGGCGCTGGTGATGATCGGCGGCTTCACGGCGCTGTTCGGAGCGCTGGTGATGCTGACGCAAAGCGCGGTCAAGACGGCGCTGGCCTGGTCCACGGTGGCGCAGATGGGCTTCATGCTGCTGCAATGCGGGCTGGGCCTCTGGGCGCTGGCGCTTTTGCACATCGTGGCCCATTCGCTTTACAAGGCCCATGCCTTCCTGTCCTCGGGCGGGGCGGTGCAGGCGGTGAACGCGATCCGCAAGCCGGGGCCGGTGGCCGTGCCGGGCCTGGGCGCGGTGCTGCGGTCCTTCGGGCTGGCGCTGGTGCTTTACGGCGCGGTGGCGGCGGGCTTCACGGCGCTGGTGGGCGAGAAGTCGCCGCAGGCGCTGGCGCTGGGGGCGATCCTGATCTTCGGCGTCTCCTACCTGATCGCGCAGGGTCTGGCCGATGCCGCCCCCGGCGCGCTGACGCGGCGGACGCTGACGGCCTCGCTGGCCGCGGCGCTGGCCTATTTCGGCTTTCAGGTGGTGGCGCAGGTGGTCTGGGGCCCCTCGCTGCCCGCCGCCCCGGTGCCCGGCGCGCTGGAATGGGCGCTGATCGTGCTGGCGCTTCTGTCCTTCGGTCTTGCAGCCTTTGCCCAGGCGCTGTTCCCGCTCTGGGCGCATCACCCCGCCACCGCCGGCCTGAGGGTGCATCTGGCCAACGGCCTTTACCTCAACGCGCTGCTCGACCGGGTGATCGGCGGCTTCCGCAGCCCCTCCCGGTCCTGACCCGCAACGCCCTGACATGGAGACGATGATGTTCCTCAAGCACGCACAGATCGCGCCCACCATGGTGTCCAAACTCCTCGCCGCCGCCGAGGCCGCCGCCCGCGCCATCCCGCCTGCCTTCCCGCTGGACGCGACGGTGGCCGTCAATCCCTTCCTCGGCCAGACGGGCGAGGATCTGGCCATGGCCTCGGCCCGGCTGTCCCGCGTGGCGGGAGCGGCGCTGACCGCGCCCCGGGCCGAGCTGGTGGCCAGGGTCAAGGCTGGCACGATCACCGACGATGACCTTGCCGCCGCACTGATCGCCGCGTCCTCGCCGCTCAAGCCCCGCGACCTGGCCGAATTCAAGGCCCGGATGCACGCCCCCGCACCTACCCCGCAGGCGCTGCCGACGGTGGCCGACCTTGCCGCCCGCGCCACCGGCACCGACTGGCCCGCTGTCATCGCGCGCAGCTTCGGCCTCTGGGCGGCGGGGCATTTCGACCGCGGCCAGGCGCTGTGGACGCCCCGGCCGGGGCAGGGCGCCTTTGCCGCCTGGCGCGACTGGGCAAGCCACGACCTGACGCCCGAGATCGCGGGGCTCAAGGGGTTCTGCGCCCATGTGGCCGAGGCCCCGGACACGCCTGAACGCGCCATCCTGCGCGCGGCGGAGCGGCTGGGGATCGGGCCCGAGGCCGCCGAGACCGCCTTCCACCGGCTGCTGGTGGACCTCGGCGGCTGGGCGATGCATGCGCGCTGGATCCTGTGGCAGGCCGAACTGACGGGCGGCAGCGACACCACTCTGACCGACCTGCTGGCGATCCGGCTGGTCTGGGAAGAGGCGCTTCTGGCCCATGCCCCGGCGCTGGCGGGCGACTGGCAGGCGGTGGTGGCCGCCCATGCCGCGCCGCTGACCCCCACGCCCGATCAGGTGCTGGACGCCATCCTGCAAGAGGCCGCCGAGCGCGCGCATCAGCGCGGCCTCGACGCCCTCCTGACCGGCCCCGCCGAGGCGAAGGCGCGGCCCGTGCTGCAAGCCACCTTCTGCATCGACGTGCGGTCCGAGGTGTTCCGCCGCGCACTCGAGGCGCAGGACGCGCGGATCGAGACCATGGGCTTTGCCGGCTTCTTCGGCCTGCCGCTGGCCCACCGCGCCCCTGGCAGCGACACGGCCGAGGCGCATCTGCCGGCGCTGCTGAACCCCGCGCTGACCTCTGCGCCCGACCTCTCGCCCGCGGTCGAGGCCGATCTGCGCATCGCCGCCCGCGCGCGGCGTGCCTGGGGAAGGTTCCGGCAGGCGGCGGTGTCCTCCTTCGCCTTCGTCGAGGCGGCCGGTCCGCTTTACGGCGGCAAGCTCGTCAAGGATGCTCTGGGGTTCGGGGCCAAGGGCCTTGCCCCCGAACCCGCCCCGCGCATCGAGGGCGGCCTGACGGCGGCGCAGAAGGTCCAGACGGCGGCGGCGGTCCTGCGCGCGATGAGCATGACGGAAGGCCATGCCCGGTTGGTGCTGCTGATCGGCCACGGCGCGCAGGTGACGAACAACCCGCATGAAAGCGCCTATCACTGCGGCGCCTGCTGCGGGCAGACGGGCGAGGTCTCGTCGCGGCTTCTGGCCCTGCTGCTGAACGATGCCGAGACGCGCGCGGGCCTGCCGGCCGAGGGCATCGCCCTGCCGGCGGACACGCTGTTCGTCGCGGGCCTGCACGACACGGTGACGGACGAGATCACGCTCTACCCCGACACCGCCGCGCCCGACCATGCCGCCGATCTGGCGCAGGCGCGGGCCTGGCTTGCCGCCGCCGCGCGCATCGCCCGGGCCGAACGCGCGCCGCGCCTGCCGGGGGCGAGCCCTGCCGACCTCATCCGCCGCGCCGCCGACTGGGCCGAGGTGCGGCCCGAATGGGGTCTGGCAGGCTGCGCGGCTTTCATCGCTGCACCGCGCAGGGCGACGGCGGGGCGCGACCTGAAGGGTCGGGCCTTCCTGCACGACTACGGCTGGCAGAAGGATCAGGGCTTCGCCACGCTGGAACTCATCCTCACCGCGCCGGTGGTGGTGGCCTCGTGGATCAGCCTGCAATACTACGGCTCGACCGTGGCGCCGCAGGTCTTCGGCGGCGGCAACAAGCTGATCCACAACGTGGTGGGCGGCATCGGCGTGGTCGAGGGCAACGGCGGCGTGCTGCGCGCGGGCCTGCCGCTACAGACGATCCACGACGGCGAGCGCGCCGCGCACGATCCCCTGCGCCTGTCGGTGCTGGTCGAGGCCCCGGCCGAAGCGATCGCCGCGGTGCTGGAAAAGCACCCCTCGGTCCGGGCGCTGTTCGACAACGGCTGGCTGCATCTCTTCGTGCTCGAGGGTGGCCGGATCGCCGCCCGCTACCGCCCCGGCCTGACCTGGGAGGCCGCGGGTCCAGCCGCCCGCAAGGCCGCATGAGCCTGCCCGGTCGGGTGGCGCTCGGCACGATGCACGGCAAGGCGGCGGCGATCGCGCCGCCGCTGGCGCGCCTCGGCATCGCGGTCGTGGTGCCCGAGGGGCTCGATACCGACCGCTTCGGCACCTTCACCGGCGAGGTGCCGCGCGCGGGCGGCATGGTCGAGGCCGCCCGCGCCAAGGCGCTGTCCACCATGACCCAACAAGAGCCCGTTCATTCAACCGGGCATTTGGCTCGTGTTGAGGTGGCCGAGCAGGATGACCGGCGGAGAGCGTGCCTGACGGCAATAGCTGGCGCTGCGGTATCCGCGCGAAGATTCGGAGCGACCACTGGGGCAATACCATGACGAGGAGCGAGTTCGAGTTCTGTTCCTTCAGACGAATGCCACTGGCATCAAAGGGCTCAGCTGCATCGTCTGAAGAACCCATAGGTTGCAGATACCTGCAAGAAATTCACCAAAATGGCGCAGTCAACAGATCCAGAAAACTTCATCCCTGAGAGACCGCTTCCGGGCCTCTGGGCGCCGGGGCCAGTGCTCGGACACACCTGCATAACCTTGGAAAACAACGGAAAAATCCGGCCGCAGCCGGATCGGGAGAACGCTTTCGCGGGGGCAATTGGCGGAGGGAATGGGCCTGCCATCAAACCTTCTTTTGTGGATGCCGCTCGGTTTGCAAGGAATTTGTGATCGTCTGGACTTGTGATCGAGTGCGGTCTTTTG
>NZ_JAANHS010000011.1 GCF_011174775.1 Rhodobacter calidifons
ACGCTTCGGATGGGCCGGTGGCGACGCCGAGAACCTCGCGCTTGCCGTTCGGCATGGTCCTCGAACCGGTGGCGGACAATGGCTCATTCTCCGTTTCAGGTTCAAGGTCTCGCAACCCAAACCTTCTCCGAAGATCGGCGATGACCGCCAGCGTCACCCCCGGCCGCGCGCTGCGCTACGCCGAAGGCTCCGCGCGCGGCCTCCTACACCACGTCGTGGGACACTGCCGCGGCACCTTCCGTTCCGCCCCCCAGTCGCCGGTGATCGTCAACTGATCGCCCTCCAGCATCACGCCCGCGATCGACTGCCCTTCCGGCCAGGCGATGCAGCCGATGATGTGGCGGACCTCGACAGTGCCCAGCGGGTCCAGCCGCAGCAGCGGCGGCTGCCCGGCGGCGGACAGGGGATCGGGCGTCTCTCGCGAGGACAGTCCCAGCATCGGCAGGGCCGCGCCTTCCTCGACCCCCAGACAGCCCCGGTGGCGGCCATTCCAGGGCGCATGGTCGCGCCCGCCGTTCGAATGCCACAGCATGGTCATCGGCAGCTGCGCCGGGTTGCGCAGCGACAGGAACAGATCGCCCTCCTTTGGCAGCACGACGGCGGTCCAGCCCAGGCGCGAGGCCGGGTCCTCCACCCCCGCAACGAAATCCTCGTGGCTATCGCCCCAGGGATAGCGGTGCAGGTTCACCGTCCCGCCATCCGCCCCCGGAAACTCGGCCGCATCCTCGGCCCGGCGCGGATAGGCCAGGGCCGAGCGGCCCCGCACCGTCTCCAGCGGTTCGGCCAGCGTCTCCCACCAGCGCTTGCGCGAGAACGAGAGCCTGGCGCCGTTCGGCACCGAGACCATGGCATGGTTCGCCACCGGCAGCGCGCCCGAGCCGCCGATGAACAGGTGACGCTGATAGACGAAGGGATGGCCGTCGCTGACCGTCAGTTCCTTGACCACCGTCGCCCCCTGCACCGCGCCGCCGAGCACCGCGCGCAGGCAGCCCTCGGGCGATGGCAGCACCTGCCAGTCGCCATTCGCGCTCAGCCCGTGCAACCCCTGCTCCGAGGCGCCCATCGGCGCGGCCAGGAAATCGCCCCGAAGCCAGGCCTGATGCGGCGGGGCCTCGGCGGGAACCTCGGCCTCGGTCCAGGGCGCGCGGTGCAAGGGCGCGATGTCGCGTCCCTGATCCCGGACGGACAGCCCGTCCAGCACGCCCCCGCGCGGGAGGAAGTCGAAACGGATGCCCTCGGCGGCGATGCGATGCGTCATGCGGTGCGGTCCTGTCCTGCCGGGCCAGCTTGGCCGCTTGCGCGCTGCGGTGCAAGTCGGGGCCGGGCTCAGCCCCCGGCGCTGCGGCAGGGGCTGCCGCCCAGCTCGTCCAGGATGGGACAATCGGGCCGATCGTCCCCGGCGCAGGCCTGGACCAGATGGGAAAGCGTGGCCTTCATCGCCTCCATCTCGCGGATGCGGACCTCCAGCGCGGCGATCTGCGCCTCGGCCAGGCGGCGGACCTCGGCGCTGGCGCGCGTCCGGTCGCGCCACAGGGCCAGAAGGTCCGCAACCTTCTCCATCGGGAACCCGAGGTCGCGCGCCCGGCGGACAAAGCGCAGGATCTGCACCTCCTTCGGGCCATAGGTCCGGTAGCCCGAGGCCGTGCGCCCGGCGGGCGGGATCAGGCCGGTTTCCTCGTAATAGCGGATCATCTTGGCCGAGACCCCGCTGGCGGCGGCGGCTTCACCGATGATCATCATCTGCGCGCTCCATAGCGTTTCAGCCGCAGGGCATTGGTCAGGACAAAGACCGAGGACAGCGCCATCGCCCCGGCGGCCAGGACCGGGGACAACAGGATGCCGAAGGCCGGATAAAGGACCCCCGCCGCCACCGGGATCAGGGCGACGTTGTAGGCAAAGGCCCAGAACAGGTTCTGCCGGATGTTGCGCATCGTGGCGCGGGACAGGCCGATGGCATCGGCCAGCGCGGGCAGCCGGCCCGAGACCAGCACCACATCCGCCGCCTCGATGGCGATGTCTGTGCCGGTGCCCATGGCGATGCCGACATCGGCCTCGGCCAGCGCGGGGGCGTCGTTGATCCCGTCGCCCGCGAAGGCCAGCGCGCCCTCAGCCTTCAGCTTGCGGATCGCCTCCGCCTTGCCCTCCGGTGTGACCTCGGCCACCACCTCGTCGATCCCCAGATCGCGCGCGATGGCCCGCGCCGTCCGCGCGTTGTCGCCCGAGATCATCGCCAGCCTGAGGCCCATCGCCTTCAGCGCGGCGATCGCCGCCGGGGTCGTGTCCTTCACCCGGTCGGCCACCGCCAGCAGCGCCACGGCCTTTCCGTCCCGCGCGGCATAAAGCGGGGTTTCGCCCCGGTCGGCCAGCCGCTCCGCCTCGGCCGCGAAGGCCGCGATGTCCACCCCGCGCCTGTCCATCTCGCGCGCCGACCCCAGCGCGATCTCCGCCCCCCCGACCCGGGCCGAAACGCCATGCCCGGGGCTGGCGAGGAACCCCTCTGCGGGCGGCAGGGCCATCCCCTCGGCCGCCGCCACGATGGCGCGGGCGACGGGATGCTCCGACTGCGCCTCGACGGCGGCGAGCAGGGGCAAGAGCGCCTCCCGCGTCTCGCCCGGCGCGGGGTGGAAGCTGGTCAGCACCGGCCTGCCCTCGGTCAGCGTGCCGGTCTTGTCGAAGGCCACGACCTTGACGTCGTGCAGCGCCTGCAAGGCCTCGCCCTTGCGGAACAGCACCCCCAGTTCCGCCCCCCGCCCCGTGCCGACCAGAATCGACACGGGCGTTGCCAGCCCCATCGCGCAGGGGCAGGCGATGATGAGGACCGCAACCCCGTTGACCAGCGCCATCGGCAGCGCAGGCGCGGGACCGAAGGCCAGCCAGACGAGGAAGGTCAGCGCCGCCAGCGCCATCACCATCGGCACGAACCACAGCGTCACCCGGTCCACCAGCGCCTGGATCGGCAGCTTCCCACCCTGCGCCGCCTCGACCATGCGGATGATGCGCGCCAGCATCGTGTCCGCGCCCACCGCCACCGCCTCGACCACCAGCGCGCCGGTCTGGTTCACCGTGCCGCCGATGACCCGGGCACCGGTGTGCTTTTCCACCGGCAGCGGCTCGCCCGTGACCATGCTTTCGTCGATCCAGCTTGCGCCCTCGGCCACGCGGCCATCGACCGGCACCCGCTCGCCGGGCCGAAGCTCCAGCAGGTCGCCGGGCCGGAGCTCGGCCATGGGCAGATCGACGACGCGCCCCTCCCGCCGGACATGCGCCACGGCGGGTTGCAGCGCGACCAGCCGCGCGATCGCCTGCGAGGACCGGCCCTTGGCGCGCGCCTCCAGCAGACGGCCCAGCAGGATCAGCGTCACGATCATCGCCGCGGCCTCGAAATAGACCGCCACAGTGCCCGGCGGCATCAGCCCCGGCAGGAAAGTGGCCAGCGTCGAATAGCCCCAGGCCGCGCCCGACCCCACCGCCACCAGCGAGGACATGTCCGGCGCCCCCTTCAGCAGCGCCGGGATCCCGCGCGCAAAGAACCGCCGCCCGGGACCGGCCAGCACCAGCGTCGTGAGCAGGAACTGGATCAGCCAGCTTGTGCCCTGCCCGATGGTCGCCATCACCCAGTGGTGGAACGCCGGAACCATATGCCCGCCCATTTCCAGCACGAAGACCGGCAGCGTCAGCAGGGCGGCGAGGGTCAGGTCGCGGGCCAGGCCCTTCGCTTCCTGCGCCTGCCGCTGCGCCGGGGACTCGACTGTGGCCGAGGCCAGCCGCGCCGCATAGCCCGCTCCCTGCACCGCCGCGATCAGCGCCGCGCTGTCCGCCACGCCCTCGACCCGCGCGCTTTCGGTCGCCAGGTTCACCGTCGCCCCCGTCACCCCCGGCACCGCGCGCAGCGCGCGTTCCACCCGCGCGACGCAAGAGGCGCAGGTCATGCCCTCGATCGCCAGCTCCTGCGCCGGGGCGGGGACCCTGTAGCCCATCCGTTCCACCGCCCCGATCAGCGCCTCGGGCGCGGCGCTGCCCTCGACCTCGGCCCGTTCCGTCGCCAGGTTCACCCGCGCCGCCGTCACCCCCGGCACCGCCTTCAGCGCACGCTCCACCCGGCCCGCGCAGCCGGCACAGGTCATGCCCGCGATGGGCAGGTCGACCGTCAAGGTCTTGGGGGTCAGGTCTTTCGGATGCGCCGTCATTGTCCGCCTCCTGTCGGTCAGGGACGTAAGGGCATATGGGGCTTCCCATGATGGGAAGGTCAAGGGGGCGCGTGGATTTTCCGGATCAGAACCGCGTCGGCAGGAAGGGGGCGGGGTCCGGCCCTGCCGCATGGCCGTCGATCCACCCCGCCACCATCCGCGCGGTGATCGGTGCCAGCGTCACCCCCAGATGCCCGTGCCCGAAGGCCAGGATCACCTCGGCCCCGCTGCGCGACGGGCCGATGACCGGCAGGCTGTCGGGGATCGAGGGGCGAAAGCCCATCCATTCCCGGTCCGGGGCGGGCAGGTCCGGGAAGAAGGCCCGCGCGCCTTCGACCAGTTTCGCTATCCGATGCGGCGACGGCGGCAGCGTCAGCCCGCCAAGCTCCACCGTCCCCGCCACCCGCAGCCGCCCGGCCATCGGGCAGAAGTAGAACCCCCGCGCCACGGGGCAGGCGGGGCGGTTCAGCAGCGGCTCGGCCATGTCCCATTCGACGTGATAGCCGCGTTCGGTGTCCAGGGGGATACGGTCGCCCGCCTGTGCGGCCAGGGCCCGGGAATGGGCACCCGCCGCGATGACCACCCGGCGAGCGTGCAGGTGAAGGCCCGCCCCCTCGATCACCACGCCATCGGGGCGCCGCTCCAGCCGCTCGGCGCGCGCGGGGATCAGCCGCGCCTTCTCCAGCACGGCCGCCGCGATCAGGCGCATCATCCGGCCGGGATCGTCCAGAAAGGTCGCCCCGGTGAAATGCGCCGCCCCGCCAAGGCCCGGGGGCAGGTTCGGCTCCAGCGCGGCCAGCCGGTCGGGGCCGACCAGATCGACCTCGACGCCAAGCCTGCGGCGCCGGTCAAGTTCGGCCCAGGCCTGGGTGAAGGCCTGCGGCGTTTCGTAAAGATAGAGGCAGCCCCGCCGTTGCAGGATGCCCGCGCCCTGCACCCGCAGCGCGAGGTCATCCCACAGGTCCGCCGCCCCGGCCAGCAGCGCGGCAAGACTGCGGGCGTTCCGCTTTGCCTGGGCGGGCAGCGACTGCCAGAGAAAGCGGAGGAGCCAGGGCGCCAGCGAGGGCAGCGCGCGGTGGCGGATCGCCAGCGGAGAGGTCCGGGAGAACAGGAGCGAGGGCAGCGACCGCAGCACGGCGGGGGTGCCCACGGGGCTGGTCGCGTATCCGGCGATGGTGCCCGCATTGCCGTAGCTTGCGCCCATGCCGGGTTCACCGGGATCGACCAGCACCACCTCGTGGCCCTGGTCGATCAGCTCCAGCGCGATGGTCAGGCCGATGACCCCTGCCCCGATCACGGCAATATCGGTTGTCTCACGGGTCAACATGGCAAGCCGTTCGCAGGGTGCGCCAAGGCGCACCGGCGGATGGTGCGCTGTAGCCCACCCTACAGGCAGGCCTCGAACAGCGCGCGGGTGTTCTTCTTGGTCATCTTGACCGGGTTGCCGCCGCAGGACGGATCCTCCAGCGCCATCTTCGTCAGCATGTCCAGATCGGGGTCCTTGACCCCCAGCTTCGTCAGGTTCTTCGGGATATCCAGCGTCTCGCGCAGGTCGAGGATGCGCTGGTAAAAGCCCTTGTAGCCGCCCTTGATCCCGCAATAGGCCGCCGCCGAGGCCAGCTTGTCCTTCACCGCCTTGCGGTTGAAGTCCAGCACCATCGGCATCACCACGGCGTTCGTGGTGCCGTGGTGGGTGTTGTAGACCGCCCCGATCGGGTGGGACAGAGCATGGATCGCCCCCAGCCCCTTCTGGAACGCCACCGCCCCCATGGCCGCCGCGCTCATCATATGCGCCCGGGCGTCAAGATCATTGGGGTCGGCATAGACCTTCGGCAGGTTCTCGAACACCAGCCGCATCCCTTCCAGCGCGATGCCCTGGCTCATCGGGTGGTAGAAGGGGCTGCAATAGGCCTCCAGGCAATGCGCCAGCGCGTCCATGCCGGTGCCGGCGGTGATGAACTTCGGCATCCCCACGGTCAGCGCCGGATCGCAGATCGTGATCGCGGGCATCAGCTTCGGATGGAAGATGATCTTCTTCTTGTGGGTTTCCGAGTTGGTCAGCACCCCCGCCCGGCCGACCTCGGACCCGGTTCCGGCCGTCGTCGGCACCGCGATGATCGGCGCGATCTTCGACGCATCGGCGCGCGTCCACCAGTCG
The DNA here is from genome assembly GCF_011174775.1 of Rhodobacter calidifons. GTDB lineage: Bacteria > Pseudomonadota > Alphaproteobacteria > Rhodobacterales > Rhodobacteraceae > Tabrizicola > Tabrizicola calidifons. The sequence continues at coordinate 6,346 of NZ_JAANHS010000011.1, forward strand.
TCGATGTCCTCCAGCTGCCAGACCTTCAGCTTCTTCGGCTGATGCGCCATCAGCGCGATCATCTTGCCCAGGTCCAAGGCCGAGCCGCCGCCGAAGCAGATCACCCCGTCATGGCCGCCCGCCAGATAGACGGCGATCCCGGCCTCCATGTTCTTCTCGGTCGGGTTCGGGTCCACCTCCGAAAACAGCGCGCGGCCCAGCCCCCCGGCCTCCAGCACGTCCAGCGCCTGAGTGGTGATCGGCAGGCTTGCCAGGGCCTTGTCGGTGACGAACAGCGGCTTTTGCAGGCCGATGGATTTGGCGTGGTCGGCCAGCTCTGAAATCCGGCCGACGCCGAACTTGATCGCGGTGGGATAGGACCAGTTCCGGTTGGGAACGTTGTGGCTCATGGCGTCAGACTTTCTTCAGATGATAGGATTTCGGCCGGGTCACGGAATGGAACCCGAGATAGCTCAGAGAGGTGCCGCGCCCGGTGTCCTTGACCCCGGTCCAGGTCAGCGCCGGGTCCAGGTAATCGGCCCGGTTCATGAACACCGTCCCGGTCTCGATCTGCGCGCCGATCCGTTCGGCGGTCTCGTAGTCCTGGGTCCAGATGCTGGCGGTCAGGCCATAGGGGCTGTCGTTCATCAGCCGGATCGCTTCCTCGTCGGTCTTCACCGGCATGATGCCGACCACGGGGCCGAAGGATTCCTCGCGCATCACGCGCATCGAATGATCGACGTTGACCAGGATCTGCGGCGCCAGATAGGCCCCGCCGTCATCGGCGAAAGTCTTCGGGTCCAGAAGCGGCTTCGCCCCCTTCGCAATGGCCTCGGCGGTCTGGTCGCGGACGGTCTGGGCGAACCGCTTGTGCGCCATGGGCCCAAGCGTGGTGGAGGCGTCGAAGGGATTGCCCAGCTTCAGCTGGCCGACCCAGGCCACCGACTTTTCCACGAAGCTGTCGAACAGCTTCTCATGCACATAAATCCGCTCGATCCCGCAGCAGCATTGGCCGGCATTGTACATCGCGCCATCCATCAGCACGTCCACCGCCACGTCGAGGTTCGCATCCTCGCGCACATAGCCGGGGTCCTTGCCGCCAAGCTCCAGCCCCAGCGGCGTGAAGGTCCCCGCAGCGGCACGTTCGATGGCCGCGCCACCCGCGACCGAGCCGGTGAAGTTGACAAAGCCGAACGACCGCTTGGCGATCAGGGCCTCGGTGGTGGCGTGGTCGAGGACGACGTTCTGGAACACGTCCTCCGGCACACCCGCGGCATGGAAGGCCTCGGCCAGCCGCTCGCCCACCAGCAGTGTCTGGCTCGCGTGCTTCAGCACCACCGTGTTCCCGGCGATCAGCGCGGGGACCAGCGTGTTGATCGTGGTCAGGTAAGGGTAGTTCCAGGGCGCGATGATGAAGACCACGCCCACGGGCTCGCGGGCGAGGAAACGGCGGAACTGGGCGCTGTCCTCCACCATCTCGGGCGCCAGCGTCTTTGCCGCGATGGACGCCATGTAGTCGGTCCGCGCGTTTACGCCGCCGAACTCGCCGCCGTAACGGGTGGGGCGGCCCATCTGCCAGGCCAGCTCCTCGACCACGACCTCGGACATGGCGTTCAGCTTGGCGACCCCGGCCTTGACCAGCGCGATACGGTCTTCCAGGGGCCGCGCGGCCCAGGGCTTCTGCGCGGCCTTCGCGCGGGCGACGACGGTTTCGGCGGCCTCGGGCGAAAGCGGCATCCGTTCGGCATAGACCCGGCCGTCAACGGGGGAAATCAGTTGAATGGGTTTCATGTCAGTCCTCGTAGGGTGCGCATTCATGGCGCACCGTTCGGTGTGGAAGGTGCGCCATGAATGCGCACCCTACGGTCATGCGCGTTCCAGCAGCCGCTCGCGTTCGAAATCCGTGACCACGCGGTCGGTCTCGGAAATCTCCCACTGGGCGGCGTGGTGGTAGTGGTCGATCACGTCATCCCCGAAGGCCTCACGCAGCATCGTGGACTTGTGCATCAACTCTGCCGCTTCGCGCAGGTTGTGCGGGATCTCGCGGATGCCCTTGGCCGAATACATGTCGCCGCGCATCTCCGGCTCCAGCGCCATCTTCTTCTCGATCCCGTCCAGCCCCGCCGCCAGCAGCGCGGCACAGGCCAGATAGGGGTTCACGTCCGACCCCGGAATCCGGCATTCCACCCGGACGGCCTTGGTATGCACCCCGCAGACGCGGAAGCCCGCAGTGCGGTTGTCGGCACTCCAGACTGCCTTGGTGGGGGCGAACATCCCCACGGTGAACCGCTTGTAGCTGTTCACATAGGGCGCCAGAAACGCCGTGATGTCGCGGGCATGGTGCAGTTGTCCGGCAAGGTAATGCTTCATCAGCTTCGACATGCCGTGGCTGTCGGCCTTGTCGGCAAAGGCCGGCTTGCCGTCCCTCGTCCAGAGGCTCTGGTGGATATGACTGGACGACCCCGCGCGGCGGTGGTCGTATTTCGCCATGAAGGTCACCGACTTGCCCTTGGTCCAGGCGATTTCCTTGATGCCGTTCTTCACGATCACATGGTTGTCGGCCGCGTCCAGCGCGTCGGAGTAGCGGTAGTTCACCTCCTCCTGCCCGGCCTCGGCCTCGCCCTTAGAGTTCTCGACCGGGATCCCCGCGCCATAAAGCCCGTTGCGGATCGCCCGCATCACATCCTCTTCCTTGGTGGTCTGGAAGATGTGGTAATCCTCGTTGTAGCCGCTGATCGGACGCAGGGCCGACAGCCCCCCGTCGCGCAGGTTCTCGTAGCTGTTCTCGAACAGATAGAACTCCAGCTCCGTCGCCATCATCGGCTCGAAGCCCATCGCGCGGGCGCGTTCCACCTGCCGCTTCAGGATCGAGCGCGGCGCGTGGGGGACGTCGGCATGCGTCGCATGGTCCTGCGTGTCGCCCAGCACCAGCGCCGTGCCCGGCAGCCAGGGGATGCGGCGCAGCGTGCGCAGGTCGGGCTTCAGCACATAGTCGCCATAACCGGTTTCCCAGCTGGAGGACTTGTAGCCCTGCACCGTGGTCATCTCCATGTCCACGGTCAGCAGGTAGTTGCAGCAATGGGTCTCCTCCCAGCCGCCGTCCACGAAGAACTGCGCGTGAAAGCGCTTGCCCATCAGGCGGCCCTGCATGTCGATGCCGGCCGCGATCACGGTGTCGATCTCTCCGGCCTTCACGGCCTTTCTCAATTCGTCAAGGGTCAGATTACCGGGCATGTCGTGGCTCTTTCCTGAGTTTGTCGGTCGGGGATCGGGGCCTTGCCCCGGCGTCGAAGGCGAGAGACCGCCGACGCTCCGCCGAACTCGGGCTTGCGCGGCCAGCAGGGGCCGCCTTCCGTATCCTGCGGCTCTGACCGCATGCGATGATCTCCCCGTCACGGGAATTGCCGCCCGTGAATTTGATCAATCATTCACAGGTCACGGCATTTCCGCAACCCCTTCCTGCCGGTTGGCGGCAAGCGATAAGCGGGATCAGTAGCCGCGCGCGCGGTCCACCAGATGCAGGAAGGGCTCGCCCGCCTCGCCCCGCTGGATGTTCTCGGCGATCACGCGGGACGAGGTGACGGCCCGCGTATCGGCGGCGATGTGAGGGGTGACGGTGACCTTCGGGTGTGACCAGAAGGGGTGGTCCTGCGGCAGGGGCTCGACGCGGAACACGTCCAGCGTGGCATGGCCGATCTGGCCTGCGTCAAGCGCCGCCAGCAGGGCCTGATCGTCAATCAGGGCTCCCCGGCCGGGGTTCAGGATCACCGCGCCGCGCGGCAGCAGCGCAAGGCGGTCGGCGTCAAGCAGGTTCTCGGTCTCGGGCGTCTTCGGCAGAAGCGTGACGAGGATCTGCGCGGTGGACAGCGCCTGGCGCAGCCCCTGCGCGCCGTGCAGCTGGCCGGGCTTTTCGGTGCGGCTCCAGCCTGTGACCGGAAAGTTGAGCGCCCGCAGCGCCTCGGCGCAGGCCGATCCCAGCGCGCCCATGCCAAGGATCGTCACGGGACGTTCGCGGGCCAGCGGCGGGCAGGTCGGGTCCCAGACGCGGGCAGGGTTCACGATGTGGCGGTCCATGCCGAGGTGGTGGCGCAGGGTGTGACCGACCACCCACTCCACCATCCCCTCGGTCAGGCCGGGGTCGACCATCCGGCACAGGGGCTGGGTCAGGGTCGGATTGCCCACGATCTTCTCGACCCCGGCCCAGAGGTTCAGGACGGCCTTCGTGCGGGTGTAGGGGGTGAAGTCCTGCAAGGGCGAGGCGGGGGCATAGACGATGTAGTCGACCTCGGCCGGGGCGGCCTCGGTGACGATCCGGGCGGTGAGACCGGCCTCGGCCAGGGCGGCGGGCAGGTGGGGTTCGTATTCGGGCCAGAGCGCGGGGGCGGCGAAAAGGACGGTCAGCATGGGTGAGGCTTTCGGAATGCCCACGCGTGGGCAGGATTTCGGGTCAAGGATTTTCAACAGGTTGGCCGTGGACGTTTCCCGGTTGTCAACCCTCTTCCGTGGCGCCCTTTCCGGGCGCGCGCCGGAATTTTGCAAAATTCCGGTTCGGAGCCTTCAAAGGCTCCGGTCCGATTTCTGCGAAGAAATCGGCGCTACGGACCGGCCGTTACGGCGGCGTTCACCGCGAGCGCAAGGATACCGGTGTTGTAGAAGAAACCGGCCACGCCATGCACCAGAACCGCCCGGCGCAGGGGGCGGGTGGTGACCTCGACATCCGAAACCTGGGCGGTCATGCCGATGGTGAAGCTGGCATACAGGAAATCCCATGCGTCGGGATCGCCCTTGCCCGCAAAGGCGAAGCCCTCCCCCCGGGCCGCAGCGCGGTAATGCAAGTTGGCATAGTGGAACGCCATCAGCGTGTGGACGGTGGCCCAGCCAAGCGGCAGGCTGACCACAGCGGCCAGTCGTGCGCCCAGGCTGCTTTCGTCGGCGTTCAGCACGGTGATGATCGCTGCCACGCTGGCCAGCACCGCAAACCCCGCCAGAAACTGGATCAGGGCCACGCCCTCGTCGTCCTCATCGGCATGGCGGCGCAGGTCGTCCGGGCGGATCTGACCGGCGATCCGGGCGGTGAGGAGGAGGTAGGTCAGGAACAGGACATCGGCCCCCGCAAGCAGGGCAAGGACAGGGCCGAAGGACAGGGCCCAGCCGCCCAGTCCGGCGCCGAGCCCAAGGCAGAAGGACAGCAGAAAGCGTCCGTGGCGGCGGAGAAGCTTCACTTAGCGCGGCCGGTGGACATGGGCGCTCTGCACCAGGCCGAAGCCGACCAGCAGCACCATCATCGCCGACCCGCCATAGCTCAGCAGCGGCAGCGGCACCCCCACCACCGGGGCCATGCCCATCACCATCGACAGGTTCACCGCGATGTAGAAGAAGAAGTTCGCCGCCACCCCGATGATCAGAAGCGAGGAGAACCGGTCGCGGTTCTGCCAGGCCGCCACCAGGCAGAAGCCCAGGATCAGCGCGTAAAGCCCCAGAAGCGAAAAGGCACCGACAAAGCCGAATTCCTCGGCCAGGGTGGTGAAGATGAAGTCGGTGTGCTTTTCCGGCAGGAAGTTCAGCCGCGACTGGGTGCCCTGCATGAAGCCCTTGCCCGACCAGCCGCCCGAGCCCAGCGCGATCTTGGCCTGGATGATGTTGTAACCCGCCCCAAGGGGATCGGCCGAGGGGTCGAGGAACGTGTCGATCCGGCGATACTGGTAGTCGTGCAGGAACTGCCATTCCGTGCCGCGCAGGGTGAAGACCCCGATCACGGCGCTGACCCCCAGCGCAAGAACCGCGCCGAAATACCACAATGAGACCCCGGCGACGAACATCACCGTCGCCCCGGCCAGGATCAGCATCAGCGAGGTGCCGAGGTTCGGCTGCATCAGCACCAGCACCGTAGGCACCACGATCAAGAGAACCGGGATCAGCACATACAGCGGCCGCGACACCCGTTTCGGGTCCAGCCAGTCGTAATAGGCGGCCAGCACCATCACCAGGGTGAACTTCATCATCTCCGACGGCTGCAACCGGATGAAGCCCAGGTCGATCCAGCGCTGCGCGCCCATGCCCACGGTGCCGAAGAACTCCACCACCAAGAGAAGCACGAAGGCCACCAGATAGGCCACCCCCGCCATCGACCGCCAGAACCAGATCGGGACCATCGCCACGATGAACATCAGCACCATCCCGACCGCGAAGCGTTCCATCTGCGGGCGCGCCCAGGTGTCCAGATTTCCGCCCGCGATGGAATAGAGCATCAGGAACCCGACCGAGGCGACGGCCGTCACCAGAACCACCAGCGGCCAGTTCATGTACAGGATCTTGCGGATCCCCGTCGGTGCCTGCTTGACGCGATATTCCAGGAAACTCATCGTCGCCTCAGGTCGCGCTGCGGGCCGGCGGCCTGCCGGTCACCGGATCGCGCAGGGGCAGTTCCCGCAGCATGGTCTCGATCCGGGCGCGCTGGCTGGCAGGATAGGCATTCAGCGGCGGCAGGCCGTCCGACAGGGCGCGCAGGATCACGTCACGGGCAATCGGCGCGGCCGCGGTCGAACCGCCGCCGCCGTGTTCCACCACCACCGACACCGCATAGCGCGGATTGTCATAGGGCGCATAGCCCACGAACAGCGCATGGTCGCGCCGGTGCCAGGGCAGCTGGTCGTTCGAGATCACGCCGGCCTCGCGTTCGGCCTTCGAGATGTTGCGCACCTGGCTGGTGCCGGTCTTGCCGGCCATCGCCAGCGTCGGCTCGACGATGCGGCTGGATTTCGCCGTGCCATTGTCACCGTTCACCACCTCGTGCATGCCCTTGCGCACCGCCGCCAGATGTTCGGGCGCGATGTCCAGCGCCGGGGCCTCGGGCACCGGCAGTTCGCGGCCCTGAACCATCCGCACCAGCCGGGGCAGGACCTGCCGCCCGCTGGCGATCCGCGCCGTCATCACCGCCAGTTGCAGGGGCGAGGCCAGCACATAGCCCTGCCCGATCGAGGCGTTGATCGTGTCGCCGATCCGCCATTCCTGCTTGTGCCGCGCCATCTTCCATGCCTTGTCGGGCATGTTGCCTTCGGTGATCGCCGACATCGGAATGTCGAACTTCCGGCCCAGGCCCAGCTTGCGGCCCATCTCGGCGATCTTGTCGATGCCGACCTTCTGCGCGATTTCGTAGTAATACACGTCGCAGCTTTCCGACAGGCTGCGCGACAGGCGCACCGTGCCGTGGCCGGACCGTTTCCAGCAGTGAAAGCGGCGGCCGCCGAACTCGATGTAACCCGGGCAGCTGACCCGGGTGTCCGGCGTCGCCACTCCGGCCTCCAGCGCGGCAAGCGCGGTGACCATCTTGAAGGTCGATCCGGGCGGATAGGCGCCCGAGACCGTCTTGTTGGCCAGCGGGCGGTGGTCGTTCTCCATCAGGGCGTTGTATTCGGCATGGCTGATGCCGCGCACGAAGAGATTGGGATCGAACGAGGGCGAGGAGGCGCAGCAGATGATGTCGCCGTTGGTCACGTCCATGACCACCACGGCGGCGCTTTCCTCGCCCAGCCGGGCCTGGGCGAAGTTCTGCACCTCGGCGTCGATGGTCAGCCGGATGTCCTTCCCCGGCGTGCCCTCGCGCCGCTCCAGCTCGCGCATGACGCGGCCGGCCGAGTTGACCTCGATCCGCTTGGTCCCGGCCTCGCCGCGCAGGGTCTCTTCCATCCACTTCTCGACGCCGATCTTGCCGATCTGGAACTTCGGAATGCGCAGCAGGGGATCCGGGGATTCCAGGTCGGCAAGGTCCTTCTCGCTGACCGGGCCGACATAGCCCACGACATGGGCGAAGTCGGTGTCCAGCGGATAGCGGCGGGACTGGCCGACCTCGGGCACGACGCCGGGCAGGGCGGGGGCGTTGACCGCGACCCTGGAAAAGTCGTCCCAGCTCAGCCGCTCGGCCACAGTCACCGGCACGAAGGCGCGCAGGGATTTCACCTGGTCGATGCTGGCCTGCAACTCCTCGGCGGTCATCGGGATGATGGCGGCCAGACGGCGCATGACCAGATCGACATCGCCCGCCGCCTCGCGGGTGATGACCACGCGGTAGTTCTGTTCGTTGCCGGCGATGACCTTGCCGTTGCGGTCCATGATGATGCCGCGTTCGGGCGGGATCAGGCGGATGTTGATCCGGTTCTCCTCGGCCAGAAGCTTGAACTGGTCGGCCTGATCGACCTGAAGATACCGCATCCGCGCGCCAAGCACGGCGACCATCGCGCCCATCGCCCCGCCCAGCATCAGGGTGCGCCTGTTCAGGGTGCGGTTGCTTTCCTCGGCCTCGCGGGCGGTCCGTTTCACAGCCGTCTCCCGAAATCATCCACTTCGCCGGTCGCGGGCTTGCGCAGGTCCAGCGTCAGGCGCGACAGGGCCACCACCACCGGATAGACCGCAACGGACCACAGGACCTGGACCACGGCAAAGCCGAAGGGGGCCTGCGGAACGAAGGCCAGTCCCAGCGTCAGCCGGTAGATCAGCATCATGCCCAGCATCACGCCCGAGACCAAGAGCCATTCGACCGGAAAACTCAGCTCGCGGGTCAGCGCAAAGCGGCTGCGCAGGAATTCGGTCGCCAGGATCACGATCGCGGCCCAGAGGCCGGGCGGGCGGAACAGGATCAGGTCCTCGACCAGAAAGACGAGCAGGATCAGCGGCATCGGCAGGAAATCGGGCCGCCGCACGATCCAGGCCAGGGTCACGCACAGCAGCAGGTCCGGCCCCGGCAGGGCGCCGGGCGCGCTGCCCAGAGGCAGAAGGCGCAGGAACAGAAGCCCCAGCGCGATGGCCAGGAACAGGCCCCGGAAGATCCACTGCTCCTGCCGCCAGAATTCAGCCATCGCCGGCCTCCGGTGCCGGACCCTCGGCCGCACCCGAGCCGGTCTCCTCGACATTGCCGCCCTCGGTGCGGGCCGGCGGCGCCGAGGCCGCCCGTTCGGCCGCCCCGGCCGAGGTGTCGGGCATCGGCGCGCCCAGAGGCGGGGCGACCAGGTTGCCGGGATCGGTGATCGGCTGCAATTCGTGGCTGCGCAGCACGCGCAGGAACTCCAGCCGCTGGTAATCCGCCGCCAGCACCACGCGCAGCCGCTTGTCCGTCCCCAGCGCGACCTGTCCGACCAGCAGCCCCGCCGGAAACACCTCGCCGTCGCCCGAGGTCACCACCCGGTCGCCGGGGCGGACCTGATCGCTGTCCTCGATGAACTCCAGCGGTGGCAGCGGCGAGTTGTCGCCCGACAGCAGCGCCTTCTGCCCCGAGGGCTGGATCGTGACCGGGATCCGGCTGTTCGAATCCGTCACCAGGATCACGCGGCTGGTGCGTTCGCCCACGCCCGAGATGCGGCCCACCAGCCCGATCCCGTCCATCGTCGCCCAGCCGTCGCGGATCCCGTCCCGCGCGCCCACGTTCAACAGCACCGACTGCCGGAACGGACTGCCGCTGTCGGCCATCACAACGCCGGTCACATGCGTGAGCTTCGGGTCGAGCCGCACCTTGTTCAGGTCCAGCAGCCGGGCGTTCTTCTGCTCCAGCTGCAACGCGGCCTCTTTCCAGGCCTTCATCTGCTGCAACTCGCGCTTCAACTCCTGGTTCTGTTCGTAGATGCGCGTGTAGGACTGGAAGTCGTCGATCATCCCAGCAAACGCCGTCACCGGCCGCATCGCCCAGTCGAGGTTCGGCACCACCGCGTCGATCAGCGCGGCGCGGAAGCGTTCCACCCGCGGACTGTCGATCCGCCACAGGATGAACAGCGCAACCAGCACCAGCACCGCCAGCCCGACCAGCAGCCGGCGCAGGGGGCGCGAATATTCCTCGGGTGCGGTGCGGTTCCTGGCCAAGGGTCAGCCTTCCATCGCCATCGGCCAGAGGGCCTCAGGTGTCGTAATCGATCACATGCCGAAGCTGCTTTTCGTATTCCAGTGCCTTCCCGGTGCCCAGGGCAACACAATTCAGTGACTCGTTGGCCACCGAGATCGAAAGGCCCGTCTGTTCGCGCAAGCTCAGGTCCAGCTCCCCCAGCAGCGCCCCGCCCCCCGTCAGCATCACGCCCCGGTCCACGATGTCCGCCGCAAGGTCGGGCGGCGTCGCCTCCAGCGCCTGCATCACCGCGTCGCAGATCTGCTGCACCGGTTCGGCCAAGGCCTCGGCCACCTGGGCCTGGTTGATCTCGGTCTCCTTCGGCACCCCGTTCAGCAGGTCGCGGCCCCGGATCGTCATGGAAGACCCGCGCCCGTCGTCAGGCATCCGGGCCGTGCCGATCGAGGTCTTGATCCGTTCGGCCGTCGATTCCCCGATCAGCAGGTTCTGGTGACGCCGCAGATAGCTGACGATGGCCTCGTCCATCCGGTCGCCGCCCACCCGGACGGACCGGGCATAGACGATGTCGCCCAGCGACAGGACAGCCACCTCGGTCGTTCCGCCGCCGATGTCCACCACCATGTTCCCCGTGGGTTCGGTGATCGGCATCCCCGCCCCGATGGCCGCCGCGATGGGTTCGGCGATCAGCCCGGCCCGCTTTGCGCCCGCCGAGAGGACCGACTGCCGGATGGCCCGCTTTTCCACCGGGGTCGCCCCGTGCGGCACGCAGACGATGATCTTGGGTTTGCTGATCGTGGACCGCTTGTGCACCTTGCGGATGAAGTGCTTGATCATCTCTTCCGCCGCCTCGAAATCGGCGATGACCCCGTCGCGCATCGGCCGGATCGCCTCGATGGTGCCGGGCGTCCGGCCCAGCATCAGCTTGGCATCCTCGCCCACGGCCAGAACGACCTTCTTGCCGTCCTTGTTGTGGTAGGCCACCACGGAAGGCTCGTTCAGCACGATCCCCTTGCCGCGGATATAGACCAGCGTGTTCGCGGTCCCGAGGTCGATGGCCATGTCAGACGAGAACAGGCTTGGGAAAAGCGACATGAGCGGTCCTTTGGTGGTCCTGGGGCAAGCAACGGTTTCGGCCCCGACTCGGGGTTCCCGACGGGGCTGCTTCTTATAGAGGCAGCGCGCAGGGAAGCGAAAGCCCCGCCGGCTGCAATCCGCACACTTCCGCGTGCTTGCAGAAAACCGATCTTTCCCGCGGGGAAATGGCTATGATGGCCGGAAGCTCTTTCATTTTTCCGATATGGTGGCAGGGATCGACCGCAAACACGGGGGGCAGCGATGACAGGGGTGGCAGGGCGCGTGGCGCTGGTGACGGGGGCCGGGGCGCCGGGGGGAATCGGTTTCGCCATCGCCCGGGCGCTGGCGGCCGGGGGTGCCAGGCTCTGCGTCACGGCGACGACCGGCCGCATCCACGCCCGCGGGGAAGAACTTGGTGCGATGTCGCACATCGCCGACCTGACCGACCCGGCGCAGGTCGCGGGCCTGTTCGCGGCGGTCGAGGCGCAGCTGGGCCCGGTCGAGATCCTGGTGAACAACGCGGGCATGGTGCAGACCGGCCTCGACGTGCCGCGCGGGCATCTGGCCGACTGGACCGACGAGGTCTGGGCGCATCACATGGCGCTGAACATCAACACCACCTTCCACTGCTGCCGCGCCGCGCTGCCCGGCATGGCCGCGCGACGGTTCGGCCGGATCGTCAACATCTCCTCCGTCACCGGGCCGGTGGTGACCATCGACGGCTCATCCGCCTATGCCACCGCCAAGGCCGCGATCACCGGCATGACGCGGTCGATCGCGCTGGAATACGGGCCGCGCGGGGTGACCTGCAACGCGGTCCTGCCGGGCTGGATCGCCACCGAAAGCTCCAGCCCCGAAGAGATCGCCGCCGGAACCCGCACCCCGGTCGGCCGCCCCGGCCGGCCCGAGGAAGTCGCCGCCTGCGCGCTGTTCCTCGCCTTGGACGAAGCCTCCTATGTCACCGGGGCGATGCTGGTTGTGGACGGCGGGAATACGGTGCAAGAGATGAAGGGATGACGGACGCCGCCTTCCTGCCCGGCGTTCCGGCCGAGGCCGTTCTGGCCGCCCTGAAGCGATCCCCCGGCAGCGAACTGGCCTCGGGCAAGTTCGACAGCCCGGAGTCCTCGGCAGCCCTCGTTGCCAACGCCTTCGGCTGGTTCCTGAACCGCCCGCAGGCCCTGCCGCCACTGCCCGGCGTGCCGATGGGCCAGCCGGAAGCGGTGGAGATCGAGGCAGAGATGCGCTTTCCCTGGACCGGGGGCCGCCACCCCTGGCTCGATGCCGTGATCACCACGCCGACGACCCTCGTGGGGGTGGAATCGAAGCGGTACGAACCCTTCCGCCCCGGCAAGGCCGTGGGCTTCTCCGAGGCCTGTGACAGCCGCGACTGGGGCAATGGCATGGCCCGGTTCACCGCGATGCGCCGGGCCTTGGCAGATGGCAAGCAGACCTACCGGCATCTCGATGCGGTGCAACTGGTGAAACACGCCTACGGTCTGCGGACGCAAAGCGTCAAACGGGCGCGGGGGGCGGTGCTGGTCTACCTCCATGCCGAGCCTGCCCAGTGGGCCAGCGGCAAGCCGGTCTCGCCGGACGCCATCATCCGCCACCGGGCCGAGGTCGCCGACTTCGCCCGCGCGGTGAAGGGCGACGACGTGACCTTCGTGGCGCTGCGCTGGTCGGACCTGCTTGACCATTGGTCGAAAGACCCGGCGCTCTTCGCCCATGCCAACGCACTGAGGGGTTGGTCCGGTTCGCTTTAGCTTGCGGGCATCATGGCTAACGATCCCTGAACGCCCGCAGCCAAGTTGTTGATTTTATTAAGATTGCCCCAGCCGCCGCGCGCGGCGCGCCGGGGCCGATCGCTTACTCGCCGTGGTAAGAGACGGTCTTCACATCCTCGCCCGGCGCCGTCTTCTGCCGCCGGATGATGAGCCGGTTCAGCGCGTTGATATAGGCCCGGGTCGAGGCGACGATGGTGTCGGTATCGGCGGCCGAGCCGGTGACGATCCGCCCCTCCTCCTCCAGCCGGACGCTGACGGTGGCCTGCGCGTCCGTCCCCTCGGTCACGGCATGGACCTGATAGACCTGAAGGCGGGCCTTGTGCGGGAAGAGCATCTTCACGCAGTTGAACGCCGCATCCACCGGCCCGTCGCCGGTCGCGTCGATGTGGTGGTCCTTGCCGTCGATCAACAGGATCATATCCGCCTCCTGCGGCCCCTCGGTCCCGCAGACGACCCGCAGCTTCTTCAGCTGGAGGTATTCATAGGCGTCGTTGGTCTGCTCATCCGAGACCAGCGCGATGAGGTCGTCGTCATAGACCTCCTTCTTGCGGTCGGCCAGCGCCTTGAAGCGGACGAAGACGTCGTTCAGCTGGTTGTCGGCCAGATCGAAGCCCAGTTCCTTGAGCTTCGCCCGCAGCGCCGCGCGACCGGAATGCTTGCCCATCGCGATGTTCTTCTGGGTCAGCCCGATATCCTCGGGCCGCATGATCTCGAAGGTTTGGACGTTCTTGAGGACCCCATCCTGATGGATGCCGCTTTCGTGCAGGAAGGCGTTCTTGCCGACGATGGCCTTGTTGAACTGGACCGGGAAGCCGGACACCTGGCTGACCCGGCGCGACAGGTTCATGATCTTCGTGGTGTCGATGCCGGTGCGGAACGGAAGGATGTCGTTCCTGACCCGCATCGCCATCACCACCTCTTCCAGCGCCGTGTTCCCGGCCCGCTCACCCAGACCGTTGATCGTGCATTCGATCTGCCGAGCGCCGGCCTCGACGGCCGCGAGGGCGTTGGCGGTCGCCATGCCGAGGTCGTTGTGGCAGTGGGTGGCGAAGATGATCTCGTCCGCGCCGGGCACCCGCTCCAGCAGCATCCTGATGATCCTGGCGGACTCCATCGGATAGGTGTAGCCGACCGTGTCGGGGATGTTGATCGTCGTGGCGCCGGCCTTGATCGCGATTTCCACCACGCGGCAGAGATAGTCGGGTTCCGTCCGTGTCGCGTCCATCGGCGACCACTGGACGTTGTCGCAGAGGTTGCGGGCATGGGTGACCGTCTCGTGGATGCGGTCGGCCATCTGGTCCATGTCGAGGTTCGGGATGGCGCGGTGCAGCGGCGAGGTGCCGATGAAGGTGTGGATACGGGGGGACTTCGCGTGGCGCACCGCCTCCCAGCAGCGGTCGATGTCCTTGAAGTTCGCCCGGGCGAGGCCGCAGATGGTGGCGTTCTTCGCCCGCTTGGCGATTTCCGTCACGGCGGCGAAGTCGCCTTCGGAGGCGATGGGGAAGCCGGCCTCGATGATGTCCACCCCCATCTCGTCGAGGAGGGAGGCGATCTCCAGCTTTTCCTCGTGGGTCATGGTCGCGCCGGGGCTTTGTTCGCCGTCGCGGAGCGTGGTGTCGAAGATGACGACTTTATCCTGGGTCATGTCGCGGTCCTTTTCTTAGCTGAGCCTGGCGGGCGCTGGTCACCTCTGAGCGGTCGCGCCCGGGGGCACGCTCAGAGGCGGCTAAGAAGGAGAAGGCCACGGGGCAGCGCAGGGCATGCGGCCCTGTCGATGGCAAGCATATGAGGTCCCGTGATCATGGGGCGCGACTATACGGGGGAAATCGGGGAAGGGAAGGGGATTTTTCGGTGGGCGGTGGGGGCCGCAAGGGAGCTCTGCCGCGGTGCGCCGCGCGCGGTCGGAATCCCAGTGCTTTGATTTGTATGCGGAAAATCTGCGAGCGTTAAGGATCTGGCAAGCTTTGGAGTCCTTGATCTGCAAAGCCCGCGCAAGGGGCTCGTCGTCTCCTCCGTTGTTCCGAAAGCCTGACTCACGCGGGCCGGGCATTCTTTGGCAGACCGATGGGCCCGGACCCTAGCAGATCCTGGGCAGCTGTTCGCCGATCAGCATGTCAACCAGGCGCGCTCCGCCGAAGGCTGTCCGCAGGGTGACGCGGCCGGCGGGGGCGGGCAGGGTCTGCCCGATGACGCAGGCCCCTTGTCCCTCGGGAAGGCGGCGCAGGGCGGCTACCAGCGCTTCGGCCTGATCGGGCGGGCAGAACAGGACCAGCCGCCCTTCGTTGGCCAGATAGAGCGGGTCGAGCCCCAGGATCTCGCAGACACCGGCCACTTCCGGGCGCAGCGGCAGGCGGGTTTCGTCCAGTTCCACGGCGAGGCCCGCCTCGGCCGCCATCTCGTTCAGCGCCGAGGCAAGGCCGCCCCGCGTGCAGTCGCGGGCAGCGCGCAGGCCGGGCGCGGCGGCAAGGGCGGCCTGCATCAGATGGCCGAGCCCCGCGCAATCCGAGGCGAGGTCAACCGACAGCGCCAGATCGCCACGGGCGGCCAGGATGGTGGCGCCGTGGTCGCCCAGGACGCCGTTCACGATGACCGCGTCGCCCGGCCGGATGTGCCGCGCGCCCAGGTCGAGGCCCGGCGGAATGACCCCGACCCCGGCGGTGGTGATGAACAGACCGTCGCCCTTGCCGCGTTCGACCACCTTGGTGTCGCCGGTGACGATCCGCACGCCGGCCTGCGCCGCCTCGGCTGCCACGGAGGCGACGATGCGGCGCAGAAGGGCGATCTCGCAGCCTTCCTCGATGATGAAGGCGGCCGAGAGCCACAGGGGCCGCGCGCCGCCGACGGCCAGATCGTTGACGGTGCCGCAGACGGCCAGCGTGCCGATGTCGCCGCCGGGAAACTCCAGCGGCGTGACCACGAAACTGTCGGTGGTGAAGGCCAGCCGCGCGCCGGGTTCGCGCAGGGCCTCGTCCATCAGGCGGGCCTGATCCTCGGTGTCGGGGGGCTGGAAGACGCTGGTGAACACATCGTCGATCAGGTCGCGCATCGCGCGCCCGCCGCCGCCATGGGCCATGGTCACATGGGTGTCGCGCAGCGCCATCTATGCCGCCGTCTCGCGCGCGCCGGCATATTGCCAGTAGGCCGCACAGGCCCCTTCGGAGGACACCATCAGCGCACCCAGCGGCATGTCCGGGGTGCAGCCCTTGCCGAATTGCGGGCATTGCGTGGGCTTGAGCTTGCCCGTCATCACCGCGCCGCAGGCGCAGCCCTCGATCTCGGGCACGCTGCGCCGCCCGGTGGCATAGCCGATGCCGAACTTCTCCTCGGCGTCGAAGGCGGCGTATTTCGCCCGGATGCGCAGGCCCGAGGCGTCGATCTCGCCCAGGCCGCGCCATTCGAAGCTGGGGCGGCGTTCATAGACATCGGCGATGGCGGCAAGGCTGACCGAATTGCCGTATTCGGGCACCACGCGGGCATACTGGTTTTCCACCGCCGCCCGGCCTTCGGCGATCTGGGTCAGCACCATGAGGACGGATTGCAGCAGGTCGGTCGGCTCGAACCCCGCCACGACGATGGGCTTGCCGTAGTCGCGGGCGATGAAATCATAGGGATGGGTGCCGATCACCATGCTGACATGGCCCGGGCCGATGAAGCCGTCGAGCACCATGTCGGGATCGTCGAGCAAGGCCTTGATCGGTTCGGGCACGGTGATGTGGTTGCAGAACACGCTGAAGTTGGTCAGCCCCTCGCGCGCGGCCTGCTGGATCGACAGCGCGGTGGAGGGGGTCGTGGTCTCGAAGCCGAGGCCGAAGAACACCACCTCGCGCCCCGGGCTGCGGCGGGCAAGCTCCAGCGCGTCCAGCGGCGAATAGACCATGAGGATGTCGGCCCCGCCGGATTTCGCCTGCAACAGGCTTTTCCGGTGGCCGGGCACCCGCATCGCATCGCCGAAGGTGGTGAAGATCACGCCCGGCCGCTCGGCAATCTCCACGCATTCATCGACCCGCGCCATGGGCAGCACGCAGACCGGGCAGCCGGGGCCGTGGACGAACTCCACCCCCTCGTGGATCAGCCTGTCGAGCCCGTAGCGGAAGATCGAATGGGTATGGCCGCCGCAGATCTCCATGATGTGGACGGGTCGCGCGCGGGCGGCCCCGATCGCGTCGGCCTTGCGGGCGATGGCGGACAGAAGCGCGCGGGCGGCGACGGGGTCGCGGAATTCGGAGGCGAATTTCATGCGAGGGACTCCCGGCTCAGGGCCATCTGGTCGAGAGTCTCCTGCGCCTCGTCCGCGTCGATCAGGCTCATCGCAAAGCCCACATGGATCAGCGCCCACTGGCCGACCAGCGCCTCCAGGTCATGGCCCGCGACGCAGGCCACGTTCACCTCGCGCCGCACGCCCGAGACCTCGGCCATCGCCATCAGGCGGGCGGCATCGGTGATGGCGGTGATCCGGCCGGGGATGCCCAGACACATGGCCTATTCCTCCTCCTCGTCCTGCATCTGGCCCGAGGGGGCCGCGATGCTGTACCGGTCCAGCTTGGCGTGCAGGTCCATGCGGCTGAGGCCCAGTTCCACCGCCGCGCGGCTCTTGTTCCAGCGGTGGCGGGTCAGCGTTTCGCGCAGGATGCGCATCGCGATCAGTTCCACCCGGTCCTTCAGCGTGCCGTCCGACACCAGAACCGCCTGTGCCGTGCGGTCGGCACCGGCCTCGGAAGGCAGGGCCTGCAGGATCGGGCGGCTGATGAGATCGGCGCCCAGCACCGGCGTGCGGGCATGGATCAGCATCCGCGTGACCTCGTTGAGAAGTTCGCGCAGGTTGCCGGGCCAGTCGTAATTCTCCAGAAACTCCAGCGCGGCGGGGGTGAAGCCTTGCGCGGCCTTGCCGTGGGTGGCGGCAAGGTCGGTCAGGAAATGCTGGGCGAGCAGCGCCACGTCGCCGCGCCGGGCGCGCAGGGGGGGGGGATCGCCATCTCGACCACCGCCAGCGCATAGTAGAGGTCCAGCCGGAACCGCCCGTCCGCCACCCGCGCGGGCAGGTCGGCGCCTGCGCCCGCGATCAGGCGCAGGTTGGTGGTCAGCACCTCCTGCCCGCCGACAGGGGTGAAACTGCCCTCGTCCACCAGCCGCCACAGCGCCGGTTGCAGCGCGGGCGAGGCCTGTTCGATTCCCGCGACGAACAGGGTTCCGCGGTCCGCCTTCTGCGCGAGGCCGATCTTGTTCACGCCCCCCGGCAGCACGCCGCGCTTGGCCCCGAACAGCTCGACCATCGCCAGATCATCGGGCAGGCCCGCCAGGTTGATCGCTTGAAACGGCTTGTCGGAGCGCAGCGAGGCATAATGCATCGCCCGCGCGAGCCGCGCCCGGCCCGTTCCCGGTTCACCCAGCAGGAGCACCGGCACATCGAAACTGGCATAGTGCCGGGCCGTCTCGACCAGGGCGTTCATCGGGCTTTGCGGGCTGCGCAGGATGGTTTCGAACCCCATCCCGTCGCGCAGGGCGGTGCGGCGGCGTTCCAGCTTGGTCTGGGCGGTCGAGGCGAGGAACCGCATCTCGAGCGCCATGCGTTCGTTGTCGCGGGCCAGCTGGAACAGCCGCGCGCCGTTGCGGGCAGCCATCACAAGCTGGTCGGGATGCCAGGGCTTGGTGATGAACTGGTGGATGCCGGCGTCATTGATCGCCTGGGCCATGGCGGCGGGGTCGGTGTAGCCGGTGATGATGATGCGCACCGTATCGGGCCAGCGCTCGCGCAGATCGGTCAGAAGCTCGACCCCCGTCCGGCCCGGCATCCGCTGGTCGCAGATCACCACCTGCACCCATTCCTCCTCCATCCGCGCCATGGCGGTTTCGGCATCGGCGGCGGTGATGCAGTCGAATTCGTCCTCGAGCGCCATGCGCATGGCCGAGAGCGAATTCGGCTCGTCATCGACCAGAAGGACGGTGGGGCGCGGGGCGGTCATGCCTGCGCCTCGGCCAGCCGGGCGCGCAGCCAGTCGAGCCAGGCGGGCATGCCTTCGCCGGTGCGGGCCGACAGGCGCAGGATCTCGATCCCGGGGTTCACCCGGCGCAGGTTGGCCTCGCAGAGGTCGAGGTCCACGTCGCAATGCGGGGCGAGGTCGGTCTTGTTCAGGATCGCCAGCCGCGCGGCGGTGAACATGTCGGGGTATTTCAGCGGCTTGTCCTCGCCTTCCGTCACCGAAAGGATGGCGACCTTTGCCGCCTCGCCCAGGTCGAAGGCGGCGGGGCAGACGAGGTTGCCGACATTCTCGATGAAGAGGTAGGATCCCGGCCGCGGGCGCAGGTCGTCGATGGCGTGGCCGACCATCGCGGCATCCAGATGGCAGCCCTTGCCCGTGTTGATCTGGATCGCCCGCGCGCCGGTGGCACGGATCCGGTCGGCGTCGGCCGAGGTCTGCTGGTCGCCCTCGATCACCGCAAGGGGGGCGTCGCCCAGGGCCTCGATCGTGCGGCACAGGAGCGTCGTCTTGCCCGACCCGGGCGAGGAGACGAGGTTGAGGGCCAGCACCCCCAGCGCGCGCAGCACCCGCCGGTTCGAGGCGGCGATCGCGTCGTTCTTGGCCAGGATCGAGGTTTCCACCTCGATCAGCCGGGCCTGGCTCATGCCGGGCACGGAAACCCCGGCCGGGCCGGTGCCATAGTGCAGATGGTCGTGGGTATGGTCGTGGTCGTCCGCGCCATGGGCATGGGCATGGGCGTGGGCGGGGTCGCCGTGGTCGTGGTGCGGCCCGTGGCTGTGGTCATGCGGATGGTCATGGTGGTGGTCGTGCGGGTGATCGTGCACCAGGTCGCCGTGGCGGTGCGGGTGGCTGTGGCGGTGATGATGGTGGTGCGTGTGTTCGCCCGGCCCGACGGGACCGTGGTCATGGGAATGGGCAAGGCCCAGCCGGTGGGCCTCCTCGTGCGAGACCTCGCGCCCGTCGATCACCACCTTGTCGCCGCAGCCGCACACCGTGCACATCAGAGCACCTCCATATCCTTGATCCGCAGCTCGTCGCCGCCCTGCGGGATCAGTCGCCCGCCGCCGCATTCGGGACATGGGTCCAGCCGGTCGGCGATCTGAACCGTTTTCGCGCAGTCATAGCACAGCGCCTGGCCGGGCAGGTCGATCATTTCCAGCCGCGCGCCTTCGGCCGGGCTGCCGCGCATCACGACGTCGAAGGCGAAGTCCAGCGCGGGTTTCTCGACCCCGGCAAAGCGGCCGATCTCCAGCCGCAGGACGGTGACGCGGGCAAAGCCATGCGCGCGGGCCTGATCGAGGACGATGCTGCGGATGCCTTCGGCGAGGCTCATCTCATGCATGGCTGACCTCGGCAACAGTCACGGGGGCCACCGTCACGGGAATGCAGGGATCATGCAGCGCGACAAGCCGCGCGGCCAGGTCGGGCCGGTCGCCGGGCAGGCTGGCGAGCGCCAGCGAAAGGGCGCCGCCGGGGGCAAGCTGATGGTCGGTCGGCGTGATCCGCAGGACCGAAGTGACACGCCCCCCCGCCTGCCCCAGACGCAGGGCATAGGCCCCGCGCGCGGCCTGCACAACTGCCGTGCCGTCGGGCAGGCGGCGGGGCGGCGGCAGGGCACCGTCGCGGGCGGCCTCCAGATCGACCAGCATCCCGAGGTAGCGCCAGAGGGGACTGCGGCCCTGATCCGCCTCCACCGCGCGCAGCAGCGGGTGGCCGGCCTGCCGCCCGGCGGGCGCGTTTTCGAAGGCCCCCATTGCCGCGCCCTGCGGCTGGGGCAGCGGCGGCACCGCGCCAAGGCCGCGCGGAAAGCTGCGCGCCACCGCCCGGCCCAGATCGGCGGCGGGCAGGGGGCTGGCCAGCCAGGCGGACAATTCGTTCAGCGTGGCAGGCAGGCGGCCCGCTGCGCCAGGCACCTCGGCCGGGTCGGGGCGCAGCGGGGGCAGCTCGAAGGCCCGGCGCAGGGTGACGAAGATGCGGGCGAGATGATCGCGGATCACCTCGGCGCCGGTATCGGTGGCGTGCGGCAGGCCAAGGGCGACCTCGGCCGCGGTGGCCTGCGCCATGCGGCAAAGGTTGAACAGGCGCGGCAGCAGCACCGCTGCCTCCTCCACCGCCCGCCCGACCAGATGCGCGGCCAGATCGGGTCCCGACTGGCGATCGATCTGCCAGCCCGCCGCCCCTTGCGTGATCCGCGCCGCGCCGAGCGTCATCCGCCCAGCTCCCCGGTCAGGAGTTGCCGCCGCGAGGGCGTGGCCTCGGGCTCTGCCGGGGCCGCGGGCTCGGGCGCAAGCGCGGCCTCGCGCCGGGCGCGGATCTCGGCGCTGCGGTCGGTCTCGGCCCGGTTCTCGGGCCTGAACAGTTCGACCATCGCCGCGCGGGCCACCTCGACCGCCTGCATCTGGCTGGTGAAATCGCCCATCGGCGAGAACAGCGCGCAGGCCAGGTAGGGGCCCACCATCTCGCGGCTGGCGTGCATGAATTCGTAGTCGCCCGAGGGGAATGTCAGCACCTCCTTCGTGCCCGCCTTCAGGGCCGGGCGGTCGGCCCCCGGCAGGAACACGAGGTTCATGAACCAGGGCGCGATCAGGATGCCCAGGAACCCGCCCTCGTGCGGCTGGAACGCCACGGCCTGCACATGCAGCGCCTGATTGACCACGGGCAGGTCGCGCATCCTGGAATGGAACACCTTGGTGAAGTCGGCGACCAGGGCCTTTGTCCGCGCCTCCATCTCGGCCATCAGGGCGGCAGAGGGGGCGCCGGGATCCTCGCGCACCAGGAACTGCGCGCGCGGGGCGGAGCAGCCGGGGCAGGTCCAGTCCTCGGGCAGGTCGAGGAAGGCGGTGCCGGGGCTGATCTGCCGTGTCTCGTCGCCCTCGGCCGGGTCATAGGGCGTCCAGCAGATCTTGCATTCCATGATCGCGGCCGGGCTGATCTTGTCGGCCGCGCCCAGATAGCTGCCTTCGAACCCCGGGGTCATCGGATCGCCTCGATCACTTCGCGGATGCGTATGGCGCTGTCGGCCAGGTCCTCGGCCGCGGCGATGGCGACCTCGGGCATCTCGCAGACCTCGTAGGTGTC
Organism: Rhodobacter calidifons; assembly: GCF_011174775.1. Classification (GTDB taxonomy): domain Bacteria; phylum Pseudomonadota; class Alphaproteobacteria; order Rhodobacterales; family Rhodobacteraceae; genus Tabrizicola; species Tabrizicola calidifons. The sequence goes on from NZ_JAANHS010000011.1 coordinate 28,065, forward strand.
CAGGATCAGCGTGTCCATCGAGTTGAAGAACTGCACCTTCCAGACATGGGCCTGCGCGCAGGCGGTGACGCGGCAGTTGCCGTAGCCGCGCGACAGGATGGTGACCGAGCCTTCGCCCAGCGCCTCGGACAGCCAGGCCAGATCCTCGGGCGAATGGGGCAGGAGCGAGAGGTTCACCACATGGGCGAGGCTGCCGGGGCGGCGGGTCAGCGACTTGTCCACCAGCTCGGCCAGAATGGCGGGCGCGTTGGCCAGCCCCGGCACGCGGCGGGCCAGGAGCCCGAGCGCCGGGCTGTGGGGCAGATGCGCGCGGGACAAGGCCAGTGTGGGCACGGGGGCGATCTCGACCGTATCCATGCCGGCGGCCAGCAGCATCCAGACCCCGGCAAAGACGCTTTCCTGCACCATCACGGCGGGCCGCCCGCGCAGCTTCATCGAGACCTCGCCCTGACCCAGGGCGTCGGCCATCACCTTGCGGGCGGCGGGCGACAGGGTAGCGAGGTCGAAGCTGACGGCAGCGCTGCCCCCTGCCACCGCCGCGCAGGCGCTGGCCATCTCGGACAGCATGGCCAGGGCCTCGGCCAGGGCGGCGGCGTCCTCGGCCTCGGGGATATGGGGTTCATAGACGCGCATGCCCGAGGGCATGGGCATGTATTGCAGTTCGCCCTCCGGGTCGGGTTGCGAGCCGGGCCCGAAGCCGGTGGGGGGAAGGGTGAAGGGCGAAACCATGGGCGGACCTCAGGCGGCTTTGAGCGACAGGAAACGGGTGATGCGGGCGAGGTAGTCCGACCAGTCGCGCACCCGCTCCACCGCGCCCAGGAAATCGGACTGGCGGAAGAACAACAGGCCCGGCGTCTTGAGCGCGCGCCAGGTCTCGCGCAGGTCGGCCTCGATGGCGTCGCCGATCACCGCGCAGTCGAAGGCGCCCTGAAACGCCTGCCGCAGTTCCGGCAGGATCACGGCGGCGTCGGCGGTTTCCAGATTGCGGCGCGCGTCGCCCGGGATGAACAGGCAATGCACGCCGGGGCGGGCCAGGAAATCGGCCACCGCGTCGGGATCATCCAGCCGGGGATAACCGAAGTCTGTCGTCAGCCGGGCCAGGCTGGGGTGCAGGGCGGTGGCGGGGGGCAGGTCGTATGGCGCATGGTCGTGCATCGGTGTCACCCTGTGGTTCGGCCCGCGTCCAGCGCGGCTTGCAGATGGGGGGGAAGGCGGGGCGTGCGGGCCTCGAGATCGGCAAAGGCATCCCCCGCGTCGCCGCCCGCCATGACCTGCGACAGACCGGCCAGCGCCTTGCGGATCAACAGCGCCTCGGCCTCGGGCAGGATCTCGCGCGCGGTGCCGAGGAAACCCAGCACCCAGTCGCCGGGGCGGGCATCGGGCAGAAGCGACAGGTCCAGAAGCTGCAACTGCCCGTTGTCGGTGGCATGGCCCACGATCCCGTTCACCGCCTGAAGCTGCATCGGGATGCCCACGCACATCAAGCGGCCCCCGGCAGAAAGCGGGCATCGCCAACGCGGCAGGCCGCATCCTCGGACGGCCGGCCCGCCTCATAGGCGTCGCGGCGGATCGACGGGTCGGCCAGAAGCGGGCTGTCGGTGCGCCCTTCGCGCACCGCAACGCCCCAGTCGGCCAGGATGTCGCGCGCGATGGCCAGCGCCTCGAGGATACGGGCGGCGACGGCGGGGCGCAGGCCGCCGCCGTAATCCTCCAGCTCGACCGGCTGGCAGCCGATCAGCACCATGCGCGCCGGGCAATAGCCCATCAGCTGCGCCGTGGCGATCACGTCCTGAAAGCCGGTCTGATGCAGGCTCATCTTCCTGGCGCCCATGAAGGCGGGCACCTCGCTGTCGCGGATGACCTTGATCGTGCCGGGCGGCAGGCCGTAGTCGATAGCATCGAACACGATCAGCGCATCGGCCTCTTCCAGGAAGGGAAGCAGATAGAGCCCCTGCGTGCCGCCATCGAGCAGGCGGACGTGGTCGGGCAGGGCGTGGGTTTCGGCCATCATCTCGACGCAGCGGACGCCGAAGCCTTCGTCGGCCCAGAGCACATTCCCGATGCCCAGAATCAGAACCTTCGGCGCCACGGGTCTTTCCTCCCCTTGAGTGTGGTCGGATGCCTTTCACATCCGCCTGGAAGTGAGAGTATGGTTTTCAGGGGGCCGGGAAAGGGAATTTGCGAAATGCCCGACTTTTGTTCAAGCATCGGAAAGAACGACGGAATTTCGGTATCCCTCTGCGCACTGCGGAAGGCAGGCTGGAAAGAGGCCTTTCGGTCGGAGCCTTGACCGACAACTTGCCTGCCAGTTGTACCTGGGGTGACAGGGCGGCGGGACTGCCAACATTCTTCTGTTCACAGCCCCGCGCGGCTTCTAAGATTCCCGCATGGCCTCTGCGTTCGACATCCTGAGTTCCGACCGACCGGCGCAGTTCACCGATGACGCCTGGGGCGAGGTGCTGTCGGCGATGGACCGCACCTATGCCGACCTGGTGAGCTATCAGGAACAGCTCGAGCGGCAGAATGCCGAGCTGGAGGAGATGCGCACCTTCCTGACGGCGATCCTGTCCTCGGTGTCGGATGTGCTGATCGTGACCGACCGGGGGGGGGCGGATCGCGCGGATCAGCGAGTCGCTGACCCGGATTGCGGGGCCGGATCGCAGCCTTCTGGGCGCGCCGGTGGCCGATCTGTTCGCCGAGGAGCATCGGGGCACCGTGGCCGCCATGCTGCAAACCATCCGCGACAGCCGCCGCACCGGCAGCTTCGAGGCGAACCTGCTGGCGGCCGAGGGGGTGGAGCCGCTGGACATCTCGATCGCGCCTCGGCTGGATGACCGGGGGCGGGTCGATGGTTTCGTGCTGACCGGGCGGCCCCTGGGGGCCCTGCGCGCCGCCTATGCCGAGTTGCGGCAAAGCCATGACGCGCTGAAGACGGCGCAGGCGCAGCTGGTGCGCAACGAGAAGCTGGCCTCGCTGGGCCGCCTGCTGGCCGGGGTCGCGCATGAGCTGAACAACCCGATCAGCTTCGTCTATGCCAACACCCATGCGCTGGAACGCTATGCGGGCAAGTTCGAGACCTATTTCGCCCGGGTTCAGGCCGGCGCCAGCCGCGAGGAGCTGATCGCCCTGCGTCAGGACCTGCGGCTGGACCGCGAGGTGGCCAATCTGCGCGAGGCGACGAAGGGCGCGCGCGAAGGGGCCGAACGGGTGCGCGACATCGACGAGGATCTGCGGCGGCTGTCGGCCGACGGTGCGGGCGACATGGTGCTGTTCGACCTGGCCGAGATCGTGCGCGTCGCGGCCAGCTGGGTCATGCGCGGCCGGAAGGAGCCCGTGGCGCTGGAGATGGAGCCGATGCAGTCGGTGCAGGTTCGCGGTCGGCCCGGGCATGTCCAGCAGGTGGTGATGAACCTGGTGCAGAACGCGGTCGATGCGCTGGAGGGACAGGCCGATGGCCGGGTGCGGCTGTCGGTCGTGCAGGCGGGCGACCGGGCCGACCTAACGGTGCAGGACAACGGCCCCGGCATCCCCGCCGAGGTGGCGGCCGCGATCTTCGATCCCTTCTTCACGACCAAGCCGGTCGGGCGCGGCACCGGACTTGGCCTGTCGATCAGCCACAAGATCGCCCAGGAACACGGCGGCACCCTGACCTTGTGCGACACGCCCGGCCCCGGCGCCTGCTTCCGGCTGAGCCTGCCCTGCGAGGCCGGGTCATGACGACGCTGCTCTGGCTTCAGGCCTCGGGCTGCGGCGGCTGCACGATGTCGCTGCTCTGCGCCGAAAGCCCGGGCGTGATCGAGATGCTGGAGGATGCGGGCATCCGCCTTCTGTGGCACCCGGCGCTGTCGCTGGCCACCGGGGCCGAGGCGCGGGCGATCCTCGACGATGTGGCCGAGGGGCGGGTGCCGCTGGATATCCTGTGTGTCGAGGGCGCGATCGCGCGGGGGCCGGGCGGGACGGGGCGGTTCCAGATGCTGTCGGGCACCGGCCAGAGCCTGATGGCCTGGGTGCAGCGGCTGGCGCCCAGGGCGCGGCATGTGGTGGCGGTGGGCACCTGCGCGGCCTATGGCGGGGTGACGGCGGCAGGCGGCAACCCGACCGATGCGGTGGGCCTGCACTACGACGGCGCCCATCCCGACGGACTGTTCGCCCCCGCCTGGCGCAGCGGGTCGGGCGCGCCGGTCGTCAACGTGGCGGGCTGCCCCACGCATCCCGGCTGGGTGACGGAAACGCTGATGCTGCTGGCGGCGGGCGAGCCCGTGGCGCTGGACGGCTACGGCCGGCCGCGGTTCTATGCCGATCATCTGGTCCATCACGGCTGCCCGAAGAACGAGTTCTACGAATACAAGGCCAGCGCCCGCAGCCTGTCGGAACAGGGCTGCATGATGGAGAACCTCGGCTGCATCGGCACGCAGGCGGTGGGCGACTGCAACATCCGGCCCTGGAACGGCGAGGGCAGCTGCACGCGCGGGGGCTACCCTTGCATCAACTGCACCGCGCCGCAGTTCGAGGATCCGGCCCATGCCTTCGTCGAGACGCCCAAGATCGCGGGCATCCCCGTGGGCCTGCCGACCGACATGCCCAAGGCCTGGTTCATGGCGCTGGCCTCGCTGTCCAAGGCGGCAACCCCGCCCCGGATCGACCGGAACGCCCATGCCGACCGGGTGGTCGTGCCGCCCACCCTGCGCAAGCCGCGATGACGGGTGACGTGACCGGGGCGCGGCTGGTCGTCGGCCCGTTCAACCGGGTCGAGGGCGATCTGGAAGTAACGCTGGATGTGGCCGGGGGCCGAGTGGCCCGCGCGCAGGTGAACGCGCCGCTCTACCGCGGGTTCGAGCGCATGCTGGAGGGTCGCGATCCGCGCGACGCGCTGGTCATCACCCCGCGCATCTGCGGGATCTGTTCGATCAGCCAGTCCACCGCGGCGGCCCATGCCCTGGCGGCGGCGATGGGGCTGACGCCCACCCCCCAGGGCGCGCTGGCCGCTGCCCTGATCCACGCGGCCGAGAATGTGGCCGATCATCTGACGCATTTCCACCTGTTCTTCATGCCCGACTTCGCCCGCCCCGCCTATGCCGGGCGCCCCTGGCATGCGCGTGCGGTGGCGCGGTTCATCGCGCTGGAGGGCGGCGCGCAGCGCGCGGCGGTGCAGGCCCGGGCCGAGCTTCTGCACGCCATGGGCCTGATGGCGGGCAAGTGGCCGCATACGCTGGGGATCCAGCCGGGCGGCGTGACCCGCGCGCCGGGGCCGCGCGAAAAGGCGCGCCTGGCCGCCACGCTGCGCGCCTTCCGCCGCTATCTCGAAACCGTGCTTTTCGGCGGGCGGCTGGAGGATTTCTGCGCGCTGAAGGACGTGGCCGCCCTGATGCGCTGGCCGAGCGGCGATGTGGCGCTGTTTCTGGGCATCGCCGCCGACCTTGGCCTTGCGGGACTGGGCCGGGGCGCCGGGCGCTACCTGTCCTTCGGGGCCTATCCGCTCGCCGATGGTCCGGCCTTTGCGGCGGGCACCCGCAGCGCGGGCGCCCCGGGCCCGGTCCGGCCCGCCGAGATCGCCGAGGATCTGAGCCATGCCTGGATGCTGGGCGGCACGGCGCATCCCCTGGACGGCATGACCACCCCGGACGAGGGCATGGCCGCCCCGGCCTACAGCTGGTGCAAGGCCCCGCGTCTGGCAGGCCAGCCGATGGAGGTGGGGGCGCTCGCCCGGCAGGTGGTGGATGGCCACCCGCTGGCGCTGGCCCTGGCCGAGGAGGGCGGGGTGGTGGCCCGCGTCGGCGGGCGGCTTCTGGAACTGGCGCGGACCCAGATCCTGATGGAGGCCTGGGTGGCGGCCCTTGCCCCCGGCGAAAGCTTCATGGCGCAGTGCAGCCTGCCGCGCGACGGGCAGGGCGCAGGCATGGTCGAGGCGGCGCGCGGGGCGCTGGGGCACTGGCTGCGCATCCGGAACGGCAAGATCGCCAATTACCAGATCATCGCGCAGACGACCTGGAACTTCAGCCCGCGCGATGCGGCCGACGTTCCCGGCCCGCTGGAGGCCGCGCTGGAGGGCACGCAGGTCGAAGGGCCGGTGCCGCTGGCCGTGCAGCATGTGGTGCGCAGTTTCGATCCCGGCATGGTCTGCACGGTGCACTAGGGGAGGCGGCGGACCGGGGGCCAGCCCCCGGACCCCCGGGATATTTGTGGACAGATGAAAGAGCGGGCAGTCACGATCCGGGTGCAGGGGCAGGTGCAGGGGGTGGGGTTCCGGCCCTTCGTCTGGCAGCTGGCGCAGGAGTTCGGGGTGCGCGGGCGGGTCTGGAATGATGCGGAAGGTGTGGGGATCGAGGCCTCCGGCGCCGGGCTGGAGGCCTTTGTCGCCGCGATTTCCGCCCGGGCGCCGAAGCTCGCGAGGGTCGATGCGGTGGAGATCTCGGGCTTCGCAGGCGAGCTGCCCGAGGGGTTCGAGATCGCCCCGAGCCGGGGCCGGGGGGCCGAAACCCGCGTCACGCCGGATGCCGCCACCTGCCCGGCCTGCGTCGCCGAGATCGCCGAACCGGGGCGCCGCCAGGGCTATGCCTTCACCAACTGCACCCAGTGCGGCCCGCGCTTCAGCATCCTGAAGGGCCTGCCCTATGACCGGGCGCAGACCACGATGGCGGCCTTTCCGATGTGCCCCGACTGCCGGGCAGAGTATGAGGATCCCGCCGACCGCCGCTTTCATGCCCAGCCGGTGGCCTGCCCCACCTGCGGCCCGCGCCTGTGGTTCGAGGTGTCCGGCACCGAGCTGCCGGGCGATCCGATCGCGCAGGCCGTGGCCTGCCTGCGGGCGGGGGGCGTCGTGGCGGTGAAGGGGATCGGCGGGTTCCATCTGGCCTGCGATGCCCGCAACCCGGCCGCCGTCGCCCTGCTGCGCGCCCGCAAGCGCCGCCCGGCCAAGCCCTTGGCCGTGATGGCGCGGCGGGCCGACCTGGCTGCGCTGGCCGAGGTGACCGAGGCGGACCTTGCGCTCCTGTCCGATCCCGCCGCGCCCATCGTGCTCCTGCGCTCGCGCCGGACCCTGCCCGAGGGGATCGCCCCCGGCATGGCCGCGCTTGGCGTCCTGCTGCCCTACACGCCCTTGCACCATCTGCTCTTGGAGGCCTTCGGCGGCCCCCTCGTGATGACCAGCGGCAATCTGTCGGGCGAGCCGCAGGTGATCGGCAACGCCGAGGCGCGCACGAAGCTGGCCGGGTTTGCCGACGGCTTCCTGATGCATGACCGCGAGATCGCCCGGCGGCTGGACGACAGCGTGGAACGCAGCCAGCCCCCGATGATCCTGCGCCGCGCGCGGGGCCGGGTGCCGGGCACTCTGCCGCTGCCGCCGGGATTCGCGGATGCGCCGCAGGTGCTGGCACTGGGCGGGCAGATGAAGGGGGCGATCTGCCTGGTGAAGAACGGGCAGGCGCTGCTGGGCCACCACCTCGGCGATCTGGACGCTACGCTAAGTGCCGATGAGTTCGTCAAGGCGGTGGCGGACTACCGTGCGCTGTTCGACCATGCCCCCGCGCTGGTCGCGGTGGATGCCCACCCCGGCTATCGCGCCACGCAGGCCGGTCAGGCGATGGGCCTGCCGGTGGCCGAGGTCTGGCACCACCACGCCCATCTGGCCGCCTGTCTGGCCGAGAACCTCTGGCCGCTGGATGGCGGCAAGGTGGCGGGGATCGTGCTGGACGGCACGGGCCTTGGCCCCGACGGCACGCTCTGGGGCGGCGAGGTGCTGCTGGGCGACTACCACGGTTTCACCCGCGCCGCCCACCTGCGCCCCGCGCCGCTGATCGGCGGCGACAGGGCGGCGCGGGAACCCTGGCGCAATGCGCTGGCCCGGCTGGATCAGGCGGGGCTGGCGGACTGGGCCGATGCCCTGTTTGCGCAGGCCCCGCGCGACCTCTTGCGGCAGGCGGCGGCGCGCGGGATCAACGCGCCGCTCTCGTCCAGCGCCGGGCGGCTGTTCGATGCCTTCGCCGCCGTGCTGGGCCTCTGCCCCATGGCGCAAAGCTATGAGGGCGAGGCCGCGATGCGGCTCGAGGCACTGGCGCAGGACGGGGGGGCGGGCCTGCCCTTTGCACAAAGGGGCGCCCTGATCGACCCCGCCCCGATCTGGGCCGAGGCGCGGCGCGCCCTGCAGGCGGGGGCATCGCCGGCCGAACTGTCGGGGCGGTTCCATCTGGGGCTTGCGCAGGCCTTCGCCGCCGCCGCGCGTGACCTCGTGGCGCGCGGAGAGGCCCGGGCCGTGGCCCTGTCGGGCGGGTGTTTCCAGAACGCGCTGCTGCACGATCTGACGATCCGGGCGCTGGGCGAGACCCCCGTGCTGACCCATCGGGTGACGCCCGCGAATGACGGCGGACTCGCGCTGGGGCAGGCGACCGTCGCGGCAGCGAATGCGCTGCGCGGGGTGGAAAGCCGCTGACCGCCGGGGCGGAAAGCCGGCAAGCAGGCGACCGCCCCCCGCCGCGCCGCCACCCTTCAAGGCGCTGATTCAGCACAGGAAAACAGCAATCCGCGGCGGCGGCATTTTTCTTTGTATGCCACGGCACACCCTGCTTCCCTAGCGGCGGAGAGGTGCGAAGGCGCCTTTGGGGACATGAGGGAGGGCCAGCGTTGAGCCAGATCGAAACCTTCTACGAGGTCATGCGACGTCAGGGGATTACCCGGCGCAGCTTCCTGAAATACTGTTCGCTGACCGCCAGCGCCTTGGGCCTTGGCCCCAGCTTCGTGCCGCAGATCGCCCATGCGATGGAAACGAAGCCGCGCACGCCGGTGATCTGGGTCAATGGCCTCGAATGCACCTGCTGTTCGGAAAGCTTCATCCGGGGCGCCCATCCGCTGGCCAGGGATGTGGTCCTGTCGATGATCTCGCTCGACTACTGCCACGTCCTGATGGCCGCCGCAGGCCATGCCGCCGAGGCCGCCATGGAAGAGGCGATGGAGCAGCACCACGGCAACTACATCCTGGCCGTCGAGGGCAACCCGCCGCTGAACGAGGACAGGATGTTCTGCATCGTCGGCGGCAAGCCCTTCGTGGAACAGTTGCGCCGGGCGGCCGAAGGGGCGAAGGCGATCATCGCCTGGGGGGCCTGCGCCAGCTATGGCTGCGTGCAGGCGGCCAAGCGCAACCCGACGCAGGCCACGCCCGTCCACAAGGTCATCACCGACAAGCCGATCATCAAGATCCCCGGCTGCCCGCCCATCGCCGAGGTGATGACCGGCGTCATCACCTACATGCTGACCGTCGACAGGCTTCCCGAACTGGACCGTCAGGGCCGCCCGGCGATGTTCTACGGCCAGCGCATCCACGACAAATGCTATCGCCGCCCGCATTTCGACGCGGGCCAGTTCGTCGAGGCCTGGGACGACGACAACGCGCGCAAGGGCTATTGCCTTTACAAGATGGGCTGCAAGGGGCCGACGACCTACAACGCCTGCTCCACCATCGGCTGGAACGAGGGCGTCAGCTTCCCGATCCAGTCGGGCCACGGCTGCATCGGCTGTTCCGAGGACGGCTTCTGGGATCAGGGCAGCTTCTACAACCGCCTGACCAACATCAAGCAGTTCGGGGTCGAGGCGAATGCCGATCAGGTCGGCATGGCGGCCGCCGGCGTGGTGAGCGGCGCGGTGGCAGTGCATGCAGCCATCTCGGCGCTGAAACGGGCGCAGAAGAAAACGCAGGACAAGGTGGAGGGCTGAGCCATGACCGTGACCACTCCCAACGGCTTCACGCTCGACACCAGCGGCACCCGCGTCGTGGTCGATCCGGTCACGCGGATCGAGGGCCACATGCGCTGCGAGGTCAACGTCAACGACCAGAACATCATCACCAACGCCGTCAGCACCGGCACGATGTGGCGGGGCCTCGAGGTGATCCTGAAGGGCCGCGACCCGCGCGATGCCTGGGCCTTCACCGAGCGGATCTGCGGCGTCTGCACCGGGACGCATGCGCTGACCTCGGTGCGGGCGGTCGAGGATGCGCTGGGGATCACCATCCCCGAGAACGCGAACTCGATCCGCAACATCATGCAGCTGAACCTCCAGATCCACGACCACATCGTGCATTTCTACCACCTGCACGCGCTGGACTGGGTGAACCCGGTCAACGCGCTGCGCGCCGACCCCAAGGCGACCAGCGAGTTGCAGCAGGCGGTCAGTCCGAACCATCCGCTGTCCTCGCCCGGCTATTTCCGCGATGTGCAGAACCGGCTGAAGGCCTTCGTCGAAAGCGGGCAGCTGGGCATCTTCAAGAACGGCTACTGGGACAACCCGGCCTATCTGCTGCCGCCCGCGGCCGACCTGATGGCCACGACGCATTACCTCGAGGCGCTGGACTTGCAGAAGGAGATCGTGAAGATCCACACGATCTTCGGCGGCAAGAACCCGCATCCGAACTGGCTGGTGGGCGGCGTGCCCTGCCCGATCAACGTCCATTCGACGGGCGCGGTGGGGGCGATCAACATGGAGCGGCTGAACCATGTCAGCTCCATCATCGACAAGTGCATCGCGTTCAACCGCAACGTCTATCTGCCCGACGTGGTGGCGATCGGCGGGTTCTACAAGAACTGGCTCTACGGCGGCGGGCTTTCGGGCAGGTCGGTGCTGGCCTATGGCGACATTCCCGAAAACGCCAATGATTTCAGGGCGGCCAACCTGCGCCTGCCGCGCGGGGCGATCATCAACGGCAACCTGAACGAGGTGCAGGACGTCGATGTGCGCGACCCCGGGCAGGTGCAGGAGTTCGTCGATCATTCCTGGTATCAGTATGCCGAACCGGGCAAGGGTCTGCACCCCTGGGACGGAGAGACGAGCCCGAGGTTCGAGCTTGGCCCGAATGCCAAGGGCAGCCGCACCAACATCGAAAACATCGACGAGGCGGCCAAGTATTCCTGGATCAAGGCGCCGCGCTGGAAGGGCCATGCGATGGAGGTGGGGCCGCTTGCGCGCTATGTCGTGGGCTATGCCTCGGGGCACGAGGATATCCGGAACCAGGTCGAGGGCCTGCTGCGCACCATGAACCTGCCGGTGTCGGCGCTGTTCTCGACCCTCGGCCGGACGGCGGCCCGGGCGCTGGAAAGCGAATATTGCGGGCGGTTGCAGAAGCACTTCTTCGACAAGCTGGTCGCCAACATCCGCAACGGCGACGAAAGCACCGCGAACGTGGCGAAATGGGACCCCTCCACCTGGCCGAAGGAGGCGAAGGGCGTGGGCATGACCGAGGCGCCGCGCGGGGCGCTGGGCCACTGGATCCGGATCAAGGACGGCCGGATCGAGAACTATCAATGCGTCGTGCCGACCACCTGGAACGGCAGCCCGCGCGACGCGGCGGGCAACATCGGCGCCTTCGAGGCGGCGCTGATGAACACCAAGGTCGAACGCCCCGAAGAGCCGGTCGAAATCCTGCGCACGCTGCACAGCTTCGACCCCTGTCTTGCCTGTTCGACCCATGTCATGTCGCCTGATGGCCAGGAACTGGCCCGGGTCAAGGTCCGCTGAGGGAGGGAAAGCGATGACCAAACTTGCCTATGCGATCATGCTGACCGTGCTGGCGGGCCCGGCGCTGGCCCACACCGGGGTGGGCGAGGCCAACGGCTTCGTGCACGGGCTGCAACACCCGATCTTCGGGCCGGATCACCTTCTGGCGATGCTGGCGGTGGGGCTGTGGTCGGGCTTCGTGCTGCCGCACCGCTTCTGGGCCGGGGCGGCGGCCTTCATGGGGGCGATGGCGGTGGGCGCGGGCATCGGCTGGGCCGGGATCGACTTTCCGATGGTCGAGACGGTGATCGTCGGGTCGGTCGTGGCCTTCGGTCTGCTGACGCTGGTCGCGCGCCGCGGCCAGCCGGGCTGGGTGACGGGGGCCTCGCTGGCCGCCATCGCCGCCTTCGCCACCGCCCATGGCCACGCCCATGCGACCGAGGCCACGGGCAATGCCTTCGCCTATCTGGCGGGCTTCCTGATCTCGACCGCCGCGCTGCATCTGGCCGGTATCGGCATCGCGCGGGCGGTGGCCGCCCGGCCGATCGTGCAGCAGGCGATGGGGGCGGGGATCGCCCTGTCGGGCCTTCTGATGATGGCGGGCTGACATCATGGCCCCCCCCCTCAGCCCCCGTTCCCGCCCATGACGCGGCCCCCGAGGACCTGGCTACCGTCAACCGGCAGACCTCGATCTATGTCTATGAGGCGCCTGTGCGCCTGTGGCACTGGATCAACGCCGCGTCGATCCTGGTCCTGATCGTCACCGGCTACTTCATCGGCTCGCCGCCGCCCACGATGATCATCGGCGAGGCTTACGAGCAGTTCGTCTTCGGCTACATCCGCTTTGCCCATTTCGCCGCCGGGCAGGTGCTGCTGATCGCCTTCCTGGGCCGGATCTACTGGGCCATGGTCGGCAACCACCATGCAAGGCAGCTGTTCTACGTCCCGTTCTGGAAGGCGGACTTCTGGCAGGAGGTGCTGTTCGAGCTGCGCTGGTATCTCTTCCTGGAGAAGGAGCCGAAGAAATATGTCGGCCACAACCCGCTTGCTCAGGTGGCGATGTTCTTCTTCATCACGCTGGGCGTGACCTTCATGGTCTTCACCGGGTTCGCCCTTTACGCCGAAGGCGCACAGGAAGGCAGCCTGACCCATGATCTGTTCGGCTGGATGCACGGGCTGACCTGGAACAGCCAGCGGATGCACACCCTGCACCATCCGGGCATGTGGTGGATCGTGATCTTCATGATCATCCACATCTATGTCGCGATCCGCGAGGACATCATGAGCCGCCAGTCGATCGTATCCACCATGATCTCGGGCCACCGCACCTTCAAGGACGACCGCGACGACTGAACCTTGGGGCAGGGGGGCGGCAGCGCTGCGCCGGTCATGGCCGTGGCAGTCAGACATGGCGCGACCTGCCTCGCAGGCGGCTGGCGCCTGATCCCGGCTTCGGCCCGTCGGAACTGGTCGTTCATCGTCACACCGTCGGTTCCGAGGCACGACTCACGCGGGCCGGGCACTTTCAGGCAGAGCCATGGATCCTGAGCCTGCGGAGGCCGGGGTGCAGCCCGACCTGCGTCAGACGACCATGTGCCGCACCCTGGCCCCCCACTCGATCGCCGCCGCGTGGAGGCGGTCGATCTTCAGCTCTTCGCGGACCTCCTCCAGCATGCGGAGCTCGACCTGGGAGTGTCTTCCGTCCGCCGTGACCACGTCGCAGGCCAAGGCATAGGCGGTCTCGTAGAGGCGCTCCGGCAGGGCCTCGCGGATCAGGCCGAAGAGGGCGTCCAACCCGTCTTCCTCTTCGAACAGGTCGAAGACGATGCGGCTGACGCGGCGGATGCGGTCCGGGTCGTAGGTGGCGAAGACGGGCATGTGATTGACAATGCGGGTGATCGCGACAAGCTCGGCCGTGCGCACGTTTTCGTCCGAGGCGGAGGTGGCGACCATGACGGCGACAAGCGCGTCCTGGGGGGACATGGCGGATTCGGGCATGGTCGGCTCCTCTATGCGTCGGGCGGCAGATTATTGACGCGGCGCGGGGGGGGCAATAGAGGACGGGGGTCCCGGGGACTGGCCCCGGGCCCGTTTCAGGAGAGATGCGATGACTGCGTTGCGCGATGCGGCGATGAATTCGAAGGCCTGGCCGTTCGAAGAGGCGCGCGCGGTGCTGAAACGGTACGAGAAGAAGGCCCCGGAAAAGGGCTATGTGCTGTTCGAGACGGGCTATGGGCCCTCGGGTCTGCCGCATATCGGGACCTTCGGGGAAGTGGCGCGGACGACGATGATCCGGCGGGCCTTCGAGGTCATCAGCGACATTCCGACGCGGCTGATCTGCTTTTCCGACGACGTGGACGGGATGCGGAAGGTGCCGGAGAACGTCCCGAACCAGGAGATGCTGCGGCAGCACATGCAGAAGCCGTTGACGAGCGTGCCGGACCCCTATGGCGAGTTCGAGAGTTTCGGGCACCACAACAACGCGATGTTGCGGCGGTTCCTGGACACGTTCGGGTTCGAGTATGAATTCATCTCGGCCACCGAGTTCTACAGGTCGGGCCGGTTCGACGACACGCTGCGGCTGGCGGCGGAACGCTATGACCGGATCATGGCGATCATGCTGGCGTCCCTGCGCGAGGAGCGGCAGCAGACCTATTCCTGCTTCCTGCCGATCCATCCCGAAACGGGGCGGGTGCTGTATGTGCCGATGAAGGAGGTCAATGCGAAGGACGCGACGATCACCTTCGACGACGAGGACGGGCGGGAGTGGACGCTGCCGGTCACGGGCGGACATGTGAAGTTGCAGTGGAAGCCGGATTTCGGCGCGCGCTGGGCGGCGCTGGGCGTGGACTTCGAGATGTACGGGAAGGACCACTCCACCAACACGCCGATCTACGACGGGATCTGCGAGGTGCTGGGGGGTAGGGCGCCGAACCACATGACGTATGAGCTGTTCCTCGATGACCAGGGGCAGAAGATCTCGAAGTCGAAGGGCAACGGGCTGACCATCGACGAATGGCTGACCTATGCGGCGACGGAGAGCCTGTCGTATTTCATGTACCAGAAACCCAGGACGGCCAAGCGGCTGTGGTGGGACGTGATCCCGCGGGCGGTGGACGAGTATCACCAGCAGCTGAAGGCCTTTCCGGCGCAGACCCTGGACCAGCAGGTGAACAACCCGGTCTGGCACATCCACAACGGCAAGCCGCCGGCGTCGAAGATGGTGGTCAGCTTCGGGATGCTGCTGAATCTGGCCTCGGTCGCGGCGGCGAAGGATGCGGCGGGACTGTGGAAGTTCATCCGGCGCTATGCACCCGAGGCTTCGCCCGAGACGCACCCCGATCTGGATGCGGCGGCGGGCTTTGCGGTGCGCTATTTCGCGGACAAGATCGCGCCGACGCGGGTGTTCCGGCTGCCGGACGACCGCGAGCGGGCGGCGATGGAGGATCTGGTCGCGCGGCTGAAGGCCTGGGACGGGGGGCTGGACGACGAGGCCTTGCAGTCGATGGTCTTTGCGGTGGGCAAGGAACATGGGTTCGAGCCGCTGCGCGACTGGTTCAAGGCGCTGTACGAGGTGCTGCTCGGCGCCTCGGAGGGCCCGCGATTTGGCGGGTTCATCGCGCTGTACGGGGTCGAGGAGACGGTGACGCTGATCGAGCGGGCGCTGCGGGGCGAGCTGATCGCCTGACCCGCGCGCGGCGCCGGTTTCCATGCGGAAACCGGCCCGAAATCCGCATGGATTTCGGCGCCCGGTGACAGGCCTGGTCCCTTCGGGTGGTGGCAGCGCACACGCGGCGAAAGGCGGAAGGGGGTGCGGTCTGGCCGGGCGCTTCGGGCGCGGAGAAGGCTTTGCTGGAAGGCGACGGGACCATCCTGCGGGCCAGGTGCCGCCACGGCTGCCGCGTGCGCGTCTGACGGACTGGCGCTTCATGCGCGAGGACCTGTGCCTGCGTCTGTTTGGCGCGTCGCAAACCCTGATGCTGGGCGCCGGGGGATCCGACCGGACCGGGCGACCGGACCCGGGATCCCTCTTATGCGTTTTCGCGCCAGATCCGGCGCCAGTCGGTCCAGATGCGGGCGATCGCTTCGGGATCTCCGGCGAACAGTCGCGCCGACAGGGGAAATGCCCTGGCCTCGATCTCGGCCTGTGCGGCGTCGAGGCGCCGGGCAAGCATCTGCCGGGTCAAGTCGGGCACCTGCGCATCGGGCAGGGCCGCGACATGCGCCCGGAGGACGGCGAGGTCGTGATGGTCGCCGAGCATCTCGCCCAGCCGGTCGGCGCTGGCGACGAGGGGGGCGAACAGGTCGGGCCAGACCGGCGCAAAGAGGCGGGACTGATACCAGAAGTCCTTGGCGCGCTTGCGCCAGTCGTGGAAGGCTTCGTCCAGATGCGGGCTGCGCCGGGCGGCCCGTGCGGTGCGCAGGGCCTTTGCCCGGGTGTCGGCCAACCCCGCGCGGAGAATTCGGGTATCCTTGCCCGAAAGCGACCAGCCCTGAACCTTGTCGAGCACAGAGATCAGCCGCTCGCGAAGCGCGCCCACAGGCTCGGCAACCAGGTCCGGGCCGGGTAAGGCAAGGACAGAGTAAAGGCCCTGCATCGGTTCGGGACGGTCGGGAAACAGGCGGTCGAGAGTTGCAAGGCGGACGGCCGCATCGCGACGGGCGGACAGGGCCAGGCCGACCTCGCGCAGGGTCTGGTTGGCGGCCGGTTGTTCTGCCAGCCCGCTCCGCACCAGCCGCAAGAGCGCGCGGGTCTTCTTGAGGTTCTTGCGGATGCCGTGCACCGCCCGGGGTGCATCGATCTGGTCAAGCCGAGCCAGGGCGCTGGCGAGTTCCTCGGTGGCGATCCGGCGCAGGCTGGCGGTCAGGTCGGTGTCGGCAAGATCGAAGGCGTAGGTCACGGTCTGCGCTTCTCCTGTCCTGGCTGTCAGTCTGGCGATGGTGCGCGCGCGCGTAAAGAGGCCTTGGCAAGCCCGAAGCACGCCCTAGGTTTCGGTGCAGGTCCAGCCGGAGGGCTTGCCATGCGCCTTGCCTTGACTGTCATCGTGACGTCCGTCGTGCTTTCCCTGCCGCTCGCCGCCCAGGAAGCGCCGATCGAGAACACCATCCGCAGCCAGATCGAGGCCTTCCTTGCCGACGATTTCGCCCGGGCCTTCACCTTTGCAAGCCCCAACATCAAGCGGCTGTTCGGCACGCCCGAGAATTTCGGGGCGATGGTCAAGCAGGGCTATCCGATGGTCTACCGGCCCGCAGAGGTGCAGATGCAGGAGCTGCGCGAGATTGCGGGCAACCTGTGGCAGCGGGTCAGGATCACCGATCAGGCGGGCAAGGGCTGGTATCTCGACTACATGATGGTCGAAACGCCCGAAGGCTGGCAGATCAACGCGGTCCAGCTTCTGCCCGCGCCCGACGTGGGCGTCTAGACAAGGGTCCCCGGGCAACGCTGCATCCTCCTTGCCTCCGGCCAACCGGGCAGGGCGCGGCCCCACCCTGTTCCGTTGCGTCCGGACGAAAGGTGCCGCGCGCTGAACTGAGCGGCGGTTAAGGCTTGCTTGCTACCCCCTTCACCCCATGGCGGCGCGGTTTGTCGGGATGTCCTGACGCATCGCGTGTGGCAGAGGCGCGAAGCGAGGGTAATCGAAGATGAACAAGGCTATCACTGACGGGCTGGTCCTGATGCCGCCGCCGTTCTCGGCAGGCTTGAACCTCTGGTCGCGCGAGGACGGGACGCCCGGTTCGGGGTCGTATCAGGGCCAGCCGAACGCGGCGCTGGTGACGAACGACCAGGACTTCGGCGGCTGTCTGGAATTGCAGAAGACCGAGGCCACCCAGAAGCTGCGCAGTTTCGCGCAGACGCCGATCCAGCCGGGGCTGTATCTGCGGGTGACGGCGCGGGTGAAGGCGGTCTCGGGCAACCTGCCTGCGGTCCGAATTGCAGCCTGGGCGGGCGACGTGAACGGGCAGAACGTGGCCGGCGTGCCGCAGGTCGGGCCTTCGGTGACGCTGACCACCTATGGCGAGGTGGTGACGGTCAGCGCGATCATCTCTCCAGCCAACCGCACCGGCGTGGACCTGCCCTGGTCCCTTCAGACGGTCTATGCCCATGTGGGCCTGGACCTGACCGGGGCCAATGGCGGGGTGGTGCGGATCGACGACATCGAGGTCGAGGATGTGACCAACGTCTTCATCCGCAAGCTGATGGACTGGGTGGATGTCCGCGATTTCGGCGCGCTGGGCAACGGGACGACGAACGACGCGCCCGCCTTCCTGGCCGCAGATGCCGCGGCCGCGGGGCGCGAGATCCTCGTGCCCTCGGGCGTGTTCCGCCTGACGCAGGACGTCACGATCAACAGCCGCATCCGGTTCGAGGGCACGCTGTCGATGCCCGCGAACCGCAAGCTGACGCTGACGCGGAACTATGACCTGGACACCTACGGCCAGGCCTTCGGGTCCGAGCTGGAGGGGTTCAAGCGCGCACTTCAGGCGCTGTTCTTCTTCACTGATTATGTCACGCTGGATCTGTCGGGCCGCCGGGTGGAGATCCCCGAGCCGATCAACGTCGCGGCCCTGGCCGGGATCACCAGCTTCACCAGCCGCCGGGTGGTGCGGAACGGGTCGCTGAACGCAGTGTCGGGGCCGGCCTGGGAGACCGAAGTGGTGACCTCGGTCGCCACTTATTCGGCCGCGCAGAACACGACGCTGACCAATGTCGCCAATGTAGCCAACATCCCGGTGGGGGCGCTGGTCGAGGGCACCGGCGTCGGGCGCGAGGTCTATGTCACGGCAAGGAACGTCGGCGCGGGCACGCTGACGATCAGCCAGCCGCTCTACGCCGCCGTGGGCACGCGGACCTATACTTTCCGCCGGTTCAAGTACATGCTCGACTTCTCGGGCTTCGACCTGATGTCGCGGTTCGAGCTGGAGGACATCGAGTTCAACTGCCTGGGCGTCGGGTCGGGCGTCCTTCTGCCGATGTCGGGGTCTACCCAGCGTTTCATGTCCTGCACCTTCAACCGCCCGAAGGACCGGGGGATCAGCTCTGCCGGGACAGGCTGCCAGGGGATGTTCGTCGACATGTGCCAGTTCCTGTCGAACGAACAGTCGGTGCCGGCGGTGGACCGCACCACCATCGCGATGAACGTGCAGGCCAACGACACCAAACTGCGCAACAACCGGATCGTGCGCTTTGCGCATTTCGCAATCATCAACGGGACCGGCCACCTGATCCACGCCAATCACTTCTTCCAGGGCGACAACACGACGGCGGGCGTGCGCCGGGCCGGGCTGGTCTTTACCCAGACCAACGTCTCGACCGTGGTGACCGGCAACTACATCGACAACTGCTTCATCGAATGGGGCAACGAACACGACTCGGAGCCCGAGGAGAACGGCGAGTTCTCGTTCGGCGGGCTGAACATCGTCGGCAACGTGTTCATCTCGTCCTCGACTTCGACGGCCTTCCGCTGGATCGTGATCAAACCCTACGGTCCGGGGCATTTCCTGTCGGGCTTCACGCTGTCGGCCAACAGTTTCCGCAGCTTCGGCGTGGTGATCGACCGGGTGGAGATGGTGGACACCACCTTCGCGACGCTGGATTTCACCCGCTCGCGCAATGTGCGGGTGGAGGGGAACAGCTTCAACAACGTCAGCCAGTGGATCATCAACCCGGTCCAGGTGACCCACACGCAGAACACCGCGGCCGAGACCTGGAACGTCAGCGCGGGTGGCTTCGTGCCCTTTGGCGGGCGCATCCGCCAGGTGCAGTCGGTGGCGCCGGAAGGGATGATCACCAACGTGTCGAATGCCCCGCGCCATGTCTTCCCCTATGCGGTGCCGGGAACCGGCGCGGGCGGGAACCAGGCGCAGATCCGCTGGGGCGAGGCGGTGAAGGGCAAGGCGCTGGTGACGATGCGCATGGACGTGCCGGCCTGACGCCCGGGGGCCGGAATTCGACCGAATTCCGGGACGATTTCCGAACGGAAATCGGGGGCGGTCCTGCAGGGCCGCCCTTTTGCTACAGATCCTCGGGCGCGATGTGGAAGGCGCGGGCGAAACCGCCGTTCAGCAGCGCCGACACCGGCTGGAACCGGACGAAGGCAAAGTCGGGCAGGTCGATGTAGACGCGCGCCTTTGGCGACCTTTCCAGCCAGCGGTCGCGCAGAGCGGGGCGGGCCGGGTCGTCCTGGGGTACGAAGGCGGCGCGGGCGCGGATCATCAGGCGGGGATGGCTCAGGGGATCGCCACGCTCGCCCACCTCACCCAGCATCAGCGCGCAGTCGGGCCGGTCCCGCAAGGCGCGGAAATGCGGCGCAAGGCCCGAGACCAGCGTCAGGAGCCCGGCCTCCGGGTCGCGGGCAAAGGCGATGCGGCTGATGCCCGGAGTGCCGGTGTCCGGGTCGCTCCAGGCCAGGGCGGCATGTCCAAGGGCCAGGAGGTCCTTCGCCAGGCGGCGGGCGTCGTCGTCGGCGGGGCGGACCGGATCTTTTGGAGGGATGTTCGGGGTCATCTGATCTGCTGCGGTTGACAGGACGGTTGGCGAGGAGTCTTCTGACGGCATTTCCCCTCGCTTGCCAGCGATTACTGGCCGGATCCCTGGTTTGGACAAGACGATGAGCGACAGTGCGCGGGGCCAGAGCGGCCCGACGGAGTTCCTACCCAAGCTGCTGACGGTCTGGCGCGAGGGCTATCGGCTTGCCGATCTGCGCGCCGATGCGCTGGCCGGGCTGACCGTGGCGATCGTCGCCCTGCCCCTGTCCATGGCCATCGCCATCGCCAGCGGCGTGGGGCCGGAACGCGGGCTTTACACCACCATCGTCGGCGGCTTCCTCGTCAGCGCGCTGGGCGGGTCGCGCTATCAGATCGGCGGGCCGGCGGGGGCGTTCATCGTGCTGGTGTCGGCCTGTGTCATGGCGATCGGGGTCGAGGGGCTGATCCTGGCCACGCTGCTGTCCGGGGTGATCCTGATCGCAGCCGGGGCGCTGCGGATCGGGACCTATATCCGCTATATCCCCTATCCCGTGACCGTTGGCTTCACCGCCGGGATCGCGGTCATCATCTTCGCCAGCCAGCTGCGCGAGATGTTCGGGCTGACATTGCCGGGGGGCGAACCGGGCGAGATCCTGGCCAAGGTAGAGGCGCTGTGGGCCGCAAGGGAAACGGTCACCTGGGCGGCCGTCGCGGTCGCCGCGCTGACCGCAGCGGTGATCCTGGGCCTGCGACAGGTCCGGCCGCATTGGCCGGGGATGCTGATCGGGGTGGTCACCGCGTCGGTCGTCACGGCGGCTCTGGGCCTGCCGGTCGCCACCATCGGCACGCGCTTTGGCGCCCTGCCGCAGATCCTGCCCGCGCCGTCCCTGCCCGACCTGAGCCTTTGGCGCGAGGCGCTGCCCTGGGCGGCGAGCTTTGCCCTTCTGGGCGCGATCGAGTCGCTCTTGTCCGCCGTCGTCGCCGACGGGATGTCCGGCACGCGCCATCGGTCGAACGCGGAACTGGTGGCGCAGGGCGTGGCGAACATCGGTTCGGCCCTCTTTGGCGGCTTCTGCGTCACCGGGACCATTGCGCGCACGGCAACCAACGTGCGGGCGGGCAGCCGGGGGCCGGTGTCGGGGATGCTGCATGCGCTGTTCCTTCTGGCCTTCCTGATGGTCGCGGCCCCCCTGGCCGCCTATATCCCGCTGGCTGCACTTGCCGGCGTGCTGGCCGTCGTCGCCTGGGGCATGGCAGAGCGGCACGAGTTCGCGGCCCTGCTGCGGTCCTCGCGCGGGGATGCGCTGGTGGTCAGCGTGACCTTCCTGCTGGTGGTGTTCCGCGACCTGACCGAGGGGATCATCGTCGGCTTCGCGCTGGCGGG
The DNA here is from genome assembly GCF_011174775.1 of Rhodobacter calidifons. GTDB lineage: Bacteria > Pseudomonadota > Alphaproteobacteria > Rhodobacterales > Rhodobacteraceae > Tabrizicola > Tabrizicola calidifons. The sequence goes on from NZ_JAANHS010000011.1 coordinate 49,393, forward strand.
CCTCGTCTTCATCAAGCGGATGTCCGAGACCGCCGCCGTCCGGCCCCGTACCGACCAGCCCGAAACGCCGCGTGCCGACCGGGTGGTCTATCACCTGGAGGGCCCCTATTTCTTTGGCGCCGCCGCGCAGCTGGGCGGGGTGCTGGACCGCATCGCCGAGGCCCCCCGGGCTCTGGTCCTGGACATGTCGGCGGTGCCGCTGATCGACAGTTCCGGCGCGCGGGGCTTTCACAGCCTGGCCGACCGCGCGCGGCGCAAGGGTGGGCAGCTTTACCTTGTGGGCCTGACCCACAAGCTGCGGCGTCAGCTGGAGGCGCAGGGCCTGCGCGAACCGGAAGTGCTGTACCTGCCCGACATCCAGGCCGTCGATGCCGCGCTGGATGGCCCCGCAACCGTCGGCGAATCACGCTGACCCTTTACCGGGTTTCAAGGTCTGCCCCCCTGCACCCCCGCGCCCGCAGCACCCCTGCGGGTGTGAGCGGTAACGGCTGTGCGAAAGCAAGCACTTGGCCGCCACACTTTTCACACATTTGCAGAATTGACTACCAATCAGTCAATGAATTTACAGAATTATGTTGGAAAAATAGGGGGTTACGAAATTCTTTACGAAGTGCTAAGTTTACCCGGGGAAAGAGGGTTCCTGGCCGAATACTGATACAGTCGAGGGGTGTCTGTGACAGCCCTTCGGGAGGAGAAGAGAATGAGCGAAGCAGCCAAATCCGTCTATCCGCCGTCCGCCGACTTTGTTGCCAGGGCGCATGTCGATGCCGAGGGCTATGCCCGGCGTTACGCCGCCTCGATCGCGGACCCCGAGGCGTTCTGGGGTGCGGAAGGCCAGCGGATTGACTGGATCCGGCCCTATACCCGGGTGAAGAACACCTCGTTCCAGCCGGGCAACGTGTCGATCAGGTGGTTCGAGGACGGCACGCTGAACGTCAGCGCCAACTGCATCGACCGCCACATGCTGACCCGCGCCGAGCAGACCGCGATCATCTGGGAGCCGGACGATCCGAAGACCCCGGCCAGGCACATCACCTACCGCGAGCTTCTGGAACAGACTTGCCGCCTGGCCAACGTGCTGAAAGCGCATGGGGTGCAGAAGGGCGACCGCGTGGTCCTTTACATGCCGATGATCCCCGAGGCAGCCTATGCGATGCTGGCCTGCACCCGGATCGGGGCGATCCATTCGGTGGTGTTCGGCGGCTTTTCTCCCGATGCGCTGGCCAACCGGATCAACGACTGCGACGCGAAGCTTGTCATCACGGCCGACTGGGCGCCGCGCGGCGGCCGGAAGACGGGCCTCAAGGACAACACCGACAAGGCGCTGCTGCATTGCTCGGACCATGTGAAGGTGCTGGTGGTCAAGCGCACCGGCGATCAGACCTCCTGGGTCGAGGGGCGCGATTTCGACCTGACGGCGGAAATGGCGGCGGCCAAGCCCTATTGCCCCTATGTCGAGGTCGGCGCGGAAGACCCGATGTTCATCCTTTACACCTCGGGCTCGACCGGCAAGCCGAAGGGCGTGGTGCATACCACGGGCGGCTATCTGGTCTATGCCTCGATGACGCAGCAGCTGACCTTCGACTATCACGACGGCGATGTCTTCTGGTGCACGGCGGACGTGGGCTGGGTCACAGGGCACAGCTATATCGTCTACGGGCCTCTGGCCAATGGCGCCACGACGCTGATGTTCGAGGGCGTGCCGACCTACCCCGACGCGGGCCGCTTCTGGGAGGTCTGCGCCAAGCACAAGGTCAACCAGTTCTACACCGCCCCCACCGCGATCCGTTCGCTGATGGGGCTGGGCACCGAATGGGTCGAAAAGCACGACCTGTCGTCGCTGAAGGTGCTGGGCTCGGTGGGCGAGCCGATCAACCCCGAGGCCTGGGCCTGGTACAACACCCATGTCGGCAAGGGGAAGCTGCCGATCGTCGATACCTTCTGGCAGACCGAGACCGGCGGCCACATGCTGACGCCGCTGCCCGGCGCGATCCCGACCAAGCCCGGCTCGGCCACCAAGCCCTTTTTCGGCGTCAAGCCGGTGGTGCTGGATGCGGCCTCGGGCAAGGTGCAGGAAGAGGTCGAGACCGAGGGCGTGCTGTGCTTTGCCGACAGCTGGCCGGGGCAGATGCGGACGCTGTGGGGCGACCACCAGCGGTTCGAGGAAGCCTATTTCAGCCAGTACAAGGGCTATTACTTCACCGGTGACGGCTGCCGGCGCGATGCGGACGGCTATTACTGGATCACGGGCCGGGTGGATGACGTCATCAACGTCAGCGGCCACCGGATGGGCACGGCAGAGGTGGAATCGGCGCTGGTCGCGCACGAGGCGGTGGCCGAAGCGGCCGTGGTGGGCTATCCGCACGACATCAAGGGCCAGGGCATCTATGCCTATGTGACCCTGATGAAGGGGGTCGAGCCCAGCGAGGAGTTGCGCAAGGAGCTGGAGGCCTGGGTGCGGCAGGAGATCGGTCCGATCGCCAAGCCCGACCTGATCCAGTGGGCGCCGGGCCTGCCCAAGACCCGGTCCGGCAAGATCATGCGCCGCATCCTGCGCAAGATCGCCGAGAACGACTTTGGCTCCCTTGGCGACACCTCGACCCTTGCCGATCCCTCGGTGGTCGATGACCTGATCGCCAACCGCATGAACCGGGGCTAGGGGCGTGGGTCCGGTTCTGATCCTTCTTGGCCCGCCCGGAGCAGGCAAGGGCACGCAGGCGCGGATGCTGGAGAAGGACTTCGGTCTGGTCCAGCTTTCGACCGGCGACCTGTTGCGCGCGGCGGTGGCGGCGGGAACCGAGGCGGGCCGCAAAGCCAAGGCGGTGATGGAGGCGGGTCAACTGGTCAGCGACGACATCGTGCTGGCGATCCTGAAGGACCGCATGGCGCAGCAGGATGTGGCCAAGGGCATCATCCTGGACGGCTTTCCGCGCACCGCCGGTCAGGCTGCCGCGCTGGACGGGCTTCTGGCCGAGGCGGGGGCGCGCGTGACCGCCGCCATCAGCCTTGAAGTCGAGGACGAGGCGATGGTCGCCCGCGTCTCGGGCCGCTACACCTGCGCCGCCTGCGGCGAGGGGTATCATGACGAGTTCAAGCAGCCCGCCACGGCGGGGACCTGCGACAAATGCGGCGGCACGGCGTTCAAGCGCCGGGCCGACGACACTGCCGAGACGGTGCGGGCCAGGCTTGCCGCCTACCACGCCGACACGGCACCGCTGATCGCGTTTTACGAGTCGCAGTCAGTGCTGGAACGGGTGCCGGCGATGGGGTCCATCGACGGCATCCGCGCCATGCTGGCCGATATCGTGGGGCGCGTTTCAGCCTGACGGGAGGGGCCGTTCCCCCGGATCCCCCGGGGGGCGGAAAACAAGAAAGGGAGAGTACTCATGGCAGACAAATCTTCTGCCAACGCCTATTGGGCAGCGAACGTCCGGATCATCCTGATTTCTCTGGCGATCTGGTTCGCATGCTCGTTCGGGCTTGGCATCCTGCTTCGGCCTGCGCTGAAGGGCATCATGATCGGCGGTGCCGATCTGGGCTTCTGGATGGCGCAGAACGGGTCGATCTATGTCTTCATCATCCTGATTTTCGCCTACGCGAAGATGATGGGCAAGGTCGACCGCGATCACGGCGTGGAAGAGTAAGGGGACGGGACAGATGGATCAGTTTACCCTGAACCTGATCGTGGTTGGCATCACCTTTGCCATCTACATCGGGATTGCGATCTGGGCCCGGGCGGGCTCGACCTCGGAATTCTATGCGGCCGGTCAGGGTGTTCCCCCGGTCATGAACGGCATGGCGACGGGCGCGGACTGGATGTCGGCGGCCTCGTTCATTTCCATGGCGGGGATCATCGCCCTGGCCCCGGTCGGCGGCTACACGCAATCGGCCTTCCTGATGGGCTGGACCGGGGGCTATGTGCTTCTGGCGATGCTTCTGGCGCCCTATCTGCGCAAGTTCGGCAAGTTCACCGTGCCGGAATTCATCGGCGACCGCTTCTATTCCAAGACGGCGCGACTGGTGGCGGTGCTTTGCCTGATCGTGATCTCGGTCACCTACGTTATCGGCCAGATGCGCGGCGTCGGCGTGACCTTCTCGCGCTTCCTGGAAGTGACGACCGACACCGGCCTCTACATCGGTGCCGCCGTCGTGTTCGCCTATGCCGTGCTTGGCGGGATGAAGGGGATCACCTACACCCAGGTTGCCCAGTACATCGTGCTGATCATCGCCTACACCATCCCGGCGATCTTCATCTCGCTGTCCTTGACCGGCAACTTCCTGCCGCAGCTGGGCCTGATCGGGTCCTATGCACCGCAGGGCGGCGAGATCTCGATGCTGGCCAAGCTGGACCAGGTCGTGACGGAACTGGGCTTCACCGCCTACACCGCCGACACGACGAACATGTTCAACATGTTCCTCTTCACCATGGCGCTGATGATCGGCACCGCGGGCCTGCCGCACGTCATCATCCGCTTCTTCACCGTTCCGAAGGTCGCGGACGCCCGTTCGTCGGCCGGCTGGGCGCTGGTGTTCATCGCGCTTCTGTACACCGTCGCTCCGGCGGTGGGGGCGATGGCCCGGCTGAACCTGTCCACCACCTTCTGGCCGGGTGCGGTTGACGGCTCGGCCTTCTCGAAGCCCGCGCTGTCGGTTGCGGAAATCGAGTCGAACCCGAAACTGTCCTGGATCAACACCTGGAAGGCCACCAAGCTTCTGGAGTTCGAGGACAAGAACGGCGACGGCCTGATCCAGTACTTCAACGAGCCCAAGGCCGTGACCGAGGCCAACAAGGCCCTGGCCGAAGCCCAGAAGGCCCTGGCGGAAGCCGCGGCGGATGCCGACAAGACCGCGCTGGAAGCTGCCGTGACGGCCGCGACCGAAGCGCGCGACAAGGTGCTGGCCGAAACCATGCTGGGCGGCAAGTCGATGGCCGAACTTGGCCTGACCGCGAACGAGGTCACCAAGGTGGACAACGACATCATGGTGCTGGCGAACCCGGAAATCGCGGCTCTGCCGGGCTGGGTCGTGGCGCTGGTCGCCGCGGGTGGTCTGGCGGCTGCGCTCTCCACCGCTGCGGGTCTGCTCTTGGCCATCTCGTCGGCCGTAAGCCATGACCTGATCAAGGGCGCGATCAATCCGAACATCAGCGAAAAGGGCGAACTTCTGGCCGCCCGGATCTCGATGGCCTTCGCGATTGCGCTGGCCACCTGGCTTGGCCTCAACCCGCCCGGCTTTGCAGCGCAGGTGGTGGCGCTGGCCTTCGGTCTGGCGGCTGCCACGATCTTCCCGGTCCTCATGATGGGGATCTTCTCGAAGCGCGTGAACACCGCCGGTGCCGTCACCGGGATGCTGGCCGGTCTGGTCTTCACCTCGGTCTACATCTTCCTCTACCTGGGCTGGTTCTTCATCCCCGGCACGAACGTGTATCCGAACACGCCGGATCAGCACTTCTTCGGGATCTCGCCGCTGTCGATCGGCACCATCGGTGCGGTGGTGAACTTCATCGTCGCCTATGTGGTGTCGATGGTCACCAAGGCCCCGCCGCAGCATGTGGTGGACCTGGTGGAATCGATCCGCGTGCCCAAGGGCGCCGGACAGGCCGTGGCTCACTAAGACCCTTTGCGCCTCCGGGGAAACCCGGGGGCGCATCCTCCTTGCCGGAACAGGATCATGGATCAGGACAGCACCCCGCTTCTGGCCTTCCTGGAGACGGTGCACCCCTACGACAGCCTGCCGCGGGACGAGATGGCGCGTGTCGCCGCCTCCTTCAGCCGCAGGCATTACGACGACGGTGCGGTGATCTATGCCGCCGGAGAGCCGCTGACCGGGATCTTCCTGATCCTGGAAGGCTCGGTCGAGGTGCTGGAGCCTTCCGGGGGCCTCGTGTCCCTTCTCGGTCCGCGCAACAGTTTCGGCGAACGCGGGCTGTTGCGCGACGGGATGGCGGTGACGACGGCGCGCGCGACCCGGGGCGCGGACATCCTCATGCTGCCGGAGGCCGAGTTCCGCCGCCTGATCGCGACCTATCCGGCCTTCGAGCGCTTTTTCCACCGGGGACGCCAGCACGAGGCGCGCGAGGCCGACATCTCGACCCGCAAGGTCGGCGACCTGATCGCCCGCGCGCCGATTGCCGTGCCGCCCGACACGCCCATCCGCGAGGCGGCCAGACGGATGCGCGATGCGCATATCTCCTGCCTGGCGATCACCGAAGGCGACCGGCTGGTCGGCATCGTCACCGCGAGGGATTTCGTGAACAAGGTGCTGGCCGAGGGGCTGGACCCTGCGGCCCCGGTAAGCCGGGTGATGGCGGCTGACCCGATGGTGCTGACGCCGGACAGTCTGGGGTCGGACGTGCTGAACCGGATGCTGGAGCACCGGATCGGCCATCTGCCGGTGGTGGATGACGGCAGGCTGGTGGGCATGATCACCCAGACCGATCTGGTGCGGTTCCAGGCGGTGTCCTCGGCCCTGCTGGTGCGCGACGCCGCGACGGCGCAGACGGTGGCGGAACTGGCCGAGAATACGGCGCGCATCCCCCGCCTTCTGGTGCAGCTGGTCGGCGGCGGCAGCGCGCATGAGGTGGTGACGCGGCTGATCACCGACATCGCAGATACGGTGACGCGGCGGCTTCTGGCGATGGCCGAGGCGGAACTGGGCCCGGCGCCGGTGCCTTACCTCTGGCTCGCCTGCGGCAGCCAGGGGCGGCAGGAGCAGACGGGCGTCAGCGATCAGGACAACTGCCTGATGATCGACGATGCCGCGACCGAGGCCGACATGGGCTATTTTGCCCGGCTGGCGAAGATCGTCTCGGACGGGCTGAACGCCTGCGGCTATGTCTATTGCCCCGGTGACATGATGGCGACCAATCCGCAGTGGTGCCAGCGCATGTCCGTCTGGCGCGGCTATTTCCGCAAATGGATCACGACCCCCGATCCGATGGCGCAGATGCTGGCCAGCGTGATGTTCGACCTGCGCGCCATCGGCGGGACGGCCAGCCTTTACACCGAATTGCAGGCCGAAGTGCTTGAGCTGGCCGCGAAGAACTCGATCTTCGTGGCGCACATGATCTCCAACAGCCTGAAGCACAATCCTCCGCTGGGCCTGTTGCGCGGCTTCGCCACGATCCGGTCGGGGGAATACAAGAACCACATCGACCTCAAGCACAACGGCGTGGTGCCGGTGGTCGATCTGGGACGGGTCTATGCGCTGATCGGACAGTTGCCAGCGGTGAACACGCGCGCCCGGCTGGAAGCGGCGGTAGAGGCGGGCGTCATCAGCGCCAGCGGAGGGCGCGACCTGATCGAGGCATACGACCTGATCGCTCAGGCCCGGCTGGAACATCAGGCGCGGCGGGTGAAGGGCGGAGAAAAGCCCGACAACTTCATCGCGCCCTCGGAACTGTCGGATTTCGAACGCAGCCACCTGCGCGACGCCTTTGTCGTCGTGCGCACCATGCAATCTGCCGTGGGCCAGGCCCGCGGCGCCAGGAGTTGATCAGATGGCCCTTGAACTGATCGGCGCGATCCTTGCGGCCGCCACCCTGGGCCTGCTGGCCTGGGCGCTGCGGCGCTGGCGGCCCGGCCTGCCGCGCTGGTTCGTGCCCGTCATGGCGGCGGCGGGCCTGATCGGCGCGACGCTGGTGCTGGAATACAGCTGGTATGGCCGGGTCGCGGCGGAACTGCCGCCGGGGATCGAAGTGGTCCGCGTCGAGGAAGAGGCGATGCCGCTGCGGCCCTGGACCTACCTCAAGCCGATCACCATGCGCTTCTGGGCCCTGGACCAGCGCAAGCGGATGATCCACCCGCAGATCGGCAGTCTGCGGATTGTGCCGCTGCTGAAATTCGCACGCTGGCGCCCGGTCGAAAGCGGCCTCATGGCCATCGACTGCGCCGGGGGGCGGCAGGTTCTGGTGGTCGAGGGGGTGGAGATCACCGAGGCCGGGGAATTGACGGGGGCAGAGTGGCAGGCGGCTCCCGAGGGCGATGCCCTTCAGGCCGCCGCGTGCAGAGAGGGGTAGGGCATGGACCGCAAGCCGCGCATCCTGGTGGTCGAGGACGAGGACAACATCGCCGTCGCACTGGATTACCTGATGACCCGCGAAGGCTATGACCATGACCGGGTCTCGAACGGGGCCGACGCCCTGCCCCGCATCCGCGACACCCATCCCGACCTGGTGCTGCTGGACGTGATGCTGCCCGAGGTCTCGGGCTACGAGATCTGCGAGGGCATCCGCACCGATCCCTCGCTGGCGGACGTGAAGGTGCTGATGATGACCGCGCGGGGGTCGGCCATCGAACGCCGCAAGGGCCTTGCGCTCGGGGCGGACGGGTTCATTTCGAAGCCTTTCGAGCTGAAGGACCTGCGCGACGAGGTGCGGCGGCTTCTGATCGGAGCGGGCTAGGCCATGGCCGGGCTTCGCGCAGGGGTGGGATGCAGGGCGCTTCCCTCCCCCCTTCGTGGGCGAGGGAGAGGATGGCGGGGCCGCTTGGCCTGGCCGGATGCCCCCCTCCCCCATCCCCTCGCCACGCGGGGGCGGGGAGGCAGAAGATGCTGACCCGCCTCTCCCTGCGCCTGCGGGTCTTCCTGATCTTCGCGGGCCTCGCCGCCGCGATCGTGCTTGCGACCGCCGGCGGTCTCTGGCTGGGCTACAGCCGCCTGGGTCTGCCCGGCATCGGGCAGGGCTTCGTGCAGGCGGGCGTCCTGGCCGGGTTCGCCGCCCTGGGTCTGGTGGCGGGGGTCTGGTATCTCTTCGACCTGAACGTCGCCAGACCCATCGAGACCCTCGCCGGCGCCCTGCGCGCCCGCGCCCATTCCGACGTCACGGCCGAGATGGACGCGGCCATCGCCCGCTATCTGGGCGACCTTGCGCCTGCCGCCCAGGCCGCCGCGCAAAGCCTGGCCGAGACGCGGTCGGCCCTGGCCGAGGCGGTGGCGCGGGAAACCCTGCGGCTGGGCAGCGAAAAGGCCCGGCTCGAGGCGCTTCTTTCGGACGTGCCGGTGGGGGTGATCCTCTGTTCCGCCGACCATGCGCTGGTCTTCTACAACGGCCCAGCGGCCGACATCCTCGGCACCAGCCGCGGGCTCGAGGCGGGGCTGGACCGCAAGCTGTTCGACTATCTGCACGCCGCGCCCCTGCGGCTGGCCCACGAACGCCTGGCAGCCACCGGCGATCCTGACGCGGTGTCGGATCTGTTGTGCACCACGACCACCGGTGCGCGCGTGCTGGCGGCGCGGATGCGGCTTCTGGGCGATGGCGGGACGCAGGGCTATGTCCTGACGCTGCGTGACATCACCGGCGAGATGGCGGCGGATGCCCGGCGCGAGGCGATGCTGGAAGCCGCGCTCGACAGCCTGCGCCGCCCCGCCGCGGCCCTGGCGACACTGGTCGGCGTGATGCCCGAGAACGCCCTGCCCGCGCCGATGCAGGATGCGCTGAAGGAAGAGGTCGCAAGGCTCAGCCAGGCCGTGACCCGGTTCGGCGCGGCCCGCGACGAGGCCCTGTCCGAAACCGGCGCGCTGCCTCAGACCCGCGCCTTCGATCTGGCGCAGGGCCTTGTCGCACGGGCTGCCGCGCTGGGGATCACGGTCACCACGGAAACCGCCGACCTGATCCTGCGCTGCAACGGCTACGAGATCCTGACGCTGCTGGAACATCTTGCCCGGCAGCTTGCCGAGCGTGCGCCCCTGCATCTGACCATCGAGGAAGAGGATACCGGCGCCGCGATCCGGCTGTCCTGGACCGGCGCGCGGGTGGGGGTGGGCGAGCTTGACCGCTGGCTTGCCCTGCCGCTGGCGCCCGAGGCCCCCGACCGCCCCGCCCGCGCCGTCCTTGCCGCCCATGCGACCGAGCTTTGGCCCGAGGCGCTGGCCGACGGGCGCCCCGCGCTCTGCCTGCCGATCCGCCAGGCCCGCCGCGCGGTGGCGCGTCCGAAACCCGTGGCGCGCAAGGTGGTCTACGACTTCGACCTCCTGTCGCCCGCCCGCACCGACCGCCTGGCCGAGGCGCGGCTCGACCGGCTGACCTATGTCGTCTTCGACAGCGAGACGACGGGCCTCAACCCCCGGCAGGGCGACGAGATCGTGCAGCTGGCCGCCGTGCGGATCGTGAACGGCCGGCGGGTCGAGGGCGAGGTCTTCGACACTCTGGTCAACCCCGGCCGCCCGATCCCCGCCGTCTCGACCGAGGTGCACGGCATCACCGACGCGATGGTCGCCGATGCGCCGGGCGTTCCGGAGGTGGTCCGCCGCTTCCACAAGTTCGCCGAGGGCGCGGTGCTGATCGCCCACAACGCGCCCTTCGACATGGAATTCCTGCGCCGGGTCGAGGGGCAGTTGGGCCTGACCTTCGACATGCCGGTCCTCGATACGGTGCTCTTGTCGGCGGTGGTCTGGGGCCAGAGCGAGGTGCACAGTCTGGATGCGCTCAGCCATCGGCTGGGGATCACCATCCCCGAGGAAGCCCGCCATACCGCCCTGGGCGATGCCGTGGCCACGGCGGATGCCTTCCTGAAGCTGATGCCGATGCTGGCAGGCCGGGGGCTGGAGACCTTCGGCGCCGTGCTGACCGAGGTGCGCAAGCACGGGCGGCTGTTGAAGGACCTGAACTGACGCCCCGGCGCCGATTTCTTCGCAGAAATCGGACCGGAGCCTTCCGAGGCTCCGAACCGGAGTTTTCGAAAACTCCGGTCGCCGCTTACCGGGCGAACGGGTCCACCGGATAGCTGACCCCGACCAGATACAGCCCCTGCGGCGGTGCGACCGGCCCGCAGGCCGCCCGGTCCCGCGCCTCCAGCGCTGCCTTCACGTCGGCAGGCGTCCAGGCCCCCGCGCCGACCCGCTCCAGCGTGCCGACAATCGACCTGACCTGATTGTGCAGGAAGCTGCGCGCGGCCAGGTCGAAGCGGTATTCGATGCCGCCGGGATAGGGAAGTTCGGCGATCTCGATCCGGTCCAGCGTCTTCACCGGGCTTTTCGCCTGGCAGAGCGTGGAGCGGAAGGTGGTGAAGTCGTGGCTGCCGATCAGTTCCGCCGCGCCCGCCCGCACGGCACAGATGTCCAGCCGGTTCAGCACCTGCCAGACCAGGCCCCGGTCATGTGTCACGGGGGCACGGCGGGCGACAAGGCGGAAGGTGTAGCGCCGCCCCGTGGCCGAAAAGCGGGCGTGGAAGTCGTCGGGGACCTTTGCACAGGCGATGACGGCAACCGGGTCGGGGCGCAGATGCGCGTTCAGCGCCGAGGCAAGGCGAAACGGGTCCCAGTCCTTCGTCAGATCGGCATGGGCCACCTGCGCCGTGGCATGGACGCCGGCATCGGTGCGGCCTGCGGCGGCGATCGTATGGGGGCCGGGCTCCAGCTTGCCAAGGGCGGTTTCGACCGCCTCCTGCACCGAGGGCAGGCCCTGCGCCTGCCGCTGCCAGCCCGCGAAGGGGGCGCCGTGGTATTCGATCTGGAGCGCATAGCGGGGCATGGGCCTTCCCTACCCCGGAAGCCTGCCCCCGCGCAATCCTTGCCAAATCCTGAATGCCCACGGCCAAGTCCCTGATTTCATGTGGGGTGGGTATGTGCCCGCGCGCGGTCAGCGCAAGCGTGGGGTGGGCAATACTGCCCACCCTGCCCACCCGCCTTCCATTCCCGCCCCGCCCACCCTATCTTGAGCCCCGCGCAGCAAAGGGACGGACCGTGGCATTTTCCGGACTGACGGACGGGATCACCCGCGGGATCGAAGGGGCCGGGGCCACCCTGTCCGAGACCCTGTTCGACACCACCCTCCGCCTCGGCGTGACCGGCCTGTCGCGGGCGGGCAAGACCGTCTTCATCACCGCGCTGGTTGCCAATCTGCTGAACCGGGGCCGGATGCCGCAGCTGCGCGCCCAGGCCGAGGGTCGCATCCAGGCCGTCTATCTGCAACCCCAGCCCGACGTGACGCTTCCCCGCTTCGATTACGAGGCCCACCTCGCCGCCCTGACCGGCGACAACCCCCGCTGGCCCGCCTCGACCCGCGCGATCAGCGAACTGCGGCTGTCCTTCCGCGTCCGACCCGCCGGGCTCCTGGCGTCCTGGCGGGGGCCGCGCACGCTCCACCTCGACATCGTCGATTACCCGGGCGAGTGGCTTCTGGACCTTTCGCTTCTCGACAAGACTTACGAGGCCTGGTCCGAAGCCTCGCTCTCGCGCCTGGAAAAGCGCCCCGAGGCTGCCGCCTACCTTGCGCTTGCCCGCGCCGAGGACGGCGCCCTGCGGCTGGATGAGGCGAAGGCCCGCCAACTGGCCGAGACCTACACCGCCTACCTGACCGTCGCCCGCGACGCCGGGAGGGTCGATGTCACCCCCGGCCGGTTCCTTCTGCCCGGTGATCTGGCGGGGTCGCCGGTCCTGACCTTCGCCCCCCTGCCGAAACCGGCCAGCACCGGCCGCTCCAGCCTCTGGCGCGAGATGGAGCGGCGGTACGAGGCCTACAAATCGAAGGTCGTCCGCCCCTTCTTCCGCGACCATTTCGCCAGGATCGACCGACAGGTCGTGCTGGCCGACGTGCTGGGCGCGATCCATCAGGGGCCGCGCGCGGTCGAGGATCTGCGGCGGGTGATGGCCGAGGTCCTGTCGGGCTTCCGGCCCGGCCGGAACAGCTGGCTTTCCGGCCTTTTCGGCGTGCATCGGGTGGAGCGCATCCTCTTTGCCGCCACAAAGGCCGACCATCTGCACCATGAACAGCACCCGGCGCTGACCGCGATCACGGGCGCGCTCTTGGCCGAGGCGAAACAAAGGGCCGACTTCTCGGGCGCGCGGACCGAGGCGATGTCTCTGGCCAGTTTGCGGGCGACAGTGGAGGAGCGCGTGACGCGCGACGGGGTCGAGGTTCCTGCGGTGCGGGGCATCCTGCAAGCGACGGGGCGACCTGCGCTGATGTATCCCGGTGCGCTGCCGTCGGACCCGGCGCGCCTTCTGTCGCCGGCACGCGAGGGGGCAGAGGCCTGGCTGGATGCGGACTATCACCTGATGACCTTCGCTCCGGCGCGACTGAGCCTGAAGCCCGGCGAAGGCCCGCCGCATATTCGCCTCGACCGGGCGGTCGAGTTCCTGATCGGAGACCAGTTGTGAGCCGTCCGCCGAAGCCGTTCCTGGAAGAGATGGAGGAGGGTGTCGATCCTTCGGCCGCGCCCCCTGTGCCGGATGGCTTGCCCGAGGGGCAGGCGATGCAGGCCGTGGCGGCCTTGTCGCAAAAGCGCGGATCGGGGCTGACGCGGTTTGCGCTCTGGGCCTTCGGGGCGCTGTTCAGCTTTGCGCTGTCGGTCGCGGCCTATGATTTCGTCCTGGGCCTGATGGAGCGGAACCTGGTGCTGGGCTGGGTGGCTTTCGGACTGGTTGCGGTGGCGGTCCTTGGCGCCTTGCTGCTGGCCCTGCGCGAATGGGGGGCCTTCCTGCGGCTGGGGCGGCTGGACAGCTTGCGGATGCGGGCCGTCGAGGCGCGGGTGGCGGCAGACCTGAAGGCGGCGCGGGGGGTGGTTGCGGGGATCGTCTCGCTGTACGCCGCGCGGGGGGATACGGCCTGGGGCCGGGCGCGGCTGGCGGAACGCGAGGGCGAGGTAATGGACGCCGATGCCCTGCTGGCGCTGGCAGAGCGCGAGCTTCTGACCACGCTGGATGCCGAGGCGCGGCTGGTGATCGAGGCGGCTGCGCGGCAGGTGGCGACGGTCACGGCGCTGGTGCCGCTCGCGCTGGCCGATGTGGCGACGGCGGCGGTGGCGAACCTGCGGATGATCCGGCGGATCGCCGAGATCTACGGCGGGCGGTCGGGGAGTTTCGGGAGCCTGAAGCTTCTCCGCCGGGTGTTCGGGTCGCTGGTGGCAGCGGGGGCTCTGGCGCTGACCGATGACATGATCGGGTCGGTCGCGGGGGGCGGAGTGCTGTCGAAACTGTCGCGCCGGTTCGGCGAGGGGGTGGTGAACGGGGCGCTGACGGCGCGGGTGGGGGTGGCGGCGATGGAACTTTGTCGGCCGCTGCCGTTCGTCGCGCTGGAGCGGCCTGCGGTGTCGTCGCTGGTCAGTCGGGCATTGGCGGGGCTGGTCAACCGGTCGGAACGCTGATCCGCCGGGCGCCGGACTTTTCGAAAAGTCCGGGTCGGAGCCTTCAAAGGCTCCGGTACGATTTCTTTGCAGAAATCGGCCTAGCGAAACCTGTCCAGAAGCCTCTGCATCGGGCTGCGGGTGTCTTCTTGCGGCTGAGGGGTGGGCGCTTGTGGCTCGGTCTTGTCCTTCGTCGTGGAGGACCGGGGAGGTGCGGTGCGCAAACTGACGGCATTCATGAACTTCTGCCCGTCGCCCATGGCCAGAGCCTCGGCCCCGTCCGAAATGCCGCGGAGGAGGTCCTCCAGCCATTCTGCATCCGCCTTGGCGAAGTCGTGAAGGACGTAAGCGGCAACCGCGTCCTTGTGGCCGGGGTGGCCGATGCCGAGGCGGACGCGGGCGTAGGCGTCGCCCAGGTGCGCGTGAATCGACCGCAGGCCGTTATGCCCGGCATGGCCGCCGCCCTGTTTCAGGCGCAGCTTGCCGGGCGCGAGGTCGAGCTCGTCATGGAATACGGTGACATCGGTCAGCGGCAGTTTCCAGAAGGCGACGGCGGCCTGCACGGACTGGCCGGAGAGGTTCATGAAGGTCTCGGGCTTGAGCAGCGCCACCTTCTCGGTCCCGAGGCGCCCCTCGCTGACCAGCCCCTGGAAGGCCTTGCGCCAGGGGGAAAAGCCGTGGTCGGCGGCAATGCGGTCAACGGCCATGAAGCCGATGTTGTGCCGGTTGCCCGCATATTTCGCACCGGGATTGCCGAGGCCGACCCAGAGTTTCACCTTTGCTCTCCCGTTGCCTGCATCGGGTGCGATATAGCGGGGCAGGCGCCCCGAAACAACCGAACGGACCCCGATGCGTGCATTCACCCTTCGCGGCCTTACGCTCTACCTGCCGGAGGCAGCACTGAAGGGGAACCTGGAGCGCGCGTTGACATCTGGCCGGTATGAAAACCACGAGGCCGATGCGCTGTTGCGGCATCTGCGCCCCGGCGACCGGGTGCTGGACCTGGGCGCGGGGCTGGGGTTCATCTGCGCGCTGGCGGCCGGGGTCGTGGGGCAGGCGGCGGTGATGGGTGTCGAGGCGGGGCCGGAGACGGTGAAGCTGGCCCGGCGGAACCTGGCGGCGAACGGGTTTCCAGGCGTCAAGGTGCTGAAGGGCGCGGTCGTCGCGACGGGCGAAGGCGAGGTGGAGTTCGGCCAGCGCCCGGCCTTCTGGGCCAGTGCGCTGAAGGGGCCGAAGGGCTGGCCGGAGAACGCCGAGGTGATCCGGGTGCCGGTGCGGCCCCTGGGGCCACTGCTGGCGAAGTTCGCGCCCACGGTGATTTCCTGCGACATCGAGGGGGGCGAGCTGGAGGTCTTGACGGGGCCGCTGCCCGGGGTGCGGCTGGTGGTGGTAGAGACGCATCCGCCGGTTTATGGGCCGGAAGGCGTGGCGCGGATCGTGGCGGCGCTGCGGGCACAGGGGTTTGCCGAAGTCGAAGGCGCGAAGAAGGATACGCTGGTGTTCGGGCGCGGGTGATTGCGGCAGAGGCTCCTCGTCCGCCTTCGGCTCCTCGTGCCCCTTCGGCTTCTCGTCGCAGGCGGGCGGTGCCCTGAATGACAACGGGGGACCCGTGGGCCCCCCGCGCATCGGTCAATATCCGGGCCGATCAGGCTTCGGCTTCGGCGTTCTCTTCCGCCACGAGGCCCGAAGGCGCCGCGACGTTCGCAATCACGAAGTTCCGCGCGATGGTCGGCTTGACGCCCGGCGGCAACTGGACATCGTTGATGTGGATGACATCGCCGATCTTCTTGCCCGTCAGATCGACGGTGATGTGATCCGGGATGTCGGAGGCGGTGACTTCCAGTTCCACTTCGGGACGGACCACGACCAGAGTGCCGCCGCGCTTGAGGCCCGGCGAGGCATCATGGTTGACGAATTCGACGTGGATGAACAGCTCGATCCGGCTGTCGTCGTGGATGCGCATGAAATCGACATGCGTCGGCAGGTCCTTGACCACATCGCGCTGGACGCCCCGGCACACGACATGCACGTCGGGCTGGCCTTCGACCTTCAGGTTGAAGAGCGTTTGCAGGAAGCGCCCCTGCTTCAGCTTGGTCAGGAGGTAGTTGTATTTCACCTTGATCGGCTGGGGCTCTTGCCCGTCGCCGTAGATGATGCCAGGTACGTAGCCCTCACGACGGGCTTGACGGGCGGCCCCCTTGCCTGTCCCCGTCCGTACCTCGGCGTTAAGATCGACGATCCTGCGTGCCATAGGTTCTCTCCATGTATAGGTCCGCCATCCTCCAAGGGTGCATGGCGCGACCGGGGGCCTATAGCGGCGAATCGGGGGGAAGGAAAGTGCGAAATTGGCCTTGGCGCGTGTCGCTTTCGGTGGCTCCCGGCGTCGCGGGCGGAAGCGATGGAACCGGGCGGCCGGGCTAGCTGTCGGGTTCCCGTC
Organism: Rhodobacter calidifons; assembly: GCF_011174775.1. GTDB lineage: Bacteria > Pseudomonadota > Alphaproteobacteria > Rhodobacterales > Rhodobacteraceae > Tabrizicola > Tabrizicola calidifons. Next base: position 65,890 of record NZ_JAANHS010000011.1, read on the forward strand.
GTCCGAGGCCTGCCCGATGATCTCGATCCCCGTCGTCCTTTATGCCCGGCCCGCGATTGCGGCCTTTGCGGCGATGGGCATCCTATGGGGCACCTTCGCGGCGGTGCTGCCGGATCTGAAGGCGATGCTGGGGGTGGACGAGGCCGGACTGGGCCTGCTGATCTTCATGACCCCGATCGCGGCGATCACCGCGATGCTGGCCGCCCCCGCCTTCGGCGCGGCACTGGGCCGGGCGGCCTTGCCGCTGGCGGTGGCGCTTATGGCCGCGGCCTTCGCGTTGCCCGGGCAGGCCTCGGTCGTCTGGCTGTTTCCGCTGGCCATGGCCTGCGCAGGCGCAGCGACGGGGCTGACCGATGTGCTGATGAACGCCCGCGTCGCGGCGATGGAGACGGCGCGGGGCCTGCACCTGATGAACCTGACCCATGCCGCCTATTCCTTCGGCTATGCCGGGGGCGCGGTCGTGACCGGCCTGCTGCGCGGGGCGAACTGGGGGCCGGGGGCGGTGATGGGCACGATGGCGGCGCTGGGCCTGGCCTGCGCCGCCCTGACGCTGGAGCGGAACGGGCGGATCGAGGGGCTGCGCAAGCCGAAGGACGGCAGCGCGCTGCCCCTGGGCCTGGTTCCGGTGATCGGCGGGGGGATCGTGCTGATCGCCTTCATGACCGAGAACGCGGCCGAGAACTGGTCGGCGCTGCATATCGAGAAATCCCTTGGCGGCAGCCCCGAGGAGGGCGCGCTGGGGCCGGCGCTGCTGGCTCTGACCATGGGATTTGCGCGCCTGGGCGGGCAGTGGGTCGCGGGGCGCGTCGATCCCTTCACCATCCTGCGCGCCGGCGCGGTGATCGCGGCGGCGGGGGCGCTGGTCGTGGCGCAGGCCGGCGGGCCGGGCATGGCCTATCTGGGCTTCTTCGTCATGGGCATCGGCGCCTCGGTGCTGGCGCCCACGGCCTTTTCGCTGGTGGGCCAGTACAGCACGCCCGAGGCGCGCGCCCGCGCCGTCGCGCGGGCCACGCAGCTGGGCTATTTCGGCTATTTCGTCGGGCCCCCGCTTCTGGGCCTGATCGCCGGCGCCTTCGGCCTGCGCTTTGCCTTCGTCTTTGCCGCCTGCCTGGTCGGCGCGGTGTTCCTGCTGGCGCCGCTTCTGGCGCGTCAGAGGGCCTGAACCTCCAGCAGGCGCGGGCCGTCCTGCGGCGTGTCGAGGATCTCGGCCAGTTCCGAAGGGTCCTGCGAGACGCGGGCGAAGGGGATGTCGCAGGCCATGGCGAAATGTTCATGGTCGAAAGGCGAGGGATCGCAGCCGAGGATCGGGTCCACCCGGGCCTGGCGCATCGCCTCGGCGATCTCGCGGAAGCCGGCATTGTTCCAGACGATGTAGGTGATCGGCAGGTTGTGGTCCAGCGCGGTGCGGACCTCGCCGGGCGAGAACTGCAAGCCGCCGTCGCCGATCAGGCAGACGACGGGCGTTCCGGGGGCGGCGATGGCGGCGCCCACGGCGGCGCCGGGGGCGTAGCCCAGCGCGCCATAGCCGGTGGCGGCGTTGAACCAGCCGCCGGGGCGGTCGTGGTCATAGTAGAGGTTGGCGGCATAGACCGGCTGGGTGCTGTCGCCGACGATGATCGCCTCGGGCATGGCGTCGCGGATCGCCTCGACCATTTCCAGATGCGCCGGCATCGGTTCGTAGAGCGTCGCCAGTTCTGCCCGCGCCGCCGCGCGCACCACGGCGGCGCGTTCCGATCCCTCGCGGTTGGCCCGGATCGTCATCGGCCAGAGCGCGGCCATCAGCGCCCCGGCATCGGCCTTGACCGGCACCTTGGCCGGGTGGCGGGCCAGCTGTTCGGCGCAGATGTCGATGCGGATCATGCCCGACAGGTTCGGCACGCGGCCGTTGACATAGACATCGTAATCGGTCGGCCCCAGTTCGGTGCCGATGGCCAGGATCTGGTCGGCCTCGGCGATCAGCTTGCGGACCGCAGTCAGGCTGGGCGAGGCCGGCACCGAGAGCCGGTGTCCGAACATCGCGCCGCGGGCGTTCACCGTCTGCACCACCGGGGCGTCGATCGATTCCGCCAGCTTGACCAGATGCGCCTCGGCGCCGCGGATACCGCCGCCAGCCAGGATGACGATGCGCTCGGCCTCGTTCAGGGTGGTGGCGATGCTGCGCAGCTTGCCAAGCGGCAGGGGGACCGCGCTGCCCGAGACCACGGGCGGCGGCAGTTCGGCGCAGGGCTGGCCCATCATGTTGGTCGAGATCTGGATATGCGCCGGGCCGGGACGCCCCGCCGTCATCGCGGCGAAGGCGCGGTCCAGGACCTCGCCCAGCTTCTTCGGGTCGGTCACCGTTTCGGTGTGGCAGAGCGGTGCGATCATCGCGCCCTGGTCGGGCAGTTCGTGCAGCCGCCCCAGCCCCTTGCCCAGCGTGTCGCTGCGGCCGAGGCCCGAGACGACCAGCATCGGCACGGAATCGGCGCGCGCCTGGGCCATCGCGGTCAGGATATTGGTCAGCCCCGGTCCGGTGATCACGAAGGCCGCCGCCGGTTTGCCCGAGACACGGGCATAGCCGTCGGCCATGAAGCCTGCGCCCTGTTCGTGGCGCGGGGTGATGTGGCGGATCCTGTCCCCCGCCGTCGCGAGGCCGCGGTAAAGCTCGATCGTGTGCACGCCCGGGATGCCGAATACGGTGTCGATGCCGCGTGCGATCAGGCCCTCGACCAGGCGGATGCCGACGGTGGTCATGCTGCGTTCCCCAGGATGCTGGCCGCATGGGCGGCGATGCGGTTGGCGGCCTCGGCGGTGCGGTCGTCGGGTTGCGTCAGCGACAGGCGCAGCCAGCCCTGAAGCCCGGCGCCGAAGCTTTCGCCCGGCATGACCGCGACCCTGTGGCGCTCCAGCAGACCCGCGGCGAAAGCCTCGCCCGAGAGCCCCGTCGCCCGCACATCGACCAGCGCGAACATGCCCGCCTCGGGCCGGTGAACCCGCAGACCGCCCACGCCGTCCAGGGTCTGTGCGATGATCGCGGCCCGGCGCGAGAAACGCTCCACCATTCCCGCAGCGACCGGCGAAGGTTCGGAAACTGCAAGTTTCGTGAGGTCGGCAATGAAAGGTTGCGAGCCGAAAAGCATGGTTTCCGAAAGTGGCAGCAGGCGCGCGCAGAATTCGGCGGGCCCGACGCACCAGCCGGACCGGAACCCCGGCGCGGCGTGGGACTTCGAGATCGACGAGGCGACCACGGTCCTCTCGGCCAGGTCCGGCAGGTCCAGCGGCGAGGCGAAGGGCACATCCGGGAACACCATATCCTCATAGACCTCGTCCGACAGGATCCAGAGATCATGCGTCCGGGCCAGCGCGCCCAGAGCGCGCAGGTCCTCGGTCCGCAGCACCGCGCCGGTGGGGTTGTGCGGGGTGTTCAGGAACAGGACGCGCGACCGCGGAGTGATCCGCGCCGCCACATCGGAGGCCTGCATGCGAAAGCCGTGTTCGGGCCGCAACGGCACCGGCACGGCGGTTGCGCCGGTCTGGGCGATCAGGCCCTCGTAGGTGGCATACATCGGGTCGCCGATCAGCACCTCGTCGCCGGTCTCGGCCATGGCGCGCAGGACGGCGTACAGCACGGTCTGCGTGCCGGGCAGGCACATGACCTGATCGCGGGTGATCTCTCGCCCGCGCCGGGCGGAGTAGCGCGCCGCCAGCGCCGCGACGACGCCCGGCTCGCCCCGACCGTTGGAATAGCCTGTACGGCCTGCCAGCATGGACCGGTGCGCCGCCTCGATGAAGCGGGTCGGGGTCGGCACGTCCGGCTCGCCGATAGTCAGTTCGATGATGTCCTCGCCCGCGGCCTTCAAGGCCCGGGCGCGGGCGTGCAGCGCCCATTTGGCCCCGGCCAGCCCGGCCAGACGGTCGGTGACGGATGCGTATCTCATGTCGGTGTCCTGTTGAATTCCGGCAGTCTGGAGGTATGGGCCATCAGGTCAACCCCAAGGATCGCCCCGGCCGATTGCAGGCCGATGCTGATCACCTCGTTCGGGGCGAAGGTGCCGGAGAGCAGCGAGCCCTCGACCCAGAGCCCGTCGATCAGCGCGTTGCAGGCAATGGCCTCGCGGCGGGTCTGGCCCGGCACGGTCTCGCGCGGAAGCTGTTCGATCAGCTTCTGCAACGTGTCGCGGTAGGCCAGATAGGCGGCTTCGTGCACCGCCATCAGTTCGGGGTCGCTGCGGACCTTGTGCATGTAACCCGCCCAGAGCACCACCGCCCCGGCATCCAGCACCGGCGGCCGCAGCGAGGCGGCGATGAAGGCGGCCAGACGCTCGGCCGGAGCGGCGCCGACGCCTTCGATCGCATCCGACCCTTTCGCGGTCATCCCGTCCATCAGGCTGCGATAGGCGGCGCGGTTCAGCTCGTCCTTCGACTGGAAGTAATGCCGAATCAGGCCGGGCGTAACGCCGGCGCGTTCGGCGATGGCGCGCACGGTCGCGGCCTCGGGTCCGCCCTCGGCCACCAGTTCCTGCGTGGCCGCGATCAGCGCCGAGCGGCGGTTCTCTTCGCTGTCGCGGCGGTAGAGGCGGCGGGAAGGTTGCATGGAGTCACCAGTTATACAATCGTATAATCGTCGGATTACCCGGCCAAGTCAACCGGATGGCTGTTTTGGTGTCGGTGTCTCTTCCCCGTGGACATCCTTGTGGATGATGACATCGGTCTGCGGATAGGCCTCCAGGATCGCGCGGCGCAGGCCCGCGCCGATGTCGTGGGCCTCGCGCAGGGACTGGTCGCCATCCAGTTCGATGTGCAGGTTGACGAAGACCCGGCTGCCCGCGCGGCGCGTCTTGAGATCGTGGAAGCCCCGCACGCCGGGCCAGCCCCGGGCGATGCCGGCAATGCCCTTCAGGATCGCGGGATCGGCGGCCCGGTCCATCAGCGCATCCCAGGCGTCCTTGCCGATCCGCAGCGCACCGACGGCCATGACACCGGCCGCCAGCAGCGCGACCACGGCATCGACCGAGCCGATTCCGTAGCGGCTGGAGACCCAGAGCGCCAGGATCGCGCCGAGGCTGGGCAGGAGGTCGCCAAAATAGTGCAGCCGGTCGGCCGCCACGACCTTGCTGCCGGTCCGCCGCGCGACCCGCCCCTGCCACCAGACAAGCGCCAGGGTCAGGGCGATGGAGATCCCCATCACCACAAGACCCTGCGTCTCGGAAGCCAGTTCCGGCGGGGTATCGGACGCCAGCCGCAGCGCCGCGGCCCAGCCGATCAGCCCGGCCGAGACCATGATGAAGGCAGACTGGGCAAGGGCCGCCAGATCCTCGGCCGAGGTATGGCCGAAGGCATGGTCCTCGTCCGCCGGTCGGGCGGCATAGACGATGGCGGCCGCCGCGCCCAGCGACATGAAGAGGTCCATCGCGCTGTCGGCCAGCGAGGCGGCGATCGACAGGGCGCCGGTCTCGACAAGCGCCCAGAGCTTCAGCGCCACAAGGATCAGGGCGACCAGCACCGAGGCGATGCCAGCGGAAATCGCCAGCCGCGTGCCGCCTTGCCGCGGATCAGTCGATGATTTCATCGGCGTTCACACCCCAGACGTCGGTCTTCCGGATCCATCCGCGTGTGCCCGAAAAGGCGACGCGGCACCAGTCGGTTCTGCATTCCAGGACGCGGCCGATCACGCCGAGTTCGGCCTGGGCGATCACGGGGGCGGAGGCTTCCGGCGCCGCGCGAAGTTCCGCCATGTCCAGCGTCACCAGCACGCTGCGCACCCCGGACAGCAGCGAGTAATGCACCCAGCCGCCGGCGCCTTCGGCATCCTCGACCCGGCGCCAGTTCTCGTATTCGGCGGTGATGCGCAAGGGCATGCCGGCGCGGGTGAAGACCCAGTCGATCCGGTGCGTCAGGCCGGGGCCGCGGCGGGCATTGCCCTCGCTGCCCTTCAACGAGACGAAACGGGGCAGGGGCAGGTTGGTGACGCAGCCGACATCGGGCCGGCATTGCTTTTCCGGCGGCTTGGCGGCCGGCGTGGCCGAGGGGATGTCGGCCGAACCCGTCCCTTCGCCTTCCTGTGCCGCCAGGGGGCCGCCGACCAGCGCGCCCAGAAGTGCCACCACGCCCGCGATCCGTTTCATCTTCCGCCTCACCGGGTGCCGCTTGCCCCGCGCCACCGTTACCGCTCTATCTGGGTCTTGTGCATTGCCCCGCTAGACGGCACCTTGCCCGAAGCACGTCGGATTTGGAAGTGTCGGGGAGTACACGGATGCCTGCCAGCCGCCTGACTGTGGTCGTGACGCGACGCCTGCCCGAGGTCGTCGAGACGCGCCTGAAGGAACTGTTCGATGTCGAACTGCGGGATCCCGACCAGCCGATGACGCGCGAAGAGCTTGCAGCCGCGATGCGGCGGGCGGATGTGCTGGTGCCGACGATCACCGACACGATCGATGCCGGCCTGCTGGCGCAGGCAGGCGAGAAGCTGAAACTGATCGCCAATTACGGGGCGGGGTTCGACCATATCGACGTCGCGACCGCCCGGCAGCGCGGGATTCTGGTGTCGAACACGCCCGGCGTATCGACCGAGGATACCGCCGACATGGTGATGGCGCTGATGCTGGCGGTGGTGCGCCACATCCCCGAGGGTCTGCATCTGATAAAGTCAGGTGGCTGGACGGGCTGGTCGCCGATGGCGAATCTGGGCGGCCGGCTGGGCGGGCGGCGGCTGGGCATCCTTGGCATGGGCCGGATCGGCCAGGCGGTCGCGCGGCGGGCGCGGGCCTTCGGGTTGCAGGTCCACTACCACAACCGCAAGCGCCTGCGCCCCGAGATCGAGGCCGAGCACGAGGCGACCTGGTGGGAGAGCCTGGACCAGATGCTGGCGCGGGTGGACATCGTTTCGGTCAACTGCCCGCACACGCCCTCGACCTTCCATCTGCTGAACGCGCGGCGGCTGAAGCTGATGAAGCCTTCGGCGGTGGTGGTGAACACCTCGCGCGGCGAGGTGATCGACCAGAACGCGCTGACCCGGGCGCTGCGGGCCGGGGAACTGGCCGGGGCGGGGCTGGATGTCTATGAACACGGCACGGACATCAATCCAAGGCTGGTCGATCTGCCCAATGTCGTCCTGTTGCCGCACATGGGCTCGGCCACGCTGGAAGGCCGGATCGAGATGGGCGAGAAGGTCATCATCAACATCAAGACCTTCGCCGATGGCCACCGCCCGCCGGATCAGGTGGTGCCCGGGATGTACTGACCGGGCGCTGCGGCGGGGCTGGAACACCTATCGATGGTTTAATTTATCGCGGCCATCCACAATCAATAGATGAATCCGGGCGGATTTCTGTGGAAAGGCTGCCTTCTGGCGACATGAAAGATTGCCGATTGGCCGGATCGGTCATAAGGGAAATCGCTCGACCCCGGGCGGCGCGATCGCGGGCGCGGGGTCGTGTGATACGGAACATTGGGGGTATTTATGAGGGAAGTTCTGAAGGCGGGCCTGTTGTCTGCCATGGTGCTGACAGGATCGGTCGCGCATGCCGGGGGGCCGGTGATCATCGAGGAAGGCAATGACGAACTGGTCGTCGCCAAGCCTGCCCGGTCGGCGGGCATCCTGCCGGTGCTTGGGCTTCTTGTGCTGGCCTGCATCGTCGCCTGCGGCGGCGGCGGTGATGGCGACGACAGCGGCAGCGATCCGGTTGAAACCCCGAAGTAAGCCGGCATCAGGCTGCGCGCCGCGCACCGGCCTGATGGCATTGCGGTCGGTGCGCAGCCCCGGTCGATGTTGCAAGAAAGTCAACTCCGACGACTCTTTGTAAGAGATGGAAGCGAATCCGTTGTTTCTTTGCAGGGACATCTCTAGCGTCCAAAGGTGTCAACGGAATTCATCCGGACAAGCGAAAGGAAATGCCATGAATAAGTTTGTTGCGCCGATGCTGGCGCTGGCCATGACCGCCGGCGCGGCCTATGCCGGTGGCCCGGTTGTCATCGAGGAAGAGGGTCAGCCCGAAGTCGTGGCCAATACCCCGCGTTCGGGCTGGATCGTCCCGGTCGTGGTCGGCCTGGTGTTGATCGCCGCGCTGGCCAGCAGCAGCGATGACGACGACGGCGGCGAAACCGGCCAGTGAAGATCGTCCTTCCGGAATTGGACAACCTGCGCGGCGGCCCGTCAGGCCGTCGCGCTTTGCATTTCGTGGCGCCGCGCCGAGACGTGTAGGACACGCCTGCGAAAACCATTCCGCGCACCTTCTGGCGGTGCTTGCTTCTTCCCGATCCGATGCCCGAGATCGCATCCTGCGAACCCACTCCAGCGGGGCATCTTGAAAGGACGCAGAAAATGAAGCGCATCACTTCGTCTGTTCTGGCACTGGCGATCGCTCTGGGCGCAACGGCCAGCTTTGCCGGTGGCCCGGTTGTCATCGAGGAAGAGGGTCAGCCCGAGGTTATCGCAGAAACCCCGCGTTCGGGCTGGATAGTCCCGGTCGTGGTCGGCCTGGTGCTGATCTGCGCGCTGGCCTGCGGCAGCGACGACGACGAGCAAGTGCGGCGCTAAGCCGTCAGGGTTACACCGTCGGACATTGGATTGTGCCCGGTCCGGGCAGCTCCGGCAGCGCCAGCAGCGCTGCCGTTTCCGTTTGCCGTCCCCTGGTTCCCGGAGCGCGCCCACCCGGTCCGGCGTCCGATGATGGGAACCTTCAGGAAGCGCCAGCCTTATTCGTTGAACGACGGCAGGTCGCCGCCGCGCATCTTCACCTGAAGCGACGGGATGATCGGCTTCGGCATCGCTTGTGTCTGGTCGCCTTTGTTGTGGACCAGAATGAAGTCCTCCCGCGTCCAGCCCACTCCGATATGGATGCCGTGCGTCATCTCTTCGACGACCGTGCTATCCCGGTGGCTGGCTCGACCGTTCGGACCGTCGTCGAGGCACAAAAGTAGCCGCATCTCGTCCTGCCGGGCCAGTCCCTTCTGGTCGCTGTCGTCAAGCCGTGCCCGCATCGCCCAATACATGCGTCATGCAGCCCCAGCAGAAGAACCGCCGACAGAGCGATCAGGGGACCGCCGCCCGGTGCGCTTTACTGTGTGCAATCGGTCGTCATGGATCTTGCCATCCTCGGTGGTTCCATCCCCGATCTTGAGAGTCTTCGGCGGGAATTCACGCAAGGTCGGCGCGGCGGGCATCGGGACGCAGCGCCAACCTTCCCGCGGCGGCTGGCTGGTGCAGGCTGGCGCAAGGCAGCGTCGCCGCGGCGCCCGATAGGACTGCGCTGCCAACGCGAAAGGTGCCAGTCGCAGAACGCCCGACGCAGGACGCCCCGTTATGCCGATGCGGGAGAGTATCGGTCCCGTCGCCACCTTTCCGCTTGCCCTTGCAGACATTCCCAAATAGACGGACACGCGGAGACGTGGCCGAGTGGTCGAAGGCACGCCCCTGCTAAGGGCGCAGACCTCTAAAGGGTCTCGAGGGTTCGAATCCCTTCGTCTCCGCCACTTGCCCTCGCGAAAGCGTTCTCTTCATCCGGCTCCTGCCGGATTTTTCCGTTGTATTCGAGGGTTATGCGGGAGGGGCTGAGCACCGACTGCGGCGGTAGGAGGCCCGAAAGCGGTCTCTCCTGGCCGATATTCTCTGCACCTGATGACTGCGCGGTTATGGTGAATTTCTTGCAAGTAACTGAAAGCGGATAACTTTTTGAGAGCGTCCGCTACGCGGTTCGACGTGCGTGGCATTAGCGAGATGGAACGGAAATCCAACTTGCTACCGCCTTTGAGCGGCCTCACTCGGAGGCGCAGTCTGACATGCCTTGAGAGGATTCCCAGTCGGCATAATTGCGTCCGTCTGGGAGCTTCCAAAGGATCCGGCCATTGGCGCTCGCACCAATGACAGCCGCAGCTGCGGCAGAGGCAGACGTGAAGCTGTAGGCGCTTGCGAAGACAAGAAAATCGCCTTCTTCGCGGAGGACGCCTTTCTCGAAAAGGGTGTTCCGGAGCGTGACGGTCCCTCTCGGTATCGTTCGCGTCGTCCGGACCCTTGCCTTCGAACCTGCTGTGACGACAAAATCCCCGGAGGGCCCAATCTCCATCTCTGCCGCGAAGCCCTCGCCTCGGAGGAAGAACCTAGGGCTTTCATGGATTTCAGCCGCTGGCAGTTCTCGCCCTGCGATCTGCTCCGCCGCTCGACCGCGGACTTCTCGGAAGAGATCCCAGCCGAGGGCTCCGACCAGCGTTTTCGTCTGATCCACGAACTCGTCCATGGCCGCGCGGTCGGGGAGCGGTAGCTTGCCCGCGTCGTCGGAGGGCGTGCGAGTGTTGGGCAGGGTCCAGCGGGGATTGCTAACGACGCCCCGGATCAGGCAGGCTTCCACATAACGCGCGTGGCTTTTGGTCAGGTTCTCGTCCTTGCTGATCAGCACGACCGTGTCGGTCCAGAAGCCTTTGGCATCGCGACCGGCTTCATTCGAGTTGTGATACGATAGGCGAGCGCCGACGCCTTCGGACTCGCCGATGTATGCGAGCTGCCGGTCCTGCGCGTCTTCATCGGCACCGATGAGGATGTAGACGCCTGGCCGTTCGATCTCGGGAAAAGCCTCCCGCACCCGACGTAGCTGATTTCGTCGAAAGGCGATGGCTTGGATAGTTGACATCGAGATCTGTGCCACCCGAATGCCGTTCGGATCGCCGTCGAGAAGGAAAATGTTGATCGAGCGGGGCTTCATGAAGGTGACCAATGATTAAATTAAACCGCCAATTTAGAAGGGGCGTCAAAGAACACGCGATTTTTTGCCAATGCCTTCAAAGCTCGCCACCTTTTTGCTTCAGCCAAGCTTTACGAATTTCATAGTCTGGCATGACAGAACTGAGCATTTTCCAGAATTTTTCTGAATGGTTTGGAACCTTGATGTGCACCAGCTCGTGCACGACAATATATTCGATGATTCTGGGTTGCAGCTGCATTGTCCGCCAGTGAAAGTTCAATGTCCCATCTGCGCTGCATGAGCCCCACCTGTATCCAAGATCCATTACCTGGACGAAGCGCCCGGGCTCCACACCAACGATTCTTTTCCACCTCTGAACAGTCTCATTCAGGTAGGGATGTGCCGCCCTAGTATAGTATTCTTCAATCCGCTTGCCCCCCGAGGCAGCTTGCTCTCGCCGCAACAGAAGCCGATCGCCCTCGAACCTGACGCTCGGCACACCGGTCACATTTTTAGGAACATCAACGAGTTTGAGGCGATAGTGCTTCCCAAGCAGATGGAAGCCTTCGCCATCCACAAACTCTGCAATCCGAAAAACATCCTCGCGCGCACTTTCGCCCTGCTCAGCGAGCTTTTGGTGAACCCATAATAGCTTTGAGGCTATAAGCTTTGTCGCCTCATCTAGCGCTACTTCCTGCGGGAGATGAGCAACGAGAGATTTGTCTCGTTCAACCGTAACGCCGACCGTTCTCCGCCTTGTGCTTCGCTTCACTGAGAAGACGAGCTCATCAATCTCGATCGTTTCGCTCATGAGGTGAATGCCGCTCGGTTTGCCCTCGCTACCCCCATGCAGTCGGAAGAAATCGCGTCCAATTCACCGAAATCGAAGATACTGCAGTTGTCGAGATGCTGGAAAATCCAGCGCCTGGCCGCCTCTTGGCTTACCGGATTGTCCCAGAACCCTGAGACAGCGCTTTCCTCTCGCAAGTGCTGAACGATCCTGGCGGAAAGCTCTGCCAAGTCCGCATCTCGATCATCATTGCCATAGCGCAGGCGGAGGATGCCGAAGATCGGAGCTTCCGTGTGAGGTTCAAGACCGTGGACCGAGAAGCCGCCACCAGAGCGAGCGGTAGCTTCGTCGATCAGCGCCTGAAGTTGCCGGGCAATCTCATCCCAGTCCTCGTGGTGGCTCGTGAGGATGCCCTCAAGGCGATCGCTGAGTGTCTTGTACTTCGCAGGGTCCTTCTCGAAGGAAATAGAAATGTGGTGGCGAAGGGCGTTTTCCATTTCCGCTGCCTTCGCCCGACCGCCCGGTTTCCGCGCCACCTCGGCGGCAAAGTTCGGGTCCAGGATCTCGATTGGAGGTACTTTCGGATCGATGCCGTGCGCCTCGATGAAGGCATCGAGCATGGCTTGAACCTTGTGGGCGACCCCCCGGACGTCGAGCGAACGATCTCGGTAAAGGTTGGCCGCAGCCTTGGCGATAAACGCGAAAATCTTCACGTCACGCGTGAATGGTCGTGCCTCGGGGCGCGGCATGAGGGCATCGAACAAGCCGACGAGTTTCTTGACGAGAACGAGGAACTTAGCCCGGAACTTCTGGTCCTTCAGCTTGGCTACGCATGTGTCGACGTAGGCTTGCAGGTCGGACCCGAGGGTTATCCCGACATCGGAGAAGTGTTTGACCACTGCGTCACGCGCTTGCCGCAGCTCCGGCAAGAGGTCTTCAGGCTTTCCGATGCCGCCGGTCAGATCGCTTTGGTCTTCCGCGTCGTAGATCGCCAAAGCGTCCGCGAGGTTCTTTCCGACACCGTAGTAGTCGACGACGATACCGAAGCGCTTGGCCTCCCCAGCCGTCCGGTTGGTGCGAGCGATGGCCTGCAGCAGCTCGGCGCCCGATATGGCCCGGTCGAGATACATCGCCTGTTCGACCTTGGCGTCAAAGCCGGTGAGCAGCTTGCTTTTCACCACCAGGATCGCGAGCGCGTCCTGGGACAGCGGCTTCTTGAAGCGTTCGATGCGCTGCTTCGTCTCCGAAACACCGCCCCAAGCCTTCAGATGTGGCAGGTCGTTGTGGTCCACGGATATGACCGCCGCGAACTCGAGCGCCTTGATCGCGTCCAGATAGGGCAGCGCCGTGGAGAGGAACGCCACGTCGCCGCCAGCCTCCTGCGCATCTTCCGGAGCGATATCCTTCAGGATGTCCGCAGCGCCCTCGATGGCGGCAACGATCTCGTCGCGGGCGTCATTCAAGGCGTCGACGTACTGAACCGCCAACTCCCTGCTCGCTGCGACGAGCTGCGCTTTCAGGTCGTTGGGGAGAATGTTGACGATGTAGTGCCGGAGCACATCGATCGCTTTGGCCTTCAGCGGGTCAGCCGCGTTGAGGACACGCGCACGCGTTGCATAGCGGTCCTTGATCGCCTCGCGCTCGTCGGCCGACTTTCCGGCAAAGGTGGCGTCGAACAAGCCGTCCAGCGTGCCCTTGTCCGTGACGTCGGCCTTCAGCTCCCTCCCCTCGTAGAGGATTTTCACGATGGCGCCGTCGGCCTCTGCGTCCCGGAGGAGATAGCGGTCGATGTAGGTGCCAAAGATCTCCCGAGTCTTCTTCTTGTTCTTCTCTTCGATCGGCGTCCCGGTGAACCCGATGCGCGCGGCGTTGGGCAGAGCGTCGAGCAGGTTCTGGTGGAGCCCGCTGGTGTGCGAGCGGTGCGCCTCGTCGATGAGGACGAGGACGTCCTCGCTCTCGTTCAAGACGGGGAACGCCTTTCGCTCGCCGATCTTCGCGACCAGTTTGCCGGAGCGCAGCTCGTCGGTCTTGGCTGGCAGCAGGTTCTCGCCCTTGGCGTCAGGCTGCTCGTCGTTCTCGGCCGCGAACACGATCTCCTGCTCATCACCTTCGCCGTTCCGCTCCTGCAGCTTCTGGATCATGACGAACACGAGATCCGGCTCCTGCCGGCCCAGATGCGTCTTTGCGCCATCGGCATTTCGCGCGACCCGCATGACCTGGCCGGCCAGTTTCGCCGTCTTGGAAAGCTGATCCTCCAGGTCGGTCCGGTCGGTGACCACGACCACCTTGAACCGTCGGAGCGCCGCGATCGTCCGAAGCTTCCTGACCAGGAACACCATCGTCAGGCTCTTTCCCGAGCCTTGGGTATGCCAGATGATGCCGCCCCGGCGGTCGCTCATGCCATCCTGGCGGCGGGTCTTGCCCTCCTGCAGGCGCTGCAGCGCGATGTGGACGGAACGGAACTGCTGGTAGCGCGGTACCACCTTGATGCGCACGCCGTCGTCCGTCGTCATGTAGACGGTGAAGGAGCGCAGCGCGTCGAGCAGGTACTGCGGCCGCAGTAGCCCCGCCGCCATGACCTCCTGCTGCACCAGATCCGTGCCCGGCGCCTTGCCAAGCTCGCCGCACACCTCGTCCATGGCGGCGCGCGTCTGCTCGATGCCGACCGGCTTGACCGAGCGCCACGGGAGGAAGTCGTCCGGCCGTGCGGTGACCGAGCCGACGCGGGCGTCGTAGTAGTCGGTGGCGATGAGCAGGTGGTTCGTCCAGAACAGCCGCTCCGCGCCCTCATTCTTTTCGGGCACTCGCCGGTTGGCGTAGCGGCGCATCTGGTCGATGGCGGTCGCGATGGGGTCGGTGACAGCGGGGCTCTTGGCCTCGATCACCACCAGCGGCAGGCCGTTCACGAATAGCACGACGTCCGGCACGATGAACCCGCGGTCGCCGACGGCGCCGGGCGGATCCACGCGGAACTGGTTGACCGCGACGAACTCGTTCTCGTCGCCCGGCTCGAAGCCGATGAAGCGCACGCGGCGTTCGTGCTCGCCGTCGGGACCCGAGACGTTAACGCCGCGCACGATCCTGTCGTGCAGTTCCTCGTTGATCGCGATGAAGTCCCGCGAGGTCGGCCGCTCGAGCTGCGAGATCGCCTGGCTGATGCGGCGCTCGTCCAGCCATTCGGACCCGTCGCCGTTGCGGTTCAGACGGCGCAGCGCGGCCTCGAGCCGGTCGCGCAGCAGCGTCTGCTGGAAGGTGTCGCGGCCGAGCAGGTGATAGTCCTTGCGGCCGGTGCTCGGGTCCTCGTCGGCGCCCTCGACATGGGACCAGCCCATGACCCCCAGCTGGCGCAGGAGCGGGCGTTCGACGACATTCAGTTCGTCCAGACGGTCCTGCTGGCTCATTCGGCAGCCTCCCGGATCGCCACGACAGGCTTGCGGCCAGTGAGGAGGTCGTCTCGCAGACCAAGCCGGAGTGACGCCAGCTTCTCGCGCTCGGATATCAGGGCGTCGATCTCGGCCTGCAGCGCATGAACCGCCTTCATGGCATCGACCTGATCGGAATGCGGTAGCTTCCTGAGTGGCAGGCGAAGAAGCGAGTTGCGGGCGATGTTCTTCATGCTACCGCTCGTTCCGGTCGCTTCCCCTGTGATGAATGCGCGAGCCTGGCGGGTCTGCAGGATGGTGGCGACCCATTCAGGCAGAATGCCGTCGTCTTCCTTCACCCGGACCGCCCAGAGACGATCCGGCAGGAACAGGCCCGGATGATCCTGATCCACGAATGCGTTTTCGCCAACCAACTGAGGCGTGTTCATGCGGCTGAACAGGATCAGGCCAGCTTCGACAGGGCATTTGAGGCGGCTGACCTCGCGCGGCCAGACCGCCTTCGACTCAAGCGGCCTGAAGCGCCCGCCGCCGACCGCGCTAGTCTTCAGAACGCCATATTCTCCCGCTGAGGGCGGCCGGTCATCGGCGTTCACACTGCAGCCGGACGAGATCGCGGCGACGAGTCTAGCCAAAGTATCTGGAGCGTCCGAGCTCCCGATCTGGCCCGGAATTGAAATGAGGTCGTCTAGCAGACCAAGCCGAATAGCCTCGTGCTTCTCTATCAAGACGTCAGTTTCGAGGACCGCATCGTCGATGGCGTCGAGGACGTCGGCGATTTTTGCGCGCTCTGCCGGCCCGTGGCCCGTTATTGAAATTCCTTGGACGTCGCTGTTCTTGAGGTTGTTAATAGCGCTTCCCGAAAGAATGATGTCGATGCTTCGCCGAAACTGTTCGCCTTGGAATACGTGACGCAGGAAGGCTGAGTCGCTCTCGGTCTTTGGGTGAAATACTGAGCAGAAGGCCCCCACAGTGAGTGGCGCGCCGTACTCGCCCTTGTATCGCGCCGCCTTGCCAACAAGCGCCTTCGATCCGTTCGACATGCAAACGACAAGGTCGCCCTCTCCAACGGCCTGAGCGGGTTTGACCAAGTAGCTCGGCACGATCTGTATAGATGTAAAATCTAGCTGCCCATCTTGGATATTCGTGGAGCGAAGGAGAACCGTTCGATCCCGTCCAAAGTCTTCTTGCAGATGCTCCGGGCGATAAGAGACACCCCTGACCCCATCAGCTAGGTCTCCTATCCTGATCGTGGGATCTTCACGCATACCCGAGTTCCTTCAGGTATCCATCAAGCCGCGCCGTCGCGTCCGCCCTCCGGCTCCCGATCCTCGCGAGGCTGACACGATACTTGTCCCAGAGCCGCTCCAGGTCGGCCACCAGAACACCGACCCGGCGGACGCGGGCGCGCTCGAGCCGGTCGAGTAGCCGCTCGCGGTCGATGTCGAGAACCAGTTCGCGGCAATCATCGTCGTCCAGTTCGGCCCGTGCAGCCGTCAACCGCTCGACAAAAGCGGCCTTCAGTCGCCGCAGCGTGGCGCGCGCCTCCTTCAGCTCTTCCTTGATCGCCTCATAGGGGGCGAGCATGGCGTCGATGGTCTCGGCTTCCTCGAACAGCGGCGCGAGGCGGCGTTCGATGGCTGCCAGTTCGGCCTCGAACTCCCGCACATCCATGCCCTGCGCGCGCATCCAGTCGATGGAGCCCTTGGACGGCTTGCCGGTGCCCGTCGTCTTCACCAGCTCCTTCCGGCGCTTGTCATCATCCTTCATTTCGGCGCGCAGTTCCTTGCGCCGCTTTTCCAGTTCCTTGGCGAGGTTGCTGCCTTCCTCGGCCCCGTCCAGCCAATCCTCGGCGCCCTCGACCCCGTCGCCCGTCTCCCAGGCTTCTTTCTCGGCCTTGATCTGCTCCACTTCGGCCTGCGCGGCGGACAGTTCGGTGACGTAGTCCGCCATGCGATGGCGCACGAAGGGATGGGCGAGCAGCTCCTCCAGCGTGACCTTCACGGTCTTCTTGGCGTCGCTGTCCTCGTCGTCATCGGCGTCTTCATCCTCCAGCGCCGAGCGCAATGTCTCGACCCAGCCGTCGACCAGTTCGGCGAACCCGTTCTCGACGATGACGCGCAGCTCGTAGCGGATTTCGTCCCACCAGCCCGCGATGGAGCCCATCAGCGCATAGCGGTCGAGGCAGCCGACCGGCAGCATGGCGGGCTCGAAGCTGTCGAGCATCTCGCGGCGTA
Source organism: Rhodobacter calidifons (assembly GCF_011174775.1). Classification (GTDB taxonomy): domain Bacteria; phylum Pseudomonadota; class Alphaproteobacteria; order Rhodobacterales; family Rhodobacteraceae; genus Tabrizicola; species Tabrizicola calidifons. The sequence continues at coordinate 82,949 of NZ_JAANHS010000011.1, forward strand.
GCGGCATCAGGCGCTTGCTTTCGGGAAGCTCCGCCAACCCGGACCGCGCCGACGACCACCAGGCATCGAAGGCCGCGACCATCTCACCCTGCCGGGTCGCGACGCCAAGGTCCGACTCGACGAGTGCCCTGATATCGGCGCGCTTCTCGACGGTGTCCGCGAACTCGGCGTAGTCCGCATCGCGGTCGACGAACGGCGTGTCGACGTCGAAGCCTTGTGCCTGCGCATGCGAGCGGATGCTCACGATTTCCCGTTTCGGCACGCCGCCATGGAGGTGGGCGCGCACGTCGTGGGGCTCGGGCGGCGGGCTGCTGTCGGCATAGCGCCGGATGTTCAGGTTGCCGGCTTCGTCCTTGATGATGGCCGTGTTGTCGATGACCGCCGCGAAGCCGGGCACGTCAGCGAACGCGTCGTAGGCGCTGACGATCTTCTCGATGTGCTCCGGGTCCATGAAGTTCTGTGCGCGCCCTTCGCGATACTCGCGGTCCGCGTTGATGAAGAGCACCTTGCCCTTGCGCGCGTCCGGCTTCCCGTCCGGGTGGCGCATCACAAGGATGCAGGCCGGGATGCCGGTTCCGTAGAAGAGGTTCTGCGGCAGGCCGATCACGGCCTCGATGCAGTCCTCCTTGAGCAGCGCGATCCGGATCTTCTTTTCTTCGCCGCCGCGGAACAGCACGCCGTGCGGCATGACCACGGCCATCTTTCCGGTCTGCTTGAGGCTGGCCAACATGTGCTGGGCGAACATCAGGTCGGCCTTCTTGCCCGTCGTGGGACACCAGCCAAATCGGAAGCGGTCGCCGAACTGAATCCCGCGCTTGGTGTAGTTCTGGCTGAAGGGCGGATTGGCGATCACCCGGTCGAACCGCATGAGGCGGCCGTCCTCGATGTGCTTCGGATCAACGAGTGTATCGCCGTTCCGGATGTCGGCGTCAGGGATGCCGTGGAGTAGCAGGTTCATCCGGCAGATGGCCCAGACCGCGCCGTTGTCCTCCTGGCCATAGAGGCTCAAGCGCCGACCGTCGTGCTGCAGGGCGTATTCGTAACCCTGGTTCAGCATGCCGCCGCTGCCGCAAGTGGGATCGTAAAGCGATGTGCCGCCCTGCGGATCGAGGATGCGGACCATCAGCTGCACCACGCCACGCGGCGTATAGAACTCGCCGGCCTTCTTGCCGGCAGAGTCAGCAAATTCGCTGATCAGATACTCGTACGCAGCGCCGAGCAGGTCCGGAAACTCGAAATCCTCGTCCAGAAGCCGGTACTTGTTGAAGTGGCTGATGAGACGGCGAAGCCTCTCGTCCGGGATCTCCGACTCGCCAACCTTCCGGGCGAAATTGATGTGCCCCAGCACGCCCCTCAAGGCGTTGTGGTTCTCGTTCTCGAGCCCCTCGAGAGCCTTGTTCAACTCGTTGGCGACGTTGGCGTGGACGTCGTTCAAGAGTCGGTCCCAGCGGGCGACTGGAGGAACGAAAAAGGTTTTGGTGTAGGAGGACGGATGATCTGCGCGCTGCAGGGCCTCCGTTTCTGATCGGCCAAGCGCACGTTGTTCCTTCAGAATCTTCTCGCGCTGCTGCTCGAACACGTCGGAGCATCGCTTCAGGAACAGTATTCCGAAAATGTACTCCTTGAACTCCGACGCATCCATCTTGCCGCGAAGGATGTCGGCGGCCGCGAACAGGTGGCGTTCAAGTTTTTCGAGAGTTAGTTTTGCCAATGTCGCGCCTGTCATAGAATGAATGTGCAGGGCATCGAGCACTGTGCTGACGGCCCCAACTCTCCGATTTTACTAACCGATTGAACGGCTCGGGGAAAGGACCGGCTTGTTGCCGTCGCGCGATGATGCCGTTCCGACCGCGTCATGCTGCTCGTTCCAAGCTAGTGGGAACGGCTCCAGGACGCGCGCCAACGTCACCGCTGGCCCGTGTCTGCCGTCAAGTATTGCTTCGACGATGTCCGGTGCGAGCAGGGTCAGGCGCAGGACACGCGTCAGGTAGGAGGAGGCGATCCCTTCGCGCTCAGCCAGTTCGGCGATGGTGGTGAACTCGCCCGAGTCCAGCATGCGATTCCAGCGGAACGCGCGCGCCAGCGCCTTGACCAGCGTGTTATCCGTTCGACGCGGTTGCGCGGCGCTGTCCGGCAATTGCATCTCCTTCCGCCCGCCGCGTTTCACGACGCGGAACGGGATGTGGAGCGTGATAGTCTTGGTGCGGATCAGCGACCGCGCGGATGTCGAGCCGATCTGGCGCGACATCCAGGCCGGGCACATCCGGGCCGTCTCCATCGGCTATCAGGTCCACCGCTTCGACATCTCCAAGCCCGATGGCGGGCGCGAGCTCTGGCGGGCGGTGGACTGGACCCCGTTCGAGGTCTCGGCCGTGCCGGTCGGCGCCGACCCAGCCGCAGGCTTCCGCGCCAAGGGCGAACATCACGACTGCGTCCTCCATCGCCGGGACGCCCCCACGCAAGAAGGAGCATCCCCGATGACCGACAAGACCCCGGCGAGTGACGCCGCAACTTCCGCTACCACCCAGCCGACCGAGCCGAATGATACCGAGGATACCCCCATGACCGAGCCGAAAACGGCTGCGTCCGACCCGAAGGTCGCGGCCAGCGAACCGAAGGTCCACGCAAGTGAGACGCGCAGCCAGCCGAAGACGCAGGCAGCGCCCGCGCCTGACAGCGAGGCCATCGCGACCCGTGCCCGCGAGGCCGAACGCGACCGCGTCTCGACCATCTACGATCTGACCGGCCGCCTGAACCTCGAGCGCAGCTTCGCCGAGGATCTGGTGAAACGCGGCGTCAGCGTCGATGAGTCCCGCCGCCTGATCCTCGATCAGGTTGCGGCCAAATCCGACGAAACTCGGACCTTCCCGCATGTCTCTGTACCCCTCGGCGGCCGGGACGAGCGCATCACCCGCCGCGACGCGGTGGCGAACGCGCTGCTGCATCGCTACAGCCCGACGCTGTTCCAGCTGGAGGACGCCGCGCGCCAGTATCGCGGCATGACCCTGCTGGAACTGGCCCGCGAAAGCCTTGGCAATGCGGGGGTGAACACGCGGGGGCTCTCGCGCGACGAGGTGGCGACGCGGGCGCTGCATTCGACCTCCGACTTCCCCGAGATCCTGTCGGCGGTCACCAACAAGACCCTGCGGCAGGCCTACGAGGCCTATCCCCGCACCTTCATGCTGTTCTGCCGCCAGGTGCTGGCCACCGACTTCAAGTCCATGCACCGCGTCCAGCTGGGCGAGGCCCCGCAACTGCTGGAGGTCGGCGAGAGCGGCGAGTTCAAGCGCGGCACGCTCGGTGAGAGCAAGGAAAGCTACAAGGTCAAGACCTATGGCCGTGTCGTCGCCATCACCCGTCAGGTGCTGATCAACGACGATCTCGACGCCTTCACCCATGTACGGCAACTCCATCGCCCAGCTGGAAAGCGACGTGGTCTGGGGCATCATCACCGCGAATCCGGCGATGGCCGATGGCAACGCGCTGTTCCACACCACGCACAAGAACCTCGCCGGCACCGGGGCTGCGCTCGATGTCGGCAGCGTCGGCGCGGCGCGGGCGGCGATGGCCAAGCAGACCGGCCTCGACAAGAAGACGGTGCTGAATGTCCGCCCCGCCTTCATGATCGTGCCCGCCTCGCTGGAACTGAGGGCCGAGCAGCTGGTGGCCCAGAACCTCGTGCCCGCCGCGACGTCCAGCGTGGTGCCGCAGTCGATCCGCACGCTCGCTCCGATCAGCGAACCCCGGCTCGATGCCGCCAGCGAAACCGCCTGGTATCTGGCCGCGAGCCCGAACCAGATCGACACCATCGAGTACGCCTATCTCGAGGGTCAGCAGGGCGCCTACATCGAGACGCGCAACGGCTTCGACGTCGACGGGGTCGAGATCAAGTGCCGCCTCGATTTCGGCGCCAAGGCCATCGACTGGCGCGGCCTCTACAAGAACCCGGGCGCGTAACCCGCATTCCAACATGCTGAACCCTGACACGCGGGCGGTCCTGACGGGCCGCCCTTCGTCGTTCCACAAGGATCCTCCCCATGAAAACCTACGTCCAGCCCGGCAACACCATCACCCTGACCGCACCCTACGCCGTCGCCTCGGGCGATGGCTTGCTCGTCGGCTCCATCTTCGGCGTGGCCTCCGGCACCGCCGCCCTCGGCGAGGCTGTCGAGGCTGCGCTCGTCGGCGTGTTCGATCTGACCAAGGTCGGCTCCCAGGCCTGGACCGCGGGCGCCAAGGTCTATTGGGACAACACCAACAAGCGCTGCACCACCGTCGCGACCGACAACACCCTCATCGGTGTCGCGACCGAGGCAGTGGCCAGCGGCGCGGGCGACACCATCGGCCGGGTGCGCCTGAACGCGGCCTTCTGATGAGCGCCTTCGCCGCCGCCGTCGGCGCACTCTTCGCCGATCCGAACATCGGCCGGGACGCGGTCTACATCGCCGACGGCGGCGCGCCAGTCCTCGTGCGCGTCGTCGCCCGGCGCGCCGATGTAATCTCCGATTTCGGCGACGCCCGGCTCTGGTCCGAGACCACCCGAATCGACCTGCGCGTGGTCGAGGTGGCGAACCCGCGCCCCGGCGACCGCATCGTGATCGACGGTGATGCCTTCCTCATCCAAGGCGAGCCCGCCCGTGACCGCGAGCGGCTGGTCTGGACCGTCGATCTGAGGCCTGCGTGAAACTGAAGCTCGATATCGATCCCGACATCGTCGCGATGGTGGCAGCCGAGGTGGCGGCGGGCGAACGCGCCGTCTTGGCCGCGATCAGGGAGGCCGGGACCGAGTTGAAGGACGCCTGGCGCGCACAGATTACTAGCGCGGGTCTCGGAGCTCGGCTCGCCCGAACCATCCGGTCAGAGCAGTTCCCCAAGGGCAAGCCCCGCCTGAGCGCGGCGGCGCTGGTGTGGTCGAAGGCCCCGGTCATCATCGGCGCCCATGACACAGGCCCGCTGATCCGGTCGAAGAACGGCTTCTGGCTGACGATCCCACTGCCCGCCGCAGGCAAATCCCTGCGCGGCGGCCGGATCACGCCCGGCGAATGGGAACGACGGCGCGGGCTGCGCCTACATTTCGTCTATCGCCGCACCGGTCCGAGCCTGCTGGTGGCGGAGGGGCGGCTGAACACGAAGGGTCAGGCGGTGGTGTCGCGCTCGAAGACCGGACGCGGTAAGGTCACCGCGCCTATCTTCCTGTTGGTACCGCAGGTCAAGTTGCCGAAGCGGCTGGACCTCGCGCGCGACGCGGACCGAGCGTTGAATAGCGTGCCGGGGCTGATCGTGGCGAACTGGGTGGAGGCGAAATTCTAATAGGTATCATGGAGGTACAATCTTCGAGGCCATATCTCGAAAGAAATCACAGTAGGCAATGAAGTGAGTCTTGTTTTGCTGAATCGCTTGTTGTCCGAAGTGCCGCTGAACAGGCGCTTGCAGGAGGGCAGCAGCCCCGTAGCCTTGCTTTAGCTGCCCATTGGCTGGTTGAAGGAAATGGATTGCTGTCGCCTTGAAATCGGCCTTGCACTTCGTTGAGTCATGCGCAACGCGATTTCTGATGGCGTTCGCGTGCTTTACCAGATCCGATGCGTTCTGGAGAGCTGAAAAAGAGTGCGCTGAGAAATAGAAATCTGCGACCTTGCGAACCCACTTTGGATCCGAAACCTTCAAGTATGACCTGTCTGGTTTGTAATCCGGGTCGAGAGAGAGAAGTTCGTAGGCGTGTTGGATGGTATCCGCCTTACCTGCCTTGAGTGTCGGCGTATAACCGTTGTTTGTCCTCGCGCCTGTCAGAAACCTGACGAGAGAGCGTTCAATGAACTCCTCCCAGCTTGCCACGACGCCCATGAATGCGAGTTCAACGACCTGGCCGACGTACTTTGGGTGTATTCCTGGGTTGCTGGATGGACGGACTCTCGTTGGCAATGCTTGTATCGCAGCGACCAGAGAAGCCGCCGCGGCGATCTCTGAAAGAAACGCATCTCGGACGTGATCAACCTTAGCAGGACGGCCGCTTGGCACCTGAAACTCTCCTTCTTGTCCACCAATTCTCACTTTGTAGCGCGAGTAGGTCTAGCCTTTTCTGGCTTCTCGCAGAGTAGCGATCAATGCCCACTCATCGCGAAACCATCCTCGCCGCGCTGCACGCGCGGCTCTCGGCGCTGCCAGCCACCGCCCTGCGCGGCGAGGTACTGCCCGAGCGCGTGCCCGCCGCTGGCCTGCTGATCCTGCGCGATGGCGAGCCGGGGGAGCCCGAGGTCACGCTCTCGCCGCTGCGGTACCATTACCAGCACCGGGCCGAGATCGAGGCGGTCGTGCAGGGCGCAGACCGTGACGCGACCTTCGCCGCGCTCTGCGCCAGCATCGGTGCGGCCATCTCTGCCGACCGCACACTGGGCGGGCGGTGCGACTGGATCGAGGCTGAAGCCCCGCGCCCGGTCGATCTGCCCATCGACGGCGCGGCCAGCCTGAAGGCGGCCGTGATCCCGGTGATCCTTCACTACACCACGGCCGACCCGCTGGCCTGACCCCC
>NZ_JAANHS010000012.1 GCF_011174775.1 Rhodobacter calidifons
AGCCGGTCATTGCCCGGGCCGCCCTCCAGAAGATCGTCGCCGAGACCGCCATACAGCGTGTCGTTCCCCGCCCCGCCGTCCAGCCGGTCGTCGTCCTCACCGCCGAAGATCAGGTCATTGCCCTCGCCACCGTAAAGCGTGTCGCGGCCCGCCCCGCCCTCCAGCCGGTCATTGCCCGGGCCGCCCTCCAGAAGATCGTCGCCGAGACCGCCATACAGCGTGTCGTTCCCCGCCCCGCCGTCCAGCCGGTCGTCGTCCTCGCCGCCGAAGATCAGGTCATTGCCCTCGCCACCGTAGAGCGTGTCGCGGCCCGCCCCGCCCTCCAGCCGGTCATTGCCCGGGCCGCCCTCCAGAAGATCGTCGCCAGGACCGCCATACAGCGTGTCGTTGCCGGAACCGCCGGAAAGCGTGTCGTCGCCCTCCCGCCCGTCGAGGAGGTCGTTGCCGAGCCCGCCACCCAGAAAATTGGCCTCTCCGTCCCCCAGCAGGGTGTCCGCCCCGTTGCCGCCGATCAGCCCCTCGATCCCGTAGAACTGATCTCCCAGGGCAATGCCGGTGTTCTGCGACGGCATCAGCAGGTCCACACGCAACCCTGTCGTGCTGTCGGCGTATGAGGCGATGTCGAACCCTGCGCCGCCGTAGAGGATGTCTGCGCCCGCCCCGCCGAGCAGCGTGTCGTCGCCGTCGCCGCCGTACAGCGTGTCGTTGCCCGCCCGCCCGGACAGGCTGTCGTTGCCTGCCCCGCCGTAAAGCCGGTTGGCACCGCTGTCGCCGGCCAGAGTATCGTTGAAGGCCGATCCCTCCAGATCCTCGATCGACACGAAGACATCCCCCTGCGCCTCGCCGCTGTTCAGTGTCGGCGTTGCCAGGTCGGCAAGCACCCCCGCCGTGGCCTCGGCATAGCTGGCAAGGTCGATCCCGGCCCCGCCATCCAGCCGGTCGGCCCCGAGACCTCCGAACAGCCTGTCGTCGCCATCGCCGCCATAAAGGCTGTCGTTGCCGGCACCGCCGTAAAGCACATCCGCGCCGCCCATGCCGTGCAGCGTGTCGTTGCCCGCCCCGCCATGGACCAGATCCGCCGCAGCCGAGCCGGAGAAGTGGTCGGAGAACCCCGTCAGGATGAACCCTTCGATGCTGATGAACGTGTCGCCCTGCGCTTCGCCCTGGTTGAGGCCAGGCGTCGCAAGGTCGATGCGGACCGCGGAGGTCGCCGTCTCGTAGCTGGCGAAGTCAAAGCCGTTGCCGCCGTCCAGCCGGTCCGCTCCCTCGCCGCCGATCAGCGTATCGTTGCCGTCGCCGCCATATAGGCTGTCGTTGCCCCCGCGCCCCTCAAGCCGGTCGTTGTTGCCCAGCCCGAAAAGCATGTTGGCCTGCCCGTCACCGCAGATCGTGTCGGCCCCTTGGGTGCCTTCCAGATCCTCGATCGAGACATAGATGTCGCCCGCCGCCTCGCCGGTGTTGAGGCCCGGATTGGCGAGATCGGCGACAAGGCCCGACTTGGCCTCGCGATAGCTTGCCCGGTCGCGGCCCGCGCCGCCGTCCAGGAGGTCGGCCCCTACCCCGCCCAGCAGCGTATCGTTGCCGTTGCCGCCATAAAGGCTGTCGTTCCCCGCGCCGCCGCTGAGCCGGTCGTTGCCGTCCAGCCCCTCGATCCGGTTGTCTTCTGCATTGCCGGTCAGGGTGTCGGAGAAATAGGATCCGATGATCCCCTCGATCGAGACATAGACCTGCCCGGCCGCCATCAGGGTGTTGTGGTGCGGCGATTCCAGGTTGACCCTGATCCCGGCCGTGGACCCGGTGAGGATGATGGTGTCGAAGCCGTCTCCGCCATAGATCGTGTCGGCCCCGAGCGAGATCAGGAACATGTCGTCGCCGGCACCGCCATAGAGGATGTCGATCTGGTTGGTGCCGTGGATCAGGTTCGCAGGATCGGGAGGCGTCGGCGGCGCGTGCCACAGGCCGATGAAGTCGCGCAGCTGGAAATTGCCGGGCAGCAGCGGCAGGCCGTTGGACGAGATCAGCTCCAGCGTTTCGTCGCCATAGGTGATCAGCGCGCCGGTGGCGGTGGCGGTGATGGTCAGCGCTGCCAGCGAATGGATGCGGCCCCAGGCGGAAAGGTCGATCCGGTCGATCCCGAACTGGAAATCGGCGATCACGTCGTGTTCGCCGTCCAAGGCCATGACGAAGAGGTCGGCCCCCGCCCCGCCGAACAGCGTGTCGCTGCCGCCGCCGTCCGCCAGGATGTCATTGCCGGCGCCGCCCAGGATGACCTCGGCCCCGTCGCCGCCGACGATCATGTCCGACCCCGCCGTTCCGGTCAGCGTGTCGTCCGAGGACCCTCCGGTCTGGATCGGCGACAGCGTGCCGGGGTCGATCTGCAACCGGGTGATCCCGGCGCCCTCGGTGGCGATGAACAGCTCGATCACCCCGTTCACCACGCGCGCGGTCATCGCGGTGATGTTGTCGAACGGCAGGCCCTGCCCGCTGAGCAACTGGCCGCAGTTGGCCAGGCGCCCGTCGGGCATCAGCGTCATCACCGTCAGCCCGTCGTCTCCGCCGCCGGCGATGACGAAAACCCGGTCGCCGACCTGCGCGGTCGCCAGCGTCTGCACCGACTGGAACCGGGTATCCAGCGTGTCGATCACATGGTCGGTGACGGTCATCGCCCCGTTCGGCGCCAGCGCGATCACGCTGATCGACGAGGAGACGGTCGAGGCGAGGATCAGGTAGGTGGTCCCCCCCATCTCGACCACCCGGACCGCCGAGGGGTCGGCGATCCCCAGCCCCTGCGGCGCGCCGATGACGGTCGGATGTCCCAGCGTGCCATTGGCCGCGATCGGAAAGGCGCGCAGCACATCGGCCTCCAGCGAGAGGCTGACCAGAAAGCGCTGCCCTGCGACCGAGACCGAGATCATCGCGCCGATGTCGATGCCGGTATGCGGGCCGTCCAGCACCCTGGTCCCGACCAGCGTCATCGTGCCGTTGGCGGCCACGGAATAGGCGTAGATCGTGCTTTCGCCCATCCGCGCGGCGTAGAAGTAGGTGGCGCCGCCGACCTGCACGACGGTCTGCGCCGCAATTGCGCCGACAAGGCTGCCCGGCAGCTGGATCGGGCTGTTCAGCGCGCCGGTCGCGGTGATGGCGAAGGCATTGACGCCCGCCTGGTTGGCGCCGGTCACGATCAGATGCGGTGTTCCGTTGATGACCACGGTCTCGATCCTGGCCGGGGCGGGCAGCGCCGTGCCGGGGGCGATGTTTTTCTGATCGACCAGCGCCATCGCGGCCCCGACCTCCAGCGCAAGGACGCCGCCGCCGGCCCGGGTCGCGGTGTAAAGCAGCGTCTTGCCGCCCTGAACCACCAGTTCCAGATCGCAAATGCCCGAGATCACGTTCACCGGCGCCGCCGTGAACGTTTCCACCACCAGAAAGTTGATCACCTTCGGCCCCACAAACACCCATGTACCCAAGGGGAAGGATGCCGGCAGAACCCCTAATGCCCGATGATCCGATCAGGGCGGAATCACGGCGATTGATCCGGATTTTCGGCAAACCCGAAATGACCGGACCCGCCCGGCGGTGCGTCGGCGACGAGAAGGCGAAGTCGCACGAGGAGCCGGGTTCAGACGAACTGCTCGCCGATCAGCCGCTCTTCCAGCCCGTGACCCGGGTCGAACAGCAGCCGGTGACTGACGCTGTTGTCAGATCGCACCTCGACGCTGACGACATCGCGCACCGAGGACCGGCTGTCGGCGTCCGCCATCACCGGGCGCTTGCCGGCCTCGAGCACGTCAAAGCGCACCACCGCGCTGCGTGGCAGAAGCGCGCCCCGCCAGCGCCGGGGCCGGAAGGCCGACATCGCAGTCAGCGCCAGCACGTCCGAGCCCACCGGGAGGATCGGCCCGTGCGCCGAATAGTTGTAGGCCGTGGACCCCGCCGGCGTCGCCACCAGCGCCCCGTCGCAGACCAGTTCCTCCATCCGCACCCGGCCATCGATGGACACCCGCAGCTTCGCCGCCTGCGGCCCCTGCCGAAGAAGCGAGACCTCGTTGATCGCCTGCGCCTCGGTGACCTTGCCTTTTGCATTCTCGGCCCGCATCACCAGGGGATGGATCACCGTCTCTTCCGCCGCCGCCAGCCGGGCCGGCAGATCCTCGACCGCAAAGGCGTTCATCAGGAACCCGATCGTGCCGCAGTTCATCCCGTAGACCGGCAACCGCTGCCCATGCGCCGCGTGCAGGGTCTGCAACATGAACCCGTCGCCGCCCAGCGCCACGATCACATCTGCCGCCCGCGCCTCGGCCTGGCCATAGCGCGCGGTCAGCGCAGCCAGCGCCGCCACCGCCGCCGGGGCCTTCGAAGCCGTGAACCTGATCCTCACCTGCCCCTCCCGCGCCGAGTTGCCCGAACCTTGACCGGGCCGGCCCCGAAACTCAACCCCTCCCTCCGGGCACAGGTCTCTGCGGGCCTGCCGGCACCGTCCGGTGCCGATGGCAGGAATATTTCGCCCTGAGCGCCGATCATGTCGGATTCCTGCCTTTTCCGGCAGCCGTCCATGCTCTAGATAGCCGCGCACACCAAGGCCCCGGAGGACACCCATGAACGCTTCCCACCGCGATACCGGCTTTTTCACCGAATCCCTGTCCTCGCGCGACCCGGAACTCTTCGGTGCCATCACCCGGGAACTTGGCCGCCAGCGCGACGAGATCGAGCTGATCGCCAGCGAAAACATCGTCTCGCGCGCCGTGATGGAGGCGCAGGGCTCGGTGATGACCAACAAATATGCCGAGGGCTACCCGGGCAAGCGCTATTACGGCGGCTGCCAGTATGTGGACATCGCGGAGAACCTGGCCATCGAGCGCGCCTGCAAGCTGTTCGGCTGTGCCTTCGCCAACGTTCAGCCGAACTCCGGCTCCCAGGCCAACCAGGGCGTGTTCCAGGCGCTGCTGAAACCCGGCGACACCATCCTGGGCATGTCGCTGGATGCCGGTGGCCACCTCACCCACGGCGCGGCCCCGAACCAGTCGGGCAAATGGTTCCACGCCGTGCAGTATGGCGTGCGCAAGCAGGATCTCGAACTGAACTACGACCAGGTCCAGGAACTGGCCACGGAACACAAGCCCAAGCTCATCATCGCCGGCGGCTCGGCCATCCCCCGGATCATCGACTTCAAGCGCATGCGCGAGATCGCCGACAGCGTGGGCGCCTACCTTCTGGTGGACATGGCGCACTTCGCGGGCCTCGTGGCCGCGGGCCTCTACCCCAGCCCCTTCCCGCATGCCCATGTCGCCACCACCACCACGCACAAGACCCTGCGCGGGCCGCGCGGCGGGATGATCCTGACGAACGACGAGGACATCGCGAAGAAGGTCAACTCGGCGATCTTCCCCGGCATCCAGGGCGGCCCGCTGATGCATGTCATCGCCGCCAAGGCCGTCGCCTTCGGCGAGGCGCTGCGCCCCGAATTCAAGACCTATCAGCAGCAGGTCGTCAGGAACGCCCAGGCCCTTGCGGACGAGCTGATGAAGGGCGGGCTCGACATCGTGACCGGCGGCACCGACACCCATCTGATGCTCGTGGACCTGCGCCCCAAGGGCGTGAAGGGCAACGCCACCGAAAAGGCCCTGGGCCGCGCGCATATCACCTGCAACAAGAACGGCATCCCCTTCGACACCGAAAAACCCACCATCACCTCCGGCGTCCGCCTCGGCACGCCTGCCGGCACCACGCGCGGCTTCGGTGAACCCGAATTCCGCCAGATCGCCCGCTGGATCATCGAGGTCGTGGACGGGCTGGCCGCCAACGGCGAGGACGGCAACAGCGCCGTCGAAGCCAAGGTGAAGGCCGAGGTCGAGGCCCTCTGCCAGCGCTTCCCGATCTACCCCGACCTCTGAGCCCTCGGGCAGTCACCGATCCCGCGACGCGCGCGTCTGCCTTGTGCGTGCCGCGGGCGCCCCGGCTTTGCCTTCGCCACACACCCCCGCCAAGGGCAGCCGGGCTGTCTTGCGTCCTTCGCGCGGGACGGCGAGACAAAGGGCCTTCGCGCGGAACGCGCCCCTTTCGACTCCCGCCCCGAGCCAGGGACGGGCCACCCCAGGCTTGACGCGGCCCCCGCCCGCCGGTCACATCCCCTGACACCCGCCGCAGGACCCGGATGACCGCGCCCGACACCCGTTCCCTTGAACACCGCATGGGCGACTGGGCCCGCGCCCGGCTCCCTTTCGCCGTGGCCGAACTGGTCATGTTCGTCCTGAAACAGGGCTGGGCCTGCCTGTTCGGCGGCCTCCTTCTTGTCGCGATCATCGCCACCCGGCTGATCTGGCAACCCGACTGGCCCCTTCACCGCTACGACGCGCTCTTCCTGTTTGCCATCGGCACGCAAGCGGTCTTCCTGTGGGCCAGACTCGAAACCTGGGAGGAAGCCCGCGTCATCCTTCTTTTCCACCTCACCGGCACGGCGATGGAGTGGTTCAAGGTCCACGCAGGCTCCTGGGCCTATCCCGAGCCGGGGATCTTCAAGCTGATGGGCGTGCCGCTTTTCTCGGGCTTCATGTATGCCGCAGTCGGCAGCTACATGGCCCGCGTGATCCGCGTCTTCGACATGAAATTCGCCCCTTATCCCAGCTTTCCGCTGACCGTGGCGCTGGCGGTCGCGATCTACGTCAACTTCTTCGCCCACCACTTCCTGCCCGACATCCGCCATGCGCTGTTTGCCGCGACCGTCGCGCTGTACTGGCGCACCCGCATCTGGTTCCGCATCCACGACCGGCACTGGTGGATGCCGCTGCCGGTCGCTGCCTTGCTTGCCGCCTTCGCCCTCTGGGTCGCCGAGAACGTGGGGACCGCGACCGGAACCTGGATCTATTCCGGCCAGGGGAAGGGAGAGCTGGTCAGCCTGGCCAAGCTTGGGTCCTGGTATCTTCTGCTGTATGTGGCCTTCGTCACCGTGACCCTGGTCACCCGACGCGCGCTGCATGACGGGGCGCTGGACCTTCGCCCCCCGGCCACAAGGGATGCGGAACCGAAGGCACCTGCAAGCTAGTCCTTGCGACACCTCCGGAAACCGGAACGGCCCGCCGTGAAGCGGTTCTCAGAAATAGCCCCGCCAGGCCAGGAAACCGAAGATCGCAACGGCCAGCACCAGCACGCCGAAGCCGACCGATCCGATCATGCCCGCGAACAGATCCCGGCGCCGGCTGACCGGATCGATGGCGACCAGATGCTTCAGGCAGATGTCATAGGCTTCGGTCACATCGCTCATGTCGATCTGACCCAGAAGCTTGGGGTTCTGCGCCTTCTGCGCCGACGTCGCCAGCAGCTTCCCCGCATCCCGAACCTTCCGCGGCAGCAGGCGTCCGGCACGCTTCAACTTGGCGGCAAGCCCCTTGCCGCCCACACCCAGCCTCTCCTCCAGAAGCTGCGCCACCCGATCCGCCATCTGCTGGATCGTCACCGCACTCATCCTGCCACCCTCCGCCACCCCGCCGAACCTAGTGGCGATTGCGCGGATGTTCAACCGCCGAGACAAGGCAAGGCTGGCCTGAAGCCTGCGAAATCGCTATGAAAACCCATGCTCGCCACGATCCGCCACCCCGCCGCCACCGCCGCCGAGGCCCCGACACTCGTCATCGCCCACGGGCTGTACGGCTCGGGCCGGAACTGGGGCGTCATCGCCCGCCGCCTGGCCGACCGGCGCGAGGTGGTGGCCGTGGACATGCGCAACCATGGCGAGAGCCCGCGCCTGCCGACCCAGGGCTATCCCGAGATGGCGGATGACCTTGCCGAGGTCATTGCAAGCCTGGGCGCGCCCGTCGATCTTCTGGGTCACTCGATGGGCGGCAAGGCGGCGATGCAGCTGGCGCTGACCCGGCCGGACCTGATCCGCCGTCTGGTGGTGGCCGACATCGCCCCGGTCGCCTATGCCCATGACCAGACGCGTAACGCCCGCGCCATGGCCGATCTGGACCTGACGCGGATCGCCTCGCGGGCCGAGGCCGATGCCGCGCTTGCGGCCCGTATCGAGGATCCGGCGCTGCGGTCCTTCTTCCTGCAATCGCTGGACCTGCGCCAGCATCCGCCGCGCTGGAAGCTGAACCTGCCGGTGCTGGAGGCCGAGATGCCGAAGATCGTCGGCTGGCCCGGCACGCAAGGCCGATTCGACAGGCCCGCCCTGTTCCTGACCGGGGCGGAAAGCAGCTATGTCCGCCCCGAACACCGCGACACGATCCGCGCGCTGTTCCCGATGGCGCGCTTTGCGAAGATCCCCGGCGCCGGCCACTGGCTGCACGCCGAAAAGCCGCGCGCGTTCGAAGAGACCGTCCGCGTCTTCCTGGAGACCTAGCCGATCTGGCGCGCGACAAGCCAGCTGACCGGCAGGGCCAGGGCCGCGCCCACCGCCGCCGCGCCGACGATCGGCCAGAGCGTGCCGTATCCCAGGGTCAGCACCAGCACGATCCCCGACCCGGCAAGCGCTGTGCCGATCATCGAGAACAGGATCATCATCAGGCGCATGGCTGCCACCTCCTGCCTTGACGCAACGCGGCTGGTCTGTCACGCCACGCGCCGCGCCGCCTTGATCGGGGTCAAGTCGCGACGGAAGGCCGCAGGGTGCCGGCTCAGGCCGCGGCCAGGATCCCGCGCAGCGCGGCGTCCGACAGGCTGACCGGATTGCCCTTCATCGACGAGGCCGCCATCGCGGCCGCGGCAATCTTGGCATGGCGATCCTCTGTCACCCCAAGGGCGGCAAGCCCCGGCAGGCCTTCGGCCCGGGCCCAGGTCTGCAAGGCCGCCGGCGCTTGTTCTGCCGAGGCGCCAAGCGCCTTGGCCAGCAGCGCGCAGACCGCGTCCAGCCTTTCCCGAGCGGCGCCCGAGGCAGCCGCGCGGTTCGCCGCCAGCACCGGCCCCAGCAGCGCACCGCAGATCGCGCCATGCGCCGCTCCGGTCAGGCCGCCGATCACGCCGGCAAGGCCATGCACCGCGCCAAGGCCCGCATTGGCCAGCGCCAGACCGCCGCACAGGCTGACCCAGGCCATATGGTTACGCGCCTGCGGATCCTCTCCGCGCATCAGCCGCATCAGCGCAGACAGGCCGAGCGCGATCGCCGGGCGGCTAAGCGCGTCGGTGTAGGGGGTGGCCTTGCAGGACACGAAGGGCTCGATCACCTGCGTCACCGCATCCAGGCCCGAGGCCAGCGTCACCGCCTTCGGGCAGCCGTCGGTCAGGCCAGGATCGACGATGGCCAGCCGCGCGACCATCCGGTCGTCGCGCAGGCTGACCTTGCGACCGTGGTCAGGCAGGCCAATGACGGCATTCTTCGTCACCTCTGCCCCGGTCCCCGCTGTCGTCGGGATCGCGATGAAGGGCAAGGGATCGGCCTTCAGGGGCAGGCCCTTGCCCAGGACCTCCAGATGGTCCATCGGCCCGTCCGGGGCCGGGATCAACGCGGCCAACGCCTTGCCGAGGTCGATGGCCGCGCCACCGCCCAGGCTCGCGACCCAGGCAGGACGATGAGAGCGCGCCAGGCCAAGCGCGGTTTCCAGATCGGCAAGCGTCGGCTCGCCCGCGCAGGGCAGCGCCAGCACCTCTGGCCCCAGCGCCTCGACCAGCCAGGCGGCCCGGGCCGGGTTCGCGCCGTGGACGACGACCCCGCGCGCCCCGAAGGCCCGGATCAGCGCCGGGGCCTTCGCGGCCTCGCCCCGGCCGAACAGGATGCGCCCCGGCTGGGTGATCCCGAAGGGGGTCATACCGACATCGTGGCGGCGATGGCCCTGCCCCAACGGGCGTATTTCGCGTCGCGGGTGGCGGCGTCCATCGCAGGCTCGAAACGCCGGTCAAGCGCCCAGGATCGGGCGAATTCCTCCGGCCCGCCGATGACGCCCGCCTGCATCGCCGCCAGGTAGGCAGCCCCCAGAGCCGTCGTCTCGGTCACCCGGGGCCGGTCCACCGGGGCGCCGAGGATGTCGGCCAGGAACTGCATGGTCCAGTCGCTGGCCGTCATGCCGCCGTCAACCCGCAGGACACCATCCGCCGCCGCGCCCCAGTCGGCCCGCATCGCCTCCAGCAGGTCGCGGGTCTGATAGCCGACACTTTCCAGCGCCGCCCGGGCGAACTCGGCAGGGCCGGAGTTGCGGGTCAGCCCGAACACCGCCCCCCGGCAATCCGGCCGCCAGTAGGGCGCGCCAAGGCCGGTGAAGGCGGGCACCAGGATCACCCCCTGCGCTTCCTCGGCGGCTTCGGCCAGGGGCTGGGTCTCCTTCGCCTCGCGGATGATTCTGAGGCCGTCCCGCAGCCACTGGACCACGGCGCCGGCGATGAAGATGGAGCCTTCCAGCGCGTAGGTCGGCTTGCCTTGCAGCTGGTAGGCGATGGTGGTCAGCAAGCGGTTCTTCGACGGCACCATGTCGGCGCCGGTGTTCAGCAGGGCAAAGCAGCCGGTGCCGTAGGTGGACTTCATCATGCCCGGCTGGAAGCAGGCCTGCCCCACGGTCGCCGCCTGCTGGTCGCCCGCGACGCCCAGGATCGGGATCTCGCGGCCGAAGAGGTCGGGGCGCGTGGTCCCGAAATCTGCGGCGCAGTCGCGGACCTCGGGCAGGAGGGACATCGGAATGTCGAGCAGGGCGCAGATCTCGGCGTCCCAGCGGCCCTCTGCGATGTTGTAGAGGAGCGTGCGGGAAGCGTTGGTGGCGTCGGTGGCGTGGACCATGCCTCCGGTCAGGTTCCAGATCAGCCAGCTGTCCACCGTGCCGAAGGCCAGTTCGCCCTTCTCGGCGCGGGCGCGGGCGCCCTCGACGTGGTCGAGCAGCCACTTGACCTTGGTGCCTGAGAAGTAGGGGTCGAGCAGGAGGCCGGTCCCGGCGGTGATGCTGGGTTCGTGGCCCTGCTCTTTCAGGGCGGCGCAGGTGTCGGCGGTGCGGCGGTCCTGCCAGACGATGGCGGGGTGGATCGGCTGGCCGGTGGCGCGGTCCCAGATCAGGGTCGTCTCGCGCTGGTTGGTGATGCCGATGGCGGCGATGTCGGTGGCCTTGATGCCCCCCTTCTCGATCGCGGCCCGCGCCGTGGCGGCGACGGTGGACCAGAGATCGGCGGGGTCATGCTCGACCCAGCCGGGGCGGGGGTAGTGCTGGGGGAACTCTTCCTGGGCCTGGGCGACGGGGCGGAGCGCGGCGTCGAACAGGATCGCGCGGGAGGAGGTGGTGCCCTGGTCGATGGAAAGGATATGGGTCATTGGGTCGGGCCTGTTGATCGGGCGCCGCGCGCGGCGCGAAATCTGGCTGAACGATTTCAAGGGGTTGGCTGTGGACGTTCAGGAAATCTTAACGGTTGATCGGTGCCGGACGCCAGCCGCCGGGTGCCAAGACTTTTCGAAAAGTCTTGCAAATTCCTTCGAAGGAATTTGGTCCCGGGCGGAACACTCGCGCTCCGCCCGGGTCCGTTCGGCTTACTGCCAGGACTTGATCAGCTCGTCGTAGCTGATGGTCTTGGGCTCTTCGTCCTCGTTCTCCAGCTTGGCGACCGGAGCGCCCGGCGCGTCAAGCCAGACCTGCGGGTCCTGCGGCTCGTTCAGCTTCGGGCCGATGTCGCCCTGGACGCCCGAACGCTCCAGACGCTCCAGCACCTTCTCCTGCTCGGCGCAGAGCGCATCGAGCGCCTCCTGCGGGGTCTTGGCCCCCGACATGGCGTCGCCGATGTTCTGCCACCACAGCTGCGCCAGCTTGGGATAGTCAGGCACGTTGGTCCCCGTCGGCGACCACCGCACGCGGTCGGGCGAGCGGTAGAACTCGATCAGGCCGCCCAGTTTCGGCGCGCGGTCGGTAAAGGACTGATGCTGGATCGTCGATTCACGGATGAAGGTCAGGCCGACGTGGCTCTTCTTCACGTCCACGGTCTTCGAGGTGACGAACTGGGCGTAGAGCCAGGCCGCCTGCGCCCGGTCCACCGGGGTGGATTTCAGCAAGGTCCAGGAACCGGCGTCCTGATAGCCGACCTTCATGCCCTCTTTCCAGTAGACGCCATGCGGGCTGGGCGCCATGCGCCACTTGGGCGTGCCGTCCTCGTTCATCACCGGCAGGCCGGGCTTGACCATGTCGGCGGTGAAGGCGGTGTACCAGAACATCTGCTGGGCGATGGAGCCCTGCGCCGGCACCGGACCCGCCTCGCCGAAGGTCATGCCCTGGGCCTCGGGGGGCGAGTATTTCTTGAGCCACTCGATAGCCTTGGTCACGGCATAGACCGCCGCCGCGTCGTTGGTCGCCCCGCCGCGCGAGGTGCAGGAGCCGACGGGACGCGAGTTTTCATCCACGCGGATGCCCCATTCGTCCACCGGCAACCCGTTCGGTTCGCCCACGTCGCCCATGCCGGCCATCGACATCCAGGCGTCGGTGTAGCGCCAGCCGAGGCTCGGATCCTTCTTGCCGTAGTCCATGTTGCCATAGACGCCTTTCGCGGGTCCGCCGATGTAGGACATGTCGCGGCCGGTGAAGAATTCGGCGATGTCCTCGTAGGCCGACCAGTTGACCGGCACGCCGAGGTCATAGCCATACTTGGCCTTGAAGTCCTCCATCGTCTTGGGGTCGGTGAACCAGTCGTAGCGGAACCAGTAGAGGTTGGCGAACTGCTGGTCGGGCAGCTGGTAGACCTTGCCATCCGGGCCGGTGGTGAACTTCAGCCCGATGAAGTCGTTCAGGTCGAGGTTCGGGTTCGTCACCGCAGCGCCTTCGCCGGCCATCCAGTCGGTCAGGTTGCGCGCCAGCTGATAGCGCCAGTGCGTGCCGATCAGGTCGCTGTCGTTGATGTAGGCGTCATAGATGTTCTCGCCCGACTGCATCTGCGTCTGGAGCTTTTCCACCACGTCGCCTTCGCCGATCAGGTCGTGGGTGACCTTGATGCCGGTGATGGCGGTGAAGGCCGGGGCCAGCACCTTGGATTCGTATTCATGCGTGGTGATGGTTTCCGAGACGACCTTGATCTCCATGCCCTGATAGGGCTTGGCGGCGTCGATGAACCACTGCATTTCCGCTTCCTGTTCGGCGCGGGACAGGGTCGAAAGATCGCCGATCTCGGCATCGAGGAAGGCCTTCGCCGCCTCCATGTCGGCCCAGGCCGGGCCCTGCATCGCCATCAGCGCAAGCGCCATGGCTGTTGCGGTGGAACGTAGTCTCATCGTGATTCCTCCCAGAATTGAGACATTGCCTTTGGTCTTGCCCGGTCCGGTCGCCCGGTCCGGGGTCGTCAGAACCCGCGCCTAGACCCAGCGGAACACCGCGAAGGCATAGGCGAGGGAGAGGATCATCGCGCCCCAGAGTGCGTCGGGACCCGCGAAGTAGAGCCAGCCGAGATGGATGAAGGCCGAGCCCAGAAGGGTGATGAACAGCCGGTCGCCGCGCGTGGTCTCGATCCGCAAGAGGCCGACGCGCGGGGTTTCGGGAAAGCGGATCGCCAGCAGCGTCATGAGGATGAGGAGGCTCGCGATGCACCAGAAGAACAGCGCGACCGGGAAGGTCCAGGCCATCCAGAAGCCGGGGATCAGCTGCGCGGTCCAGTCCTTGACGCCGTCCTTGACCGGGACGGCGGCATAGAGGGCCGCGAGGATCGTCAGCATGATCGCGGCGATGACCAGATAGACCGTGGTCCAGCGGGTGGTGGTCATGGCGTCGGTCCCTGTTCGGTAGCAACCCCGCCCCGGACCTGATCCGGGGCCTCGTGGTCCCGGGCGCGGTGCCGGTGGAGGGGGAGGTCCCGGGTCGGGCCCGGGACGGGGTCTGTCTGTGGCAGGCGGTCGGTCATCACACCCTCCCCAGGGCGAAGCCCTTGGCGATGTAGTTGCGGACGAAGTAGATCACCAGCGCCCCCGGCACGATGGTCAGGACCCCGGCGGCGGCCAGCACGCCCCAGTCCATGCCGGATGCGCTGACGGTGCGGGTCATCACGGCGGCGATGGGTTTGGCATCGGTGGTGGTCAGGGTGCGGGAGAGGAGAAGCTCGACCCAGGAGAACATGAAGCAGAAGAAGGCGGCAACGCCGATTCCGCTGGCGATCAGGGGCATGAAGATCTTTACGAAGAACTTCGGGAAGGAGTAGCCGTCGATATAGGCGGTTTCGTCGATTTCCTTGGGCACCCCGCGCATGAAGCCTTCCAGGATCCAGACCGCGAGCGGCACGTTGAAGAGGCAATGCGCGAGGGCCACGGCGATGTGGGTGTCGATCAGGTTCATCGCCGAATACAGCTGGAAGAACGGCAGCGCGAAGACGGCAGGCGGCGCCATGCGGTTCGTCAGAAGCCAGAAGAACAGGTGCTTGTCGCCCATGAAACTGTAGCGGCTGAAGGCATAGGCCGCGGGCAGGGCCACGGTGATGGTGATGACCACGTTCATCGTGACGTAGATCATCGAGTTGACATAGCCCATGTACCAGGACGGGTCGGTCAGGATGACCCTGTAGTTGCGGAAGGTCAGGTCCTGCGGCCAGAGGGTGAAGGCCCCCGTGATCTCGGTATTGGTCTTCAGGCTCATGCCGATCAGCCAGTAGATCGGGATGAGCAGGAAGAGGAGGTAGATCGTCATCACGACGGCGTTCGGACGGATGCGCATCAGCGGTTCTCCTCCCCGGATTCGGCGCGGTCGAGGTTGGTCATGACGGTGTAGAAGACCCATGAGATCAACAGGATGACCAGGAAGTACATGATCGAGAAGGCGGCGGCGGGGCCGAGGTCGAACTGGCCGGTGGCCATTTTGGCAAGGTCGATCGACAGGAAGGTGGTGGAGTTGCCTGGGCCGCCGCCGGTGACGACGAAGGGCTCGGTATAGATCATGAAGCTGTCCATGAAGCGCAGAAGGACGGCGATGAGGAGGACGCCCTTCATCTTCGGCAGTTCGATGTAGCGGAAGACGGACCAGCGGGTGGCCTGGTCGATCCGGGCGGCCTGGTAATAGGCCTGCGGGATCGACTGGAGGCCCGCGTAGGCAAGAAGCGCCACCAGCGAGGTCCAGTGCCAGACGTCCATCACGATGACGGTGATCCAGGCGTCCAGCGGGTCGTTGGTGTAGTTGTAGTCCACCCCCATCGCGGCGAGGGTATGGCCCAGCAGGCCGATGTCCACCCGGCCGAAGATCTGCCAGATCGTGCCGACGACGTTGAAGGGGATCAAGAGCGGCAAGGCCATCAGGACAAGGCAGAAGCTGGCCCAGAAGCCCTTTTTCGGCATGTTCAGCGCAATGAAGATGCCGAGCGGCACCTCGATCGCCAGGATGATGAGCGAGAAGATGACCTGCCGCCCCAGGGCCGCGCGCAGGCGTTCGGAATGGATCATGTCGTCGAACCATTCGATCCCGGCCCAGAAGAACTGGTTGTTCCCGAAGGTGTCGTTGAAGGCGTAGTTGACCACGGTCATCAGCGGCAGGATGGCCGAGAAGGCCACCAGCACGAGGACCGGAAGGACCAGGAACCAGGCCTTGTTGTTCTGGGTCTTTTCCATGGCTCAGGCCCCCACAGGCGCGACGCGCCAGTCGTTTGCGTAGACGTTGATCTTGCCCTCGGCGAAGGTAACGCGGGGCTCGGCCGGGAGGCTCACTCCTTCCGGCATGATCGCGTTCAGCGGCTGGCCCGCGAACTCGGCCCGGACGATGCGGTGGCGGCCCACGTCCTCGACCCGTTTCACGGTCACGGGCAACCCCTCGTCCGAGATCGTCACATAGTCCGGGCGGATGCCGATCTGGGTGCGGCCCGTTGTTGGCCCATAGGCCGCACCCAGGGCGACCTTCACGCCTTGCAGGCGCGCCTCGGATCCCGCGATCTCGGCATCGAACAGGTTCATCCCCGGCGAGCCGATGAAATAGCCGACGAAAGTATGCGCCGGGGTCTCGAACAGCTCTTCCGGCGTGCCCATCTGCACCACCCGGCCGTCATGCATGACGACGACCTTGTCGGCGAAGGTCAGCGCCTCGGTCTGGTCATGGGTGACGTAGATCATCGTGTGGCCGAACTCGCGGTGCAGCGCCTTCAGCTGGGTGCGCAGCTCCCATTTCATGTGCGGGTCGATCACGGTCAGCGGCTCGTCGAAGAGGATCGCGTTCACGTCCTCGCGCACCATGCCGCGACCCAGCGAAATCTTCTGCTTGGCATCTGCCGTCAGGCCGCGGGCCTTGCGGTTCAGCTCGGACTCCATGCCGATCATCCTGGCGACCTGGTCCACCCGGCGGGCGATATAGGCCGCATCCATCCCCCGGTTGCGCAGGGGGAAGGCCAGGTTGTCGCGCACCGTCATCGTGTCGTAGACCACCGGGAACTGGAACACCTGGGCGATGTTGCGTTCTGTCGTCGGCGCGTCGGTCACGTCGCGGTCGCCGAACAGGACCCGGCCCTGGCTGGGCCGCACCAGCCCCGAGATGATGTTCAAGAGCGTGGTCTTGCCGCAGCCCGAGGCACCCAGCAGCGCATAGGCCCCGCCGTCATCCCAGACGTGATCCATCTCCTTCAGCGCATAATCCGCCTCGCTGGTCGGGTTGGCCAGGTAGCTGTGAGCCAGTTTGGAAAGCGTGATCCGGGACATCTCAGGCCGCCATCGCATAGGGGGCGGGCGCGGCAAGGCGGCCCGACTGGTCGAAAAGATAGACGTGCGCGGGATCGACGAAGATCGAGGTCTGTGTCCCCGCCGTCAGCGGATGCACGCCATGGATCAGCCCGACCCAGCGGTCCGGCCCGTGGGTCAGATGGACAAAGGTTTCCGACCCGGTGATCTCGGTCGCGCCGAGGGTGCAGCGGAATTCCACCGCATCGCCGGAGTGGCGGTTCAGCGTGACGTGGTTCGCGCGGAAGCCGGCGGTGTAGGTCCCGTCGGGCAGGTCGCGCGTCGGTCCTTCGGCGGGGGCATGGGCTTCCTCGCCGAAAGTCAGGCGATGTGCCTCTTTCCGGCAGGGGACGAAGTTCATCGGCGGATCGCTGAAGACGCGGGCAGTCGTGGCATCCTGCGGCAGGCGAAAGACCTGCGGCGTCGGGCCGAACTGGGTGACGCGGCCTTCCCAGAGCGTCGCGGTATTGCCGCCAAGGAGAAGCGCCTCTTCCGGTTCGGTGGTGGCATAGACGAAGATCGCGCCCGAGGCTTCGAAGATGCGGGGGATTTCCACGCGCAATTCCTCGCGCAGCTTGTAGTCGAGGTTCGCCAGCGGCTCGTCCAGCAGCACCAGCCCCGCGCCCTTGACCAGAGCCCGCGCAAGGGCGCAGCGCTGCTGCTGGCCGCCCGACAGCTCCAGCGGCTTGCGCGACAGCATCGGGGTCAGGCGCAGCATCTCGGCGGTCTGGCGCACGGCGCGGTCGATCTCGGCGCTGGCCTTGCCCATCAGGCGCAGGGGCGAGGCGATGTTCTCATAGACCGTGAGGCCGGGGTAGTTGATGAACTGCTGGTAGACCATCGCCACCTTGCGGTCCTGCACCCTGACGCCGGTCACGTCCTGACCTTCCCATAGGATGCGCCCCGTGGTGGGCTTGTCGAGCCCCGCCATCAGCCGCATCAGGCTGGTCTTGCCCGACAGGGTGGGGCCAAGCAGCACGTTCATCGTGCCGTTCTGCAAGGTCAGGCTGGTGGGATGGATATGCATCTTCCCCCCGACCGAGCGTGAGACCCCCTGAAGCTCCAGCGTCATTCCGTCCCCCTATTCCGCCGCCGGGCGCGCGGCCCGGGCCGCGTCCGCCATGAAGCGGTCGAGTGTTTCGATCTGGCTGGCCGTCATCCGCAGCCCCAGCTTGGACCGGCGCCAGACCACATCGGCCGCCGAACCGGCAAATTCGTGCGTCATCAGCCAGCGCACCTCGGCCTCGGTCAGGGTGGCGCCGAAGTCCTGGCCCAGCGCCTCGGCTGTGGTGGCATTGCCGAGGATCTGCGCGGCCTCGGTGCCATAGGCGCGGACCAGACGGGCGGCCCAGTAATCGGTGAGGAACGGGTGCCGGGCCTTGAGATCGGCCGTCAGCCGCGCCACCCCGTCATGCGGGAAATCGCCGCCCGGAAGCGCCACGTGCGCCGTCCAGGCGGGTTTCGCCTGCGGGAAGAAGGGTATGAGTTTGGCCAGCGCCGATTCGGCAAGGCGGCGGTAGGTGGTGATCTTGCCGCCAAAGACGTTCAGAAGCGGCGGGCCGTTTTCGTCGAGCGACAGGACATAATCCCGCGTCGCCGCCGTGGCCGACTTGGCCCCGTCGTTATACAGCGGCCGGACGCCGGAATAGGTCCAGACCACATCGTCACGGGTGACGGGTTTCGCGAAATACTGGCTGGCGAAGGCCAGAAGGTAATCGCGTTCCTCATCCGTGCAATGGGCCTCGGTGGGGGCGCCGGTGTGGTCCTTGTCGGTGGTGCCGATCAGGGTGAAGTCCTGCTCGTAAGGAATGGCAAAGATGATCCGCCCGTCAGAGCCCTGGAAGAAATAGCAGCGGTCGTGATCGAAAAGCCGTTTCGTCACGATATGCGACCCGCGCACCAGCCGGACCCCTTCGGACGAATTGATGCGGGCGACGTTGCGGATCACCTCCTCGACCCAGGGGCCGCCCGCGTTGACCAGCGCGCGCGCGCGGTGGTGTCCGGTCCCGTGGGGGCCTTCGGTGGTGACATGCCACAGACCGTCGCGGCGTTCGGCGGATGCGACGCGGGTCCGGGTCAGGATGCGCGCGCCCCGCTGCGCCGCGTCGCGTGCGTTCAGCACGACCAGCCGCGAATCCTCGACCCAGCAGTCGGAATATTCGAAGGCCTTGCGGAACTTCGGCTTCAGCGGCTTGCCCGCGGGATCCCGGGTCAGGTCCAGCGTGCGCGTCGCGGGCAGGATCTTCCGACCGCCCATCGTGTCATACAGGAACAGGCCCAGCCGGATCAGCCAGTCGGGCCGGCGGCCCTTTGCCCAGGGCATCACCCAGGCCAGAAGCCGCGCCGTGGGCGTATCGGTGTCGAACCGCATCTCGGGGCTCAGCGGCAGCACGAAGCGCATGGGCCAGGAGATATGCGGCATGGCGACCAGCAGGGTTTCGCGTTCCTCCAGCGCCTCGCGGACCAGGCGGAACTCGAAATATTCCAGATAGCGCAACCCGCCGTGGAACAGCTTGGTCGAGGCCGAAGAGGTGCCCTGCGCCAGGTCGCCCTGTTCGGCCAGCGTCACCGTCAGTCCACGGCCCACCGCGTCGCGGGCAATGCCGCAACCGTTGATCCCGCCGCCGATGATGAAAAGGTCGCTTGCGACCCCTGCCGTTGCGTCTGTCACCTGGGCTCCTCCCCCGACGCATAGCTGCGCCGATTGTAACGCCGCCGTCAACGAGATTTTTTCGTTTTGGCGCGTTTTCTGGCGAAACGAACATCCGCGCGCAATGACCTTGGGTCATTTCTGCGATTGCACGGAGAATATTCTGCAATCGCAAACAAACGAAAACCGACGCGTCCATGCAGAAAATCGCTGACAGGCCGGTTCGCGCGTGGCAGAAGTCGGAAATCGGCAGGCGAAGGGACCCGATTTGGCGCTGAATTTCCGGCAGACCGAGATCCTGGAACTGGCCCGCGCCGAGGGGCGGGTGATGGTCGAGGACCTGGCGCAGCGGTTCGACGTGACGCTGCAAACGATTCGCCGCGACCTGTCCGACCTTGCCGATGCGGGGCACCTGGACCGGGTTCATGGCGGGGCGATGCTGCGCACCGGCGTGGCCAACATCGGCTATGAGGCGCGGCGCAAGATGAACGAAGGCGCAAAGGCCGCCATCGCCAAGGCCTGCGCGGCCGCGATCCCGGACAATTGCAGCCTGATCCTGAACCTTGGCACCACGACCGAGGCGGTGGCGCGGGAGCTTCTGGGCCACCGCAACATCACCGTCATCACCAACAACATGAATGTCGCCAACACCCTGGTCGCCAACCCGGGCTGCGAGATCGTGGTGGCGGGCGGCGCGCTGCGCCGGACGGACGGCGGCCTGGTCGGAGAGCTGACCACCCAGTTCTTCGAGCAGTTCAAGGTGGATTATGCGGTGATCGGCGCCTCGGCGCTGGACCGGGACGGCGATCTTCTGGACTTCGACCTTGCCGAAGTGCGGGTGTCGAAGGCGATCATCCGGCAGTCGCGCAAGGTGTTCCTGGTGGCCGACCATTCCAAGCTGGACCGTTCCGCCCCGGCCCGGCTGGCCTCGCTGGCCGAGATCACCGCGCTGTTCACCGACCAGCCCCTGCCCGACGAGCTGATGCGCAAGTGCATCGACTGGGGGACCGAGGTTCAGGTCGCGTCATAGGCTTCCGGAAGGTCAGGACAGCCGCGCGATCAGCGGGAAGGCGTGCATGTCGGCAAAGCGGCAGAACTCGATGCCGCCCAGCGCGATTTCGGGCTGAAGGGCGGCAAGCTCGGCGGCGAGAGTTGCGGACAGGTCGGCCATGGCGCGGGCCTCGTCCGGCGTCAGCCAGCGCAGAAGATAGGCCAGCGTGATGTGAAAGCGATACTCGGCAAAATCGGCGCGCCGGATGCCGGTTGCCGCGCGCAAGGCAAGCCGGGCGTCGCGCAGCGCCGTCTCTTCCGCCTCGGTCGCGCCGCCGACCTGCACGGTCGTCCCGGCGAAGATGCCGGTCGGGCGGATGCGGAGGCCGCCGGGCAGGTCCAGCCCGCCCAGGCGCGGCAGGAAGGTCCGGGTGACGGTCTCGACCGGCAGGGCAGGATCGAGCCCCTCGGGCCAGCGCCCGCCGGTCCGGTCGCGGTCGGTCACGCCTTCGAACACGGTCATGTGGTAAGAGGCCGGCGGCAGGTAGGCATAGGCCCCGGCCGGGGCGCCCGCGCGCAGGCGCGCGGCGGTGGCGGTCAGCGCCTCGTGCGCGGGGCCCGGCGGAATGTGACAGAGGAAGGTGTTGCCCGCATAGGGCAGGACCTCGCCCGAGGCGGTGAACTTCTGGCCTACGGCAGAGGGCGCCGGGCCGCCGGTGGCAGCACCCGTGAGATAGGCCAGCATCGCCGCCGCGTTGCAGGCGTCGGTCATGCCATCGCTCTGACCGAAGCCTCGGCCGCCTGCGGCTCGATCCGCCGGCCGGTGTCGGCATCGAACAGGTGCACCGCACCTAGCGGCACGGCGACGCCGATCGGCGAGCCTTCGGCGGGGCGCTGCTTTTCGCTGCTGAGGACCGACAGCGGCAGATCCTCGACCAGCAGGTGATACAGACGCTCGGCCCCCAGTTCCTCGATGAAATCCACTCGCGCGTCGATCTGGCCCATGCCGGGTGCCGTCAGCGACAGGGTTTCGGGGCGCAGGCCCGCCTGGACCAGACGCCCGGCCGCCGCCTGCACCAGAGCGCGCGGCAGGGGCAGCGCAGCGCCCTGATCCAGCACCAGCGCCTGCCGGGCCGCATCGACCCGGCCGGGCAGGAAGCTCATCGCCGGGCTGCCGATGAAGCCCGCGACGTAAAGGCTGGCGGGGCGGTCGTAGATCTCGTCCGGGGTGCCGACCTGTTCGATGGTGCCCTTGTTCATCACCACCAGCCGGTCGGCCAGGGTCATGCCTTCATGCTGGTCATGGGTGACGAAGACCGAGGTCGCCTTGATCTGGGTGTGGATGCGGCGGATCTCGTGGCGCATCTGGACGCGCAGCTTGGCGTCGAGGTTGGAGAGCGGTTCGTCGAAGAGGAACACCTTCGGCTCGCGGATGATCGCGCGGGCCATGGCGACGCGCTGGCGCTGGCCGCCGGACAGTTGCCCCGGCTTGCGGTCGAGGAAATCCGACAGCCCGACCGAAGTCGCCGTGGCGGCCACGCGGGCCTGCCGTTCGGCCCTGGGCACGCCCGCGACCTTCAGCGCGTAGCCGATGTTTTCCGCCACCGTCATGTGCGGGTAAAGCGCATAGTTCTGGAACACCATGGCGCAGCCGCGCTCGCGCGGTTCCAGATCGTTCACCACCTGGCCGGCAATGGCGATCTCGCCCGCCGTGATCTCTTCCAGTCCCGCGATCAGGCGCAGGAGGGTGGACTTGCCGCAGCCCGAGGGGCCGAGGATCACGACGAACTCGCCGTTGCGGATGGTCAGATTGACCCCTTCCATGATCGTGGTCTTGCCATAGGTCTTGGCGACGTTGCGGATGGCGATCTCGGCCATGGGGTGCCCCTATTTGTCGGTGTTGATGAGGCCGCGCACGAACCAGCGCTGCATGAAGATGACCACGGCGATGGGCGGCAGCATGACGACCAGGGTCGCGGCCATCGCCAGGTGCCAGGTGGGCGTGCCGCCGCCCGTGGTCAGCTGGTCGGGCACGAGGTCGGAAAGCTGCACCACCACCACGCCGTAGTTCGCCCGGTCGGTGATGACCAGAAGCGGCCAGAGATACTGGTTCCAGGCATAGACGAACATGATCGTGGCCAGGGCCGCGATGTTGGTCTTGGACAGCGGGATCAGCACGTCCCAGAGGAACCGGAGCGGCCCGGCCCCGTCCATCCGCGCGGCCTCGACCAGTTCGTCGGGGATGGTCAGGAAGAACTGGCGGTAGAGGAAGGTGCCCGTGGCGGTGGCGACCAGCGGCAGGATCAGCCCGGTGTAGGAGTTCAGGAGGTTCCATTGCAGGCTGACCTCCACCCCCGAAAGCCTGTTCAGCAGCCAGGAGATGCCGGTCCAGTCCATGATCGTCTGGAAGGGCGACAGGGCGTTGGCGGCGACGGCGTAGGTGGGGACGATGCGGACCTCCAGCGGCAGCATCAGGGTGATGAAGATCGCCCAGAAGATCAGCATCCGGCCGCGGAAGTTGAAGAACACCAGCGCGAAGGCGGTGATGCAGGCCAGCGTCACCTTGCCGACCACGACGCCCACCGCGACGATGAAGCTGTTGACGAATTTCGGCCCGAAGTCCGACTGCGCCCAGGCTTCCTTCAGGTTGGGCCAGAACTGGTCGCCGGGCCAGAGTTCCACCGGCGCGCTGTTCACCTCTTGCAGGGTCAGGGTCGAGGCGACGATGGCCAGCCAGACCGGCAGCAGGATGATGACCAGGCCGGAGGCCAGGATCAGATGCGTCATCAGGTTCAGGATGGGGGTGCGTTCGATCATGGGGTGCCCTCAGGTGTAGTGCACGCGCCGCTCGATGTAGCGGAACTGGATGAAGGTCAGCGCCATGACGAGGCCCATCAGGATGATGGATTGCGCGGCGGCCCCGGAATAGTCCAAGCCGCGGAAGCCGTCGGAATAGATCTTGTAGACCATCAGGTCCGTGGCCCGGAACGGCCCGCCGCCGGTCAGCGTGTCGACGATGCCGAAACTGTCGGTGAAGCTGTCGGTGATGTTGATGACCAGAAGGAAGAAGAAGGTCGGCGTCAGCAGCGGCAGTTGCAGGTCCAGCATCCGGCGCAGGGGCCGGGCGCCGTCCATCGCGGCGGCCTCGGTCAGGCTGCGGGGGATGGATTGCAGGGCGGCCAGGAAGAAGATGAAGCTGTAGGCCACCTGCTTCCAGGCGCCCGCGATCACGATGGCCGTCACCGCCTGCCAGGGATATTTCGACAGGTCCCACCAGCCGGGCGAGACGGTGTTGATGTAGCTGAAGATCCCCGCCCCGGGGTTGAAGACGAACTGGAAGGCCAGGCCCACGGCGGGGGCGGCCACCGCATAGGGCCAGATGATGCCCACCCGCCAGACCCGGTAGCCCGCAAGCTGCCGGTCCACGAACAGCGCCAGCGTCAGCGCCATGCCCATCGCCAGGACCGTGGTCGCCAGTGCATAGATCACCGAGACCCGGACCGAACCCCAGTAGTACGGATCAGACAGCACCTTGCGGAAATTGTCCCAGCCGACCCAGGTATTGCCGCCGCCCCAGGGCTGTTCCAGAGTGAAGGCCCAGTACAGCGCCTGCGCCGAGGGCCAGTAGAAGAAGGTGAAGATCACCAGAAGCTGGGGGGCCAGCAGCAGGGGCACGATCCAGCTGAACTTGAAGTGGGCGCGGCGCATCGGGACCTCGGGTCGGACAGGAGGGGCGCGGCAGATTGCCGCCGCGCCCGAGCGTTCGGCAGGACTTGCGGATTACGGGAAGGACTTGCCCGCGTAGGTCTGGGCAAAGCGCTTCAGATGGTCGTTGCCACGGGCAACGGCGGTGTCGAGCGCCTCCTTCATCGTCTTCTGCCCGGCCAGGGCGGCCTCGACCTCGGAGGTCCATTCGGAGCGGATCTGGATGAAGCTGCCCAGACGGATACCGCGGGTCAGCGGCGTCGGCTCGGTCCAGGTCAGCGACTTCATCGCGATGTCGCGGTTGATGTAGGGCTCCTTGGCGTAGAAACCTTCGGCCTTGAGCGCCTCGTAGGTCGATTTGGTCACCGGGATGTAGCCCGAGTTTTCCAGCAGGAACTGTTGTTCCGGCTTGGTGGCGAGGAAGGCCAGATAGGCCGCCGCGGCCTTGTATTCATCCTCGGTCTTGCCCGACAACACCCACAGCGAGGCGCCGCCGACGACGGTGTTCTTGCGCTCCACCCCTTCATAGGTCGGGATGATCTGCACGTCCCAGGCGAAGGCCGGGGTCAGCTTGTGGATGGTGTTGTGGTCGGCGATGGACGAGAAGAACACCGCGCATTCGCCTTCGACAAAGCTGTCGCGCGAGGATTTGCCAGCGGCCGGGGTGCGCAGTTGCGCCAGGCCTTCGTCCAGCCAACGCTTGATGTTTTCCATGTGCTTGACGTGCAGGGTGGTGTTGAACAGCAGTTCGCTGTCCAGCCCGTCATAGCCGTTGTTTTTCGAGGCAACCGGCACGCCGTGCGCCATCGAGAACTGTTCCAGGTCGATCCAGGACGAGGGCGCATAGGCGTAGGGGCAATCGACACCCGCGGTCTTCAGCGCCTTGAAGGCCGCTTCCATGCCTTCCCAGGTGATCGGCGCTTCGGTCAGGCCGGCCTTGGCGAAAAGGTCCTTGTTCCAGTAGTAGACCGGGGTCGAGGAGTTCCAGGGCATCGAGAAGAACTCGCCCGACTTCGACGAGTAGTAGTTGGCGATGCCGGGGAAATAGTCGGCCCAGTCGATGGTGACGCCGGTGTCGGCCATCAGCTTGGTGACCGGGTAGAACTCGCCCGACAGCATCAGGTCGGCGGTGCCGGCATCGAAAGATTGCAACAGCGTCGGATGCTTGCCCGCACGGAAAGCGGCGATGGTGTTCTGCACGGCCTTTTCATAGCCGTCCTGACCGACGCAGACGGCCTCGAACTTGTCCTGGGATGCGTTGAAGCGGTTGCAGGTCTCGGCCACCACGGCGCCGAGATCGCCGGTCAGACCGTACCAGTATTCGAATTTCGCACGCTCGGCCGAAGCGGTGCCGGCCGTGGCGGCAAGCGCCAGAAGCGTGGCGGTCGCAAGTTTTTGGGTCATCGTCCCTGTCTCCATTCTGGAAGGTTGGATCGCGGCGCCCTTATGCGGGGATTCGATGACAGATTGACGACAGATCGTCAAAAATCATACGACATATCAATACCTTAAGCGAAATCTTTCCTACCCGCCGGAAGGACCGGCGGACTCAAGATCGCAGGCTTGGCGGCGCCGGGGGGCCTAGTGGAACAGGCCCGGCGCCAGGGTCAGGTGGCGTTCGCCGTGATCCTGGAAATGCACGGTGACGCCTTCGGGATGCAGAAGCACGACCGCCATCTGCGCCGGGCCTTCCAGCTGGCGCTGACGGCCCGGCACGCCCGGCACATGCGGCGTGACGGAATAGTGCGAACCGGCAAGCGTGGTCATCGGCAGGCCCTTCCAGACCGCCGAAGTCGGCAGGTGGACGTGCCCCGCGATCACCTGGCGCACCTCGGGGTGGCGGTTCAGCACCTCGACATAGGCGGCAGCGTTTTCCAGGATGATCGCATCGACCGGCAGGAACAGCGGATTGGCATGGTGGTGCTGCACCACGATCACCGGGCGGTCCTCGGCCTCGTCCAGCCGGGCGGCCAGCCAGTCGAGCCGGCCCTGGCAGAGCCGCCCGCCGACGAGGCCGGGCTCGGTGGTGTCCAGAAGGATGATCCGGTGTCCGGCCGCGTCGAAGGCGGTGGAGACCCGGCCCAAGGGATCGTCAAGCGCCGTCCCGAAGACCGACAGGAAGGCCGCGCGATCGTCGTGATTGCCGAGGGTCAGATAGACCGGCATCGGCAGGTCGGCGATCAGGTCGTGCAGGTGGCGATAGGCCGCCGCCTCGCCCCGGTCGGCCAGATCCCCCGCCAGCAGGACGAAGGCCGCATCGGCATGGTCGCGCAGGATCGCGTCCAGCGCCTCGCGCGTGCGCTGGCCGGTGTCCAGCCCGTTGACCGGCACGCCGGGCGGGCCGAGGTGCAGGTCCGACAGGATGACGAATTTCAGCGGGCTCATTCCGCCAGCCCCATCGCCTTGAGATACTGCGCCGAGGGGACCACCCCGGCCTTGTCGCGCAGTTCGAGGATCAGCCGCGGATTGGCGCCCGCCGCCCGCGCCTGGGCCAGCGCCGCAAAGACGGACGGCCACAGGATCGTGCCATGCCCGATCTGCCAGTGCCGGTCGGCAAAGCCGTCGGCGTCCTGAAGATGGACATGGCCCAGCCGGCCCGCTGCGGCGCGGATGTAGAAATCCACCGGCGGCGCGCCGGTCGAGACATGGGCGTAATGCGCATGCCCGGTGTCCACCGACAGCTCCAGCGCCTGCCAGCCGAGTTCCGCGCACAGCATGGCGCGGTCCGAGGGTTCCACGTCCTCGATGTTCTCCAGCACGAAGGTCACGCCCATGTCGCTGGCCCGGCTCAGCGCGGCGCCCAGCGTGTCGCGGGTGGCCTCCAGCAGCCGGGCGGTGTCGGTGGGATAGAGGCCGCGGTGGTTGTAACCCCAGGTGGTGAAGGGCGAGTGGATCACGACATGCGTGCCCTTCACCGCCGCGCAGACATCCAGCGCCTGGTCCATGCGGCGGGCCACGATCCGGCGCACCTCGGGGTCGTAGGAGGCGATGGTGAAACCCCAGAACGGCCCGTGAATCCCCCGGCGGCCCTGATGGCCGTCAAGCAGCCGGTTCACCTCGTCCGCGAGGCCCGACCAGTCGCCGTCCAGCACCGGCGCATCGACGAAGTGCTGCAATTCCAGGTCGCGGGGGGCTTCCAGCAGCCAGTCGCGGTGGGCGGCAAGGCTGTCGCGGCAGAGCGCGGCACCAAGGATCGGTCGTGTGGTCATTTCGGGGCATCCTGCGTCAGTGACGCGGGGATGCTGGCGCGGCGTTATGACAGGGATGTGCGAATTCGGTTAAAGATTCGCAACAGGAGCCGTCCCTGCGGCGCCGGCGTCGTTCGGCTTCGGCAAAGGCTGTCGCGCAGGCCTGGCCTTGCCTGCCGGCCCTTGCGCCGGACCGGCGCGATCAGAACAGGGCGCCGACGGCCCGCAGCAGCGCCTGATCCATCGTGAAAGGGGAAGAGATTGGTGGAGCAGAGGGGGATCGAACCCCTGACCTTATCATTGCGAACGATACGCTCTCCCAACTGAGCTACTGCCCCATCCGCGACGCCGTATTCATCCGAAATCCGCAGGGGAGTCAAGCGGCGTCAGCGGGCGGCGTCAGCGGGCGGCGTCAGCGGGCGGCGTCAGCGGGCGTGCTGGCGGACGAAGGCGACGATGTCGTCCGCGGGGCGCGCTCCGGCCAGACGGGCGATCTCGCGGCCGCCCCGGTAGAGGATCAGCGCGGGGATGCCCCGGATCCCGGCGCGGGCCGAGATCTGCGGATGATCCTCGGTGTTCAGCTTCATCAGCCGGGCCTCGGTCGCCAGGGTCTGGGCGGCCTTGGCGAACTCCGGCGCCATCATCCGGCAGGGCCCGCACCAGGGCGCCCAGTAGTCGATCAGGACAGGCAGGCTGTCGCCGCGCGTCACCTTGTCATGGGTGGCGGCGTCAAGTTCGGCGACCTTGCCATCCAGAAGAACGCTGCCGCAGACCCCGCATTTCGGGGCGTCGGACAGCCGGGACGCGGGGACGCGGTTGGTCTGGCCGCAGGCGGCGCAGGTCAGTTTCAGGGCATCGGCAACGGGCATCTGGCTCCTCACATATCGTTTGCTTTGAAGATGTGAAGTCGTAGCCGTTTTCGCAAGGGTGTCAGAGAAAATCCTCTTCCTCGCCCGCCACGTCGATCCCCAGCGCGTCCAGACCGGCCTCGAGGTTCTCGGCCAGATGCGGCATCCCCATCAGGTAATCGGCCGTGGGCGTGGTCGCCTCGGCCAGGGCGGTGGCGACGGCCTCATCGAAATCCTCGGGCTCGAAGGCACCGCGACCGACCCAGGCGACAGCGGTCAGCTGCGCCTTCTCGTCGTCGTTCAGGGCGTCGATGAAGGCATGCAGTTCCGCCGAACCGACATCGGCTTCCCGCGCCAGATAGATCACATGCACGACTTTCCGGGGGCTGATTTCCAGCATGGCGGGCCTTCCTTCCTGCACGCATCGTCGCCCATGCCGCGCACCGGCGCAAGCCTTCCGTCAGCCCAAGAGCCAGACCGCCAGCCCGTGCACCAGCGCCCCGGCCAGCGTCGCCCCCACCACCGAGCGCCGGGCGGCATGGACCCCCAGCACCGCCAGCGTCCCCGCGATCACCGGCAGCAGAGCGCGAAGGTCCGGGGTCAGCGCGGGCAGGATCGCCGCGACGAACAGCGTGGCGATGGCGGCGGGGCCGGTGGCAGACAGGAACCGCTCCAGCCAGCCGCCCGGGGCCATCCGGTCGCTGCGGGTGATGACCGGCAGGGCCCGGAAGACCCAGTTCGCGGCCCCGGCCAGCAGGGCGACGGTCAGAAGGTCCCCGTTCATCGCCGCGCCATCCCGGCCAGCGCCCCGGCCAGCATCCCCAGCAGGATGCCGCTCGTCGCGCCGAGCGTCAGCGTCCCCGCCACCGTCCCCAGACCCGCCACCGCGATCACCGGCAGCTGGCGGCGGCTCAGGATCGACAGCAGAAGCGCCAGAAACAGCGCGGGCAGCATGAAGCCAAGCCCGGCGCTGACGGCAGGCCAGGCCTCCAGCGCGCCGCCCCCCGCCAGCGCCCCGGCGACGGTGCCCAGAACCCAGGCCGCATAGGCGCCGAGGCCCAGGCCGAACATGTAGCTTTCCGAAAACCGCTGCCCGCGCGCCAGCGACCCCAGCGCCTGGCCAAAGACTTCGTCCGTCAGGCCCCAGGCCCAGGCCCAGGCGTGGCGGGTGCTGGCCTGGTCCCCCGCCTCGCGCATCAGGGCCGGGCCGTAAAGGACATGCCGCAGGTTCATCGCGATCAGCGTGAAGGCCGAGATCAGGACCGGCGCGCCCGAGGAGAGAAGCGCCAGCGCCAGGAACTGCGAGGCCCCGGCGTAGATGATCATCGACAGGGCGAAGGCCTCGGTCGCGCTGAAGCCTGCGCGGGTGGCGGCGACGCCGAAGGAAAAGGCGATGGGCAGATAGCCCATGACGATCGGCAGGCTGGCGGCCAGTCCGTTCAGGAATGAGGGCTTGGGCGCGGTCATCACCCGGCAGGGCTAGCCCGGGGGAAAGGACCTGGTCAATGCCCTGCTTTCGCTGCGGAAAGCCCGTCTTGCACCAGTGGCGCCCGACTGCCAATCTGCCCGGTATGTCGCCGGTCTGCCGACCATCCCGGCGCCCCGGGACCGCCCCATGCACCTTGCCCCCTCTGCCCTTCTGGCCGTCGCGTTCCTGCTGTCTCCGGCGCTGGCCGAGGTCCGGGAAATTCCCGGCTCGGCGTTCGAGGCGGGCAACTGGATCGGCGGCGCCTACACCGATGCCGCGGGCCGCTTTGCCTACTGCTACGCCACGGTCAGTTACCTGGACGGCCAGACGCTGTGGCTGGGGCTTTTTCCCGACGACACCCTGTCGATCCTGATGTCGCGGCCCGGCGTGA
This sequence comes from Rhodobacter calidifons, assembly GCF_011174775.1. GTDB lineage: Bacteria > Pseudomonadota > Alphaproteobacteria > Rhodobacterales > Rhodobacteraceae > Tabrizicola > Tabrizicola calidifons. The sequence continues at coordinate 29,799 of NZ_JAANHS010000012.1, forward strand.
CCTTCAAGCCCGGCCAGACCTTCGAGCTTTGGGTGATGATGGAGACCGGCCTGCCCGCCATCGGCAGCGGCGAGGCCTGGGACGACAGCCATGCCGGCATCACCTATACCGGGATCGCGGCGACGGTCGCTTTCCTGAACAGCGGCCGCTACCTGCGGATCCTGGGCATGGGGATCGACGACGGTTTCGACGTGGACGGCATCGGCCCGGCACTGGCGCAGGCGCAGGACTGCCTTGCCCGGCACGGCGGTGCAGGGGGCAAGGTGCCTGATCCTCACCCTCGCATGACGGGTCTGCCCGGTCTGCCCGACCCGGGCGGGCCGCGCACCAGCGGCATCGGCGCGCAGCCTTCCGGTGCCCTGGGTGCACCTGCACCGAAACCGCAGCCCTGATCCGGCGCTTGGCCTGCCCCAAGGGCCAGATTTCTCGGGCAAGAAATCTGTCAGGATCCTTGCTTGATGATTTCGGCTCCTACTCCGCCGCTTCGGCATAGGCCTCGACCGGCGGGCAGGTGCAGACAAGGTTCCGGTCGCCATAGACATTGTCCACCCGGCCGACCGGAGGCCAGTATTTGTCCACCCGGAACGAGCCCGGCGGGAAGCAGCCCGTCTCGCGGCTGTATTTCCGGTCCCAGTCGCCCACAAGCGCCGCCACCGTGTGCGGGGCGTGGCGCAGAGGGCTGTCCTCGGCCGCGATCTCGCCCCGTTCCACCGCCCGGATCTCCTCGCGGATCGACAGCAGCGCGGTGATGAAGCGGTCGATCTCGGCCTTGGTCTCGGATTCCGTCGGCTCCACCATCAGCGTCCCCGCCACCGGCCAGGACATGGTGGGCGCGTGGAACCCGTTGTCGATCAGGCGCTTGGCGATGTCGTCCACCGTGACGCCATGGTCGGCGAAGGGCCGGGTGTCCAGGATGCACTCATGCGCCACGCGCCCCTTGTTGCCCATGAACAGGATCGGATAGTGCCCCGAAAGCCGCGCCGCGATGTAGTTGGCGTTCAGGATCGCCACCCGCGTCGCCTGCGTGAGGCCAGGGCCCCCCATCATCAGGCAATAGGCCCAGGAGATGAGAAGGATCGACGCCGACCCGTAAGGCGCCGCCGAAACCGTCCCCTGATCGGTGCTTTTCAGCCCGCCGCCTTCGGGGTTGTCCGTCTCGGGGTGCCCCGGCAGATAGGGGGCCAGATGCGCCTTGACCCCGATCGGCCCCATGCCGGGACCGCCGCCGCCATGCGGGATGGCAAAGGTCTTGTGCAGGTTCAGGTGGCTGACGTCGCCGCCGATCTCGCCCGGCTTCACGAGGCCCACCAGCGCGTTCATGTTCGCCCCGTCGATATAGACCTGCCCGCCGTGGTCGTGCGTGATCCGGCAGATCTCGCGCACGGTCTCCTCGAAGACGCCATGCGTCGAGGGATAGGTGATCATGCAGGCCGCAAGCCTGTCGCCCGCCGCCTCGGCCTTCGCCCGGAAGTCCTCGACATCCACATCGCCGTTGGCCGAGGCCTTCACCACCACGACCTCCATCCCCGCCATCTGCGCCGAGGCCGGGTTGGTGCCATGCGCCGAGGTCGGGATCAGGCAGATCTTGCGCTGATGGTCCCCGCGCGCGCGGTGGTAGGCAAGGATGGTCAGGAGCCCCGCATATTCCCCCTGCGCGCCGCTGTTGGGCTGCATCGACATCGCGTCATAGCCGGTGATCTCGCACAGCTTGGCCGACAGGTCGCTGATCGCCTCCATGTAGCCCGCCGCCTGGTCGCGCGGGGCAAAGGGATGCAGGCTGCCGAACTCCGGCCAGGTGATCGGCATCATCTCTGCCGCCGCGTTCAGCTTCATCGTGCAGGACCCCAGCGGGATCATCGCCCGGTCCAGCGCCAGGTCGCGGTCCGACAGGCGGCGCATGTAGCGCATCATCTCGGATTCCGCCCGGTTCATGTGAAAGACCGGGTGCGTCAGGTAGTCGGTCGTCCGCAGCATCTCTTCGGGGAAGCCCAGCGTCGCGCGGTGCGGCGGAACGCCCTCGATGCCGAAGGCCCGCAGGACCTTGATGAGCACACGCTCGTCCGTGGTCTCGTCCAGGCTGATGCCCACGCGGTTGTTGCCGATCTTGCGGAAGTTCAGGCCCTCGTTCCGCGCCGCAGCCAGGATGCCGGCCTGACCCACGCCGACCTCGACCGTGATCGTGTCGAAGAAGGCGCGTGGCGCGACCACCGCGCCCGCCGCCTTCAAGGCGCGCGCAAGGCGCTGGGTCAGGAAATGCACCCGTTCGGCGATCGCGCGCAGGCCCTTTGGGCCATGGAAGACGGCATACATCGAGGCCATGACGGCCAGCAGCGCCTGCGCCGTGCAGACGTTACTGGTGGCCTTCTCACGCCGGATATGCTGCTCGCGGGTCTGCAAGGACAGCCGATAGGCCTTGTTTCCCTGCGCGTCGATGCTGACCCCCACGATCCGCCCCGGCATCTGCCGCTTGTAGGCATCCCTCACCGCCATGAAGGCCGCATGCGGGCCGCCAAAGCCCATCGGCACCCCGAAGCGCTGCGCCGAACCCACCGCGATATCCGCCCCCATCGCGCCGGGTTCCTTCAACAGGCACAGCGCCAGGAGGTCCGTCGCCATGATCGCGATGGCCCCGGCGGCATGCAGGGAGGCAATCCGCTGGGTGAAGTCGATCACATGGCCGTAGCTGGACGGATACTGGAAGATCGCGCCGAACACCTGCGACGGGTCCAGCTTGCGCACGTCATCCTCGATGATCTCGATGCCCAGAGGCAGCGCGCGGGTCTTGATGACGGCAATGGTCTGGGGATGGCAGAACCGGTCCACGAAGAAGGCCCGCGCCTTCGATTTCGCCACGCGCTCGGCCATGGTCATCGCTTCGGCCGCCGCCGTCGCCTCGTCCAGAAGGCTTGCGTTCGCCACGTCCAGCCCCGTCAGGTCGCAGACCATGGTCTGGAAGTTCAGCAGAGCCTCCAGCCTGCCTTGCGCGATCTCGGGCTGATAGGGCGTGTAGGCCGTGTACCAGGCCGGGTTCTCCAGGATGTTGCGCTGGATCGCCGGAGGCGTCACCGTGCCGTAATAGCCCTGCCCGATGAGGCTGGTCATCACCCGGTTCTTCGCGCCCACCTCCTTCATCTTCGCCAAGAGCTCATGCTCGGCCAGGGGCGCCCAGCTCAGCGGCTGCGACTGGCGGATCGACGGCGGTACGGTCTGGTCGATCAGCTCGTCCAAGGTCCGCGCACCGACGGCGGCCAGCATCTCCTCCATCTCCACCGGAGAGGGGCCGATGTGGCGGCGGTTGGCGAAGTCGTAGGGGTTGTAGTCGGTGGGCGTGAAGGTCATGGCACTGGCCTCTGGAATGGGGCGGACAAATTCCTTCGAAGGAATTTGCAAAACTTTTCGAAAAGTTTTGCCCGGCGCGGAACCGGGCGCGAGGGATCAGCCGATCAGCTCCTGATATTCGTCCTCGTCCATGAAATCGTCGAGCACGCTCAGGTCATCGACGCGCATCTTGAAGAACCAGGCGGCCCCGGTCGGGTCCTCGTTCACCAGGCCGGGATTGTCCACCAGCTTGGTGTTCACCGCGACGATCTCGCCGTCGACGGGCGCCAGGATGTCCGAGGCCGCCTTCACGCTTTCGATCACGCAGACCTCGTCGCCCTCGGTCACCATGGTCTCGGTCTCGGGCAGTTCCACGAAGACCACATCGCCCAACTGGGTCGCGGCGTGTTCGGTGATGCCGACGACCACGAGGTCCCCCTCGACGCGCAGCCATTCGTGTTCCTTGGTGTATTTCATGATCGTCCTCAGCGCTTGTAGGTTGTCGGTTGGAAGGGCATCGCGGTCACTGTAACGGGCAGACGCTTGCCGCGCACCTCTCCCATCAGTTGCGTGCCGATGCTAGCATGGGCGCGGGCAACGTAACCCATGGAAATCGGTGCGTTGACCGAAGGCCCGAACCCGCCCGAGGTCACCTGTCCGACCGGCGTCCCGTCCGGGGCGAAAAGCTCCACCCCCTCGCGCATCGGCGCTCGACCCTCGGGGCGCAGGCCGACGCGCAGCCGCTCCGGCCCCTCGGCCAGTTCGCGCAGGATCCGCGCGGCACCGGGAAAGCCGCCCGCGCGCGCGCCACCCGCCCGGCGGGCCTTCTGGATCGCCCAGGCGAGGTTCGCCTCGACCGGGCTGGTGGTGGTGTCGATGTCATGGCCGTAAAGGCACAGCCCCGCCTCAAGCCGCAGGCTGTCGCGCGCGCCCAGCCCGATCGGCGCCACGCCGGGCTGCGCCAGCAGACGCCGCGCAAAGCCCTCCGCCTCTGCCTCGGGGACCGAGACCTCGAACCCGTCCTCGCCGGTATAGCCCGACCGGCTGACCCAGATGTCGCCGATCACCCGGTGATCCATGAACCGCAGCGCGGCGACCCCCGGCACCAGGGCCTCCAGCGCCGCCTCGGCCCCCGGCCCCTGAAGCGCCAGCAGCGCACGGTCGGTCACGGGTTCGACAGCTGCCCCCGGCATCCCTGCCACCATATGCGCGATGTCCGCCGCCTTGCAGGCCGCGTTCACCACCACATACAGATGATCGCCCCGGTTGGCGAACATCAGGTCATCCAGGATCCCGCCCGCATCGTTGGTGAACAGACCATAGCGCTGCCGCCCCTCGGCCAGACCCAGCACATCCACCGGCATCAGCGCCTCGAAGGCAAGCTTCAGGTCCTCCATCGACCCCTTCGGCCGCAGGATCACCTGCCCCATGTGGCTGACGTCGAACAGCCCCGCCGCCGCGCGGGTGTGCAGATGTTCCTTCAGCACGCCATCGGCGTATTGCACCGGCATCCGGTAGCCCGCGAAGGGCACCATCCTGCCGCCCAGCTCTTCATGCAGGGGCTCCAGCCCCAGGCGCAGAATTTCCGGCTCCTCCAGATCGGCCATCGCCGCCTCCATCCCTGGCCGGAAAACGCACCGGCACCGTCAGGCGGGCCAATCCCCGCCTCTCGATGCCCCCTCTGTCCCTGCACGTCGCGTGCGCCTGAGATCGTTATCCCTTCGGCGTCCCGGGACGGCCCGGGCACTCTCCAGAGTCTGTCGTCAGCAACGGTCCTTGCGCCTGAGAGTTTACCGGGGCGGTTGCTCCTTCGGCACCATTGGGCCCGTGCGGGCCCGCCGGATTCTCCCGAAACTGACATCCTTTGACTAGCGCAAAGCCTGCCGGACGGGCAAGTGAAAACCGGGATACGATGGTATGCCGTCAGCGGGCGCCGCCCGTGGGGCTCGGGATCCCGGCAGAGCCCGGGTCTCGTGGCCTTCCGCGTCAGGCGCGGCACGGGACTGGCTGCCGACACCTCCGGCCCGGGGCCGAGCCGCAGCCGCCCGTCGCGCCGCGGTTCGGGCCGCGGTTCGGGCCGGCCGGCCGGCCTTCGTCCGGCGGACGGGCTGCGGACCGGCGCAGGGCGTCAGGACAGGATCGCCCGGGTGCAGGCTGTCCACCCACCCTGGCCCGGACGGATCCGCCCGATTTCGAGGCAGGCCATGGTCCCGGAGAGGGCGCCTTTCCGGCCTTGGAAGGGCGCATGCCCCGGTCCCCGGTCGGCCTGGTTCAGGTGGTCTGCATCCACAACCGGCCGCAGGCCCAAAGGCCCGGGATGTCCCGGCCCTCTCTGACGGGAACTGTCGTTGCCCGAGCCCCCGTGGATGAGGTCATCACCCGCCGAGCCCGGAAAGCTGCCCCTCACCCTCCCGCCGATCCGCGCAGCAGGGTGCCTGCGGCGCAACAGGCTGTCGGCCCCGGCCAGAGCGCAGATGAGACCGTTGCCATCGGCACGTCCGGCATCGGCGCCGCTGCCGGCCACCCCTGGCGGGGCATGGCTGTAGTCGGCAAGGCTTGCCCTGCGATCCCTCCGGAACCTTCCCGGCAGAACACGGCGGATCGGTACCCGCCGCGAACGGCTTCGGCCTTGCTGCCCGGGTCAGGCCCGCCGTCCGCCGGGGCTGGCGATCGGTTCGGCCTCGGGCACAGGCGGGACCGCGCGCGACGCAGCGGGAAGCGCCGGTGCCCGGATCGCCACCAGGGCCAGCCAGGCTGCAAGAAGACCGAAGATGACGCCGCCGATGGCCTGCCCGACCAGCACCCCCTGCGCGCCCCAGTACTGGCCCAGCCAGAGCGCCAGCGGAATCGTCCCCAGCGTATGCCGCCCCCAGTTCACCACCGTTGACCAGAAGGGCCGGCCAAGGTTGTTGCAGACGGCATTGCCGACGAAGATCATCCCGTTGAAGAACCACAGCAGCGCCAGCGGTCCGCAGAAGAGATAGACCAGATCCCGCGTCAGCCCTTCGGCCCGGAAGGCATCGGCAATCGGGGCCCTCAGGACGAAAAGCAGGGCCGAGACGACCAGAATCACCAGCGCCGTGAAGATCAGCCCGTCCCGGAACGCCCGCCGCACCCGGTCCATGCGCCCGGCACCGAAGTTCTGCCCGATGATCGGTCCGATGGCACCGGACAGCGCGAAGATCACGCCGAAGGCAACCGGAGTCAGCCGCCCGGCGATCGCCATGCCCGCCACCGCCGCCTCGCCATAGGCGCTCGTCGCCCGCGTGACGAAGGCCTGGCCGATGGGCGTTGCCACCTGGGTCAGGATGGCCGGCACGGCAATCGCCCAGACCGGCCCCATGTCCGCCACCACCTGCGCCGGCGTCGGCCGGTCGAACCCGCCGTATTTCGCCGTGATCGGCCGCAGCGCCATGACCGCGATCACCACCCGCGCGGCTACGCTGCCCAGAGCGGCCCCGGTCAGTTCCCAGCCCAGACCGAAGATCAGGATCGGATCCAGCACCGCCGTCGCCAGCGCGCCCCAGACCGTGGCCATCATCGCCGCCCGCGCATCGCCATGGCTGCGCAGGATCGCCCCGCCGATCATGCCGATCATCAGCAGCGGCAGCGAGGGCACCACGATCGCCAGGAAATGCACCGCCAGGTCCGCCGTCCGCCCCGTCGCCCCCAGCAGCCCGACCAGCGGCCCCAGCGCCAGCCAGACCGCGGCGGCAAAGACCGCGCCGAAGAGAAGGCCCAGGATCAGCCCCGTCGTCGCCCGTGCCCGCGCCTGCGCCGGATCGCGCGCGCCCAGCGCCCGCGCCACCAGCGCGCCCACGGCAATCGACATGCCGATCCCGAAACTGGTGGTGAAGAACAGGATCGCCCCGGCAAAGCCGATCGCCGCCGCAAGCTCGGCCTGACCCAGAAGCGCGATGTAGACCATGTTGATCAGATCGACGACAAAGACCGCCATCAGCCCGACCGACGAGGTTAGCGCCATCACCGAAACATGCCGGAAGAGGCTTCCCTCGACAAACTTCGCCTGCGCGCCCGATCCGGCCATGTTTCTCTCCTGACCCGACCGGGAAGCCCAGGTCCAGCCCTTCATCTGTCCACAAATATCCCGCGGGGGTCCGGGGGCGCGAAGCCCCCGGGGCCACCCCAGGGACTCAGACGCCCGGCACCTTGCGCAGAAGCGGCATCACATCCGCCATCTCCGGGCCCGCATCCCGCCCGGTCAGCGCCCGGCGGAGGGGGCGGAACAGGTCCCTGCCCTTGCGCCCCGTCGCCTCCTTCACAGCGGCCGTCCACTCGCCCCAGGTCGCTTGGGTCCATGGCTTCGGCGGCAGCATCGCCATGGCCTGCCGGACAAAGTCGCGGTCCGCCTCATCCACCACCGGCTCCGCCCCGTCGCGGAACAGCGTCCACCACTCGCGCAGATCGTCCAGGATCGTGATGTTGCCCTTTACCACATTCCAGAAGGCTTCGGCCTCGGCCTCCGGCACGCCCAGCGCCAGCACCCGGTCCCGCACCGCCGCGAAGGGCAGCGACTGGACATGATGGCGGGTCAGCGGGAACAGGTCCTCGGCGTCGAATTTCGTGGGGGCGGTGCCGAAGGAGCCGACATCGAACCCGGCAATCAGGTCCTCCATGGACGCAGCCAGTTCCACCGGCTTAGACGACCCCAGCCGCGCCATCAGGGACAACAGCGCCATCGGCTCCACCCCCCGCGCCCGCAGGTCGCGCAGCGACAGGACGCCCAGACGCTTGGACAGTTCCTCGCCCTGAGGGCCGGTCAGAAGGCTGTGGTGCGCGAAGGTCGGGGGCGTGCCCCCCAGGGCCTGCATGATCTGGATCTGCGTCGCGGTGTTCGTCACATGGTCCGCGCCGCGCACGATATGGGTGACCCCCATGTCCACGTCATCCACCGACGAGGCGAAGGTATACAGCACCTGCCCGTCCGCCCGGATCAGCACCGGGTCGCTGACCGAGGCCGCGTCGATCGAGACCCTGCCGATGATCCGGTCGTCCCATTCGATCCGTTCCTGATCCAGCTTGAAGCGCCAGTAGCCCTGCCGCCCCTCGGCACGATAGGCGGCCTTCTGCGCCTCGGTCAGCGCCAGCGCCGCGCGGTCATAGACCGGCGGTTTCCCCATGTTCAGCTGCTTCTTCCGCTTCAGGTCCAGCTCGACCGGGGTCTCGAAACATTCGTAGAACCGCCCCGCTGCCTTCAGCTGCTCGGCCGCTTCGGCATAGCGCGCCAGGCGTTTCGACTGCTGCTCGACCCGGTCCCAGGTCAGACCCAGCCAGGTCAGATCCTCCATCAGCCCGTCGATGTATTCCTGCTTCGAGCGTTCCTGGTCGGTATCGTCCAGCCGCAGGATGAAGGTTCCGCCGTTCTGCCGCGCGATCAGCCAGTTCATCAGCGCGGTGCGGAGGTTGCCCACATGGATCCAGCCGGTGGGCGAGGGGGCAAAGCGGGTGGTGACGGTCATCTGCGGCTCCTTGAACCGCCCTTCCCTGTCACAAGCCCCCGGATTTGTCCAGTTTGCGGACCGATCACCCGATCCGGATCATCCTCTGTCGGACCGGAACGGCCTGGTCACGCGCTGTCGTCCGGCCACGAATGCGCCCATGCGCAAGGGTCGGCGCCTTCGCGCCGTCCTGCCGATCGTGGCGGGCCACCCCGGCCTTGCGGCGGCTGTCAGAGCCGTCATCGCCGACCGTCTCGGCCCATGGCCCGCCCAGAGCGGGTGGATCTGCCCTTGTCGGCCCGGATCCTCCAGCCCCGCCAGGATCGGCGCGCGCAGGACGCCCTCGTCCACCGAATGGAGCCGCCGGAGGAAAGGACAGGCCTTGGTCATCCGGTGCGGACCAAGCCGGTCAGGGATCGGGCCGAAGTCTCGGCCGCCCGGCATCGGACAGATCGACATTCCGGTCCGCCGCGGCGAAAACCCCGTGGCCAGGCTTTCGCCGCCATGCCCGCTGTCATCGCGATGGGCAGAGCGGCCGTGCCCCACCATCGACTGCCCCCAAAGCCTGGCAGCAAACCCGGTGCCGCGCCGACACCTGAGCGAGGAACGTCCATTGCAGATTGACTCTCATCCGCGATTTGCTTAACAAAGCAAATATATGCAGGACCCCGGCCGATGCCCCATATCCAGATCGACTATTCCCCGAACCTTGAAGACCGCCTGGACATCGCGGGGCTGTGCCGGGTGCTGCGCGATGCGGCGGTTGCCACCGGCATCCTGCCGCTGGCGGGGATCCGCGTCCGTGCCACGGCCTGCACCCATGTGGTGATCGCCGACGGCAACCCGGAGCATGCCTTCCTTGACATCTCGCTGCGCCTGCGCGCCGGCCGCAGCGCCGAGGACAAGGCCCGCGCAACGGCGGAGATCTTCGCCGCGGCACAGGCCTATTGCGCCAAGGTCCTTGAAACCTCGTCCTTCCTGCTGTCCTTCGAAATGCGCGACATCGACCCCGCGCTGTCGCCCAAGACCTCGTCGATCCGCCGCTACCTGCCGGGAGAAACCCAGTGACCGACCTTGCCACCCATCTGGCGAACCTTGACGGCCACCTGGCCCGGTTCCGCGACACGGGCATCCTGAACCTGATCGACGGGAAGGATGTCACGGGGGACGACTGGTTCGAGTCCCGCTCCCCCGTCGATGAAAGCCTGATCGCCCGCGTGGCACTTGGCACCGAGGCGACAGTGGACGCAGCGGCAAAGGCGGCGAAGGCCGCGTTCCCGGCCTGGGCCGCCTTGCCCGGCGACAGGCGCAAGGCGATCCTGCACCGCATCGCCGATCTGATCGAGGCGCGGGCAGAGGAAATCGCGCTCTGCGAATGCTGGGACACCGGGCAGGCCTGGCGCTTCATGTCCAAGGCCGCGTTGCGCGGGGCGGGAAACTTCCGCTTCTTCGCGGACCTCGCGCCTGGCGCGCGCGACGGGAAAAGCCTTCCCACAAAAGACCACCTGAACGTGACCAGCCGCCATCCCATCGGGCCGGTGGGCGTCATCACGCCCTGGAACACGCCCTTCATGCTGTCCACCTGGAAGATCGCCCCGGCGCTGGCCGCAGGCTGCACGGTCGTCCACAAACCGGCGGAGTTCTCCCCCCTGACCGCCCGCCTTCTGGCGGAGATCTGCCATGAGGCGGGCTTGCCGCCCGGCGTGCTGAACCTGGTGAACGGCATGGGCGAGGGCGCAGGCAAGGCGCTGACCGAACACCCCGACATAAAGGCCATCGCCTTCGTCGGCGAAAGCCGCACCGGCAGCATGATCATGAAGCAAGGCGCCGACACGCTGAAGCGTGTCCACTTCGAACTTGGCGGCAAGAACCCGGTGATCGTGTTCGACGATGCCGATCTTGACCGCGCGCTGGATGCGGTGATCTTCATGATCTATTCGCTGAACGGCGAACGCTGCACCTCCTCCAGCCGGCTGCTGGTGCAAGAGACGATTGCGGACAGGTTCCACAAAATGCTGGTCGCCCGCGTGAACAAAATCCGCGTCGGCCATCCCCTGGACCCGGCAACCGAGGTCGGCCCGCTGATCCACAAGACGCATTTCGACAAGGTGACCTCCTACATCGATATCGGCCAAGGGGAGGGCGCGACCCTGGCAGCGGGCGGCATCCGCGTCGGCGACAAGGGCTGGTTCATCCGCCCGACCCTGTTCACGAACGCCCGTTCGGATATGCGCATCGCGCAGGAAGAGGTGTTCGGCCCCTTCCTCACCTCGATCACCTTCCGGGACGAGGAAGAGGCTCTGGCCATCGCCAACGGCACCGCCTACGGCCTGACCGGCTATGTCTGGACCAGTGACCTGACCCGCGCCCTGCGCTTCGGCGAAAGGCTGGAGGCGGGGATGATCTGGGTGAACAGCGAAAACGTCCGCCACCTGCCCACCCCCTTCGGCGGGGTCAAGGCCAGCGGCATCGGGCGTGACGGCGGGGACTGGTCGTTCGAATTCTACATGGAACAGAAGAACGTGGCCTTTGCCCTGGGCCACCACAAGATCCAGCGACTGGGAGCCTGACGATGCCCATCCCCGCCCCGAACCTGAACCCGCCCTTCAACATCGTCCGGCTAAGCCATGTCGAGTTGAAGGTCACCGACCTCGCCTGGTCCCGCGCCTATTACGTCGACACGCTGGGCCTTCAGGTCACGCACGAGGATGCCTCCACCATCTACCTCCGCGCGATGGAGGAACGCGGCCATCACTGCATGATCCTGCGCCAGTCCGCAGAGGCTTCGGTGGGCGTCCTCGGCTTCAAGGTCTGGTCCGAGGACGACCTCGACCGCGCCGCGCACTGGTTCACGGCGCGCAGCCTGCCCTTCGCCTGGTCTGAGCGCCCCTTCATGGGCCGGGTCCTCGCCACCCGCGACCCCTGGGGCGTGCCGCTGGAATTCTACGCGCGGATGGACCGCCTGCCGCCGATCCACCAGCAGTATCGTCTCTATCGCGGGGTCAAGCCGCTGCGGATCGACCACTTCAACCTGTTCTCGTCGAACGTGGACAGGGCCGTGGAATTCTACGGCGACATGGGCTTCCGCGTCACAGAATACACCGCGGATGAGGAGACGGGCCGCACCTGGGCCGCCTGGATGCACCGGAAGGGCGGCGTCCATGACATCGCCTTCACCAACGGCACCGGCCCGCGCCTGCACCACACCGCCTTCTGGGTGCCGACGCCGCTGAACATCATCGACCTTCTCGACCTGATGTCCACCACCGGCTACCTTGCGAACATCGAACGCGGCCCCGGCCGCCACGGGATTTCCAACGCCTTCTTCCTCTACATCCGCGACAAGGACGGGCACCGGACGGAAATCTACTGTTCCGACTACCAGACCTGCGACCCGGACCTGGAGCCGATCAGGTGGGACCTGAAGGACCCGCAGCGCCAGACCCTTTGGGGCGCGCCCGCGCCGCGGTCGTGGTTCGAACTGGGGTCCGTCTTTGACGGCGCCACATTGGCCGATAGCGACCTGAAGGCAACCCCGATCATCGCGCCCTGACGCCATGAACCTTGTGACCTTCTCCGCCGATGGCAAGCAACACTGGGGCGTGACCGCTGCGGGAGGCGTTCTCGCCCTGTCGCCCGAGTTTCCGCAGTGGAATACCCTGCGCAACGTGATCGAGGCCGGGGCGATTCTTCGGGTGCTGAAAGCAGGGCAAGGCCGCCCGGCGAGCCATCCCGAAGGATCGTTCACATACGACATCCCGATCCCCGACCCGGAAAAGATCATCTGCGTGGGCGTGAACTTCCCCGACCGCAATGCCGAGTACAAGGACGGTCAGGATGCCCCGCCGTTCATGTCCCTCTTCCCCCGCTTTGCCCGCAGCTTCACCGGCCACGGGCAGCCGCTGATCCGCCCGCCGGAAAGCCCGCAACTCGACTACGAAGGCGAGATCGCCGTCATCATCGGCAAGGCCGGCCGCCGCATCCCTGAAGTCGAGGCGCTGTCCCATATCGCCGCCCTGACGCTGTGCAACGAAGGCACGATCCGCGACTGGGTGCGGCATGCGAAGTTCAACGTGACGCAAGGCAAGAACTGGGACCGTTCGGGCTCCATCGGCCCCTCGGCCGTCCCCTTCACCGACCCCGCGCAGATCACCGACATCGCACTGGAAACCCGGGTGAACGGAGAGCTGCGCCAGCAGGACCGCACCGGGCGGATGCTCTTCCCGGTGGCGCGGCAGATCGCCTACATCTCCACCTTCACCACGCTGGTCCCCGGCGACATCATCGTCACCGGCACCCCCACGGGGGCAGGCGCGCGCTTCGATCCTCCGGTCTGGCTGAAACCGGGGGACACAGTCGAAGTCAGCGCCGAAGGCATCGGCACGCTGCGGAACGGGGTCGCAGACGAATGACGCCGGATGAGATCACGACCGCCGCTGAAATGCTTTTTCAGGCCGAACGGACGGGCCAACAATGCGGGCTTCTCTCCCTGATCCATCCCGACATGACGCTGGACGACGCCTATGCCGTGCAGGCCGCCCTTGTCGCCCTCAAACGCGCCGAAGGGCGCAGGGTCATCGGCTGGAAGATCGGCCTGACCAGCCGTGCGATGCAGCAGGCGCTGGGGATCGAGACACCGGATTCCGGCGTTCTTCTGGACGACATGCTGTTCACGGACGGAGCGACCGTGCCGCCCGGCCGCTTCATCCAGCCCCGGATCGAGGCCGAGATCGCCTTTGCCATGAAGGCCCCCCTGCGCGGCGACCGAGTGACGCGGGCCGAGGTGCTGGCTGCGACCGACTGGGTGGCGCCCAGCCTAGAGATCCTCGACACCCGCATCCTGCGCGCCGATCCGGCCACGGGCCGGACGCGGATCATCACCGATACCGTCAGCGACAATGCGGCCAACGCCGGCATCGTCCTAGGCCCGCAGCGCCACGCGCCCGAGGCCTTCGACCTGCGCTGGATCGGGGCCATCGTCAGCCGCGACGGCGTGGTCGAAGAAACCGGCCTCGGCGCCGGTGTGCTGAACGATCCGGTGACGGGAATCCTGTGGCTGGTGCATCGGCTGGCCCGCTATGGCCAGGGGATCGAGGCGGGGCAGATCCTTCTGTCCGGCAGCTTCATCCGCCCGGTCGAAGCCCCGCCCGGCAGCCGGTTCCACGCCGATTTCGGCCCCTTCGGCGCGGTCAGCCTGACCTTCGCCTAGGACTGCGCGGCCGGGCCGGGGCGCCCGTTCCGGCTGCGGCAAACTTTCCGGGTCCCGCCCCCGGCACAACGCGCAGAACCGCCGCGTCCCCCCTTCCACCCGGCGCATGGCCTTCCTATCTCCCGGGGATGACCGATCCCGCACCCGAAAGCATCGCCCCCTCGCTCGCCTTCATCGAACAGCTGGCGCATGAGGCCGTCGCGACCCTGCCCGCCCCCTTCCGCGAACCCGCGACCCTTGTCCGCCTGCGCGTCGAGGAGTTTCCCGACGACGACATGCTGGAAGAACTTGGCGTCGACGACGCCTTCGACCTGACCGGGCTTTACGACGGGATCCCCCTGACCGAGAAGTCCACCGCCGAACAGATGACGCGCCCGGACGTGATCTGGCTGTTCCGCCGCCCGATCCTGGACGAATGGGCCGAACGCGGCAATGTGTCGATCCAGGATCTGGTCGGCCATGTCGTGGTGCACGAGCTGGCGCATCATTTCGGCTGGACCGACGACCAGATCGCCGCCATCGACCGCTGGTGGGAGTGACCGGGTTCCCGGCCCTTGCGCACAGGGGGTGTGCAGCCGTGCCCGGCGGATGACGGTCCTGTGACCGGCCCCGTGGCCGATCCGGCCTATCCTTCCGGCATCCGCAGAATGGAGGAAGACATGACCGACCACGTCGCGGGCCGCACCAATGGCCTGTCCCGCCGCCAGGCCCTTTTTGCCGGGGCCAGCCTGCCCCTTGCCGCCGCCCTGCCGCTGCCGCTTGCCGCGCAGGAGACGATGCAGGGTTCGGGCTTCGCGCCCTGGAACCGCTTCAGGCTGGGCAGCTTCGAGGTCACGACGCTGCTTGCCGGCACCCGCGCCAGCGACAAGCCGCAAGAGACCTTCGGCACCAATGCCAGCCCCGAGGATTTTGCCGCGCTGTCGGCGGCGAACTTCATCCCTGCCGACCGGACGCAGAACTTCTTCACGCCGACCGTGGTGAACACCGGGGCCGAGATCGTGCTGTTCGACACGGGTCTTGCCGCCGAGGCCACCCTTGCCGCGCTGAACGCCGCTGGGATGTCGCCCGAGATGGTGGATGTCGTGGTCCTGACCCATATGCACGGCGACCATATCGGCGGGCTGATGGGGGCGGACGGCACGACACCGACCTTCGCGAATGCCCGCTATGTCACCGGGGCGGTCGAGCACAATCACTGGTCTGCCGCCGGCAACGAAGGCTTCGACAGATCCGTGAAGCCTCTGGCCGACCGGATGAGCTTCATCGGCAACAACGGCAGCGTGGCCCCGGGCATCACCGGGATCGACGCCTTCGGCCATACGCCGGGCCACATGGTCTATCAGGTCGAATCCGACGGCCAGCGCCTGATGATCACCGCCGACACCGCCAACCATTACGTCTGGTCCCTGCAACGCCCCGACTGGGAGGTGCGCTTCGACGCCGACAAGGCGCAGGCTGCCGCAACCCGCCGCGCCGTCTTCGGCCAGATCGCCGCCGACCGCATCCCCTTCATCGGCTACCACATGCCCTTCCCCGGCATAGGCTATGTCGAGGCGATGGGCGAAGGCTTCCGCTACATCCCCGCCAGCTACCAGCTTATGCTGAACGGCTGAGGCGAAGGGCCGGAATCCTTCGAAGGATTCTGGCAAGAGTCTTCGGCAACTTTTGCCCCCGGCGGTGCGCACCGGGGGCGGTTCCATTTCGGCGCGAAGGGTCTATGATAGCGGTAACACGAACAGGTGCCGCATGACCCAAGCCCCGATCCTGACCCTGACGCTGAACCCCGCGCTCGACATGGCGACCGAGGTGCACGAGCTGATCCCCGGCCACAAGCTGCGCTGCACCGAACCCCTGCTCGACCCCGGCGGCGGCGGTCTGAACGTCTCCCGCGCGATCAAGGCGCTGGGGGGCGACAGCCTGGCGCTGGTGGCCATCGGCGGGCTGACCGGGGACCGTCTGGCGGGACTGATCCGGCAGGAGGGCGTCACCTTCCTCTCCATCCTCGGCCCCGGCGAGACGCGCCAGTCGCTGACCGTGAACGAGGTCACCACCGGCAAGCAGTATCGCTTCATGCTGCCCGGTCCCGTCTGGGGCGAGGCCGAACGGGCGCGCGTCTTCACGCTGCTGCGCGCCACCGCGCGGCCTGGCGGGCTGTCGGTGATCTCGGGCAGCCAGCCCCCGGGCGTTCCGGTCGATTTCCCCGCACAGCTTGCCGCCTCGATGCCCGAGACGCGCGTCGTGCTGGATACCTCCGGTGCGACCCTGACCGAGGCGGTGCGGCATCCGATTCCCGGCCTGGAAGTGCTGCGGATGGACGGACCGGAGGGCGAGGAGCTGGCCGGCCGCCCGCTGCCGACGCTGGAGGACACGGCCGAATTCGCGCAGTCGCTGGTCCGCAGGGGCGTGGCGAGGACCGTGATCGTCGCGCGCGGGGCCGAGGGCAACGTGCTGGCCGATGCCGGGCAGCGGCTCTTTGCCCGGGCGGCCAGGGTGCGAGTGAAATCCACCGTCGGCGCCGGGGACAGCTTCGTCGCCGCCTTCGTCCTGTCGCTGGCCCGCGGCCAGTCCAATGCCGAGGCGCTGGCGCTGGGTTCCGCGGCAGCCTCGGCCGCGGTCACCACCGACGCGACCCAGCTCTGCCGGCCGGAGGACGTGATGCGGCTTCTGCCGGAATGCGTGGTCAGCGCCGCCTGACCCTGACCCTGCCTCGGCCCGGGCGCCGCGCCATCGCCCTTCCCTTGCCCGGCGCCCGCCGCTAAGTCTGGCCCATGCGCCAGACCCTGACCGAGATCTACGAGGCCCGCGTGGCGGAAGGCAGCCTGCGGGCCGATCCGGCCCAGCACGCCGTCCTGCCCCGTCTCGAAGCCCTGCGCCTCTGGCTCGAGACCAATGCCACCCGCCGCGTCGGTCTGTTTGCCGGCCTCTTCGCCAAGCCGATCCAACCCCCGCGCGGCCTGTATCTCTGGGGCGGGGTCGGGCGCGGCAAGTCGATGCTGATGGACCTGTTCACCGATGCGACCGACATCGCGGGCAAGCGACGGGTGCATTTCCACGCCTTCATGCAGGGCGTCCACAAGGGCATGCACGCCGCCCGTGGGCGCGGTATCGAGGACCCCCTGACCCCCGTCGCCGACGAGATCGCCCGCGACCTGCGGCTTCTCGCCTTCGACGAGATGCAGATCACCGACATCACCGACGCGATGATCGTCGGCCGCCTTTTCGAGAAGCTCTTCGCCGCCGGGGTGGTCGTCGTCACCACCTCGAACCGCCCGCCGGTGGACTTGTACAAGGACGGCCTCAGCCGCGCCCTGTTCCTGCCCTTCATCGCCATGCTGGAGGAAAGGCTGGAAATCGTCGAACTGCAAAGCCCGACCGACTACCGCCAGCACCGCCTTGCCGGCGCGCAGGTCTATTTCCACCCCGCCCGCACGGCCACCGCGCAGATCGCCGCGATCTGGACCGACCTGACCGGTGGCGCCCCCGAGCAGCCCCTGACGCTGGAGGTGAACGGCCGCCAGCTGATCCTGCCGCGCCATGCCAACGGGATCGGGCGGGCCAGCTTCTGGGAGCTCTGCTCGAAACCCCTCGGCCCGGCCGACTACCTCGCCATCGCCAACGCGGTCCGGGTGCTGATCCTGGAAGACATCCCGCAGCTGTCCTCGGCCAACTACAACGAGGCGAAACGCTTCGTCACCCTGATCGACGCGCTGTACGAGGCGAAGGTCCGCCTTATCGTCTCGGCTGCCGATGTGCCCGAACGGCTGTATATCGAGGGCGAAGGCGCCTTCGAATTCGAACGCACCGCCAGCCGCCTGCGCGAGATGCAGGCGGACGGCTGGGGCGCCTAGGCCAGGGCCTGCCAGAGAAGCCGCAGCGCCATTGCGGTCGAAGTGACCACGAGAAGCGGCCTGATGGCCCGCGCCCCCGCCCGCAACGCGACCCGCGCCCCCAGGCTCGCCCCGGCGACCTGCGCCACCGCCATTGCCAACCCGACATGCCACCATGTCGCACCCGAGAAGGCGAAGACCAGCAGGCTGCCCAGGTTCGAGGCGAAGTTCAGCAACTTGGTATGCGCCGTCGCCTTCAGCAAGCCGTAGCCCGCAAGAAGAACGAAGCCCAGCATGAAGAAGGACCCGGTGCCGGGGCCGAAAAAGCCGTCATATGCGGCAATCAGCGGAACCGCGGTGACTGCGAAGATGCCGGGTCTGATCCGCTGCATCCGGGCGTCATCGGTCAGGCCCGGCTTCAGCGCGAAGAAGGCCGCCACCCCAATCAGGATCACCGGCATGACAAGGCGCAAGACCTCGGCCGGCACCAGATGCGCCGCCATCGCACCCGATGCCCCCGCCCCCGCACTGATCGCCGCCATGCCCAGCTGCTCGCCCGGCCGGACCATCCCCGCCCGGGCATAGGCAACCGTCGCCGTCGCGGCACCGAAGCTTCCCTGCAACTTGTTCGTCGCCAGCGCCTCGACGGGCGAGGCCCCCGCCAGCAGCAGCGCCGGAACCGAGATCAACCCGCCCCCGCCGGCGATGCTGTCGATGAAACCGGCGCAGAAGGCGGCGAGGATCAGGACGAGGGCAAGATGGCTGGTGATTTCGAACATCGCCCGCCTTGTCGCCGGTTCCTGCGCCGGGGACAAGGGGAAGCCGTCCTCGGGGCATCGAGCCCCTCGGACGGCGCATCCGCGGAACGCATGGGCCGCGTCGTCCGGGCGGACAGGTCGGCAGCCTCCGGCGGGAGTATTTCGGACATGGGCAAATCCGACTTGCCCATGTGAAAATACTCCGGGGGTTTGGGGGCAGCGCCCCCATCCACCGAGGAGGAGGGCGCAGGCCCGACGACGAGAGGAAAGGCTTGCGCGTCAGCGCTCCGCACGGCTCCGGCGGTCAGTCCGGGGCGAAGGCATCGCGGGCGTAGCCTTGCAGGTAGAGAAGCGCTGTGAGGTCGCCATGGTTGATCCGGATGTCGCATTGCGCCTGCACGGTCGGTTTGGCATGCAGCGCAACTCCCGTGCCTGCCGCAAGCAGCATCGGCAGGTCGTTGGCCCCGTCGCCCACGGCGATCGCCTCGGCCGGCGTGATCCCGAGCCGCGCGGAGATCTCTTGCAAGGCGTGCAGCTTGGCCTCCTTGCCAAGGATCGGCTCTACCACCGTGCCGGCAAGCCTGCCGTCTGCCACATGCAAGGTGTTCGCCCGGTTCTCGTCAAACCCGAGCCACCCCGCCACCGCCGAGGTGAAGGCCGTGAACCCGCCCGAGACCAGTGCGGCGTAGGCGCCATTCGCCTTCATCGTCGCCACAAGAACCTTCCCCCCCGGCATCAGCGTGATCCGGTCGCGCAGAACCTGCCCGATGACGCCCTCGGGCAGGCCCTTGAGCAAACCGACCCGTTCCCGCAAGGCGCCTTCGAAATCCAGCTCGCCGTTCATTGCCCGCGCCGTGATCCCGGCCACCCGTGCGCCCACCCCGGCCTCGTCGGCAAGCTCGTCGATGCATTCCTGCCGGATCATCGTCGAATCCATGTCGGCGATGAGCAGGCGCTTCTTCCGGCCCTCGGCCCTTTGCAGCACCAGGTCGATGCACAGGCCTTGCAGGTCCTTCCAGACCTCCCAGCGGTTCTCGGGCATCCGGTCCAGATCGAACTCGGCTGCCACACCGGGGTCGAGCCACCGCGCCATGCCCCCGCCCCAGGCGTTGCGCAGCGATTCCACCGTCACCCGCTCCAGCACCGGGGTTTCGGGGTTGGTGAGAAGAGTGACGACGAACATGGGGCAGGTTTCCGATAGTGAACAGAGGCGTCGGTTTTTCGCGATGATGCGTCGGCCTATCGCGATTTTTCCGCTTGCACCAGCCCAAGGCGGCCATTACCCACGGCGGCGGGACACCCTTCCCCAACGAAGGGCTTTTAGCTGGAAGGCTACCATGACTGACCTGACCCCGCCGGCCAAGCGCCCGGCCAATCCGCGCTTCTCCTCGGGCCCCTGCGCCAAGATCCCCGGATATTCCCTCGACATGCTGGCCGACGCGCCTTTGGGCCGGTCGCACCGCGCCGCCGTCGGCAAGGCCAAGCTGAAAGAGGCGATCGACCTGACGCGCGAGATCCTCGGCGTTCCTGCCGACTACCGGATCGGCATCGTTCCCGCCTCGGACACCGGCGCGGTGGAAATGGCGATGTGGTCGCTTCTGGGCGCCCGGCCAGTTGAAATGCTGGCCTGGGAATCGTTCGGCGAGGGCTGGGTCACGGATGTGGTCAAGCAGCTGAAACTCGACGCGACGGTCCGCAAGGCGCCCTACGGGCAGATCGTGGATTTCGCCCAGGTCGATTTCGACAAGGACGTGGTGTTCACCTGGAACGGCACCACCTCGGGCGTCCGTCTGCCGAACGGCGATGCGATCCCGGCCACCCGCGAAGGGTTGACCATCTGCGACGCCACCAGCGCCGCCTTCGCGATGGACCTTCCTTTCGACAAGCTGGATGTCACCACCTTCTCCTGGCAGAAGGTCCTGGGCGGCGAGGGCGCGCATGGCGTCCTCATCCTCAGCCCCCGCGCTGTCGAACGGCTGGAAAGCTACACCCCCGCCTGGCCGCTGCCGAAGATCTTCCGGCTGACCGCCAAGGGCAAGCTGATCGAAGGCATCTTCCAGGGCGAGACGATCAACACGCCCTCGATGCTGGCGAACGAGGATTACCTTGTCGCGCTGAAATGGGCGAAGTCCATCGGCGGCCTGCCCGCGCTGATCGCACGCGCCAAGGCGAATTCGCAGGTCGTCTGGGACTTCTGCGCCGCAAACCCCTGGATCGCCAATCTGGCCGAACACCCGGCCACCGCCTCGACGACTTCGGTCTGCCTCAAGTTCACCGATCCGCGCATCACCGACGGCGAGGCTTTTGCGAAAGCCGTGGCGAAACGGATCGAGAAGGCGGGCGCGGGCTTCGACCTCGGCGCCTACCGCGACGCGCCGCCGGGCCTGCGGATCTGGTGCGGCTCGACGGTCGAGACCTCGGACGTCCAGGCGCTGATGCCCTGGATCGCGCATGCCTTCCACGCGGAAATCGCCGCGCTGTCGCAAGCCGCCTGAGCAACCCCGCCCCGGACCTGATCCGGGGCCTCCCTTCATCCCGCGAGGTCCCGGATCAAGTCCGGGACGCGATGTCCCCGAACACAGGTTCCGCAAAATGCCCAAAGTCCTCGTTTCCGACGAACTTTCCGAAACCGCCGTCCAGATCTTCCGCGACCGCGGGGTCGAGGTGGACTACATGCCGAAGCTCGGCAAGGACAAGGAAAAGCTGGCCGAGATCATCGGCAACTACGACGGCCTTGCCATCCGATCCGCCACCAAGGTCACCGAAAAACTGCTGGAACGCGCCACCAACCTGAAAGTGGTGGGCCGGGCCGGGATCGGGGTGGACAACGTGGACATCCCGGCGGCGTCGAAGAAGGGCGTCATCGTGATGAACACGCCCTTCGGCAACTCGATCACCACCGCCGAACATGCCATCGCCATGATGTTCGCCATCGCCCGGCAGATCCCCGAGGCCAACGCCTCGACCCATGCCGGAAAGTGGGAAAAGTCCCGCTTCATGGGGGTCGAACTTTACAACAAGACGCTCGGCGTGATCGGGGCGGGCAATATCGGCGGCATCGTCTGCGACCGGGCGGTGGGCCTGCACATGAAGGTCATCGCCTATGACCCCTTCCTGTCTGATGAGCGCGCAAAACAGCTGGGCGTGACCAAGGTGGAGCTGGACGAGCTTCTCGCCCGCGCCGATTTCATCACGCTCCACGTCCCCCTCACCGACAAGACCCGCAACATCCTGTCGCGCGAGGCGCTGGCGAAGACGAAGAAGGGCGTGCGCATCATCAACTGCGCCCGCGGCGGGCTGATCGACGAGGCCGCACTCCTCGACGCGCTGAACTCCGGCCATGTCGCGGGCGCGGCGCTCGACGTCTTCGAGGTCGAACCCGCCACCGAGAACCCGCTCTTCGGCCACCCGAACGTGGTCTGCACCCCGCATCTCGGCGCCTCCACCACCGAAGCGCAGGAGAACGTGGCGCTCCAGGTGGCCGAGCAGATGTCCGACTACCTGCTGACCGGCGCTGTCCAGAACGCGCTG
Organism: Rhodobacter calidifons; assembly: GCF_011174775.1. Taxonomy (GTDB): domain Bacteria; phylum Pseudomonadota; class Alphaproteobacteria; order Rhodobacterales; family Rhodobacteraceae; genus Tabrizicola; species Tabrizicola calidifons. The sequence goes on from NZ_JAANHS010000012.1 coordinate 51,901, forward strand.
AACATGCCCAACGTCACCGCCGAAGAGGCCGCCGTCATGGGCCCCTGGATCAGGCTGGCCTCCCACCTCGGCAGCTTCATCGGCCAGATGACGGAAGAGCCGATCAAGGCGATCAACATCCTCTACGACGGTTCGGTCGCCGAGATGAACCTTGCGGCCCTGAACCAGGCGGTCATCGCCGGAGTGCTGAAGGCGCAGAACCCGGACGTGAACCTCGTCTCGGCCCCCGTTGTGGCCAGGGAGAAGGGCATCCAGGTCTCCACCACCCGGCAGGAAAAGACCGGGGTCTTCGACGCCTATATCAAGGTGACGATGGTGACGGACAAGCGCGAACGCTCGGTCGCCGGGACCTGCTTCTCCGACGGCAAGCCGCGCTTCATCCAGATCAAGGGCATCAACATCGATGCCGAGATCGGCCGGCACATGCTCTACACCACCAACGAGGACGTGCCCGGCATCATCGGCCTTCTGGGCATGACCATGGGCAAGAACAACGTCAACATCGCGAACTTCACGCTGGGCCGGTCGGGCGTGGGCCAGGACGCGATCGCCATCCTCTACCTGGATCAGCCGATCGACCCCAAGGTGATCGAGACGCTGGAAGGCACCGGCATGTTCCAGCAGGTCAAGGCCTTGCAGTTCGACGTGACCTGAGCCCGCTTGCAGCTTGCCCATGTTCCAAATACTCCACGGGGGTCCGGGGGTGTGAAACCCCCGGCGCTCTCCACCGGGGCCGACGCATGCACATCTACGCCATCGGCGATATCCACGGCCATCTGACGCTCTTGCAGGCCGCGCATGAGCTGATCGCCGCGGACATGGCGCGGCATGGGCCGGGCCCGGTGGTCCATGTCGGCGATGTGGTGGACCGCGGACCGGACAGCCGGGGCGTCATCGACTTCCTGATGGCCGGGATCGCCGAGGGCCGGGACTGGATCGTCCTGAAGGGCAACCATGACCGGATGTTCACCCGCTTCCTGCGCGACCCCTGGGAGCCGGAGCCCGGCCTCAGGGCGGAACTGTCCTGGCTGCACCCGCGGCTCGGAGGGTCGGATACCCTGCGCTCCTACGGGGTCGCCAATGCCGGCGACAGGCCGGTCGCGAAGGTCCATGCCGAGGCGCTGGCCGCCGTGCCGGAGGCGCATCGCGCCTTCCTCGCCGCCCGGCCCGGCCTGCACCTGGCGGGCGACTGCGCCTTCGTCCATGCCGGCATCCGCCCCGGCATCGCGCTTGCCGACCAGACCGAGACCGACCTGGTCTGGATCCGCGAACCCTTCCTCAGCGAGGGAACCAGCCACGGCCCGCTGATCGTCCACGGCCATACCGCCATCGACGCCGCCACCCATTACGGCAACCGGCTCAACCTCGATTCGGGCGCGGCCTATGGCGGGCCGCTGTCTGCCGTGGTGATCGAGGGGCGCGAGGCCGCGCTTCTGACGCCACTGGGCCGCCGGAAACTTTCAAGCGTCCGGGCCTGAGCCCCGCGAAGAGCGCGCGGCAGCAAGCGATGAGCCGCAGTTTCAGGGATGCTCGCGCCGGATCAGCCGCTTGACCGACCGGCCACCCAGATAGCCGAAAACCGCGACCGCCAGGCCCACCACCTCGGCAATCGCCGGGCCTTCGGGAATGCCGCGCACCACCAGCGCCACGACCATCAGCGCCAGCCCGCCAAGACTGGCCCAGAGCCAGAACCACAACTCGCCCCGCGTCGGGCCGAAACGCCAGGGGTTCCTGTTCTCCATCACCGGGGCCTCCTGCACCGCTGCCACAGACGGCCGGGATCCGTCCGACCTCTGGTATATCGCACTTTACCCGGGCCATCGCGCGTGATTGCGTGCCAGCCATGATCGACAGCCGCACCCCGACCCGCCTTGTCCCGATCCGCCTTGTCCCGATCCTGACCGTTGCCGGGATCATCCTTCTTACGGCCGCCTGGCTGTACTGGATCGGTCGCGAGCCGTGGTGCAAGTGCGGCTATGTCAAGCTCTGGCACGGCCAGGTGGTCAGTTCCGAGAATTCGCAGCACATCTCGGACTGGTACACCCCCAGCCACATCATCCACGGCTTCCTGTTCTACGGCCTGCTGTGGCTGGTCGCGCGCAGGCTTTCATTCGGCTGGCGGCTGGTCATCGCCACGCTGGTCGAAGCCGCCTGGGAGATCGTCGAGAACTCGAACGCCGTGATCGAACGCTATCGCAGCGTGACGATCTCGCTGGATTATTACGGCGATTCGATCGTGAACGTGGTGGCCGACATCGCCGCGATGATCCTGGGATTCTGGCTGGCAAGCCGCCTGCCCGTCCGGGTCACGGTCGCGCTGATCCTTCTGTTCGAGGTGACGACGATCTGGCTGATCCGCGACGGTCTGGCGCTGAACGTCCTGATGCTGCTCTATCCGCTGGACGCGGTGGCCGAATGGCAGGCCGCGCGCTGATCCGCGACCCTGCGCCGGAACCTGCGGCCGTCAGACCCGCATCCGCCGCAACGACAGGATCGCCGCCAGGCTGATCGCGCAGAGGATGCACGCCACCAGGACGAAGAATCCGCGCTCGCCCAGGGCGGCACTGACGGGCGCCAGGATCAGGGGGGCGGTGATCGCACCCGCCAGACCCGCGGCGACGATGGTCGGCGGCACCCGGATGTCCTCGCCCATCTTGCCGCTGGCAGTGACGTAGTAGCCGGGGAAGAACACCCCGGCCGAGGCGCCCATGGCGACGAAGAAGACCGCAGGCGACAGGAACACCGCGCCCAGGGCAAAGACCGCCGCCGAGCCGATGGCGGCAGTGTAAAGCAGGAAGGGATCGACCCGATGCGCGATGAAGATCAGCCCGACCCGCGCCAGAAGGAAGACGACGAAGAAGGCGCTCAGAAGCTCGGAGGCCCGCGTTTCGGCAACGCCCGCCCGGATCAGCGCGCTGGGGCCAAGGCCGGCAAGGCTTGCCTCCATCCCGATGGCCAGCGCCCCGAAGGCCAAGATGCCCCAGTGCGGCCGGAAAGCCCGGACCTCGCCCGCCGGTGCCGCGGCCACCCGCCCGGCCGGCCCCGCCAGGGCGAAGATCGCCACCAGCGCCACGGCCACCGCGCCGAAGGTCCAGGCCGGGTCGCTGCCCAGCCCGACGAAGGCCAGGGGTGCCGCGATGGCACCCACGCCGAAGGTCGCGTTGAGGAGGCTCAGCATCGAGGGCCCCCTGGCCCCGAAGGCGCGCATCACGCGCGGGTTGAAGACCGCCGTCGCCATGCCGTAGCCCAGGCCGAACAGCGTGCCGCCCAGCAGCGTCAGCCACCAGCCGGGGCTGGCCGCCATCACTGCCGTCCCGGCGGCCATCGCCGCAAGGGCATGGCGCGGCCCGATCCGGGCGCCCAGGACATACATGATGCCCACGCCCAGGAAGCAGCCGACCCAGAGCAGCGCCACGAACAGCCCCGCCTCGGCCTCGGTCAGCGCGAAGTCGCGGAGATAGACCGGCAGCACCGGCCCGAACAGCGCCTGCCCCGCCCCCATCAGGATGAAGGTCGCCACTCCGGCGAAAAGCAGCCCTGCATGGGCTCGGATCAGGTCCTGCAAGATCGGTCTCTCCTTGTCCCCGCGCGCGCGTCCCCTGTCCTCTGGCCGTCCCGCCATGTCAATGGCGGCCGTGACGCGACGTTCCCTGGGCGCGCGCCGGACTTTCGTGCATTCTGGGCAAAAGACCGGAGGCCCCATGACCGAGATCCACATCCTCTCTGCCGCCCGCACCGCCATCGGCGGCTTCGGCGGCGCGCTTGCCACGCTGTCGCCCGTCGAGATCGCCACCCACGCCGCCCGCGCCGCACTGGACCGCGCGGGGGTCGAAGGCGCGCAGATCGGTCAGGTCGTGATGGGCCATGTCATCAACACCGAACCCCGCGACATGTATCTGTCGCGCGTCATGGCGATGAACGCGGGCATCCCCGAGACCACCCCGGCGATGAATGTCAACCGGCTGTGCGGCTCGGGCGCACAGGCCATCGTCTCGGCCGTGCAGGCACTCATGCTGGGCGACGCCGAACTGGCCCTGGCCGGGGGCGCGGAGTGCATGAGCCGCTCGCCCTACATCCTGCCCGCCGCCCGCTTCGGGCAGAAGATGGGCGACACCCGCGCGCTGGACATGATGACCGGCGCGCTGACCTGTCCCTTCGGCACCGGGCACATGGGTGTGACGGCCGAGAACGTGGCGGCGGCGCACGGGATCAGCCGCGAGGACCAGGACGCCTTCGCGCTGGAAAGCCAGACCCGTGCTGCCCGCGCCATTGCCGAGGGCCGGTTCACCGACCAGATCGTGCCGGTCGAGATCAACGGACGGAAAGGACCGGTGACTTTCGACACCGATGAACATCCGAAAACCACCAGCGCCGAGGCGCTGGCGGGCCTGCGCCCGGCCTTCCAGAAGGACGGCACGGTGACGGCGGGCAATGCCTCGGGCATCAACGACGGCGCGGCGGCGCTGGTCCTGTCGCGGTCCGACAGGGGCTCGCGCGCAAGGATCATGGGCCATGCGCTGGCGGGCGTGGACCCGAAGGTCATGGGTCTTGGCCCGATCCCGGCGGTGGAGGCGCTGTGCCGCAAGCTGGGGGTCACGCCGCAATCCTTCGACGTGGTGGAATCGAACGAGGCCTTCGCGGCCCAGGCGCTGGCCGTGTCGCGCGCGCTGGACCTTGACCCGGCACGGGTGAACCCGAACGGCGGGGCCATCGCGCTGGGCCACCCGGTCGGCGCCACTGGTGCGATCCTGGTGGTCAAGGCGCTGCACGAACTGGAGCGGACCGGCGGGCGCACTGCGCTGATCACCATGTGCATCGGCGGCGGGCAGGGGATCGCGCTGGCGATCGAACGCGCCTAGGCGATTTCCTCAAGGAAATCGCTTCGGAGCCTGCACAGGCTCCGGGCCGGAGTTTTCGAAAACTCCGGCGCTACCGCAGCTGCACCTGCACCCGGTCGGACCGGCCCTCGGCGTCGATCACGCTGAGGGTGACGAACCCCGCCCCGGGCAGCGCCAGCATCGCCTCGCGCGCCTCCGACCCGATGACGACGGGCACCCCGTCCGCCAGCCAGGTGAAGGGCGCCGTTCCGCCTGCAACCTTGACCTTCAGCCCCGAGGGCAGCCTTTCCACCTCGGCCCCGTCCGGCGGGAAGGCCACGGCCGGCGCATCGGCCGCGGGCCCGAAGGCCGCCTGCCGCGACCGGAACCGGCGCAGGGGCTGCGGCAGGTCGGCATTGGCGACTAGCAGCGTTGCGGCCGGTGCGGCGGGCTGCGGGTCCAGCTTGCGCTTCAGCCGGTTGAAGGCCTGGAACAGGATCGGCGCGGCCACATCCGCCCCGAAGGCCCCCGGCACCGGCGTGCCGTCCGCCCTTCCCATCCAGACCCCCACCACATGGCGCCCGTCATAGCCGATCGCCCAGGCGTCGCGGTGGCCGTAGGAGGTCCCCGTCTTGTAGGCCAGCCGGTTCGCGGGCGCCCCGGGCGGCGGGGCGAGGCCCCCCAGGATGTCGCCCACCTGCCAGGCCGCCACGGCCGAGACCAGCCGCTGCCCTTCCGGCCCTTCGGCCCCCAGTCGCCAGACCAGCGGGCGGGCCACGCCGCCACGCGCCAGCGCCGCATAAAGCTGCACCATGTCGGACAGCGTCACGCCCACCCCGCCCAGCGCGATCGCCAGCCCCGGCTGGTCGCCGGGATAGACCGGCTTCATCCCGGCCTTCTCCATCGCCGAGACCAGCCGCGCCGGTCCCATCGCCTCGGTCAGTTCGACCACCGGAATGTTGCGCGACAGCTGCAACGCCTCGCGCATCCGGATCGTCCCCAGGTAGAGCCGATCGAAGTTCTGCGGCGCATAGGTGCCGAAGCGCAGCGGCCGGTCATCGACCAGCGTCTCGGGATGGCCCAGGCCCTCGTCGAAGGCCAAAGCATAGACCAGCGGCTTCAGCGTCGAGCCGGGGCTGCGCAGGGCCTGGGTCATGTCCACGAAGCCCTGACGCAGATCGGCCTGATAGCCGGCCGAGCCGACGCTGGCCAGGATCTCGCCCGAGCCGTGCTCGGCCACCAGGATCGCCACCTGCAACCTTTCGCCCCGGTCCGCCACCGCCTCCTGCGCCAGGGTCTCCAGCGCCCGTTGCAGGTTGCGGTCAAGTGTCAGGCGGTGCGTGGCGGCCTGCGGCTGATCCGCGCGCGCGCGGTCGGCCAGATGCGGGGCCAACGCCGGGAACGGTTTGCGCAGGCCCGGCACCGGCTCCTGCCGCGCGGCGGCGGCCGTCTCCGGGTCAAGGACGCCCGCACCGACCGCCCGCGCGAGCACCCGGTTGCGCGCCGCCTCGGCCCGGTCGGCGGCGCGGTCGGGACGGCGGCTTTCAGGAGACTGGGGAATCGCGACCAGCAGCGTCGCCTCGGCCGGGGTCAGCCGCACGGGTTCCTTGCCGAAATAGCTGATCGCGGCGGCGCGGACGCCCTCGAGGTTGCCGCCGAAGGGGGCAAGATGCAGGTAAAGCTGCAATATCTGGTCCTTCGACAGCCGCCGCTCCAGCGCCAGCGCCACCCGCATCTGCCGCAGCTTGCCCGCGACTTCGCCGGTCGTGCCTTCCTCCAGCAGCCGCGCGACCTGCATCGTCAGCGTCGAGCCGCCCGAGACCACGCGCCCGTTCCACAGCGCCTGCGCCACCGCCCGCGCCAGGGAGCGCGGGTCCACCCCGGCATGGTCGCGGAAGCGGCGGTCCTCGTAGGCGATCAAGAGGCGCAGATACAGCGGGTCCACCCGGTCGGGCGGCAGGGCCAGGCGCCAGCGGCCATCGGCCACGGTATAGGCGCGCAGAAGGTCGCCCTTGCGGTCCAGCACCTCGACCGACATCTCGACGGCCAGGGGCGGCAAGATCGTCGCGTCGATCCATGCGTCGAACCGGTCGCGCCCCAGGGCCGAGATCCAGAGACCAAGCGCCAGGGCAAGAAACCAGCGCGCGCGCATCAGAAAACCCGTCCCGGGCCTGACCCGGGACCTCGCGCAGCGGCCAGAGGCCCCGGGTCAAGCCCGGGGCGGGTGAGCCCTGCCCCCCCCGACTGCCCTGCCGGGCGACGGACGAACGGCGCGCATGGTCCTGGCCGGTCCATCCCTAGTGCGTGATCGTCAACGTCCCGGTCGCGCTGCGCGCCCGGAAATCGGGGCGATACATGTCCTCGACCGAGGCCGCCGGGTGATGGAAGCTGCCGGGGCTGACCGCGCGCACGACATAGGCCAGGCGGAACGGCGCATCCGACCGCCAGTCCACCGCCGCAAGGAAGCGGTCCTGCCGGAACTCGGCATGGGCCACGTCCTGCATCGCGTCCAGCCAGCCGAGTTCGGAGGTCGCGCCGGCCGACATCAGGTTGGGATTGTCGATCTCCAGCCCCGCGGGCAGCGGATCGCTGACCATCAGCCGCGCCTCGCCATAGGCGAAGGGCGTCACCTCCAGCACCGTCACCAGCCGCGTGCCTGCCGCGACGCTCCCAGGGGCGACTTCCTGCCCGTCCATCGTGTAGTAGGTCCGGGTGATCGCATAGCCGTTGCCGCCCGCGGGTTCCGGCTCGGCGGGCACGCCGTAGGTCGTCACCGTGATCGTGGTGTCCGCCCCGTTGTTGCGCACCACGACCGGCGCCACCGCGCCTGCGTCCAGCACCCGCACCAGCGGGCCATCGGCCGGGGCGCCGTCGATCGTCACCCCCTCGGCACCCGGCCGGTCGATCAGCGCATTGGTCGCCAGCAGCGCCCAGGTCGCCTCTTGCGTGGACAGGTTGGTGCCCTGCGCCGCCAGCCGGTCGGTCAGCGCCTCGCGGTCCACCGCAGTCGAGCCGGCCTCGACCGCAAGCGTCAGCAGCGCCGCCGTGTCGCGGTAGGGGGTGCCGTAGTCCACCCGCCAGACCTGGCCCTGTTCCGGCGCCTGCGACGCCATCTTCGCCGCTGCCTTGCGGAACATCGCATCCGCCCGCGGCTGGTCACCATACGAGGCCAGCGCCGCCGCCAGTTGCGCCTGCGCCAGCGGCGTTGCGAAATCGTCGCCCTTCACATCGGCATAGTAGCGCAGGTCGCCCACCGCCGCCGCGCCTTCGCGCGCCAGCACCATCAGCGCATAGGCCAGCGCCTCGCCGCCGCCGTTCGTCGCGGCGCTGAAGTCCGGCGCATAGTTCACCTGGTTGCGCAGGTTCTCGAGCGCGCTGCGGAAGGCCACCTCCGGCACCTGATAGCCCTGCGCCCTTGCCCGGCTGAGGAAATCGGTGACATAGGCGTCCAGCCAGAGATCGCCATCCGCCGGCCCCCAAAGCCCGAAGCCGCCGTTCGCCGACTGGTTGGCCAGGATCTCGACCAAGGCCTGGTCGATCCGGGTCCGGATGTTCTCAGCCCCCTGGAGGTCCATCACACGCGCCACCTGATCGAAATACAAAAGCGGCAGCGCCTTCGAGGTCATCTGCTCGGTGCAGCCGTAGGGATAGCGGTCCAGCGCCGCCAGAAGACCCGGCGCATTCAGCCGCGCGATGGGACCGACCGCCATCACCGCCTTGCCCGAACCCGGCACCAGCCCGGCAAAGACCTCGCCGTCGAAGGTGAAGCTCTGGCCCGAGGCCAGCTCCATCCGGCTGATCCGCGCGACTTCCGGGTCGTTGACCTGCACCGGGATGGTCAGCGTCTTCTTCAGCACCTTGCCGTCGGGCGTGGTCAGGCGGATGTCGATGGTCCGGATGCCTGCATCCCCCGCCGTGACCGGCACCTCGAACACCGCCTTGGCCTTCTCGCCCAGGTCAAAGCCCGAGGGCACCGGACCCAGTGTCAGGCCGTTCGCCGTCACGTCCAGGCTCATCCGCCCAGAAGGCCCGGTGGCATGGACCACTTCAAGCAGCAGGCGGCTGGTATCGCCCGGCGACAGGAAGCGGGGCAGCGAGGCCGTCACGACCACCGGATCGCGCACCAGCACATCGGCACTGGCCTGCCCGACCCCGGTCTTCGACCAGGCCACCGCCATCACCTTCACCGTGCCGTTGAAGCTTGGCAGGTCGAAGGAGGTGCGCGCATAGCCGTCAGCGCCCATTTCCAGCGGGCCGGTGAAATAGGCCACCAGCTCTTCCGTCGGAGGCGGCGCCTGCAACCGCGCCTGCGCCCCCGCATCGCCGCCCGACCGCACCTCGCCCGTGGCGCCGTTCAGCCCGTCGATCAGGCGACCGTAGATGTCCCGGATGCCTACGCCCAGCCGCCGCTGGCCGAAATAGTGGTCCTGCGGATCGGGCGCCTTGAACCCGGTCAGGTTCAGGATGCCCAGATCCACGGCGGCGATGGTGACATAGGCTGTCTCGCCCGCCGTGATCCCATCCACCTTCACCGCCACGTCCAGAGGCCCGCGCGGCGCGGCCTCGGCGGCCACCTCGACCGACGCCGCCAGCGCCCGCGCGCCCGGGTCGATCCTCGCATGAGTCAGCCCCAGCGCCCGGGCCGGGTTGCGCCCCGCCGCCACGTCCATCGGCCGCAGGACCGAGGCCGTGACATAGACCCCCGCGCCCCAGTCGTCGGTCACGGGCAGCCGGATCAGGTTCTCGCCCTCGGTCACCTCGACCGCCTGCATCGCGATCAGCCGGTTCGACAGCACCGTCACCAGCGCCGTCCCCGCCGCCCGCGGCACGACGCGCAGCGTGGCCGTCTCGCCGGGGCGATAGGCGGGCTTGTCCAGCGAGAGTTCCAGCGTATCAGGCGTGGCCGAGGCATCGGCAGGGGCATACCAGCCGGCATAGAAGGCCATCGACGCACCCGCCCTGCCGCCGTCGGCCCGTTCCACCACGATCTCGTAGCTGCCCCAGGTCACATCGGCGGCGATCTCCACCGGCTGCGCCCCGGCTGCGGCCGTGCCCTCGGCCACCAGCTGCCGCGTCACCACCGGCTCCCAGCGCCAGTCGCCGAAGCTTTGATACCACTGGTAGTCGTACTGCACCCGGCTGACCTTCCAGCGCAGCGGCAGATCGACCGGCGCCTCGCCGGGACCGACCGCGATCAGCTGGAACCGCGCCGCGCCGCCCTCGGGCGCCACGCCGTCGAACAGGGGCTTGATGCCGATCATCGGCTCGGAAGGCGACAGCGCCCGCACGACCGACCGTTCGACCGGGCGGCCCGAGCCCTCGGCGACCCGCACCGTCACCCGCGCCTCCAGCGGGCGGAACGGGGCATCGACCTGCGGCAGATAGACCGGCAGGATGGCTACGCCCTCCGCGTCGGTCTCGGCCCCGTCCAGCGCGGCCATCTGGGCGCTGAAGGGCTGGTCGTGACGGCCGAAGACATAGCCGGGGAACCTCGCCAGCCCGTTTGCCGCGCGCAGCAGCACCTCGCCCTCAACCGCCAGCCCCGCCCCCGGCGCGCCGAACAGATAGCGCGCGGCAAGCGTCAGATCGACCGGATCCGCGCCCAGCGCCAGCGGCGCATCTGACAGCGACAGGTCGAAGTCGATGCGTTCGGGCAGGAAATCCTCGACCAGAAAGGTCTTCGCGGCCAGGGCCGGGGCCTTCACGTCGGCGAACAGCTCCAGCCGCCAGACCCCGCGCGGCGCCGAGCCGGCGATGGGCAGGCTGAACACATGCCCGCCCGCCCCCCGGTCCTCGACCAGCTGGCGCGAATATTCCACCCCGTCGGGGCGTTTCAGCACCGCCGTCAGCGGCAGGCCCTCGACCGCCTTCTGTTCGGGGTCGCGCGCCAGCGCGGTGACATAGACCGTCTCGCCCGCCCGATAGGCGCCGCGATCGGTCGTGACGAAGACATCCACCGGCGGGGCCGCCTCACGCCCTTCCACCCCGCGGTCCGACAGGTCGAACTCGGGGTCGGTCAGCGACAGGAAGGCGATGTCCTCGGCCCCGTCCTTCACCACGACCATCGCCGGGGCCGACCCGCCCGTGCCGCGCGTCAGACCCGCGTCAAAGCGGGCATAGCCCTGCGCGTCGGTCGTCGCCGTGCCCAGCACCGCATTCGCGCGGTTCAGAAGCTCGACCGTCACCCCCGGCTTCGCCGCCGCCGTCCCCAGGCTGCGGACAAAGACATGCAACCCGTCCACCCCTGACATCGTGGTCACGCCCAGGTCCGAGATCACGAACCACTGCCAGCCGGGCGGTATGGCGTAGGGATCCGCCCCCGGCACCTCCGCCTTCAGCGCGTAGATTCCGACCGGCAGGCCCTCCAGCGCCGCGCCCAGCGGCAGCCGCGTGGTGACGTCGCGGTTCACCTCTTGCGCGACGGTGGCCGTCCCGGTCCACAGCATCTCGCCCACAGTGTCGGCGAACTGTTCCTCGGAATAGACGTTGATCGGCGCGCCGAAGTAATAGTCCTGGATCGAGCGCAGCAGGTTGCGGTCGGTGACGCGGTACAGCGTCAGGTCCAGCTTTTCGGTATTGACGGTCTGCACCGGCAGCGCGGCCTCGCCCGCCCTGGGCAGCACATAGCCGCGCCCCGGGAACTTGACGCCGGGATTGCGGTCGCGGACATATTGCGTGATCTCGACCGATTTCGCCATGACCTGCCCGTCCGCCGCCGGCAGGCCTTCGCGGAAGGTGATGCTGTAGCGCTTGCCGTGTTCCAGCCCGGCGACACAGAGCTGCCGCCAGCCGCCGGTCTCGACCACCAGTCCGGGGTCCTTCAGCTGCACGAAGGTGGAATAATCCACCCCCGAGGCCACCAGATCCTCGGTGAAGGTCGCGCAGATGCGCGGGCGGGCCAGGTCGGACTGCACCTCGGTCTCGCTGATGCGGAAGCCGTATTTGCCGATCGCCTCCTCCAGGGCCGCCGCCGTGTCGGTCCGGTTCTGCAAGGACTGCGCCAGCCGCAGCGCCTGCACCGTGTCGCGGCCACGACCGTTGCGCTCCAGCACATCGGCCATCGTCAACAGGATCGTGTGGCGCAGCGCCGGATTTTCCGCGCGCAGGTAGCCGTTCACCGAGGACAGCATCGCCTGATAGAAGAAATAGCCCGACTGGTTCGGGTCGGCCTTCCCGGCCTCGAGCTGGCGCCGCGCGAATTCGGCCCAGGTCGCGGCGTCATCGGTCCGGTTGAGGGCTGCCCCGGTGAAGGCCGCAGCCCCCGCCCAGTCGCCCCGCGCCTCGGCCTCGTCGGCCGCCGCCAGATGCTCGGCCGCGCTCCACGGCCCGGTGATGTGCTGCCGACCCAGCCCCTGCGCCTGGTCGAAGGCGGGCTGGATGTCCCAGTCGGGCAGGAAGCCCAGCTCCTTCCGTCGGTCCGCCGCCGCGGCGCGCAACACCGGGTCCGCCGCCACCACCCGCGCCGACAGCGCCCCGGCGAAGAAGGTGGCCGCGCCGGGGCTGTTCTTCACGAAGCAGGCGCCGTTGCGGGTGTTGAACACCAGCGCCTCGCAGCGCGGGTTGGTCAGGCAGGCGCGCTCGCAGGCTTCGACCGTGGTATCGAAGATCGAGGCGATGTCGCCCCCCGGCAGGTCCTCGTCCTGGGTGACGATGAAGCGCCGTTCGGGAATCAGGTCCTGCGCCAGCGCACCGCCCGCAACCCCAAGAAATGCCGCCGCCACCGCAGCTTTCGCAAACCCGCGCATCGAAATTGCCTCCCTGACCGATTGACCCGAATGTCGCACGCCATACCCCGGAGTCGCAAGCGCGCGCAAACCGCTTTTGCGTTAAGCCTTGGTTCATCCTGATCGGCGAGGCTAGTCGCGAATACCGGATGTGCGGGGGGTCCCCGCCGTCGGGCGCAGGATGTGAATCGCCGGCTGGGGCAGCATGGATCTTACCGAAAGACTGGTCAGGGAACGGCGCGCAAGGCTGGCCGCCGAAAGGCTCTTGGACCAGAAAAGCCGCGAACTGCATGCGGCGAACGAAAAGCTTGCCATCCACGCCCGCGCGCTGTCCGACCAGATCGTCGAACAGCGCCAGGCGGTGAAGTCCGCCCTGACCGAAGCCGAGCTTCTGAAGCACCAGAACTCCCGCTTTGTCGAGGATCTGGACCGCGCCCACACGGCGGCGGTGATGGCCGAACGCCGGCTGTGGGACGCGATCAATACGATCCGCGATGGCTTTGCCGTCTTCGACGCCGACATGAAGCTTGTCCTTGCCAATGATTCCTGCATGGCCTGGTTCGCGGGTCACCCGGTCGCCCCTGGCATTTCCTATGTCGAAATGGCGGGGATCTTCGCCCGCAACATGCTCGACCTCGGCGAGGAAACGCCCGAGTCCTTCACCGCCCGCATGCAGGCGCGGCTTGAGACTGACCGCATCGAACCCGTGACCCTGAAGCTGAAGACCGGCAACTGGATCAAGGTGCAGGAACGGCGGGGCAACGACGGCGGGCTGGTCTCGCTGATCATCGATATCACCGAACAGATGCGCATCTGGGCCGCGATCGACGTGCTGCCCGACGCCTTTGTCCTATTCGACAGGGAGGAACGGCTCTTGGCCTGCAATCAGCGTTACCGCGAAATGTTCCCCGACAGCGCGCCCATCATGCAACCGGGCGTCACCTTCGAGGATCTTCTGCGCCACGGGCTGAAGAACGCCCATGTTCCCGAGGCCGTGGGGCGCGAGGAGGAGTGGCTTGCCGACCGGCTGGCCCATTTCCGCGCCGCCGACACCATTGCCGAGAACCGGCTGGCCAATGGCCGGGTGATCCTGGAATCGGACCATGTCACCCCCGACGGCGGCCGCGTCGGCCTGCGCACCGACATCACCGCCATCCGCGAACAGCAGGCCCAGCTGGAAGCCGCGCGCAACGCCGCCGAGGCCGCGAACCGCGCGAAATCGGCCTTCCTGGCCAACATGAGCCACGAGATCCGCACGCCCATGAACGGCGTGGTCGGCATGGCGGAACTGTTGTGCGACACCGCGCTGACGGAAGAACAGCGGCTTTTCGCCGAAACCATCCGCTCTTCGGGCGAGGCGCTTCTGGTCATCATCAACGACATCCTCGACTATTCCAAGATCGAGGCGGAGCGGCTGACGCTGCGTCCCGAACCCTTCGATCTGGAACGCACCATCCACGAGGTGACGATGCTTCTGCAACCGCGCGCGCGGGAAAAGGGCATCGACCTGATGATCGATTTCGACATGTTCCTGCCTACGCGCTATGTGGCCGATCCGGGCCGGCTGCGGCAGGTGCTGACGAACCTGATCGGCAATGCGGTCAAGTTCACCGAGAAGGGCCATGTCCTGACCCGCGTCGTCGGCGTCGAGGCCGAGGACGGGTCGCAGACCCTGCATGTCACGGTCGAAGACAGTGGGATCGGCATCGCGCCCGACTACCTCGACCACATCTTCGGCGAATTCAACCAGGTCGAGGACGAACGCAACCGCAAGTTCGAAGGCACGGGCCTGGGCCTGGCCATCACCCGCCGCCTGATCGAACACATGGGCGGCGCGGTCTGGGTGGACAGCGAGCCGGGCAAGGGCTCGTCCTTCGGTTTCCGCGTCACCCTGCCGGTGGCCGAGGATGCCGGTCCGGTCCAGGTGCCGGTCGCCGTCCGCCGGGTGATCGCGGTGGATGACCAGTTCATCAACCGCACCATCCTGGAACGCCAGCTTGCCCCCTGCGGCATCGAGGTCACGCTCTGCCGGTCCGGCGCCGAGGTGATGGAGCGCCTCGCCGCCGACGCCGACTACGACGTGGTGCTGACCGACCACGCCATGCCCGAAATGGACGGGGTGCAGTTGCTGGACAGCATCCGCACCGCCGGCCACGCGATGCCGGTGATCCTGCTGTCCTCGAACCCCACCGGCCTTGGCGCCCATGCCCATGATTTCGCGGCGATCCTCCAGAAACCGATCCTGCGGTCGGACCTCTACCGGCACCTCCAGGCCCTGACGGCACCGCCGGCAGCGACCGAAGAACCCGCGCCCCCGGCTGCCGCGGCAGACCGGCGCCAGATGCGTGTGCTGGCCGCCGAAGACAACCGGACGAACCAGCTCGTCTTCCAGAAGATGGTGCGCGAGATGGACATCGACCTGCGCTTCGCCGACAACGGCCGCATCGCGGTCGAGATGTATCACGACTTCCGGCCCGACCTTGTGTTCATGGACATCTCGATGCCCGAAATGGACGGGAAAGAGGCCGCCCGCACCCTCCGCGCCTCGGGTGCTGCCGTTCCGATCGTCGCGCTGACCGCCCATGCCATGGACGGCGACGCCGCGGGCATCCTTGCCGCCGGGATCGACCGCTACCTGACCAAGCCCCTGCGCAAGACGGCGATCGAGGCCGCCCTGGCCGAGTTCTGCCCGCCGGACGCCCGCCCGCCCGTCGCCACGCCCGTCGCGCCCCCCGCCGAGGATGCCGCCTGACCCGGGCGCCGCGCCCGGGGCTGGCGCCTCTCCGTCGCAAGACGACATCAATCGGCCCCGGGCCGACTTCCGAAATATGCTCGGGTGTGTGTGGGGGGCGAAGCGCCCGGACGGCCAGGACGCATCGCGCGGCCCGCGCCAGAGGCAGGACAAGGCAGCTTCGCGCCTCAGTGCTCAGTCTGAACGCCACCGGTCCCGGGGACCTCCGTCGGAAAGTCTTTCCAGACCGTTAACGTCCACAACAAAACCATTGATTTCTTTTGAACCGGAAAGGTGCCCACACGCGGGCAGCCCGCGTTCACCCGTCCCGCAGCACCGCCAGGAAGGCCGCGCCGAAGCGTTCGACCTTCTGCTCTCCCATGCCCTGGATCGCCTGCAACTCGCCCAGCGTCGAAGGCCGCCGCTCGGCGATGGCCCGCAGCGTGGAATGGGTGCAGGTCAGATACTTCCCCGTCCCGTCCTCGCCCCGCGCCAGCGCCAGCTGGACCTCGGCCAGCCGGTCGAACAGCGCGCCCTCGGGTCGGCCCGCCAGCTTCAGCCGCGCCGGATGCAGCCCCTCTGCCGCGCCGGTGATGACCTCCAGAAAGGCCGCGCCATAGCTTTCCAGCTTGCGCGCCCCGACCCCGGTGATCCCCGCCATCTGGTCCAGGGTCGCGGGCTTCCTCTCTGCCATCTCGATCAGCGTCCTGTCCGGGAAGACCACATAGGCCGGCACGTTCTGCGCCTCGGCCAGCGCCCGCCGCTTGGCCTTCAGCAGCGCCAGCAGCCCCAGATCCTCGTCCGCCACCTGCGCCCGTATTACCGGCTCCCGCTCTCCTGCGGCGACCACCGTGTCGCGGCGCAGGGTCACGGAGACCTCGCCCCGCAGCACCGGCCGCGCCGCCTCGGTCATCCGCAGCGCGCCGTGCCGGTCGGCGTCGGGACGGACGAGATCGCGGCCCATCATCTGCCGGAAGACCGCCCCCCAGGCAGGTTTCGACAGGTCGCGCCCCACGGCGAAGGTCGGCAGCCGGTCATGCCCCTTCTCCCGCACCTTGGGCGTGGCCGTTCCGGTCAGGATGTCGATCAGATGCCCCGCCCCGAACCATTCCCCGGTCCGCAGGATCGCCGACAGAGCCTTCCGCACCGCCTCGGTCGCATCGAACAGCTGCGCCGGGCGGTCGCAGAGATCGCAGTTGCCGCAAGGCTCGGCCGCCTCGCCGAAATAGCCCAGCAGCACCTGCCGGCGACAGCCCAGTGCCTCGGCAAGACCCAGAAGCGCGTTCAGCCGGGCGTGATCGGCGGCCTTGCGGTCGGGCGGCGCGGCCCCCTCGTCGATCTGGCTGCGCCGCAGGCGGATGTCGTCGGGGCCATAGAGTGTCATCGTCTCGGCCGGAGACCCATCCCGCCCCGCGCGGCCGATTTCCTGATAATAGGCCTCGATCGACTTCGGCAGGTCGGCATGGGCCACCCAGCGGATGTCGGGCTTGTCGATCCCCATCCCGAAGGCGATCGTCGCCACCACGATCAACCCGTCCTCGCGCTGGAAGCGGGTCTCGACCTGCCGCCGCTCCTCGGCCTCCATCCCGCCGTGATAGGCCACCGCCTCGTGCCGCGCCTCGCGCAAGGCCTGGGCCAGCGTCTCGGTCTTGGCCCGCGTCGCGCAGTAGACGATGCCGGACTGCCCCCGCCGCGCCCCGGCAAAGCGCAGGATCTGCTCACGCGGCTTGTCCTTGACCGCAAAGGCCAGGTGGATATTCGGCCGGTCGAAGCCGCGCAGGAAGGTGACCGGGGCCTCGCCGTCGAACAGTCGGGTGACGATCTCTGCCCGGGTCTCTTCGTCCGCCGTGGCGGTGAAGGCGGCCAGAGGCACCCGCAGCGCCCGGCGCAGTTCGCCGATGCGCAGGTAATCGGGGCGAAAGTCGTGGCCCCATTGGCTGACGCAATGCGCCTCGTCCACCGCGATCAGGCTGCATTTCGCCCGCCGCAGGAGCGCCAGCGCCCCGCCCGAGGCCAGCCGTTCCGGCGCCATGTACAGCAGCTTCAGCCGACCCTTGTCGATGGCCTGAAAGACCTCTTCCGTCTCCTCTCCGGTATTGCCCGAGGTCAGCGCCCCGGCCTCCACCCCCGCCGCGCGAAGCGCGCGCACCTGGTCGCGCATCAGGGCGATCAGCGGGGAAATGACGACCGTCACCCCTTCCCTGCACAAGGCAGGCAACTGGAAACACAGGGATTTTCCCCCACCCGTCGGCATGATGGCCAGCGTGTTCCGGCCCTGAAGAACGGATCGCACGATCTCGGCCTGGCCGGGACGGAACGCCGGAAAGCCGAAGACGGAGTGCAGAAGCTCGGCCGCGCGGTCCAAGGGTCAGGCCTGGATCAGAGGAAGACCGCCACATTGTTGCGCAGGATGATTTCCAGCGCGTAAATGCCGATCAGCACCACCAGGGGCGACAGGTCGATCCCGCCCATCGGCGGCAGGATGCGGCGGATGGGGGCGTAAAGCGGCTCCAGCAGGCGGGACAGCCCGTACCAGATCTGCGCCACCAGCGGCTGGCGGATGTTCAGCACCTGGAAGCTGATGAGCCAGCTCATGATGAAATGCGCAAGTATGAGGAACTTGGCCACACTCAGGATCAGCATCAGGATCTGGTAAAGCGAGGTCATCGGGCGCTCCGTCTGGTGTGCGCCACAGGTAGCGGGCGGGGCGGCGAAGGGCAATGCTTTCCGCAGCGTTCCGCTTGACGCGGGCGGCAGGGCAGGCAAGTCACGTCGGGAAAGCGGAGTCGGCCGATGTATCCCTTCCTGCGCATGTTCAAAGAGATGGCCCGGGCCAGCCGGATGCCACCGCTCGGACTGTTCGACACCCATGTCAGCCATCACCTGTGCTGGCCCTGGGACCTGGACCCCTGGGTCGAGCTGAACAATGGCCGCACGCTGACGCTCTATGACCTCGGCCGCCTGCCGCTGGGCGCCCGGACCGGGCTGCACCGGGTGCTGAAGGCGAAGGGCTGGGGGATGACCGTCGCCGGGTCCTCGGTGCGCTACCGGCGCCGGGTGACGATGTTTGCCCGGATCACGACCTACAGCCGCTGTCTGGGCTGGGACGAACGGTTCCTTTACACCGAACAGTCGATGTGGACGGGCGGGGAATGCGCCTCGCAGGTGCTGATCCGCTCGGCCGTCGTGGGCAGCGCGATGGGCGCGCGAACCGGGATCGTGCCGCCGTCGGAACTGGCCGTGGCCCTTGGCGCCGCGCCCGAAAGCCCGGAGCTGCCGGACTGGGTCAAGGCCTGGATCGCGGCCGAAGCCACCCGCCCCTGGCCGCCCGAAGGCCCCGGAAGGCTCGGCGCTTCCTGACGGCCGCTTCTCGCCAGGCGGCCCGGCGATGAGCAAGCGGCAGCGCCGCGAAGAGCCGTCCCTTGCGCGAGGCCGGGTTTCCGGGTTCACTTTGCCGAAAGGCAGGGGGCAGGCATGGCAAGCGCGCGGCAGCGGATCTGGGGCTGGTATTTCTTCGACTGGGCCAGCCAGCCCTACAACACGCTTCTTCTGACCTTCATCTTCGGCCCCTATTTCGCCGAGGTCGCCCGCGGCCATTTCATGGGCACCGGAATGGACGAAGAGGCCGCAAAGGCCGCCGCCCAGGCCTATTGGGGCTGGGGGCTGGCCGTCGCCTCCTTCACCATCGCCATCCTCGCCCCGATCCTGGGCGCCATCGCCGACGGCACCGGGCGGCGGCTGGTCTGGGTCTGGACCTTCTCGGCCTTCTACGTCGTCGGCTCCTGGGGGCTGTGGTGGGTGGCGCCCGGTGGTGGCGAGGCGATGCTGTTCTGGGCGGTCTGCCTGTTCGGCATCGGCTTCATCGGGATGGAGTTCGCAACGATCTTCACCAATGCGCTGATGCCCTCGCTGACCCAGGCCGACGATCTGGGGGCGATCTCCGGCTCTGGCTTTGCCTTCGGCTATCTCGGCGGGCTGCTGGCCCTGATCGTCATGCTTCTGTTCTTCGCGGAAGGCGCCGACAGCGGCAGGACGCTTCTGGGCACGCAGCCCCTGTTCGGCCTCGACCCCGAGGCGCGCGAAGGCACGCGCTTTGTCGGGCCGTTCACCGCGCTGTGGTATGCGGTCTTCATGATCCCCTTCTTCCTCTGGGTGAAGGAACCGCACACCGATCGCCGGCCGCTGCACCTGGGCCGGGCCTTCGCCAGTCTGAAGGACCTGATCCTGTCGCTGCGCTATCGCAAAAGCCTGTCGGCCTATCTGGCCTCATCCCTGTTCTACCGCGACGCGCTGAACGCGCTGTACGGCTTCGGCGGGGTCTATGCCTCGGGCGTGCTGGGCTGGTCGATCATCCAGATCGGCATCTTCGGGATCGTCGGCGCCGTTACCGCGATGGTCGCGGCCTGGATCGGCGGGCGGGCGGACCGCGCCTTCGGGCCGAAGCCGGTGATCTCGGGCTCGATCCTGGTGCTGATCCTCGTCTGCCTGATCATCGTCGGCATGAGCCGCGAAAGCCTCTGGGGCATCGCGATGGATCCGGCATCGCGCCTGTCGGACCAGATCTTCTTCGCCTGCGGGGCGCTGATCGGCGCGGCGGGCGGGACCTTGCAGGCGGCCTCCCGCACCATGATGGCCCGCCACACCACCCCCGACCGCGCGACCGAGGCCTTCGGCCTGTTCGCGCTGTCGGGCAAGGTCGCCAGCTTCATGGCCCCGGCGCTGATCGCGCTGGCCACGACGATCAGCGGATCGCAGCGGATCGGCATTGCTCCGCTGGTTGTGTTGTTCCTGATCGGCCTTCTTCTGCTAAGATTCGTCAAACCGAAAGGCGAGATGCCCGCATGACCCTCATCCGCATCGTCCTGTTGACCTGCCTGCTGGCCGCCCCTGCCCAGGCCGAGAAACTGGCCAACAAGCTGTTCGGGGCGAAGGCTGCCCCCTCGCGGCAGGATGCGATGCCGATCGGGTCCTATGCCCGGGGATGTGCGGCCGGGCTGGTGGAACTGCCGGAGAGCGGCCCGACCTGGCAGGCGATGCGCCTGTCTCGCAACCGCAACTGGGGCCATCCGGTGACGGTGCAGTTCCTGATGGACCTGTCGCAGACCGCGCGCGACATCGGTTTCGGCAGGGGCCTCTACATCGGCGACATCAGCCAGCCGCGCGGCGGTCCGATGACCAGCGGCCATGCCAGCCACCAGATCGGACTGGACGCCGATATCTGGATGCTGCCGCCGCAAAGCCTGACCCTCAGCGTCGCCGCGCGCGAGGACATCAGCTCGATCCCGGTGCGGTCGGCCGACCAGCGGTCTGTGACCGAGAACTGGACCAGGGTCCACCACCGCCTGCTGAAAGAGGCCGCAAGCGACCCCCGCGTGGACCGCATCTTCGTGGCCGCGGCGGTCAAGATCGAGATGTGCAAGACCGCCAGGAAATCCGACAAGGCCTGGTTGCAGAAGATCCGCCCCGTCGCCGGCCACGACACCCATTTCCACGTCCGCCTGAAATGCCCCAGGGGTGCCCGCCTGTGCGAGACGCAGACCCCCACAGTGGACGAATTGTCCAAGGGCGGCGACGGCTGCGACGAGACGTTGATGTGGTGGGTGACCGATTACCTGAACCCGCCGAAATCCGATGGCAAGAAGCCGAAGGACGAGGATGCGCCCAGAAAGAAGCACCCGCGCGAATTCACCATGGCCGACCTGCCGAAACAGTGTCAGGCGGTGCTTGCCTCGGACTGAGGTTGACGGCGCAGCACGTCCGGTGTAGGCCGCGCTCGCCCCTGCCTGGGGCCAAGTCTCCGCGACCTTGTCAAAACGGAAAGCAACATGCGCATCCTTCTTCCCGGCGTTCTCGCCATGACGGCGATTGTCGTCGCCTCCAACATCCTCGTCCAATACCCGCTCGGCGCCTTCCTGACCTGGGGCGCGCTGACCTATCCCTTCGCCTTCCTCGTCACCGACCTGACCAACCGGCTGCAAGGGCCCGCCGCCGCGCGCCGCGTGGTGCTGGCGGGCTTTGCCGTCGGCATCCTCTGTTCCTTCATCGGCACCCGGATCGTCGGCGAGTTCGGCCCCCTCGTCACCTTCCGCATCGCGCTGGGGTCGGGCCTGGCCTTCCTGTGCGCCCAGCTTCTGGACATCGCCGTCTTCAACCGGCTGCGGCAGGGCAGCTGGTGGCGCGCGCCGCTGGTCTCGACGCTGGTCTCCTCGACGCTGGACACCGCGATCTTCTTCACGGTGGCCTTCTCGGCAGCGCTGAGCGCGATCGAACCCGGCAATGACGTGTCCTGGGCCACGGCCGCAGCCCCGCTTCTGGGCATCGGGCCCGAGGCGCCGTTCTGGGTTTCGCTGGCCATTGGCGACTGGCTGGTCAAGCTTCTGCTCGCAGTCGTGGCATTGTTGCCATTTCGATTGGCGGTCGCAAAACGCGGCGCAAAGGTTGCGTGAAATGTTTTGACAAACACAAAATCTGTGGCACGCTCCCCCTATCGGCAACTTTTTGAAAGGAGGTGATCCAGTGTCTAGAGTGATATTGGAGAGAGGTGTCGGGACAGTCGGGAGGGGAATTTTCTAAGGGCAGCCCCTGGAAAATTGACCACCGATTGGATTTGGATGCCTAACTGGCCCATCTCCTTGGATCTCGGAAAGGGTTGTCTGAGCAGGGCAACCCTTTCTCTGTTTTGCGCAATGGCGGTGAAAGAATAACGGCGGCAAAGGAATTCCGCATGGATTTTTGCTATCGCCTGGATCGCAAGGCTACGCCATAAACCGGCCATGCTGCATGTCACCGAAACCCTTGCCATCGCCGAATGGGAACTGTCCGAAAGTTTCATGCGCGCCTCGGGGCCCGGCGGGCAGAACGTCAACAAGGTCTCGACCGCCGTCGAACTGCGGTTCGAGGCCGAACGGTCCCCGCATCTGGCCCCCGGCGTGAAGGCGCGGCTGAAGAAGCTGGCCGGGCGGCGCTGGACGAACGAAGGCGCCATCGTCCTTCAGGTCGATGAAACCCGCAGCCAGGCCCGCAACCGTGACATCGCGCGCGAGCGGCTGGTGGAGCTGATCCGCGCCGCGCTGGTCACTCCGAAACGCCGGATCGCCACCAAGCCCACTTTGGGCAGTCAGCGCCGCCGCATCGCCGCCAAGACCCAGCGCGGCGAGGTCAAGGCGCTGCGTGGCAAGGTGGGGGACGAGGAGTGACCCCCGCCGAGGAGGCCGCCGCCCATTGGTACGGCCGGATCGTCCGCCTCTTGCGCGACCGGGAGAACCAAGTCCTCGAACTTGCCACCCCGCAGGGACGCGCCGCCCTGCGCCTGCACCGGGCGGGCTATCAGTCCGCGGCGGCGATCCGGTCCGAACTTTGGTGGTGCGCCGAACTGGCCCGCGCCGGACTGCCGGTCCCGGCCGCACTGCCCGCCCGCGACGGCGCGCTTCTGGTGCCCTTGTCCGACGGTCGCCATGCCTCGGTCATCGCCTGGATGGACGGCGAGGCGCTGGGTGAGGCGTCCAGGCCCGATGCCCGCCCGTTGGCGCAGGTGCTGGACCTCTACCACGCGCTGGGGTCGCTTCTGGCGCGGGTCCACCGGGTGACCGATGGCCTGACCCTGCCCGTTGATTTCACCCGCCCGCGCTGGGACCGCGAGGGTCTGGTGGGCGACGACCCGCTTTGGGGCCGGTTCTGGGACCATCCGGCTGCGACACCGGACCAGCGCGGCACGCTGATCCGCGCCCGCGACGCGCTGCGCGAGCGTCTCACGGGCGTAATCGGCCTGATCCACGCCGATATCCTGCGGGAAAACGTTCTGGTGAACGGTCGTTCGGTATCGCTGATCGACTTCGACGACAGCGGCTTCGGCTATCGCCTGCTCGACCTCGGCACCGCGCTGGTGCAGACCGTGCAGCACCCCGAACACCCGCAACTGCGCGATGCGCTGATGGCGGGCTATGGCACGACCGATACAGCGATGGTCGAGGCCTTCACGCTGGCCCGCAGCCTGGCCTCGGTCGGCTGGACGATGCCGCGTCTAGCGCCAGGGGATCCGATCCACCAAAGCCACATCGCCCGCGCGCTGTATTGCGCCGCGCGGGTGCTGGGCTAGACGACCACCTCAAGCACCTCCTGCTGGCCCACGCCGAAGACGCGCTTGTAGCGTTCCACTTCCTCCGGCGGCCCCATGGCCTTGGCCGGGTTGTCGGACAGTTTAACCGTGGGTCGCCCGTTCGCCGACAGGGCCTTGCAGACCAGGCTGAACGGCGCAAGCGCATCGTCCGCCACCAGCCCGCGGAAGTCGTTCGTCAGCATCGTGCCCCAGCCGAAGGACACCTTCACCCGGCCGTTGAACCGGGCGTAAAGCTCTTCGATCTTTTCCACATCCAGCCCGTCCGAGAAGATCACCAGCTTCTCGCGCGGGTCTTCGCCCCTCTCCTGCCACCAACGGATCGCGGTTTCCGCCCCCTTGGCCGGATCGCCGCTGTCGATCCGGATCCCGGTCCAGCCCGCCAGCCAGTCCGGCGCGTTCTTCAGGAAGCCCTCGGTCCCGTAGGTGTCGGGCAACATGATCCGCAGGTTGCCGTCGTGTTCTTCGTGCCAGTCGGCCAGGACCTTGTAGGGCGCCTGGCGCAACTCGTCGTCCGTATCGGCCAAAGCACTGTAAACCATCGGCAATTCATGCGCATTGGTCCCGATCGCCTCGACATCGCGGTTCTTGGCGATCAGGCAGTTCGAGGTGCCGATGAACTTGGCCCCCAGCCCCTCCTGCATCGCCTGGACGCACCAGTCCTGCCAGAGGAACCCATGCCGCCGCCGCGTGCCGAAGTCGGCAATGCGCAGGCCTTCGACCCCGCGCAGCCGTTCGATCTTTTCCCAAAGCCGGGTCATGGCGCGGGCGTAAAGGACCTGGATCTCGAACCGCCCCATGTCGTGGAGCACGGCGCGGGATCGCAGCTCCATCAGCACCGACAGGGCCGGGATTTCCCACAGCATCACCTCGGGCCAGCGGCCTTCGAAGGTCAGCTCGAACTGGCCGTCGCGCTTTTCCAGATGATAGGCCGGCAGGCGCAGGCCCTCGAACCACTCCATGAAGTCGGGGCGGAACATCTGCCGCTTGCCGTAGAAGGTGTTCCCGCGCAGCCAGGTGCTTTCGCCCCGCGTCAGGCTGAGGGACCGCACATGGTCCAGCTGTTCGCGCAGCTCGCCCTCGTCGATCAGATCGGCAAGGCGCACCTTTGTGGAACGGTTGATGAGGCTGAAGACCACCGTCGTCTCCGGCTTGTTGCGGAAAATCGACTGGCACATCAGAAGCTTGTAGAAATCGGTGTCGATCAGCGACCGCACGATCGGGTCGATCTTCCACTTGTGGTTCCAGACCCGTGTTGCGATATCGACCATCTCAGGCCTCCAGCGCGACGCCGGCCGCGCGCATCCTGTCCCGCGCCTCGGCGAGGCTGCCGTTCAGGTCGATGGCGCGGCAGGCCCCTTCCAGCACCGTCACCGCAAAGCCAAGCCGCGCCGCATCCAGCGCGGAATAGGCGACGCAGTAATCGGTGGCGAGGCCCACCAGCGTCACCGCCGTCACGCCCCGGTTGCGAAGATAGCCCTCAAGGCCGGTGGGGGTGGCTTGGTCGTTCTCGAAGAAGGCGGAATAGCTGTCGATTTCGGGGCGAAAGCCTTTGCGGACAATCAGTTGCGCGGGATCGGTGCGGAGGTCGGCGTGAAAAGCGGCCCCTTCGGTTCCCTGCACGCAATGGGTGGGCCAGAGGACCTGCGGGCCGTAGGGCATGGTCGTCAGGCTGAACGGCGTGGCCTCGGGATGGTTGGCGGCAAACGAGGCGTGGTTGGCGGGGTGCCAGTCCTGCGTCAGGACGACCGTGGCGAAGTCATCCATTAACCCGTTGATCCGGCTGATGATTTCATCCCCTCCGGCCACGGCCAGCGCCCCGCCCGGGCAGAAGTCGTTCTGCACGTCGATCACGATCAGGGCTGTGTTCGCAGGCTTCATCGCGGCCTCCCGGTGCTGACCCCCCTTGCGTAAGTGCGGGGGCGGGGGGCGTCAAGCGAAGCGCTTGAAATTCGCAAGGCTTCGGCGCAAAGGGGGGCCATGCTGACCGTCGCCGCCCTGTATCATTTCACCCGGTTTCCTGACCCCGCAAGTCTGAAGCCGGGGCTTCTGGAGGTCTGCGTGGCGCAGGGGGTCAGGGGGTCCCTGCTGCTGGCGCCCGAGGGGATCAATGGCACCATCGCCGGGACGCGCGCGGGGATCGACGCGGCGCTTGAGGCGATCCGGGGCTTGCCGGGCTGCGCGGGGCTGGAGTGGAAGGAAAGTTTTGCAGATTCAATGCCTTTCGGGCGGATGAAGGTGAAGCTGAAGCGCGAGATCGTAACCATGGGCCAGCCCGATGTGGACCCTCTGGCCCGGGTCGGGAACTATGTTTCGGCGCGGGACTGGAACGCGCTGATCCGGGACCCCGATACCGTGGTGATCGACACGCGGAACGATTACGAGGTCGCCATCGGCACCTTTCAGGGCGCGCTGGACCCCGGAACGCGGGCCTTCGGCGAGTTTCCCGACTGGTGGCAGAAGAACCGCGACAGGTTCGCGGGCAAGCGGATTGCGATGTTCTGCACCGGCGGCATCCGCTGCGAGAAATCGACGAATTACCTTCTGGGTCAAGGGGTCAACCAGGTCTTCCACCTGAAGGGCGGGATCCTGAAATATCTGGAAGAAGTGCCGGAAGAGGAAAGCCTCTGGCAGGGGCAATGCTTTGTCTTCGACGACCGCGTGTCGGTCGGGCATGGGCTGAAGCCCGGGGGCCTCAAGGTCTGCGGGGCCTGCCGGAGGCCGGTCACGCCGCAGGATCAGACCGATCCGGCCTATGAGGAGGGCGTCTGCTGCCCGGCCTGTGTGGACGAATATTCCGCCGCCGACCGGGAGCGGTTCCGTGAGCGGCATCGCCAGATGTTGCTTGCTGCAAAGCGGGGCACACAACATCTGGGTGGCGGCGCGCTGTAGCGCACCCTAGGATGATTATGTGGCCTTGTCGGCGAACATGTCCTGCACCATCGGCATGACCCTTTCGCCGTAAAGGCGGATGCTGGCCTTCAGGTCGGCATGCCGCACGGGGCGGGAGAAATACTGCATGTCGGACCGCTGGATGCCCGGAATCTGCATCGGCGCGATGTCGGCGTCTGCCTCTCGCCTTGCATCCGTCGGGCATACTTCGGGCGGTCGCAGGGGTTAACATTGTCGGGCGAAGCAGCGAGCGATCGATGACCAACCCGGAACTGCTGGCCATCCAGATGGGCCACGACATCCCCGACTTTGACACGACGGGCTAATACGGCGCGGGTTATGGCACGATGAAACCCTTTCACCGGGTGGGTAGCCTGCTGTTCCTGTCCGGCCATGTCGCGCAGATCGGGGCAGAGATCACCCACAGGGGGCGGCTTGGCGCGGATGTGACGGTCGAGGAGGGCTATCAGGCGGCACGGCGGACGGGCGACGATCGGGGTGATGGCGCTGGCGGGCGGGGTCTGTTTTGAGACCTGGGTGACGGTTGAGGTGGCGTGACGGCTCCGGCGCCGCGGGCTTCTTGTCGCGGGCGGCTGCGCCCTTGACCGGCCCCGGGGGCGCTTCGCCCCCCCGAACCCCCCGAGAGTATTTGGGACATGGGCAAATCAGGAAAGGCGTTCGGCGCAGGCTTGCAGCAGGGCCCGGGCGCGGCCTTCGCGGGCTGGCTGACGACGATCTTCCGAGGCCTTACGCCTTGTCGCGCACCATCAGCTGCGAGGAGCCCTCGGCCTTCTGGACCTCGAAGCGTCCCGTCCGTTTGAGCAGGTCGGACAGGCGCGCGCAGCCGTAGCTGCGGCTGTCGAAATCGGGGTAAAGCTGAGTCAGCACCTGTCCAAGCTGGCCGAGGGGATAGCTGTCTTCCTCGATCCCGATCTTCTTCATCGCGGCCAGGATCAGCGGGATCGCCTTGGAGGGCGGGTCCTTTTCGGCCTTGGCGGGCTCTTTCGCCGGTTTTGCGGGGGTGGGCGTGTCGGCGGCGGGTTCCGGCGCGGCGGTCAGGTTTTCCAGGAAGAGGAACCGGTTGCAGACGTTGCGCAGCGATTCGGGCGTCTTCTTTTCGCCCACGCCGATGACCTGAAGCCCGTCCTCGCGGATTCGCGAGGCCAGGCGGGTGAAGTCGCTGTCGGACGACACCAGCACGAAGCCATCGACCTTGCCGGCGTGCAGGATGTCCATGGCGTCGATCACCAGGCCGATGTCGCTGGCGTTCTTGCCCCTGGTGTTGGCCGATTGCTGGTGCATCACCAGGCCCAGGTTGCGGGCCTTTTCCTTCCACTGGCCCAGCGCCGAGGAGGACCAGTCGCCATAGACCCGGCGCACCGAGGGTTCGCCGTAGGCGGCCAGTTCGTCGAGCACGGCCTCGATATGGCGGGCGGGGATGTTGTCGGCGTCGATCAGGACAGCAAGGCGGGGGGCACGGGAATCGGCAGGCATGGGGTCTCCGGAGATCAGCCCCCTTGTGGCCGAGCCAAA
Source organism: Rhodobacter calidifons (assembly GCF_011174775.1). Lineage (GTDB taxonomy): Bacteria > Pseudomonadota > Alphaproteobacteria > Rhodobacterales > Rhodobacteraceae > Tabrizicola > Tabrizicola calidifons. The sequence continues at coordinate 79,711 of NZ_JAANHS010000012.1, forward strand.
GCCGCAAGGAAAGCGCAATCGTGCGGTTGACGGGGCCTGTCCGGCGGGCGACATCGCCGGGACCTTGGCAGGGGCAGGCGGATGATCGGCGGATTGCCGATGTTGCGTGGCGTGGCCGCGACGCTGGTGGTGCTGTTCCACCTTCAGGCGGCGGCGCTGATCTACGGGCTGGCCGCGGGCGGCTGGCGCATGCCGGGCTGGGCGCTGGTCTGGGGCGAGGCCTCATACCTTCCTGACCTTCTGCACCTCCTGGTCTTTTCCGTGGCCGGGACGCTGTTGCGCATGGCAGGGGTCGCGCCTTACGGATCGCTTCTGTCGATGCTGGCGCCTGGCCTGCTGGCGACGGCGGCGTCGGTCGCGGCGACGCTGTGGGTGGAACGACCCTATCTGGCCTGGGCCAAGGGGCGGCGGCCGTCCGCCTAACTGCCGGGCCGGTCGGCGCAACGCGGGCCGGTCAGCATGGCCTGAAGCCGGTCGATCCGGGCGATGTCGGTATCCGAGATGACGAACATCGCCTCACGGATTTGGGCGTCCAGATAGGGCCTGACCGCAAGTTCGTTGCAGATCAGCAGTTCTCCGGTCTCGCCGACATGCGCTTCGGTCAGGGCGGACATCACCGGGTCGAGGCGGCCCGCAAGCCGGATGACCAGAGCCGCCCCCTGCCCCTGCCCGTCCACCCGGCGGACCGAGCGGATGTCCTCGGCCGCGACCGTCATGCGGTCGAGACCGAAGACCAGGCTGATCCGGGGCGGCTCGGCCAGCGCAGGCGCTACGGCGAGGGCCGACACGAGACAGGCGGCGGGGGCAAGGCTGCTGCGCATCGGGACCTCCTTCCGGCATGCAGGAAGGATAGCCGGGATGGGCGATCCGGCAAGTCAGGCGATCAGCAGGGCGGGGCAGGCGCCCAGCGCCCGAAGCGCCGCCTCGGGCGGCAGGGACAGCAGCAGCCCGCGCTGGCCGGCATTGATCCAGACACGCGCGGCCGTGCAGGCGCTGGCCTCGATGGCAGTGGGCACGGCGCGCCTCTGGCCGAAGGGCGAGATGCCGCCGACGTGGTAGCCGGTCAGTTTCTCGGCCCTGGGCGCGGGCATCATCGCGGCGGACCTGACCCCGAAGGCGCTTGCCACGCGTTTCATCGACAGCTGCCGGTCCGAGGGGATGAGGCAGCAGGCGGGCCTGCCGTCGATCTCGACCATCAGCGTCTTGAGCATGACGGCGGGGTCGATCCCCAGCGCCTGCGCTGCTTGCAGGCCCGTGGCCTCGGCCCTGGGGTCATAGGCATAGGGATGCAGCGTGACCCCGATCCCAAGGGCAGCCAGGGCGCGGAGGGCGGGGGTGGAGGTCATCGGCGGCTTCCGGGGACACCCTCGTCGGTCCGCGGCTGGTCAGTAGACCACGACGGCGCGGATCGACTTGCCCGCGTGCATCAGGTCGAAGCCCTTGTTGATCTCGTCCAGGGTCAGGACATGGGTGATCATCGGGTCGATCTCGATCTTGCCGTCCATGTACCAGTCCACGATCTTCGGTACATCGGTCCGGCCCCTGGCCCCGCCGAAAGCCGTGCCTTTCCAGACCCGCCCCGTGACCAGCTGGAAGGGGCGCGTCTCGATCGTGGCGCCTGCGGGGGCGACGCCGATCACGATCGACTGGCCCCAGCCGCGGTGCGTGCATTCCAGCGCCGCCCGCATCACCTTGACGTTGCCGGTGCAGTCGAAGGAATAGTCCACCCCGCCGATCCTGTCGAAGGGGGTCTTCGTCATGTTGACGATGTAGGGGGCGATCTCGCCCTCGATCTTCGTGGGGTTGACGAAATGGGTCATGCCGAAGCGGCGGCCCCATGCCTCTTTCTCGTCGTTGATGTCGATGCCGATGATCTTGTCGGCCCCCGCCAGCTTCAGCCCCTGGATCACGTTCAGCCCGATCCCGCCGAGGCCGAAGACCGCCGCCGTGGCGCCCGGTTCCACCCTGGCGGTGTTCAGCACCGCGCCGACCCCGGTGGTCACGCCGCAGCCGATGTAGCAGATCTTGTCGAAGGGGGCGTCCTCGCGGACCTTGGCCAGCGCGATCTCGGGCAGGACGGTGTGGTTGGCGAAGGTGGAACAGCCCATGTAGTGGTAGATCGGCGTGCCATCCAGCATGCAGAACCGCGTGGTGCCGTCGGGCATCAGCCCCTTGCCTTGCGTGTCGCGGATCGCGGTGCAGAGGTTGGTCTTGCGCGACAGGCAGGACGGGCATTCGCGGCATTCGGGGGTGTAAAGCGGGATGACGTGATCGCCCGGTTTCAGCGTCCTGACCCCCGGCCCGCATTTCACCACCACGCCCGCGCCTTCGTGCCCCAGGATCGAGGGGAAGATGCCTTCGGGGTCGGCGCCCGAGAGGGTGAATTCGTCGGTGTGGCAGATGCCAGTGGCCCTGATCTCGACCAGCACCTCGCCTTCCCTGGGGTCGTCGAGGTTCACCTCCATGATCTGCAACGGCTTTCCGGCGGCGACGGCGACGGCGGCACGGGTGCGCATATGGTATTCCCTCCCTTAAGCTTGGGACCAAGCTGTGCCAGACTGCTGCGGAAAGCAATTCGGGAAACGACCATGAAACATGCGATTGTCGCCCTTTCCCTGGCAGCACCGCTGCTGGTGGCCTGCGTCGAGCCGATGCCCGCACCCGTCGATCCCGGCCCGGATGCCTGCGGCGCCAGCCGGTTCCAGTATCTGGTCGGCAAGCCCGGCGTGCTGCTGGACGGGATGCGCTTCGGCCAGGAGGTGCGGGTGATTCAGCACGGCATGGCGGTGACGATGGACTATCGCGCCGACCGGCTGAACTTCTGGCTGGACCGCCGCGACGTGATCGAGCGGGTGGTCTGCGGATGAGCCGTCTGGCGCTGGCTCTGGCTGCGGGGCTGACAGGCTGCGTCGCGGCAGAGGAACCCGACCACGACGCCTGCGGGGCCGATGGGATGCAGGCGCTGGTCGGGCAGAGCCGGGACGTGCTGGCCGGCATGGCCCTGCCGTCCGGCACGCGACTGATAACGCCCGGCATGGCGATCACCGAGGATTACAGCGCCCGCCGGCTGAACATCGACCTCGGCCCGGACGGGCGCATCCGGCGTCTCTGGTGCGGATGAAAGGCGCCCGGCCGGATGACGCCGGATGACCGGGCCCTTCCGTTCTGAACCGGCGGCGCAGTTACTGCTTCATCACGCGGAATTCGGAATGGCAGTCCTTGCAGGCCCCGCCCAGCGCGCCCATGCCGGCGCCGATGGTTTCGGCCGAAGCGATGTCCATCGCGCCCGCCGCATCGCCCATCGCCTTGGCCTTGACCAGGAACTCGTCCCAGTTCGCCCAGATCTCGGCCTTGGCTTCCGAGGCCGGATCGGCGCCGCCCTGTTCGGCGAAGATTTCCTCGATCCTGGCCGCGGCCTCGATCAGCGCGGCCTTGGCGGCTTCGGCCTTGGTGGCGTCGTAGGGATCCTTGCCGCTGGCCATGTTGCCCAGGATGCCGGTGTTCATGCCGACGGTCTTCATCAGCGTGGACCGTGCGATGGCGTTCGGGTCGGTGCGTTCGCCTTCCGCGAAGGCGGCCCCGGCGATCAGGATCGCGCCGGTGGCTACGGCTTTGACAAACTTCATGTACTGGCTCCCTCGCTGGCTGGTGCGGCGCAGTATAGGCGCCGCCTTGTATCGCGATAGCGGCAGCGCTGAGCTCTCACGCACTTGTCATCTGCGGTGACGGGGGACTCGACAGGATCGCGGTCCGGTGGCATCACAAGAACATAAAGCGAACAAACGAGTCGGAGATGGCCGGTCGTCGCATCCTGTCGCTGTGGTTTCCGCGTCTCGCGGCGGACCGGATCGCCCGGCGGCGCAGGGATGTGCTGCCCGTGCCCCTGGCCGTGGTGGCAGACCGGAACGGCGCGCAGGTGCTGGTCTCGCTGTCGGCAGAGGCCGAGGCGGCGGGGCTGAGCCTGGGCCAGCCCCTGCGCGATGCGACCGCGATCTGCCCGGCGCTGCTGACGGTGCCCGCCGATCCGCCCGGCGAGGCGCAGTTCCTCATGCGCTTGCGCCGCTGGGCCGGGCGCTTCTCGCCCTGGGTGGCCGAAGAGCCTCCGGCGGGGCTGCTGATCGACCTTACAGGGGCGGCGCATCTTCATGGCGGGGAAGAGGGCGTGCTGGCCCGCGTGGCCGAGGATTGCGAGGCGCTGGGCCTGGCGGTGCGGGCGGCGATTGCCGATACGCCCGGTGCGGCCTGGGCCTTGGCGCGCTTTGGCGGGGCGCGGCTGGCCCCGCTGCGGTCGGGCGACGCCATCGAGCAGGAGGCGCGCGCCACCCGCT
>NZ_JAANHS010000013.1 GCF_011174775.1 Rhodobacter calidifons
GCACCGGCCGCTGCCGGCCCGGCCACGGCCGCGCTGTACGAAAAGAAGGCCGCGCGCAAGGCGGTGCTGGACGAGGCTGCGGCCAGGCTGCGCGCCATATCGGAGCCGACGCCGACCGGCGCCGCCCCGGCGCCGGCCGCCAAGGCCCCCGGTCGCCGCCGCAGGAAGGCCGACCCGCAGGATGGTGACGCCGCATGAGCGCGAAGGACGACATCGACGACAGCTCGGCCCCCCTGGTGGAGCATCTGGCGGAACTGCGCAACCGGCTGATCTGGTCGGTTTCGGCCTTCATCGTGGCGATGCTGGCCTGTTTCGTGGTGGCCGATCCGATCCTCGATTTCCTGCTGGGTCCCATCGAACGCGCGATGCGCGATCTGGGCAACCCGAACCCGGTGATGCAATACACCGCACCGCAGGAATATTTCTTCACGCTGGTCCATATCTCGGTGGTGGCCGGGCTGATGGTCAGCTTTCCGGTGATCGCCTACCAGCTGTGGCGCTTTGTGGCGCCGGGGCTTTACCGCAACGAGAAGCAGGCCTTCCTGCCCTTCCTGATCGCCTCTCCGGTGCTGTTCCTGCTGGGGGCGACCTTCGCGCATTACGTGGTGACGCCCATCGCGATGCGGTTCTTTCTGGGCTTCGCCGACAGCGCCTCGATCCTGTCGGTGCTGGCGCCCCTGGTCACCGATACGCCGCCGGATGTTCCGGCAGCCGCACCGAGCTCTGGCATCGAGATCATCTTCCAGGGCAAGGTGAACGAGACCCTGGACATCAGCCTGAAGCTGATCATCGCCTTCGGCCTGTGCTTCCAGCTGCCGGTCCTGCTGACGCTGATGGGCAAGGCGGGGCTTGCCTCGTCGCGCGGTCTGGCGGGGATGCGCAAATATGCCATCGTCCTGATCCTGATCGTCGCGGCCCTGGTCACGCCGCCCGACGTGATGAGCCAGCTGATCCTCTTCTTCGCCGTCTATCCGCTCTATGAGGTCTCGATCTTCCTGATCCGCCGGATCGAGAAGAAGCGCGAGGCCGAGCTGCGTGCCGAGGGCCTGTGGGACGAGGACGAGGACAGCGACGAGACGGAGAAGCCGGCGTGAACGACCCCCTGGACCGGATCGCGGCGGCGCTGGAACGGCTGGCCCCGGCGCCGATGCCCGCACCGGACTTCACGGCCGAGGCCTTCGTCTGGCATACGGGGCCCGACCGGCTGGAACCCGTCGCGCAGGTGGCGCGGGTGGACCTGTCGCTGCTGGTGGGCGTGAACCGGGCGCGGGACACGCTGCTGGAGAACACCCGGCATTTCGCCGCCGGGCTGCCCGCGAACAACGCGCTGCTCTGGGGCGCGCGGGGGATGGGGAAGTCGAGCCTGGTCAAGGCGGTCCATGCCGCCGTGCGGGCGGAAGGCCATGACCTGAAGATCGTCGAACTCAGCCGCGAGGATCTGCCCTCGGTCCAGCGCCTGCTGGCGCATCTGCGCGCCGCGCCGCACCGGTTCCTTCTGTTCTGCGACGACCTTTCCTTCAGCCACGATGACCAGCATTACAAATCGCTGAAGGCGGTGCTGGACGGCGGCATCGAGGGCCGACCGGAGAATGTGCTGTTCTACGCGACCAGCAATCGCCGCCATCTGATGCCGCGCGACATGATCGAGAACGAACGCTCCACCGCGATCAACCCGTCCGAGGCGGTAGAGGAGAAGGTCTCGCTGTCGGACCGTTTCGGGCTGTGGCTGGGGTTCCATCCGTGCAGCCAGGACGACTATCTGGAGATGATCCGCGGCTATTGCGCGGCGCATGGGGTCCAGATCCCCGAAGAGCGCCTGCGCGCCGAAGCGGTGGAATGGCAGGCCACGCGCGGGGCGCGGTCGGGCCGGGTCGCCTGGCAGTTCTTCTGCGACCTTGCCGCCCGCGAAGGGGTGCGCCTGCGGGCCTGACCGCGCGGACAGGCCGATTTCCTTCGGAAATCGGTCCGGAGCCCGCAGGGGCTCCGGTGCGGAGTTTTTCAAACTCCGCCTTCCCTACTGAAGGTAGCCCACCGGATCGAAGCTCTGCTTCGAGGTGTTGCGCACCTCGAAATGCACGAAGGGCGGATCGCCGGGTGCCACCTTGCCGATCGTCTGGCCGCGCTTGACCGTGTCGCCCTTCTTCACCGTCATGCCGTTCAACCCGACATAGACCGTCAGCAGGTCGCCCGGATGGCGGATGATGACGATACCCTTGCCGGTGGTATCCGACGAGATCACCGTCACCGTCCCCGCCTCGGCCGCCACGACAGGGCTGCCGGCTGCGGCGGCGATGTCGATGCCCTGGTTCTTCTTCGCGTCATAGCCGCGGATAATCTTGCCCGAGGCCGGCATCGCCATCTTCGAGGGTGTGGATTTCGCCGCACCGAGGTCCGGCGACGGCGGCGTGCCCTTGGGCTTGGTGCCTGTCGGCTCGGTCTTCTCGTCGGGCAGGGGTTTCTTCGCCGACGGCGGCTCGGGCGTGGGGCTGCCCGCCCCCGGAGGCGTGGGCACCGGTTCGGGGTTCGGCGCCGGACCGGTCGCGACCGGAATGATCAGCGTCTGACCTTCCCGCACCGCCATGTCCGGGCCAAGCTGGTTCCAGTCGGCCAGCGCCTTGGCCGAGACATTGTAGGTCCGCGCGATGGTGAAGGCGGTCTCGCCCCGCGCGACGCGGTGGGTCAGCGGCTGACCCGCGACCGGCTTCGAGGCCGCGGGCGAAGCCCCGCCTGCCGGTCGTGTCGCCGGGGCGGCAGTGTCCAGCGCCGTCGTCGCGATCGCGGTCACGTCGATTGCGCCAGCGGTGCCGCCTCCGGCCATGGGGGCGCTGCCGCCGATCACGACCGGCTGCGGACTGGCCGCCACGCGCCTCGGCAGCAACAGCATCTCGCCTTCGCGCAGGGGATCGGTCGCGCGCAGCGCGTTGGTCCGCGCCAGTTCCTCGGGGTTCATGCCCAGCCGGCCCGCCATGGTGGCGACGGTCTCGCCGCGCCGCGCCGTGGCCATCTGATAGCCGGGATAAGAGATGATCCCGTTCGCGTCCGGTGTCGGCGCCGCCGCAGTCGCCTGGCGTGCCGCTTCCGAGGTATCGCCGGCGCCCCGCCGCAGATCCCAGTCCAGCGCCCCGGTGTCGATGCAGCCCGACAGGGCCAGCGCGCCCGCGCCCATAAGGATGCCCGCCCGAAATCTTGTGGTTCTTGCCATCTGGTCCCGCCTGATCTTCCGTCGCCCGGGTTTGCCCCGGTTCTGTGGCCCCGCAGTCTACTCGGAGCCCATCCCCTCTACCAGTGGAACAAAGCGCACTGGGCGAAGTTCCTCGTAATCAAACCCGCGTGAGGTCCGCGTGACCTTGATCAGCGCCTGCACCGTATCGGACTGGCCGACCGGCACCACCATGATGCCGCCGGGCTTCAGCTGCTCCAGCAGCGGCCCGGGCGGATCCTCGGCCGCGGCGGTCACGATGATCCGGTCGAAGGGCGCCTGATCTGGCAGCCCGTGCGAGCCGTCGGCCGGGATCGCGGTGATGTTCACCAGGTCCAGCCGGCGGAACAGCTCGGCCGCCTCGCGCACCAGCCGTCGGTAGCGATCCACCGTATAGACCCGCCGCGCCAGCTGCGACAGGATCGCCGCCTGATAGCCGGACCCCGTGCCCACCTCCAGCACCGTGTCGCGCGGGCTGACCTGCAAGGCCTGCGTCATCAGCCCTACCACCGAGGGCTGGCTGATCGTCTGGCCGCAGGCGATGGGCAGCGGCATGTCCTCGTAGGCGCGGTCGGCAAAGATGTTGCGCACGAAGAGGCCGCGGTCGATCTTCTCCATCGCGGTCAGGACGCGGGTGTCGGTCACCCCGCGCGAGCGGAGGGCAAAGAGAAAGCGCATCTTGCGTTCGGCAAGCTCTTCGGAGGTCGGATGGTCCTCCGCTCCGTCGCTCATGCGAGCCGGGCCTCGAGGTCAGACAGCAGATCATGCGCCGTCAGGTCGGCGCGCATCGGCGTGACCGAGATGAAGCCATCCAGGTTCACCGCCGCATCGGTGCCGGGCAGGGTGGGCGTGTGCTGGTGCCCGCCCTTGATCCACAGGAACCGCCGGCCCGAGGGCGAGATATGCGGATCGACCGAGAAGGCGGTGTCGCGCCGGAAACCCTGGGCGGCCACCTTCATCCCCCGTGTCATTGCCGCAGGCAGGGGCGGGAAGTTCACGTTGTAGAAGACCCGGTAATCGGCTTCGGTCCAGAGCCCCTTGTCCAGCAGCGCCCTGACCACGCTCGCGCCATGCACCCGGGCGCTTTCGAACGGATCGGCCAGACGCGCATTCTCCGGCCCGAAGAACTGCGACAGCGCGATGGCGGGCACCCCCTGCAAGGCCGCCTCCATCGCCCCGCCGATGGTGCCGGAGTAAAGCACGTTCTCGGCCGCGTTGTTGCCCCGGTTCACGCCCGACAGCACGAGGTCGGGTTTCGCCCCGTCCAGCACGTCGTAGATCGCCGCCAGCACGCAATCGGCCGGGCTGCCTTCGGCGGCAAAGCGGCGCGGAGCAAGCTCGGCGATCATCATCGGGTGGGTGTAGCTGATGCAATGCCCGACGCCCGATTGTTCGAAGGCCGGGGCGACGGTCCAGACCTCTCCGTCCGGCCCGGCAATCTGGGTGGCGATCTCGGTCAGAACCTCCAGCCCGGGCGCGTTGATGCCGTCGTCATTGGTGATCAGGATGCGCATGGTCTGGGGGGTTCCTTCCGGTCTGCCCCTGATTAGACGAGGCCCGCGCGGCCTTCAAGGCAAAGGCGGCTGGTCGTGCGACGTCGTCTTCTCCTCGCGCGCGGCCCGGCGAGGACAAGCGACCACGCACGACGAGCGGACGACATCAGTCAGGCGTCGCGCTGGGCGATCCAGTCGTGATCGGGGTCGTTCTGGAACCGCCACTTGCGGATCGGCCCGGCCATGACGTTCAGGTAATACATCTCATAGCCATAGGGCGCCCCGCAGGGGTGATGCCCTTTCGGCACCAGCACGACATCGTGGTTCTTTACCGCCATCGTCTGATCCAGCGCCCCGTCCTCGGTATAGACCCGCTGGATGCCGAAGCCCTGGGCCGGGTTCAGCCGGTGATAATAGGTTTCCTCCAGATAGGTCATCCGGGGAAAGTCGTCCTCGTCGTGCCGGTGGGACGGATAGGACGACCAGTGCCCGGCGGGCGTGAAGACCTCGGTCACCAGCAGGCTGTCGGCCACCTCGCGGCCCTCCATCGCGATGTTGTTCACATGGCGCGTGTTCGTGCCCTTGCCACGCGGGGTCAGTTCGATCCCCTCCGGCCCCAGCCGCCGCGCCGGGTGGCCGCCCCTGCCGGGCGCCTTGCAGACGGCAAGCGTGCAGGGGGTGGTCGCCACCGCCCGCCAGCTCTGGCCGTTCGGAACGTAAAGACAATGCGGCGGGGTCTTCTCGAACACATCCATCCGCGCGCCCATCTCGCCCCAGTCCTGGCCCGCCGCCTGAACCGTCGCCTTGCCCTCGACCAGGACCAGGATCACCTCGGTCTCGCCGGTTGCTTCCTCGGCCACATCGCCCGGCTCCAGCCGGTAGAGCGTGAAGCCGACATAACCCCAGCCCGCATTGGCCGGGGTGATCTCGTGCACCTTGCCGCGGGTGCCGGTCGGGTGGCGGAGGAGGTCGGGCATGGCGTTCCCCTTACGTCGGGCGCGAATGGTCGATGGTCAGCCCGGCCTGGGCGCAGACCTTCAGGATGTGCTCGTAGCCCATCTTGGAATACTCGTAGGGCGGGGCCTTGGCCGGGTCCTGCTCGGCCTCGACCACGATCCAGCCGTGGTAATCCATCGCCTTCAGCTTGTCGGCCACCGCCTGAAAGTCGATGCAACCGTCGCCCGGCACGGTGAAGGCCCCGGCGATCACTGCATCCAGAAAGCTGCGGTTATTCGCCCGCACCTCCGCCACCACATCGGGCCGGATGTCCTTGAAATGGACATGATGCACCCGGTCCGCCCAGCGGTTCAGCACCCGCATCACATCGGCCCCGCCGAACAGCAGGTGCCCGGTGTCGAACAGCAGCTTCACCTCCGGCGTGGAGCCCTCCATCAGCGCGTTCACGTCGTCTTCGCTTTCGATGAACGACCCCATGTGGTGGTGGTAGGCCAGCGTCACGCCCTGATCCGCCATCCATTTCGCCAGTTCCGACAGCTTCGCCCCATAGGCCCGCACGTCGGCGGCGGCGAATTTCGGGCGGTTGTTCACCGGCACGGCGATGTTGCCCTGCACGGTGTTGGAACATTCCGCATAGACGATGCAGGGGGCCTTCAGCGCCGCGAACTGCTGGACCTGCTGGCGCACCGCCTCGATTTCCGTCTTCACGTCGTTGACGAGAAGATTGCCGGAACACCAGCCGCCGCACAGGAACAGCCCGTTCGCGGTCAGATAGGACCGCAACCCCTCGGTGTCCGCCGGCATCCGCCGCCCGCGTTCGACGCCGGTATAGCCGATCTCGCGCGCCTCGCGCAGGGCCTGCTCCATCGTGTAGGCGGCGGTCAGGTCCGGCAGGTCGTCGTTCTGCCAGCTGATGGGGGAAATCCCGATCCTTACGGTCATATTGTCCTCAGTTCACAAGCCTTTGGGCGCGGGCCGCCGCTTCATGTTCCTTGCGGGCCGCCAGCACTTCCTTGCGGGTAGAGACCTCGGGCACGCCGACCTCCCACCACGACCCGCCCGCGCCGGTGCCCGGACCGGGATCGGTGTCGATCACGATGACCGTGGGGATGCTGGCGCCGCGGGCATCGGCCAGAGCCGCCTCCAGCTCGGCGATCCCGCCCGCCTTCACCACCTTCGCCCCCATCGACCCGGCATGGGCGACAAAGTCGATCCGGCTCGCGTTCACATGCCAGGCATCGTCCAGCAGGTTATTGAACGGCGCGCCGCCGGTGTGCTTCTGCAAGCGGTTGATGCAGCCGAAACCGCGGTTGTCGGTCAGGACCACGGTGAAGGGCACGCCCATCATCACCGCCGTCGCCAGTTCGCTGTTGGCCATCATGTAGGACCCGTCGCCCACCATGCAGATCACCTCGCGGTCGGGCAGCGCCATCTTGATCCCCAGAGCCCCCGCGATTTCATAGCCCATGCAGGAAAAGCCGTATTCCATGTGATAGCCACCCTCCGACCCGCGCCAGAGCGTGTGCAGCACCCCCGGCATCGAGCCCGCTGCCCCCATCACCAGCGTCTGCGGCGTGGCCGCGCGGTTCACCGCCCCCACCACCTGCGCATCCGAGGGCAAAAGGTTGCGGTTCGGCGCCGCCATCACCGCGTCGGTCGCCTTGAACCAGGCCTCCCGCGCCGCGAAATCGGGGTCGGCAAAGCGGTGAGCGCCCAAAGCCGCCGACAGCTTCTCCAGCGCGACCCTGGCATCGGCGACCAGGGGCTGCGCGCCGCGCTTGGTCGCGTCATGCGGCTGCACGTTGACCGACAGGATCCGGCGCCCCGGTCGTTTGAAGATCGTCCAGCTGCCGGTGGTGAAATCCTGCAACCGCGTGCCCACGGCAAGCACCACATCCGCCTCGGCCGCCAGCTTGTTGCCGCAGTCCGAGCCGGTGACGCCCGGCGTGCCGAAGTTCAGCCGCTCCTCCCACGAGGCGATGCCCTTGCCCGCCTGGGTTTCCACGAAGGGGATGTTGTGGGTGCGGGCAAAGTCGCGCAATGTTGCCTCGGCACCGGAATAGATCACCCCGCCGCCCGCCACGATCAGCGGGTTCTGCGCGGCTTTCAGGGTTGCCACCGCAGCCTCCAGCTCGCGCTGGTCGGGTTCCGGGCGGCGGATGTGCCAGACGCGCGGCTGGAAGAATTCCACCGGGTAATCAAAGGCTTCGGCCTGGGTGTCCTGGCAGAAGGCCAGACAGACCGGCCCGCAGGTCGCGGGGTCGGTCATCACCTGCAAGGCGCGGGGCAGGGCGGTCAGCACGTGCTCCGGCCGGCTGATCCGGTCGAAATAGCGCACCACGGGGCGGAAGCAGTCGTTCGCGCTGACGATCCCGTCGCCGAAATCCTCGACCTGTTGCAGCACCGGGTCGGGGGCGCGGCTGGCAAAGACATCGCCGGGGATGAACAGGACCGGAATCCGGTTCACATGCGCCAGCGCCGCCGCCGTGACAAGGTTCGTCGCCCCCGGCCCGATCGAGGTCGTCACCGCCATCGCCTTGCGGCGCCGCGATGCCTTGGCATAGGCGATGGCCGTATGCGCCATGGTCTGCTCATTGTGCCCGCGCCAGGTGGGCAGCGCGTCGCGGTGGGCATGCAGCGCCTCGCCCAGGCCGGCCACGTTGCCGTGGCCGAAGATCGCCCAGACGCCCTCGATGAAACGGCTGCCGTCCTCGGCCTGTTGCAGCGACAGCCAGCGCACCAGGGCCTGGGCAGCAGTCAGGCGGATCGTGGTCATTTCTTCCCTCCCTCGCGCGCCGCGTCCCACAGGGCGCACAGCCGCGCATATCTCTCTACCATCACCGAGACCGCCGCCCCATCGGTGATCTCGCCCTTGAACCAGGCGCGCGCCGCGTCGGCAAAGATCGTGCGGCCCACGGCAAAGCCTTTCACCAGCGGTTGCCGCGCCGCAAGCCGGAACGAGGCGGCCAGGTCGGCCTCGGCGGCATCGAGGCCAAGGACCACGACGCCGCGCACATGGGGGTCGTTCCGTTCGATGGCGGCGCAGGCGTTCTCCCAGGCCTTCGCGGTTGCGAAAGGCTCCAGCTTCCACCAGTCGGGATAGATGCCCAGATCGTAGAACCGCTGGATCACCTGCGCGCTGGTCTCGTCCGTCACCGGGCCGACCTTCGAGGGGATGATCTCCAGAAGCAGCTCCAGCCGGTTGCGGCGCGCGGCATGGAACAGGCGACGGACGGTGTCCTCCTGCGCGGCCTTCATCTCGGCGCTGTCGTCGGGGTGATAGAAGCACAGCACCTTCACCACATGCTCCAGCGGCCATTCCTGAAGGCCGCCGAAATCCGGCCCAAGCTCGGGTTCCAGCGTCAGCGGGCGCGAGCCCGGCCATTCCACCGGCCGCCCGATCCACAGACCCGTGCCGGCAGCGCGATAGAGCGCCTCGCGCCCCAGACGGCTGTCGCAGAGGATGCCATGGCCCGGCTTGCCGTCCGCCACAGTCAGCGCGGCTTGCAGGCACAAGGCCTTGAACGCGCCGATCCTTTCCGGCGTCGCGCCCTCCATCTCCTCCAGCTGCATCCGGTGGTCGAAGGCGAAGACGCGCATCGTGGACCAGTCGCCATGCCGGTTCGTGGCCCAGTGGATCTGCTCCAGCGCCGCATCCTTGCGCAGGGCCTTTTCCACCACGCCGCGGCGCAGGAAGAACTGCAATTCCTCCCAGCTGGGATAGGCCGGGGTGCAGCCGTGGCGGCTGACCGCGAAGGCCCCGCAGGCATTGGCGTATGTCAGGGCGACCGGCCAGGGCTCGCCATCCAGCCAGCCTTTCAACAGGCCCGACATGAACCCGTCGCCTGCGCCCAGGACGTTGAAGACCTCGATCGGGAAACCGGGGCCGGTCTCGCCCGCGTCCAGACTGTCGGGGATCGCGCCGGTGAAGGCCACGGCCCCCATCGGCCCGCGCTTGCAGACCAGCGTCGCCTGCGACACCGCCCGCACCGCGCGCAGGGCCGCGATGGTGTCGGTCGTGCCGCCGGCGATGTGGAACTCTTCCTCGGTGCCGACGATCAGGTCGAACAGATGCAGCGTCGATTGCAGCTTGGCGGTGACGGCGGCGCTTTCGATGAACCGGCTTTCCCCGTCGCCATGCCCGGCCAGCCCCCAGAGGTTCGGGCGGTAGTCGATGTCCAGCGCCGTCTGCAACCCGTGCTTCCGCGCCAGCGTCAGCGCCTTCAGCACCGCCGCCTCGGTGCGCGGATGGCTGAGGTGCGTGCCGGTGGCCACGACCGACCGCGCCTCGGCGATGAAGCCTTCGTCGATGTCGTCCTCGCACAGCGCCATGTCGGCGCAGTTCTCCCGGTAGAAGATCAGCGGGAACTGCCTGTCGTCGCGGATGCCCAGCAGGACCAGCGCCGTCAGCCGTTCAGGGTCCGTCTTCACGCCCCGCACGTCCACGCCCTCGCGCGCCAGTTCCTCGCGGATGAACCGGCCCATGTGCTCATCGCCGACCCGGGTAATCAGTGCCGAACGCAAGCCCAGTCGCGCGGTCCCTGCCGCCATGTTGGTAGGGGACCCGCCGATGTATTTCTGGAACGACCCCATGTCCTCCAGCCGCCCGCCCACCTGCGCGCCGTAAAGGTCCACCGAGGACCGGCCGATGGTGATGACGTCAAGGGTCTTGGACTGGGACATGACGGGCAGCTCCGGCGGGGGCCGAGTCGCCCCTGATGATGGAATGTTTATTCCATTTCTCCGGGTCGGGAAAGCGCTAAGTGTCGCGCCGCGCGGCCACGGCGACGGCCAGCGACAGGGCCAGCGCGATGGTGGCGGACAGGGACCGGAAGGCGCCGAAGTCGATCTCGGTCACTGTCAGCACGATATCCGCGACCGGGGCAAGCCGCGTCGCGGGCGGATCTGTCAGCAGGACCACCGGCATCCCCGCCGCCCGCGCATCCGCGGCCAGGGCCAGCGTTTCCTCGGAATAGGGCGCGAAGGTGATCGCCAGCAGCGCATCGCCCGGCCGCAGCAGCGACCGCTGGCCCAGACCTGCGACTCCATCGTGCAACACCGCCGCAACGCCCAGCTTGTCGAAGACATAGCTCAGATAGCTTGCCACCGGAAACGACCGCCGGAAGCCTGCAAGATGGATCGTCCGCGCCCGCGCAAGCAGGTCAACCGCTTGAGTCAACGAAGTTTCATCCAGATCCCGCGCCAGAGCCTCCATCGACTGGCGCCCGGCCTCGACGAATTCGGCCACCAGGGTCGAGGCGTGGCCCGCCCCTCCCGCTTTCAGGTTGGCAAGCCGCGTCGCATAGTCCGGCATGCCGCGCGACAGGGCCTCGCGGAACAGGCGCTGCATCTCGGCATAGCCGGAAAACCCCATGATCTGGCAGAACCGCATCATTGCCGAAGGCGGCACCTCGGCCGCCTGGGCGACCTGTGCCACCGTGGACAGCGCGATGCTGTCCAGATTGCGCGCGACATGATCGGCGCATTGCTGCAACCGGCGCGGCAACCGGCCGTTCAGCTCTCGCAGCCGGTCCCGGAACGCCGCGACCGTCCGGGGCGGGTCGCGCGGGACGATGGGGTGCAGGTCGGTCGGCATGGCGGCTCTCGGTGGTGCGGCAGGGCCAACATAGCACATGGAACGAACGTTCCAAGCATCCATGTTGCGATCCGGCCCCTCCCGCCGCAAATGCAGAAGGCCCCGGTCGCCAGGACCGGGGCCTTCGGATGCAGGCGGGAGGAACCCGACAGGTTTACTGGGTCATCTTGTTGTATTCCGCCAGCCCGGTGGCCAGGATGTCATACCATTCGCCGGATTCGCGCATCTCGGTGATGCCGCGGTTCAGCATGGCGATATAGACCCGGCCGCGCGGATTGCTCTTCGAGGTCAGGAAGTGGTACGAGATGAAGGTGGCCAGGGCCGGGTTGGTCGCGATCTGGTCGGTCACACCAAGTTCCTTGAAGTTGGCCACCGAGGTTTCGGTCTCGATCGAATAGATGTCCACCTCGCCCTTCAGCAGCATGTTGGCGCAGTCGATCGGGTTCTTCGGCGCGACATATTCCACGATGGGCGGAGTCAGGCCCTGCACTTCCAGGTCGCCCAGCGGCCAGGCCTCGGGACGGCAGATCCTGGCGCCGGCATATTCCGCGAAGGACCGCGCATTGGCATATTTGCTGTCGGGCAGGGTGTTGAAGGTATAGGCGGCCTCGTAGATCGGCAGCGAGAAGTCGAACTCGGTGCACATCCGCGCCGAGAACTCGCCCAGCATGTCCAGCTTCGAACAATCCGGCGCTTCCCAGGCGATCGACACGTCGAAGGCGCCCGAGGGCAGCAGCACGTCGATATGCGACATCCAGTGATCGACATAGGCGACGGTATAGTCCCGGTCGTTGCCGCCGCGCTGCATCGCGGTGGCGGCCATGCGCACGAAGATGCCGCCGCCGGGCAAGGATTCGTCGGTGAAGGGCTTCCAGTTGTTCGAGGTGACGAACTTCAGCGGCGGCTCGTAGACGTTGGACTTCTTGGCGGTGGCCGCCTTCTTCTGCGTTTCCGATTCGATGACTGCACTCAACTGCTGGTCGGGCGTCAGACGGCCGTCCTCGCAGGGCAGGATCAGTTGCAGCCCGGCCGGCAGGCTGTTCGGGTTCGCGGCCAGCGCGTCGCGGTTGGCGTTGAAGATCATCTGGTAGTCGAAGGTGCCGTAGGCGGCCTGGGCGATCGAGCCCAGCGTGTCGCCGACCTGAACGGTATAGGTGGTGCAGGCTTGCTGCGCCGAAGCGACGAAGGGCAACGCAATCATCGCAGCCGCGAGGATCGGAAGCCGGTGCAGTTGCGAAGTGGTCTTCATGGCAGGGTTCCTCATCGTGTCTCTAGGGGGCTGATACCGTGCTGCTACAGAAACAATACCAAATCTGTTGCAGCTTAGGATTGCAGACATGGCGCGAATAAGGCGAAGGCATGGTCAATTGGCGCAAGTGCGGAAACACCGGGGCGCGACCATCCGGGGGTGACGCTTTCGGCCTGGCGGGCTTCGGTCCGCATGGTCTATTCCGCCTGGCGCTGCTTGCTCAGCGCGGTGGAGACGATGTCGTACCATTCGCCGGATTCGTACATCTCGATCACCCCGGCATCCAGCTTGCCCAGCATGGCCACGGCGCGGGGGTTCGACTTGTGCGCGATCACATGCAGGCTGAGGATCGTCGAAAGATGCGGGTTCTGGCCGATGGTCGAGATCAGCCCCAGCTTCGCGATCGTGGCGTCGCCGACCTCGGAATCGACTGAAACCAGGTCCACCTCGCCCGCAGCCAGAGCGCGGAAACATTCCTTCACATTCTCGCCGCGCACCAGCGTCACCGTGCTTGCGGTCAGGCCGGCGGCCTCCAGCACGCCCGCGGTAAAGCCCTCGGGCCGGCAGATCCGCTTGCGCTCGAACTCGGCATAGCTGGTGGCGCCCAGCAGGCCGCTGTCGCGGGTGGCGAAATAGGCATCGACGATCTCGTAGAACGGGCCGGAAAAGGCAAAGTCGTTGCAGCGCACCTGGTCGCCGGGCGACAGCATGCCGCTCTCGCAGTCGGGGCGGATCCAGGGAAAGCTCAGGTCATAGGCGCCCGAGGGCAGAAGCGCGTCGATATGCGCCTGCCAGTCCGAGACGAAGCTCAGGTTGTACGGGATGGCGGGGTCGGCGCGGAAGATCGCCATCTCGACCAGCTGGGTCATCATGCCGCCGCCCGGCAGGGACTTGTCGGCAAAGGGCGCGTAGCCGTTGCCGGTCACGAAGGCGATCGGCCGTTCGGCCGGGGCAGGGGCGGCGGGAAGGGTTTCGGGCGTCGCGCTGACCGGGATGACGCTTTCGGGCTGGGCCTCGAACGGGGCTTCGGCTGGGGCTGCGGCCGGGGCTTCGGCCGCCGTTTCGGCGCAGGGGATGACCAGCATGGCCCCGATCTCGATCAGATCGGCCTTGGCGCCGATCACCTTGATGTTGGCGTCATAGATCCGCCGGTAGAGATCGCTGTCGCCATAGGCCTTGTTGGCGATCCGGCGCAGGTTGTCACCGGGTTGCACCTTGTAGGTCGTGCAGGCCTCTTGCGCCTGCGCCGCGCCGCCGCAAAGCAGCAGGGCCGTGCCGCAAAGCAGAAGAATGCGCGAGACTTTCATGTTCCTTGCTCCTTGTTCCGTCGGACCCTTCTGCGTCCGCGCGGCGATTGTCGTCCTGACCTGCATCGCTCCGGGGCATTCGTCAGCCATCGGCTTCAGCCCTGCCGACCGGCCGGACCTGCGCCGTCCCGGGCGGCGGCCTGCGCGCGACGGGCCGCCTGGCCAAGCGCCAGCACCAGCGGGTCCAGCGACGGCGGTCGCGACTCGCTCCTGGCGCCAGGGCGGGCGGGGGCAAGACGCTCGGCCGCCTGCTGCGGGGCAGAGCCGGCCGAATGGGGCATCGGTTGGCCGCCTGCCATGGTCATGGAGCCTCGGCTGCCGCCAGCTGCAGGGTGGCCGCGTCCACCTTGCCATTGCGGATGATCGAGAATTCGGTCTGCATCGCCCCGCGCGCCACCAGGTCGCGCAGGATGGTTTCTAGCGCATCCGGCGTGCTGAGCGGGATGCCGGTGGTCTTGTCCCGGAACAGGATGTCGCCCTGGCGCAGCGTGGTAAGCTGGGGCCGGGTGACGCCGGTGACTGTGGTGGTCCAGGCGCCGTCGATCACGGCGGTGCGGACGCTGACACCGTTCACCAGACCGACAAGGCGCACGGCGCCGACGGTCAGCAGGCCGGTCTGCCGTTTCAGGTCCGACCCGGCATATTCCACCACAAGCCGCGCCTTGCCGTCCGGATCGACCTGCATCGCATTCAGGATGGCCGCGGTCAGCGCAGTGCCGGTCGGGGTCGGCGTTCCGTTCACGCCGTAGATGAGCAGGCCGCGTTGCAGCCAGTTGCCGACCTCGGCCAGATTGGCGTCTGGAGACACGCGCAGCACGACGGGGGTCGGCTTGCCGCCCATGATCCGGTCATCGGCGGTGAAGGGAAGTTCGGCGTCCCAGGCCGCAAAGGCGATCTGATTCGCGGCAGGAGTGCCTTTGACTTCAACCGCGGGCGCGGCGGCAGGCTCGGCCGCCGGCTCGGGCGCGGCGGCGGCGGTTTCGGTGACAGCCGGTTCGGTTGCGATGGCTTCTGCCGTGGCGGTTCCGACGGCCGCTTCTGGGGCGGCTTCCGCGGCGGGTTCCGCCGTCGCCGCAGCCGTTTCCGCCGCGGGGGCCGGATCGGACGCAACCTGCGCCGCCTCGGCCACGGTCGAGGATTCGGGCGCTGGTGCCGGCTCGATCGCCGGTGCCGCCGATGTCGTCAGGCCAGGCGCGCTGACGGTCGCTGCGGCGGTCTCCACCGCTGGCGCGACTGCGGTTTCTGTCGCAGGTTCCGATGCCGTCGCCGTGGCAGTATCGGGGGCGGTACCGCGGGTCGGGGTGCCTGCAGTGCTGCCTTGCACGACAGCCGCGGTGCCGGTTGCCGCACCGGCCTCGCGGGCTGCACCCGGGGCCTGCGGGCCGCCCCCGAGGAAGGCATAGACCCCACCTGCCAGGGCCACGACGAGAACCCCGCCGGCCAGCATGGGCAGCGGGCTTTTTCGGGCGGGCGCGACCGCCGCCGGCGCCGCGGAGGCGGCTGGCTGCGGCTGCGAGACCGGCCGCGCGGGCGCGACCGGCTGGGCCGCGACCTGCGCTTCCTCGCGCTGGAAGTCATTGACCAGGCGATGCACCGCGTCCTCGGTGCCCGGCTCGGGTTCGGCCGCCGCCGGCTGCCTGCTGAACATCGCCAGCCAGGCGTCGGCCGTCTGCAACCGCTGCTTCGGCAGCGTGCACAGGGCGCGGTCGATCGCCTCGAGGAAGCCGGCGGGATAGCCCGGGAAGCGGCCGGCCAGCGGGGTGTAGGGATCGGGCCGGTCCTCGGCCAGCGCCCCCAGCCGGGCCTGCCCGTTGACCGGGGCCTCGCCGGAAATCAGGTGGTAGAGCGTGGCCCCCAGCGCGTAGAGGTCGCTCCACGGTCCCTGTTCGGACCCGGCGATGTAGAATTCCTGCGGGCTGTAGCCATCCTTCACCACCCGCAGCGCCGACATGGCGCGATTGGTCTGGCTGGCCTTCTCGCGCGCGGCGCCGAAGTCGATCAGGATCGGCTCGCCCTTCTTGTCGATCAGCACGTTGTCGGGCGAGATGTCGCGGTGCAGCATGTCATTCTGGTGGATGAAGCCCACCGCCTTGAGCAGCTTTTCGGTCAGCACCACGATCTCGGCCGGTGTGGGGCGCTTGCCTTCGCCGTCGATGATCTGTTGCAGGTCCAGCCCGTCGATGTAGTCCAGCGCCATGTAGGCGGTGCCGTTGTCCTCGAACACCTGGTGGACCGAGACGATGTTGGGATGCACGATCTTGGCCAGGCTGCGCGCCTCGCGCACGAAAAGCTGGACGATCGCCCGCAGTTCTGCCGTATGTGCCCGCGACCGGGCCGCGACCATGACCTTCGACCGGCGGCAGACCGAAGAGGGGAAACACTCCTTGATCACCACATCGCGGTCCAGGCTGTCCTTGGCCAGATAGGTGATGCCGAAACCGCCCGAGTTGATGTATCGGGTGATCGTGTACTGACCCTTCAGCAGCTTGGCCCCTGGCTGCAGTTCGTCGATCAGGTCATCGACCTCATCGCTCGCGGGTTCTGCCGCCGTTTGCTGCGCCATCTCGCATTTCCTTCTGCCACGGGTGCCTGATTTCCGGCGCCTTGGACCTCCTGGATGCTATGTCCCTATCGACAGACCCCGGCGCACGAACAATCGTCCACACAAACGCACCAATTCACTTCAACCGTCATGGTTGTGGATGACGGCGAAAATGGGGCGATCCAGAGGAGTTTTGAAGGATGGGGATACTCAACCTTTGCGAGAAGGGTGTCCACGCGACCCGTGCCGCGGGCAATGCCGGCCTGCTATCGGCCCTGTTGTTTCGCAACGGGAACGAATTTTGCGCGGCGCCTCTGATGGGGCGGCGCGCGCCGCCCGCCGGCTCAGTTCAGCCTGCGGCGCAGCGTTTCGGGCCGTCCCGCCAGGCGCATCCGGGCGTCGTTGCGCTGGCGGCTGGCCACCAGCCGGCCCTTCGACACCACGGCCAGCCGGTCCGGTCGCAGGCGCAAGGCTTCGACCGGGGTGCCTGCGTCCAGGACGACGAGACTGGCCAGGCAGCCGGGGTGCAGCCCATAGTCCGGCAGGCCCATGATCTGCGCATTGGTCTCGGTCACCATGGTGAAACAGCGCGCCATTTCAAGGGGATGGGTCATCTGCGCGACATGCAGGCCCATGAAGGCCACATCCAGCATGTCCGCCGTGCCAAGCGAATACCAGGGGTCCAGCACGCAGTCCTGTCCCCAGCCTACGGGGATGCCCAGGGCCTGCATCTCCTTCACCCGCGTCAGCCCCCGCCGCTTGGGGTAGCTGTCATGGCGGCCCTGCAACGTGATGTTGATCAAGGGGTTCGGGATCGCCGTCATCCCGCTTTCGGCGATCAGCGGCAAAAGCTTGGACACATAGTAATTGTCCATCGAATGCATGCTGGTCAGATGGCTGCCCGCCGCCCGGCCCCCCAGCCCGTGCCGCGTCACCTCGCGCGCCATGGTTTCCACATGGCGGCTCATCGGGTCGTCGGTCTCGTCGCAATGCACGTCCCACATCAGCCCGCGCTCGGCGGCGATCCGCGCCAGATCGCGCAGCGACTCGGCGCCTTCCTCCATCGTGCGCTCGAAATGCGGGATGCCGCCCACCACGTCGCAGCCCATGTCCAGCGCGCGCAGAAGGTTCTGCCGCCCGGTCTTCGTCCGGTAAAGCCCGTCCTGCGGGAAGGCCACCAGTTGCAGGTCCAGATAGGGCGCCACCCGACGCTTCACCTCCAGCATCGCCTCGACCCCGCGCAGATGGTCGGGCGTGGTATCGACATGGGTGCGGATCGCGAGTAACCCCATGCTGACCGCCCAGTCGCAGTAGCGCAGCGCGCGCTCCACCATCTCCTCCACCGTGGCGATCTCGCGCAGCTCTCCCCACAGCGCGATGCCTTCCAGCAGCGTCCCGCTCGCATTCACCCGCGGCAGGCCGTAGCTCAGCGTCGCGTCCATATGGAAATGCGGATCGACGAAGGGCGGGGACACCAGGTCTCCGGTCGCGTCGATCACGCGCGCCGCCTCGGCCTCCAGCTTGCCCACCGCCGCGATCCGGTCGCCCCTGATGCCGATATCGGCCACCGTCCCGTCGGGCAGGGTGCCGCCCTTCACCAGCAGATCGAACATCTACCGTTCTCCCTTGTTGTAGGGCACCATCAGCGCCGCCGGCACCTCGGCCCGCCGCGACATCAGGATCAGTGCCAGGATCGACAGCAGGAAGGGCAGGGCCAGGAACAGCTGATAGGGCAGCACCGCCCCCAGCGCCGTCTGCTGCAACCGGATCTGAAGCGCGTCGAAGGCCGCGAACAGGATCGCCCCCAGCACCGCCTTGCCGGGCTTCCAGGCGCCGAAGACGACCAGCGCGATGCAGATCCAGCCCCGCCCGTTCACCATCTCGAAGAAGAAGCTGGAGAAGGCCGACAGCGTCAGGAACGCGCCCCCCACCGCCATCAGCCCCGATCCCACGATCACCGCCCCCATCCGCAGGCCGGTGACCGACAGCCCCTGCGCCTCGACCGCCGCCGGGTTCTCGCCCACCGCCCGCACCGCCAGCCCCAAAGGTGTGCGATAAAGCGTGAAGGCCACCAGCCCCGCCACCGCAAAGGCGAACCAGGTCAGCGCGGTCTGCGACAGCGCCGCCCCCAGCCAGGGCAGGTCGGACAGGCCGGGAATGTAAAGCGGCTGGAAGGGTGTGATCTTCGGCGGGCTGGTCACCTGCGGCAGCATAAGCCGATAGGCGAAAGAGGCCGAGGCCGTGGCCAGCAGCGTCACCCCCAACCCCACCACATGCTGCGACAGGCCGAAGGGCACGGTCAGCACCGAATGCAAGAGCCCGAACAGCATCCCCGCCGCCATCGCCACCGCGACCCCGCCCCAAAGCGGCATCCCCTGATAGACCGCCATCCAGCCGGTGAAGGCGCCGATGACCATGATCCCCTCGATCCCGAGGTTCAGCACGCCCGCGCGTTCGCAGATGAGTTCCCCCATGGTGGCCAGGATCAGCGGAGAGGCGATGCGGATCACCGCCGCCCAGAAACTGGCCGAAATGAGGATATCGACAATCTCGCTCATCCCCGCACCACCCGCACCCTGGTGAGAAGGATCGCCAGCACCATGAACAGCAGTGCCGTCGCCAGCAGCATGTCGGCGATATAGGTCGGCACCCCCGCCGCCCGGCTCATCGCGTCCGACCCGACGAAAATCCCCGCCACGAAGATCGCCGTCACCACCACGCCCAGGGGATGCAAGAGCGCCAGCATCGCCACGATGATCCCCGTGTAGCCGAAGCCAGGCGACAGGTCCGACGACAGATGCCCCTTCAGCCCGGCCACCTCGGACCACCCGGCCAGCGCGGCCAGCCCCCCGGACAAAAGGGCGGTTTTCACCAGCACCGCGTTGACCGGCATGCCTGCGAACCGCGCGGCCTCCGGGTTCTGCCCAACGGCGCGGATTTCGAAGCCCAGCGTGGTACGGGTCTGGATCACCCAGACCGCGACCGCCGCGATGATCGCCAGCGCAAAGCCCCAGTGCAGCCGCAAGCCCTCCACGATGCGCGGCAGGCGGGCCTCGGGGATCAGGGCAGGGGACTTCGGCCAGCCCATGCCCATCGGGTCCTTCATCGGGCCTTCCAGCAGGTAGCTGACGAAGAGAAGCATGATGAAGTTCAGCAGCAGGGTCGTCACCACCTCGTCCACCCCCAGCCGGGTTTTCAGCAGCACCGGCCCCAGCAGCAGCGCCGCCCCCGCCAGCATCGCGGCCCCCGCCGAGACGGGCAGGACCAGCGGGCTTCCCAGCGCGCCGGTGCCCAGCACCACGGCCATGATTGCGCCCGCGTAAAGCTGCGCCTCCGCACCGATGTTCCACAGCTTTGCCCGGAAGGCCACGGCCACCGCCAGCCCGGTGAAGATCAGCGGCGTCGCGCGATTCAGGGTTTCGAGAATCGCCAGCTTCGACCCCAGCGCCCCCCGCGCGATCTGGCCCAGCACCGCGAAAGGGTTCGCCCCCGCGATCAGCGCCAGCAGCATGGCGACTCCCAGCGTGGCGAGCAGCGCCAGCGCCGGCAGCCCAATCTTGCGCGCCGCCGAGGGGTTGGGGATCGCCTCAAGCCGCATGCGCTTCCTCGAACTTCTGCCCTGCCATCCACAGGCCCAATTCCGCCGCCGTCATCGTCCCACGCGCAAAGGCCGGGGAAAGACGGCCTTGAGAAATCACATGAACGACGTCAGACAAGCTCATGATTTCATCCAGGTCTTCCGAAATCAGCAACACCGCCGCCCCCCGGTCGCGCGCCGCGATCAGCTGCGCCTGCACATAGGCAATCGCGCCCACATCCAGCCCCCGCACCGGCTGGTTGGCCAGGATGATCTCCGGCCCCGGCGCCAGTGCGCGGCCCAGGATCAGCTTCTGCATGTTCCCGCCCGAGAGCAGCCTGATCCGCGTCTCCGGCCCCGGACAGCGCACGTCATAGCCCTTGATGATCCCTTCCGCAAAGGCCCGCGCCGCCCGCCAGTCCATCCAGCCGCGCCGCGAGAATCGCGTGCGATACCCCTCCAGCACCGCATTCTCGGTCAGGTCAAAGTCCGCAATCGACCCCTGATGGTGCCGGTCCTCCGGGATCCGCGCCACGCCGCGCGCCAAGGCCTCGCGCGGGGTCCAGGTCTCCGGCTCCTGCCCATGCAGCCACAGGTGCCCCGCGGCGGGCAGGGCCAGCCCGCCCACGATCTCGGCCAGCGCCGCCTGCCCGTTGCCCGAGACCCCGGCAAGCCCGGTGATCTGCCCCGCCCGCAGCTCCAGCGTCACCGCCTTCAGTCCCGGCGCCGCGCCGCGGTCGGGCGTCGAGACTTGGTCCAGCCGCATCAGCACCGCCCCCGGCACCCGCGCCTCGGCGCGCGGCAGGGACAGTTCCCCCCCGACCATCAGCGCCGCCAGCGCGGCCTTGTCGGTCGCATGGGTATCCACTTCGCCCACCACCCGGCCATGGCGCAGCACCACGCAACGGTCGGCAATCGCCATCACCTCGTGCAGCTTGTGGCTGATGAAGATCACCGACAGCCCCCGCGCCGTCGCCTTCCGCAAAGTGGCAAACAGCGCCTCCGCCTCCTGCGGGGTCAACACCGCCGTCGGCTCGTCCAGGATCAGGATCCGCGCGTCGCGGTAAAGCGCCTTCAGGATTTCCACCCGCTGGCGTTCGCCCACCGACAGGCGGCCCACCCTGGCATCGGGATCGACCGCCAGCCCGAAGTCCCGCGACAGCCGCGCCACCTTCTCCCGCGCGCCCGCACGCGACCGAGACCACAGCCCCTCGGTCCCCAGACGGATGTTCTCCAGCACCGTCAGGTTGCCCGCCAGGCTGAAATGCTGGTGCACCATCCCCACCCCCGCCGCCAGCGCCGCGCGCGGGTTGCCGGGGGGCAGGGGGCGGCCGAACACCTCGACCGACCCCGCATCGGCCACATAGTGACCGAAAAGGATG
The DNA here is from genome assembly GCF_011174775.1 of Rhodobacter calidifons. Classification (GTDB taxonomy): domain Bacteria; phylum Pseudomonadota; class Alphaproteobacteria; order Rhodobacterales; family Rhodobacteraceae; genus Tabrizicola; species Tabrizicola calidifons. Next base: position 21,303 of record NZ_JAANHS010000013.1, read on the forward strand.
TTCATCAGCGTGGTCTTGCCCGCGCCGTTTTCCCCAAGCAGCGCCACCACCTCGCCGCGCCGCAGGGTCAGCGACACGGCGTCGTTGGCCGTCAGCGCGCCGAAGCGCCTGGTGATCCGGTCAAGGCGAAGAACGACTTCCGCCCCGCTGTCCCGGCTCACGACGATTTCGGCTCGCTGTCGTCGATGGTCACGGTAAAGCTGCCGTCGCGGATCGCCTTTTCCTTCTCGGCCACCAGAGCCTTGATCTCGGCGGGAACCTTGTCCTCGAAGGTGCCCAGCGGTGCCAGCGAACAGCCGCCCTCGCGCATGAAGGAATAGGTGCCGTAATTCGCCGCCTTGAACGTCCCGGCCTGCACCGCAGCGACGGCGGCGTTCAGCGTGGGCTCGAAATGCCACAGGGCCGAGGTGACGACCGTCTCCGGGTAATCCGGTTGCGTGTCGATCACGTTGCCGATGGCCAGAACGCCCCGCTCCTTGGCCGCGTCCGACACGCCGAAACGTTCAGCATACATCAGGTCCGCGCCCCCGTCGATCATGGCAAAGGCGGTCTCCTTGGCCTTGGGCGGATCGAACCAGGACCCGATGAAGCTGACCTGGAATTTCGTCTCCGGCTTCACCTCGCGAACGCCGGCCATGAAGGCGTTCATCAGCCGGTTGACCTCCGGTATCGGGAAGCCGCCGACCATGCCGATATTGCCCTTGGTCATGCCGCCCGCGACGATGCCCGAGAGATAAGCCGCGTCCTGGATGTAGTTGTCGAAGACCGCGAGGTTGGGGTTCGCGGCCTCGTCCGGCATGAAGGACGACCCCAGCAGGAAGGCCACATCCGGGTATTCCGCGCAGACCTCGCGCGCCTCGGCCTCGGCGCCGAAGATCTCGCCCACGATCAGCTTGACCCCCGCCTCGCAATATTCGCGCATCACGCGGGGATAGTCGGTGTTCGCCACATTTTCGGTGTAGGTGTAATCCACCGTCCCCGCCGCCTTCAGCGCCTCGGCGGCGATGTGGATGCGGCTGACCCATTGCTGTTCCACCGGCACCGTGTAGATGCCCGCCATCCTGATCGGCTCTTGTGCCAGGCCAGCGCGCGGCAGGTTCGCCGCCACCGTTGCCGCCGCCCCACCCAGAAGCAGCCCGCGCCGCGATACCGTGAAGGTTCCCGTTGTCATCTGATGCCTATCCCTGTTGCTGGTCTTCGGTTGGAATTTTTACCAAGAGGTAAAACTCTTTCCCGATTCGTTACAAGCGGCAGTTTCCCCGGTCAAATCGCGCGGCGCGCCTGCGACCGCGCCGGTAGAAATTGCCGGAAAATATGGCATTTCATGGCCTTGCCGGTCAATGCGAAAGCATTGTCTGAAGTCGGGACGGGCATCGACGCCGCGCCCGCCGCATGGCAGGGTCGCCAGGAAGGAGGTTCGCCATGTCCATTCCCTTCGCCGGTCCGCAGATCCCGACCCTCGTCCAGCACATCCTGGACCGGATCGACCTTGGCCAGCTGAACCCGGGCGACCTTCTGGACGAGGCCGAACTTTCGGCGACCTACGGCGTCTCCCGCACGCCGGTGCGCGAGGCGATCCTTTATCTCGAAGCCCTCGGCCTCGTCCGCCGCCTGCCGCGCAAGGGGGCCGCGATCTTCCGGCCCACGCTGGAGGAATTTCTTGCCATCATCGAGGTCCATGCCAAGCTGGAAGGCCAGGCCGCGGGCCTTGCTGCCCGCCGCCTGTCGCGGCAGGGGGCCGAGGATCTGGAAGCCGCCGTCCGCGCCTGCGAGGCGCAGGCCGCCGCCAATCCGACCGGCGACCCGGACGGCTATTACCAGTTGAACCTGCGGTTTCATGCCTGCGTGGCCACCGCCTCGGGCAATGGCGTGCTGCTGGAAAGCCTGAAGACCAACGCCCGCCGCCTGCTGGCCTACTACCGCGCCCGCTACCGCTTTCAGGGTGCGATCCCGAAATCCGCCGCCGAACACCGGGCCATCGCGCGCCTCATCACCGACCGCGATTCGGCGGGGGCCGAGGCGATGATGCAGGCCCATGTCCAGTTCGATCAGGTGACGGCGATGGACCTTCTGGCCGCGCTCTCCTAGCCCTTCGCCTGTTCGAAGAACCGCGCGATCCATTCGGCAAAGCGCGGCCCTTCGGTTCTCTGCGAGAGTGAGTCCCTTGCGGCCCGCCCCACCTCATCCGGGAGCTTCGGTGCAAATTCCTCGACCAGCGCGGCCAGGAAATCCAGCGTCATCTCAGGGTGATACTGCGTGGCAAAGACCCGGTTGCCGATCCGGTAGCACGCCGCTGGACACCCCGGCGTGACCCCCACCACCTCCGCGCCGGGGGGCAGCGCCGTCACCTGCTCGCCATGCGCCGCCGCCAGCCGGAACGATGCCACGGGCTCCATCCAGGGGGCAGGGCAGGTGACCCGGGTCTCCGCCGTCCCCAGCACGAAGGCCCCCGGATTAGGCCCCACCGTTCCCCCCAGCGCCTTGGCGATCGCCTGATGCCCGAAACAGGCCCCGGCCAGCGGAACCCCCGCCGCAAAACCGTCGCGGATCAGCTGCATCAGCCGGTCGATCCAGGCCTCCCCGTCATGCACCGAGGCCGGGCTGCCCCCGATCAGCGCCCCGTCAAACCCTTGCAGATCATCGGGAAACTCACCTTTCGGCAGATCGAAGGCCGTGACCCGCCACCCCGGCCGCACCCCCTGCAACAGGGCCTTGAACTTCTCCACATCGCGCGGATGGCGGGCGGCGAAATCGCTGTCATCGGTGTTCGTGGCCAGCACCGCGATATGCATGAGATTTCCCTTTACATATTTAACATGCGTATCATTATGCAAATCGCAGGAGGGAGCAACCCATGACAGTCTGGACACCCACCGACGACGGTTACGCCGACCTGACCAGCCACGACACTTTCCTGAACGGCGCCCCCCACAACACCTTCGCACGCCTCCGCCGCGAGGACCCCTGCCACTGGACCCCATACCCGCAAGGCCAGGGCTTCTGGTCCCTGACCCGGCACGAGGACATCCTGCGCCTGAACGGCCAGCCCGACCTCCTGTCCTCCGCCCGCGGCATCCGTATGGAGGATCAGAGCTACGAGGAATACCTCGCCCGCCGCACCTTCCAGGAAACCGACCCGCCGGACCACATGCTGACCCGGGTGAAGGTCGCCAAGGCCTTCTCGAAACCCGTCATCGCCACCTTCGAACAGGCGATCCGCGACCTCTGCACCACGATCCTCGACGCGGCCCTGCCCAGGGAAACCTTCGACGCCACGAGGGAAATCGCGCGCGAACTGCCGATGCGGATGCTCGGCCGCATCGTGGGCCTGCCGGACGAAGACCTCCCCTGGCTGGTCGAGAAGGGCGACGCGCTGATCGCCAACACCGACCCCGACTTCACGCCCCACGTCCTTGACAAACTCACCACCGACGAATTCCGCATGATGCCCTTCAACTCTCCGGCAGGCGCGGAACTCTTCGTCTACGCCAAGGACCTGATGGCCCGCAAAGCGGCCATCGGCGACACGAACGGCGTCCTCCACATGATCCTGCAACCCGGCCACGACGGCCAGGTCATGCCCGAACACGAATTCCGCAACTTCTTCTGCCTGATCGTCGCCGCCGGGAACGACACCACGCGCTACTCCATCGCCGCCGGGATCCAGGCGCTCGCCCACCAGCCCGAGCTTCTCCCCCTCATCCAGTCCGGCGCCGTCGATGACACCATGGCCGACGAGATCATCCGCTGGGCCAGCCCCACCTCCTACTTCCGCCGCACCGCCACCCGCGACTTCGACCTGCACGGCAAGACCATCCGCGCGGGCGACAAGGTGCTCTACTGGTTCGCCTCCGCCAACCGCGACGAGGCCGTGTTCGACCACCCCTTCCGCGTCAACCTCGCCCGCAACCCGAACCGGCACCTCGCCTTCGGGCAGGGTGGGCCGCACCTCTGCCTCGGCATGTGGCTCGCCCGCCTCGAAGTCCGCGTCCTGTTCCAGGAACTCGCCAAACGCATCACATCCATCGAACCGGCCGGAGAGCAGAAATTCCTGCGCTCGAACTTCGTCGCCGGATTGAAAAGCCTGCCCGTCCGCGTGACGCTGCAATAAACAGGGGGAGACCGAAATGCCCGACCGCCTGCGCGCGATGTTCTGCGACCACCTCAGCCTGATGCGCGGCAAATACCTGCCCGCGGCCAAGCTGAAATCCGACGGCACCCGCATGGCGCGGCCCACCTTTTCCGTCCACTGGGACAAGGACCTCATCCTCGACGCGCCCCACACCAGGTGCCGCGAAGGCATCCCGGACATGGAGCTGCGCTGGGAGGCCTCCGACATCCGCGACGGCTGGGAGCCTGACACCAAGGTCGTCACCGGCGACCTCTACGACAGCGAGGGCGAACGCATCCCCCTCTGCCCCCGCTCTGCCCTGAAACGCGCCGTTGCCGCCTGGGAAGCCAGGGGCCTCACCCCCAAGGTCGGCGTCGAACTGGAAGCCTTCGCCTTCGAGATCGCCGAGGACGGCTCCATCGCCCCCATGCACGCCCCCGGCGGCATCGTCTACGGCACCGGCCCCTTCGCCGACCCCGCCGGTTTCACCGATGCGATCTGGCTAAGGGCCGAGGAAGCAGGCTTCCGCCTCGACCTCATCACCGCCGAATACGACACGCCGCAGTTCGAATTCACCCTCGCCTACGACACCGCCGTCAAGGCCGTGGACGAGATGGTCCTCTTCCGCCAGATGGCCCGCGAAGTGGCCCTCGAACACGGCATCCTGTTGACCTTCCTGCCGAAACCGATCCTGGAAAAGGGCGGCTCGGGCCTGCATTTCAACCTCTCCTTCGCCGCCAAGGCGGGCAAGAACGCCCTGATGACCGGCCCCAAGGGCGGCCCCGACCACATGAACGACCTTGCGAAAGGCGTCGTCGCGGGCTGGCTTCATCACCACAAGGGCCTTGCCGGGCTGCTGGCCCCCACGGTCGGCAGCTACCTGCGCCTGCAACCCGCCTCGATGTCGGGCTACTGGTGCAACTGGGGCGGCGACCATCGCGGCGTCACGGTTCGGGTGTCGGAAGAGGGCGGCCCCAAGACCCGCCTCGAACACCGCATGGCCGACGCCAGCTGCAACCCCTACACCGCGCTTGCGGCCCTGTTGCAGGCCGGGCTTCTCGGCGTCGAAAAGGCCTACAATCTCCCCGCGCCCGAGGCCGGCGACGGCTTCGACCGCACCGACGCAGGCTATGGCGTGGCAGGCTCACTGTCCGAGGCGATGGACGATCTTGAGGCCGACAAGGCCCTCGCCGCCGCTCTCGGCCCGGAGCTTGTCGAACACCACCTCTTCATGAAGCGGATCGAGGTGACCAAGACCGAGGGCCTCGAAGGCGCAGCCTTGCGCAACTATTACATCTGGTATGTCTGAGGGTCCGCCAATGACTTTGACACGGAAAGCCACCTGGAAACTGGCCGATGGCCGCGCGATCACGCTCGACGTGCCCGAGGGCCAAAGCCTGATGGAGGCCGCCACCCGGCACGGCGTCCCCGGCATCATCGGCGAATGCGGCGGCTCGATGTCCTGCGCCACCTGCCATGTCGTCGTCGCCCCCGACTGGGCCGAACGGGCAGGGACCCCCAGCGCCTTCGAGGAAGACATGCTCGACATCACCGAGGCCGGCCGCCAACCCACCTCGCGCCTCTCCTGCCAGATCAGGATGACTGCCGCGTTGGACGGGATCGTCCTGTCGGTGCCCGAGGCTTGAGGAAAACGAAATTTCTGCAAGATTCCCGATTCTTTGCAGAAAAATCGTGACTCTGGTGGTGTAAGGCTTCCGTCCCCGTCTCCATGAGAAGCCGATGATCCTGGACACCCTCACCCCGATCCTGACCGATGCCGCCGCCCAGTCGCTGGCCTTCTTCAACAGCCTCGCCGCCCGCCGGATCGACGCGAAATCCCCCGGCGATCTCGTCTCCGACGCCGACCGCGCCGTGGAGCAGACCCTCCGCCAGCGCCTGACCGAAGCCTTCCCCGACTGCACCATCCTGGGCGAGGAATACGGCGGTGCGCCCACCGACCGCTTCTGGGCCATCGACCCGATCGACGGCACCGCGAATTTCCTCTCCGGCCTGCCGTTCTGGACCGTCTCCCTCGGCCTGATGGACCACGGCCAGCCCGTCGCGGGCGGGATCATCGCCCCCGCGCTGGGCCTCTCCGCCATCGGCGCCCCCGGCCAGCCCCTGCGCCTGACCGGCTTCACCCCCGGCTCCCGCCCTGCCGACCCGCCCTGCATCGGCCTCGGTCGCAACCCCCGCTGGCCCGCCGCCGACCGCCACGCGGTGGAGGCCGCCGCCGATGCCCGGAACCTCGGCGTGCGCCTCCTCGGCTCCTGCGCGCTCTCGCTGATGCTCGTCGCCACCGGCCGCCTGAAAGGCTATGTCGAGGCAAACGTCGGCGGCCTCTGGGACTGCGCCCGCGGCCTCGCCCTCTGCCGCGCCGCAGGCCTGCCGACCGCGTTCAAGCTCCACGAGGACGGCACCGTCGATATCCTCGCAGGCTTGGTTTTCGGCATCGCCCAGGCCGCCGGATGGCGCGGCGAAATCCTTGACGACAGGTAAACGCCCGCAGCCAAGCCCTTGATTTCAAACCGCACGAAAAAGCGCCGCGCGCGGCGCTTGCAGCCGCCGCGCCCCGCTGGCACTCTCGCCCCGGAAGGCCGGAGGGGACCACAGAACATGACCCGCAACACCACCCATGGGGGCTACTTCCTCTACCATTCCATCGGCATCTACCCCGGAAAAGAGGAAGACCTGGCCCGCGCCATGGCCGAGTTCTCCGAAATCTGGGCCGCCCCGAACGACAAGCAGTGGGGGTATGTCCTGCGCAAGCGGCAGGACTTCATCGACCGCTGGCGGCGGCTGATCGGGGTGCCGAAGGGCAGCCTGACCACGGTGGACAACGTGACCGAGGGCCTCCAGAAGATCCTCCGCGCCCTGCCCGAAGGCTATCTCAAGGGCAAGCGCGTCCTCGCCGCCGCCGACTGCTTCCCCTCGCTCCACTTCCTCCTTCAGGGCCTCGCCCCGAAGATGGGCTTCACCGTGACCACCGTCCCCCTCTCCGCAGGCCGCGCCTGGGTGGAGACCGAGGATTTTCTGGCCCACTGGACCCCCGACGTGGGCCTCGCCCTTCTGACCTGGGTCACCTCGATCGGCTCGTCGAAGATGGACTACCCCGCGCTGGTCGCCCATGGTCGCGCGATGGGCAGCCTGATGGTCGCCGACATCACCCAAGGCGCGGGCCTGATGCCCTTCGACGCCCTGAACCCGCGCGTCGATTTCGTCGTCTCGACCAGCCTGAAATGGCTCTGCGGCACCCCCGGCGCGGGCATCCTTTACGCCGACAAGGACCTTATCCCGAGCCTGACGCCAGAGGGCCGCGGCTGGTTTTCCCAGAACAATCCCTTCTCCTGGGACCTGGACAAGTTCGACTACGCCCCCGACATCCGCCGCTTCGACACCGGCACGCCGGGCTCGGTCGCGGCCCTGGCCTCGCTGCCGGCGCTGGAGTGGTTCTCCAGACAGGACCAGACCGAGGTCGCCGCCCACAACCGCCGCCTGGTGGACCGGGTGATCGAACGGGCCGACCGTCTGGGCCTCCCCCTCCATTCCCCGCGCGACGCGGACAAACGGGGTGGCGCGGTGATGATCCGCATGCCCGACAAGGCCGAGGCCGCGGCCTGCGTCGGCGCCCTGGGGGTCGAGGGCTATTCGGTCGATTGCCGCGGCCCGATCCTGCGCATGTCGCCCGGTTTCGTGACCGAGGAACGCGCGGTGGACGCCGTCTTCGATCTGGTCGAAGAGGTGATGGCCCGCCGCAAACGGCGCTTCGCGGGGCAGGGGGAGCGGAGCGGAAACCCGACCGAAACCCTTGCCGCGCTTGCGTCGGGCCTCGCTTCGGGCAGCGTGACAGTCGTGGACCTGACCGCCGAGCTTGGCCCGAACACACCGATCCTGCGCCTGCCCGAGGATCTGGCGCGGAACACGCCGAAAGTCGCGATCCACCGGATCAGCGAATACGACAAGGACGGCCCGTTCTGGGCCTGGAACTGGCTGGAACTGGGCGAACATTCCGGCACCCATTTCGACGCGCCGCACCACTGGCTGTCGGGCAAGGACCACCCGGACGGCTTCACCGACACCCTCGATGTCCAGCGCCTGATCGCACCCGCCAACGTGATCGACTGCTCGAAGGAAGCCGCCGCCGACCCGGATTTCCTGCTGACCGCCGACCATGTGAAGGCCTGGGAGGCACAGCATGGGCAGATCGGCCCCGGCGAATGGGTGCTGATGCGCACCGACTGGGACAGGCGATCCCATGACGAGGAACTGTTCCTGAACGAGGACCCGGACCCCCACGAGGACGGATCCCATTCTCCCGGCCCCTCGACCGACTGCATCGACTATCTCCTGGGCAAGGGCATCGTCGGCTGGGGCACGCAGTGCATCGGGACGGATGCGGGGATGGCCGGCAAGTTCAGCCCGCCCTTCCCGGCGCACAACTTCCTGCACCGGGACAACTGCTTTGGCCTGGCCAGCCTGTGCAACCTCGACCAGCTGCCGCCCAAGGGCGCGCTGCTGATCGTGACGCCGCTGAAGATCAGGAACGGGACGGGCTCTCCCATCCGGGCGCTGGCGCTGGTGGCCTGACCCGGCGCGAAACCTTGGATTGAGGCCGCGCGCGAAACGCGCCATAAGCGGAAGATGACCGACACGACCAGCTTCCGCCAGACCCGCCGCTCGTTGCCCATCGCGCTTTTGCGGGCGCGGGAAACGGTGATGGGGCCGTTCCGCGACATGCTGGCCAGTTCCGGCGTCAACGAACAGAAGTGGCGCGTCCTGCGCGTGTTGCAGGAACGCGGGCCGCTGGAGCTGAGCCAGGTCGCCGCCGAGGCGGTGCTCCTGCTGTCCAGTCTGACGCGGATGGTCGGGCCGATGGTCGAGGAAGGCCTGATCTCGCGGATGACCCCGCCCGAGGATCGCCGCAAGTCGGTGATCGCGATCACGCCGGCGGGGCTTGCGCTGGTCAACGCCCATGCGGCGGCAAGTGCCGCGATTCTGGGCCGGATCGAAGCCGAATTCGGGCGCGAGCGGCTGGAAACGCTGCTCGACCTGCTGGAGGACCTCCAGAAGCTGGACCTGCGCGGGACAGCGCCGCAGAGCGGGCACCGGACCCGCCGCTAGGCCGGGGTGCCCCGGCCCGCAGTTCAGCGGCCGCCTCCTTACTGAAAAAGTTTGGAAGCTTCCATCATGCGTTTGGAATGCGCCAAATGCGGGGGAATCATGCGCTGGGCACTTGTCGGGGCAAGCACGATCGCGGCCGAGCACATAGTCGGCGAGCTGCGAACGGCACCTGGTTCTACAGGGCCGGCATCGCCTTCCTGTCCTGGCTGAAAGGCCACCAGACCGATTTCATCATGCCCGCAGGCTTCCAGTCGTCCCGCGACATCACCCATTATGCCCAGGTCTTCCGCCTTGCCGATGCCGCGGGCTTGCTTTCCGACCCCGATCTGGCAGAAGCACGGATGCAGACGCTTCTCGCACTCCACGGGATCGACCAGGACTGATGGGCAAACGGCCGACGATCATCGATGTGGCGACGCTGGCGGGCGTTTCCAGATCGACCGTCAGCCTGGTGCTGCAACACAGCCCGCTGGTGCGCGAGGAAACCCGCGAAGAGGTCCGTCGCGCCATGGCCCGGCCGGGCCATGTCTGCAACCGCGCCGCCGCCAATCTGCGTCGCGCCAATGCGGGCCTGATCGGCCTGGTCATCAACGATCTGCGCACCCCGTTCTTCACCGAATTCGCCACCTCGCTGCAAATGGCGCTTTCGGCGCGTGGCCATGCGACCGTCCTTGCCAATACCGACGAAGACCCCGCGCGACAGGCCCGGGTGGCGGGGGCGATGCCGGAACACGGGGTCTCTGCCCTGATCGTGTCGCCCGCCCAAGGCGAAGACAGCGCCTTCGAGGCCATCCTGCGCGCCAGGGTGCCGGTGCTTCAGGTCCTGCGCCAGGTCGTCCCCTCCGCCCGCGTTCCCTTCGCCGCGCCCGACTGCCCGACCGGGTCGCGCCTGGCCACCGAACACCTTCTGGCCCGCGGCGCGCGGCACATCGCCTCTGTCGGCGGCCTGGAAGGCCGGGCCGTGACGCAACTGCGCATGTCGGGCCATGTCGAAACCCTCGCCGCAAGGGGCCTGACCCCCCTCCACCTTCCCGGCCGCCCCTGCCGCCCCGGACAGGGCCGCGCGGTCGGCCCGGGCCTCAGGATCGCCGGCTTCGACGACATCGAGGATTGCGCCCAGGTCTTTCCTGCGCTGTCCCCGGTCCGCTGCGACATCGCGGGGTTCGGGCGGCAGATGGCGGAAACGGTGCTCGACTGGCTGGAAAACGACCGCCGCCCGCCTGCAAGAACCGTTACACCCGTCACATTGATCCCCCGCGCGTCGAGCCTTTGATGATCCCCGACCCCGCCCGCTTCCTGCGCCAGCTCTTCGATCGCGCGGTCGAGGTGGCCGACCCGATGCGCTCTCTGGCCGGTTTCCTGCCCGAAAGGCCGAAAGGCCGCGTTCTGGTGATCGGGGCCGGCAAGGCTTCGGCCCGCATGGCCGAGGCGGTCGAGGCCGCCTGGGGCCCCTGCGCGGGGCTGGTCATCACGCGCTACGGCTACGCGCGCCCCTGCCGGGGAATCGAGATCGTGGAAGCCGCCCATCCCGTGCCCGATGCCGCCGGGGTCGCAGCCACCGCGCGCATGCTGGCGCTGCTGGAGCACCTGACGGCAGAGGATTTCGTCCTCGCCCTGATTTCCGGCGGGGCCTCCGCGCTCCTCTGCGCCCCCGCCGAGGGGCTGACGCTGGCCGACAAGCAGGCGGTGAATGCCGCGCTTCTGGCCTCGGGCGCGCCGATCTCGGCGATGAACACGCTGCGCAAGCATCTCAGCCGGGTGAAGGGCGGCCAGCTGGCCGCCGCCGCCTATCCCGCGCGGATGCTGGCGCTCATGATTTCCGACGTGCCGGGGGACGATCCCGCCTTCATCGGCTCGGGCCCCACCGTCGGCGATGCCAGCAGCGTCCGGGACGCCCGCGCGATCATCGAGCGCTGGCAGATCCCGCTGCCCGATGCCGCCCTGGCAGCGCTGGCCCGATCCGGCGTCGTTCCGCCCGGTGACCCGCGCCTGTCGCGGACCGAGAACGTGATCTACGCCGCCCCCGCCCAGTCGCTTGCCGCCGCGGCCGCGCTGGCCGCGCCGCTCTGCGCGGTGCGCACCCTGGGCGACCGGCTGGAGGGCGAGGCGCGCGAGGTCGCCCGCGATCAGGCCGCGATGGCGGTCGGCATCGCGGCAGAGCTGAGCCCCGGCGACCGCCCGGTTCTCTTGCTGTCGGGGGGCGAGCTGACCGTCACCCGCCGCGGCGACGGGATCGGCGGCCCCAATGCCGAGTTCTGCCTGGCGCTGGCGCTGGCGCTGGACGGCCATCCCCGGATCCACGCCATCGCCTGCGATACCGACGGTGTGGACGGCGCGGCCGAAGTCGCGGGCGCCCTCATCGGCCCGCAGACGCTGACCCGGGCCTCCGGCGCCGCCGATGCGCTGCGGCGCAACGATGCGCATGGCTATTTTGCCCGCGCCAACGCCCAGGTCGTGACCGGCCCGACCCTGACCAATGTCAACGATTTCCGCGCGGTGCTGATCCTGCCGCCGGGCTGAGGTGACGCCTTTCCGCCCGGGAACGCGCCACCGGGCGGCATGACTTTGCTCAGGCCTGACCACTCTCCCACAAAATGCTTGAAACGAAACGGTTTCAGAGCCAGCTTGCCCGAAAAACCCGGCAAGGATGGCGGGCGGGAAAGTGGATCATCTGAAAAGGTTTGCACGTGCAACGCGGTGTCGGTGGCGCGCAGCGGTGCGGTGCGGTGCGGTGCGGTCGGCCTCTGTCGCTGTCTTGCTTCCGTCCTGCCGCAGCGGCGGCGCTTCCGGGGGGGCAGTCAGCTCGTCTCCGGTTGCAAGGCCTGTGCCATGGGCGGTCTGACGCGATGCGGCCGATGATTTGCCATGGCCTGCGGGATCTGTCCTGATGCCGATGCGGTCCTGGATCCCCTCGGTCATTGCCGGGCAGGCGCCGGCCCAGCTTGTGGCCGGCCAGGAATGGGACGTCATCGTGATCGGCACCGGCATCGGCGGGGGAATCGCCGGGCGGCGGTTGGCCGAAAGCGGACTTTCGGTGCTGTTCATCGAAAAGGGGCCACTTGGCTATCGGACCGAAAGCCAGGATCTGCGGCTTGACGTCGAGGACTACAACGCCCGGCAGATGCGGGGCTTCTGGCCGACCAGGGTCGAGGCGCAGATCGACGGCGGCCGGCCGCAGCGCTTCTTCGCCCCGATCGGCAGCGGGGTCGGCGGCACCTCGGTCTTCTATGCGGCGGCGGCGGAACGGCCCGAACGGCACGATCTGGAAACCGTGGGTGCGATGGCGCATCCGACCGGCGGCTGGCCGGTCGGCTACGATGCCTTTGTCCCCTATTTCGATCAGGCAGCCCGGCTTCTGTCGGTCCGCGGCGGGGCGGATCCGGCCTCCGGGCTGCCCGCGCCGCCCTTCGAACCGCCGCCGCTCAGCGCGGCCGAGACGGCCCTGTTCCAGGACCTGCGGGCTCTCGGCCTGCATCCCTACCGCGCGCACGAGGCGCTGCGCCGCCTGCCCGGCTGTGCGGGCTGCCTGGGCCGCAAATGCCCGCTGCCGTGCAAGATGGACGGCCGCTCGGCCGGGATCGAGCCGGCGATGGAAACCGGGCGCGCGACGCTGATGGCCAATGCCTCGGTCGAAGAGCTGATCGAAAGCGGCGGCCGGATCACCCAGGTCCGGGTGCGCCGGGCGGGCCATGACCTGCTGCTGACGGCGCCGGTCGTGGTCCTGGCCGCGGGTGCGCTGCATTCGCCGCGCATCCTTCTGGGCTCGACGGGGACGCATCCCGAAGGCTGCGCCAATTCCAGCGGCTGGGTCGGGCGCGGGCTGATGTTCCACCTCAGCGAGATGGTCGCGCTTTGGCCCCGGCGCGGCCAGCCTGCCTTCGGGGCGACGCGGGCTCTGGCCTTCCGGGATCTCTATGCCCATGGCGGCATGCGGCTGGGACTGGTGCAGTCGATGGGTCTTTCGGCCGATGCCGGGCATATCGCGGCCCATCTGAAGGACCGGATCGCGAAATCCCGCCTGGCGCGCCTGCCGGGGGTGGGGCGGCTGGCAACCCTGCTGGCCCGGATCGGGGGGCTGGTGTTCGGCAAGGCGACGGTTCTGGTCGGCGTGCTGGAAGACCTGCCCTATTTCGACAACCTGGTGCAGCGTCATCCCGAGGATCCGGACGTGCCCTTGATCCGATACCGGCTGCACGACGAGCTGCTGGAGCGCCGGGCCGTGTTCCGCCGGGCGATCCGCCGGGTGCTTGGCCGTGGGCGGACGCTGCTGCTCGGCTTCTCTCCGGCGCTGAACTTCGGTCATCCCTGCGGCACGCTGCGCTTCGGGTCCGATCCGCGGACCTCGGTGCTGGATGCCAACTGCAAGGCGCATGACCTGGACAACCTCTACGTCGCCGATGCCTCGTTCCTGCCCACGTCGATGGGGGTGAACCCCAGCCTGACGATCGCGGCCAATGCCCTGCGGGTCGCGGACGTTATCGCGTCCCGCCTTCAGGCAGAAAGGCGGAAAGCGGTGTGATGCAGGACAGTCCGATCAGGACCGGCGCGCCGGACGCGGTGGCGGTGGTCACGGGGGCAGGCAGCGCCATCGGTCGCGCGCTTGCGGCGGCGCTTGCCTTGCGCGGCGTGGCCGTGGCGGCCATCTCTGCCGCGCCCCATGACGCCGACCCGGCCGCCGACCTGCCCGCCGACCTGCCCGCCATCCTGACCCTCGTCGCCGATGTCCGCGACCCGGCGGCGGTCAGCGAGACCTTCGACCGGATCCGCGAACGCCTGGGCCCGCCCACGATCCTGATCAACGGGGCCGAGGTCTATCCGCACCGCGACATCCTGGAAGAGACGCCGCAAAGCTTCATGGATACGGTGCAGCTCAACCTGGGCGGGGCCTTCAACTGCTGCCACGCGGTGCTGCCGCAGATGGTGGCCGCGGGCCGAGGGCGGATCATCAACATCGTGACCTTCGCCGACATCCAGCCCGCGCCGCTGGCCGCGGGATATTCGGTGTCCAAGGGTGCCCTGCGCATCCTGACCCGGGCGCTGGTCGCCGATCTGGGCGACCGCTTTCCCGGTATCGTCATCAACGACTGGATTCCCGGCACCCATACCCCGCGCAGGGGGATTCCGGACGGGGTGGACCCGCGCCTTGCCGCCGAATGGGGCGCCGACCTCGCGCTGCTCGACGACCGGTCGATCAACGGTCGCCTCTTCCTGCGCGACTGCGAACATCAGCCGGCCCAGACCCTGCGCGGCCGGCTGAAGGATCGGGTGCTGGGCCGGGGCAGGGTGCGGGTGCGGCTGAAATAGGCCGGCAACCCGGCGCGTCGCGCCCCCCGGTGTGCCCCCAGGGTGATTGCAGAACCGCGCCCGCCGCGCTATCCCGGTCCTGACCGCGACAGGGGGAAACATGAGCCGCGCATTCGTCTTTCCGGGGCAGGGCGCCCAGACCATCGGCATGGGCAAGGCGCTTGCCGCGGCCTATCCGGCCGCCAGGGCCGTCTTCGACGAAGTGGACGCAGCACTTGGCGAGAAACTCTCGACGCTGATCTGGGAGGGCGACATCGCCGAGCTGACCCTGACGCAGAACGCCCAGCCCGCGTTGATGGCCACCTCGATCGCCGCGCTCCGGGCGCTGGAGGCCGAAGGCTTCGGCCTCGATCAGGCCAGCTTCGTCGCCGGGCATTCCTTAGGCGAATATTCCGCCCTCTGCGCCGCCGGTTCGCTGACCCTGTCCGACACCGCCCGCCTTCTGCGCATCCGCGGCCGCGCGATGCAAGAGGCCGTGCCCGTGGGCGTCGGCGCGATGGCCGCGCTTCTGGGCCTGGACTTCGAAACCGCGACCGCCGTCGCGCAAGAGGCCGCCCAGGGCGAGGTCTGCCAGGCCGCCAACGACAACGACCCCGCGCAGGTCGTCGTGTCCGGCCACAAGGGCGCCGTCGAACGCGCGGTCGAGATCGCCAAGGCCAGGGGCGCGAAACGCGCGCTGCTGCTCCCCGTCTCCGCCCCCTTCCACTGCGCCCTGATGCAGCCCGCCGCCCGGGTGATGACCGAGGCGCTGGCCGCCGTCCCGATCATGAAGCCCGCCGTCCCGGTGGTGGTCAACGTCCGCGCCGAAGCGGTGATGGAGCCCGACCGCATCAAGGACCTGCTGGTGGCGCAGGTCACGGGGTCCGTCCGCTGGCGCGAAAGCGTGCTGTGGATGGAAACCGCCGGCGTCACCGAGTTCTGGGAGATCGGCGCCGGCAAGGCGCTGTCGGGCATGATCAAGCGCATCGCCCCCGCTGCGGCGACCCGCGCCATCGGCACCCCCGAAGACATTGCCGCCCTCAAGGCGTGAAGGAGAAACCCATGTTCGACCTGACCGGCAAATCCGCCCTTGTCACCGGCGCTTCCGGTGGCATCGGCGCCGAGATCGCCCGCGCTTTGCACGCCGCCGGGGCCACCGTCGGCCTTTCGGGCACCCGGGTGGAACCGCTGGAGGCGCTGGCGGCCGATCTGGGCTCCCGCGCCCATGTCCTGCCCTGCAACCTGTCGAACCCCGAAGAGGTCGAGGGCCTGGTGAAACGCGCGGCCGAGGCGATGGGGTCGGTGGATATCCTTGTCAACAACGCAGGCATCACCCGCGACGGGCTGGCCATGCGGATGTCGGACGCGGACTGGCAAGCGGTGATCGACGTGAACCTGACGGCGCCCTTCCGCCTCTGCCGCGCGGCGATCCGAGGCATGATGAAGGCGCGCTGGGGGCGGATCGTCAACATCTCCTCGGTTGTGGGGCGCGCGGGCAATGCGGGACAGGCGAACTATGCCGCCTCGAAGGGTGGCCTCGTCGCCATGTCCAAGTCGCTGGCCGAGGAAGTCGCCAGCCGCGGCATCACGGTGAACTGCGTGGCGCCCGGCTTCATCGAAACCGCGATGACCGAAAAGCTGAACGACCAGCAGCGCGAAACGATCCTCGCCTCGGTCCCCACAGGCCGGATGGGCACGCCGCAGGAAATCGCCGCTGCCGTCGTCTATCTCGCCTCGCCGGAAGCCGCCTATGTCACCGGTGCGACGCTGCATGTGAACGGCGGGATGGACATGGTGTGACGCGTCCCGCGCAAGTCAGGTTAAAGCGTTTGCCATAGGCGCGGACCCTTGCTATAGGCGCGCAGGAACGACGCCCGGCGACGGGCAGAACGAAAGGGCCGGACCGGAGTCCGGCCGCAGATAGAGGAACGGACATGAGCGACATCGCTGATCGCGTGAAGAAGATCGTCGTCGAGCATCTGGGCGTCGAAGCCGACAAGGTGACGGAATCGGCCTCGTTCATCGACGACCTGGGTGCGGATTCGCTCGACACGGTCGAGCTGGTCATGGCTTTCGAGGAAGAGTTCGGGATCGAGATCCCCGATGACGCCGCCGAGACCATCCAGACCTTCGGCGACGCGGTGAAATTCATCTCGGAAGCCGCCTAAGGCGCTTTCGTCCGGTTTCGGACCGCAGGGCACCCTTCGGGGTGCCTTTTGCGTTCAGGGTCGGGCAAGGCGGTGCAAATCTTTTCGAAAAGATTTGCAAAATCCTTCGAAGGATTTTGGCCCGGCCGCGCCGTATCGGCGAAGGTGCGCCGCTGCGCCCGTCGATGGCCTTGCCAGCCTGTCAGCCGACCCGCAGAGTGAAGTCGGGATGAGGAGGCGCGCATGACCGGCAACAGCGCACTTGGCACCATGTTCGGCGCGTCCGGCGTCGAAACCTTCATGGGCATCCCGCGCAGCCGCGACCTGTCGCGCCTGACGGCCAGGATGGCGCTGATCGGGGCGGATGGCTCCACGCCTTACCCCTCGGTCGGTTTCTACTGTGCGGGCGGCCCGGCGGCGATCCGGGCGGCGGGGGCGGCCTACGCGGCGAACCTCGGGCACATGAATTTCGATCTGGGCGGGCCGGTCTTTCCCGGTGGCGTCGCTGCCGTGGATGCGGGCGACCTGCCGCAGGACATCGCGGACCCGGCGGGAAACCGGGCGCGGATCTTCGGGGCGGTCAGCCAGGTGCTGGACCGGGGCGGGGTGCCGATGCTGATCGGTGGCGACGACAGCCTGCCGATTCCGATGATCGAGGCTTATGGCGCGCGGGGGCGGGGCTGCACGATCCTCCAGATCGACGCGCATATCGACTGGCGCGACGAGGTGCGGGGCGAACGGCTGGGCCTGTCCTCGACCATGCGGCGGGCCTCCGAGATGGAGCATGTCGAGGCGATCATCCAGGTCGGCCAGCGCGGCATCGGCTCGGCCCGGGTGCAGGATGTGGCGGATGCAGAGGCCTGGGGCGTGGGCTTCGTCCCGGCCGGAGAAGTCGCGCGTTACGGGATCGCCCGGGCGCTGGACCTGATCTCGGACGGGGCCGAGGTGATCATCTGCCTCGACCTCGATGCGCTTGACCCCTCCGTGATGCCTGCCGTGATCGGGCGGACGGCGGGGGGGCTTGGCTACTGGCAGGTGCTGGAGCTGATCGCGGGCGTGGCAGAAAAGGCGCGGATCGTGGGGTTCGACATGGTGGAATTCATGCCGGACCGCGACATCGACGGGCAGGGTGCGGCGGTGGCGGCGCAGCTTCTGGCCGCCGTCATGGGCATCGTGGCGCGGCAGGGGTAAGGGTTAACCGATCCTGAACGCCCACAGGCAAGCCTTTGATTTCGCTGCATCCCAAAAAGGCGCCGCGCGCGGCGCGCCCCTCGCCCCGCCGATCCGCCCGCCCCAAGGTTGCGCGGGGCAGGGGGGCCGTGTATCACCCGGGGCAAAGCCTGATCCGTGAGGGAGAAGAGAATGCGGCGTGTCGTCGTCACCGGTCTTGGAATGGTCACCCCTCTGGCCTGCGGGGTGGAAGAGACCTGGAGCCGCCTTCTGGCCGGCCAGTCCGGGGCCGGGACGATCACCAGGTTCGACACCTCGAATGTCGTCACCCAATACGCCTGCGAGATCCCGAAGGGCGACGGCAGCGACGGGACCTTCAACCCCGACGACTGGATGGAGCCGAAAGAGCAGCGCAAGGTCGATGACTTCATCATCTACGGGATGGCCGCAGCCGTGCAGGCGGTGCGGGACGCCGGGTGGGAGAACCCGTCGGAAGAGGAAAAGCTGCGGACCGGGGTGATGATCGGCTCGGGCATCGGCGGGCTGAACTCGATCGCCGAGACGGCGGTCATGATCAAGGAGAAGGGGCCCAAGCGGGTCTCGCCCTTCTTCATCCCCGGCGCGCTGATCAACCTGGTCTCGGGGCAGGTGTCGATCCGCTTCGGCTTCAAGGGGCCGAACCATGCGGTGGTGACGGCCTGCTCGACCGGCGCCCATGCCATCGGCGATGCGGCGCGGCTGATCCAGTGGGGCGATGCCGACGTGATGATCGCGGGCGGGACGGAAAGCCCGATCAGCGAGATCGGGATCGCCGGGTTCAACGCCTGCAAGGCCCTGTCCACCAAGCGGGCCGATGAGCCGCAAAAGGCGTCCCGCCCTTATGACGCCGACCGCGACGGGTTCGTGATGGGCGAGGGCGCGGGCATCGTGGTGCTGGAGGAATACGAGCACGCCAGGGCGCGCGGCGCGAAGATCTATGCCGAGGTGCTGGGCTATGGCCTGTCTGGCGATGCCTACCACATCACCGCGCCCAGCGAGGACGGCGATGGCGGGTTCCGGTCCATGTCGGCGGCGCTGAAGCGGGCGGGGCTCGCGCCCTCGGCCATCGACTACATCAACGCGCATGGCACCTCGACCATGGCCGACACGATCGAACTGGGCGCGGTGGAGCGGCTGTTGGGCGACCACGCGCCGAATGCCACGATGTCCTCGACCAAGTCGTCCATCGGGCATCTTCTGGGGGCGGCGGGCGCGGTGGAGGCGATCTTCTGCGTGCTGGCGATCCGGGATCAGGTCGCCCCGCCGACGATCAACCTGGACAACCCGGCCGTCCAGCCGAAGCTGGACCTGGCGCCCAACAGGGCGGTGAAGCGCCGGATCGACGTGGCGCTGTCCAACAGCTTCGGCTTTGGCGGGACGAATGCAAGCCTTGTCCTGGGCAAGGTGCGCTGAGCGATGTGGCGGTCCATCGCCTCGAACGCGCTGACGCTGTTCATCGTGATCCTGATCGGGATGGCGGCGCTGGTGGCCTGGGGGCGGAACGAGTTCTTCGCCGCCGGCCCGCTGCAACAGCCGATCTGCCTTGAGGTGGAGCGCGGCGCCTCGCTTTCGGCGGTCAGCCGGACGCTGGAACAGCGCGGTGCGATCAGCGATGCCCGGATCTTCCGGATCGGAGCGGAATATGCCGACCTGGCAGGCGATCTGAAGTTCGGCAGCTACAAGCTGCCAGCCGGCGCCAGCATGGCGCAGGTGCTGGAGGCCATCACCACCAGCGGCAGATCGACCTGCGGACGCGACCTGAATTTCCGGATCGGGGTGACGCGTGCGGATGTGGTGCTGAGCGAACTGGATCTGGCGACAAACTCCTATGCCGAAGTGGTCCGGTTCGATGCCGGTGCCACACCCCTGCCGCCGGAATATCTGGAGGTTTCGGACGACCCGGCGCTGACACTGCGCATCACGGTGGCAGAGGGCGTGACAAGCTGGCAGATCGTGGATGCCCTGAAGAAGGCGGACTTCCTGCAAGGTGCGCTGGAGACGGTGCCCCCGGAAGGCAGCCTTGCACCCGGCGGCTACGAGGTCGAACGCGGCACGCAACGCGCGGCGGTGATTGCCAGCATGACCGCCAAGCAGGCCGCGATCCTGGCGGCGGCCTGGGAGGCGCGGGCGCCGGACCTGCCCTATGACACGCCACAAGAGGCGCTGATCATGGCCTCGATCATCGAGAAGGAGACCGGGGTGCCCGAGGAGCGCGGCAGGGTGGCCAGTGTCTTTGTCAACCGTCTGCGCCAGGGGATGCGCTTGCAGACCGACCCGACGGTGATCTACGGCATCACCAGGGGCGAAGGGGTGCTCGGGCGCGGCCTGCGGCAAAGCGAACTGCGCCGCGAGACGCCCTACAATACCTATGTGATCAACGGCTTGCCGCCGACCCCGATTGCCAACCCGGGTGCCGAGGCGATCAGGGCCGCCGTGAACCCCGACAAGACGGACTATCTGTTCTTCGTGGCCGACGGCACCGGAGGCCACGCCTTCGCAGCGACCCTTGAAGAGCACAACCGGAACGTCGCGGCCTGGCGCAAGATCGAGGCGGCCCAGGGTGCGACGGAAGAAGGGGGCGTGCAGGGGGAATAGCGGTTAACGATCCGTGAAGCCGGCGCGCGCCAAGTCATTGATATAACGCAGTTTCATCTTGACTCTGCGCGCGGTCTGATGTAGAGATCGTGGCATGCTTGAAGAAGTGTCGAAGCGGCCCGGGGTGCCCCCCGTCGGCCGCTTTTCCATTTCTCTCGTGCGGGGCAGCATGAGGGGTGTCGGGACCAGATGACAGTGCGGTTCACGGGGGACGGGCCCACTCCGGAAGAAGTTCTGGGGAGCGCGGAACGGCTTTACGGCATGGCGGTGATGGAGCTGGAGCGCACCATCGACGCGATCCGTGCCGGGGAATTCAACGAGGTTAAGGCAGCACAGACGGCGATCCGCGAGCTTCGCGCGACAGCGCTTGCCGTGTTGCAGGAAAGGGGAAAAGTTGACCAACTTCGCAAGCAGATCGCCGGCCATGTCGGAGCCGGAGGAGCGCTCGACCTTGACGAGGCCCGAGCTGAAATCGGGCGCCGCCTGGCTTGCCTCCGCAGCGCCGGAGGAGGTGGATGAGTTTTTGGGTGGCCTGAGCCGGAATGCGCTTCTGGCGCTGCCCTGGGTGTTCGAGTTCTGGGCGTTGCCGCATCAGTTGCCGCCACGGGGGGCCTGGAAGACCTGGGTCATCATGGGCGGGCGCGGCGCGGGCAAGACGCGGGCGGGCGCGGAATGGGTGCGGGCGCAGGTCGAGGGTGCGGGGCCTGCAGACCCCGGGAAATGTCGGCGGGTTGCGCTGGTGGGCGAGACGATCGACCAGGTGCGCGACGTGATGGTGCTGGGGGAGAGCGGGATTGTCGCTTGCTCTCCGCCCGACCGGAAGCCGGAGTGGCTGGCATCGAAGAACCAGCTTCTGTGGCCGAACGGGGCGGTGGCGCAGGTGTTCTCGGCGCATGAGCCCGAGGCGATGCGGGGGCCGCAGTTCGATGCGGCCTGGGCGGACGAGCTGGGCAAGTTGAAGAAGGGGGCGGAGGCCTGGGATCAGTTGCAGTTCGCGCTGCGGCTGGGGCGGAACCCGCAGCAGGTGGTGACGACGACGCCGCGCAATGTGGCGGTGCTGAAGGCGATCCTGAAGAACCCCTCGACCGTCATCACCCATGCGCCGACCGAGGCGAACCGGGCCTATCTGGCAGAAAGTTTCCTGGCGGAAGTGCAGGCGCGCTATGGCGGGACGAAGTTCGGCCGGCAGGAGCTGGAGGGCGTGCTGATCGAGGAGGCGGACGGGGCGCTGTGGACGCACCAGATGCTGGAGGCGGCGCGGGTGGACGAGGTGCCGGCGTTCAACCGGGTTGTGGTGGCGGTGGACCCTCCGGTCACGTCGATGAAGTCGAGCGACGAGTGCGGGATCATCGTGGTCGGCGCCGATACGCGGGGCGAACCGAAGGACTGGCGGGCGGTGGTGCTGGAGGATGCCTCGGTCAAGGGGGCGACGCCGGAGGGCTGGGCGCGGGCGGCGCTGGCGGCGATGGAGCGGCACGGGGCGGACCGGCTGGTGGCCGAGGTGAACCAGGGCGGCGATCTGGTGGAGCAGATGGTGCGGATGATCGACCCGCTGGTGCCGTTCCGGGCGGTCCATGCGACGCGGGCGAAATGGCTGCGGGCCGAGCCGGTGGCCGCGCTTTATGAGCAGGGGCGCGTCAAGCATGTGCGGGGGCTGGGCGCGCTGGAAGAGCAGATGGGCATGATCACGGCGGTGGGCTGGCAGGGGGCGGGGTCTCCGGACCGGCTGGATGCGCTGGTCTGGGCGTTGACCGACCTGATGATCACCCCGTTGCAGGCCGGGCGTCCGAGCGTTCGGTCGCTTTAGCGGATCCAGAGGAATTGCGGGTCATATGGCCGGGCGCATCAGGCGGCCCGGACGGTCGGGCACGGCCCGGGGCATGAAGGAGTGCGAGGATGGTCTTCGATTTTCTGCGGAAGGCGCCGGTGGCGGTTCCGGAACGCAAGGCTTCGGCCGTGGGTCGGGTGATCGCCTGGGGAAGCGCGGGCCGCGTGGCCTGGAGCCCTCGGGACACGGTCAGCCTGACGCGGACGGGGTTTCAGGGCAATCCGGTGGGGTTCCGCGTCGTGCGGCTGATCGCCGAGGCGGCGGCGGCGCTGCCTCTGGTGTGCCAGACACATGAGCAAAGGTTCGAAAGCCATCCGGTGCTGGACCTGATCTCGCGTCCCAATGGCGCGCAGGGGCGGGCGGAGTTTCTGGAGGCGGTCTATGGCTATCTGCTGTTGTCCGGGAACGCCTATGTCGAGGCGGTGCCGGGCGTCGGCGCGATGCCGGGCGAGCTGCATGTGCTGCGGTCGGACCGGATGAACCTGGTCCCCGGCGCGGATGGCTGGCCGGTGGCCTATGACTACACCGTCAGCGGGCGGACGCATCGCTATGACGTGACGGGCGAGATGAGCCCGATCTGTCACCTCAAGACCTTCCATCCGCAGGACGACCATTACGGCTTTTCGCCGATGCAGGCGGCGGCGGTGGCGGTGGATGTGCACAACAGCGCTTCCAGCTGGTCGAAGGCGTTGCTGGACAACGCCGCGCGGCCTTCGGGGGCGATCGTCTACAAGGGGGCGGACGGGGCGGCGAGCCTGTCGTCCGACCAGTACGAGCGGCTGGTGGCCGAGATGGAGGCGCATCATCAGGGCGCGCGCAACGCTGGCCGTCCGATGCTGCTGGAGGGGGGCCTCGACTGGAAGCCGATGGGGTTCAGCCCATCCGACATGGAGTTCCAGAAGACCAAGGAAGCCGCCGCGCGGGAGATCGCGATTGCCTTCGGCGTGCCGCCGATGCTGCTGGGCATCCCGGGCGACGCGACCTATGCCAATTATCAGGAGGCCAACCGCGCCTTCTTCCGGCTGACCGTGTTGCCGCTGGCGACCAAGGTCCTGGCGGACCTGGCGCATTGGCTGTCACGGTTCGCCGGCGAGGAGGTGGACCTGAAACCCGATCTGGATCAGGTCCCCGCGCTGGCCTCGGAGCGCGACCAGCAATGGGCGCGGGTGGCGGCGGCCGATTTTCTGACGGTGGCGGAAAAGCGGATGCTGCTGGGTCTGCCGAAGCTGACGGAGGCGGAATGACCGCGCGACGGAGCGAGGGCGGATCGCGCTTTGTCTACGACAGTTTCGATGCGGCCGCGGCGCGGATCGAGGCGAACGAGCGCGTGGCGAACGAACGCTGGGCGGCGCTGGAGTATCGGCTGGGGCTGATCGAGGCCACGCTGGAGCGGCTGGAGAAACGGATCTGGGTCGGCGTCTACGGTGTGGCGGCGTTCATGTTGGCGCAGATGGCCGAGACGGTCATCAGGGCAGGGATGAGGTGAGGCGATGAGCGAATACGGAGCGCCGGAGCGGAAGTTCCAGCAGAGTGACGCGGGCCTGGTGGTGACGGAGGGCCATTTGGTGGAGGGCTATGCGTCCCTTTTCGGTAAGACCGACCAGGGTGGCGACATCGTGCAGAAGGGCGCCTATGCCGCGAGCCTGAAGCGGCTGGCGGCGCGGGGCGGGCGGGTCAAGATGCTGTGGCAGCACGATCCGGGCCAGCCCATCGGCGTCTGGGACGAAGTGCGCGAGGATGCCACCGGCCTCTGGGTCAAGGGGCGCATCCTGACCGAGGTGGAGCGGGGCCGCGAGGTGGCGGCCCTGGTTCAGGCCGGGGCGATCGACGGGCTCTCCATCGGCTATCGCACGGTCAAGGCGGAACGCGACCGCAAGGGCAGGCGCCTGTTGTCGGAGTTGGAGCTTTGGGAAGTGTCGCTGGTGACCTTCCCGATGCTTCCCGAGGCGCGGGTCGCGGCCAAGGCAGATGACCTGGACGACGGTTGGCGCCATATCGCGACGGTCTTCGAAGCCGCGCGCCGCAGTCTGGCCGGGCAATAGCGCGGGCCGTCCCAACTGACAGAAGAAGGATGAAGAGATGACCGAGACGAAGGCTCGGGCCGGGGAAGGCTTGCCCCAGGCCCAGACGGCAGCCGCCGAGGCGAAGGCGGCCATGACCGGGTTCCTGACAGAGTTCAACCGCTTTCAGGACGAAGTGAAATCCAAGCTGAAACATCAGGAAGAGCGACTGACCATGCTGAACGCAAAGACGATGTCCTATGGCCGCCCGGCGCTTTCGGCCCGCGCGGAAACCGAGGCCCCGCATCAGAAGGCGTTCAACGCCTATCTGCGCACGGGCGACGATGACGGCCTGCGCGGCCTGGCGCTGGAAGGCAAGGCGATGAGCACCACGATTGCCGCCGACGGTGGCTATCTGGTCGATCCGCAGACCGCCGACCGCATCCGGTCGATGCTGTTCGCGACTTCGAGCCTGCGCTCGGTGGCCAATGTCGTGCAGGTGGAGGCCAGCTCGTTCGACGTGATCGTCGACCGGTCGGAAGTGGGCTCGGGCTGGGCCACCGAAACGGCGGCCACCACCGAGACCGCGACGCCGATCATCGAGCGCATCTCGATCAAGCTGCACGAACTGGCGGCGATGCCGAAAGCGAGCCAGCGGCTGCTGGACGACAGCGCCTTCGACGTCGAAGGCTGGCTGGCCGAGAAGATCGCGACCCGCTTCATCCGGGCGGAGGCCGCGGCCTTCATCAGCGGCGACGGAGTGGACAAGCCGCGCGGCATCCTGGACCCGACCAAGGTGGCCAATGCGTCCTGGACCTGGGGCAACATCGGCTATGTGCCCACGGGTGCCGCATCGGACTTTGCCACCACCAATCCGGCCGACTGCATCGTCAACCTAGTCTATGCGCTGGGCGCGGATTATCGCGCGAACGGAACCTTCGTGATGAATTCGAAGACCGTGGGTGCAGTGCGCAAGATGAAGGACGGCGACGGCCGGTTCCTGTGGTCGGATGGCCTGGCGGCGGGCGAGCCCTCGCGGCTGATGGGCTATCCGGTGCTGGTCTGCGAGGACATGCCCGACGTGGGCGCGAACGCCTTCCCCATCGCCTTCGGCGATTTCCGCGCCGCCTATACCGTGGCAGAGCGGCCTGACCTGCGGATCCTGCGCGACCCGTTCTCGGCCAAGCCGAATGTCCTGTTCTATGCCAACAAGCGCGTGGGCGGCGACATCACCGATTATGCGGCGATCAAGCTGCTGCGCGTCGCGGTGTCCTGATGACATCGGCCCGGTCCCCGTCCTGGGGCCGGGCCGCACCTGCCCAAATGCAATGTCCCGGCCGCTGGCGGAGATAAGAACATGATGTTGACCGAAGAGACCCCGGTGCCCTCGGGCGCACTGCCGGTGGAAGAGTTGAAGGACCATCTGCGGATGGGATCGGGCTTTGCCGATGACGGGATGCAGGACGGGCTGATCGAGACCTACCTTCGCGCGGCCCTGGCGGCGATCGAAGGTCGGATCGGGAAGATGCTGTTCCAGCGCCGGTTCCTGTGGGTGCTGGAGTGCTGGCGAGACGAGGAACAGGCGCTGCCGGTCGCGCCTGTCAGCGCGATCGTCAGCGTCACGCTGGTCGATGCGGCAGGCGGTGAGGTCCTGGTGCCTGCCACGGCATACCGGCTTGTCCCGGACCTGCACCGGCCTCGTCTGGCGGGGAAGGGCACAAGCCTGCCGACGATCCCGAGCGAGGGGTTGGCGAAAATCGTTTTCGACGCCGGATTCGGCGCGGCCTGGACGGATATCCCGGTCGACCTGCGGCAGGCGGTGCTGCTTCTGGCCGGAGAATTCTACGAGCATCGTCATGACGATGGCGCGCAGGCCGCAGGGCTGCCCTTCGGCGTCGTGACGCTGATCGAGCGCTGGCGGACGGTGCGCATCCTCGGCGGGGGCAGGAAATGAACGCGCCGCACCTGAATCGCGCCCTGGTGCTGGAAGGGGTGGTGCGCAGCCCGGACGGCGCCGGGGGCTTCACGACGACCTGGACGGCGCTGGGCAGGCTGTGGGCCGAAGTGCTGCCGGGATCGGGCAGCGACACGCAGGGCGAGGAGCGGATGCTGTCGGCGGTGCCCTACCGGATCACCGTGCGCGCCGCGCCCGTCGGGTCGGACTCGCGGCCCCGGGCCGGACAGCGGTTCCGCGAGGGGACACGGTTGTTCCTGATCCAGGCCGTGACCGAGCGCGACCCGTTCGGTCGTTATCTGACCTGTTTCTCGCGCGAGGAGGTGCCGAAATGAGCTATGGTGCAGCCCCCGCCCTGCAAACGGCGGTCTATCAGCTGTTGTCGGCGGCGCCGGCCCTGGCCGGGGTGGCCATCTTTGACGCCGTGCCTCCGAACGTCACGGGAACCTTTGTGCTGATCGGCCCCGAGGAGACGCGCGACCAGTCCGACAAGTCGGGCGCCGGAGCGGAACATCAGCTGGTCATCAGCGTGATTACGGATGCGACGGGATTCCTGTCGATCAAGACCATCGCTGCCGACATCTCGGACGCGTTGATCGGGGCGCCGCTGACCCTGAGCCGTGGGCAGCTGGTCAGTCTGTTCTTCCTGCGCGCAAGCGCCCGCCGGATCGAGGAGGGCGAGACGCGGCGGATCGATCTGACCTTCCGGGCGCGGGTCGCATTGTAACCCGCCAGCCCCCACCCCCAGACCCTCCCCTCCCGGGGGAGGGGAGGCGCGAGGCGCCACGCAACATTGCAGGACGGAGAGCGAACATGGCTGTGCAAAGCGGCAAGGATCTGCTGATCAAGATCGACCAGACGGGGGACGGCCAGTTCGTCACCATCGCCGGGCTTCGGGCGACGCGGATCAGCTTCAACGCGGAATCGGTGGATGTCACCAGCCTGGAAAGCCAGGGCGGCTGGCGGGAGCTGCTGGCCGGCGCCGGCGTGAAGTCGGCGGCCATCTCGGGCTCGGGCGTGTTCCGGGACGAGGCCACGGACGAGCGGGCGCGTCAGGTGTTCTTCAACGGCGAGATCCCGGATTTCCAGGTGGTGATCCCGGATTTCGGCGTGATCGAGGGGCCGTTCCAGATCACCTCGATCGAATATTCGGGCAGCCACAACGACGAGGCCAGCTACGAGATGGCGATGGCCTCGGCGGGCGCCCTTACCTTCACGGCGCTTTGAGATGGCAAATCCCTGGGCGGGCGAAGTGGCGATCGTCCTCGACGGTCAGCGCCATGTGGCAAAGCTGACGCTGGGGGCGCTGGCCGAGCTGGAAGAGGCGATGGAGACGGGATCCCTGCTCGACCTTGTGCAAAGGTTCGAGGAGCGGCGGTTTTCAACCCGCGATGTGCTGGCGCTGATCGTGGCCGGTCTGCGCGGCGGCGGCTGGCAGGGGACGGCGGCGGATCTTCTGCGCGTGGAGATCGGCGGCGGGCCGGTCGAGGCGGCGCGCGCCGCGGCCGAACTTCTGGCGCGGGCCTTTGCGCTGCCGGGCGAGACATGAGCCGGTCTGGTTCCGGTATCGACTGGCGGGGACTCATGCAGGCGGGCCTGCATGGGCGGGGGCTGGAGCCGTCGGTGTTCTGGCGGCTTACCCCGGTGGAACTGAAGATCATGCTGGGGCGGGAGGGTCTGGTCCCGCCCCTGACACGCGCGCGGCTGGCAGAACTGGCGGCAGCGTTCCCCGATGTGCGGAAGGATCAGGGCGATGGCGGAAATCGGAACGATGAAGGAGCAGCTTCAGGCGCTTGAGGCGCAGCTGGGCTCTTCGGTGTCGATGGTGGCGGCATTCGACGGCGAGCTTGCCCGGATGCGGGAGACGATGATCTTTACCGGGCGGGAAGTGAACACGCTGTCAAGCGGCATCAGCGGCGGGCTGCGGAAGGCGTTCGACGGGCTTGTGTTCGATGGCATGAAGCTGAACGACGCCTTGAAGACCGTGGCGAACACCATCGTGGACACGGTCTATTCCATCGCGATGAAGCCGGTGACCAACGCGTTGGGCGGGTTTCTCGCGCAGGGCGTCGCCGGCCTGATGGGGGGCGGCATGCCCTTCGCCAAGGGGGGCACGTTCAGCCAGGGCAAGGTGATGCCTTTTGCCAAGGGCGGCATCGTCGGTGCCCCCACGACATTCCCGATGCGAAGGGGAACCGGATTGATGGGCGAGGCGGGACCCGAGGCCATCATGCCTCTGGCGCGGGGGCCGGACGGCAGGCTGGGCGTGCAGGCGGCGGGCGGGCGGGCGGTGAGCGTCGTCATGAACATCACGACGCCCGACGTTCAGGGCTTTCAGCGCAGCCAGGCCCAGGTGGCCGCCCAGGTCAGCCGCGCCCTGGCGCGCGGACAACGTAACCGGTGAGGAAGAGACATGGCCTTTCACGAGATACGTTTCCCGGCGAACCTGAGCTTCGGCTCGGTCGGAGGGCCGGAACGCCGCACCGAGATCGTCACGCTGGCCAATGGCTTTGAAGAGCGGAACACGCCCTGGCAACATTCGCGCCGGCGCTATGACGCCGGGGTCGGTCTGAGGTCGCTGAATGATGTCGAGACCCTGATTTCGTTCTTCGAGGCGCGCGCCGGGCAGTTGCACGGGTTTCGCTGGAAGGATTGGTCCGACTACAAGTCCTGCGCTCCGCTTTCCACGCCGGCGCCGGACGACCAGCTTGTCGGCATCGGCGATGGTGTGACCAGGGTATTCCAGCTGAGAAAGACCTATGTGTCGGGCTTGCAGAACTATGTCCGGCCCATCCTGAAACCTGTCGCTGGAACGGTACTGGTCGCGATCGAGGGTGACCAGAAGATCGAGGGGCTGGAGTTTTCCGTCGATCCGGCGACAGGAGAGATCACGTTCACTCTGCCACCCGACCTTGGCACACGGATCACGGCCGGCTTCGAGTTCGATGTGCCGGTGCGCTTTGATACCGATGCGATCCAGACGTCGGTCGCCTCGTTCCAGGCGGGCGATGTGCCTACGGTTCCAGTGGTGGAGATCCGGATATGACGCGGGAAACCTTGCTGGCGCATCTGGCGAGCGGTTCGACGACGGTCTGTCGGGCCTGGACGGTCCGGCGGCGTGACGGGACTGTGCTGGGCTTCACCGACCATGACCGGGATGTCGTCATCGAGGGGGTGGTCTGCCGGGCCGATTCCGGACTGACGGCGCGAGTTCTGCATCAGACCACCGGCCTGTCCGTCGATAACACGGAAGCCTACGGGGCGCTGAGCTCTGCTTCGATCTCCGAGGCCGATCTGCTGGCCGGCCGTTTCGACGGGGCGGAAGTCCGGGCCTTTCTGGTCAACTGGGATGCCCCCGGCGACCATATCGAACAGTTCCGGGGCCACATTGGCGAGGTCAGCAGGTCCGGCGGCGCCTTCAAGGCCGAGCTGCGTGGGCTGAGCGAACGGCTGAACCGGCCATTCGGCATGGCCTACACGCCCGGCTGTTCGGCGGTTCTGGGTGACAGCCGCTGCCGGTTTGACCTGAACCAGCCGGGCTTCACGGCGGAAGCGACCGTGCACCAGGTCGATGACGGAGCCGGCTATGTCCTGGCGGGCGTCAGCGGGTTTGACGATCACTGGTTCGAGGGGGGCCGGTTGGAGATCCTGGCAGGAGCCGCGGCCGGGCTGTTCGGTGTCGTGAAGAACGACCGTCAGGAAAACGGTCTGCGGCGGATCGATCTTTGGCAGTCGATCGGCGCCGAGGTTATTGCAGGAGAGCGGGTCAGGCTGCGTGCGGGATGCGACAAGAGGCCGGCGACCTGTCGCGAAAAGTTCTCCAACTTCCTGAATTATCGCGGGTTTCCGCATATTCCCGGTGAGGACTGGCTGGCGTCCTATCCAGTCCCTGACCGCGAGTCCGGCAGCGTCCGGAGAGCGGGAGGAAGCGGCACATGACCGTTGCGGAGGCCGTTCTTGCCGAGGCCAGGCTCTGGCTTGGCACGCCTTACCAGCATCAGGCCAGCATTCGGGCGGTCGGGGCCGATTGTCTTGGCTTGCTGCGTGGAATCTGGCGGAAGGTTTACGGCGAGGAGCCGGAACCTGTTCCCGCCTATACCGAGGATTGGGCTGAGCCCGATCACAGGGAAGTGCTGCTCTTTGCCGCCCACAGGTGGCTTCAGGCAAAGCACTTGGCGGATGCGGCGGCGGGTGACGTTCTGCTGTTCCGGATGCGGGAGGGCAGCATCGCCAAGCATCTGGGCATCCAGTCGCATGTCGGGGCGCATCCGAGGTTCATCCATTCCTACACGGGCCATGGCGTCATCGAAAGCTCGCTTTCCATGCCCTGGCAGCGCCGTATCGCGGCGCGTTTCTGCTTTCCAGAAGGAGCCAAGTGAATGGCAACGCTGCTACTTTCCGCCGCAGGGGCCGCAGTCGGTGCCGGTCTTGGCGGGTCCGTCCTGGGGCTTTCCGGGGCCGTCATCGGCCGGGCCATCGGCGCGACGATCGGACGTGCCATCGATCAGCGCGTCCTCGGGGCCGGATCGGAACCCGTCGATGTCGGTCGCATCGAGCGGCTGCGCCTGACCGGGGCCGGGGAAGGGGCACCTATCGGGCGGATCTGGGGTCGGATGCGGGTTGCAGGTCAGGTGATCTGGGCCACCGAATTCGTCGAGACTGTCCGGCGTCGTCGGACCGGGAAGGGCGCCCCCAAGCCGAAGGTGAACGAGTACAGCTACTCTGTCAGCCTTGCCATCGGCCTGTGCGAAGGAGAAATCCTGCGTGTCGGCCGGATCTGGGCGGACGGGAACGAGATATCGGCGCAGGACCTGAACCTGCGCGTCTACACCGGCAGCGAGACGCAGTTGCCCGATCCCCTGATCGAGGCCGTCGAGGGCAACGGCCGGGCGCCTGCCTATCGCGGGCTGGCCTATGTCGTCATCGAAGACCTGGAACTGGCCTCTTACGGCAACCGGGTGCCGCAGTTCAGCTTCGAGGTTGTGCGGGCCGCTCAGGGGCCTGCTGTCGGGCCGGGTGAGACTCTTCAAGGGGCGATCCGGGGGGTTGCGCTGATCCCGGGCACCGGCGAATACGGATTGGCCACGACGCCGGTCCATTATGCCGAGGGCCCTGGCCGCAATCGCAGCGCGAACGTCCATTCGCCGTCGGGCAAGACGGACTTTGCGACAAGCTTCGAGCAGTTGCAGCAGGAATTGCCCCGCGCGGATGCGGTGTCGCTGGTCGTGTCCTGGTTCGGTGACGACCTGCGTTGCGGCACCTGCACAATTCGACCCAAGGTCGAACAGAAACAGCGGGATGGTGTGGGCATGCCGTGGCGAGCGGGCGGGATCTCGCGCAGCCAGGCAATGGTGGTCCCGAAGGTCGAGGGTGCGTCGATCTACGGCGGCACGCCATCGGATGCCTCGGTGATCGAGGCCATCCGCGCGATGCGAGACGCCGGCAAGGATGTGATGTTCTATCCGTTCATCCTGATGGACCAGATTTCTGGCAATACCCTGCCCGACCCGTGGACCGGCGCAGCGACGCAGCCGGCTCTGCCATGGCGTGGCAGGGTCACGCTGTCGATGGCCCCCGGGCGACCGGGATCGCCGGATCGTACGGCGGCCGCAGAAGCCGAGGTCGCGGCTTTCTTCGGAGCGGCGCAGCCTTCGCACTTTGCAGTCAACGGCACCACGATCACCTATTCGGGCCCGAACGAATGGGGCCTTCGCCGGTTCATTCTGCATTACGCGCACCTCTGCGCTGCGGCGGGCGGGGTTGAATCCTTCTGCATCGGATCCGAAATGCGCGGCCTGACGCAGATCCGCGGGGCTGGTGACACGTTCCCGGCCGTCCAGGCCTTCCGAGCCCTTGCCGCCGATGTCAGGTCGATCCTCGGGGCCGGGGTGAAGATCAGCTATGCGGCAGACTGGTCCGAGTATTTCGGCCACAGCGCCGACGGCAATCTCTACTTTCACCTGGATCCGCTGTGGGCGGACCCGAACATCGATTTCATCGGCATCGACAACTACATGCCGGTATCGGATTGGCGCGATGGAGAGGATCATGCGGACGCGGCCTTCGGCTCGATTTACAACCCTCTGTATCTGAGGGCGAATATCGCCGGTGGAGAGGGTTTCGACTGGTACTATGACGGCGAGGAAGGCGCACAGGTTCAACGTCGGCTGCCCATAACCGACGGCGCCTATGGCGAGCCCTGGGTCTTCCGCTACAAGGACATCCGGTCCTGGTGGTCGAACGCCCACCACGAGCGCATCGATGGTGTCCGTTCCCCGACCCCGACGGCCTGGGTGCCGCAGTCCAAGCCGATCCGGTTTACCGAATATGGCTGCGCGGCCATCGACAAGGGCAGCAATCAGCCGAACAAGTTCATTGACGCCAAGTCATCGGAGTCGGCCCTGCCTGCCTGGTCGAACGGGCGCCGCGACGACCTGATCCAGATGCAGTATCTGATCGCCACGGCATCGTTCTGGGCAGAGGCAGCGAACAACCCGGTATCCCCCCTCTACTCCGGGCCGATGGTCGACATGCAGCACGCCTATGCCTGGGCCTGGGATGCCCGGCCGTTCCCCGAGTTTCCCGGCCAGAGCGACATCTGGAGCGATGGCGGGAACTATGCGCGCGGTCACTGGCTGAACGGCCGGGCATCGAACCAGCCGCTTGCGTCAGTCGTCCGCGAGATCTGCAAGTCATCTGACGTGGAAGCGATCAATGTGCAGTCGCTTTTCGGTCTGGTGCGTGGTTTTCAGCAGGCGGATGTGACGACAGGACGCGCAACGCTCCAGCCCTTGATGCTTGCCCATGGGTTCGATGCCTTCGAGCGCGAAGGCCAGATCGTCTTTCGCAACCGGACGGCGCGCATCCAGGACTGGGTCACCGATGAGGATCTGGCGCTGTCACCCGATGTGGACAACGCAATCGAGAAGACAAGGCTAGTGGATTTCGAGACTGCCGGTCAGATCCGGCTGGGCTATGTCGACGCGCAATCGAGCTATGAAGTGCGCACCGTCGAAACGCGGTTCCCGGAAGATGAAACCGCAACGGTATCGCAAACCGACCTGCCGCTGGCCCTGACCCGGCTGGAAGCTCTGGCAGCGGTTGAACGTTGGATGGCGGAAGCAAGGGTCGCCCGAGACACGCTTCGCTTCGCGCTGCCGAAATCGCGGATCGGTATCGGCGCGGGGGATGTCATCGGCTACGCGGGGCGTCGGTTCCGAGTGGACCGGGTTGAGCAGGCGGAAGGTCAGATCCTCGAGGCGGTCCGCGTCGAGCCGGGCGCCTTCCTGCCATCCAATCGCTTCGATGAGGTGATCTCCGTTCGACCCTACTCTGCTCCGGTCCCCGTGCTTCCGGTCTTCCTTGATCTGCCCCTGCTGACGGGTGAGGAAGTGCCGCACGCCCCGCATGTGGCCGTGGCAGCCCAGCCCTGGCCAGGATCCGTGGCGGTCTGGTCGTCGAATGAGGATGCGGGCTACGAGATCAACCGCCTGCTGCCTGCTTCGGCAATCGTTGGTGTGACAGAGACACCCCTGTCTGCCCACCGCCCCGGGATCTGGGACAATGGCCCCCCGCTGAGGGTAAAGCTTGTCGGGGGCGAACTTTCATCCGCCTCTGCACCTTCGGTGCTGAACGGAGCGAACGCCTTGGCGATCGGCGACGGCAGCGCCGCAAGGTGGGAGATCCTCCAGTTCCGGGAGGCGCAGCTTGTCGCCCCCGACACCTACGAGCTTTCGTACCGTCTGCGGGGACAGCTTGGGACTGACGGAGTGATGCCTGAGGTCTGGCCCGTGGGAAGTATTGTCGTGCTTCTGGATCTGGCAGTGTCGCAGATCGATCTGGCGGCCTCGGCACGCGGGCTGGCGCGGTTCTATCGCATCGGACAGGCGTCGCGCGGCTATGACGACCCCAATGTCGTGCTGCGGGTGGAAGGCTTTGACGGCATCGGTCTGAGGCCGTATCCCGTCGCGCACCTTCGACATCTGGTTCAGGGCGGCGATGTCCGGTGCAACTGGAAGCGACGGACCCGGATCGACGGCGACAGCTGGCAGTCCGCCGAGGTTCCGCTGGGTGAAGAAGCAGAGGCCTACCAAGTTCGGATCCTGCAGGGCGCAGCTGTGATGGCCGAGTATTCCGTGACTTCGCCCGCCTTCGATTACACCGCCGCGATGCGGGCAGCGGATGGCGTGGCCGGCGCTTTCGAACTGGCCGTCGCACAGGTATCGCAGCGGTTCGGCCCTGGACCGTTCCGAAGCTCAAGCGTCACCCTGTAGCAGGCCTTCGTACATGGCTTTGGTCCATGAAGCCGCAAAAAGGGTGGCGAATGCAGCGCAGGCAAGGCAGGATCGACCCTGAAATCGGTCCAGTTTCATCACGCTGCGTGATCTGCGACACGACAGAAATGCGTGTCGCCACACAGGTCCGATGTGGTATGCAGATGCCATATCGGAGGCTATCCCCATGCTTGAAACCAAATCCAGAGTGACCGCCGTCGATCCGGTTTGGCGACGTGTCTGCGAAGAGGCGGTAGAGGCCATTCGCAACGAACCGCTGCTGGGCGGGCTGATCCACTCCGGCCTCCTGCACCATTCCTCCCTCGAACGAGCGCTTGCCTACCGCTTTTCCCTGAAGCTTGCCTCCGGCGAAATGAGCGAGCAGATCCTGCGGGAAATTGCCGATCAGGCCTACGACAGTGATCCGGAAATCGGCGCGGCGGCGCGATCCGACCTGATGGCGGTCTACGAGCGCGATCCGGCCTGCCACCGCTTTCTCCAGCCCATCCTCTTCTTCAAGGGTTACCAGGCCGTCCAGGCCTACCGGATCGGGCATTGGCTCTGGCAGACCGGTCGATCGGATCTGGCCTATTTCGTCCAGATGCGGGTCTCCGAGGTCTTCGGGGTGGACATCCATCCGGCAGCCCGGATCGGCAAGGGGATCATGATCGACCATGCCCATTCCATCGTCATCGGTGAAACGGCCGTGGTCGGCGACAATGTCTCCATGCTTCATTCCGTCACTCTGGGCGGTACCGGCAAGGAAGATGGGGACCGGCACCCCAAGATCGGCGATGGCGTGCTGATCGGGGCAGGGGCAAAGGTTCTCGGCAATATCCATGTCGGTCAGTGCTCACGCATCGCCGCGGGGTCGGTCGTTCTGGAAGACGTTCCGCGCAACACGACGGTCGCCGGGGTTCCGGCCCGGGTCGTCGGAAAGGCCGGCTGCGCGCAACCTGCGCTGACGATGGACCAGATCCTGAAGACCGAATGACCAGACCTGCATGATCCCCGTCCTCCGTGCCTTCGCCGCCCGGGTGACGGGCCTGGCGATCTCGACCTTCGCGCGGTTCATGACCGCACCCCGCGCCATCTGGCAGGGGATCGAGCCGGTGCCGCGCCAGCGGGTGTATTATGCCAACCACACCTCGAATGGCGACTTCGTCCTCCTCTGGACCGCGCTTCCCACGCCCCTCCGCCGCCAGACGCGCCCGGTTGCCGCGCTCGATTACTGGCTGACCTCACCCCTCCGGGCCTTCATCGGGCGCGAGGTCTTCAACGCCGTCCTCATCGACCGCCGCCCCGAGGCGCGGACCGAGGATCCGGTCGCCCAGATGGCTGCCGCCCTGGATCAAGGCGCCTCGCTCATCATCTTTCCCGAAGGCCAGCGCAACAGCTCGGACGCGGACCTGCTGCCGTTCAAGTCGGGCCTTTACCACCTTGCCAAGGTTCGTCCCGGCATAGATCTTGTCCCGGTCTGGATTGCCAATCTGAACCGCGTGATGCCAAAGGGTGAGATTATCCCCGTGCCGCTGATCTGCACCCTGACCTTCGGCGCGCCGCTTCGCATTGATCCCGAGGAAACCAAGGACGCCTTCCTCGCCCGCGCCACCGAGGCGCTACTTGCCCTGAAGGCCGCGGCATGACCTCGCCGCATCTCCTCTGGCTTCTCGCCGGCGTCGGCACCATCCTCGTCCTTGCGTCCATCATCGGCGAGGTGCTGCGTGCCCGCCTCTCCCCCGCAGGCGAAAGCCCTGTCATCGAAAACCTGAACGCCCGGATCAATGCCTGGTGGGTCATGGTGATCTGCCTGGCGCTCGCCTTCATCGCGGGCAAGCCGGGCGTTGTCCTCCTCTTCGCGCTCTGCTCCTTCGCGGCGCTCCGCGAATTCCTGACGCTCACCACCCACAACCGCGCCGATCACTGGTCGCTCGTGGCCTGCTTTTTCCTGATCCTGCCGCTGCAATACTGGTTCCTGGCGACCGACTGGTACGGGATGTATTCGATCTTCATCCCGGTCTACGCCTTCCTTCTCCTGCCCGTCGCATCGGCGCTTCGCGGCTCCACCCAGAACTTCCTGGTCCGCGTCTCGGAAACCCAGTGGGCGCTGATGATCTGCATCTACTGTGCCAGCCACGTCCCGGCGCTCCTCTACCTGCAGATCCCCGGGTTTGAGGGCCGCAATGTCATCCTGATCGCCTATCTGATCTTCGTCGTGCAGCTTTCGGACGTGCTGCAATACGTCTGGGGCAAGCTCATCGGACGCACCAGGGTCGCGCCCAACCTCTCGCCCTCGAAAACCTGGGAGGGCCTCATCGGAGGCGCCCTCTCGGCCACCGCCATCGGCACCGCGCTCTACTGGATGACCCCGTTCTCGCCGCTTGAAGCCGCAGGCATGTGCCTCCTCATCACGCTCATGGGCTTCTCCGGCGGCCTCGTCATGTCGGCGATCAAGCGCGACCGGGGGATCAAGGACTGGGGCCACCTCATCGCCGGACACGGCGGCTTCCTCGACCGGCTCGACAGCGTGATCTTCGCCGCCCCCATCTTCTTCCACGTCACCCGCTGGTTCTGGTCAACGACATGAGCGACCAGAACCGCCGCCCCCTCACGTCGCGCAACTCCCGCTGGGCCGCCGGCCTCGCCTCCCGGGCTGTGGCCAAAGGCATCAGCCCGAACCGGATCAGCCAGGCCTCGATCGGTTTCGCGGTCCTTGGCTTCCTCCTCTACTGGTTCTCCACGCTGGGCGGCCTGCTTCAGTTCTCCGCGCTCCTCCTCGCCGCCGCCGCCGTCCAGGCCCGTCTCGTCTGCAATCTGATCGACGGCATGGTCGCCATCGAAGGCGGCCGGGGTGCCAAGGACGGCCCCTTCTGGAACGAGGCCCCCGACCGCGCCTCCGACCTCCTCTTCTTCGCCGGCGCGGGCCTCGCCGCCGGACAACCCGCCCTCGGCCTCCTCGCCGCCGCGCTGGCCATCGCCACCGCCTACATCCGCGAACTTGGCCGCGCCGAGGGCTTCCCGCCCGACTTCTCCGGCCCTCTGGCCAAGCCGCAGCGCATGGCCGTCCTCACCGCAGGCACCATCCTCGCTGCACTCCATGCGACGGAATGGACCCTGACCCTCACGCTCTGGATCATCGCCCTTGGCACTGCCGCCACGATCCTGCGCCGGTCATGGACCCTCATCGAAAAGCTGAAGTCCCGTTAGAAAATGGGGGACCGAAGCCCCCCATTCATCTGTCCACAAGTATCCCACGGGGGTGCGGGGGTGTGAAACCCCCGCTCCGCCGGTTCAAGCCAGCATCACCACCGGGTTTTCCAGCGCCTCGATCACGGCCTTCAGGAACTCGGCCCCCAGGGCCCCGTCGATCACCCGGTGATCCACCGACAGCGTCATCGACATGACCGTCGCCACCCCGATCGTGCCGTCGCCCATGACCACCGGCTTCCTGATCCCCGCGCCAACGGCAAGGATCGACCCATGTGGCGGATTGATGACGGCGTCGAAGTTCTCGATCCCCATCATCCCGAGGTTGCTGATCGCAAAGGACCCGCCCTGATACTCGTGCGGCGCCAGCTTCCTGGTCTTGGCGCGCGCCGCGAGGTCCTTCATCTCTGCCGACAGGGCACTCAGCGACTTCTTCTCCGCATCGCGCAGCACCGGCGTGAACAGCCCGCCCTCCACGGCCACGGCCACCGCCACATCCGACGGCTTCAGCCGCAGGATCCGGTCGCCCGCCCAAACGGCATTGGCATTCGGCACCGCCTGCAAGGCCATCGCGCAGGCCTTGATGATGAAGTCGTTGACCGACAGCTTCACCCCGCGCCCTTCCAGCTGCCTGTTCAGCTGCTCGCGGAACGCCATCAGCGCATCCAGCCGAACCTCGCGGCGCAGGTAGAAATGCGGAATGGTCTGCTTGGCCTCGGTCAGCCGCGCCGCAATCGTCCGGCGCATGCCATCCAGCGGCACTTCCTCGTAGGCTCGGTCGGCATACATCTTCAGCACCGTCTCGGCCGCCGGTCCCGCGGGCATCGCCGCCGCAGCCGAAGCCGGTGCCGAGGCAGGGGCGGGGGCAGGGGCAGAGGCAGGGGCAGGGGCAGAGGCAGGGGCAGGGGCAGAGGCAGGGGCAGGGGTCGCAGCCGCAGCCTTCGGAGCCTCGGCCACCACCGCCGCCGCCGGCTTTGCCGCCGCAGGCGATGCATCCTCGACATCCGCCCGCACGATCCGCCCATGCGGACCCGACCCCTTGATGGCGGTCAGGTCCAACCCCTTCTCCCTGGCAATCCGCCGCGCCAGGGGCGAGGCGAACACGCGAGCGCCGCCCGACGCCGGGGCCGCAATCGGCCGCTCATCGCTCGCTTTCGCATCTCTCTTCGCGGGTTCTGCCGCCGGGGCAGGGGCCGCCGAAGAGGGAGCGCTTGCGACCGATGAGGCATCCTCGCCATCCTCCAGCAGCACCGCAATCGGCGTGTTCACCTTCACGCCACCCGTGCCTTCGGCGACCAGAATCCTGCCGATCACCCCCTCATCGACGGCCTCGAACTCCATCGTCGCCTTGTCGGTCTCGATCTCGGCCAGGATCTGGCCCGACTTCACCGCATCGCCTTCCTTCACCAGCCATTTGGCCAGCGTCCCCTCTTCCATCGTGGGGGACAGGGCCGGCATCAGAATTTCGGTCGCCATGGCTTCACCTCTACCTGTAGCAGACGGACTTGACCGCGGCGACGACCTCCGCCGGGGTGATCAGCGCGAACTTCTCCAGGTTCGCCGCATAGGGCATCGGCACGTCCTTGCCCGTGCAGGTCACGACCGGAGCGTCCAGATGATCGAAGGCCCGCTGCATGATCGTCGAAGCCAGATGGTCGCCGATCGACCCCACGGGGAAGCCTTCCTCGACCGTCACGCAGCGGTTGGTCTTCATCACGCTGGCGAGCACCGTGTCATAGTCGATGGGCCGCAGCGTCCGCAGGTTCACCACCTCGGCGCTGATCCCTTCCTTTGCCAGCTCCTCGGCCGCCGCCATGGCATGGGAACAGCCGATCCCGAAGGACACCACCGTCACATCCGACCCCGGCCGCAGGATCGAGGCCTTGCCGAAGGGAACGGTGAAATCGCCATCCACCGGCACCTCGAAGGACCGCCCGTACAGGATCTCGTTCTCCAGGAACACCACCGGGTTCGGATCGCGGATCGCGGTCTTGAGCAGGCCCTTCGCATCCGCCGCCGTATAGGGCATGCAGACCTTCAGCCCCGGGATCGCCGCATACCAGGCCGCGAAGTCCTGGCTGTGCTGCGCACCCACCCGCGCCGCCGCCCCGTTCGGGCCGCGGAACACCATCGGGCTGCCCATCTGGCCCCCCGACATGTACAGGGTCTTGGCTGCCGAGTTGACGATGTGGTCGATCGCCTGCATCGAGAAGTTGAAGGTCATGAACTCGACGATCGGCTTCAGCCCGCCCCAGGACGCGCCGACCCCGATCCCGGCAAAGCCCATCTCGGTGATCGGCGTATCGACGACCCGCCGCGCGCCGAACTCGTCCAGCAGGCCCTGCGAAATCTTGTATGCCCCCTGATACTCGCCGACCTCTTCCCCCATCAGGAAGACCGTCGGATCGGCGCGCATCTCCTCGGCCATCGCCTCGCGCAGGGCCTCGCGCACCGTCATCGTCCTGGTCGGCCCCTCGGGCAGGTCGGTATGCGGCCAGCCCGACGCGGCCATCACCGGTGCCGCAGCCGCGACCGCCGCCACCGTAGGCCGGGCTTCAGACCGGCTTTCCACCACAGCCACCGGGGCCGCCACCGGGGCCGCCACCGGGGCAGGGGCGTCCGACACCGTTTCCCCCTCCTCCACCAGCACCGCGATCGGCGTGTTCACCTTCACGCCCGCCGTGCCCTCGGCCACCAGGATCCTGCCGACGACACCCTCATCGACCGCCTCGAACTCCATCGTCGCCTTGTCGGTCTCGATCTCGGCCAGGATCTGTCCCGACTTGACCCTGTCACCTTCCCTCACAAGCCACTTGGCCAGCGTGCCTTCCTCCATCGTGGGGGAAAGAGCGGGCATAAGTACTTCCGTTGCCATGATTTCCCCTCCCTCAGGCGTAAATGTCGGTCCACAGCTCGTTCAGCGGCGGCTCCGGGCTTTCCTTGGCGAATTCCGCACTTTCGTTCACGATCGCCTTGATCTCCTTGTCGATGGCCTTCAGCTCCTCATCCGAGGCCAGCCCCCCCTGCGTCAGCAGATCCCGCACATGCTCGATGCAGTCCTTCTCGGTCTTGATCTTCTCGACCTCCTCGCGCGTCCGGTACTTGGCCGGGTCCGACATGGAATGCCCCCGATAGCGGTAAGTCATCATCTCCAGGATATACGGGCCCTTGCCCGCCCGGCAGTGCGCCACGGCCTTCTCGCCCGCGGCCTTGACCGCCAGCACGTCCATTCCGTCCACCTGCTCGCCCGGGATACCATAGGCAAGGCCCCGGCCATAGAGCGTCGTGGATTTCGTGGACCGCTTCACGCTGGTCCCCATCGCATACTGGTTGTTCTCGATCACGAAGATCACCGGCAGGTCCCACAGCTCGGCCATGTTGTAGGTCTCATAGACCTGGCCCTGGTTGGCCGCCCCGTCGCCGAAATAGGTGAAGGTCACGTTGTCATTGCCCAGATACTTGTCCGCAAAAGCCAACCCGGCCCCCAGCGGCACCTGAGCGCCGACAATCCCGTGCCCGCCATAGAAATGTTTCTCTTTCGAGAACATGTGCATCGAGCCGCCCTTGCCCTTGGAATAGCCCCCGATGCGCCCGGTCAGTTCCGCCATCACGCCCTTCGGGTCCATCCCGCAGGCCAGCATGTGCCCGTGGTCGCGGTAGCTGGTGATACGCTTGTCGCCCGCCTTGGCCACGGCTTCCAGGCCCACGACCACCGCTTCCTGCCCGATGTAGAGGTGGCAGAAGCCGCCGATCAGGCCCATGCCGTAAAGCTGCCCCGCCTTCTCCTCGAACCGCCGGATCAAGAGCATCTCGCGGTAATATTTCAGCAGGTCTTCCTTCGAGACATTCGGTCTCGTCTCGGGCTTCTTCGCCATCGGGCTCCTCCCTGGGGCTTTGCAGGTGCAGAAAATGGTTTAGCGTTAAACCATCCATACAGCATCGGTGTTTCTTGGGTCAAAAGGATTCTCCGCCGCGGTGCGGGGTTGCGCGGCATGGCACCTATGCGTGCAGATCAAGCCTCGACGGGGCGCCTCAGCGGATGGCGATCTCGTCGGCGCGCATGTAGCCCAGCACGTCGCGCGCCTGCTGGTCCAAAAGGTCGAGGTCCAGATAGGTGTCCGACAGCCGGTGCGTCAGGTTTTCCATCCGGGCCAGCTCGGCCGACAGCCGGTCACGTTCGATCCGCAGGCTCTCGGCCTCGGCATGGATCGCGACGCGGGCGAACATGCCGTAATCGCCCTGCACGGCAGCAAAGGTGAAATAGACCCCAAGGGCCGAGACAAAGCCCAGATAGGCCAGTCCGCCAAGACCCCGTTGCGTGTGTGCTGCCGACATCTGCCTTCTCCGACCCCTCTGCCGGGGGCTTCCAGCGAATCATGGCACAGGCGGATTCGCTTGTGAATCCCGAAAATGCTAAACGTTCAAAGGCTTGAACGAAAAGGGGGCCCGAAGGCCCCCGCTGGACGCACGCCGCGCCCGCCTCAGGTGATCGAGGCCGCGTAGATACTGTCCACGGCATCTTTCAGCACCGCATCGAACTCGGCATCCGATTGCTGCGCCGACAGGCCTTCGGACAGCGCGCGGCTGAAGCTGGCGATGATCCCGTGGTTCTGCGCCAGGATCCGATTCGCCTCGTCGCGACTGTAGCCGCCCGACAGCGCCACCACCTTCAGCACCTTCGGATGCTTCACCAGCGGCTGGTAGAAATCCGGCACCGTGGGCAGCGACAGCTTCAGCATCACCTGGCCCTCAAGCCCTTCCAGATGCTTCAGGATCTCCTCTTGCAGGATCGCCTCGGCCTCGGCCTTGTCGGGGATCGAGATCGTGACCTCCGGCTCCAGGATCGGCATCAGCCCATGCGCCGCGACCTGCCGACCGATCTCGAACTGCTGCGCCACGATGGCCGCGATCCCCTTGCGGTTCGCGGCATGGATGACCGACCGCTCCTTGGTGCCGAAGATCCCGGCTTTCACCGCTCGGGCCAGCAGGTCATCCAGCCCCGGGATCGGCTTCATCAGCTGCACGCCGTCGGCTTCCGGCTCCAGCCCCTTGTCGATCTTCAGGAAGGGCACCACGCCGCGCCTTTCCCACAGATAGGTCGCCGTGGGCACGCCGTCGATCGTCCGGTCCATGGTCTGCTCGAACAGGATCGCCCCCACCACCTTGTCGCCGGTGAAGGCGGGGGACTTGATGATCCGCGCCCGCATCGCGTGGATCAGGTCGAACATCTGCTCTTCGCCGGAATACTCACTCTCGGAAATCCCGTAGAGTTTCAGCGCCTTGGGGGTAGATCCGCCCGACTGGTCCAGCGCGGCGATGAAGCCGCGCCCGTTGCGCACCTGTTCGGTCATCTTCGCGTTGGTCATGTCCGTCTCCCGATTGTCCCCGCTGGCATAGCCGTCCCGGTCCCGTCCCTCAACCCATCAGCGCCTTCACGCCAGGCAATTCCTTGCCCTCCATCCATTCCAGGAAGGCCCCCCCGGCGGTCGATATGAAGGTGAAATCCTCCGCCGCCCCCGCCGCATTCAGCGCCGCCACCGTATCGCCGCCGCCCGCGACGGAAATCAGCTTGCCCGCACGCGTCAGCCGCGCCGCCGCCTGCGCCGCCGCATTGGTCGCGGCATCGAACGGCTCGATCTCGAAGGCGCCCAGCGGCCCGTTCCAGATCAGGGTCCGCGCCTCGGCAAAGACCGTCTCCAGCCGCGCGACCGTTTCCGGCCCCGCGTCCAGGATCATCGCATCCGGCGGGCATTTCAGCACGTCAACCGTCTGGCTTTCGGCCCCCGCCTTGAATTCCCGTGCCACCACGACATCCACCGGCAGATGGATCTGGCAGCCCGCCTTCTGCGCCCGGTGCCGGATTTCCCGTGCTGTTTCAGCCATTTCCCGCTCGGCCAGCGACTGCCCCACCTCGATCCCCTCGGCCACGAGGAAGGTGTTCGCCATCCCCCCGCCGATCACCAGATGATCGACCTTGGTGACAAGGTTCGCCAGAAGCTCGATCTTGGTCGAGACCTTCGCGCCGCCAACCACCGCCACCACCGGCCGGACCGGCGACCCCAGCGCCGCCTCCAGCGCCTTCAGTTCCGCCTCCATCAGCCGCCCCGCCGCCGCAGGCAGCAACCGAGCCAGCCCCTCGGTCGAGGCATGCGCCCGGTGTGCCGCCGAAAAGGCGTCGTTCACATAGACATCGCCCAGCTTCGCCATCTGCGCTGCAAGGTCCGGGTCGTTCTTCTCCTCACCCGGATGGAACCGCGTGTTCTCCAGCAGCACCACCTCATCCTTGCCAGCCTTGGCAATGGCAGCGGCAGCCGGCTCGCCCACGCAGTCCGACCCGAACACCACCTTGCGCCCAAGCGACCCCGCCAGGGCGTCAACGACATGCACAAGGCTCATCTCCGGCACCACCTTGCCCTTCGGCCGGTCGAAATGCGCCAGCAGAACGACCTTCCCGCCCTTCGCCACGATGTCCCCGACCGTCGGCCTGATCTTGTCGATCCGGGTCATGTCGGTGACACGGCCCGCCTCCATCGGCACGTTGATGTCCACCCGGGTCAGCACGACCTTTCCGGCCAGGTCCATGTCGTCCAGCGTTTTCCAGGGCATCGCATCCTCCTTCATTG
This sequence comes from Rhodobacter calidifons, assembly GCF_011174775.1. Lineage (GTDB taxonomy): Bacteria > Pseudomonadota > Alphaproteobacteria > Rhodobacterales > Rhodobacteraceae > Tabrizicola > Tabrizicola calidifons. Next base: position 65,654 of record NZ_JAANHS010000013.1, read on the forward strand.
GCTGTCCGCTTTTGGCCCCCTTATCACGCGCCCGTCAACTGCTTGCGACGCTTTGCGCTTCCCTTGGCCGGATGCCGCCGCTACCGTCGCGCCCGACGAAACCAAGGAGACCCCGATGCCCGACATCAAGGACCCGGAGAACACGATCATCATGACGCTGAAGGACGGCGAGGTGGTGATCGAGCTTCTCGCCGACGTGGCGCCGAAGCACACCGAGCGGATGAAGCAGCTGGCCCGCGACAAGGCCTATGACAACGTGGCCTTCCATCGTGTGATCGAGGGTTTCATGGCCCAGACCGGCGATGTGGAACATGCCAACATGGCCTCGCCCAACTACAACCCGCGCCGGTCGGGGACGGGCGGGTCGTCCTATCCCGATCTTCCGGCCGAATTCTCGAAACTGCCGCATGACCGGGGCACGCTGGGCGCCGCGCGTTCGCAGAACCCGAACAGCGCGAACAGCCAGTTCTTCATCAACTTCCGCGACAACCATTTCCTGAACGGCCAGTACACCGTCTATGGCCGCGTCATCAGCGGGATGGAGCATGTGGACAAGATCGCCCGCGGCGAGCCGCCCGCCAATCCCGACCGCATGATCTCTGTCCGGGTGGCCGCCGATGTCGCGTAAGCTGATTCTCGCCGTCGCGCTCACCCTTGCAGGCCCCGCCGTCGCCCAGGATGCACCCGACGGCCCCGGCCCGAACCTGGTGATCGAGATCGCCGGCCAGGCCAACGGCACCGTGGTCATCGACCTTCTGCCCGATGTCGCGCCGAAGCATGTCGCGCAGATCGTCGCGCTGGCGAAGGAAGGCGCCTATGACAATGTGGTCTTCCACCGCGTGATCGACGGTTTCATGGCCCAGACGGGCGACGTCCAGTTCGGCAAGGCCGGTGGCGATACCACCATGGCCGGACGGGGCGGCTCGACGAAGCCGGACATCCCGGCCGAGTTCACCGACACGCTCTCCTTCCAGCGCGGCGTCGTCGGCATGGCGCGCGCCCAGGACCCGAACTCGGCAAACAGCCAGTTCTTCATCACCTTCGGCGACGCCAGCTTTCTTGACGGCCAGTACACTATCTTCGGCAAGGTCATCTCGGGGATGGAGGTCGTCGATGCGATCAAGCGCGGCGACGGGCGCAATGGCGAAGTCTCCGGCACTCCGGACGTGATGACCAAGGTCACCGTGCAGGAGTGACGCAAACCAGGGTGGGCAATCCGCCCACCCTGCCTACCCGATCACGACCAGGGCGTGCCGCTTCTTGCCTGCGGTCAGCTTCATCGGTTCGACCAGATGGCTGGCGCCAAAGCGCAGGCCCGCATCGGTGACGATCTCGTCGTTCACCTTCGCCCCGCCCTCGGCGATCAGCCGTTTCGCGTCCTTGCCGCTGGCCGCCAGCCCCGCCCGCACGAACAGCTGCACGACACCCACGCCCTCGGCCAGTTCCGACACATCCAGCTTGACCGTCGGCAGATCCTCGCCGATCCCGCCCTTCTCGAACACCTCCCGCGCCGTGGCTTCCGCCGCCGCCGCCGCCTCGGCGCCGTGCAGCAGCGTGGTCGCGAGGTTCGCCAGCTGGATCTTCGCCTGATTGATCTCCGAGCCCCCTAGCGACCCCAGCCTGTCGCATTCCTCGACCGGCAGTTCGGTGAAGATCTTCAGGAACCGGCCCACATCGGCATCCGTCGTGTTGCGCCAGAACTGCCAGAACTCGTAGGGGCTCAGCATCTCGCCGTTCAGCCAGACCGCGCCCTGGGCCGACTTGCCCATCTTGCGCCCGTCGCTGGTGGTCAGAAGGGGCGTCGTCAGGCCGAAGATCTCGTGGTCGATCACCCGGCGGGTCAGGTCGATCCCGTTGATGATGTTGCCCCACTGGTCGCTGCCGCCCATCTGCAACAGACAGCCGTAGCGGCGGTGAAGCTCCAGGAAGTCATAGGCTTGCAGGATCATGTAGTTGAATTCCAGGAAGGACAGCGACTGTTCGCGGTCCAGCCGGGACTTGACGCTTTCGAAGGACAGCATCCGGTTGACGCTGAAATGCCGCCCGATGTCGCGCAGGAAGTCCAGATAGTTCAGCCCGTCCAGCCATTCGGCATTGTTCAGCATGATCGCGTCGGTCGGGCCGTCGCCATAGGTCAGGTAATTGGCAAAGACCCGCTTCATCCCGGCGATGTTGGCGTCGATCGCCTCGGGCGTCAGCAGGGGCCGTTCCTCGCTGCGGAAACTGGGGTCGCCGATCTTGGTCGTGCCCCCGCCCATCAGCGTGATCGGCTTGTGCCCCGTCTTCTGCAACCAGCGCAGCACCATGATGTTCATCAGGTGCCCCACATGCAGGCTGGGGGCCGTCGCATCGTAACCGATGTAGGCCGGCACCACGCCCCTCAACAATGCCTCATCAAGCGCCTGATAATCCGTGCAATCGGCAACAAAGCCGCGCTCGAACATCACGCGCATGAAGTCAGATTTCGGATGGTAGTGCATGGCCGCCTCGGTCTAGGATGCGCGCGGGTATAGCTTCGCAAGGGTCGCAAGGGAAGATGCGGAAGGACGGGGCCTTGTGGGCGCTGGGGGCGATGTCCGGCACGTCGCTCGATGGCGTCGATGCGGCGATGATCAAGACCGACGGGCGCGCCATCTTTGCCTTCGGCCCCTCGGCCTATCGCCCCTATACCCCCGAGGAACGCGCGACGCTCCGCGGCGCCCTGGGCCGCTGGCCCGGAGATCCCGGCGTCACTGCCGCCGCCGAGGTGGTGGAAGCCGCCCATGCCGAGCTCCTCTCCCGCTTCACCGGGGCCGAGCTGCTGGGCTTTCACGGCCAGACCCTCGCGCATGAGCCTTCGGGAAGGGGCACGCATCAATGCGGCAACGGCGCGCTTCTGGCCCAGCTTCTCGGCCTGCCCACGGTCTGGGATTTCCGCTCGGCCGATGTGACCATCGGCGGGCAGGGGGCACCGCTCGCGCCCTTCTACCACTTCGCGCTGGCCCGGCACATCGGTGCGACCGAACCTCTGGCCTTCCTCAATCTCGGCGGCGTCGGCAACCTGACCTGGATCGACCCGACCGCCCCTGGCCCGGAAAATCCCGGCGCGCTTCTGGCCTTCGACACCGGCCCGGCGAACGCGCCGATCAACGACCTGATGCAGGACCGCCTCGGTCTCGATCACGACGAAGGCGGCCGGCTTGCCGCGGCAGGAGAGGTGGATGAGGATTTCGTCGCCTCCGTCCTCAAGGACCCCTGGTTCGACCAGCCCCCGCCGAAATCGCTCGACCGGAACGATTTCCACGGCCTGATCGACCGGCTGAAGATGTTGTCTGACGCCGATGCCGCCGCGACGCTGACCGCAATCGCCGCCGCCTCGGTCGCCGCCGCCCAGATCCATTTCCCCGCGCCCGTGACCCGCATCCTCGTCACCGGGGGCGGGCGGCACAACCCGGTGCTGATGGCCGAACTGCGCCGCCGCATCCCCTGCCCGATCCTTCCGGTCGAGGACGTGGGCCTCGACGGCGACATGCTGGAGGCCCAGGCCTTCGCCTTCCTCGCCGTCCGCGTCCTGCTCAAGATGGCGACCTCGGGTCCCGACACCACCGGCGCACCCGCTCTGGTCGGGGGCGGGCAGATCAGCCGGCCCGACTGATCCGCCCCATCCCGACCCTCGCCGCCAGCATCGGGGCCGAATAGAGCACCAGCGCCGCCCAGATCAGGCAGAAGGCCGACAGCTTCACCCCGCTGAACGGCTCATGAAAGACGAAGACCGCCGTCAGGAAGATCATGGTCGGCGCGATGTACTGCATGATCGCGATGGTCGAAAGCGTCAGCCGCTTGGCCCCGTTGGCATAGATCATCAAGGGCACCGCCGTGACGATGCCGCAGCCCAGCAGCAAGGCATCGTCCCGGGCAACGCCTTGCAGGAAATGCCCGCTCCCCCGCGCCTGCAACCAGCCGAGACAGGCCAGCGCCGGGAAGAGCAGGATCAGCACCTCCAGCGTGAAGCCCTGGTTCGGCCCGATCGGCAACCGGCGCTTCAGGTAGGCATAAACCCCCCAGGTCAGCGTCAGCCCCAGCGCCACCACCGGCAGCCGGCCCGCCTCCCAGGTCAGGATGCCCACCGCCACGGCCGCCAGCGCAATCGCCGCCATCTGCGTCCGCCCCATCCGCTCGCCCAGCAGCACCGCGCCCAGAAAGATCGAGAACAGCGGGTTGATGTAATACCCCAGCGCTGCGTCCAGTGCGTGTCCCGACCCGATGGCCCAGACATAGATCCCCCAGTTGACGCTGATCAGCGCCGCCGTCAGCGCGCCCATCGCCAGCATCCGGGGACTGCGCAACGCCGCCCGCAGATCCGTCGTTCGCCCCAGCCAGACGATCACCGCCAGCGCGATCGGCACCGACCAGACCACCCGATGCGCGATCACCTCGACCGGCGGCACATGCGCCAGCGCCTTCATGTAGATCGGCAGGAAGCCCCACAGAAGGTAGGCCGTCAACGCATACAGGAACCCGGGCAGGGTGTCGCCACCAGCGGCGGCATTCGGGGGCAGGTCAGGGGTCTCGCTCATGCCCCACCCCTAGCGAAAGCCCCCGGCAACAACCACCCCGATCTTGTGCCCCGCACAATCCTCCTTCCGGCCCAAGGCCTCTTGCCCATGTCCCCAAATACTCCCGCCGGAGGCGCCATCGGGGTTCGCTTATCCGACCCCGCCGGACCGGGGCCCCGGCCGCCCGCCCGACGTCCCGAGCATCCCGTGCACTCATCCTTCCCGCCACGCGCCCGGCGCCAGCCCCTCCAGCGTCCAGTCCCCAACCCGCCAGCGGATCAGCCGCAGACAGGGCAGCCCCACCGCCGCACACATCCGCCGCACCTGCCGGTTCCGACCCTCACGAAGCGTCAGTTCGATCCACCCGTCCGGCACCGACTTGCGCACCCGGATCGGCGGCGTCCGGGGCCAGAGCCACCCGGGCTCCGCCACCGCCTTTGCCTGCGCGGGCAGGGTCGGCCCGTCGTTCAGCACCACTCCAGCGCGCAACCTCTCCAGCGCATCTTTGCCGACCACCCCCTCGACCTGCGCGAAATAGGTCTTCTCCTGCTTGAACTTCGGGTCCGCAATTCGCGCCTGCAAACGCCCGTCATCGGTCAGCACCACCAGCCCCTCGGAATCTCGGTCCAACCTTCCGGCCGGATAGACCCCCTGCACCGGCACAAAATCCGCCAGCACCGCCCGATCCCCGTCGCGGGAGAACTGGCACAGGACATCATAGGGTTTGTTCAGCAGGATCAGCATATCCCCTTGCTGCCATGACCGGGCACAAAAGCAAACGGGCACCCGAAGGCGCCCGCCGATTTCTTCCAGGAAATCGGACCGGAATTTGTACGAATTCCGGCCCCGACCCTCAGCCCTTCAGCACCGACCGCCCGGCATACTCCGCCGTCTCGCCCAGCATTTCCTCGATACGGATCAGCTGGTTGTATTTGGCCAGTCGGTCCGACCGCGACAACGAGCCCGTCTTGATCTGCCCGCAGTTCGTCGCCACCGCCAGATCGGCAATCGTCGAATCCTCGGTCTCGCCCGACCGGTGGCTCATCACGTTGGTATAGCGCGCGCGATGCGCCATCTCGACCGCTTGCAAGGTTTCGGTCAGCGTACCGATCTGGTTCACCTTCACCAGCATCGAGTTCGCCACGCCTTCGGCGATCCCGCGCGACAGGCGCCTGGGGTTGGTGACGAACAGATCGTCGCCCACCAGCTGGATCCCGCTCCCCAGCCGCTCGGTCAGAAGCTTCCAGCCCTCCCAGTCGTCCTCGGAACAGCCGTCCTCGATCGAGATGATCGGATAATCCGCCGCAAGACCCGCCAGGAACTCGACATTCTCGGCGATGGACAGGGATTTCCCTTCTCCTTCCATCGCATAGCGGCCGTCCTTGAAGTATTCCGTCGCCGCGCAGTCCAGCGCCAGACAGATGTCCTCGCCCGGCTTGTAACCGGCCTTCTCCACGGATTGCAGAATGAAATCAAGCGCGTGGCGCGCGGACTTCAGATCCGGCGCGAACCCGCCTTCGTCGCCGACATTGGTGTTGTGGCCCGCCGCCGACAGCTCCTTCTTCAGCGTATGGAACACTTCCGACCCCATCCGCACCGCCTCGCGGATGTTCTGGGCGCCCACCGGCATGATCATGAATTCCTGGATGTCGATCGGGTTGTCGGCATGCTGGCCGCCGTTGATGATGTTCATCATCGGCACCGGCAGCACGCGGGCCGAGGTTCCGCCGACATAGCGATACAAGGGCTGCGCCGTGAACTCCGCCGCCGCCTTCGCCACCGCCAGCGACACGCCCAGAATGGCATTCGCGCCCAGCCGCGACTTGTTCGGCGTGCCGTCCATCTCGATCATCGTGCGGTCGATGCCGACCTGCTCGGTCGCATCGAACCCCACGATCTCCTCGGCGATCTCGCCGTTCACCGCCGCCACGGCCTCCAGCACGCCCTTGCCCTTGTAGCGCGCCTTGTCGCCATCGCGCCGCTCGTTCGCCTCATGCGCGCCGGTGGATGCGCCCGAGGGCACCGCCGCCCGTCCCATGCTGCCGTCTTCCAGCGTGACGTCCACCTCGACCGTCGGGTTGCCCCGGCTGTCCAGGATTTCGCGGGCGTGAATGTCGATGATCGTGCTCATGGGTGTCCCCTTTGGCCGAATGGGTGCTCTCGTCCGCCCCTTTACCCCGGCTCAGGGCATAGGGGAAGCGCGTTTCCTCGCCCGTTCCCGGGCGAAGGCGTAAAGTCCCGATCCGACGACCAGCGCCGCCCCCAGCAGGGTCGAACCCTCGGGCCGCTCGCCCAGAAAGACCATCGCGATCGCCAGCGCGAATACCAGCCGGGTGTAACGGAACGGCGCCACGACCGACACCTCGCCCAGCCGCATCGCCGCGACCACCGCGTAATAGCCGAAAAGGCCCGAGACCAGCGCACCCGCCAGCCCCGCCCATTGCCCCGGCGTCGGCGGCACGAAACTCTGCCCCATCCCCGCCATCAGCAGCGCCCCCGAAGGCACCAGCCCCAGATAGGCCCAGGTCGCCACCTGAAACGTCCCGATCCGTGCGGGCATCACCCGCGTCGCCAGGTCCCGCGCTGCCAGCACCACGACGCAGGCCACCGTCAACAGCCCCGTCGGATCGAAGGCCGCATCCCAGGGCTTCAGGATCACCAGGACGCCCGCGAACCCCACCAGGATCGAGGCCCACCGCCGCCAGCCGACCTTTTCGCCCAGAAACAGCGCCGCCCCCGCGACCACCACAAGGGGCGAGGCCTGCAACAGCGCCGAGGTCATCGTCAGCGGCGCCAGCGCCAGCGCCAGGATATACAGAACCGCCGCCGCCGCCTCGGCCAGCGTCCGCACCAGCGCCATGCCCCGCAAAGCCTCGACCGACAGCACCCGCTGCCGCTGCCCCGCCGCCAGCGCCCAGAAGATGCAAGCCCCCGCTGCCCCGGTCAGCGCCAGAACCTGCCCCGGCGGCAGGGCCTCGGCCGACCATTTCAGGAACAGATCCTCGACGGCAAAGAACGCCATCGAGCCCACCATCAGCCCAGCTGCCCGGGTGTTGTCGGCGACATCGGTCGGGCGGGGGGGCATGGCGGTCTCCGGTCGGAAGCGAAGGCCTACACCGGCCCGGCGCGAAAGGAAACCTCGCCGGCACGCCACGGCGCGTCTGCCCCCCATGCGCAATCCGCGCCGTGCCATGCCGCCTTGCCCCGGGGCACGAGGCGATGCAAAAGGGCGTGCCGGGGCAGGGGGAAAGATGCGCAAGACGAAACTCGACGGGGCCGGGGTGGCGATGCTCCTTGGCGTGCAGGGCCTCCTCGCCGTCAACCAGATCATCATCAAGCTGGTGAACGCAGGGTTGCAACCCGTCTTCTTCGCCGGCCTCCGCTCGCTTCTGGCCATCGGCTTCGTCTGGGCCTGGCTCGTCTGGAAAGGCCGCCCGCCGCGCCTGCGCCGCAAGGCCTGGGGCACCGGCCTTCTCATCGGCAGCCTTTTCGCCGCCGAATTCCTGTTCCTCTTCCTCGCCCTCGACCTGACCACCGTCGGCCGCTCGGCCATCATCATGTATTCGATGCCGGTCTGGTTCGCGATCCTTGCCCATTTCGGCCTGGGCGAACGGATCACCGGCCCCCGCGCCTCCGGTCTTGCCCTTGCCTTCACCGGCTGCGCCGCCGCGATCCTGTCGCGCCCCGACACCGGCGAGGCGAGCCTGGCGGGCGATCTCTGCGCGCTTGGCGCCGCCTGGGGCTGGGCGCTCACCGCCTATGTCGCGCGCCGCCCGGTGATGCGCGAGGAAGGCGCCGAGATGCAGCTGTTCTGGATGGTCGTCGTCTCGGCCCCGATCCTGCTCGGTGCCTCGCTCTTCTTCGGCCCCCTGATCCGAGACCTTCAGCCCCTCCATATCCTCGGTCTCGTCTTCCAGTCCTCGGTCGTCGTCGCGGGCGGCTTCATCGCCTGGCTCTGGCTTCTGTCGGTCTATCCCTCGTCCACCGTGGCCTCGTTTTCCTTCCTCACGCCGATCCTCGCGCTTCTCCTTGGCGCACTCCTCTTCGGCGAAACCATCGGCCTGCCGATTCTCCTTGCGGCGGCACTGGTCGCCGCCGGGATCGTCCTGATGAACCGGCCTGTTGCCGCACGGCCATAGCCTCCTCGTGCGGGGAATCGCGCAAGTCGACCGACGCCCCGGACCGAGGGCCGCAGAAGCCCGCCCCGCAACCGCGCCGAGAGCTTGGGAAATCCGGCACTCTTCACAAATTGCGCGAACTCTGTCCCCAGCTCTGTCCACATCCCCGGCTCACAACCCGTCGCGCCCGCGTGATGCGCCCGGCAAATCGTCAAGCCAGAAAATTCGCATCAGCGCAAAATTTTTCCGTTGATAGGACGGGAAGATTACGACACTTTGACAAAGCGGCGGGGACAACCACTAAATCTAGTGCCGCGGCGAACAGGCAACTGACTCACACAAAGGGCATCCAAATCGGATGCGGCCCTCCTGGCGGCGTGTAACCGTCAGGATCGGACCTCTGTTGCCTGATCGCTGGCGCGCAAGGTCGGACCTCCCCGCGATTGGACACAAGCAAGGGCCATGGGGCCACAAAAAGGAGATCAGGGGCATGAAGATCGAGCGGAAGTTCACCACCGAAGCGACCGGCGCCTATGGCGCGATGGCCTTCACCACCACCGTGTCCGAAATCCGCAACCCGGACGGCAAGGTCGTCTTCCGCAACGACGCCGTCGAGATCCCCGAGGGCTGGAGCCAGGTCGCCTCCGACGTGCTCGCCCAGAAATATTTCCGCAAGGCGGGCGTTCCGGCCGTTCTCAAGAAGGTCAAGGAAAAGGGCGTGCCCGAATTCCTGTGGCGGTCGGTCCCCGATGAGGAAGCTCTGGCGAAACTGCCGGAAGATCAACGCTTTGTGGGCGAGACTTCAGCAAAGCAGGTTTTCGACCGCCTTGCCGGGGCCTGGGCCTATTGGGGCTGGAAGGGCGGCTATTTCACCACCGAATCCGACGCCCGCGCCTATTATGACGAGATGCGCTTCATGCTCGCGCGCCAGATGGCCGCGCCGAACTCGCCCCAATGGTTCAACACCGGCCTGCACTGGGCCTATGGCATCGACGGGCCGAGCCAGGGCCACTACTACGTCGATCACGCTACGGGCAAGCTGACCAGATCCACCAGCGCCTACGAACACCCACAGCCGCACGCCTGCTTCATCCAGTCGGTGAAGGACGACCTCGTCGGCGACGGCGGCATCATGGACCTCTGGGTGCGCGAGGCGCGCCTCTTCAAATACGGCTCGGGCACCGGCACCAACTTCTCCTCGCTGCGGGGCGAAGGGGAGAAACTCTCGGGCGGCGGCAAGTCGAGCGGTTTGATGGGCTTCCTCAAGATCGGCGACCGCGCGGCGGGGGCGATCAAGTCGGGCGGCACCACGCGGCGCGCGGCCAAGATGGTGATCTGCGACATGGATCACCCCGACATCGAGCAGTTCATCAACTGGAAGGTCATCGAGGAACAGAAGGTCGCCTCTCTGGTGGCTGGCTCCAAGATGCACGAGGCCCGCCTCAACGACATCTTCGCCGCGATCCGCCAGTGGGACGGGGCCGAGGCCGACGCCACCGACCCGGCGAAGAACGCCGCGCTGAAGGCCGCGATCAAGGCCGCCAAGAAGGCGATGATCCCCGACACCTACACCAACCGCGTGCTGCAATACGCCCGTCAGGGTTTCACCTCGATCGAGTTCCCGACCTACGACACCGACTGGGACTCCGAGGCCTACATCTCGGTCTCCGGCCAGAACTCGAACAACTCGGTCCGCGTGACCGACGCCTTCCTGCGCGCGGTGAAAGAGGACAAGCCCTGGGAGCTGATCCGCCGCACCGACGGCAAGGTCGCCAGGACCGTTTCCGCGCGTGAGCTCTGGGATCAGATCGGCCACGCCGCCTGGGCCTGCGCCGACCCCGGCATCCAGTTCCACGACACGGTGAACGCCTGGCACACCTGCCCCGAGGACGGGCCGATCCGCGGCTCGAACCCCTGCTCGGAATACATGTTCCTTGACGACACGGCCTGCAACCTGGCGTCGATGAACCTCTTGACCTTCCACAGGAACGGCAAATTCGACGCCGAGGCCTACATCCACGCGACCCGGCTCTGGACCGTGACGCTGGAAATCAGCGTGATGATGGCGCAGTTCCCCTCGAAGGAAATCGCCCAGCTTTCCTACGACTTCCGCACCCTCGGCCTCGGCTATGCCAACATCGGCGGCCTGCTGATGAACATGGGCCTCGGCTACGACAGCGATGAAGGCCGCGCGCTGTGCGGCGCGCTGACGGCGATCATGACCGGCGTCGCCTATGCGACCTCGGCCGAGATGGCCAGCGAACTCGGCCCCTTCGCGGGCTATGAGCGCAACAAGCAGCACATGCTCCGCGTCATCCGCAACCACCGCGCCGCCGCGCATGGGCTGCCCTACGAAGGCCTGAACGTCCCCGCCGTGGCGCTTGACCAGGCGAACTGCCCCGACCAGACCCTTGTCGCCCTGGCCAAATCCGCCTGGGACGAGGCCCTGCGCCTGGGCGAGGCCCACGGCTACCGCAACGCCCAGACGACCGTGATCGCCCCCACCGGCACCATCGGCCTTGTGATGGACTGCGACACCACCGGCATCGAACCCGACTTCGCGCTGGTCAAGTTCAAGAAACTGGCGGGCGGCGGCTACTTCAAGATCATCAACCAGTCGGTCCCCGCGGCGCTGGAAACCCTCGGCTACTCCACCAGCCAAGCGGCGGAAATCGTCGCCTACGCCGTCGGCCACGGCTCGCTCGGCCAGGCCCCCGCGATCAACCACACCGCCCTCATCGGCCACGGCTTCGGCCCCCGCGAGATCGAGAAGATCGAGGCCGCGCTGCCCTCGGCCTTCGACATCCGCTTCGTCTTCAACCAGTGGACGCTGGGCGAGGACTTCTGCAAGGGCACCCTCGGCATCCCGGCCGAACGCCTTGGCGACCCGACCTTCGACCTCCTGCGTCACCTCGGCTTCACCAAGGCCCAGATCGACGCCGCCAACGACCATGTCTGCGGCACCATGACGCTGGAAGGCGCCCCCTTCCTGAAACCCGAACACTACCACGTCTTCGACTGCGCCAACCCCTGCGGCAAGACCGGCAAGCGCTTCCTCAGCGTGGAGTCGCACATCAAGATGATGGCCGCCGCCCAGTCCTTCATCTCGGGCGCGATCTCCAAGACCATCAACATGCCGAACAACGCCACCATCGCCGAAGTGCTGGCGGCCTATGAACTCTCCCACTCGCTCGGCATCAAGGCCAACGCGCTTTACCGCGACGGCTCCAAACTCAGCCAACCCCTCGCCTCGGCGCTGATCGAGGACGACGACGAGGCCGAGGAAACCCTGGCCAACGGCTCGATCACAGAGAAGGCCCAGGTCGTGGCCGAGAAGATCGTCGAGAAGGTGATCGTCAAGGAAATCGTCCGCAGCCACCGCGAGAAACTCCCCGAACGCCGCAAGGGCTATACCCAGAAGGCCATCGTCGGCGGTCACAAGGTCTATCTGCGCACCGGCGAATATGCCGACGGCTCCCTGGGCGAGATCTTCATCGACATGCACAAGGAAGGCGCGGGCTTCCGGGCGATGATGAACAACTTCGCCATCGCGGTCTCGGTCGGGCTGCAATACGGCGTGCCGCTGGAGGAATTCGTCGAGGCCTTCACCTTCACCCGGTTCGAACCGGCGGGCATGGTGCAGGGCAACGACTCGATCAAGAACGCGACCTCGATCCTCGACTACATCTTCCGCGAACTGGCGGTCAGCTACCTCGACCGCACCGACCTTGCCCATGTCGCGCCGAAGGGGGCCGCCTTCGACGACCTCGGCCGGGGCGACGAGGAAGGCAAGCGCAACATCGCCGAGCCTTCGGAGGTGGCCGCCTCGAAATCGCTGGAGGTTCTGAAACAGGTCGCCTCGACCGGCTACATGAGGAAACGCCTGCCGCAGGAATTCACCGTCCTGCAAGGCGGGGTAGGGGCCACGGCGCTCGCCACCGGCACCGACGCCCTGTCGATGCTGATGCCTGAAACCCGCGTGACCGGCTTCTCGGAGACGACCTCGACCTTCGCAATCGGCTCGGTCACCTCCGACGCCCGGTCCAAGGCCAAGCTGCAAGGCTACACCGGGGACTCGTGCTCGGAATGCGGCAACTATACGATGGTGCGGAACGGGTCGTGCCTGAAGTGCAACAGCTGCGGCGCGACGACCGGGTGCAGTTGATCTAAATTTGGGTTGGGGCGCGTTGTCCTACCAACGCGCCCCCGCCACTCGGCGCTTGAGCCGCGCCGAGTAACGCTCGACCTGTTGAATTTGGCCGTAGAGCCAGAAGGGAGGAAGGGCGAAGCGTTTCAAGTGGCTCCTCATCGGGTCCACAGACTTACCCCGAACTTAGTGTGGGGACCTGTGGACAACATGCTCACTACGAACAGCAATGAGGACTACAATCATGACTACTGTTGAGGGCCTGTACTGGGTCCAATTCGAAAGCAACCTCGGTCTTGTTGGGGTAGGCGAAATCCACGTCCACGACGGGGTTTTTCGCGGTAAGGACGATGGATACACTTACCGCGGCTACCTAGTTCGTCGCGGCGGATGCTATTTTGGCAAGGCTGTGATCATCCGAACGACTCCGGACGCGCTGTCGATCTTTGGTCCGGTGGAACGCTTCGAACTTGAGCTTTCGGGCCGGTTCGAGGGTGGGGAACTCCGTTTCTCTGGGCATGTAGTAGGTGCAGAACACTTGCGTTTGAGGTTTGTCCTTATGCGTCAAGTAAGTTTTGCCGCCGAGTGACAAACCCAGCCCTTTCATCTGTCCCCAAATATCCCACGGGGGTCCGGGGGTGTGAAACCCCCCGTCCGCCCTCAACCACCCACACAACGCCGGGACACCGAATCCCGTCCCATCCCCATCGTAGGGTGCGGCTCACAGCGCACCGTCCGAAGGTGCGCTGTGAGCCGCACCCTACGATGTCGCCACCGTTCCGTCGGCAAGACCCCCGGCAGCCTGAAAACCCCACCCACCGCCAACCACCCCACACAACGCCAAACCCCAAAGCGCCTCCCTCCCCCTTCCGTGGGGGAGGGATGGGGTGGGGGCTGCAGGCCAACCCCACAACCCCCTTCCCCCGCCGCCCTCAATGCCTACCTCTGCACCAACCGGAGGCCGCACATGCAGCACTACTCCTACCTCGACCTGGCCCCGATCCCCGAAGGCCACACCCCCGCCGAAGCCCTCCAAGCCACCGTCGACCTGGCAAAAGCCGCCGAAAAGGCCGGCTTCCACCGCTACTGGCTGGCCGAGCATCACAACATGCCCGGCATCGCCTCTGCGGCGACCGCCGTCCTGATCGGCCATGTCGCCGGGCACACGAAATCCATGCGCATCGGCGCGGGCGGCATCATGCTGCCGAACCACTCCCCCCTCACGATCGCCGAGCAATTCGGCACGCTGGCCACCCTCTACCCGAACCGCATCGACCTCGGCCTCGGCCGCGCCCCGGGCACCGACATGGCCACCGTCCGCGCGCTGCGCCGCCACATGGCACCCGAAGACACCTTCCCAAGTGACGTGCAGGAACTCATCGCCTATCTCGGCGACACCCCCGGCCCCGTGCAAGCCATCCCCGGCACCGGCACGCATGTCCCCGTCTGGATCCTCGGCTCCAGCACCTTCGGCGCGCAACTGGCAGCCTATTTCGGCCTCCCCTACGCCTTCGCCTCCCACTTCGCCCCGACCCATCTGGAGGAAGCCCTCGACATCTACCGCCGCAGCTTCCGCCTGTCGGACCGCCTGGCGAAACCCCATGTGATGATCGCCGTCGGCGTCTCCGCCGCCGCCACGGACGAGGAAGCCATCTACCTCCGGTCCTCCCAACTCCTCGCCTTCGCGCGCCTGCGCACGGGCCGCCCCGGCCCGCTCCCGCGCCCGACCCGCGACCTCGGCGAAATCCCCGGGCCGATCCTGGAACAGGCCCGCAACGCGCTTTCCTGCTCCGCCGTAGGCTCCCCCGCGACGGTCCGCCGCGAACTCACCGCGCTGATCGCCCGCCACCAGCCCGACGAGATCATCATCACCGGCATGATGCACGATCACGGCGCGCGCCTCCGCTCCCTCCAGATCGCCGCCGAGGTCCTCTCCGACCTCACCACCCCCGCCGCCGCCGCGTGACGGCCAACCGTTAACCCCACTTCACCTCTAGAATGGAGCGCAACAGCTGAGGTTGGGATGGGGTTTGGGATGGATCGGCGGGGGTTGCATCTGGATGGAGCGGAGCGGGCGGTGATCTTTGCGGAGCATCGTCGAGGCACGAGCC
>NZ_JAANHS010000014.1 GCF_011174775.1 Rhodobacter calidifons
GCCGATATGCTGCGATTAGACGCCGATGCGCGTCAGACCGCCCGCATATCCCTTCATTCATCACCTTTTCAAAGAGCGAGGACACAAAGCACGCAGCACACCAGTTTCCTGGCGTAACTGCCACCTTGCATCCAGAAGATTTCGCGGCGTTTCACCCCGCTTCCGATCCCTTCCGGCTTCGTTTCCGCCGCCGTTCCGTTTCGGTGAGGGCGTGTTTAGGCCCTGACTTCGGGGCCCGCAAGCGGAAAATGACAGGATGATGACGATTTTTCTCGGACCCCGCATTTTCCTAATCAAAATCAGTGTGTTAGTCCAGTCCGCCCGCCATGGAGAGCGGGTCGTGCGTCACCCTGCCCCCGGCGATCGTCAGCGCGATTGCGGTCTTGCCCAGCCGCTCGGGCGGAATCGCCTCGATATCGCCGTCGATCAGCACCAGATCGGCCGCCATCCCCGCCTTCAGCACCCCCGTCAGCCCCTCCATATGTGCTGCCCAGGCCCCGCCCGCCGTATAGGCGCGCAAGACCTCCATCAGGCCGACGCGTTCATCCTGACAACCCTCGTAAGGCTGCCGCGTCAGCGCCGCCTGGATGCCGCGCATGACGCTGACATCCGTCACCGGCCAGTCGCTGGCAAAGGCCAGGTGCGCGCCGTGGTCGGCCAGGGTCTTCGTCAGATAGGCATCCCGCCAACGATCCCGGTGGAAGACGTGCTCCATCGTGGACATCGGGAAGTCCATCGCTCCCGGCGGATGCGGCGGCTGGACGCTGGCCGTGATCCCAAGCGCCCCCAGCCGCGGCACATCGGCCCGGTCGATCAGCTCGATATGCTCGATCCGATGCCGCAGGTCGGGCCGGTCCGCCGCCTCATAGCCGTCGATCGTCTGCCGCACCGCCCCGTCGCCGATGGCATGGACCGCGATCTGCAAATCGCGGGCCGAAATCGCGCGGCAGATCTCCTTGAACCGCTCGGCCTCGAAAAGGGGCGCCCCGCGCTCGGTCGTTCCCGGATAGGGATGCAGCATGTAGGCGGTGCGGCTGTCCACCACGCCGTCCATGAACATCTTGACGAAGCCCGAGGTCACCCATTCGCCCTGGAACTCCGCCGCCATCGCACTGGCCCGGTCCAGTTCGGCCAGCTCCATATGCGGCTTGAAGTGGAACGGCACCTTCACCCGGGCTGTCAGCCGCCCCTCCTCTTCCATCTCCTTCAGCAGCACGCAGGTATAGCGGTTGCCGTCCATGTTCACCATGCTGGTGATCCCATGCATCGCGCAATGCGCCAGCCCCGCGGCCACCTTCTCCTTGTCCTTCGCGCGCTGTGCGGCATCGGGCCAGGGCTCCGGCTCCCCCCCCGTCGCGATCCCCAGCTGCAAGTGCAGATCGCCGGTCAGCGCCAGCACAGGCGAGAACGCCTCGAACTCCAGCAGCTCCCCCGTCGCCGTGCCGTCCGCGCCCATCACCACCACATGCCCCGGCGGCATCGTCGCCCCATGCAATAGCCCCGCTGCCTTCAACGCCGCCGTGTTCGCCCAGACCGTGTGGTGATCCGGCGCCATCATCGCGATCGGGCGGTCGGCGATCACCGCGTCCAGATCATGCCGCGTGACCGGATGGTCGAGGATCTCGTACGCCGCCCCCTGCGCCATCACCAGGGGCAGCCCGGGGTGCTTCGCCGCATAATCCCGGAACAGCCGCGCCAGCTCCTCGAACCCCGCCACCCCGCCCAGCTGCAACTGCGACAGCTCATTGCCCCCCAGCACCAGATGCAGATGGCTCTCCACGAACCCCGGCAGCAGCGTCCGCCCCCCTGCATCCACGACCCGTGTCCCCGGCCCCGCCAAGGCCTCCACCTCGGCCCGCCCCCCGACCGCCAGAATGCGCCCGCCCGCGAAGGCCACCGCCTCGGCCCGGGGCCGCGCCTCGTCCATCGTCAGGACCCTTGCATTGGTGATGATCGTCTCAGGCCGCATTCCCCACCCTTTTCATCTGTCTCCAAATATCCCACGGGGGTCCGGGGGTGTGAAACCCCCGGTCCGCCCTCAGCCCCGCGCGACCCGCTCGGCCATCACGCACAGCATCTCGAACATCAGCGAAACCCCCAGCCAGGCCGTCCCGCCTGACTGGTCAAACGGAGGCGACACCTCCACCAGGTCCGCCCCCACCACATCCAGCCCCCGCAGCCCCTGCGCCACCTGCACGGCCTGCCAACTGGTCGGCCCGCCCACCTCCGGCGTCCCCGTCCCCGGCGCAAATGCCGGGTCCACGAAGTCGATGTCATAACTCACATAGACCGGCCCCGCGCCCACGATCTCCCGCGCCTCGGCCATCACATCCTCGGGCCCTCGGGCGTGGAACTCGGCGATGGGGATGATCCTGATCCCGTTGGCCTCGGCAAAGTCCCGGTCCTCGCGCCCGTAAGCCGTGCCCCTTATGCCGATCAGCACATAGCGCGAAGGCTCGATCAACCCCTCCTCCACCGCCCGGCGGAACGGTGTCCCGTGATTATACCGCGAGGTGCCGAAATAGACGTCGTTCAGGTCGGTATGGCTGTCGAACTGGATCAGCCCCACGGGCCGAGCCTTCGCCACCGCCCGCAGGATCGGCAAGCTGCACAGATGATCCCCGCCCCCCGTCAGCGGCCTGATCCCCGCCGCCACCACCCGCGCATAGAACGCCTCCATCCGCGCCATCGACTCCATCAGGTCGCCCGGATTGGGCGCCACGTCCCCCAGGTCCGCACAGCGCGCCAGGTCGAACGGAGCCACCCAGGTCGCCCCGTTCACCGCCCGGATCATCGTGGACAGGTCGCGCAACTGCCGCGGGCCGTGCCGCGGCCCCGGCCGGTTCGTCGTGCCCCCGTCCCAGGGCGCACCGATCAGCCCGATCTGCACCTCGCCAAACCTCGGATGATCGAAGGGCACATGCGGCAGCCGCATGAAGGTCGGCACCCCGGCAAAGCGCGGCAGGTCAAAGCCCGAGACCGGCCGAAAGAAGCTGTCCGACATGCATCCCTCCTGATTCCCGGCCATCTGACCAGACCGGCCCCGCCTTGTCAGTGCCGATTGCGACATCCGGCCCGGGGAAACCTGCCACAGGACCAACGCAGCCCTTGACCCGACTTGCGCCTTCCTTCCTTATCAGCCCAACCCCTTTCCCAAGGAAGCCGCGCATGTTCTCCAAGACCTCCGATCCGACCTCCGCCCCGGCCACGCCCAGCCCGCCGCGTCCCTCGGCCTCGGGATCGAACTCGGCCCGCTCGGTTCTCGGGGCCGACCTGCGCATCACCGGAGAGATCACCTCCACCGGCTCGGTCGAGGTGCTGGGCGAGATCGACGGCAACATCACCGCGAACGGCCTGATCATCGGCCAGGAAGGCCGCGTCACAGGCTCGGTCAACGCCCATACGGTCGAGGTGAAGGGCAGGTTCGACGGCAAGGTCGCCTGCGAAAGCTTCACGCTCCGCGCCTCGTCGCAGGTCAAGGCCGACGTGACCACCGCCGCCCTCGTCATCGAAAGCGGCGCGCAGATCGAAGGCCGCTTCCTGAAACCCAAGGCCTGAGGTGAACGCCCGCCTGACCAGAACCGACGCGGAAGGCATCGCCACGGTCACGCTGGCCTCGCCCGGCACGCTGAACGCGCTGTCCACCGCGATGCTTCAGGATCTTGCCGCGACCTTCGGCCGGATCGCAGCCGATGACAGCGTCCGCGTGGTGATCCTTGCCGCCGAGGGCAAGGCCTTCTCCGCCGGGCATGACCTGAAAGAGATGCAGTCCTACCGCTCGGCCCCCGATGGCGGCCGCGCGCAGTTCCAGGCGCTGTTCGACCGCTGCTCGGCCCTGATGCAGCAGATCAGTGCCCTGTCCCAGCCGGTCATCGCCCGGGTCCAGGGCGTCGCCGCCGCCGCCGGTTGCCAGCTCGCCTGCACCTGCGACCTGATCGTGGCGTCCGAGACCACCCGCTTCGGCGTCAATGGCATCAACCTCGGCCTGTTCTGCTCCACTCCTGCCGTGGCGCTCTCCCGCCGCCTCGCCCCCGGCGCGGCGTTCGAGCTTCTGACCACGGGCGATTTCCTCTCTGCCCCCCGCGCCCATGCGCTGGGTGTGGTGAACCGCCTCTCCCCGCCCGACCGGCTGGCCGAGGACACGCGCGCCCTCGCCGCGCAGATCGCCGCCAAGGACCCCGCCGCGATCCGGCTGGGCAAGCGCGCCTTTCAGGCCCAGCTTGGCCTGCCGCTTGACCAGGCCTACCGCGTCGCGGGCGAAGCCAGCGTCGAAAACGCCCTCCGCCCCGACACGGCCGCGGGCATTGCCGCCTTCCTCGACCGCCGGTAGAGGCTGCCTCAGACCCCGTCCCTTCGGCGCAGAAGGACCAGCATCAATCCCAGCCCGGTCGCCGCCAGCACCAGCACATGGGTCAGCAGCACTCCGGTGTTCAGATAGACCGCCGTGAACCCGCCCGCGATGATCCAGAACGCGGGCTTCCGCAGCGCCGCTTGCAGCCTTCCCGGCGGGGCCGAAGGCAGGACCATTCCCGCCCGCTCCCGCCGCCGCAACTGCCGCACCGCAACCCGGTTCAGCGGAATGACCAGCACCATCAGCCCGGCAAAGGCGACCAGCGCCCCCTGCCCGCCCAGGACCTGCCCCAGCCAGTGGCCCAGCGGAAAGGCCAGCGTCCCGGCAAAGCCCGCCACCAGCGTCACCCGCGTGATCGCCGCCCGCGCGCGATGTCCCAAACGGCGGGTCAGGAAGGCGAAACAGGTCTCATAGAGGCTCCCCGCCTGCGTGACCCCGATGACCGCCCACAGGGCAAGCCAACCGGCCAGGCTGTCAACCAGCCCCAGCCCCGCCACCGCCAGCGCCATCACCCCCCGGCAACCCTGTCAGCATCTCGCCGCCCAGGCCCCGGTCGACCAGCCGCCCGGTGAACGGCGTCAGCCCTGCCATGACAAGGAAGGCGAGCGTCGGCCCCAGTGCCAGAGTTCCCTTCGACCAGCCGGTCGCCGCCTCAAGATCCGGCAGCAACGCCGGAAAGGAATAATAGCTGCCCGCATAGATCAGCGTCTGCCCGACCGCGAGCAGCCAGACCGCCGCCCCGCCCTTTTCCGTCGCGCCTGCCACTCCGCCCCCCATTCGACTTCGTCTCCCCGTCGAAAGGCCGCCTCGCACGGAGGGGAAAGCTCGCCGACAGGCTCGAAGCATCACGTCTGTGGTTAAGATTTCCTGAACGCCCACGGCCAAGCCATTGAAATCAAAGGCTTGGAAAAAGCGCCGCGCGCGGCGCGCGGGCCCTCAGACCCCGTAGATCGCCCCGAACTTGGCCTCCAGATAGTCCAGGAGCGGCCCCTCCGACGGCTCGAACCCGCAGGCGCGCCGCACGACATCCCGGGGCTCATAAAGGCCCCCATGCCGCTGCACCCGCTCCCGCAGCCACCCCGTCGCCGCCGACACGTCCCCGCGCTCCATCTGGCCGTCCAGCCCCGGAATGTCCGCCCGCAGGGCCTTGACCAGACAGCCCGCATAGACGTTGCCCAGCGTGTAGGTCGGGAAATAGCCGAACAGCCCGCAGGACCAGTGCACGTCCTGCAACATCCCGTTCGAGGGCCGGTCCACCGCCACCCCGAAATCCGCCCGGAAACGGTCGTTCCAGGCCGCCTCCAGATCCTCGACCTGCAACTCGCCCCGGATCAGCGCCCGTTCCAGATCGAAGCGCATCATCACATGCAGGTTGTAGTGGACCTCATCCGCCTCGGTGCGGATATAGCCCGGATGCACCCGGTTCACCGCCTTGTAGAAGGCATCCGCATCCGCGATCCCGAAGTCTCCGAAGACCTCGCGCATCCGCCCGAACAGCCATCCGGTGAAGGCGCTGCTGCGGCCCAGCTGGTTCTCGTAGGACCGGCTCTGGCTCTCATGCACCCCCATGGACACGCCCTGCCCGATCGGCGTCAGCGCATAGCCTGCGTCGATGCCCTGTTCATAGGCCGCGTGGCCGACCTCGTGGATCGTGGAATAGAAGCAGTTGAACGGGTCCGTCTCATTCACCCGCGTGGTGATCCGCACGTCGTGGCCCGACCCCGAACTGAACGGATGCACCGCCAGATCGATCCTCCCCCGCGACCAGTCATAACCGAAGACCGTCGCCAGCTCGCGGCTCAGCGCCAGCTGCGCCTCCTGCGGGAACACCCCCACGACGCCTTTCGGAGCCTCGGCGCCCAGCACCTTCTCGCGCAAGGCGACCAGCCGGGGCCGCATCGCATCGAACATCGCCGCAATCGCCGCCCCGGTCATCCCCGGCTCATAGTCGTCGACCAGAGCATCATAGGGATCGCCCCCCGCAGCCAGCGCCGCGCCCTCGGCCCGCTTCAGGTCCACCACCTTGCGCAGGGTCGGCAGAAATCCCGCCACATCCTCGCGCGACCGGCACTCGGCCCAGACGCCCTGCGCCAGCGACATCGTCGCCGCGATCTCTTCGGCCAGCTTCGCCGGAACCTTCATCGTCCGCGCATAGGACCGCCGGATCAGCCGCAACTGCGCCTCGCCCACCGCATCGGGGGCCTGCGCCGCCTCCAGCCAGCCCGCGATCCGCGGATCCGTGCGGCGGGCGTGCAGCACCCCTTCCAGCGCCCCGATCTCCTCGGCCCGCTGCGCTGCGGAGCCCTCAGGCATCACCGTCTCCTGATCCCAGCCGAGCCTGCCTGCGACCTGCGCCAGGGCCTCGGTCTGGCGCTGGAACGCCATCAGTTCCTCAAAAGCGCTCACACCGTGCCCTCCCGGATCGACCCCGCCACGGGGTACATGGACAGATACCGCGCCCGCAGGATCAGCACCCAGAGGATCACCGCGCCGATCTGGTGGGTGATCGCGACATGGACATGCGCCACGGTCAGGACGGTGGCGATGCCCAGCGCCATCTGCACCACCAGCATCGCCATCACCTGATGGTAAGCGGTCCGCGTTGCCTGATAGCTGGACTGCCGCCCCCGCAGCCAGACCACAACGCCAAAGGCGAACAGCAGATAGCCGGACATCCGGTGGATGAACTGCACAAGGCCGGGGTTTTCGAAGAAGGCGTGCCAGACCGGCAGGCTGCCGCCCTGCCCGTCCGGGACGTAGAAGGCATCCGCCGGGAAGAACTGCCCGTTCATCAGGGGCCAGGTCGGGAAGGCCCGGCCTGCGTCGATCCCGGCGACCAGCGCGCCCAGAAGAATTTGCAGGAAAACGAAATGCATCAACCCGGTGGACAGGGAAGACAGCTTCGCCTCGCGCCCGCGCCGCGCCGTCATCAGCTCGGCCTCGGACCGGCCCAGCAGAAAGACATACCAGGCGATGAAGCCCAGGATCACGAAGGCCAGACCCAGATGCGTTGCCAGCCGATAGGACGCGACATCCAGCATCTCGCCCTCCAGCCCGGACGACACCATCCACCAGCCGATCGCCCCCTGCGCGCCACCCAGCACGCCCAGAAGCAGAAGCCGACCCGTCCAGCCCGGCGGGATCTGCCGCGCCACGGCAAAGCCCACGAAGCCCAGCAGCCAGACCAGCCCGATCACCCGGCCCAACTGGCGATGGCCCCATTCCCACCAGTAGATCGTCTTGAAGGCCTCCAGGCTCATCCCCTTGTTCTGCAACTGGTATTCCGGGATGGCGCGATACTTGTCGAACTCTGCCTGCCAGTCGGCCTCACTCATCGGCGGCAGGGCGCCGGTGACCGGCTTCCATTCGGTGATCGACAGGCCGCTGTCCGTCAGCCGGGTCAACCCGCCCACCGCGATCATGGTGGCGACCAGCATAAACAGCGTCACCAGCCACAGCCGGATGCCGCGCCGCGCGCCCCTTGGCCGGGCGTCGATCCCGCCGCTTGCTGGCGTGATGGCAGCCTTCTGCTCTGCCCCGACCTCTTCGAATATGCTGCGCTTGGTGGCCATCCGCTGAACCCTTTCGTCTCGGCCCGGACACTAGGCCCCCCCACCCCGGCCTTCAAGGCCCTGCGGCAAACCGGCCGCGGCTTGAGCATCCGCCCCGCTTCCTGTATCCCCGCCCTTTGACCCTGCCCGAAAGCACCGCCATGAAGTTCCTCGACCTTGCCAAAGTCTACATCCGCTCCGGCGGCGGCGGGGCGGGCTGCGTGTCCTTCCGGCGCGAGAAGTTCATCGAATTCGGCGGCCCCGATGGCGGCGACGGCGGTCATGGCGGCAGCGTCTGGGCCGAGGCGGTCGAGGGGCTGAACACCCTCATCGACTATCGCTACCAGCAGCATTTCTTCGCCAAGTCCGGCCAGCCCGGCATGGGCAACCAGAAGACCGGCAAGTCAGGCGAGGACATCGTGCTGAAGGTCCCGCTGGGAACGGAAATCCTGGACGAGGACGAGGAAACCGTGATCGCCGACCTCACGGAACCGGGCCAGCGCGTCTGCCTTGCCGAAGGCGGCAACGGCGGCTGGGGAAACCTGCGCTTCAAATCCTCGACCAACCGCGCACCTGCCCGCGCCAATCCCGGCCAGCCGGGGATCGAGCGCACGATATGGCTGCGCCTGAAGCTGATCGCCGATGCCGGGCTGGTCGGTCTGCCGAACGCGGGCAAGTCCACCTTCCTTGCCGCCGTCTCGAACGCCCGGCCCAAGATCGCGGATTACCCCTTCACCACCCTGGTCCCCAACCTCGGCGTCGTCGGCATCGACGGGCACGAGTTCGTCATGGCCGACATCCCCGGCCTGATCGAGGGCGCCTCGGAAGGCCGCGGCCTTGGCACCCAGTTCCTCGCCCATGTCGAACGCTGCAAGGTCCTGTTGCACCTGGTCGATGGCACGTCCTCGACAATCACGAAGGATTTCAGGACCATCGTGACCGAACTTGAAGCATATTCCGAAGTCCTAGGCGACAAGCCCCGCATCGTTGCCCTGAACAAGACCGACGCGATGGACGCGCGTCAGATCACCGACCGCCGCCGCGCGCTGGAGCAAGCCAGCGGAGGCCCGGTTCACGTCATCTCCGGCGTCTCGGGCAAAGGCTTGCCGGAGGTTCTTCGCGCGCTGTACGCTACCATCACGGCGGAGGCCCCGGTGCAGGAGTCCACGCCGTGGCAGCCTTGAGTTCGGGCCTGACACTTCACGCCCCCGACATCCGCACGGCGAAGCGGCTGGTCGTCAAGATCGGTTCGGCGCTGCTGGTGGACCGCCGCACGGGCCTGAAACAGAACTGGCTCTCTGCCCTTGCCCTCGACGTGGCCGAGGCCAAGACGCGCGGCACCGATGTGGTCCTCGTCTCCTCCGGCTCCATTGCCCTTGGCCGCAAGGTCCTTGGCCTTCCCGACGGCGTCCTGACGCTGGAGCAATCCCAGGCCGCCGCCGCCGTCGGCCAGATCCGCCTGGCCCGCGCCTACGAGGAAGTGCTCGCCCCCCACGGCATCACCACCGCGCAGGTGCTGGTCACGCTGGAGGACACCGAGGACCGCCGCCGCTACCTGAACTCCCGCGCGACGATGGAAACGCTGTTGGGCCTCGGCGTCGTGCCGATCGTGAACGAGAACGACACGGTGGCGACCGACGAGATCCGCTTCGGCGACAACGACCGGCTGGCCGCGCAGATTGCGGTGACGGTGGGGGCGGATCAGTTGGTCCTCCTGTCCGATGTCGACGGCTTCTACACCGCGAACCCGAAAGAGGACGCCAGCGCCACCCGCTTCGACGTGGTGGACCTGATCACGCCCGAGATCGAGGCGATGGCGGGCGACCCGATCAGCGGCCTGTCGAAGGGCGGCATGAAAACCAAACTCCTCGCCGCCAAGACCGCCGTCGCGGGCGGCTGCGCAATGGCGATCATGGAAGGCTCCACCCTGCGCCCCCTCAAGGCCCTGGCCGAAGGCGCGACGCGCACCTGGTTCGTCCCTTCCGCCGACCCGCATGTGGCCCGCAAGCGCTGGATCAACGCGATGAAGCCCAAGGGAGAACTGGTGCTGGACGCGGGCGCCGTGACCGCCCTGCGCGCAGGCAAGAGCCTGCTTCCGGCGGGGGTTACCAAAGTGACGGGCAGCTTCGGCCGCGGCGAGCCGGTGGCGATCCTGTCGCCCGAGGGCGTGGTTCTCGGCAAGGGCCTCGTGCGCTATACTTCCGCCGAGGCGCGCAAGATCGCCGGGCATCGGTCGGGCGAGATCGAGGCGATCCTCGGCTATCAGGGCCGCGCGGCGCTGGTGCACAGGGACGATATGGTGGTATGAGGCGGGCCCAAATTCCTTCGAAGGAATTTGCAAAAGTTTTCGAAAACTTTTGCGCCCCAGTTGAGACGGAGCGAGACGATGGACGGCCAATTCACCGACCTGATGACCGAGATCGGCACCAAGGCCCGCGCGGCCGCTGCCGAGCTGGCCTGCGCCTCCTCCGAACGCAAGGCCGCCGCCCTGATCGCCGCCGCCGATGCCGTCTGGCGCCGCCGTCAGGAAATCTTCGACGCCAATACCCTCGACCTCGACGCCGCCGACCAGCGCGGCATCACGCCCGCGATGCGCGACCGGCTGCGGCTGGACGACAGCCGCCTGCGCGGGATCGTCGATGCGCTGCGCCAGATCGCCGAACAGAAGGACCCGGTGGGCCGCATCCTGGCCGAATGGGACCGCCCGAACGGCCTGCACATCCAGCGCGTCGCCACGCCCCTGGGCGTCGTCGGCGTGATCTACGAATCCCGCCCGAACGTCACCGCCGACGCAGGCGCGCTCTGCCTCAAATCCGGCAACGTCGTCATCCTGCGCGGTGGGTCGGAAAGTTTCGAGACGTCAGAGGCGATCCATTCCTGCATGCTCGACGGGTTGAAATCCGCCAATCTTCCGCCTGCCGCGATCCAGTTCGTCCCCACCCGCGACCGCGAGATGGTGACGGCCATGCTCCAGGCCACGCAATGGATCGACGTGATCGTCCCCCGGGGCGGCAAGGGCCTTGTCGGCCTTGTGCAGCGCGAGGCGCGCGTCCCGGTCTTTGCGCATCTCGAAGGCATCTGCCACGTCTATGCCGACCGCGACGCCGACCTGGAAAAGGCCCGCCGCGTGGTGCTGAACGCCAAGACCCGCCGCACCGGCATCTGCGGCGCGGCCGAGTGCCTGCTGATCGACTGGCAGTTCTATACAAAGCACGGTGGCGTGCTGATCGAGGACCTGCTGAAAGCCGGCGTCGAAGTCCGCACCGAAGGCGAGCTGCTGAAGATTCCCGGCACGAAACGCGCCGCGCCGGATGATTTCGGACGCGAATTCCTTGACATGATCATCGCCGCGAAACTGGTGGACGGGGTGGACGAGGCCATCGCCCATATCCGCAGATACGGCAGCCAGCACACCGAGGCGATCCTGACTGAGAACGACGCCACCGCGCAGCGTTTCTTCGACCGGCTGGACAGCGCCATCCTGATGCGCAACGCCTCGACCCAGTTCGCCGACGGGGGCGAGTTCGGCATGGGCGCGGAAATCGGCATCGCCACCGGCAAAATGCACGCCCGCGGACCCGTGGGGGCCGAACAGCTGTGCAGCTTCAAGTATCTGGTGACGGGCGACGGGACGATCCGGTCCTGAGCCCCGCTGCCCCCCGCGCCCCGGGAAGGTCCCCGACTTGACCCGGCCGGCAATTTCCGCTATGCGCCCTGTGCGGCCGTATCAGGCCGAGACGCCGGGGCGCCCGGAAACTTGCGTCCCATCACCCATGCGGTCCGATGCCGCATCCATAGGACGCTGATGACCAGATTTTCCGACCTCGCGCTGGACCCGCGCGTGCTGCAAGCCGTCTCCGAAGCCGGCTATGAGACCCCCACTCCGATCCAGGCCCAGGCCATTCCGGAAGCGTTGAAAGGCCGCGACGTGCTGGGCATCGCCCAGACCGGCACCGGCAAGACCGCCAGCTTCACGCTGCCGATGATCACGCTGCTGGGCCAGGGCCGTGCCCGCGCCCGGATGCCGCGCAGCCTGGTGCTGGCGCCCACTCGGGAACTGGCCGCCCAGGTGGCCGAGAACTTCGACATCTACGCCAGGCACACCAAGCTGACCAAGGCGCTTCTGATCGGCGGCGTCGCCTTCGGCGAACAGGACAAGCTGATCGACCGCGGCGTCGATGTGCTGATCGCCACGCCCGGCCGGCTCCTCGACCATTTCGAACGCGGCAAGCTTCTGCTGACCGGCGTGCAGATCATGGTGGTGGACGAGGCCGACCGGATGCTCGACATGGGCTTCATCCCGGACATCGAACGCATCTTCCAGCTGACCCCGCCGAAACGCCAGACGATGTTCTACAGCGCCACCATGGCGCCGGAAATCGAGCGGATCACCAGGACCTTCCTGAAGGACCCCGCCAAGATCGAGGTGGCGCGTCAGGCAACGACCTCGCTGACGATCACGCAGTCGCTGATCGAGGTGAAGCCGGCGCGCAAGGACCGCAGCTTCGCCGACAAGCGGGCCTGCCTGCGGGCGCTGATCCGCGCCGAGGGTGCGGCCTGCACCAATGCGATCATCTTCTGCAACCGGAAGATGGATGTGGACGTGGTGGCGAAGTCCTTGAAAGCGCACGGGTTCAACGCCGCGCCGATCCATGGCGACCTTGCGCAGTCCGAGCGGATGAAGACGCTGGACGCCTTCCGCGACGGGACGCTGCACCTGCTGGTCGCCTCGGACGTGGCCGCGCGCGGTCTGGACATTCCGGCGGTGAGCCATGTGTTCAACTTCGACGTCCCCTCGCACCCCGAGGATTATGTCCACCGCATCGGCCGGACAGGCCGCGCGGGGCGACTGGGCAAGGCCTTCACCATTTCGGTGCCGTCGGACGAAAAGTATCTGAAGGCCATCGAAAACCTTATCAAGACGGAAATCCCGCGCGGCGCCTTGCCCGAGGGCTTCGAGCCCGACACCAGTGAAGGCAAGCCGGATCGCGCCCCGCGCGAAGACCGCAAGGGCCGCGATCGTGGCGGCCGTAGCCGCGACCGCGAACGTCCGGTCAAGCCGCATGACGAGGCCGCGCCGATGGAGCCGCTGGTCGTCGTGGCCCGCGCCGAGCCCGCCGAGGACACACCGCGCGAAGAGCGCCCGGCGACCCAGAAAGAGCCGCGCGGCGCCGAGCGGTCAGGCGATCGCCGTCGCGAAGCCCGCAGCGAAGCCCGCAGCGAAGCCCGCAGCGACCGGCGCGAACCGCGCGAGGACCGTCGCGACCATCGCCGTGACCGCGATCTCGGTCCCTCGGTGATCGGCATGGGCGACCATGTGCCGGACTTCATCCTGCGCAGCTTTGCCCTGACCCCGGCCCGGACCGAAGAGGCCGAAGACCTGGCAGCCACCGGCACCGAGGGCTGACGCGCCTCCTCGCGCGACTTCGTCGTCTCGTCGGGCGCTGACCGGCGAGGAGCGACGAAGTCGGCGGCGAGCCTGCCTGGGGCGGGACTATTCCGCCACCAGGCGGCTGATGACCACGGTCACCTCCGGCTTCTTGCCGATCTCCTCCATCGCGACCTGCCGCACGACCTTGCGGATCTCCTCTTCAAGCTTGTCGTCGTCGGCCAGAACCTTGCGGCCCAGGCGTCCGATCACCTCGTCAAGGTCGGCCTCCATCGTCTCGGACAGCGACCGTTCCCCGCGCCCCGTGGGCGGCAGGCCCATGAGTTCCACCCAGGGCTCGCCCATCGGGGTATCGGTCTCGTCCAGGATCAGGGTGACCGTGACGACGCCGTTCAGCGCCATGCGGATCCGGTCGCGCACCACCCCGTCCAGCGCGCCGATCATCGAGGTGCCGTCCATGTACAGCCGCCCGGTTTCCACATATTCCGCGACTTCCGGCACATCGCCCGTGAGGTCCAGCATCGTCCCGTTCGGCGCCACGGCAGCCGCGATGCCGCTTTCCGTGGCGATGCGGGCATGTTCGGTCAGGTGCCGGTGCTCGCCATGCATCGGGATCAGCATGTCGGGCAGGATCAGCCGGTGGACGTGTTCAAGGTCCGGGCGGTTGGCATGGCCCGAGACGTGGTACTTGCCGTTCTGGTCATCGATCACCTGCACGCCCATTTCGGAAAACGCATTCCAGACCCGCAGCACGTCGCGTTCGTTGCCGGGGATGGTCTTGGACGAGAACAGGAAGGTGTCGCCTTCCTTCATCTCGATCCCCAGATACTTGCCGCGCGACAGCTGCGCGCTGGCCGCCCGCCGCTCGCCCTGGCTGCCGGTCACCAGCAGCATCAGGTTGCGGCGCGGCACCTCCAGCGCCTCTTCCGGGCTGACGGTCTTCGGAAAACCCGACAGCACCGCCGCCTCTTCCGCCGCCGAAAGCATCCGTTTCATCGACCGGCCCAGGACGCAGATCGTCCGGTCGGCGGCCCGCGCCGCCTCGGCCAGGGTCTTCAGCCGCGCCACGTTCGATCCGAAGGTCGTGGCCACCACCATGCCGCTACGGCTGCGGATCAGCTCGGTCAGCGGTTCGGCCAGCGTCGCCTCAGATCGGCCGGGATGGGTGGAAAAGACATTGGTCGAATCGCAGGCCATCACCTTCACCGGCCGTTCGGCGGCGATCTCGGAGAAGCGCGCGTCGTCCCAGCCTTCGCCCACCACCGGCGTATGGTCGATCTTGAAATCGGCGGAATGGAAGATGCGGCCCGCGGGCGTGTCGATCACCAGGGCCGAGGATTCCGGGATCGAATGGCTGACAGGCACGAACTGCACCTTGAACGGCCCGACCTCGACGGTCGCGGGGCGGGGTTCGACCGTCACGATCTGGTCGACGGGCAGGCCCGCCTCCTCGAACTTCAGCCGCCCGATGGTCGCGGTGAAGCGGCGGCAGTAGACCTTCTTCTCCAGCCCCGGCCAGAGATGCGGCAGCGCGCCGATGTGGTCCTCATGCGCATGAGTGATGAAGATCGCCTCCAGCCGGTCCAGCTTGTCGTGCAGCCAGCCGACATCGGGCAGGATCAGGTCCACGCCGGGCGAGGCATCCATGTCCGGGAAGGCCACGCCCAGATCGACGAGGATCAGACGCTCTTTCCCCTTCGGCCCATAGCCGTAGACATAGGCGTTCATGCCGATCTCGCCGGCGCCGCCGAGGGGAAGATAGATAAGGCGGTTCATGCAGTTTCCTTGTTGTGGTCGTGGATCAGGACGAGGCCATGCATGGTCAGATCGTCCTCGATGGACTGAAATAGCGCGGTCCCTTGCGCGAACAGCGAGGCAAGGCCCCCTGTCGCGATGACTTTCATCGGCCGGTCGCGTTCGCGGCGCACTTCGCGCACGATGCCTTCGACCAGGCCGATGTAGCCCCAATACACGCCCGACTGCATGCAGGCCACCGTATTCGTGCCGATGGCCTTCAGGGGTTTGGCGACATCGACATGCGGCAGGGCGGCGGCGGCCATGTGCAGGGCTTCAAGCGACAGGTTCACGCCCGGCGCGATCACCCCGCCGATATAGGCGCCGTCGGTATCGACCACGTCGAAGGTCGTGGCCGTGCCGAAATCGACGATGACAAGGTCGCCCCCGTGCCGGGCGTGCCCCGCGACGGTATTGACCAGCCTGTCCGGGCCGACCGTGGTGCCCTGATCGACGCGTGGCGGGACGGGCAGGCGGCAGTCGGGCTTGCCCACCACCAGCGGGCGGCAGCCGAAATAGCGGTCGCACAGGACGCGCAGGTTGAACACGACACGCGGCACGGTCGAGGAGATGATCGCCTCGGTGATGGTGGCTTCGGTGCGGGTCAGCGACATCAGGGAGGAGAGCCAGACGAAATATTCGTCCGCCGTCCGCTTGTGGTCGGTGGCGATGCGCCAGGTGGCGATGAAACGCGACCCGTCCCAGATCGAAAAGACGGTGTTGGTGTTGCCGCAGTCGATGGCCAGAAGCATGGGCGGTGGTCCCGGGTTGAGGCGGCGGACCGGGGGTTTCACACCCCCGGACCCCCGTGGGATATTTGTGGACAGATGAATGCCGGGCTCAGAAGAACACCTCGGCAGCGGGGATGGCAAGGGTTCCGGCCGGAGTGCGGAGGACCAGGTTGCCTTGCGGGTCGATGGTTTCGAACGTGCCCTCGCGCGTCTGGCTTCCGGTGCGGGCGCGGATCGGCTGGCCAAGGCGGGCGGCATGGGCGAGCCAGGCGGCGCGCAGGGGGGCGAAGCCTTCGCGGCGGAAGGTGGCCTCCCATCGGTCACAGGCGGGGGCGAGGGCGTCGAGGAAGGCCTCGGGAGTGATGCGGAGGCCGGTTTCCGAAAGGAGCGAGACGGGCGGAACCGCCCCGGCTTCGATCTGGGCGGCATCGGGGGCGGCGATCAGGTTGACGCCGATGCCGATGCAGAGCGTCGCGTCCGGGGTGTTGAGGCCCTGGGATTCCAGCAGGATCCCCGCGATCTTGCCGCCGTTGCACAGGACGTCGTTCGGCCATTTCAGGGTGAAGCTGCTGGGAAAGCCGGTCATCTGGACGAAGGCGTCGCGCAGGGCGAGGGCGGCGGCGAAGGAGCGGAGCGCCACCGTCTCGGGCGGTTCGGTGGGTTTCAGGACCAGCGTGCCGTGGAAGTTGCCCGGGGGGCTGGACCAGGGCCTGGCGCGGCGGCCCCGGCCGGCGGTCTGGACGCCGGCCAGGATCCAGGTGGGACCGGCGAGCGTCTGGGCGCGCCGGAACCCCTCGGCGTTGGTCGAGTCGATCTCGGGCAGGGTGATGTGCCCTGCCCTGCCGTTACCGGACAAGTGCCTGGGCGGCCAGCGCCGCGGGGCCTTCGATCCCGAAGAGGTTCACGATGCCCAGAAGCATGATCGCGGCCACTGCGACCAGCATCCCCCATTGCACCGGGGCCATGCGGCTGTCGACGGGGTCCTGCTCGGCCCCGAAATACATGAAGTAGACGAGGCGCAGGTAGTAGAAAGCCCCGATGACCGAGGCGACGGCCCCCGCCACGGCCAGCCAGACCCAGCCTGCGTCCACGGCCGCCTTCAGGACATAGAACTTGCCGAAGAAGCCGACCATCGGCGGCACGCCCGCCAGCGAGAACAGCAACACCAGCATGGCCAGGGCCTTCAGCGGTTCCTTCCTGGCGAACTGGTTCAGCCCGGCGATGTCCGACACCGGGCGGCCGTCGCGCTCCATCGACAGGATGAAGGCGAAGGTGCCGACGTTCATCGTGACGTAGATCGCCATGTAGATCATCGTCGCCTGCACCCCATAGGCCGTGCCGACGCAAAGCCCGATCAGCGCATAGCCCATATGGGCGATCGAGGAATAGGCCATCAGCCGCTTGATGTCGCGCTGCCCGATCGCGGCCACGGCGCCGAGGAACATCGAGGCCACCGCCAGCGCCGCCAGCACCTGGCCCCATTGGCCGGGGATGCCTCCGAACGCGTCCTGGACCAGCCGGGCGATCAGGGCCATGGCCGCGACCTTGGGCGCGGTGGCGAAGAAGGCGGTGACGGGCGTGGGCGAGCCTTCGTAGACGTCGGGCGTCCACATGTGGAAGGGCGCGGCCGAGACCTTGAAGGCCAGACCCGCCAGCATGAAGACCAGCCCGAACAGCAGACCCAGCGGCACGCCGGCCTGCACGGTCGTCAGGATGCCCGCGAACTGCGTCGTGCCCGCATAGCCATAGACCAGCGAGGCGCCATAGAGCAGCAGCCCCGAGGACAGCGCGCCGAGGACGAAGTATTTCAGGCCCGCTTCCGAGGACTTGGCACTGTCACGGCGGATCGAGGCCACGACGTACAGCGACAGGGATTGCAGCTCCAGCCCCATGTAGAGCGTGATGAGGTCGGCGGAGGAGACCATGACCATCATCCCGACCACGGCCAGCGTGACCAGGATCGGGTATTCGAACCGCAGCAGGTCGCGGCGGTACATGTAGTCCTGGCTCATCACCAGGACGGCGGCGGCGGACAGAAGGATCGTCACCTTGGCAAAGCGGGCGAAGGGGTCATCGACGAAGAGACCGTTGAACACGGTCCGCTCGCCCACCCCCGCCGCGCCAATGTACAGCGCCAGCGCCACGAACAGCCCCGCCGTGGCCCAGACCAGCGTCGCGGCCAGCTTGTCCCTGGTGGTGTAGACCGCGGCCATCAGCGCGGCCATGGCATAGCCCGACAGCAGGATCTCGGGCAGAAGGATGCGGAAATCTGCAGAGGTCATGTCAGCTGTCCTAGTGCATGGCCAGCGCCGCCGGATCGGCAGGCAGCGCGGCGTGATAGTCGGAAACGAGCGCCGAAACCGAGGGGCCGATGATATCGGTGACGAGACTCGGGTAGACGCCCAGGATCAGGGTCATGGCGATCAGGGGGGCGAAGATCGCCTTCTCGCGGCGGTCCATGTCGGTGATCGACTTCAGCGCCTCCTTGATGAGGTCGCCGAACACGACCCGGCGGTAGAGCCACAGGGCATAGGCCGCCGAGAGGATCACCCCCGTCGCAGCGACGGCAGCGACCCAGGTATTGACCTGGAAGATGCCGATCAGCGTCAGGAACTCGCCCACGAAGCCCGAGGTGCCCGGCAGGCCCACGTTGGCCATGGTGAAGAACATGAAGACCAGCGCATAGGCCGGCATCCGGTTCACAAGGCCGCCGTAGGCGTCGATCTCACGCGTGTGCATCCGGTCGTAGATCACGCCCACGCAAAGGAACAGGGCGCCCGAGATGAAGCCGTGCGACAGCATCTGGAAGATCGCCCCGTCCACGCCCTGCTGGTTCGCGGCGAAGATGCCCATGGTGACATAGCCCATGTGCGCGACCGAGGAATAGGCGATCAGCTTCTTCATGTCGGTCTGCGCCAGCGCCACCAGCGAGGTATAGACGATGGCGATGGCCGAGAGCCACAGGACCAGCGGCGCCATCACGTCCGACCCAACCGGGAACATCGGCAGGCTGAAGCGCAGGAAGCCGTAACCACCCATCTTCAAGAGGATCGCCGCCAGCACCACCGACCCCGCCGTGGGTGCCTGGACGTGGGCATCGGGCAACCAGGTGTGCACCGGCCACATCGGCATCTTCACCGCGAAGCTGGCGAAGAAGGCGAGGAACAGCATGGTCTGCAAGCCGCCCACGACCTGGAAGCCCAGCAGGTTGAAGGTCTCGGACCCGAAGTTGTGCGCGAGAAGCTTCACGATGTCCGTGGTCCCCGCATCCAGATACATCGCGATCATCGCGACCAGCATCAGGACCGACCCAAGGAAGGTGTAGAGGAAGAACTTGAACGCCGCGTAGATGCGGTCCTTGCCGCCCCAGATGCCGATGATCAGGAACATCGGGATCAGGCCCGCCTCGAAGAACAGATAGAACAGCACCAGGTCCAGCGCCATGAAGACGCCCAGCATCAGCGTCTCCAGCACCAGGAAGGCGATCATGTATTCCTTCACCCGGTGCTCCACCCCCCAGCACGACCAGATGGTGATCGGCATCAGGAAGGTGGTCAGCATCACGAACAGGATCGAGATGCCATCCACGCCCATCTTGTAGGTCAGGCCCAGGATCCACTGGCGCTCCTCGACGAACTGGAAGCCGGTGTTCGAGGGGTCAAAACGGAACAGCACGAACAGCGAGATGACGAAGGTCGCGCTGGTGGTGAAAAGGGCAAGCCACTTCGCCCCCTGCCGCGCTGCCGCGTCGTCGCCGCGCATGAACAGCGCAAGGATCAGCGCCGCGACCAGCGGCAGGAAGGTGATGATCGAAAGCAGTTGGTTTTCCATTGATCCGCGCCCCTTACTTCGCGCCGCCGAACAGCGTCATCCAGGTGACGAGGGCAACGATCCCCAGCACCATCGCGAAGGCGTAGTGGAACAGGTAGCCGGACTGCGCGCGGCCTGCGAGGCGGGTCAGCATCGGGACGATCCCCATCGCCACCCCGTTGATCGACCCGTCGATGACCGCGCCGTCGCCGCGCTTCCACAGGAAGCCCCCCAGCCACCGGGCGGGACGGACGAAGATCACGTCATAGAGTTCGTCGAAATACCACTTGTTCAGAAGGAACAGGTAGAGCGGGCGCTGCTGCTGGGCCAGACGGCGCGGCAGGCTGGGGTCCTTGATGTAGAACAGCCAGGCCACGGCGAAACCGATCAGCATGGCGATGAAGGGCGCGACCTTGACCCAGGTCGGTACCAGATGCGCCGCGTTGATGATCGTGGTCGGCGGATGTTCGGCCTTGGCGACCTTCGCCGCGTCAAGCCGCGTGTCCACCACGGCCTGTTCCTCGGGCGTGAAGGGCAGCATCAGCAGCGCGCCCTTCGGGGCGACGCCGGTGGCATGGCCTTCGGCGGCATGGCCCTCGGCCGGGGCGGCTTCGGCGGTGACGGTCTCGCCCTCGCTGTTCACCGCAGCAACCGCGCCGTGATCCGCGCCATGCGCCTCTCCGTGGGCCACCTGTTCCATCCCGAACCAGTCGCGGACCGCCGTCTCTTCCCCGAAGAAGACCTTGTACCAGATCATCCCCGAGAACACCGCCCCCAGCGCCAGCACCCCGAGCGGGATCAGCATGACCATCGGGCTTTCGTGCGGCTCGTGGTGGCCGTGGCCATGATCGTCGTGGCCATGTGCATCATGCACCGCACCGTTGTGGTCGTCGTGGCCGTGGCCGCCATGCGCGCGGCTTTCCCCGAAGAAGGTCATGAACATCAGCCGCCAGGAATAGAAGCTGGTGAAACAGGCTGCCACGACCAGCAGCCAGAAGGCGAAGCCCGATCCGACCCAGGCGCTCTCGATCACCGCGTCCTTCGACAGGAAGCCGGCGAAACCGTAATGGGTCAGCGGGATGCCGACCCCGGTGATGGCCAGCGTGCCGATCAGCATCGCCCAGAAGGTCAGCGGGATCTGCTTCCGCAGGCCGCCGTAGTTGCGCATGTCCTGTTCGTGGTGCGTCGCGTGGATCACCGAGCCCGCGCCCAGGAACAGCATCGCCTTGAAGAAGGCATGGGTGAACAGGTGGAACATCGCCACCGGATAGACGCCCACGCCCGCAGCCACGAACATGTAGCCCAGCTGCGACATGGTCGAATAGGCGATCACGCGCTTGATGTCGTTCTGCACCAGACCGATGGTCGCCGCGACAAAGGCCGTGCAGGCGCCCAGCACCGTGATGAAGGCCAGAGCCTGCGGCGCGTATTCATAAAGCGGCGACATCCGGCAGACGAGGAACACCCCCGCCGTCACCATGGTCGCGGCATGGATCAGCGCCGAGACAGGCGTCGGGCCCTCCATCGCGTCCGGCAGCCAGGTGTGCAGGAACAGCTGCGCCGATTTCCCCATCGCGCCGATGAAGAGAAGGACACCCACGAGGTTCGCCGCGTTCCATTCGCCCCAGAGGAAGGTGAGGTTCGTCTCGGCCAGCGCGGGGGCTGCGGCAAAGACGTCGTCAAAGCGGATGCTGTCGGTCAGATAGAACAGCGCGAAGATGCCCAGCGCAAAGCCGAAGTCGCCGACGCGGTTGACGATGAAGGCCTTCATCGCGGCCGCGTTGGCACTGGCCTTGCGGTAGTAGAAGCCGATCAGCAGGTAGGAGGCGACCCCCACACCCTCCCAGCCGAAGAACATCTGGACCAGGTTGTCGGACGTCACCAGCATCAGCATCGAGAAGGTGAAGAACGACAGGTACGCGAAGAAGCGCGCCTTGTAATGCTCGCCCTCGCGCCAGTTGTCGTCATGCGCCATGTAGCCGAAGCTGTAGAGGTGGACGAGCGCCGAGACCGAGGTCACCACGACCAGCATGATCGCGGTCAGCCGGTCCAGCCGGATCGCCCATTCGCTGCCCATCGTGCCGCTTTCGATCCAGCGCATCAGGACGATCTGCTGCGTGGTGCCGTCGAAGGTCAGGAAGATCCACCAGGACAGCGCGGCGGCCAGGAACACCAGCGAGGTGGTGATGACCTGACCCGCGCGCTCGCCGATCAGTCGCCAGCCGAAGCCGCAGATGATGGCCCCGATCAGGGGAGCGAAAAGGATGATCGTTGCCATCTGGGTCAGCCCTTCATCACGTTGACGTCTTCCACCTCGATCGTCCCGCGGTTGCGGAAGAAGACGACCAGGATGGCCAGACCGATGGCAGCCTCTGCGGCGGCCACGGTCAGGACGAACATGGTGAAGACCTGCCCCACCAGATCGCCCGAGAAGCTGGAGAAGGCGACAAGGTTGATGTTGACCGCCAGAAGCATCAGCTCGATCGACATCAGGATGACGATCACGTTCTTCCGGTTCAGGAAGATCCCGAAGATCCCGATGACGAACAGCGCCGCGGCTACCGTCAGGTAATGTTCAAGTCCCACCATCTCTCGTTCCCTCTTGGGCGTCTTGCGGCCCGTTCGTTCCGTCGTCGCGCGCCCCGGGCCTGACCCGGGGCCTCTTTCTGCAACCCGAGGCCCCGGATCAGGTCCGGGGCGGGGTCACGCCGTTACAACCCCTGCCCCGGCTTGACGTCCTTCAGCTCCATCGCCTTGGCCGGATCGCGCCACATCTGGGCCAGCACGTTCTGCCGCTTGATGTCCTTCCTGTGCCGCAGCGTCAGCAGGATCGCCCCGATCATCGCCACCAGCAGGATCAGGCCCGCAAGCTGGAACAGAAGGAAATAGCGGTCGTAAAGCAGCAACCCCAGCGCCCGGGTATTCTCGATCTCGGTCGGTGCCACCGCCTGCCGCAGGCCCTCTGCCCCGTCAGCCACCTGCCAGACGCCGACGCCGATCGCCACCTGCATCAGAAGGACCACGCCGATCAGCAGGCCCAGCGGCATGTAGCGCGCCAGCTCCCCCTTCAGCGCGGCAAAGTCGATGTCCAGCATCATCACGACGAACAGGAACAGCACCGCCACCGCGCCGACATAGACGATGACCAGCAGCATCGCCACGAACTCGGCGCCCAGCATCACGAACAACCCCGAGGTCGACAGGAACGCAAGGATCAGCCACAGCACCGAATGGACCGGGTTCCGCGACAGCGTGACCATCAGGCCCGACGCCACCGTGATGACGGCGAACATGTAGAAGGCAAATTCGAAGACGGTCATGCGTCTTTCTCCTCAGGCATCTCGGCGAAGACGGACTGGGCCACTTCCAGCGCCTTCTGCATGGCGGGCAGACCGCCGAACATGGACATCTGCCAGATCACTTCCGCGATCTCGCGCTTGGTGGCCCCGGCCGCAAGGCCATTCTTGATCGTCATCCGCAGTTGCGGCTCGCCCACCGGCCCCAGCACCGTCAGCGCCGCGATGGTCACCAGAAACCGGGTGCGGGCATCGAGACCCTCGGGGTTGAAGGTCTTGCCGAACCACATCTCCAGAAGCTCTTTCGGCATCGGCGGAAAGAACTTTTCCATCGCCTTCGCGTCGAAATTCTCCATACCCGGCATGAAGGCGCTGGCCATCTTCTGGCCCTGCTCCATCCAGGCGGAAAACATCTTGGCGAAATCGTCGGTCACTTGCGGCTCTCTTCCAGCTTTTCCACCCGCTCTTCGACGTGGTGCACATGTCCGGCCAGAAGCGCGAGCATGACGGTCAGCCCATCAACCTTCTGATCGACCTGACTCATGTCCGTCTTGATTGCAGCGATATCGGCGCGCATGGCCGAAAGCTCGCCGCGCATCTCGCGAAGCTGAGTCAGGATCAGGTTCTCGCCGTTCTCGGTCATGGGACCTCACCGGTACGGAGCGTCGATTTCAAGGTTGCGGGCGATCTCGGCCTCCCAGCGGGCGCCGTTCTCCAGAAGCTTTTCCTTGGTGTAGAACAGCTCTTCCCGCGTCTCGGTCGAGAATTCGAAGTTCGGGCCTTCGACGATGGCATCCACGGGGCAGGCTTCCTGACAGAAGCCGCAGTAGATGCACTTGGTCATGTCGATGTCATAGCGGGTGGTCCGCCGCGACCCGTCTTCGCGAGGCTCCGCGTCGATGGTGATGGCCTGCGCCGGGCAGACCGCCTCGCACAGCTTGCAGGCGATGCAGCGTTCCTCGCCGTTGGGATAGCGGCGCAGCGCGTGCTCGCCGCGGAAGCGGGGCGACAGCGGCCCCTTCTCGTGCGGGTAGTTCACCGTCGTCTTCGGCGCGAAGAAGTATTTCATCCCCAGGCCGAAGCCCTTGATGAAATCCATCAAGAGGAAATAGCGCGTCGCACGGGTCCAGTCGATGTTGCTCACTGTTCGATCCCCAGCTTTTCTTCGATATGCTCCACGCGCTCATCAATGGCCCGGATGTAGCCGCCAAGCCCGATCAGGATGCCAGTGACGCTCTGCTGCCCGGTCTTCACGTCATCCAGACCGGCTTCGATCTTGCCCAGCCGCTCTCGGATCTCCCGAAGTTGAGCAAGGATCAGATTCTCGACGTTTTCCGTCATGGATCAGCCCCCCACGGCCCAGCGGGCCCAGAAGCCGCCGAGCACTTCGAATTTCGCCAGGAACGCCACGATCACCACCCAGGCCAGCGACAGCGGCAGGAAGACCTTCCAGCCGATCCGCATCAGCTGGTCATAGCGGTAGCGGGGGACGATCGCCTTCACCATGGCGAACATGAAGAAGAAGAGCCACATCTTGGCGACCATCCACCACCAGCCATCGGCC
Organism: Rhodobacter calidifons; assembly: GCF_011174775.1. Taxonomy (GTDB): domain Bacteria; phylum Pseudomonadota; class Alphaproteobacteria; order Rhodobacterales; family Rhodobacteraceae; genus Tabrizicola; species Tabrizicola calidifons. Next base: position 24,487 of record NZ_JAANHS010000014.1, read on the forward strand.
AGCCCCGGGATCGGCGACAGCCAGCCACCGAAGAACAAGAGGCTGATCAGCGCGCACATCAGGAAGATCGCGATGTATTCGCCGGCCATGAACAGAAGGTAGGGGGTGGACGAATATTCCACCATGAACCCGGCGACGAGTTCCGACTCCGCCTCGGGCAGGTCGAAGGGCGGGCGGTTGGTCTCGGCCAGCGCGCTGATGAAGAACAGCACCACCATCGGCAGGTGCGGCAGCCAGTACCAGTTGAACAGGCCGTAAGGCCCGTCCTGTGCGGCCACGATGGCGCCGAAGTTCATCGCACCCGTCGAGATGATGACCCCGATGATGATCAGGCCCAGCGACACCTCGTAAGAGATCATCTGCGCCGCCGACCGCAGCGACCCGAGGAAGGCGTATTTCGAGTTCGAGGCCCAGCCGCCCATGATCACGCCGTAGACCTCCAGCGAGGACACGGCAAAGACGAACAGGATCGCCACGTTGATGTTGGCCAGAACCCAGCCGTCATCGAAGGGGATCACCGCCCAGGCTAGGATCGCCAGGACAAAGGACAGCATCGGCGCCAGGAAGAACACCGGACGGTCCACGCCCGCCGGGATCACGATTTCCTTGACCACATACTTCAGCGCATCGGCCACCGATTGCAGCAGGCCGAACGGCCCCACCACGTTCGGTCCCCGCCGCATCTGCACCGCCGCCCAGACCTTGCGGTCGGCATAGACGAGGAACAGCAGGCTCAGCATCACGAAGGCCACGATCAGAAGCGACTGCGCCGCGATCAGCACCGCCGTCCCAAAGCCCGTGGCAAGAAACCCGTCCATGTCAGTCCCTCATCCTCAATTCGTCCGTCTCACCGGCCCCAGTCCTACCGGCCCGGTATGCCAAGTTCCGCACACTCGGACGCCATCGCCTCGGCGTCCATCGCCCGCAGACCCTGCGGCAGGCTGGAGGAGATCAGATAGACCGCATCCCCGTACCACGTCCGGCCCTTCTTCGTCACGATGGTCCGCACGTGCCGCGCGAAGCCAAACCCTTGATCCAGCGCATATTGCGCGGCAGCACAGCGGCCATAGGCCTCGACATCCGCCCGGTCCTTCGCCCCCGTCATGGCGAGGTTGAAGCCGACCAGGTCCCTGTCGAGAAGGATCGTCGAGACCCCCTGATAGACCGCCGTCTGCCCGCGCTCCTCTGGCACCTCTCCCGCCGGGGTGCAAGCCCCCAGCGCCGCTGTCGCGGTGCCAAGGGTCGCCAGAAGGGAAAGGCGCTGCGCCATCTTACTCTGCCGCAATCGGGGTCGCCGCACGGGCCTTGGCCATGGCGGAAAGCTCTGCCATCACCGAAGACGCCCGCGCGATCGGGTTGGTCAGGTAGAAATCCCTGATCGCATTGCGGAAGGTCGCCTTGGCCGGGGCCTTCACCGGCAGGGGCTGCCAATCGTTCTCCGGCACCTCGTCGATGCGGCCCAGATGCGGATGTGCAGCGACCAGCGCCGACCGCAGGCCCGCCAGCGAATCCCACGGCAGCTGCGCGCCCAGTTCCGCCGACAAGGCCCGCAGGATCGCCCAGTTCTCCTTTGCCTCACCGGGGGCAAAGCCGGCGCGGAAGGCCAGCTGCGGACGCCCTTCGGTATTGACGAACAGCCCGTTCTCTTCCGTGTAGGCCGCGCCCGGCAGGATGATGTCGGCCCGGTTCGCGCCCCGGTCGCCGTGCGAGCCCTGATAGATCACGAAGGGCGCATCCGCCCCGTCCCGGCTGATCTCGACCTCGTCCGCGCCAAGGTTGTAGACCACCTGCGCGCCTTGCGTCGCCATCGCCAGCCCGCCTTCGGTCACCGCACCCACATCCATCGCGCCGACGCGCCCCGCCGCCGTGTGCAGCACCAGGAACTTCGCCCCCGCGCCGGTGGCATAGGCCATCGCCTGGGACAGGACCGCCTCGCCGTCGGCCTCGTTGATCGCGCCCTGACCGATGATGACCAGCGTGTTCTCTTTCGGCGTCACCCGGCCCACCAGATCGACCAGGGCCGCGCGGTCGCTGCCCATGTGCTTGTAATCATAGGTCAGATCGACCTTCTCGCCGATCAGCCCCACCATCGCGCCATTGGCCCAGGCCTTGCGGATGCGCGCGTTCAGGACCGGAGCCTCGACCCGCGGGTTGGTCCCGATCAAGAGGATCACCCTGGCCGTGTCGATGTCCTCGATCTTCGCGGTGCCCACATACCCTGAGCGGTTGCCGATCGGCAGCCGCGCGCCATCGGTGCGGCACTCCACATGGCCGCCGATCGATTCCACCAGCGTTTTCAGGGAATAGGCCGCCTCGACCGGCACCAGATCGCCGACAAGGCCTGCAACCTTCTTCCCCTTCATCGCCTCGGCCGCCTTGGTCAGCGCCTCGCCCCACGACGCCTTCCGTAGCTTGCCGTTCTCGCGGACATAAGGCACGTCCAGCCGCTGCCGGCGCAACCCGTCCCAGACGAAACGGGTCTTGTCGCTGATCCACTCCTCGTTCACGCCGTCATGGTTGCGCGGCAGGATGCGCATGACTTCGCGGCCCTTGGTGTCGACGCGGATGTTCGACCCCAGGGCGTCCATCACGTCGATGGATTCCGTCTTGGTCAGCTCCCAGGGCCGCGCCGTGAAGGCATAGGGCTTCGAGGTCAGCGCGCCGACCGGGCAAAGGTCGATGATGTTGCCCTGAAGGTTCGAATCCAGCGTCATGTTCAGGTAGGACGTGATCTCGGCATCCTCGCCCCGGCCCGTCTGGCCCATCTGGGTGATCCCTGCAACCTCGGTCGTGAACCGGACGCAACGGGTGCAGGAAATGCAGCGCGTCATCTTGGTTGCGACCAGCGGCCCGAGGTCCAGATCCTCGGACGCCCGCTTCGGCTCGCGGTAGCGGCTGAAATCGACGCCATAGGCCATCGCCTGATCCTGAAGGTCGCATTCGCCGCCCTGGTCGCAGATCGGGCAGTCCAGGGGATGGTTGATGAGCAGGAACTCCATCACCCCTTCGCGGGCCTTCTTCACCATCGGCGACTTGGTCTTGACGACCGGCGCCTCGCCATTCGGGCCGGGCCGCAGGTCGCGCACCTGCATCGCGCAGCTTGCCGCAGGCTTCGGAGGCCCTCCGACCACCTCGACCAGGCACATCCGGCAGTTGCCGGCGATCGACAGCCGCTCATGATAGCAGAAGCGCGGGATTTCCACCCCGGCGACCTCGGCCGCCTGGATGATGGTCATCGCGCCATCGACCTCGACCTCGATCCCGTCGATGTTGATTTTCCTGAGATTGGTCATGGCCTTACTCCGCCGCCCCTTGCGCGCGACCATGGGTCTTCCATGCCTGCGCTTCCTTCAGATATTTCCAGCCGAACGCATGGAGGCTGTCACCATGCGCTTCCCGATGCTTCAGCCGCACCTGCCCCTCGTCGAGGCTGGGCTTATGCCCCGCAGGCAACCGCCACATGACGAACTGCTCCAGCGTCCCGACGCTTTCCCGGACCGTCAGGTTCGACACGGCCTGCGGGGCGCCCCCGATCTTGGTTTCCGTATTCCCGGTGCCCGGCTCGCCCGAACCTTCCATCATCCAGACGAACCCCGGCATCCGCTTGCCCAGCCCGTTCACCCGGTCGAGCGCCGCCATGAACTCGGCCACGCGCGGGGCGTCGGTGGGGGCCGGAAGGCGCCCCACGTTCAGCTCGGCCAGGTGCATGCCGGACGGTGTCATTTCGTGGACCTCAGCAGCGATCCGGCCGGGGTGCCCTTGGCGATCTCTTCTTCGCCGATCTTGCAATAGGCGGCCGTGTTGCCCGGCTCGGCGCCCTTTGCCTTCAGCCATTCGGCGGCCTCGGCCTTGAACCTGGCCTTCTCCTCTTTCGAGCGGACGAAGTCGCGCACGACAGAGGCCTCATAGCCCTGCGCCAGAGCAAAGTCGCGCAGCTTGTTCAGCTCGCCCAGCGCCTTCAGCTTGCGCGCCTCGATCGTGGGGCAGTTGTCGGCGATGGCGTCGCCGATGAAGCCCTGCAACAGCTTCTCGCGGATTTCCGGGTTCTCGCTGATCGGCACCAGCGCCAGCACAGGCGTGGCGGCAAGGGTCAGGGACAGGATGAGGGTGCGAAGCATGTTGTTCTCCTTGGCTGCTCGGGCCCGTCGAGGATCGACTGCGCCTGCGCCGGAGATGGGGGCAAACGCCCCTGATATGCCATGACAAACCGGGGTTATCAGGCCATCGTGACCGGAAACGAGGGCAGACGTCATGCGCAGCCCCCCGGATAGACCCAGGCACCGGCAGCGGGGTCATAGCGGTCGTAGATCGTGACGCGCACGCCCCTCGGCCCGCACTGGGCATCCGCCGCCTTCCGTGCTGCCGCGCCCTCCCACATCTGGAACGGCTGGCCGCCGTTGGTGACGCGCACGGGCTCACGCGATGCGGGAACGGTCGCAACCGTCCCCACACAGGCCGCCTGGGCCAGTGTCACCGAAAGGGCCAGCGCCACCCGCATCACTCCGCCGCGACCGCGCTTATCCGACCGGTGCGCCGGGCCTTGATCCGGTCCTCGATCTCGTCGCGGAAGGCGCGGATCAGGCCCTGGATCGGCCAGGCCGCCGCATCGCCGAGCGCACAGATGGTGTGGCCCTCGACCTGCTTGGTCACGGACAGCAGCATGTCGATCTCCTCGATCTCTGCCTCGCCGCGCACCAGACGGTCCATCACGCGCATCATCCAGCCGGTGCCTTCCCGGCAAGGGGTGCACTGGCCGCAGGACTCGTGCTTGTAGAACTTCGACAGCCGCCAGATCGCCTTGATGACGTCGGTGGACTTGTCCATCACGATCACCGCCGCCGTGCCCAGACCCGACCGCTGCTCGCGCAGCCAGTCGAAATCCATGATCGCGTCGTCGCACTGTTCCTTGGTCAGCAAAGGCACCGAGGACCCGCCGGGGATCACCGCCTTGATGTTGTCCCAGCCGCCCCGGACCCCGCCGCAATGGCGGTCCAGCAATTCCTTCAACGGAATCGACATCGCCTCTTCGACGACGCAGGGTTTCATCACATGGCCCGAGATGCCGAACAGCTTGGTCCCGGTGTTGTTCGGACGCCCGAAGCTGGCGAACCAGTCCGGCCCCCGGCGCAGGATCGTGGGCACCACGGCGATGCTCTCCACGTTGTTCACCGTGGTCGGGCAGCCGTAAAGGCCGCTTCCCGCCGGGAAGGGCGGCTTCATCCGGGGCATGCCCTTCTTGCCTTCCAGGCTTTCCAGAAGGGCGGTTTCCTCGCCGCAGATATAGGCCCCTGCCCCGTGGTGCAGATACAGGTCGAAGTCCCAGCCCGATTTCGCGGCGTTCTTGCCCAGCAGGCCCGCATCGTAACATTCGTCGATCGCGGCCTGCAACGCCTCGCGCTCGCGGATGTATTCGCCGCGGATGTAGATGTAGCAGGTGTTCGCCCCCATCGCGAAACTGGCGATCAGGCAGCCCTCGATCAGCGTGTGCGGATCATGGCGCATGATCTCGCGGTCCTTGCAGGTGCCGGGCTCGGATTCGTCGGCGTTCACCACCAGATAGGACGGCCGTCCGTCCGACTGTTTCGGCATGAACGACCACTTCAGCCCGGTCGGAAAGCCCGCGCCGCCCCGACCGCGCAGGCCCGAGGCCTTGACCTGCTCGATGATCGTGTCGCGCCCGCGCTTGATGATCTCGGCGGTGCCGTTCCAATGTCCGCGCTTCATCGCGCCCTTCAGGCTGCGGTCATGCATCCCGTAGAGATTGGTGAAAATGCGGTCCTGATCCTTGAGCATTTGGTCTTCCTAACCCTGGCGTCCGCGCCAGATCTGATACGTCACCACCAGGGCCCAGACAAAGCCCGCGATGGCCAGAAGGTCGAAGAGGAACACATAGCGCGCCTCCAACCCGAGTTGTCCGCCCAGCCACTGCGCCCCCATCCAGACAACCATCGTCCCGGCCAGGACAATCGCCACCAGCCGCGCCTGTCGCGCGCGCTGAAGCTCTGCCGGGTCGGGACGGGTCTGCATGGGGGTCAGCCTTCCGGGGTCTCAGTAGTTGTTGGTCTTGGCGCGTTCGCGGAACGCCTCAAGCCCTTCGGTCACGATGATCTTCGCCTGCGCCACCCATTTGTCGCGGGTCACGCGGCCCTTGAAGCCCTTGAGGTTGGCATCGACCCAGGCCACATCGTCCTCCGTCCAGCTCGCGATCTGCGCGAAGTGGTAGAAGCCAAGTTCGTTAACCAGCTTTTCCAACGCCGGGCCGATGCCCTCGATCTCCTTCAGGTCGTCAGCCTTGCCGCCGCGCGGCGCCGAAAGCCGTTCCGGCCCGGCATGCGCCTCGGCCGGCATCGCGGCGAAGGCGGCCGGGGTTGCCGGCGCGGCAGCGGGGCCTTGTGCCGCAACGGGTGCCGCGGGCACCGGTGCCGCAGCCGCAGCCGCAGCCGCCGCGCCCGAAGCTTGCGCCACCGGGCCAGAGGGTCCCGCGCCCCAGGGCATCCCGAGGATCATACCGGCCAGCAGCGCCACCACGATCCCGATGGCCGCGGCCGGCGTGTAATCGAACTTGCCGATGATGATCAGCGCGGCAAAGGCCACCAGCCCCGCCGCCGCCCCGATGATCCAGCCGCCCAGCCAGGGGGCATTCAGGTTCTCTGCACTGCGCATTCCATGTCACTCCCGTTCGGGCGGGCCGGCGATCCCGGTTTCCGCGTTGCTTCCTCTGGCCGTCACGCCTTTGCGGCTGCGGCGGCCGCCTCTTCCACAGTTCCTCCTTCGGCCAGGATCTTCGCCTGGATCACCCATTTGTCCCGCGTCACGCGGCCCTTGAACGACTTCAGCTCGGCATCGACCAGCGCCACATCGGCATCGGTCCAGGCGGCGATCTGGTCGAAATGATAGAAGCCCAGACTGTTGACCAGCCGCTCCAGCGCCGGGCCCACTCCGTCGATCAGCTTCAGATCGTCGGCCTTGCCCCCGCGCGGCGCGGTCAGCCGGACCAGACCCGAAGCCGGGGCCTTCGCGGCCTTCGCCCGGGGCGAGGCCTTCGGCTTCGCCGCCTTGGTCCTGGGCGCAGCCACAGGCGCCGCATCGGTGACCGGCACCGCCTTTGCCCCAGGCGCGGCCGCGGCCTCCGCCTTGAGTTCGGCCTTGCCCTTGAACCCGGCCGCCGGCTTTGCCGCCGGCGCGGCGGCCTTTGCGGCCCTTGCGGAGGTTCCGGCAGCGGTCTTGCCGCCGGCTGCCGCCTTGGTGCCAGACTTCGGTTCGGCCTTCGGTTTCGCGGCAGGTTGCTTTGCAGCGGGTGCAGGCGGCAACGGGGGGAGTTCCTCCGCCGCCGGGGCAGCCTGGTCCGGGACGGACGGGGCCTGTTGCACCGGCCGGGCGGCGGCCGGCGGCACCGGCTCGACCGGGCGCGGGAGGATGATCGGGGCGGCATCAAGCTTGGCAAGCGGCGTCACCGTCGCAGCCGGGCGCTGCGAAGCCGGCGAAGCCGCCTCGGGGCGCACCGGCACCGCCACCACGGGCGAGGCCTGCGCGCCTTCGATGCCGCTGACGCGGGTCGTGCCTTCCGACAGGGCCGAGGCCGGGACAATCCGGCGCACCTGCCGCGCGGCCTCGGCGGCATCGTACCGGTTCACCGCGACCGCCAGCCGGTGAAGGACCAGAAGCACGATCAGCGCGATGGCCAGGGCAAAGGCAAGCGACGGGAACAGCATGTAGTCCAAGACAAAGCGCAGGACGACAAAGAAGATGAGGCCCGAGGCCACAACCAGCCCCCAGCCGCCCCTTCCGATCGTCGTGTCGTCGTCCTCTTCCCGCATCCGCCTACCCCATGTCACCCGTCCGGCCCGACCTTGGCCGGACCCGGGCACTCACAAGACACCTTCAGCCGCGCGCTGCCGCCTCGGCCTCTTCGACACTGCCGCCCGCCGCAAGGATCCTGGCCTGGGCCACCCAACGGTCGCGGCTGACCCGGCCCTTGAAGCCTTCCAGATTCTCGTCGACCCAGGCGATCTCCTCCTCAGTCCAGGCGGCGATCTGGTCGAAATGGAAGAAACCCAGCTTGTGGCACAGCTGTTCCAGCTTGGGCCCGATCCCGAGGATCAGCTTCAGGTCATCCGGCTTGCCCTTGCGCGCGGCCTTCAGAGCCCTGGGCTTCTTTCCCACCGTTGCCGCAGGCGCAGGCGCCGTTTCGGCCTTCGGCTTCGGCGCGGGCTTGGCCGCAGGCATGGGCTCGGCCTTGACCGGCTTTGCCGCCCCGCCCAGCCAAGGCGTCCGCAGCGGCACTTCGGTCCCGTCGATCCGCTTGACCGTATCCTTCAGCTCCACCGCCGCCTGCACGCTGGCGTTATGGGGGTTCCGGCCCGCCTCGTATTCCTTCAGGCTGGTCAGCCCGCCCAGGGGCTCCGAGGCATAGCGCCCGTTCTGCGGCCCCGGCACCGGGACCTCGCCGTTGCGGAACCGCCCGATCAGAGCGCGCAGCTTCTCGGCCGTCAGGTCCTCGTAATAGTCCTTGCCGATCTGGGCCATCGGCGCGTTGGCACAGGCCCCCATGCACTCGACCTCTTCCCACGAGAACTTGCCGTCGGCCGACAGCGTATGCGGCGTCGGCGCGATCAGCTCTTTCGCCACCGCCACCAGCTCCTCGGCGCCGCAGATCATGCAGGAGGTCGTGCCGCAGATCTGCACATGCGCGACCGAGCCCACGGGCTGCAACTGGAACATGAAGTAGAAGGTCGCCACCTCCAGCGCGCGAATATAGGGCATCCCCAGCATGTCGGCGACATATTCGATCGCGGGGCGGCTAAGCCACCCCTCCTGCTCCTGCGCGCGCCACAACAGCGGGATGATCGCGCTCGCCTGTCGGCCCTCGGGATATTTGGTGATCTGGGCCTTGGCCCACTCCAGATTCGCCGGGGTGAAGGCGAAACTCTCGGGCTGGTCCTTGTGAAGACGGCGCAGCATGGCTCAGAAATATCCTCTGGCGAAAGTCAGGACCACGGCAGCCACGGCGCCCGAGACGGCGCCCATGACCAGCTTGTGGCCATAGCGGGACCCAACGACCCCGGCCAGGCCCGCAGCCGCGCCCAGGATCAGGGTCCACAGATTGATCGTGACGTCCGGCATCAGCGGTCGATCTCCCCGAACACGACATCCATCGTGCCGATGATGGCGCTGACGTCGGCCAACTGGTGGCCCTTGCAGATCCAGTCCATCGACTGAAGATGCAGATAGCCCGGCGCGCGGATCTTGGCCCGATAGGGCCGGTTGGTCCCGTCGGCCACCAGATAGACCCCGAACTCGCCCTTCGGCGCCTCGACCGCGGCATAGACCTCGCCCGCAGGCACATGGAACCCTTCGGTGTAGAGCTTGAAGTGGTGGATCAAGGCCTCCATCGAGGTCTTCATCTCGGCCCGCTTCGGCGGGGTGATCTTGCCGCGCGCCAGCACGTCGCCCTTCTCCACCCGCAGCTTGGCGCAGGCCTGGCGGATGATGCTGGTCGATTCCCGCATCTCGGCCATGCGGCAGAGATAGCGGTCATAGCAGTCGCCGTTCTTGCCGACCGGAATCTTGAAGTCGAATTCGTCGTAGCACTCATAGGGCTGGGCGCGGCGCAGGTCCCAGGCCAGACCCGACCCGCGCACCATCACGCCGGAATAGCCCCAGGCCAGCGCATCCGCTTCGGTCACCACGCCGATATCGGCATTGCGCTGCTTGAAGATGCGGTTCTCGGTCAGAAGCCCGTCGATATCGTCCAGCACCTTGGGGAAAGCCTCGGCCCAGGCGTCGATGTCGTCGATCAGCTGCGGCGTCAGGTCCTGATGCACCCCGCCGGGGCGGAAATAGGCCGCGTGAAGCCGCGCCCCGCAGGCGCGCTCGTAGAAGACCATCAGCTTCTCGCGTTCCTCGAAGCCCCAGAGCGGCGGGGTCAGCGCGCCCACGTCCATCGCCTGCGTGGTCACGTTCAGAAGGTGGTTCAGCACCCGCCCGATCTCGCAGAACAGCACCCGGATCAGGCTGGCGCGGCGCGGCACGACCGTCCCGGTCAGCCGCTCGATCGCCAGACACCAGGCGTGCTCCTGATTCATCGGCGCCACATAGTCCAGCCGGTCGAAATAGGGCAGGTTCTGAAGATAGGTGCGGCTTTCCATCAGCTTCTCGGTGCCGCGATGCAAGAGGCCGATATGCGGGTCGCAGCGTTCGACGATCTCGCCGTCCAGCTCCAGCACCAGCCGCAGCACACCATGCGCCGCCGGGTGCTGGGGCCCGAAGTTGATGTTGAAATTGCGGATGCGCTGTTCGCCGGTCTCCAGGTCCACCGACCCGTCATCATAGCTGTTGCGCCGGATGTCGCCGTCCATCAGTTTGCTCCCCTGCGGTCGCGGGCCATCACTTGGCCTCCGCCTTCTGGTCTCCCGGAAGGATATAGTCCGCCCCTTCCCAGGGGCTCATGAAATCGAACTGCCGGTATTCCTGCACCAGCTTCACCGGCTCGTAGACGACGCGCTTCAGCGCCTCGTCATAGCGCACCTCGGTGTAGCCGGTGGTCGGAAAGTCCTTGCGCAGCGGATAGCCCCGGAAACCATAGTCGGTCAGGATGCGCCGCAGGTCCGGGTGGCCCGAGAACAGGATGCCGAACATGTCGAACACCTCCCGCTCGAACCAGTTGGCGCTGGGGTGCAGGTCGGTGATCGACGGCACCATCTCTTCCTCGCGCACGGCGACCTTCACGCGGATGCGGTGGTTCCGGTACATCGACAGGAAGTGATAGACCACGTCGAACCGCTGCGGCCGTTCAGGGTGATCGACCGCCGTGATGTCCACCAGAGTGGAGAACCGGCAAGAGGCATCGTCGCGCAGGAACTCCACCAGCGCCTCAAGGTTCGCCAGATTCGCCACCACGGTCAATTCGCCGAAGGCGATGGTGGTCGAGACGACAGCCTCGGGCTGCTTCAGCTCGATATAGCCGGCAAGTTCGGTCAGGGCTTCGGACATGGGGCTTACCTCACCAGGGTGCCGGTGCGGCGGATCTTCCGCTGCAACTGAAGGATGCCGTACAGCAGCGCCTCGGCCGTGGGCGGGCAGCCGGGGACGTAGATATCGACCGGGACGATCCGGTCACAACCGCGCACCACCGAATAGCTGTAGTGATAGTAGCCGCCCCCGTTGGCGCAGGAGCCCATGCTGATCACATAGCGCGGTTCCGGCATCTGGTCATAGACCTTGCGCAGCGCCGGGGCCATCTTGTTGGTCAGCGTGCCCGCCACGATCATCAGATCCGACTGCCGCGGCGAGGCGCGCGGCGCGGTGCCGAAGCGTTCGAGGTCATAGCGCGGCATACTGGTATGCATCATCTCGACCGCGCAGCAGGCCAGACCGAAGGTCATCCAGTGCAGGCTGCCGATCCGCGCCCAGTTGATGATGTCCTCGGTGGACGTCAGGATGAAGCCCTTGTCCTGAAGCTCGCGATTCAACGCCTGAACGGCGACCTCGTGGTCGCCTCCGGCCGTGTTGGCTCCTGCCATCACTCCCATTCCAGGGCCCCTTTCTTCCATTCATAGGCGAACCCGACCGTCAGGACGCCCAGGAACAGCATCATAGACCAGAATGCCGCCATGCTCATGTCGCCAAATGCCACGGCCCAGGGGAAGAGGAACGCCACTTCCAGGTCGAAGATGATGAACAGGATCGACACCAGGTAGAACCGCACGTCGAACTTCATCCGCGCGTCGTCGAAGGCGTTGAAGCCGCATTCGTAGGCGCTGACCTTTTCGGGGTCCGGGTTCCTGACGGCCAGGACGGCGGCGGCCAGGATCAGGACAAGTCCCAGTCCGACGGCGACCGCCAGAAGGATGAGAATAGGCAGATACTCTCGGAGGATGAGGTCCACGAGGGGCTCCTTGATGGCTTGCGGCGCGCTTGCAAGGCAGACCGTCTCCGGCCCGCTTCGTCTCCCCGCCCGTTTACTCTGCGGCCCTGCCGGGGTCAACCGAAGCCGGGGCAGATTCCCGGCCCTGCGGGTGCAGAAAATCCAGCAAACCAAGTGTTTTGGTCGGAAATTCCGCCCTGCCCCTCAGCACCAGGTTCCCCGCAACCCGCCGCCGTACTGGCGCCCGTGGCCTGCCCGGATCATCGCGCGGGCGACGTCAACCCCGTCCAGCTCCAGCCGCACCAGCATCCGGCCGTACGGGTCCGTGCCCTGCCGCTTTAGCGACAGCCGGTCCGCCTTCTGGATCAGCGTCCGCAGCGCCCAGGCAGCCTTCTCGGCCGCGATGAACTCGGCCAGGCATTTCGGCGCGAACTTCTCGGGCGTGTCGAAGCCCAGAAGCCGCGCGCTGACCATGCCGTCCTCGGGGCAGATCAGCGACAGGGTATCCCCGTCCACCACCCGCAGGATCCGGCAATCGCCCTGGGCACTGGCCACCGTCTTCATGCCCGCATTCACCAGGTCGGCAACGGTCGGCACCAGCACCAGCCCGCCCAGACCCAGCACGATCACCGACTTGAGATAGAAGCGCGGATCGGCCAGCCGCCGCAGCCCGCGCACCAGCGGTCCTGCCGGCCGGGCCGGACGGAAAAGCCAGCCCATCAGTCCGCGACCGGAGCCGCCACCGGGGCCAGAGCCTTGGCCGCCAAGGCCCGCGCCGCCTCCTCCGCGATGATCCGGGCGATCTGGTCCACGTCATCGGTGGCGAAGGTCAACGGCAGCCGCATGTCGATCAGCCCGGCCAGCACCCGGTCGGTCTGCGGCAGCGGCTCCGGCGCGGCATAGTGCCAATGCGCATAGCGGCTGGTGAAGCCCGCCGGTTCCGCTGCCCCGAACCACTTCAGCTCCACCCCCCGCGCCGCTGCCCCCGCGACGAAACCCGCCACCCGAGCCGCTTCCCATCCCGGCAGCAGGAACTGAAAGCTTGACCCCATGTAGTCCTCATGCTGCGGCCTTGGGATCAGCCGGACACCCGGCGCGCCCGCCAGGCCCCGCTCCATCCCCTCATAAAGCGCCCGCCACCGCGCCCGCCTCTCATCCAGCATCGCCACCTGAGGCCGCAGGATCGCCGCGCGCAGGTTGTCCATCCGGGAGGAGACGTTCGGCACCTCCAGCCTCAGCCGCTCGAACACCTCCGGCGGGGGCGCCGCGCGGTGCCGGGCATACAGCATGTAGGACCCCGACAAGAGCACCGCCCGCGCGGCAAGCTCGGCGTCATCGGTCACCAGAAACCCGCCCTCGCCGCTGTTCATATGCTTGTAGGTCTGCGTCGAATAGCAGCCGATCGCCCCGTGCCGCCCCGAGGGCACGCCCTTCCACCTGGCCCCCATCGTATGCGCGCAATCCTCGATCACCTGCACACCCAGCCGGTCGCACAGGGCCATCAGCGCCTCCATGTCGCAGACATGCCCGCGCATGTGCGACAGCAGCAGCACCCGCGCGCCCGAGGCCTTCGCCTGCGCCTCCAGATGCGCAAGGTCGATGGTCAGATCCTCCGTCACCTCGACAAGCACCGGCCTTGCCCCCAGCGAGGCAATCGCCCCCGGCACCGGGGCCAGCGTGAAGGCGTTGGACAGGACCGGCTCGCCCGGTTTCACCTGCAAGGCCCGCAGGGCACAGGCCATCGCCGCCCCGCCGGACGCCAGCCCAAGGCAGTATTTCGCGCCCAGATAGGCCGCGAACTCCTCCTCAAGCAAAGCCGTTTCCGCGATTTCACCGGGCGCCGTGTTGTAACGGTGCAGCCGCCCGTGCCGCAGCACCGCCAGCGCGGCCTCGATCCCGGCCTCGGGGATCGGCTCCTGCTGGGTGAAACTGCCGGTGAAACGCTCGGTCATGCCTTTTCGGACCTCTTGAGGATCAGGAACAGCACGGTGGTCAGCGCCAGGAACCCCGCCGCCACCCAGAAGGCCACATCCGTCGACCGCCAGGCGCGGCCCTCCGCCCAGAAATGCCCGAAGACGAAGGCAAAGAAAACGGTGCCGAACAGCATCGCCACATTGGTCACGGCCGAAATCCCGCCCTGCAACTCGCCCTGCGCATCCTCGGGCACGCGCCTGGTCAGCAGCGTCGTCATCAACGGATGCACAAAGCCTTCCGGCCCGTGCAGGATCATCAACGCGATCACCGCGCCCAGCGAGCCTACAAAGCCATAGCCCAGCACCACCAGCGTGGCACAGACCAGCCCGAACAGCGCCACGGTCCACTCGCCGAACCGCTTGGTCGCAGGGCCGGTCAGCAGCCCCTGGAAGCCCCCTGCGATCAGCCCGAAGACCGCCAGCGTCGCCCCCACCATCGCCTCGGACCAGCCGAACTTGGCGATCCCCCAGAAGGCCCAGATCGCCGGATAGACGCTGGTGGAAAAGAAGAACAGGCCCATGACCAGCACCATCGGCAGGACGCCCCTGTAGGTCGCAAAGACCCGGAAGGCGCCGAAGGGATTGGCCCGCCACAGCTCGAACGGGCGGCGGTTCCCGGGGGCCAGCGATTCCGGCAGCACGAACCAGCCGTAGACGAAATTAAGCAGGGAAATGCCCGCCGCCACCCAGAACGGCACGCGCGGCCCCAGCTCTCCCAGAAGCCCGCCGATCGCGGGGCCGATCACGAAGCCCACGCCAAAGGCCGCGCCCATGTAGCCGTAAGCCTTGGCGCGGTCGTCGGGCGCGGTGACATCGGCGATGTAGGCGCTGGCGATGATCCAGCTTGCGCCGCAGACCCCGGCGATGACCCGTCCTGCGAACAGCCATTCCAGCGAGGGCGCCAGCGCCATCAGGATGAAGTCCATCCCCAGCCCGAAGATCGCAAGCAGCAAGAGCGGGCGGCGCCCGAAGCGATCCGACAGGTTGCCCATCAGCGGCGCAAAGAGGAACTGGGCCAGCGAAAACGCCGCGAACATCCAGCCGCCGATCACCGCCGCCCGGGCGATATCGACATGGCCCACATCCTCGATCAGCTTCGGCAGGACCGGCATGATGAGGCCAAAGCCCACCATGTCCAGAAAGACCGTGATCAGCACGAAGGTCACCGCATGGCGGCTGACCGCCCTAGGCGCCTCCGGCGCCGGATCGGCAGGGATGTCGGAGGCCTCGGTCATGGCCGCGACCCTATGGGTCGGCGCAGCGACTGTCAAAGGGGCGCGGGGCGACGTCCCACTCTTCGCCGCCCCTTCCCTTCGCCGAATATCCCCGCCTGAGGCACGGCCCGAGCCGGTTGGCCAAAGGCCAGAGGCGAGACAAGGGCTTGCGCCGTCAGGCGCTCGATCCGACAGCCTCTGCACCCGGAACCGTCCTGTCAGCCCCCGGACCATGTCGCGTATGGTGGGCCGTTCTGCGCCCCTTCGGCGCAGGCCGACCCACCGCCCGAAAAGGTTAACCAGACCTGAATGCCCGCAGACAAGCCATTGATTTTCCGTGCACGGTAACAGGCGCCGCGCGCGGCGCGGTCACGTCAGCAGCCGCCCCGCCAGCCCCGGCAGGTCCTCGAACCGGTCCAGCAGCGCCGCCGGCCGGAACCGGGAAACGCCCGCCCCCTCCGGCCCGAAGGTAACAAGGACCACCGGCACCCCCGCCGCCACCCCGGTCTTCGCGTCCGTCTCGGTATCCCCCACCAGCATCGACCGCCCCACGACCCCCCCGGCCCGCTCCACCGCCGCCCGGTAAGGGACGGGATCGGGCTTCCGGACCGGAAAGGTATCCGCCCCGACCAGAGCCCCGAAGGCCCCCCGCACCCCAAGCTCGGCCAGCAGAAGCTCTGCCAATGCCTCCGGCTTGTTCGTGCAGACCGACACCGCGAAGCCCCCCGCCTTCAAGGCCTCCACCGCCTCCATCGCGCCGGGATAGAGCCGGGTATGCGTGGCGATCCCCGCCCGGTAGGCCTCCAGCAGCACCGGATAGCCCGCATCCACATCCGCCTCGGACCAGTCCATCCCCAGCCGGGTGAACCCCAGCCGCAGCATCGCCCGCCCGCCATGGAACGCTGTCAGGGCATCCTGCGGCCCCAGCACCGCCCGTGGCAACGCCGCATTCGCCGCCGCCAGCAGATCCAGCGAGGTGTCCGCCAAAGTTCCGTCCAGATCGAATACGACACAGCGCATGTTTGGCAGTCCTGTAACCTGTCGTGAAGCGCGGCCCCTTGCCACCCTTCGCCACGGGGGTAAAACGGGCGCCGACACATTGGAAGGGCAAGAATGCAGGTTTCAGTCATCGTTTTGGCCGCCGGACAAGGCACCCGGATGAATTCCGACCTGCCCAAGGTCCTGCACCAGGTCGCCGCCGCCCCCCTCCTCCATCACGCGCTGGCGACGGCCCACCGGCTGGACCCTTCCCGCATCGTGGTCGTGACCGGCCACGGGGCCGAGGCCGTCGCGGCCTCTGCCACCGCCTTTTCCGAAGCCGTCGAGACCGTCGTCCAGGACCCCCAGCTCGGCACCGCCCATGCGGTGGCCCAGGCCGCCCCCCTGCTTGCCGACGCGCCGGGCGAGGCGATCGTCCTCTACGCCGATACCCCCCTCATCCGCGAGGAGACCCTGCGCGCCATGCTCGACGCCCGGGCGCGCCACGCGGTCGTCATCCTCGGCTTCCACGCGCGGGACCCCGGCCGCTACGGCCGCCTGCTGACCCGGGGCGACGAACTCCTTGCCATCCGCGAATTCAAGGACGCCACACCCCAAGAACGCGCCGTCACCCTGTGCAACTCCGGCGTCGTCTGCGCCGAAGCAAGAACCCTCTTCTCCCTCATCGCCGAGGTGAAGAACGACAACGCGGCGGGCGAATACTACCTGACCGACATCGTGGAACTGGCCCGCAGCCGCGGCCTGAGCGCCGGGGTCGTCCTCTGTGACGAGGCCGAAACCCTGGGCGTAAACACAAGGCAACAGCTGGCCGAGGCCGAAGCCGCCTTCCAGGCCCGCGCCCGGGCCGAGGCGCTGGAGAACGGCGTCACCCTCACAGCGCCCGAAACCGTGTTCTTCGCGCTGGATACCCATATCGGCCGCGACGCGATCATCGGCCCGAACGTCCTGTTCGGTCCCGGCGTCACCGTGGAATCCGGGGCCGAGATCAAGGGCTTCTGCCATCTGGAAGGCTGCCACATCAGCCGCGGCGCCACCGTCGGCCCCTTCGCCCGCCTCCGCCCCGGCGCGGAACTGGCCGAGGATGTGCATGTCGGCAACTTCGTCGAGATCAAGAACGCCATCCTCGACGAAGGCGTGAAGGTCGGCCATCTGACCTATATCGGCGACGCGGACATCGGCGAACACACCAACATCGGCGCGGGCACCGTGACCTGCAACTACGACGGCGTGAGGAAGCACCGCACCGTGATCGGCAAGCGGGCCTTCATCGGATCGGACACGATGCTGGTGGCCCCGGTCACGGTGGGCGACGGGGCGCTGACGGCCTCGGGGTCGGTCATCACCGAGGACGTGCCCGCCGAAGCGGTGGCCATCGGGCGCGCAAGGCAGGTCATCAAACCCGGTCTTGCGACCAGGATGTTCGAAAAGTTGAAATCCATAAAGGCTACGAAGGCAAAGGGGCATTAGAAATGTGCGGTATTGTAGGGGTGCTGGGCAATCACGAAGCGGCCCCGCTTCTGGTCGAGGCGCTGAAACGGCTGGAATACCGGGGCTATGACAGTGCCGGGATCGCCACCGTGAACGCGGGCAAGCTGGACCGCCGCCGGGCGGTCGGCAAGCTGGTCAACCTGTCCGACCTTCTGGTCCATAACCCATTGGCCGGAAAGGCCGGCATTGGCCACACCCGCTGGGCCACCCACGGCGCGGCGACTGTTGCCAACGCCCACCCGCACCGCGCGGGCGGGGTGGCGGTCGTCCACAACGGCATCATCGAGAACTTCCGCGACCTGCGCGCCGAACTGGCCGCAGACGGCTATGTGCAGGAATCCGAGACCGACACCGAAACCATCGTCCTTCTGGTCAAGCGCGCGATGGACCGCGGCGCCGCGCCGGTCGAGGCCGCGAAGGACACGCTGGCCCGCCTGCACGGGGCCTTCGCGCTCTGCTTCCTGTTCGACGGCCATGACGACCTTATGATCGCCGCCCGCAAGGGCTCTCCGCTGGCCATCGGCTGGGGCGAGGGCGAGATGTTCGTGGGCTCGGACGCCATCGCGCTGGCCCCGATGACCGACCGGATCACCTATCTGGAGGAAGGCGACTGGGCCGTCATCACCCGCGCGGGGGCCGAGATCTACGACGCAGAGAACCGCCGTGCCAACCGGGCCGAGACTCGGATCCAGCTGGATGCTACGCGCATCGAAAAGGCCGGCTACAAGCATTTCATGGCCAAGGAAATCGCCGAGCAGCCCGTGGTCATTGCCGATGCGCTGAAGCATTACACCTCGGCCGATGGCGCGCTGCGTCTGCCCGAAGCCCTTGATTTCAAGGGCATTGACCGCGTGACGCTGGTCGCCTGCGGCACTGCCTCCTATGCCTGCCACGTTGCGAAATACTGGTTCGAACAGATCGCCGGGCTGCCCGCCGACATCGACATCGCGTCCGAGTTCCGCTACCGCGACCCGGTGCTGTCACCGGCCTCGATGGCGATCTTCGTCAGCCAGTCGGGCGAGACCGCCGATACGCTGGCCGCGCTGCGCCACGTCCGCGACAAGGTGGCGAAGGTGGTATCGGTCATCAATGTGCCGACCTCGTCGATCGCGCGGGAAAGCGACCTTGCGCTGCCGATCCTGGCCGGGGTGGAGGTCGGGGTCGCCTCGACAAAGGCCTTCACCTGCCAGCTGACGGTCCTGGCGCTGATGGCGCTGAAGGCGGCGCAGGATCACGGTCGGATCGACCCGCACGCGCTGGCGGCGAAGCTTCAGTCGCTGCGGTCGGTGCCGGGTCTGATGAACGCGGCGCTTGCGCTTTCCGATCCGATCGCGCGGGTGGCCGAGGAACTGGCGAAGGCGCAGGACATCCTGTTCCTGGGCCGCGGCCCGATGTTCCCACTGGCACTGGAAGGTGCGCTGAAGCTGAAGGAAATCAGCTATATCCACGCCGAAGGTTACGCATCGGGTGAACTGAAGCACGGGCCCATCGCCCTGATCGACGCCGCCGTGCCGGTGATCGTGCTGGCCCCGAAGGATGCGCTGTTCGACAAGACCGTGTCGAACATGCAGGAGGTCATGGCGCGCAACGGCAAGGTGCTGCTCCTGTCCGACGCCGAGGGCGTGGCCGAAACCGGCAAGGGCACCTGGAAGACCCTGACCCTGCCGGGGGTCGAGCCGCTCTGGGCGCCGATCCTCTATGCCGTGCCGGCACAACTGCTGGCCTATCACACGGCCGTCGCGAAGGGCACGGATGTGGACCAGCCGCGCAATCTTGCGAAATCGGTGACCGTGGAATAGGGGCCGATTTCTTCGAAGAAATCGGCGCGGAGTTTTCGAAAACTCCGCGCCCCTGATCCAGCCCTGCGCGGCCTTCGTATCCTGAGAAACGGAGCCCGGCATGCAGCGCAGAACCCTTCTTCTCGGCCTCGCCGCCCTGCCCCTGGCGGCCTGTGCCGCAACACCGGCCCCGCCGGCGGGCCCCACCCGGCCGCTCACCCTGGTCTCGGCCTTTGAGGGGCGCAGCACCGGCCGGGGGCATTTCCGGGTCTGGCTGACCGGGGACGAACGCCGCTTTTCCGCGCGGCTGAACGGGCGCGTCACGGGCCGGGCAGGCGCGCGGGTCCTGACCGTGGTCGAGGATTTCCTCTACGACGACGGCCAGAGCGACCGCCTGACCTGGGTCTTCCGTGAAACCGGCCCGGGCCGCTGGACCGGCAGGCGCGAGGATACCGTGGGCGAGGCGCGCGTGACCGAGGAAGAAGGCCTGATCCGGCTGTCCTACACCGCGGATTTCCGATCACCTTCGGGCGTCAATCGTCTGGGATTTCAGGACATCATCTACGGTCTGCCCGACGGGACGATTGTCAACGACGCCGTGGTCACCCGCGCCGGACTGGCCGTGGCTTCGGTCCGCTTCGTGATCCGTCGCTGACTTGCCCTCGGGCCGCAAGGCTGGCAGGTAAGGGCGGAATGGAGGCTCCTATGACCGCGCTTGCCGAGCTTGAGGCGCTGACCCACCCTGCAAAGGCGGCCGAGATGGCGGCCTATCACAAGGTCTCGCGCCGCTATCTGGGCGTCCCGATGCCGCAGATCGAAGACCTGACCGACCGCTGGCGGGCGGAGCTTTCGCTGGACGACCGGATCGCCCTTGCCGCTGATCTCTGGCGCACGAACATCCATGAGGCCCGAGTGGCGGGCGCGAAACTGCTGACCCAGGCGCGCATCCGGCCCGACCAGGCGGCATGGGACCTGATCGTCTCATGGGTGCCCGATTTCGACGGCTGGGCGCTGGCCGATCACGCCTCCATCGCCGGGCAGAAACGGCTGGTCGCCGATCCGGCCCGGATCGACACGGTCGAGACCTGGATCGCCAGCCCGCACATGTGGACCCGCCGCGCCGCCCTGGTGATGACCCTGCCCTGGACCAAGCAGAACTTTCCCAAGGACCGGGATCTTGCCATCCGCGCCCGCGTGCTGGGATGGTGCGAGACGCTGGCCTCGGATCACGACTGGTTCATCCAGAAGGCTGTCGCCTGGTGGCTGCGGGATCTGTCGAAGCACGACGCCGAGGCGACGCGGGCCTTCCTGACCGCGCAGGGGCCCAAACTGAAGCCCTTCGCCCGCAAGGAAGCCGCGCGGCATCTGACCGACTGACGGCGCCTCGATCGACTGCGTCTCCTCGCCGCGCAGGGCGGGTCGTCGTCACCTGCGCGCCACGGCTCAGGCCCCGCGATGCCGCCGCCAGCCGATCCGGTCGAACAGCGGACCATAGACCCCGGCCAGCGCGCGCAGGGCGGCCCCGCCGGTACGGCCCTTCGGCTCCCAGCTCTTGGTTGCGACGCCGAGGATGCGGGGCGCGATCATGGCCTCGGCCTGATCGTCCTGCACGATGACCTCACCCCAGAGGCACGCCTGGACCCCGGCGACCCGGGGCGCGATGTCCTCGGCCCCCGCAGGGACCGGGTCCCAGTCCACGGTCCGTTCCAGAGACACGAACCCCGCCCATGCCGCACCCCAGTCATCAGGATCACCGCTGTGCGCCAGGTCGAAATAGACGTTCTGCGCCGGGCACATCACCACCTCATGCCCGCGCCGGGCGGCTGCGACCCCCGGTCCCTGCCCGGTCCAGCTGAACAGCAGCGCCCCGTTCCCGATCCCGCCCTGACAGCCTTTGGCAGCCTCTTCCCAGGCCGCCACGCGCACTCCGTCTTCCCCCAACGCTGCGGCAAGCCTCGCCAGCATCCAGCCCTGCACATCCTCTGACGTGGCCAGCCCCTCGCGCGCCTTCAGCGCCGCCACGGCGGGCGAGCCGTCCCAGGCCCCGGGCGGCGCCTCGTCCGCGCCCAGATGCAGCATGCCCAGCGGGAACAGCCCCGCGACCTCGCGCGCCAGCGGCAGCAGAAGGTCCCAGGTCGCCGGCATGGCCGGGTTGACGATGTTGTCCATATAGCCCTGGACCGAGACTTCCTCGCCATTGTCGCCGGGGTCGCGCAGTCCGGGGACCGCCCGGATCATCGCATGGGAATGGGCGGGCACCTCGATTTCCGGCAGCACCTCGATCTGCAAGGCCCGCGCCCGCGCAAGGATCCTTGCCACAGCAGCCCTGGAATAGCTGCCCCCCGCTCGGATGCCACCGCCAAAGACGCCGGGGACCAGCTCGCCCTCGCCCCGGAACGCCGTGCGCTGCCAGAGCAGCGGCTGCGTTTCCACTTCCAGCCGGAACGCCTCGTCATCGGCGAAATGCCAGTGGAAGCGGTTCAGCTTCAACAGCGCCATCACGTCCAGAAGCCGCAGGATGAACTCCACCCCGAAGAAATGCCGCGCGCAATCAAGGTGTTGCCCGCGCCAGCCGAAGCGCGGCCTGTCGGTGATGACCCCGCAGGGCAGCGCACCGCCACAGGTCTCGCGCAGGGTCAGAAGCGTGATTCCGGCGTAGTGCAGGCCCGCAGGCCCGCCAACCGCCACCGCAAGCCCCCCGTCGGCGATCGTCAACCGGTAGCCATCGGGCGGCAGATCGGCGCTTTCGCTCACCGCCAGCGCCCGCCCGCCCGCGCCGACCAGCGGGGCCAGCCCCAGGCGCAGGGCCAGATCGGCAACCCCCTCCAGCCCCGCAACCGGAGCGACCGTGGCGAACTCCACCACCCCGCCGGACGGCGCCCAGTCCGTCGGCTGCGGCACCAGGGGCAACCGGTCCGGCGCCAGCGGCGGGGCCGCCGGAGCTTCGCCCGGGCGCACTCCAAGCTCGGCACCGGGCGGCAGGGGCAGACAGTCACGCCCGACCCGCAGATAGGCGCCCAGCGGCAGCCAGGCGCGGTTGCGCGGGGCGTAGTCGGGATTGGCATATTCCAGCACCACCTCGTGCAGCTGCCCCGGCAGAAGGTCCGGCAGGGACACCTCGGCATAGCCCGCCACCCGCCGGATCAGCGCTCCGCCCGACACCACCTTCGGCGCGGCCATCAGCGAAAAGCAGAAGACCGGGGCGGCAAGCGGACGATCGGCGCCGATCGCGCAGTGGATCTGGCGCCCGTCGATGCGGGCGCGGAAGGTCAGGCTCATGATGGGTCCAGTCTCAGTTCCGCGATGAAATCGTAGATGTCGCTGCGATAGAGGCCGCGGGTGAACTCGATGGGCCGCCCCGTGGGCAGATAGGCCGTCCGGTCGATCCGCAGCACCGCCGCCCCGTCGGGCAGCATCAGAAGCCGCGCATCCACCGCGTTCAGGTTCACCGCCGAGATCCGCTGCACCGCCCGCGTCGGGGCCTTCCCGCGGGCGCGGAGCACATCGTAAAGCGAGGTCTCCACCACTTCCGGGTCCGGCAGGACATCGGTCGGCAGCGAGGACCATTCCAGCGCAAGCGGCGTGTCGTCGGCAAAGCGCAGCCGCTCGACCCGGGCCACGCCCTCGCCCGTCGGCAGGCCCAGGGCCACCTGTTCGTCGGGGTTGGGCAGGAAGATCCCCCGCCGCAGGATGCGGCTGGAGGAGGTCTTGCCGCGCTGGCGCATGTAGTCGGTGAAGGACAGAAGCGAGGACAGCGACTGTTCGATCCTCGCCCGCGCGGGCCGGACGAAGGTGCCTGCGCCACGCCGCTGTTCCAGCACGCCATCCTCGACCAGCCGGCTGACGGCCTTACGCACGGTGACGCGGCTGACGTCGGCAATCAGCGCCAGTTCGCGTTCGGGGGGAAGCTGCGTCTCGGGCGCAAGCTCGCCCGACCCGATACTCGCCGACAGGTGACGGTAAAGCTGTTCGTAGCGCGGCCCACGGCCCGCGCGATACCAGGCCTCGGGGCGGAAAAGCGCAAGATCGTCGTCCAATGTCGCCCCCTGATTGGTATTATTTCCATGGAACCAAGACGGCCCGCACCCGAAAGGTTGAGCGTAAAAATCCGCAAAAAACAAGCCCAAAATGCACAAATAGCTTATCTTCGTCGCTTTTGGTATTATTTTGGTAGCTTTTCGAGATTTTTTTGGTATGG
This sequence comes from Rhodobacter calidifons, assembly GCF_011174775.1. Classification (GTDB taxonomy): domain Bacteria; phylum Pseudomonadota; class Alphaproteobacteria; order Rhodobacterales; family Rhodobacteraceae; genus Tabrizicola; species Tabrizicola calidifons. Next base: position 48,003 of record NZ_JAANHS010000014.1, read on the forward strand.
TCAGCCCATCCAGTCGATTCGCCACATGGCCGAACCACCGCGGGGGGAGACGCATGACCTTGGTCGCCGACGGCACCGCAGCACCGCAAAGAACGCGTCGCAAGGCGCTTTCGGACCGCGCCTTCGCCTGGATCCTGATCGCGCCGGCCGTCCTGTTCATTGTCGCCATCGTCGCCTGGCCGCTGGTCGAGACGATCCGGCTGTCCTTCACCAATGCCTCGCTGGCGGGCGAGGACTATGTCGGCCTTGCCAACTACGAAAAACTGTTCCAGGGCGGCAAGTTCACCGAGATCATCGTGCGGACCTTCGTCTGGATGTTCTTCTCGGTCAGCCTGAAGCTGATCCTCGGCCTGATCGGCGCCAGCCTGCTGATGGCGGCGGTTCCCGGGCAGGCGCTGTTCCGCATCCTGATCATGCCGCCCTGGGTCATCCCGATCGCCATGGGCTGCCTGGGCTGGCTGTGGCTGTTCAACGGCGATTTCGGCATCATCTCCGGGGTGGCCCAGGCCATCGGCCTCACCGACGGGCCCTTCGCCTTCCTCGCCTACCGCAACTCGGCCTTCTGGGCGGCCATCGTCACCGACGCCTGGGTCGGCACGCCCATGGTGACCCTGTTCTTCCTGGCCGCGATGCAGGGCGTCAGCCGCGACCTCTACGAGGCCGCCTGGGTCGATGGCGCGAGCCGCTGGTATCGTTTCCGTCGGATCACCATTCCCCAGATCATGCCCGTCATCGTTTCCATGGCCCTGATGTCGGCGATCTGGACCTTCAACAGCTTCGAGATCATCTGGATCCTCACCCAGGGCGGCCCCCGCGGCGGCACCACCACGATGATCATCGACACCTACAAGGTCGCCATTGCCAACCTGCAATTCGGCGAGGGCGCGGCGCGCGCGGTCATCATCGTGATCATGCTCGCCCTTTTCAGCCTGCTCTACCTCTGGGTGCTGGGCCGCGTGAACCGCAAGTACGGGGTGAAGTGACATGATGGACCGCTACACCCTCTGGCAGAGGATCGGCATCTATGCGGGGATCGGGGTCTTCCTGACCTTCATCCTGCTGCCCTTCTTCGAGATGTTCATGACCTCGCTGAAGCCGCTCAATCACATCTTCCGCTCGCCCTACCAGTTCTGGTCCGACGACTTCAGCTTCGACGCCTATACCCGGATGTGGGAGCGCGTGCCGAACCTTGGCCGCTACATCTGGAACTCGATCTTCATCGCGACCTCGGTGACGATCCTGGCGATGATCGTGATCGTGCCCGCCGCCTATGCCTATGCGCGGCTGGACTTCCCGTTCAAGACGCAGTCGCTGGGCCTGTTCCTGTCGGTCAACATGTTCGCCGGTGCGGTGCTGCTGATCCCGCTTTACAAGCTGATGCGGCAGCTCGGGCTGCTCAACACCTACTGGGCGATGATCATTCCGGGCGTGGCCTTCCTGATCCCGACCGGCATCTGGCTTCTGCGCGGCTATTTCGAGAAGATCCCGAAGGAAATGGAGGAAGCCGCCTACATGGACGGTGCCTCGCGGCTTTACACGCTGCGCCGGGTGATCCTGCCCCTCGCCGGTCCGGGCCTTGTGGTGGTGGCGACCACCGTCTTCATCACCGCCTACGCCCAGCAATACCTGTTTGCCGTCACCTTCAACAGCGACGGCAAGCTGCACCCGCTGCCGGTCGGCCTCCTCCAGTTCATCGGCTACCAGAACGTGGAGTGGAACATGATGATGGCCGCCGCCCTGACCGGGATCACGCCCGTGCTTCTCGTGTTCCTCTTCCTGCAACGCTACCTCGTCGCCGGTCTGACGGCGGGGGCGGTCAAAGAATGACAGACCGATCAACAAGGAGGCTACGAATGACCCTGAACAAACTGGCGCTTGCCACTGTCCTGATGGGCGCTACCGCCCTTCCGGCGCTGGCAAAGGATGTCCACTACATCATGTGCGGCGACGAACGGCAGGCCGAGAAGGACTCGGTCGCCGCCTTCGAGGCCGCCAACCCCGGCATCAAGGTCAACCTGGAATTCCTGCCCTGGGGCACCTGTTCCGAAAAGGCCATGCAGATGGCGGCGGCAGGCGACCCGCCGGCGCTGGCCTACATCGGCTCGCGCTTCCTGAAACAGCTGTCCAAGGCCGACCAGATCCTGCCGATCACGCTGACGCCGGAACAGGAAGCCGCCTACCAGCCCGGCATCCTGTCCACGGTCGAGGACGGCGGCAAGCGCTGGGGCTTCCCGCACGCGTTTTCCAACAAGGCGATGTTCGTGAACTGCGACCTGTTCGAACAGGCGGGCCTGGACTGCAAGGTGCCCGAGACCTGGGACGAGATGAAGGCCGCCGCCGCCACCATCAAGGAAAAGACCGGCGTCGCGGGCATCGGCATCGCGGGCAAGGATTTCGACAACACGATGCACATGTTCCTGGACTTCCTGTACTCGAACGGCGGCACCGTGATCGATACCGTCACCGGCGAGGTCAAGTTCGATGACGTCCCGGCGCGCGAGACGCTGCAACTTTATGCCGACCTGGTGCCGGTGATGGCCGAGGGCGCCACCGCGCTGGAGCGCGGCAACCTTCAGGCGCTGTTCGAGGACAACAAGATCGGCATGTATGTCACCGGCCCCTGGGGCATGGGCCAGCACGCCGCCAAGAACTACAAGGCCGGTCCGGTCCCGCACGGGCCCTCGGGCGGTTCGGGCTCGATCCTGATCACCGACTCGATCGCCGTCTTCAAGGGCTCGGGCGTCGAGGAAGAGGCCATGAAGCTGGCCGCGCACCTGACCTCGGGCGCCTCGCAATACAGCCTGGACGCGGAATGGGGCCTGCCGCCGATCCAGAAATACGAGGAAATGGGCATGACCGACCTCTACTACCAGAAGCCCGAATGGGCGCTGTTCCTGGCCACCACGCCCACCGGCAAGCCCGAGCCGATGGTCTACAACTTCGCCTCGCTTCAGGCGGTGTTCACCGACATGATCCAGGGCGTGATCCTGGGCGAGATCACCGACATCGACGCCGCCGTCACCGAAGCGGCGGAAGGCATCAAGGCGATCCAGTAAACGCCACCGCGGCGGGCCGCCCCGGCGGCGGCCCGCCCTTCTCCTCCAGCCCGACGGATCCTGCCATGGCCACGCTTGAACTTGCCTCGATCACCAAGGACTTCGGCGCCCACAAGGTGCTGTCCGGCATCGATCTTGCGATCCGCGACCGGGAATTCGTGGTCTTCGTCGGCCCCTCGGGCTGCGGCAAGTCCACGCTTCTGCGCATCATCGCCGGGCTCGAGGCCGCGACCTCCGGCCGCATCCTGATCGACGGGCAGGATGTCTCGGACGCCGCGCCGGTGGACCGGGGCATCTCGATGGTCTTCCAGTCCTATGCGCTCTATCCCCACCTGTCGATCTTCGAGAACATCGCCTTCCCTCTGCGCGTCGCCCGCCTGCCGGAGGCCGAGGTCAAGGCAAAGGTCGCCCGCGCCGCCGACATCCTGCAACTGACCGACAAGCTGGCGCTGAAACCCGGCCAGCTATCCGGCGGCCAACGCCAGCGCGTGGCCATCGGACGGTCCATCGTCCGCAATCCCAAGGTCTTTCTCTTCGACGAGCCGCTGTCGAACCTTGACGCCGCGCTGCGCGGCGAGATGCGGGTGGAACTTTCCGCCCTCCAGCGCGACCTCGACGCCACCATGGTCTATGTCACCCATGACCAGATCGAGGCGATGACCATGGCGCACCGGATCGTGGTGCTGAACAAGGGCCGGATCGAACAGTTCGGCAGCCCGATGGAGCTGTATCACCACCCCGCGACCCGGTTCGTCGCCACCTTCATCGGCCAACCGAACATGAACCTGATCCCGGCCACCGTGGCGGGCACCGGGGCCGAGGGGCTGACGGTGGACTTCCATGACGGCACCCGGATGACCCTGCCGGTCGATCCCGCTGGCGCCCACCCCGGCGACCGCGTCGAAGTCGGTGTCCGCCCCGAGAACCTGCGCCTCGGCCAGGGCCTGGCCATGCGCCTGCGCGTCCTGGAACGCCTGGGCGGCACGACCATCGCCTACGGGATGCTCGCCGACGGGCTGAAGCTCTGCGCGGCGCTTCCCGGCGACACCACCGTCCACGAAGGCGAGGATGTCGGCCTGACCTTCACCCCCGCCGATGCCCATGTCTTCGACGCCCAGGGCCGCGTGATGCGGCGGCGGCAGGCCCCCGCCCTCGCCGCCTGAAGAAGGAGAGACCCATGCGCATCGTCACCTCGGGCATCGGCCTGCGGGCCGGTCACGTCCTCACCACGCTGAAACAGGAAATGCCGGAAGCCCGGATCGTCGGCTACTACGACCCCCAGCCGACCCACCTTGAGATGATCGGCACCGACACCCCCCGCTACCCCTCCATCGAGGCGATGCTGTCGGACGCGCGCCCCGACCTTTACTGCGTCTTCTCGCCGAACGTCTTCCACCTCGACCAGATCCGCCTGGGGCTGGAGGCCGGCGTCCAGGTCTTCACCGAAAAGCCCGTGGTGGTCAGCATCGAGGAAACCCTCGACCTTGCCCAACTTCTGGCGAAGCATGGCGGAGTGAACCGCGCGATGGTCGGCCTCGTCCTGCGCTATTCGCAGCACATGGTGGACCTTCGCGCCGCCCTGGCGCAAGGCTGGCTGGGAGAGATCACCTCGCTTGAGGCGAACGAACACATCGCCCCCTATCACGGCGCCTTCTTCATGCGCGACTGGCGGCGGCGCACCGATCTTGCCGGCGGCTTCATGCTGGAGAAATGCTGCCACGACCTCGACATCTACAACATGGTCACCGCCTCGCGCCCCCGGCGCGTCGCCAGCTTCGGCGGCCGCAAATCCTTTGTCCCCGCGAACGCGCCCAAGTCGAATGCCGAGGCCGAGATCTTCCACGTCAAGAAATCCGTCTGGGAATCCACCGACGATCCCTTCACCTCCGACGGCGACATCATCGACTTCCAGACCGCGATCCTCGAATACGAGACCGGCGCCAGCCTCGCCTTCCACACCAATCTGAACGTCCCCGACGAACACCGCCGCTTCTGCGTGATCGGCACCCACGGCATGGCCGAAGGCGACTTCGTGCGCGGCTTCCTGCGCGTCACCGCCCGCGACGGCCGCACCCTGGCCCAACACGACTACACCAAGGGCATCGCGATGAAGGGCGCCCACTACGGCGCCGACCAACTGATGTGCCGCGACATCACCGCCTACCTGCGCGGGGAAAGCGCCAGCCTCCCCGTCTCCATCCTCGACGCGATGGAGGCCGGCATCACCGCCATCGCCCTCGACCGGGCCCGCGTGACCGGCCAGGTCGTGGACCTCACCGACACCTGGGCCGAGCTCGACAGCCAAGGCCTGCGCCAATGACCCCCTTCGCCCATTCATCTGTCCCCAAATATCCCCGCCGGAGGCACCCCGAGCCGCATTGCGCCCCCGGCGCAAGGCGGCGAGACCAAAGGAACGCGCGGAACGCGCTCATCATGACAGCCGACCGGACCCAACCATGACCGACCTCTCCCCCGACGCCGGACAGCACATGGCGCGCGAAATCACGCAAGCCCCCCAGGTCTTCGCCGCCGCTGTCGCGCAACCCGTGACCCTGCCCGACCTCACGAACCTCCGCGCGATCTACACCGTCGCCCGCGGCTCCTCCGACGCCGCCGCCAATATCCTCGCTTACGAACTGATGCGGGAAACCCGCCACCCCGTCACCTCGCTCCCCCCCTCGATCTTCTCGCTGGGCGAGGGCGTCCGCCTTACCGACTCCGCCGTTCTCGTCGTCAGCCAGTCCGGAGCTTCTCCCGACCTCGTCCGCTCCGCCCAAGGCGCAAGGGCGATGGGCGCAACCGTCCTCGCCCTCACCAACGCCCCCCAGAGCCCCGTCGAAGCCGAAGCCGACCTAACACTTGGCATCAACGCAGGCCCGGAACTTGCTGTTCCTGCGACCAAATCCGTTGTCGGCGCCATCGGTGCCGGCATGGCCCTCCTCTCTGCTCTCGCCCCCGCCTACGCCCCCCGCGCGCAGGCCTCTGCCGAGGCCATCGCAGCCCTCAGCGGCAAGCACCTCCCCCAGCAGAAAGCCCTCCTCGCCGCCCTCCTCCGCGCCAGCCACGTCTATGTCATCGGCCGCGACACCGGCTTCGGCGCGGCGCAGGAACTGGCGCTGAAACTCAAGGAATGCTGTGCCCTCCACGCCGAGGCCCATTCCTCCTCCGAGGTCCTCCACGGCCCCCTGCAACTGGTCACCAACCCCCTTCTGATCCTGATCCTTGACACCGAACAGGCGGACGTCCAACCCAGCCTCGACACCGCCGAAGCCCGCTTCAAAGCCGCCGGCGGCACCACCTTCCGCCTCCGCCCCTCCGACGCAGGCGCGCGCGATCTGACCCCCGCCGCCGCCGCCGCCGCCCTCCTGATCCTCACCTACCCCCTCGCGCTCCAGACCGCCCTCGCCCTCGGCCACGACCCCGACCGCCCCGCCACCCTCTCCAAGGTCACCCAGACCCGATGACCCACCCCCTGCCCTTCATCTGTCCGCAAATATCCCCGCCGGAGGCACTTCGCCCGAGCCGGTTGGCCGCAGGCCAGAGGCGAGACAAAAGGCTTGCGCCGCAGGCGCTCAATCTGAAAACCGCCCGCAGCCGAACACCCTCCCGCTACCCGCGGCTCACGACGCCAGCCCCGGGCGCCGCCCCTCTCCCCCGTGCGGAAGGGCCGGGGGTGGGGGGCACCCCGCCAGACCAGGAAGTACCGCAATGACCGGCCTCACCCGCCACGCCACCTTCCGCGAGATCCTTGCCCAGCCCGCCATCTGGTCCGCCTGGGGCGCCCAACTCTCCGTGGCCGACCTTCGCGCATGGGTCACCGCCACCGGCACCGATGAAGTCTGGTTCTGCGGCGCAGGCACCTCCGCCTATATCGGCGACATCCTGGCCGCCGGCCTTGAAGGCCAACCCGGCCCCCGCTTCCGCGCCATCCCCACCACCGACATCGTCGCCCGCCCCCACGCCTACCTGCGCGGCAGCCCGAAACTCATCGTCAGCTTCGGCCGCTCAGGCAAGTCCGCCGAATCCATCGGCCTCGTCGTCGCGCTGGACGCCCTCGCCCCCACATGGCCGCGCCTCAACATCACCTGCAACGCCGCCTCTGCCCTTGGCCGCGACCCGAAAGCCCGCGTCATCACCCTCCCCGAGGCTACCCACGACCAGGGCTTCGCGATGACCTCCAGCTTCTCCACAATGCTGTTGACCGCCGCCGCCCTCTTTGACGCATCCCTGCCGGAGCAGGACAGTCCCCGCCGTTTCGCCACCCTTGCCGACACGCTGCAAACCCTCCTCCCCGACTTCACTGATGCCGCCAGAGCCGCCCGCTTGCCCCAACGCGCCGTCTTCCTCGGCTCCGGCCCCCTCGCCTTCGCCGCCCGCGAGGCCGCGCTAAAGGTCATGGAGCTTGCCGCAGGCCGGATCCCAGCCCTCTGGGATAGCACCCTCGGCTTCCGCCACGGCCCCAAAAGCTTCACCGTGGAAAAGACCGACCTCTGGCTCTTCCGCTCCGCCGACCCCCACACCCGCGCCTATGACGAGGACCTCCTGGCCGAGCTTCGCACCCAGTTCCCGCAGTCCAAAGTCACCGCCCCCGCTATCCCCCACCACTTCCCGGACCTCTGGTCCGCCCCCCTCTACGTCGCCCTCGCCCAACTCCTCGCCATCCACTGGTCCGACGCGCTCGGCCTGAACGTCGACGACCCTTTCGCGGGCCAGGGCACCCTCACCCGTGTCGTCTCCGGCGTGCGCCTGCACCCGGTGACGCCATGACCGCGGCCCCGATCGCCTCTGGCATCGACCTCGGCGGCACCAAGATCGAGGCGCAGGTCTTCGCCCCGGACTGGACGCTCCTCGCCCGCAACCGCTGGCCCACGCCGAAGGACTACCCCGCCCTCGTCGCCGCCATGGCCGAGGCGATCCGCTGGGTTGAGACCCACGGCCCCGCCCCCATCGGCGTCTCTGCCGCCGGCCTCGTCAACCCCGCGACCGGCCTCGCCCTCACCTCGAACCTCCCCGCCACCGGCCAGCCCTTCCCCGCAGACATCGCCGCCGCCGCGGGCCGCCCCATCGCCTGGATCAACGACTGCCGCGCGCTGACCCTCTCCGAAGCCACGCTGGGAGCTGCCAGAGGCGCCGACCCCGCCGTCGGGCTCATCCTCGGCACCGGCGTCGCGGGCGGCGTCGTCTCCGGCGGCCGTCTCCTCCCCTCGCCCGCCGCCACGGGAGGCGAGTTCGGCCACTTCCCGCTCGCCGCCGCACCCGTCATCGCCCACAACCTCCCCATCCTTCCCTGCGGCTGCGGCCGTCAAGGCTGCACCGAGACCTACCTCTCCGCCCCTGGCCTGTCCCGCATCGCCGCCCACCTCACCGGCACTGAAAACACCCCCGAAACCATCGTCGCGGGCCGCGCCACCACCCCCGCCTTTGCCATGGCCTGGGAGATCTGGCTCGACCTCGCGACCGAGTTCCTGATGACCCTCTGCCTCACCATCGACCCCCAGGTGATCGTCCTCGGCGGCGGCCTCTCCCGGGCCCCCGGCCTCACCGACGACCTCACCCGCCGCCTGACCCGGGCCACCCTGAAAGGCTTCCCTGTCCCCGCCATCCGTCTTGCCGAAGGCGGCGACGCCAGCGGCGCAAGGGGCGCCGCCCTCCACGCCCTGAACGAGGCCCGCGATGCCTGACCTCCGCGCCATCATCGCCCGCAACCGCGCCGGAGAGGCCATCGCCATCCCCTCGGTCTGCACCGCCCACCCGGACGCGCTCGAGGCCTCGCTCACCCTGGCCGAGACCCTCGACCAGCCCATCGTCATCGAGGCGACCTCGAACCAGGTCAACCAGGACGGCGGCTACACCGGCCTGAAACCCGCCAACTTCATACGCTTCGTCAAGGAAATAGCCGCCAGATCTCATGTAACGCATGAACGCATCCGCTTCGGCGGCGACCACCTCGGCCCCCAGGCCTGGCGCAAGCTCCCCGCCGATCAGGCCATGGAAAAAGCCCACCGCATGGTCGCCGACTACGCCGCTGCGGGCTTCACCAAGCTCCACCTCGACTGCTCCGAAGGCTGCGCCGGGGAACCCGCCCAGCTTCCCGACGAAATCACTGCCACCCGCTCCGCCGTCCTCGCCGCGACCGCGCTGAAACACGCCCCCGACCCCGGCAGACTCCTGTTCGTCATCGGCACCGAAGTCCCGCCCCCCGGCGGCGCCAGAACCGACGACCACGGAGACATCCCCCCGACGACCCCCGATAGCGCAAAGGCCACCCTCGCCGCTCACCGCGACGCCTTCACCGCCGCGCGCGTCCCCCTCGACCTCATCGGTGGCCTTGTAGTCCAGCCCGGCGTCGAGTTCAGCCCGATGGAGGTCCACCACCTCCCCCTCGCCCGCGACCCCGGCCTCCGCGCCGCCCTGACGGACTGGCCGCAGACCTGCCTGGAGGCCCATTCCACCGACTACCAGCACGCCGCCGCCTACCCCCGCCTCGCCGAACTCGGTTTCGCCTTCCAGAAGGTCGGCCCCGCCCTCACCTTCGCCTGGCGCGAGGCGCTCTACGCCCTCGACACCATCCGCGCGCAGACCGGCTGGGCCACCGGCCCAAGCCTCCCCGACAGGATGGAGGCGGTGATGCTCGCCGATCCCGCCCACTGGCAGGCCCATATCCACGGCCCCGACCGGCGCCTGCAACGCCACTTCGGCCTGGCCGACCGCATCCGCTACTACTGGCCCGCCCCGCAGGCGCAGGAAGCCGTCCAGCGCCTGCTGACCGACCTTGCCGACAAACGCCTCCCCGACCCGCTCCTTTCCGCACATTTCCGCGCCGACGAGATTGCCAGCGCCCGCGCCAGCCACTATCCCCTGCCCCGCGCTCTGGCGCTCGCCCGGGTGCAAACCGCGCTGCGCCCCTATTTCTTCACGGGACCAAGGACATGAGCGCCAAACCCGACCTCTGGCTGATCCCCGACGCGATCTTCGACGGCCAGTCCTTGCGCCCCGGCGCGGCCCTCGCCCTCGCGGGCAACCGCAGCCTGCACATCGGCACGCCCCCCGCCGATGCCCCCACGCGCCGCGTGACCGGCATCCTCACGCCCGGCTTCCTCGATCTCCAGGTCAACGGCGGCGGCGACGCGCTGCTGAACAACGACCCGTCGCCGCAGGCGCTGCACACCATGGCGGCCGCGCACCGCCGCTTCGGCACCGTCGGCATCCTGCCCACCGTCATCACCGACGCGCCCGAGGTCCTCGCCCGCGCGGTCGAGGCCACCCTTGCCGTCCATGCCGAACCGAACCCCGACCGCAGCCTCCTCGGCCTGCACATCGAGGGCCCGCACCTCTCGATCCCGCGCCGGGGCACCCATGCCGCCGACTACATCCGCCCCTTCGACGCGACGACACTCTCCCATGTCCGGCGCCTGCGGGCCGCCGACATCTTCGTCAAGATCACCGTCGCACCGGAAAGCACCACCCCGCAGGACGTGGCCCGCCTCGCGGCCCTCGGAGCGATCGTCTCCATCGGCCATTCCGATGCCACCGCCGAGGACGTGCGCGCCCTCCTCGACGCGGGCGCCAGCTGTTTCACCCATCTCTTCAACGCCATGTCGCCGATGCTGAACCGCGCGCCGGGCGTGACCGGGGCCTGCATCAACTCCACCGCCTACGCGGGCATCATCTGCGACGGCATCCATGTCGCCGACGAGATGGTGGGCCTTGCCATCCGCGCGCGCCCTGTTCCCGGCCGCATGGTCCTTGTCTCCGATGCCATGTGCACCGTGGGCGGCTCCGGCCACTTCCGCCTCTACGGCCGGGACATCTGGCTGAAGGACGGCCGCCTGGTGAACGCCGAAGGCTCGCTTGCCGGCGCGCATGTGACCATGGCCGAGGGCCTCCGCCGCCTCATCACCCAGGTCGGCACCGCGCCCGAAACCGCGCTCGACATGGCCGTGGCGGCGCCGGCGCGCCTCCTGTCCCGCCCCGACCTCGCCACACCGGAAGGCCGCGACCTCGCCGACCTTCTCCTGCTCGACGCCGGCTGGCAGGTGATCGGAACCGTGGCAGACCATCTCGTCAGCCAGCCCGCCTGACCTGCGCGGGCTTGCCCATGTCCCAAATACTCTCTGGGGGTCCGGGGGGCGAAGCGCCCCCGGCACCCGAGGAGGAGGCGCAGGCCGACGACGAGACAAAGGACTTGCGCGTCAGCGCTCGATTCGAAAATCGCCCCGCCCGAAAACCGCCGCGCGCGTTCCGCGCTACGGCCCGTAGACCGTGACCTCCGGCAGCGCGGTCAGGCTCAGCCCCAGCGCCTGGAACGCCGCCAGCGACAAGAGCGCCCCGCCCGTGCCGGGCCGCAACTCCACCGCCAGGGACTTGCCCGCCGCCGTCACGATCCGGCCCTGCGCCCTCTCCTTCACCAGCGCCGAGGACAGCCAGATCCCCTGCTCGGCCGGCGGCCCCAGAGCGACCACCACCTTCCCCAACTCCCGCTCGCCCCCCTTGGCCGGGGCGGCCAGCGCCGCCGCCTTCTCGGCCGCCGTGGTCTTGTCCAGCGCCTCGGCACGCACCGCCCGCGCGCCCATAGTCGTGGTCGCAACTGCCGGGGCGACTTCCGTCACGGGCGCCGGCTCGGCCGGGCCGGGGATCGACCTCGGCCCGCCCGCCTGTTTCTCGAACAGGGCACAGCCCGACAGGGCCAGGGCAAGCACGGGGATCAGAACAAGCTGTCTCATGCCCGTCAGCCTATCCCGCCGCCCCCCGCCCCGCAATCGTCGCTCTCGGACTTGTGCGAAGCTTCGCCCCCGCATAGGCTGTCGCCATGACGCCGCTCATCGACCCCTTCGCCCGCGCGATCAGCTACCTGCGCGTCTCGGTCACCGACCGCTGCGATTTCCGCTGCACCTATTGCATGTCGGAACACATGACCTTCCTGCCCAAGGCCGACCTCCTCAGCCTCGAGGAACTCGACCGGCTCTGCTCCACCTTCGTCCGCATGGGCGTGCGGAAACTCCGCATCACCGGGGGCGAGCCGCTGGTGCGCAAGGGCATCCTCACCTTCTTCCAGGCGATGTCCCGCCACCTCGCCACCGGCGCGCTCAAGGAACTGACGCTCACCACCAACGGCAGCCAGCTGGCGAAATTCGCCCAACCGCTGGCCGACCTCGGCGTCCGCCGGATCAACGTCAGCCTCGACACGCTCGACCCCGACAAGTTCGCCCGGATCACCCGCTGGGGCCGCCTGCCGCAGGTTCTGGAAGGCATCGAGGCCGCCAAGGCCGCGGGCCTGCGGGTCAAGATCAACGCCGTCGCCCTCAAGGGCTTCAACGAGGACGAGCTCTTCCCCCTCCTCGACTGGTGCGCCGTCAACGACCATGACCTCACCTTCATCGAGGTCATGCCGATGGGCGAGGACATGTCCCCCCTCCGCCTCGACCAGTACTGGCCGCTGAAGGACCTGCGCGCGCGCCTCGCCGACCGCTTCACCCTCACCGACCTCGCCGAGCGGACCGGCGGCCCCGCCCGTTATGTCCGCGTCGAGGAAACCGGCCAGAAGGTCGGCTTCATCACGCCGCTCACGCACAATTTCTGCGAAAGCTGCAACCGCGTGCGGCTGACCTGCACCGGGGAACTCTACATGTGCCTCGGCCAGGAGGACATGGCCGACCTCCGCGCCCCCCTGCGCGCCAGCCCCGACGATGCGGAGCTGGAACAGGCCATCCGCGCCGCCATCGCGCGGAAGCCCAGGGGCCACGACTTCGACTATTCCCGCCAGAAGGTCGCGGGGCAAATGACCCGCCACATGAGCCACACCGGCGGCTGAGAGCGCAAATCTTTTCGAAAAGATTTGCAAAATCCTTCTAAGGATTTTGCCCCGGCCCCATCGAAGCGCCCTATTTCGTCAGGATCAGCTTCCCCGCCCGGGTGATCCGCAAGGAATAGACCTGCCCGTCCAGCACGATCCGCGCCAGCGAGCCGCCCTCGGTCAGGACCCGCGCGTCATGCACCGGGGTCGCGTCCGTCGTCAGCCAGACATCCACCTGAGCGTTCATCGCCGATCCTCCAGCCGCGCGATCAGCGCCTCCAGGACCGGCCCCGGGAACAACCCCGTCACCGCCTGGCTGAACAGATCCAGAAAACCGACCCCCCGGGCCGCATCATGTCGAGACATGGGAAACCTCCGCCAAGTTGACTGACACCGGGCGCGCCCCGACAGGGCTGGCTGGGCTTGCCCCTATATCCTGACTAAATCACTCACCAATGTCAACGCACATTCCGCTGGTCCCCGGCGCGGCAACGGCTATCCTGCGCCCGGACCCAGACCCATGACCCAAGACCCCGCCGGCAGCCTCCTCTCGCTCCCCCCGCCCTGCCTCCCGGTCCAGGCGCTTGCCGGACTGGCAAGGTCGCATTGGCAGCGCGCCGGCACGCTGCACCCCCTCACCTCGGAGCGCGACCAGAACCACCGCCTCGACACGGGCCGGGGCAGCTTCACCCTGAAACTCGCCAACCCCGCCGAACCCGCCGCGCTGACCGAATTCCAGACCCTGGCGCTCTTGCACACCGCCCACCACGCGCCCGACCTGCCCACCCCGCGCGTCGTCCCGGCCCAGGACGGCCGCGCCATCGTCCCCACGCCAGAGGGCGCCCTTCGCCTCCTCACCTGGCTCCCCGGCACGCCGCTTGCGCATCTGCCCCGCAGCCCGGCCCTTGCCGCCGCGATCGGCAGCGCGCTCGGCCGCCTCGACGCCACGCTGGCGACCTTCCACCACCCGGCGGCGGACCATCACCTCCTCTGGGACATCCGCAACGCCGCCGACCTCGCCCCCCTGACCGGCGCCCTGCCGGACGACCTGAAGCCGAGGATCGCCGCCTTCCTCACCCACTTCACCACCCACATCACCCCGGCCCTCGCCCAACTCCCCCGCCAGGTGATCCACGGCGACTTCAACCCCCACAACCTCCTCGCCGACCCCGCCGATCCGACCAGCCTCAGCGGCATCCTCGACTTCGGCGACATGACCCTGTCGCACCGCATCTGCGACCTCGCCGTTGCCGCCTCCTACCTGATCGACCCCGGCGATCCGCCCGCGCTCCTGATCCCCTTGACGCAGGCCTACCACCGCGCCAACCCCCTCAGCGCAAACGAGATCCGGCTCCTCCCCGACCTCATCACCGCCCGCCTGGTGACGACCCTCACCATCTCCGCCTGGCGCGCGGCCCGCTATCCCGACAACGCCGCCTATATCCTGCGCAACGCCCCCGCCTCCCGCGCGGGCCTCGACGCCCTGACCGATCCCGCCGCCCTCGCCCCCCGCCTCCTCACCGCCTGCGGAAGCCCGTCATGACCCGCCAGACCACCATGCTGAACGCCTACACCCCCGGCGCCGGGCACCTCTCGCCCGCCGACGAGGCGCTCGCCCGACGCCGCGCCAAGGCCCTCGGCCCCGCCTACCGCCTCTTCTACGAAACCCCCGTCCACCTCGTGCGCGGCGCAGGCGTCCACCTCTACGCCCCCGACGGCACCGCCTATCTCGACTGCTACAACAACGTCGCTTCCGTCGGCCATTGCCACCCCCGCGTGGTCGAGGCCCTCAACCGACAGGCCGCAACCCTCGCCACCCACACCCGCTACTTGCACGACGGCATCCTCGACTGCGCGGAACGCCTTCTCGCCCTGTTTCCCGCCGAAATCTCCCACGTCATGTTCACCTGCACGGGGTCCGAGGCGAACGACCTCGCCCTGCGCATCGCCCGCGCCGCGACCGGCGGGACCGGAGTGATCGTCACCGACAACGCCTACCACGGCGTCACGCTGGCCACCGCCGAGATGTCGATGTCGATCGGCCCCGCCGTCGCCCCCGGCCCGACGGTGTTCCCGATCCCCGCGCCGTCAGCCGAAAACTACCCGCAGGGCATCGCCGCAGGTTTCGCGCAGGCCGTCACCGAAGCCTGCGACCGCATGGCCGCGCAGGGCGTCAGACCCGCGCTCCTGATCGTCGACACGATCTTCTCCTCGGACGGGGTCCATCCCGACCCCGCCGGCTTCCTCGCCCCCGCCGCCGCCGCGATCCGGGCGCGCGGAGGCCTCTTCCTCGCCGACGAAGTCCAGCCCGGCTTCGGCCGCACCGGCAGCCGGTTCTGGGGCTTCCAGCGCCACGGGCTGATCCCCGACATGGTGAGCATGGGCAAGCCGATGGGCAACGGCTACCCGCTCGCCGGCCTTGCGCTGAAACCCGAAACCATCGCCGAGTTCGGCCGGAAGGCGCGCTATTTCAACACCTTCGGAGGAAATGCCGTAGCCGCCGCCGTGGGCCTTGCCGTCCTCGACGTGATCCGCGACGAAGCCCTGCAAGACAACGCCGCCACCGTCGGCGCCGCCTTCATGCAGGGCCTGAAGTCCCTCGCGCAACGCCATGAGTCCCTGGGCGAAACCCGCGGCGCCGGTCTCTTCATCGGCCAGACCATCCTGACCGATGGCCGGCCCGACCCCGCCCGCACCGCGCGCCTCGTCAACGCGCTGCGCGAAAACCGCATCCTCATCAGCTCGACCGGCCCGAAAGGCGACAGCCTCAAGATCCGGCCGCCGCTCCCCTTCAGCCTGGCCAATGTCGATCAGGTTCTCACGACCCTGGACAGGATTCTGAAAACCCTCTGATCTTGCCCATGTTGCAAATACTCTCGGGGGGCTTGGGGGGCGAAGCGCCCCCAACGACCGAGGAGGAGGCGAAGCCCGACGACGAGACAAAAGACTTGCGCCGCAAGGCGCTCGATTCAGCCGCCGCCCCGACCCGCGCCGCCGCGAACAGGTTAGAATCGCTTAACGCCCGCAACCAGGCCCTTGATTTCCAAAAGATACGAAACCTGCCCGCGCCTGGGCACTATCCCAGGGAATAACCCGCGCCCCGCACCGTCCGCACCGGATCGCTGCCGCCGTGGCTCATCAGGCTCTTCCGCAACCGGCCGACATGCACGTCCACCGTCCGGGTATCGACATAGATGTCGCGGCCCCAGACCAGGTCCAGCAGCTGCTCGCGGGAAAACACCCGACCGGGCCGCTCCATCAGCGTGACCAGCAGCTTGAACTCCGTCGGCCCCAGCTTCAGCACCTTGTCGCCGCGATAGACCCGGTGGCTTTCGGGGTCCAGCCGGATATCCTCGTGCTCCAGCACCATCCCGGCGGTCGAGGGCCGCACCCGCCGCAACTGCGCCCGGGCGCGGGCCATCAGTTCCAGCACCGAATAGGGCTTGACCACATAATCGTCCGCCCCGGTCTCCAGCCCGCGGATCCGGTCCACCTCCTCGGCCCGGGCCGACAGCATGATGATCGGAATCGCGCGGGTATCGGGGCGCATCTTCAGCCGGCGGCAGACCTCGATGCCGGACACCTTCGGCATCATCCAGTCGAGGATGATGATATCGGGATCCTCCTCGTCCACCAGCACGATCGCATCCTCGCCGTTGTCGGCCTGCGTCACGGCAAAGCCCTCGGCTTCCAGGTTGTAGGCCAGGACCGCCCGCTGCGCGGGTTCATCCTCGACCAGCAGTACCCTCGGCTGTCCGCTGCGCGCCATCTCAGGCCCCCGTTCCCGTGCTGTCGACCTTCGGCCGCTCGTCCTCCGGCAAGGCGCCGGTGACCAGGTAGATCACCTGCTCGGCGACCGATGTCGCGTGATCCCCGACCCGTTCGATGTTCTTGGCGATGAAATGCAGGTGCATGCAGGGACCGATATTGCGCGGATCCTCCATCATGTGGGTCAGAAGCTCGCGGAAGATCGAGTTGTACATCTGGTCCACATCCCGGTCGCGATTGCGCACGTCCTCGGCCAGTTTCACATCGCGACGGATATAGGCATCCAGCGCATCGGTCAGCATCTGCACCACCGCCTTGGCCAGCCGGCGGATCGACCCCGAGGCGCCCGCGACCTGCGACATCTGCGACAGGACTGCGGTCCGCTTGGCCATGTTCTTCGCGTAGTCCCCGGCCCGCTCCAGCGCGGCGGCGATCTTCATCACCGTCAGCACCGTGCGAAGGTCGCTCGCCGTCGGCCCGCGCAGCGCCAGAAGCTGCGCGCATTGCGCGTTGATCTGTTCCTCCAGCGCGTCGATCGCCGCATCTCCGGTCCTGACCCGCACGGCCAGGTCCTCGTCGCGGGTGTCCAGCGCTTCGGCCGCGTCCAGAAGCGCGCTCTCGACCAGCCCCCCCATGCGCATGACCAGGGCCTGCGCCGCCTCAAGGTCGCGGTCGAAGGCGGAAAGGATATGTGGGGTGGTCATCGTCCTGCTCCTTAGCCGATCCGTCCGGTGATGTAGGATTCGGTCCGGGGGTCCTTCGGGGTGGTGAAGATCTGCGTCGTGTCGCCGTATTCCACCAGATTGCCCAGGTGGAAGAAGGCCGTCT
>NZ_JAANHS010000015.1 GCF_011174775.1 Rhodobacter calidifons
GCCGCGCGGTCACGGCGGCAGGCTGAACCTTCCCACAGCAGCCAAAGGCCCGGCAGAGCAATCCGCCGGGCCTGTTGTGGTTCAGACCGGGTGGAACAGGCCCCGCGCGGGGTCGTAGGTTTCCAGCAAGCCTTCTCCGGTGTCGCTCCAGAGCCCGTGCAGGGTCAGGCGGTCAGCCTCGACCGCGGTTCGCACGAAGGGGAAGGTCAGGAGGTTCTCGAGACTGGTCAGGACCGCCTGCATTTCCAGCGCCCGCAGGATCTCGCCATCCGGCAGATGCGCGACCTTCTGAAAGCCCGGACGCAGGATGTCCATCCACCGGCCGACGAAACTGGTCTTCTCGTCAAGCTCGGGCGCGAGGCCGCGGCACATGTCGTGGCAGCCCTTGACGCCGCCACAGCTGGAATGTCCGAGCACCACGATATGCGCAACGCCCAGCGAGGTGACGGCATATTCAACCGCCGCGGAGGTCCCGTGGTATCCGCCGTCCGGATTGTAGGGCGGCACCAGATTGGCGATGTTGCGGTGGATGAAGAACTCGCCCTCGTCCGCGCCGAAGATCGAGGTGACATGGACACGGCTGTCGCAGCAGGAGATCACCATTGCGCGGGGGTGCTGGCCGCTTTCGGCGAGGCGGCGGTACCAGGCGCGGTTTTCCTGATAGGTCGTCGCGCGCCAGCCGTGGAATCGCTGGACCAGATAGCTGGGAAGCGGGCGGATCGGTGTCATGCGCAGGCATCCTTGGTGCTGGCCCCTGCCTATGCTGCATTTGCGGAAAATTCGAGAGGCAAAATCCGGCCCCCTGCGGGCGCGGACAACCAATTCTTCAGCATGCTGGCCCATGGTGGACCCGGGTGTGATGAAACTTGGGTGTTTGTGATGGGAGAGATTGCCACTCTCAGACCACGCGAGGTCGTGTGTCAGGACGTCGAGGCGATCGCGGTGATCTACCGCAATCTCGGTGCGCCGGTGGCCGAGCAGATGGTGACAAGGGCCTTGGGGGAACTGGCGCTTACCATGGCCGGCATTGCCGAGAAGGTCCGCTCGCAGGAACTGCGAGATCTTGCGCGCCAGCTTGGCCGGCTGGCCCGGCTGGCCGGCGACCTGGGTTTGTCCAGTCTCGCCACGGTGGCCACGGATGCACGGACCTGTCTCGAACGCGCCGACAGCACGGCCTTCTCGGCGGTCTGGGCGCGCCTGATGCGGGTTGCGGAACGGTCGCTGGTGATCGAAGCGGGGCTTGCCGACCAGTCAAGCTGAAGGGTTCCGGCCAGATTTTCGGGGGTGATCCCGAGGGCAGCCAGGCATCGCGCAGTCGGGCGGGCGTCTGCGGTCGCGGACGAGTCGTGCAAGGTCAGGTTGTGCGCCGCTCTGAGCGTACAATCGGACCAGCAAGAGTCACGATTTCGCCGATGCGACAGTGTGGCACCCACCGCCGGGATTGATGGAGAATCGTCGGCAATTCGGCGCAATCCTCTGAAAACGCTTGCCTTCTGGCTCCGATGCGGGACATCTGAAGGGATTGTGCCGACCATCGACCGGGAACAACGCTCGCGTGACCTTCGCCTTTGCCGATCCTTCCGCCGCCGCAAGGCCGCTTTACGTCCTGCGCCCCGACGAGGTGAGCGGCTTTCTGGCCGGTCCCGGCGCGGCCTGGGCGGGATGGCTGAGGGCGATCGGGTTCGAGGCGGGCCTGGGCGAGCTGCGCCTTCTGCCCGAGGCAGGGGGGGGCATCGCTGGAGCGGTAGCGGGATACGGCACGGCCCTTGCGCGGCGCAGGCTGCGGTTCGGGCTGGCCAAGGCGGTTGCAGCCCTGCCCGCAGGCGACTGGCGGCTGGAGGGCGTGCTGGACCGGGCAGAGGCGACCGAGGCCGCGCTGGCCTGGCTTCTGTCGGGCTACCGCTTCGACCGCTATCGCCCGGGCCGCAAGCCTGCCGCCCCGCCGCTTCTGGTCTGCCCGCAGGGTCTGGACCCTGCTCGGCTTCTGGCCATGGCGGAAGGCGAGGCCCTGACCCGCGACCTGATCAACACGCCGGCCGAGGACATGGGCCCGGCTGAACTGGAGGCCGCGATGGCGGCGCTGGCTGCGCGATACGGCGCCACGTTCCAGGCGATCCGGGGCGAGGAGCTTCTGGCGCGGAACTTCCCGATGATCCATGCGGTCGGTCGCGCCAGCCCGCGCGCGCCGCGGCTTCTGGACCTGCGCTGGGGCGAAACGGGGCCGAAGCTGACGCTGGTGGGCAAGGGCGTCTGCTTCGACACCGGCGGGCTGAACCTCAAGCCGTCCTCGGGCATGAACCTGATGAAGAAGGACATGGGCGGCGCCGCGACGGTGCTGGGCCTGGCGCGGATGGTCATGGCGCTGAACCTGCCGCTTCGCCTGCGGGTGCTGGTTCCGGCGGTCGAGAACCTGGTCGCGGGCAATGCGATCAAGCCGAAGGACATCCTGACCAGCCGCAAGGGCCTGACAGTCGAAGTGAACGACACCGATGCCGAAGGGCGGCTGGTGCTGGCCGATGCCCTGGCCTATGCCTGCGAGGACGGCCCGGACCTGCTGGTCAGCATGGCCACCCTCACGGGTGCGGCGCGGGTGGCGGTGGGACCGGACCTCGCGCCCTATTACACCGACGATCCCGAATTGTCCGCGGCGCTGGAGGCCGGTGCGAAAGCCGGGTTCGATCCGGTCTGGCGGCTGCCGTTCCATGATCCCTATGACAGCGTGATCGAGCCGGGGATTGCCGATCTGGACAATGCCCCGGGCTACGGGTTCGCCGGGTCGATCACGGCGGCCCTGTTCCTGCGCCGCTTCGTCGAGGGGCCGCGCTATCTGCATTTCGACATCTACGGGCACACGCCCAGAGACCAGCCGGCGCGGCCCAAGGGGGGCGTCGGCCAAGGCGCGCGTGCCTTGCTTGAAGGACTTTCGGAAATGTTGAAACTCTGACGGACAAAGGGTTTGGGCAGACCGGCCTGCGGGCGTGGGCAGGCAGTGACAGGACGAGTGGAGGAGATCGCAATGGACCGCAGGCTGACGCCCTTTTCCGGCAGGGTCGCGCATGTGTCGCTGTCCGGTCAGGTGAACGCGCCTCTGACCGAAGGCTTGCAGGCGCAGGTCATCGTGCCGGTGGCCAATCTCTGCGAAAGCCCGGGCGGGGCCCGGGACCGCCAGCTTCTTCTGGGCGAATCCGTGACGGTGATCGACCGCGACGCGGGCCATGTGTTCGTGATATCGGCCAAGGACGGCTATTGCGGCTGGATGAAGGAAAGCGATCTCGGCCAGGGTCCGGCGCCGACGCATTGGGTCGCCTCCCCCGGCACGCATCTCTACTCAGAGCC
Organism: Rhodobacter calidifons; assembly: GCF_011174775.1. Classification (GTDB taxonomy): domain Bacteria; phylum Pseudomonadota; class Alphaproteobacteria; order Rhodobacterales; family Rhodobacteraceae; genus Tabrizicola; species Tabrizicola calidifons. Next base: position 3,337 of record NZ_JAANHS010000015.1, read on the forward strand.
GCAGGTCCAGGCCCCCGAACGCATGGCGCTGAGCCTGGGGTCGCGGCTGGCCGTCGTCGGTTCCTGGGGCGCATGGGCGAACACGCCGCACGGCTTTGTTCCGCTGCGCCACCTGCGGGCCCTGGGCGACTGGGCCAGCGACCCGGTGGCCGTGGCGGAAAGCCTGCTGGGGACGCCTTATCTCTGGGGCGGCAACTCGCGCTTCGGGCTGGACTGTTCCGGTCTGGTGCAGCTGGCGCTGCATTCCTGCGGACTGCCCTGTCCCGGCGACAGCGACATGCAGATGTCGCTGGGCCGCCAACTGGCCCCGAACGAGCCGATGAAGCGCGGCGACCTGATCTTCTGGAAGGGCCATGTCGCGATGGTCGTCGACCGCGACCGGGTGATCCACGCCAATGGCCACACGATGTCGGTGTCCTATGAGGGCTTGAAGGACGCTGTGGCGCGGATCTCGGCAGGCGGCGGCGGGCTGGTGCAGACCCGGCAGCGGCTTTAGGCCGAAGGATCGGTCGATGCCTGCCCGACACCCGGCGCGCGCCACCGAGGAGGCGACCCCGTCGCAAGATGATGGGCAGTTTCGGAGAGGGGCGGTTTCGAAGCCGGCCGTGTCAGACCGGGCCGATCAGCCGGCGCTCCAGCACCTTCAGCACCTGGTCAAGGTCATGGCCCCGGCGCAGCACGCGCCCGTCCATCCCGACCACGGCATAAAGCCCCTGACGGTGCCGCAGCCGGGGACGTTTCTCGATGCGATAGAGCGGCGTTTCCGATGTCCGGCGGAACACGGCAAAGACGGCAAGATCACGCATCGCGGCAATCGCGTAGTCGCGCCATTCGCCCGCAGCGACCATGCGGCCATAGACCCGCAGGATCTGGCCCAGCTCCTTCCGGTCGAAACGGACCTCATCGCTGATGCGGTCGCTGTGCGGAAACGGGATCGGCGCCTCGGCGTTCATCGCCAAAGCTTACCCGCTTTGATCGCCAAATCAACCTGCCAGATCAGGCGGCAAATCCGTCCGCGATGCGTAAGGCCCCGGTTTCAAGGCCCCGCCAGTTGCGCTGGATCCCCGCCATCCGCCTGACCGCCGCCGGATGCGCCGGGTCCAGCACCCCGACCCTGGCAAGCAGCGCCGCGATCGCGGCCTCTGCCGCGCGGTAGCCGCCGTCCACGACCTTCAGCGCTATGCCAAGGCCCTTTTCCGGCACGATGCCGACATAGACCGCCTCGGCCCCTCCCTTGATCGCCACCTTGCCGCCCATGGCGCGCATCAGCTCGGTGCAGGTCTCGCCCTCGCCCGCCACAAGGTGCGGATGCGCGGCCATCGCCCGGGTCAGGCGGTGCATCGCGTCCTCGCGCGCGCCGCGGCCTTCGCGGGCGACCGCATATGTCGCCATGGCCTTGGCCAGGCCGGTCACACTCATCGCGAAGTTCGGGGCCGAGCAGCCATCGACGCCCCAGCCCGCGACCGTCTCTCCGGTCACTTCTTCGGTGGCGGCGCGGATGGCCCTTTGCAGCGGATGGTCGATTTCCACATATTCCGGTCCGGCCTTCAGATGCTGGGTCACCGTGAGGAAGCCCGAATGCTTGCCCGAGCAGTTGTTGTGCAGCTGGCAGGGCTTTTCATGGGCCTCGACAAGCCGGTCGCGTTCCGCCCTGTCCCCCGGCTCATGCGCACCGCAACGCAGGTCGGTTTCTGCCAGACCCAGATCGGCCAGCCAGCGCCCGGCCAGATCGACATGGACCCGCGCGCCCCGGTGGCTGGCGCAGGCCAGTGCCAGATGCCGGTCAGACAGGCCACGCGCGTCGGCGGCGCCCGTCTCGATCAGCGGCAGGGCCTGGATCATCTTGGCCGACGACCGCGGGAAGATCACCGCCTCAGGGTTGCCCCAGGCCGCGACGATCCCCTTGGCATCGCAGATCACCGCATGGCCCTGATGCACACATTCCAGAAGCCCCCCGCGCCAGACCTCCAGCATCGGAACCGCGCCGTCGCTGACCTTTGCCATTGATCCTCCGTCACATATGCGCGAATTGTCGCCCAGAGGGCTTTCGTCGCCTGGCGCTTTTGATTATGGCTGGAATATTGGGTAGAACGACGCCGCGCCAGCCTAAAAGGCCAACAGGTCAGGACAGAACGGCGCGGCACGAAGACAGCTTGGAGGCTGCGTCAACGATGACATTCCTTTTCGGTCGCACGCTGGCGGTTGCCGCGATCACGCTCGCCGGGGTTGCCGCCCAGGCCCAGGAATCGACCAATCGCGTCGCCACGATGACGGACTGGAACGTCTTCACTGAGGAAAACCCGAAGGAATGCTGGGGCGTTTCGAAGCCGAAAGAGACCGTGAACACCCGTGACGGCCAGCCGGTCAGCGTCCGGCGCGGCGACATCCTTCTGTTCGTGACCTTCCGTCCCGGCAAGCCGGGCGAGATCAGCTTTACCGGCGGCTATCCCTTTGCCAGCGGCTCGACGGTCGATGTTGCGATCGACGGCGTGTCCTATCAGCTGTTCACCGATGGCGAATGGGCCTGGCCGGGCAGCGCCGAAGAAGACGCCAAGCTGCTGGCAGCGATGAAGAAGGGTACGACGGCGGTGCTGACCGCGCGGTCGGGCAAGGGCACGCAGACGAAGGACACATTCTCGTTGCGCGGCTTCACCGCAGCGATGACCGACGCCGAGACCCGCTGCAAGTAAGCCTTGCCGCATGAGCCAGGGCGCCCCCGCTGCGGGGCGCTTTTCTTTTGTCTGGCCCTGCCCTATATGCGCGCCACACCAGATCGCCTGTGACAAGGCCCCGTGAAAGGATCTGCCAGATGACCACCCCCATCAGCCCCGACGTGCTGACGATCCCGCGCAAGCTGCCCGCGACGGGCAAGACGAACATCGTCGGTCTGACCCGCCCGGCCCTGCGCGAGGCGCTGATCGCAGCCGGAACGCCGGAAAAACAGGCCAGGATGCGCGTGGGGCAGGTCTGGCAATGGGTCTATCACTGGGGCGTCCGCGATTTCGCGCGTATGACCAACCTTGCCAAGGACTACCGCGCGCTTCTGGCCGACAACTTCACCATCGAGACCCCCGAGGTCGTTACGCGACAGATCTCCGAGGACGGCACGCGTAAGTATCTGGTCCGCATCGCCGGCGGGCATGAGGTCGAGGTGGTCTATATCCCCGAAACCGACCGGGGGACCTTGTGCATTTCCTCGCAGGTGGGTTGCACGCTGACCTGTTCCTTCTGCCACACCGGCACGCAGAAGCTGGTGCGCAACCTGACTTCGGCGGAGATCGTCGGCCAGGTGATGATGGCGCGCGACGATCTGGACGAATGGCCGGTGCCGGGCGCTCCGAAGGAGGAAGTGCGGCTGATCTCGAACATCGTGCTGATGGGAATGGGCGAGCCCTTGTACAACTTCGAGAACGTCCGCGACGCGATGCAGATCGTGATGGACGGCGAAGGCATCGCCCTTGGCCGCCGCCGGATCACCCTGTCCACGTCGGGGGTCGTCCCGGAAATCGCCCGCACCGCCACGGAAATCGGCTGTCAGCTGGCGATTAGCTTCCACGCGACGACGGATGAGGTCAGGGACGTCCTGGTCCCGATCAACAAGCGCTGGAACATCGCGACCCTGTTGGAGGCGCTGAAGGCCTATCCGAAGTTGTCGAACTCGGAACGGATCACCTTCGAATATGTGATGCTCGATGGCGTCAACGACAGCAGGGAGGACGCCCACCGGCTGGTGAAACTCCTGGAAGGCATCCCGGCCAAGGTGAACCTGATTCCGTTCAACGAATGGCCCGGCGCACCTTACAAGCGGTCCTCGGGCAACCGGATCCATGCCTTTGCCGACATCATCTACAAGGCCGGTTACGCCTCGCCGATCCGCACCCCGCGGGGCGAGGACATCATGGCCGCCTGCGGCCAGCTGAAATCGGCCACCGAACGGGCGCGGAAGTCGAAGGCGCAGATCGCGGCCGAAGCCGGTCTTGGCTGACCGACGGCGGCGCGCCGGAACCCGCTATCTCCAGCGGATCCGCCCGTCAGCCCGGCCCGTTCGGCCCATGACCGGCTTGTCGCCTACATCCGCAGTTTCGAGGCGGCGCTGGATGCGCAACACGAAATCGCGATGGGCTTTGCCTCGGACGCATCGGGCGTGCTGCGGATCGAGGGTCTGGGCTATATGGATCCCGACATCGTCACCTTCTACGGTCGCGACGAGTTCGGCGCCAGGACCCAGTTGATTCAGCATGTGACGCAGCTGTCGGTGATGCTGCGGGCCATGCCGCGGCAGGCCACCACCGAACCGCCGCGCCGCATCGGGTTCCAGCCGCACGCGGGCTGGGTCGGGGGCGAGGCCGGCGACGGCTCGGCCGGCTGGTCCGGGTGAGGGCCCGGCGCGGGCCACTTCCTTTCGCGCCGGTCGTCTCCGACGAGAAGCCGAAGGCGCACGAGGAGGCTGCGCGCAACCGGGTCCACCAATGCCAGCCGACCCCGTGACAGGTCGCCGCGAATCCGCTATCAGGCATCCAGACCGGAACAATCAAGGGAGCCGACCATGGCCGACCAGCACCACTCCGACCACGTTCACGGCTCGATGGACATCCGCGCGCATGAAAGGACCTTCGCGGGTTTCGTCCGCATGACGGTCTGGGTGACCTGCATCGTCATCGGCATCCTGATCTTCATGGCGCTGGCGAACTCCTGATCGCGGCCGAGGTCGTGCCCCGCCTGCTGCGCCTTCTGTCCGGCCTTCTGGTCGCGCTTGCCCTTGCCGCCTGCGGGGCCGACGCGAAGTGGGCGCCGCAAGAGCAGGTCGATGCCGCGCGCTTTGTGGCAGGACCGCCGACCTACATCACGCTTTACACCGTGGTGAACACCCGCACCGGGTCGGGCGCGCATTCGGCGATCCTGGTCAATGCCTCGGAACGGGTGATCTTCGACCCGGCGGGCACCTGGTATCATCCCAAACTGCCGGAACGGAACGACGTGCATTTCGGCATGACCGACAAGGCCGTCGCCTTCTACCTCGATTACCATACCCGCATCACCTACAACACGATCGAGCAGACGATCCAGGTCTCGCCAGAGGTGGCCGAACTGGTGCTGGAAAGGGTCAAGGCCTATGGCGCGGTGCCGAAGGCGATGTGCACCCAGGCGACGTCCTCTGTCCTGCGCGGCGTGCCTGGCTTTGAATCCCTGCCGCAGACCTTCTATCCCAGGAAACTGTCCGAAGCCTTCGGGCGCCTGCCGGGCGTCACGACGCGGGTCATCACCGACGACGACGCCGACGACAACCACGGCGTGCTTCTGGTGCAGCGCGACGGCTCGCCGCTATAGGCCCGGCCGGTTTGCTTGAACCGGGCGCGGGATGCGTTAGGGTTCCGTCCGGAACAGGGGGCATCGGACGGCATGCGCATCTTCGGAGTGATCCTGGCAGGCGGACAGGGCCGTCGATTGGGCGGTGCCGACAAGGCGCTGATCCCCCTCGCCGGGCGTCCGCTGATCGCGCATGTGCTGGACCGGCTGGAGCCGCAGGTTGACCGGGTGCTGATCTCGGCCAATGGCGACCCCTCGCGCTTTACCGGCTTCGGTTGTCGCGTCCTGCCCGATGCCCGCCCGCAGGGACCGTTGTCCGGGGTGCTGGCCGCCCTGACCCTGGCTGTCGAGATGGAAGCGACGCATGTCGTCTCGACCCCCGTCGATACGCCCTTCCTGCCCGGCGATCTTGTCCCGCAGCTGCTGCTGGCGGCGGAAGGCGCGCCCGAAGGCGTGGCCCTTGCCTCGGACGCGACCGGCGATCATCCCGCAACCGCGCTCTGGCCTGTCGGCCTCGCCCCCGCGCTGGCCGATTTCCTTGCCACGGGCGAGGCGCGGGTGCTGCGCTTTGCCGAGGCCCACCGCGCCGGTCGCGCCCGCTTCCCGGACCCGGGCGCCTTCCGGAACCTGAACACGCCCGAGGACCTCTCCGCCGCCGAGGCGCTGATCCGGGGGGCGGCATGAAGGTCTATGGCGTGATCGGCTGGAAGAATTCGGGCAAGACCAGCCTGATGGAGCGGCTGGTGGCCGAGATCACCAGGCGGGGCTTTTCGGTCTCGACGGTCAAGCATGTCCATCATGCGGTCGATCTGGACCAGCCGGGCAAGGACACCTTCCGCCACCGCCAGGCCGGCGCGCGCGAGGTGGTGCTGGCCGCGGCCGACCGGTTGGCGATCCTGGTGGAACATCGCGGGCCCGAGCCGGAACTGCCGCAGGTGCTGGCCCGCCTCGCCCCGGTCGATCTGGTGCTGGTCGAGGGCTACAAGCGCGACGCGCATCGCAAGGTCGAGGTCTGGCGGGCCGAGACCGGCCAGCCGCTGATCCAGCCGGGTGATCCGCTGGTGCGGGCGGTGGCGACGGACGCGCAGCTTACCCTGCCGGTCCCGGTGCTGGACCCGAACGACACGGCTACGGTGGCCGATTTCATCCTGCGCGAGGTCGGGCTTGTTTGATCGGGTGATCGTGGTGGACTGGTCGGGGCGGGGCACGCGCAGCCCCGCCCGTCCCTCCCCGGACGCGATCTGGACCGGCCTCTGCGAAGCGGGACACCGGGAAGAGAGCTATTTCCGCAGCCGCGCTGAGGCAGAGGACTGGCTGTCCGCCCGACTGGCCGAGGGCGGCCGCCAGCTTGTCGGCTTCGATTTTCCGCTGGGCTATCCTGCCGGTTTCGCGCGCCGGATTGCCGGCCGGGATGATGCGTACGCGCTGCATGTCTGGCTGGCCGGTCAGATCCAGGACGGGCCGGACAACCGCAACAACCGCTTCGAGGTCGCTGCCGCGATCAATGCCCGGCTTGGGGGCAACGGTCCGTTCTGGGGCCGTCCGAAGGCAAAGCCGATCCCGCATCTGTCGCCGTTCAAGACGGCGGATTACCTCGGGCTGGGTCTGGCCGAAAAGCGCCGGGTGGAACGCGAGAACCCGCCCGCCAAGTCCCTCTGGCAGCTGATGGGCGCAGGCTCGGTCGGCTCGCAGGCGCTGCTTGGCATCCCGGTCGTGCATCGGCTGGCAAAGGCGACCGGCGCGCGGGTCTGGCCCTTCGAGCCGCCGGGTCCCCTGACTCTTGCCGAGGTCTATCCCGCGCTTCTGGCCCCGTCGGTTGCGGAAGCGGGCGATCCGATCCCCGATCGGGCGCAGGTCCGGCTTCTGTCCCGGGCCCTGTTCGCCCTGGCCCTGAAGGACCGGTTGGCCCCGCTGTTCGACAGCCCTGACGAAGCGGCAGAGGAAGGCTGGATCCTCGGCGCGGGCCACGCAGGGCTGTTGCAAGAGGCGCTGGCATGGCCGTGACCCTGTTCCACGGCTTGCATCCCGAACTGCGCCCGCAGGCGGCGCGGCTCTACTGGGAAGCCTTCGGCGGCAAGCTTGGCCGGGTGCTGGGCCCCGAGGCGCGGGCCTTGCGCTTTTTCGAGCGGGTGATCCGGGGCGACCATTGCATTGCGGCCATCGATGACGCGGGCGAACTTGTGGGCATTGCCGGCTTCAAGACCCCTTCGGGCAGCTTCGCCGGCGGCAGCTGGGCCGATCTGGCGGCGGTGTACGGGGCCTTCGGCGGGCGCTGGCGCGGGTCCCTGCTGTGGCTGCTAGGCCGCGAGATCGACAACGAGCGCTTCCTGATCGACGGCATCTGCGTGGCCCGGGCGCATCGGGGCAAGGGCGTCGGCTCCCGGCTGCTGTCCGCGCTGTGCCGCGAGGCCGCCGAGCGCGGCTATCGCGCGGTCCGGCTGGACGTGATCCGCGACAACTTTCGCGCTCGCGCGCTGTACGAACGGCAGGGGTTCCGGGCCGTGCGGACCGAGGAACTGGGGGTGCTGCGATTCCTGTTCGGATTCGCGGCCTCGACGGTGATGGTGCGGCCGGTGGAATGATCGGCCCCGGCCTGGGCCGTTGCCGTCCGTTGTCATCGGGGTTTTGCGCTGAAGCACCAGAAATCCGGAAAGCCCGGGCGCCCGGCCTTGTGGGCGGCGCCGTCCCCTGTCAGGATATGATCAAATTTCACCCCCCGGGAGACCAGCCATGATCGAGAAGCGCGAGTTCTACATCGACGGAAAATGGGTGGCGCCCTTGGCACCGAATGACTGCCCGGTGATCGACCCCTCGACCGAAGAGGTCTGCGCGGTGATTTCGCTTGGATCGGAGGCGGATGCCGACCGTGCCGTCGCGGCGGCGAAGGCGGCCTTCCCGGCCTGGGCCGCGACCGATCCTGCGGTGCGGCGGAAGGTCGTGGAAGGCATCCTGGCGCAATACTACCTTCGGAAAGAGGAGATGGCGCAGGCGATCAGTCTGGAAATGGGCGCGCCCATCGACATGAGCCGCGACGATCAGGCCGAGTGTCTGCCCTGGCACCTGAAGAACTTCCTCAAGGCCTTCGATCAGATGGAGTGGATCCGACCTCTGGGTCCGCATGCCCCTGACACCATGATCGCGCTGGAGCCGATCGGGGTCGTGGGCCTGATCACGCCCTGGAACTGGCCGATGAACCAGGTGACGCTGAAGGTGATCCCTGCCCTGCTGGCCGGTTGCACCTGCGTGCTGAAGCCGTCGGAGGAAGCCCCGCTGTCCTCGATGCTGTTTGCCGAATTCTGCCATGACGCGGGCGTGCCCCCGGGCGTGTTCAACCTGGTGAACGGCGACGGCGCGGGGGTGGGGACGCGGCTGTCCAGCCATCCGGATGTCGAGATGATCAGCTTTACCGGCAGCACGCGGGCCGGACGGGCGATTTCCAGGGCGGCGGCCGAGACGCTGAAGCGGGTCACGCTGGAACTGGGCGGCAAGGGCGCGAACCTGGTCTTCGCCGATGCCGATGCGCGCGCCGTGGAGCGGGGCGTGCGGCACATGATGAACAACTCCGGCCAAAGCTGCAACGCGCCCAGCCGGATGCTGGTGGAACGCAGCTTCTACGACCGGGCGGTGGAGATTGCTGCCGAGGTGGCCAACAGCATCAAGGTCGGTCCGGCCAGCCTGCCGGGCGACCACATCGGCCCGGTGGTGAACAAGCGGCAATGGGATCAGATCCAGGGCTACATCCAGAAGGGCATCGATGAGGGTGCGCGGCTGGTGGCCGGTGGTCTGGGCCTGCCCGAGGGCATGAACAAGGGCTACTTCGTCCGACCGACTATCTTTGCCGATGTGAAGCCGGGCATGACCATCGAGCGCGAAGAAATCTTCGGGCCGGTGCTGTGCATGATCCCCTTCGACAGCGAAGAGGAAGCGGTGCGGATCGCCAACGACACGCCGTATGGTCTGACCAACTACGTCCAGTCCCAGGACGGCGCGCGGCGGAACCGGCTGGCGCGTCAGTTGCGGGCAGGTATGGTCGAGATGAACGGGAAGGCTCGCGGGGCTGGTGCTCCGTTCGGGGGCGTGAAGGCCAGTGGCCGGGCGCGCGAGGGTGGCATCTGGGGGATCGAGGAGTTCCTGGAGGTCAAGGCGATCTCGGGCTGGGACCTGGCGGCAGAGTAGCGATTTCTTCGAAGAAATCGCATCGGAGCCTTCGAAGGCTCCGGTCCGGAATTCGCACGAATTCCGGTGCGCGAAGAACTTGACACAGGTGTCGAGACTGGCTGACATGGGGCAACCGGAGGCCGTCATGACCCAGCATCCCCGCCTGATGTCCCCCTTGCAGCTGCGGGGCCACCGCCTGCGCAACCGGATCGTCTTTGGCGCCCATACCGCAAACATGTCGGATCAGGGGATGCCGGGGCCTCGGTACGGCAAGTATCTTCTGGAGCGTGCCTTGGGTGGCGCGGCGATGGTGGTGGCCGAGCCTGTGCCGGTTCACCGGACCGGGGTGCTGACCCGGGGTAATTTCCTGCATTCCGACGACGCGGTGATCCCGGCCTTCCGCACGATCACCGACGAGGTGAAGGCGGCAGGCGCCGTCATCATCCAGCAGCTATACCACATCGGCGCGCATGGCGATTCAGACCTGAGCTTCGCTCCGCATTGGTCGCCGTCCGGGGGGCCGTCGTATCACGACAGCGACGGCTCGCATGCGATGACGGGGGCGGAGGTCGAGGAGTTGCTGGAGGCCCATGTCGCGGCGGCGGTCCGGGCCAAGGCGGCGGGGTTTCAGGGGGTGGAGGTCTGGGCGGCCTATCATTCGCTCCTGGACCAGTTCTGGACGCCCTGGTCGAACCAGCGGACCGACCAGTGGGGCGGCTCGCTGGAAGGCCGCACGCGGTTCTCGCGCACGTTGATCGAGCGGGTGCGGCGGTCCTGTGGCGACGACTTCGTCGTGGGCCTCGCGGTGAGCTACTCCGAAGCCTACGAGGTCACCTTGGGGGCGGAGGCTTTGTGCGAAATCCTCGACCTGCATGACCGGACGGGGCATGTGGATTACGTCACGGTGGGCGCGGGATCCTATCTGGAATTCGAAACGATCATCCCGCCCTTCACGCATGGCGAGAAGCTGACGACGCCTTTGACGCAGCAGCTGAAGGGTCTCCTGAAGCACGCCGTAGTGACATCAGAGGCGGGGGTCAGGACGCCCGAGAATGGCGAGGCGATCATCGCCTCGGGCCTCGCGGACCTGGTCAGCATCGTGCGCGGCCAGATCGCCGACCCGTATCTGGCACGGAAAGTGGCAGAGGGGCGGCCCGAGGACGTGCGGGGGTGCATTTCCTGCAACCAGATGTGCTGGGGGCGGCGATCGCGGGATTACTGGATTTCCTGTCTCGTCAACCCGAGTGCGGGGCGAGAGTTCGAGTGGGGCGGGGACCGGTTCTCGCCTGCGGTCGAGGCGAAGGGTGTGCTGGTCGTGGGCGCGGGGCCGGCAGGGCTGGAGGCGGCGCGGGTCGCCGCCGAGCGCGGGCACCGGGTGGAGATCGTCGAGGCCCAGCCCGTCGTCGGCGGCCAGTTCCGGCTGGCGGGGATGCAGCCCCGGCGGGGGCAGATCCTGGAGCTGATGGACTGGTATGAACGGCAGGTCGACCGGCTGGGGGTGCGGCTGCTGCTGAACACATTTCTGGAGGCGGGCGAGGTCGCGGCGCATCCGGCTTCGGTCGTGGTGCTGGCGACGGGGTCGCTGCCGGACGAGACCGGGTTCCAGCGCTGGGTGCCGCATCTGGCCGCGCTGCCGGGGATCGAGGCCGGAGGTGTCTGGTCGCCGGAGGCGGTCCTGCGCCGCGAGGCACGGCTAGGGGATGCGGTGGTCGTTTACGACGAGGGCGGCAACTGGCGCGGGGTCGGAACGGCCTGGGCCCTGGCAGAGCAGGGAAAGCGGGTGACCATCGTCACGCCGGAGGCCTTCGTCGGGAAGGAGCTGGCGCGTACAGCGGCCGATGGGGTGGTGCGACGGCGACTGGGGGCTCTGGGGGTGCGGATGCTGGCCGAACACCGGCTGGTGCGCTGGCATGGCAACGGAGTGACGGTGCGAAGTTTCCTGTCAGGGGAAGAAGAGGTGATCCCGGCCTCGGGTCTGGTGATGGCGACGACGAACCGGGCGCTCGACCCGTTCCCCGAGACGGTGCCCGGTAAGGTCCTGCACCGGATCGGTGACTGCCAGGCGCCACGGCTGGCGGCCTATGCCTTCCATGAGGGGCGCAAGGTCGGCCTGATAATCTGAGGCTTGTCCAGGCGGGACGCCCCGGGTCCATCACGACACGGGACGCATTCAGCCGGGTGACGGGAAAGCGTCGGGGAGGGTTGAAAGACCGGGATCCGGGTTTGTCTGTTCCGGTTCGTCCAACGCAGATCCGCGGCAGAGTCTGGAACCGCGGCGGCATCACGGCGCGGCAATGGCCTTCCAAGGCCCCTCTCAAATGGCGGCTTTCATGACAGGGCGACAACGGGGGCGAGGGCTGACACCTGGCTCTGGGTCAGGCACCCGCAATCAATGCTTACTGCACACTGGCAAGTGTCTGAAAAAGAAGCCTTGCTGCGCAGCATTCTCGCAGCATTTCACGCTCTTCGCCGCGCAGCGACACCTGGCAGATGGTCAGCGGCCCATAGCGCGGCGGCGCCTGCCATCGAAGCAGCGACACCCAGTAGCGCCACCATGCCGTAACCCGAAAGGGCGGTCCCAAGGGCGAAGCAGCTTGCGGCGATCACGTCGCCTGCAAGCCGTTGCAAGGCCATGAGCGACGCCCCGGCCCCGGGTCGGTCGGCAAGGAGATCCTGAAGATAGGCGATGGGGACAGTCAGCGTCACCGCTCCGCCCACCGCAGCGGGCAGAACCAGCAGCCAGACGAAAGCCGTGCCGGCCAGCACCGGAAGAAGCGCGACATGCAAGCTGTAGAGCAAGGCGCCGACGAAGATCAGCCGGGTCCGGGGGATGCTGCGGGTCAGGCCGGGGATCAGCAGCATGAAGGGCACTTCCAGGCCTGCGACCAGTCCGACATAGAGCGCGACATCCGCGGTGCCGCGGGCAACCGCCGGTGTCATGATCAGAGAGACAATCGCCATGTATACGGTCGATGCGCTGAAGACAGCTCCAAGGGCGATGACCCTGGCGGCGATGCGGGGGCGCGCCATCTCGGCCAATGCGGCGTGGAAGGTGCGGCCGGAGGGGCGGTCCTCCCAAAGCGGTGCTCCGTCACGGGGCCAGAGACGGCACACGCCAAGCAGCATCGCGAAGGCCAGAAGAAGCCCTGCGGGAAAGACCGTGGTGACGGGCGCTCCGGCCGCGAAGACCAGCGACCAGAGGGGAAGCACGACGATGAAGGGAAAGGCGAAGAGCGCGCGGATAACGGCCATGATCCCGTCGCGGTTCTCGGGCGGGTAACGCGTCGCGGCAAGGCGGGCCAGGGCGAAGACCTGGCCGAAGGTGATGCTGCTGATCGGGATCAGCAGCGCCACCGTCAGTGCAAAGATCCAGGGCCCCGGCGCGGCCGTCATGAGAAGAGTGCCGAGAGCCAGCGCCAGCACCGCTACCAGGGTGATCCTCCGTCGTTTCGCGGTCTGGTCGGCGCGGATGCCGCCAATGACCGCGGCCGAGACGGAAGCGATCGAGAAAAGCGCAAGGAGGACGGCGTAGCCATGGTCGCCGAAGCCGAAGCTGTTGACGGCAAGGGTGGAGAGGTAGGGAGCGAACGAGCAGGCAACGGCGCCCTGCAACGTCATGACCAGACCCGCCGCGCGCAGCGCGGGGTCGGTCAGGCAGAGGCGTATTGCGGACATGCGTGCCTGGCTATCCCGGCGGCGCCTCGGCCGCAATATCAGGGGATGACCTTGCCCGGGTTCATCAGGTTCTGCGGGTCGAGCGCCCGTTTCAGCATGCGCATCACGTCCAGCGCGACCGGATCCTTGCGCCGACGCATCGAAGGAAGTTTCGACAGGCCGACGCCATGCTCTGCCGAAAAGCTGCCGCCAAGCTCGGCAACCACATCCTCGATCGCTTCCAGCACCCGGTCCTTGAGTTGGCCCTCGTCGCGGGTCGGATAGGCGGTGAAGTGGAGGTTCCCGTCGCCGAGATGCGCCACGGTGATCGTCCGTGCGCCGGGGTCGAGCGTCTCGACGCGCTGGATGGCGCGGGTCAGAAAGGTATCGACGCGGTCGAGCGGCAGGCAGACGTCGGTATCGACCTCGGGATGCAGGCCAACACCGATCTCGGCCGCCGCCTCGCGCCGGGCCCACATCGCGCGGCGCTGCTGTTCGCTGCGGGCGAGGATGGCGTCGGTAACGAGGCCGGCCTCCATCATCTCGGCGAGGATGGTTTCCAGGGTGAGGACGAGGGGTATGTCGCCGTTCTGGTCTGGGGCGGCCTCTGACGGGACGGTGGTGGCGGCCTCGATCAGGAGGGTAACCTCGGGGATGTGATCGAAGGGCAGGCCAAGGTCGGGGCGGGCCTCGCGCAGGCGTTCGGAGTAGGTGCGCGGCATGAACTCGAAGGCCTCGACCTTGCCGCCGGTGGCTTCCTGCATCCGGTTCAGGAGGATGAGCGCGTCGGGAAGAGAGCGGGCGGCAACAGTGGCGGTAGCGTGGGCTTTCGGCGCGGGAACCAGTTTCATCACGGCGGCAGTAATGATGCCGAGGGTGCCTTCGGCTCCGATGAAAAGGTCCTTCAGATCATAGCCGGAGTTGTCCTTGTGGAGTTCCGACATCAGGTCGAGAATGCGGCCGTCGGGGAGGACGACCTCCAGCCCCAGACAGAGGCCGCGGGTGGATCCGTAGCGGAGAACGTTGGACCCGCCCGCGTTGGTGGAAAGGACCCCGCCCAGCATGGCAGATCCCCGGGCGCCGAACCAGAGAGGGAAGTAAAGTCCTTCCTTTTCGGCGGCTTCGTGAAGGCGGGTGAGGACGACGCCAGCCTCGGCGATCACCAGTTTCGCGTCGCGCTTCACATCACGGATGCGGTTCATCCGTTCGAGGCTGAGGAGGAGACCGCCCTTGGTCATGGTCCCGCCGACCAGGCCGGTGTTGCCGGAAATCGGCACGACGGGCACGCCATGCTGCGCAGCGATCTTCACGCAGGCGGCGATCTCTTCGGTCGATCCGGGGCGGACGACGGCGACAGGCTGGCCTTCGTAGCGGCCCATCCAGTCGCGGGCGTGGCGGGCCATGTCGGGGCCGGTCAGAACGTTGGCGGGGCCAACAGCGGCGGCAAGGTCGGTGAGCATCTCAGCCTTGCGGATAGGCGATCACAGACAGATAGCGCGCGGGCAGTTTGACCAGCGTCTCGGGCCCATGCGGGGCGTCGGCGTCGAAGAACAGGCTGTCGCCGGGTTTCAGCGGATAGACGACATCGCCGTGCCGGTAATCGACCTCGCCTTCCAGCATGTAGAGAAGTTCCAGTCCGTCATGCTGGAAGGCAGGGAAGGTGTCGGATTCGGTGGTCAGGGTGATGATGTAGGGTTCGACCACGACGCCCGAGTTGTTGGACCCGATATGGCCGAGCAGGTGATACTGATGCCCGGCCCGGGTGCCACGGCGTTCGATTTCTACATGCTCTCCGGCTTTCACATGCTGCGCCTCGCGCCGTTCCTCATAGCTGCGGAAGAAGGCCGTCACCGGGACGGAGAAGGCATGGCTGAGGACCTGAAGTGTCGTCAGCGAGGGTGAGGTGTTGCCGTTCTCGATCTTCGACAGCATCCCGATCGACAGGCCCGTGACATTGGCCAGATCGGCCACGGTCATGCCCTGCTGACGGCGGAAATTGCGCACCTCACGGCCGATGGCGGCCTCCAAGTTGCGCTCGCTGATCTCGCGAACGCGGTGGGGGTCCTGGTCAAAGGCTGGTTTGCCGCGAGGAAGGGCTGGGCTGGCGGTGCCATCGGACATGGGGGAACGATCCCGGAGTGAAACTACTGGAAATGGTTTCACTACAGGAAAAACTCTGTCAAGCAAATGCTACCAGACGGAATGCGCCGCTGTCTCGATGGCGTGCAGCAGGCTTTCGGCGCTGGACCGCGGCCCGTAGATCCGCGCAGCTCCGGGGCCGTGCTTGATGAGGTAGACGCCCAGGTGCTCCATCACCGTGCGCGTGGCGTAACCTTCTGGCTTCGAGGGGTAATCCACGTTACAAAGCCGTTCGAGCAGGGGGGCCAGGTCCGGGGCGGCAAGGTCGAAGGCGACCCAGGCGTCGGTCTGTTCGGTGATGCTTGCCGCGTCGCCGAGGGCGGACTTCAGCAGATCGGCGATGAGTTCGTGGCTGGCGAAGGGGGCTTCGACGAACCACATCTCCGGCGTGGTCCAGAAGGCGCTACAGGGACTGCCTTGCTGGTGCAGTGACGGGCCGGGCAGCGGGGCGCCCGCCTTTTCGGCGGCCTTGGCGAGGTCCGCGGCGCGGCCCTTGCGGACGGCGACCGACGCGAGCGCGATGTCAGTGCGTTCGGTGATGGTCAGCGGGCCGTGGGTGACGGACACAGGCTCGCGTTTGCCAAAGGCGGTGAGGGGCTGCAGGCTAGCCACGGAGACGCTCTCCTTCCGGGTCGAACATGTGGGGCGAAATGATCTCGACTTCGGTATCGAGGCCCGCGAGGAGGTTCACGATCCGCATCCTCTGGCCGATCTTCTTGTCGCCCGCCTTCAGATAGCCTAGCGCAATGTCATGGCCGAGGTGCGGCGAGTAGACCTTCGACGTGAGCCAGCCGCCATCGTTCGCCGCAACGGGGGCCGCGCCTTTTTCCAGGAAGTGGCTCCCGGCGGTGAGTTTGGCATTGGGGTCCACGGGCTTGACGCCCACAAGGCGATAGCCGTTTTCGTCGGTGAGGCCTTCGCGTTGCGACAGGACCATGCCGATGGAGTCCTTCTTCTTCGACACCATCCTGCCCAGTCCCATGTTCAGCGCGGTGGACTGTCCGTTGAGTTCGCCGCCTGCGACGTGGCCCTTTTCGACGCGCATGACGCCCAGCGCCTCGGTGCCGTAGACAATGGGGTCGTATTCCGCCCCCCGCGCCAGCATCTCGCGCAGCAGCGCGTCGCCGTAACGGGTTGGCACCGCGATCTCATAGGCCAGTTCGCCCGAGAAGCTGATGCGGAACAGCCGCGCGCGAAGGCCGCCGCAGACCGTGATGTTGCCTGCGGCCATGTAGGGGAAGGCGGCGTCGGAGATGTCCTGATCGACGACTTTCTCCAGCAGTTTCCGCGCATTGGGACCGGCGACCGAGAACTGCGCCCAGGCCTCGGTGGTGGAGATCAGTTGGACGTCCATCTCGGGCCAGAGGCATTGGCGGCAGAATTCCAGGTGGCGGAAGACTGTCACGGCATTGGCCGTGGTGGTGGTCATGACGTATTCATGCTCGCCCATCCGCGCGGTGGTGCCGTCGTCGAAGACGATGCCGTCCTCGCGCAGCATCAGGCCATAGCGGCACTTGCCGACGGGAAGCGTCGAGAAGGTGTTGGCGTAGATGCGGTCGAGGAAGGCCCCGGCGTCGGTGCCCTGGATGTCGATCTTGCCCAGGGTGGTCACGTCGCAGATGCCCACCGACCTGCGGGTCGCCAGCACCTCGCGGTCCACCGATTGCCGCCATTCGGTTTCGCCGGGTTTCGGGATCCATTGGGTGCGCAGCCAGTTGCCGACCTCGACGAAGACCGCGCCCTGTTCCCGCGCCCAGTGATGGGAGGGGGTGAGCCGATAGGGCCTGAATTCCTTGCCCCGCGACCTGCCCGCCAGGACGCCGAGGGCGACCGGCGTGTAGGGCGGGCGGTAGATCGTGGTGCCGGTTTCGGGGATGGAACGCCCGGTGAGTTCGGCCATGATGGCAAGGCCGATGACATTGCCGGTCTTGCCCTGATCGGTCGCCATGCCAAGGGTGGTGTAGCGCTTCAGATGCTCGACGCTGGTGAAGTTCTCCTGTTTCGCCAGCTTCACATCCTTGTCGGTGACATCGTTCTGCTGGTCGATCCACGCGCGGCCCTTGCCATGGGCGACGTGCCACAGCGGGGTGATCCGGATGGGCGCGTCCTCGGCCTCTGGCAGATCGGGACCGATGGAGAGTTCGAGGGCCGCTACGGCAGCGTCCAGCCCGGTCTTCAGTGCGGCATGAGTGGACATCTGGCCAGCCGCCGCCCCGGCGACAAGCAGGCCGGGTGGGCCGTCCCGGCCGGGCACAAAGGCCGTGATGCCGGCGTCGTACACGGGACGGGAGCGATGATGTGAATGAATGTTCACATTCGGATTCCAGCCCCCCGATAGACCGAGTGCATCCACGGCAATTATTTCCGACCGCCCATTCGCTTGGCGAACAGTGATGGACTTCAGGCCAAGCCTTCCGGTGGTGTCGATGACTTCGGCGCCTTGCAGATGGCGGATGCCGGGGAGAAGTTCCCCTGCCTGCCGACTGTCGATCACGGCCACCACATCGACGCCCTTGGCTTGCAGGTCCTTCGCCGTGCGCAAACCGTCGTCGTTGTTGGTGAAGACCGCCACACGCTCGCCCACCTTGACGCCCCAGCGGTTTGCATAGGCGCGCAGGGCGCCGGACAGCATGATGCCGGGGCGGTCGTTGTTTTCAAAGGCGATGGGGCGTTCGGTGGCACCTCCGGCCAGGATCGCGCGGTGGGTGTAGATGCGCCAGAGGATCTGGCGGGGCTTGCCCTTGGCAGGGGTGGGCAGGTGGTCCGAGACCCGCTCGACCGCGCCGTAAATGCCGTGGTCAAAGGCGCCGATGACCGTGGTGCGGGTCATCAGGCGGACGTTGGGCAGGGTGGCGAGTTCGGCAACGGTGGCGGCGGCCCAGTCGGCGCCGGTGGCGTGGCCGACTGTGAAGGTCTCGGCGTTGAGACGGCCGCCCATGCGGAAATCCTCGTCGGCGAGGATGACCCGCTTGCCTGCCCGGCCAGCCGTCAGCGCGGCCATCAGGCCCGCAGGCCCTGCCCCGATGACGAGGAGATCGCAGTGCAGGAAGCCCTTGTCGTAGGCGTCCGGGTCCTCTTCCCGGGTGACCGAGCCAAGGCCCGCGGCGCGGCGGATGATCGGCTCATACAGCTTTTCCCAGAACGACTTGGGCCACATGAAGGTCTTGTAGTAGAAGCCCGCCGCGAAGAAGGTGGACAGCCTGTCGTTGATCCCCATCGCGTCGAAACGGAGGCTGGGCCAGCGATTCTGGCTTTTGGCCTCCAGCCCGTCGAACAGTTCCGCCACCGTGGCGCGGGTGTTCGGTTCCTGCCGCGCACCGGTGCGCAGTTCGACCAGCGCGTTCGGCTCCTCCGATCCGGCCGAGATCGGCCCGCGCGGGCGGTGATACTTGAAGCTGCGGCCCATCAGGCGGACGCCGTTCGCCAGCAGCGCCGAGGCCAGTGTGTCGCCGGGGTGGCCCTGATAGGGCAGGCCGTCGAAGGAAAAGCGCAGCGTCTTCGTGCGGTCGATCTGGCCGCCGGCAATCCGGTGCGACTGGGTCATTTCGTGCGCCCCCGGGCCCGCGCCACATCGCGGGCGAGTTCGACCTTGGTGATCTCGTGCGTCACGGTGTTGCGCGTCACCACCAGCCAAGACCGGTCGCCCTGTTCGTGGTACCAAAGCTCCTGATGTTCGCCCGCCGGGTTGGTCCGCTGGTACAGATAGTCGTGGAAAGCCTCCACGCCTGCGGTCATGCCGTCGGGGCGGTCGATCAGCGAGGCATCGCCGAGATAGACGAATTCCTGCGCGTCGCGCGGGCCGAGGATCGGATGGTGAATAATCATTCGGTTACGCCTTCAGTGCAGGTTCGGGGTCGCGCCTTGCCCCTTTTCATCGATCATCAGCCCCTTGAGGAACCGGTCGAAGCGGTAGGCCCTGGCGGTGATATGTGACTCATCCTTCGCCAGCAGATGCGCAAAGCACCAGCCGCTTGCCGGGGTCGCCTTGAACCCGCCGTAACACCAGCCGCCGTTGAAGTAGAGGCCTTCGATGTGGGTCTTGTCGATGATGGGTGAGCCATCCATCGACATGTCCATGATCCCGCCCCAGGTCCGCAACAGACGCACGCGTCCGATGGCGGGCATGAGCGCCATGCCTCCTTCGGCCACATCCTCGATCACCGGCAGGTTGCCGCGTTGGGCGTAGGAGTTGTAGCCGTCGATGTCGCCGCCGAAGACGAGGCCGCCCTTGTCGGACTGGCTGACGTAGAAATGCCCGGCGCCGAAGGTCATCACACCGTCGATGAGGGGTTTCAGGCCCTCGGAGACGAAGGCTTGCAGGACGTGGGATTCGATGGGCAGGCGCATTCCGGCATGGGCCATGACCTTCGACGACGACCCGGCCACCGCCACGCCGACCTTCTTAGCGCCGATGTAGCCGCGGGTGGTCTCCACCCCCTTGATGCGGCCGTTTTCGATCCGCATCCCGGTGACTTCGCAGTTCTGGATCAGGTCCACGCCGCGTTGGTCGGCCCCGCGTGCATAGCCCCAGGCGACGGCGTCATGCCGCACCGTGCCGCCGCGCGGCTGCATGAGGGCGCCCTTGATCGGAAAGCGGGCGTTGTCGAAGTTGAGCCATGGATACATCTGGCGCACCTCGTCACGCGACAGCAGCCGCGCGTCCGCACCGTGCAGGATCATCGCATTGCCGCGCCTTGTGGCCGCATCCCTTTGCGCATCGGTGTGGATCAGGTTGATGATCCCGCGCTGGCTGACCATGGCGTTGTAGTTGAAGTCCTGCTCCAGCCCCTCCCAGAGTTTCAGGCTGAACTCATAGAAGGGCTCATTGCCATCAAGCAGGTAGTTCGACCGGATGATCGTGGTGTTCCGGCCCACATTCCCGCCGCCGAGATAGCCTTTCTCAAGCACCGCGATCCGCGCCTGACCGAATTCCTTGGCAAGGTAATAGGCCGTGGCAAGCCCGTGGCCGCCGCCGCCGATGATGATGTAATCGTAGTCGGGCTTGGGGTCGGGGTCGCGCCAGACGGGTTTCCAGCCCTTGTGGCCGGTAAGTGCCTCGGCAATGACCCGAAATCCGGAATAGCGCACGACGGTTCTCCTGCTTCCGGGCTGGTTGTAGGCCCGTTCGGGTGCAGGAAGCCGTTGGTTTTCGCCATGCACACCGCAGTTTTCGCCACGGCGCGAGGAAGTGAGCTCAGTGCCGGAAGGCGGCCTCGATGGCCGCAAATGGCGACCAGGGCGGGGGCATGTTGGCGACTTCTTCCTGCGCCCAGGCGAAGAGGACGAGGATGGTGGTAGCGGAGAGGAGCATCTGCATGTTCAGGCCCTGGATACGGTTTGTTCCCGTACCGTTCTGCCCGATTCTGGTTGCCAAGCGGTTAACCATGCGCCCGCAGCTTAAGCGACCAGCGCCTCGGCCTTCTTCAGGTCCACCGACACCAGCTGGCTGACCCCCTGTTCCTGCATCGTCACGCCGAACAGACGGTCCATCCGGGCCATCGTCACCGCATGGTGGGTGATGATGAGAAAGCGGGTGTCGGTGCGGCGGGTCATCTCGTCCAGCAGGTCGCAGAAGCGGGTGACGTTGGCGTCGTCCAGCGGTGCATCAACCTCGTCCAGCACGCAGATCGGGGCGGGGTTGGCCAGAAAGACGCCGAAGATGAGGGCCAGCGCGGTCAGGGTCTGTTCGCCGCCCGACAGCAGGCTGAGCGTCGCCAGCTTCTTCCCCGGCGGCTGGCAGAGGATTTCAAGCCCCGCCTCCAGCGGATCGTCGGATTCGACCAGCACAAGGCGCGCCTCGCCGCCGCCGAAGAGGTGGGTGAAGAGGGTCGAGAAGTTCGCGTTGACCTGCTCGAAGGCGGTCAGCAGACGTTCGCGGCCCTCCTTGTTCAGCCCCGCGATCCCGGCGCGCAGCTTCTTGATGGCTTCCTCAAGGTCGGCCTTTTCGGTCGCCAGCGCGTCATATTCGGCTTCAACAGCCTTGGCATCCTCTTCGGCGCGCAGGTTGACGGCGCCCAGGGCCTCGCGCTGGCGTTTCAGGCGGCTGACATCGTGGTCCAGCGTCTCGGCGTCGGGCATCCGGTCGGGGTCGGTGCGGAGCGAGGTCAGAAGTTCGTCCGGTGTCCGGTCGTCCTCCTCGGCGATGCGTTCGGCGGCCAGAGCCACGCCTTCGCGCGCCGCATCCAGGCGGGCCTCGGCGCGGGCACGGGCTTCGCGCGCCTCTCCAGCTAGACGTTCGGCCTCGCGTTCGGCCATTGCCGCCTCGCGCAAGCTACCCTCGGCCTCGGCCAGTGCATCGGCGGCACGCTTGCGACGCTCCTCCGCCTCGGCGATCGCCTCGACCAGCTCGTCGCGCTTGGCCGCGATCTCCTCCGGCGCCAGCATCGCCTCGGCCAGTTCGTCCTCGGTCTCGGACTTGCGTTCCGCCAGTTCCTCGGTGCGCTTCGCGGCGGTCTCCAGCCGGTGCTTCCACCCCGACAGCTCCTTCACGGCCTCCTGACGCCGCCGGACCCGGGCTTCGCCCTCGCGGCGCACCTCGTCCTGGGCGGAGCGGCGGGTCATCATGGTGATCCGCGCAGCCTCGACGGTGATCCTGGCGGCCTCCACGGCGCCCCGTGCGGCTTCCAGGTCGCCGAGTTCGGCCACCGCGGCCTCGGCCTCCTTAAGCCGGGCACGAGCGGCCATCGCCTCGTCCTCGAACCGGCTGACGGCAAGCCTCGCGGCCTCCAGCTTGCCCCCGGCGATGGAGCGGTCGGCCTCGGCCCGGGCCAGCGCGCGGTTCGCTTCGGCAAGCCGGGCATCGGCGGCCCGGCGCGCGTCGCGGGCGCGTTGATCTGCCGATGCCAGTTCCGCCAGCCGCGCCTGCAACGCCTCATGCGCCTGCCGCGCGCCGTCGGCCCGGGCCGCCACATCCTCCAGGTCGCGCTTCAGCTGCACCAGCCGGTTCAGCTGTTGCAGGCGCAGCGCCGCCGCCGAGGGCGCATCCTCGGCCGCCGCACGGAACCCGTCCCAGCGCCACAGATCGCCCTCGACGCTGACCAACCGCTGGCCGGGCCGAAGGGCGGGTTGGAGTTGAAAGCCCTTTTCACGAGTGACAAGCCCGATCTGGGACAAGCGCCGCGCCAGCACCGCCGGGGCCTTGACCCGGTTGCCCAGCGGCTCGGCGCCCGCAGGCAGGGCCTGGGCATCGTCGTATGGCGCAAGCACCGCCCAGCCCGACCGCGCCTGCCCTTCCACCTCGGGCGCGCGCAGGTCATCGGCCAAGGCCGCACCCAGCGCCTTCTCATGGCCCGGCTCCACCTCAAGTCGGTCGAGCAATTGATGCCCGGCCTGCGCCTCGCGATCCACCAGGCGCGCCAGCGCCGCCACTTCGGCCCGCAGCGCCGACGCTTCGCCCTCTGCCGAGGAACGCGCCGCCCGTGCCTCGGCCTCCTTCCCCTGCGTTTCGGCCCGCGCGGCCTCGGCAGCCTCAAGCGCCGCCTCGGTCGCCTCGCATTCGGCCAGCGCTGCCTCCTGCGCCTCTTCCGCCGCGGCGAAGGCCTCTCCCGCCGCCTCAAGCGCCCCGGAGGCCGAGGCCACCGCCTCGCGGGCCGCAGAGGCCTGCGCCTCCGCCCGCTCCAGCACCGACCGCGTATCGGCCAGCATCCGCTGGGTCGACTGGTGCCGGGCCGCCAGCCGCGCTGCGTCCTCGGTCAGTTCCGCCAGCGCCGCCTCGCGTTCGGCCAGCACCGCCCCGGCCTCGCGCGCGGCCTCGACCGCCTCGGCCAGCTTTTCCTCATGCCCGTCGTGGGCGCGGGCGAGCTGCTCGATCTCCCACTCCAGCCGCTCGATCACCTCTCCCGCGTCGCGGTTCAGACCCGCCTCGCGGTCCATGTCGCGCGAAAGCTGCTCGATCCGGCCCTTCAGCGCGTCGATCTGCGCCAGGGCGCGGGCCTCCTGATCCCCCAGGGCGTCGCGCTGCAAGACCAGCCGTTGCAGGATGGCGCTGGCGATCGCCTCTTCCTCGCGCTTCGGCGGCAGGGCGTCCTCGGCTGCCTCGCGCGCCTTGCCCGCAGCACGTGCCGCCGCCTCGGCCTGATGCTGCGCGATCAGCCGTTCGCGCAGGGCGGCTTCGGCCTGGGATCGCGCCTCGTCCGCCTCGCGCCAGCGCCGCCAGAGAAGCATCCCTTCCGACTTGCGCAGTTCTTCGGAAATTTCGCGGTAGCGCGCCGCCTGCTTGGCCTGCCGGGTCAGGACCGACAGCTGCTGAGCAAGGCTTTCCAGCACGTCATCGACCCGGGTCAGGTTCGTCTCTGCCGCCGACAGCTTCAGCTCCGCCTCGTGCCGCCGCGCATAAAGCCCGCTGATCCCGGCGGCTTCCTCCAGCACCCGGCGGCGGGCCTTGGGCTTGGCGTTGATGAGTTCCGAAATCTGCCCCTGCCGCACCAGCGCCGGAGAATGCGACCCGGTCGAAGCGTCGGCAAACAGCATCTGCACGTCGCGCGCGCGGACGTCCTTGGAGTTGCACCGGTAGGCGGAGCCGGCGTCGCGGGTGATCCGGCGGACGATCTCGATCTGGTCGGCGTCGTTGAAACCTGCGGGGGCAAGGCGGTCGGTGTTGTCGATGACCAGCGCCACTTCGGCAAAGTGCCGCGCGCCCCGGGTCGCCGCGCCGTTGAAGATCACGTCCTCCATCCCGCCGCCGCGCATGGCCGAGGGGCGGTTTTCGCCCATGACCCAGCGCAGCGCCTCCAGCAGGTTGGACTTGCCACAGCCGTTGGGGCCGACCACGCCGGTAAGCCCCTCATGGATCACCAGATCCGTGGGGTCGACAAAGCTCTTGAAGCCGTTGAGGCGAAGGCGGGTCAGGCGCAAGGGGTCACTTCCGAGTCAGGGCTGTGCGATGTTCCCGCCGGGGCACGAAGGAGTCAACCGGGCACCCCGCATCTGGACGGCTGGCCCCGCCTTATCCCCAAGATGTTGCGGCAGGGCTGCTCAGTCCGCGTTCCTTGGTCGTCCGGTCAAGGGGTTCAACAGCGTCTCGACTTGAAATTCGGGCGGGATCCGGTTCCGGTCATCCAAAATCAGATCAGCCATGACCTCGGCCACCTTTGGGGCCATGCCGAAGCCGATCTTGAACCCGCCATTGGCGATGAAATGCCCGGGGCGTCCGGGCCATGCGCCCAAGAGCGGCGCGCGGGTTGCGGCGCGGGGGCGGACCCCGGCCCAGCGGGCGACTACCTCGGCCCCGCGCAGAGCGGGAAGGGCCGCAAGCGCCCTGGCGAGAAGCCCGTCCAGCTGCGCATCGGGGCCGTCGACGGTCCAGCTGTTTTCCGAGGTCGAGCCGATGGCGACGGTGCCGTCGGCATGCGGCACGATGTGCAGGCCGTCGACAAACAGCTGCGGTGCCGCACGGGCGTCAAGGCGCAGCGCCAGCGCCTGCCCCTTGACGCCGGACCCGACCTTGACCCCCAGCGCCCGTGTCAGCTCGGCCAGGCCCGCGATGCCGGTCGCGTGCACGACGATCCCCGCTTCGATCCCTTCGCCCATGACGACCTCGGCGCCGCCGGCCCGCAGCGCCTGCATCAGCGCCTCCAGCGCCAGTCGAGGCGAAAGACGGGCCGAGAGCGTGTCCTTCACCAGCCAGCCCGAGGGCGAAAGCGGCTCCCAATCTATGCCTGTCACCGGGATCACCCGCCAGTCGGCCTGCCCGCGCCAGAAGGTCTGCGCCTCATCCGCCCGGCGGCGAGCGGCGGCGATGGCGGTATCGTCCGCCAGCGGCTGCAAGCGGCCAAGCCGCGCATAGCCCGCGGACAGGCCCGAGGCCGCCTCGACCGCCGCCCACCAGTCGGCGGCCATCAGCAGGCTGTCCAGCTGGAAGGCTTTCTTCGGGTTCCAGGCCTCGGGCACATGCGGCGACAGGGCCCCGACCAGACCGCCCGAGGCCCCGGCACCGGGATATGCCGTCTCGATCAGCCGGACCTTCGCGCCCCGCCGCTGGCAGGCCCAGGCGACCGACAGACCGAAGATCCCTGCTCCGCGTACCGTGACGTCGATGCTTGCCATTCCCCCACCTCAAGCCCATGAACAGGGCAAAGGACTACCCCCGATGACCGCCGCCGAACAGCCCCCCGAAACCGGCCCCGACCTCGACTGGCGTGACGCGCTGATCCCCGTCTCGCGCCGATTCGACGATCCGTATTTCTCGCTGGCCGGCGGGCTGGAGGAAACGCGGCATGTGTTTCTGGCCGGGAACGGGCTGCCCGAACGGCTCCGCGACGGGTTCCATGTCGCCGAACTCGGCTTCGGCACCGGGCTGAACCTGCTGGCGGTGCTGATCGCCCACCGCGGGCCGGGCCATGTCCACTACACCAGTTTCGAGGCCTTCCCGATGTCGGCCGCGGACATGGCGCGGGCGGTCTCGGCCTTCCCCGACCTTGCAGACATCGCAGGCCCCATGCTGCGGCAATGGGAAACCGGGGCGCGGATCCTGCACTTTCCGAACCTCACGGCCCGGATCATCATCGGCGATGCACGCAAGACGCTGCCTGCCTGGGACGGTTGCGCGGATGCCTGGTTCCTTGACGGATTCGCTCCGGCCAGGAACCCCGAACTGTGGTCTGCCGACCTGATGTACGAGGTCGCGCGCCACACAACGCCCGGCGGAACCTTTGCGACCTATACCGCCGCCGGTCATGTCCGCCGCGCGCTGGCCGAGGCCGGGTTCGTGGTCAGCCGCGTGCCGGGTTATGGCCGCAAGCGCCACATGACGGTCGGGCACTTGCCGGGATCAGAGGCCCAGAGCCGTTAGCCGCGCATCCAGCGCCGACCAGTCGGCGACATGCAGCCGCACGACGAGCGTCAGGACGCGCGACCTCCACGCCGCGGGCAGGCGGGCCGCGTCCTTTTCGGTAGTGACCAGCTGCGCCCCGGCTGCCTTGGCCTCGGCCTCCAGCCGCCGAAGCAGCGTGTCGGACAGGGTTTCGTGATCGCACAGCGCCTCGCCCCGGATCAACTCGGCGCCTTCGGCCCGCAACGTGGCGAAGAACCGCGACGGGTCGGCAATGCCAGCGAAGGCAAGAACCCGTTCCCCGGCCCAGTCCATGCCCATGGCGAGGGGCCGCAACGCGCCTCGCAGCCGGGGCAGATGCAGGTCGGCACCCCAGAGGCCATCGAACCGCGCCTGCGCCGAATCCTCGCCGATGGTCAGCACCAGATCGGCGCGGGCAAGGCCGACAGAGACCGGCTCGCGCAGGGGACCGGCGGGAATGCAGCGGCCGTTGCCAAAGCCCCGTGCGGCATCGACCACGACCAGCGCAAGCGCGGGCCTCACCGCCGGGTTCTGGAACCCGTCGTCCAGCAGGATGACCCCGGCCCCTGCCGCCTCGGCCGCGCGGACACCCTCGGCGCGATCCCTGGCCACCCAGACCGGGGCGAAGGCCGACAGCAGCAGCGGCTCGTCCCCGACCTCTGCCGCCCCGTGCCGCGCCGGATCGACCCGGACCGGCCCCTTCAGCCGCCCGCCATAGCCACGGCTGACGACCTGAACCGCATGGCCGCGCGCCGACAGCCGCTCGACCAGGGCGATCACCGTAGGCGTCTTGCCCGCCCCGCCCGCAGTCAGGTTGCCGACACAGATCACCGGGACACGCGGCTGGTAGCCCGGGCGCCGCAACCGCCGCGCCGTGCCTGCCGCATAAAGCCAGCCAAGCGGCGCCAAAAGTCGCGGCAGAAGGCCCAGACGATCCGGCGGCGCCCACCAGAAGCCGGGGGCGCGCATCACTCCTCGCCGTCCATGATGGTGCGGATGCGCTGCATCACGGCCTCGGTCACTTCGGCGCCGTCGCTGGCCACGGTCCAGGCCGCCTGCGCCAGACGGGCCGCGCGGTCGGGTGCCAGAAGATCGCCCAGCGCCTCGCCCAGACCGCTGGCCGAGGCCACCGCCCGCGTCGCCCGCGCCGCCCCCAGCCGGCCCAGCGCCAGCCCCGACTGTCCCGTCTTCGGGCCGTGCAGGATGGCCGAGCCCAGCACGGCCGCCTCCATCGGGTTGCGCACCGGCCCCTTGCCCGACAGGCTTCCGCCCAGAAAGGTGATCGGTGCCAGCCGGTACCACAGCCCGTATTCCGCCGGGTTTTCGACCACCAGGATCTCGGTTTCGGGCTCGGGATCCTCGTCCTTCGCGCGTTCGGCCACAACCCAGGTGCCGGCTTCCTCCAGCGCCGCCGCCAGGGCTGCGGACCGGGAGGGATGTTCCGGCATCAGGATCAGCAGCAGACGGTGCGAATGTTGCAAGGCCAGGCGATGCGCCTGAAGGACGGCCGCTTCTTCGCTTTCGGGAACCCCGGCGGCAAACCAGACCGGCCGCGCCGACAGAAGCTTTGACAGCGCGGCGCGGTCCGATTCGTTGACCGGCAGGACCGGGCTTTCCTCTTCCATCCGCCCGGTCACGGCGACCGCCGACAGGTTGGCGCCCCCCTTGCGAAAGGCCCGCGCGGCGGCCTCGTCCACGGCAAGGATCGCCCGGAAACGGGCAAGGGACTGACGCATCAGCCCCGGATACCAGCTGTCGCGTTCCCGCAGGAAGGCCGGAGCCTTGCCGTTCACCACCACCAACGGGATGTTGCGCTCGGCCGCCTCGTGCATCACCGCCGGGCGCAGCTGGCCACCGGCAAAGACCGCGACTTCGGGGCGCCAGTGGTCCAGGAAGCTGCGCGCGTCTGCCGGATTGTCGGGGGGAGGTTGCTGGATGACCACCCCGGGCAGGTCCGGCCCGGCCTGCGGGGCGGTCAGCAGGACCGGCAGGCCATCCTCCTCCACCAGCCGGCGGGCCAGGGCGCGGACCGGGCTGACCAGCGCCTCGCCCGGCGCGTGCAGCCAGACCAGCCGCCCGGCGGGCCGTGCCGGCAGCTCCAGCACCTCGGTCGGGTCGCGCCTCTGGCCAAGGTTGTAAAGCGTCAGGCCCAGCGAGGCCGCCATGGATCAGTGACCCAGTTCCTCGGTCGCCGAGGCGGGCGCGGATTCGTCGCGCAGCCGGTGGATATGGGCGATAAAATAGCGCATGTGCGCGTTATCGACCGTCCGCTGCGCCTCGCCCTTCCAGGCCCGATAGGCGCTGTCGTAGTCCGGGAACATCCCGACGATATGGATCTGGCTGACATCGCGGAAAACGTTCTTCTGCGGGTCCACCAATTCGCCCCCGAAGACGAGATGCAGGCGTTGGGTCATGATCGGCTCCGTTCGTTGCAGGCGCGGCGAGACTATCCGCTTCGGGAGGCAGGGGGAAGTGAGGCTCGGGTCTTGCGCGGGACGTGATCCGGGGTCACATTCCCTCAGCGCCTTTGGGGCGACGTCGGACCGGAGGAATTGTCGTGGACCTTGATTTCCTGATTGGCTGGCCGGGGGTCTACCTGGCGATCGCGCTCTTCATCATCCTCTGCATCTTCCTTGGCGTGCGGATCGTGCCGCAGTCGGAAAAGCATGTCGTGGAACGCTTCGGTCGGCTGCGGTCGGTGCTGGGCCCAGGGATCAACTTCGTGGTGCCCTTCCTCGACCGGATCGCGCACAAGGTATCCGTGCTGGAACGCCAGCTGCCGAACGCCTCGCAGGACGCCATCACGGCGGACAACGTGCTGGTGAAGGTCGAAACCTCGGTCTTCTACCGCGTGACCGAGCCGGAAAAGACTGTCTACCGGATTCGGGACGTGGACGGGGCGATTGCGACGACGGTGGCGGGGATCGTGCGGTCCGAGATCGGCAAGCTGGAACTGGACCAGGTCCAGTCGAACCGCGCCCAGCTGATCGAGCGCGTGCGCGAGCAGGTCACCGCGATGGTCGATGACTGGGGGGTCGAGGTGACCCGGGCGGAAATCCTGGACGTGAACCTGGACGAGGCGACACGGGCCGCCATGTTGCAGCAGCTGAACGCCGAACGCGCGCGGCGGGCGCAGGTGATGGAGGCCGAGGGCAAGAAGCGGTCGGTCGAGCTTGCCGCCGACGCCGATCTCTACGCCGCCGAGCAGGCCGCCAAGGCGCGGCGCGTGACCGCGGATGCCGAGGCCTATGCGACGGGGGTCATTGCCGCTGCGATCAAGGAGAATGGCCTTGAGGCCGCGCAGTTCCAGGTCGCGCTGAAACAGGTCGAGGCCTTGCAGGCGGTGGCCGTGGGTCAGGGCAAGCAGACGATCCTGGTCCCCGCCAATGCGCTGGAGGCCTTCGGGGATGCGTTCAAGATGCTGAAGGGGCGGGGGGTCTGAGATGCTGACAACATTCGTGGGCACCTGGTGGGCCTGGGTCATCCTGGGCTTCGCGCTGGGCGTCCTGGAAGTCCTGGCGCCGGGCTACATCTTCCTTGGCTTCGCCATCGGGGCGGTGCTGACCGGCGTGCTGGTCGGCATCGGCCTGGCGCCGGGCGGGCTGGCGGCGCTGATCCTGACCTTCGCCGTGCTTTCGGTTCTGGCCTGGCTGATCCTGCGGCGGGCGATCGGTGTGCGCGAGGGGCAGGTGAAGATCTGGGACCGCGACATCAACGACCAGCGCTAGGTGGACTGCACCGGAACCTTGACCGGGACCTTCACCGCGACCACCTTGGGCAAAGGCCGCGCCGGTCGGCGATGCCCCTGTCCTGACCTGTCTGCGGCACGAGAAGTCCGGCCTGCGCTGGCCGGGGCTTCGGGATCGGCCAACTCAGGTTCGACGTGCTCCATCTGCGTCGGCTTGCCCGAATTCCTCGGCGAGGGCCAGAGCCAGCGTTTTCCATCCCGGCGTCGTGCGGTGGCTGTCGTTCGCGATCCGGGCGATTTGGTCGCGATCGCGCCGGGAGAACCGGCGCAGATCGGTTCGCTTCGGCGGGACCTGACGGAGAAGGCTGTCTCTGATATACGTGGATCCGCGCTGCCAGGGTGCGTGGGGGTCCAATGACGATCTACATCGATGCCGATGCCTGCCCGGTGAAGGGGGAGGCCGAAACGGTTGCCACCCGGCACAAGGTGCGGATGGTGGTGGTGTCGAACGGGGGGATCAGACCGTCGCGAAACCCGCTTGTCGAGAGCGTCTTCGTCTCCAGCGGTCCGGACGAGGCGGACAAATACATCGCCGAGGCCTGCGGGCCGGGAGATGTGGTTGTCACAGGTGACATTCCGCTGGCGGCGAAATGCGTAGGCAAGGGGGCGCGGGTGGTGAAGCACAACGGCGAGGAGCTGACGGCGGCCAATGTCGGGATGGCGCTGGCAACGCGGGATCTGATGCAGGATCTGCGTGCGGCCGATCCGTTCCGGCAGGGGGGCGGGAAGATGTTTTCCCGGGCCGACCGGAGCCAGTTTCTGGATGTGCTGGATCGGGTCGTGCGCGCGGCGGGGCGGGGGGCCTGACCAGTCGGATCGGTGGTCGGGTGCGGCGGCAGCCGTCATTCCCATTGATTCGGGCTTCTCTTTTCGAAGCGCGACGATACGGGAAGCGGGGGCGCCGCTTTCATGGGGACGACAGGTCGGCACAGGAGGGACGGGGCACACCCGCGCGCCGTGGTGGCTCCTCATGCGCCTTCGGCTTCTCGTCGCAGGGCGCCCCGGCGAGGAGTGTTTGAAGGGCTTCGACGAGCGGTCCCGCAACGCGGAACCGGCGGCCCTTGCGGACCGCCGGCTTGCATGTCTTGACCGCGACCGGCTAGTGCAGCCGCGCTTCGACTTCGGCAATAGCCTCGTCAATGGAGGCCGAGGCGGCCTCGGCGGTCATCTGTCTGGACAGCACGTCGCCCGCGGCCGCCACGGCCACAGCGACGGCCTGTTCGCGGACCTGACGGATCGCATTGGCTTCGGCCGAGGCGATCTGTTCGTTCGCAGCGGCCAGACGACGGGCGATTGCGGCCTTGAGATCCTCTTTCGCCTGGGCCGCGGCGGCCATCGCCTCGTCCCTTGCGGCGCTGACGATGCGGTCGGCCTGTTCCTGCACTTCCTTCTGGCGCCGTTCATAGGTCGCGAGGATCGACTTGGCTTCCTCGCGCAGGGCGCGGGCCTCGTCGAGTTCGGCCTTGATCGCCGCCGCGCGGGCATCGAGCATGCCGGTGATCTTCGCGGGCACCTTCATGTAGATGAGGATGCCGATGAAGGCGATGAAGGCGATCAGAACCACGAAATTGGTGTTCTGAAGCGAGAAGAACGGACCCGAGGCCGCCATCGCAGGCGAGGCGAGCAGGGTCAGGAGGATGGAGAGCTTCTTCATCGCCTTACCCTTTCAGCCGCGCCGCGACCGCAGCGGTCACGGTATCCGCATCTGCCTTCGCCCCAAGCGCTGCCACCAGTTCGACGGCAACCTCCCTCGCCACTTCGGCCACCGCAGCGGCGGCACCGTCGCGGATTGCGGCGATGGTCCTTTCCGACTCCGCCGCCTTGGCCGCGATCTCGGCATCGGCCTTCGCAGTTGCGGCGTCGACGTCCTTCTGGATCTCGGCTCTGGCCTGCGCCACGATCTTGGCCGCCTCGCTGCGGGCATTGGCCAGCGCCTCGTTATAGGCCTTCTCGGCCTCGACGGCCTTCTGCTTAAGCTCTTCGGCTGCGGCAAGGTCGTTGGTGATCGTGCTTTTCCGGTCCGCCAGGACCGCGGCGATGCGCGGCAGGGCGACCTTCGACAGCACGAGATAGATCACGACCAGCGTGACCAGAAGCCAGAAGATCTGGTTCGGCCAGGTGGAAAAATCGAGCTGCGGCATGCCCACAGCCTGTCCCGCCTCGCCATGTGCTTCGGTTGCCATGTGGCCTCTCCTGAACTTTTGGAACCTGGGCCGGGGCTGTGCCCGGCCCGGATGTCAGCCCAAAAGGATCAGACGGCGAACATCAGCAGAAGCGCGATCAGGAACGAGAAGATCCCAAGCGCTTCGGCGAAGGCGATGCCGACGAAGAGGTTGGCGGTCTGCGACGGTGCCGCCGACGGGTTGCGCAGGGCACCGGCCAGAAAGTTCCCGGCGATGTTGCCCACGCCGATCCCGGCGCCGCCCAGACCGAAGGCGGCCAGACCGGCGCCGATGTATTTGCCCATGAGAGCGAGTTCGCCTTCCATGATAGTCTCCTGTGAAGGTAAGGGTTGTCGTTGGGTGGAACCTTAGTGATGCGCCTCGTCGACAGCGTCGCGCAGATACACGCAGGTCAGGATGGTAAAGACATAGGCCTGCACGGCGGCGACCAGCACCTCAAGCCCGTACATGGCGACGATGGCCGCGATCGGCACGACCGAAGCCACGCCCATCGCCCCGGCAAAGCCCGCAAAGACCTTGATCACGGCGTGTCCGGCCAGCAGGTTGCCCCCCAGTCGCACCGAGTGCGACACGGGCCGCACGAAATAGGACACCACCTCGATCACCGCAAGGATCGGGCGCAGCGCCAGGGGCGCCGAGGTGACCCAGAACATGGCAAGGAAACCAACGCCCTTGCGATACAGACCGACCAGCGTGACGGTCAGGAACACCAGCAGCGCCAGCACCGCCGTGACGGCGATGTGCGAGGTGGTGGTGAAGGACATCGGGATCAGGCCCAGCATGTTCGACAGGAAGACGAACATGAACAGCGTCATGATGTAGGGAAAGAACTTCAGCCCTTCGTGGCCTGCCACATCCTCGACCATCTTGTGGATGAAGCCATAGAACAGCTCTGCCACCGACTGCCCGCGCGAGGGCACCCTTGCGCCGCGGCGGGTCGACAGGACCAGAAGCGCAATCATCGCCAGCACGGCGATGCCCATCCAGAGCGTGACGTTGGTCGGCGTGTACCAATGCACCGGGCCATCGCCGAACAGCGGCTTGACCACGAACTGATCCATCGGGTGGATCTGAAGCCCGCTGCCGTGTTCTTCCGTCGCCATCGTCAGTTCCCTTCCTTCTGGGCCTTCTCGGCCTGTCGTCCCAGTTCCCGCGCCGAGCCGAGCATGGTCTTGATGCCCGCCGCGAAGCCGAAGAGCGAGAAGATCACCAGGAAGACCGGCAGCGTGCCGAACAGCACATCCAGCCCGTAACCGATGGCGGACCCCAGCATGATGCCGGTCGCCAGCTCGATCACCATCCTCCAGGCCACCTCGCCCTGCGAGAAACCCTTGGCCGTGGCGGTCTGCGGCGGCGCGTCCTTTCCTTTCGCCTGCTTCAGCTTCTCTTCCAGAGCCTTCAGCCGGTCGGGATCGGGGTCGGACGTCATCGGACAGGTCCTTTCACGGTCGCGGCGGTTCTACGGAGCGGGGGGGCCAGAGTCAAGCGCGCATGGAGAGGTGCAAGCTATTGGAAACGCGTGACTTTGCTGCGGTCGGTCCGGCGCTGTGGCCGTGGCCAGGTGCTTTTGCATATTCAACCCCGCGGTTGACGATCGCCCGGGGCCGCAGGATAGTCCGCGCATGACCGACCGACTGGACGCCGTCTTTGCCGCCCTTGCCGACCCGACGCGGCGCGCGATTCTGGCCATGCTGCTGGAGGATGACATGGCGGTGACCGACGTGGCCGAGCCCTTCGCGATGAGCCTTGCGGCGATTTCCAAGCACCTGACGGTCCTGTCCGAGGCGGGCCTCATCAGCCGTGAAAGGCGCGGCCGGGTGATCTGGTGCAAGCTGGAGCCCGAGGCGATGCGCGAGGCCTCGGTCTGGATGCGCGCCTTCGGGCAGGTCGATCCGCTGGACCTCGACGCTTTCGAGCGGTTCCTGG
This sequence comes from Rhodobacter calidifons, assembly GCF_011174775.1. Lineage (GTDB taxonomy): Bacteria > Pseudomonadota > Alphaproteobacteria > Rhodobacterales > Rhodobacteraceae > Tabrizicola > Tabrizicola calidifons. The sequence continues at coordinate 37,241 of NZ_JAANHS010000015.1, forward strand.
CGCAGGAGCTGTCCGAGGAAGACTAACGCCGTCGCCGCCAGTCGCGCCAGCGGCGGGCCCAGCGTTGTGTCAGGCGACGGCCCCGGATGATGAAAGCCGAGATCGGTCCGCGCAGCCGGGGCATGTCGATGGCCAGAAGCAGCAGACCTGCGGGCAGCATCCAGAGCCCGAGGATCGGCAGGAACCAGAACAGCCCGCCGATGGTCAGAAGGATCGCCAGCGGAAAGCGGACCGGAAACCAACTGTCGCGGCGCAGGCGCAGCAGCGGGGCCCGCAGCAGCGGGACGATTCGCTCCAGGGCATGGAACTGCCGGTGAAATCTGCGTTCGCGCCGTGTCATCCCGAACCGTCAAATGCCATGATCCCATGACGGCTGTGCGACAGGCGCGTTACGACAACAAGACGGGGCAGGTCAGTCGCGGCTCTGCCGCCAGCGCCGCATCCAGCGCCGGGCTGCGTGCCGCCCCCGGATCACCAGCGCCGAGATCGGCCCGCGCAGGATGGGCAGGTCCACCGCCAGAAGGAGAAGGCCGAGGGGCAGCATCCAGATGCCGAGGACCGGCAGGAAGGACAGGACGCCGCCCGCGATCAGGGCGATGGCAACGGGAAAGCGGATCGGAAACCAGCTGTCGCGGCGCAGCGTGGACATCGGCCCGCGCAGGGGCGGGACGAGGCGCCCGATGGCGTCGAACTGGCGTTGAAACCGGCGTTCCCGTCTGTGCTGTGCGGCCATCGGATAAAGATGGGAAGCGATGGCAGTGCTTCAAGTCACCGACCGCGTGGCCAGGCCCAATCCGCCGGGCGCCGAAATCTTGGAAGATTTCGGACCGGAGCCTTTGAAGGCTCCGATCCGATTTCTTCGAAGAAATCGGTCAGCCGTCCACCCGGATGCGGGCGTTTGTCGGATCGAAGGGGCTGTCCTCGGTCACCACCGCATCCCATTCCTTCAGCTGGATCTTGACCTTCAGCTTCTGGCCGGGTTCCGCAAGGGCAGCCGGCACATAGCCCATGCCGATCTGCTTTCCGAAGGCCACGGAATAACCTCCCGAGGTCAGACGGCCGACCTTGATGCCGTCGTGGAAGATCGCCTCTTTCCCCCAGGGGTCGGTATCATCGGGTCCGTCGATCAGCAGCGTCACGCATCTGAAGCGGATGCCGGTCTCCAGCACCTTCGCCTTGCCGCGGAAGTCCTTCGAGAGGTCCACGAAGCGGTCGAGCCCGGCCTCCAGGGGCGTCGCGTCGCGGCCAAGCTCGGACCCGAAGGCGCGGTAGCTCTTTTCCTGCCGCAGCCAGTTCTGGGCGCGGGCGCCGACGCCTTTCAACCCGTGCTTCTCGCCGACCTGCCAGATCAGGTCCCAGAGGTAGCGGCCGAATTCGATCGGGTAGTGCAGTTCCCAGCCAAGCTCGCCCGTATAGGCCACGCGGACGGCGCGGACCGGGCACATGCCCAGTTCGATGTCGCGACAGGAAAGCCAGGGGAAGCGCTTGTTGCCCAGCATCGTGTCCGTTTCGGCGTCCTTGACGATCTCCTTCAGCAGGGCGCGGCTGTTCGGACCGGCCAGCGCATAGACGCCCCATTGCGTCGTCACGTCATGGATGTCGATGTAACCGCCGCCCTGCGCCATCCAGTTCTCGGCCGATTTCAGCAGGAAGTCAGCGTCATAGGCCGTCCATGCTCCGGCGGAGATCAGGTAGTAATCGTCCTGTTTCAGGCGGACGATGGTATATTCGGTGCGCACCGTGCCGTGGTCGGTCAGGGCATAGGTCAGGTTGATCCGGCCCACGTTTGGCAACTTGTTGCAGGTGAAGTGGTCGAGGAAGGCCGTGGCGCCCGGCCCGCGCACCAGATGCTTGGTGAAGGCCGAGGCGTCGATGATGCCGACGGTGCTGCGGACGGCTTCCGCCTCGGCCTTGGCATAGGGCCACCAGGTGCCACGGCGGAACGACCGGCCATTGTGGTCGAAGTCGGCCGGGGCGTCCTTCGGGCCGTAGTAGTTCGGGCGTTCCCAGCCGTTCACCTGGCCGAACTGCGCGCCCATCTCCTTCTGACGGTCATAGGCGGGGGCGGTGCGCAGCGGGCGGCAGGCTTCGCGTTCCTCGTCGGGGTGGTGCAGGATGAAGACGTGGTCGTAGCACTCCTCGTTCTTGCGGCTGGCGTATTCCGTGGTCATCCAGCCGCCGAAACGCTTGGGGTCGAGCGAGGCCATGTCGATCTCGGCTTCGCCTTCCGTCATCAGCTGGGCGAGGTAGTATCCCGTGCCGCCAGCTGCCGTAATGCCGAAGCTGAAGCCTTCCGCCAGCCACATGTTGCGCAGACCCGGGGCGGGGCCGACGAGCGGGTTGCCGTCGGGGGTATAGCAGATCGGGCCGTTGTAATCGTCCTTGAGGCCCACGGTTTCCGAGGAGGGGATCCGGTGGATGAAGGACATGTATTCCGCCTCGATCCGCTCCAGATCGAGCGGGAAGAGGTCAGCGCGGAAGCTGTCGGGGACGCCATACTGAAAGCGCGCCGGGGCGCCCTTTTCGTAGGGCCCGAGGATCCAGCCGCCGCGTTCCTCGCGGACATACCACTTGGCGTCGGCATCGCGCAGGACCGGGTGCTGCGGGTTCGACTTGCGCCATTCGACCAGCGCCGGGTCGGGCTCGGTCACGATATACTGGTGTTCGACCGGGATCGCCGGGGTCTTGATCCCCAGAAGCCGCGCGGTGCGCTGGGCGTGGTTGCCGGTGGCGGTGACGACATGTTCGGCGGTGATGTCGAAGCGGTCGTCGGTGGCGATCAGCATGCCGCCCTTGTCTTCCAGCCGGGTGCAGGAGACGATCCATTCCGATCCGGTCCAGCGGTAGCCATCGACCTGGATCTTGCGTTCGATCGTCGCGCCCAGTTGCCGCGCGCCCTTGGCCATGGCCTGGGTCACGTCGGCCGGATTGATGTAACCGTCCTGCGGGTGGTAGAGCGCGCCGATCAGGTCCTCGGTGCGGACCAGCGGCCAGCGGTCCTTGATTTCCTTCGGTGTCAGGAATTCGTGATAGACCCCGGCGGTTTCGGCCACCGAGGAATAGAGCATGTATTCGTCCATCCGCGCCTGGGTCTGCGCCATGCGCAGGTTGCCCACGACGTAGAAGCCGGGGTTCAGTCCCGTTTCGGCCTCCAGCCCCTTGTAGAAATCCACCGAATACTTGTGGATATGGGTCGTGGCGTAGCTCATGTTGAACAGCGGCAGAAGGCCCGCGGCGTGCCAGGTGGAGCCCGCAGTCAGCTCGTCCCGTTCCACGAGCATCGTGTCCCAACCGGCCTTGGCGAGGTGATAGGCGATCCCGGTGCCGACTGCGCCGCCGCCGACGACAAGGGCTTTGACATGGGTCTTCATGGAGGGGACTCCCGCAAAAGGTCTGCCTCTATCTGCCAGAGCGGCGGGAATGCGGGCAAGTCCACCCGACCTTTGGCGTCAGAAAACGACATGGGGACATGTCGCGCCGAAGTCTTGCCGCGATTCTGCGGTTGAAGGGGCGCAAAGGGAATCGCGCATGACCATGATCGATACCGCTCCCGGTCCCTCGTCCCCCTCCCGCCCGGCCCTGGTGGCGCTGGCGGCGATCGTCCTGTCCTGGCTGGCGGAATACGCCGCGCAGGTCGGCTATCACGGGCCGGGCGGCGCCTTGTCGTTGTGGGGCGTGCAGATGGCCGTGGCGCACAGCGCGGTCGTGGTGGCAGGGCTGGTCATCGGGCTGGCCCTGGTCGGGCGGATGGACCTTCTGGCGCGGATGGTGACGCTTCTGTTCCTGCTGGAGGCGGTGCTGAACCTTGCGCTGTGGACGCTGTTCCGCGAGGCGCCGCAGCTGTTCCAGACGCAGGGCCGGGTCGAGGCGATCCGCGCGGTGTCGCATCTGGTGCAGGTGGCGCTGCTGGTCCGGCTTCTGCGGGCGCCGCTGCGGCAATGGCTGCGGGCGGGGCTGGTGCTGGCGGCCGTCTTTCTGGGAACGAAGCACATCGCGCTGCGCTGGTTCGGCGTAGAGGAGCTTTATGTCTCTGCCGATGCAGCCCATTCCGACAGGGTCCCGGTGGATGTCGAGGCGCTTTATGCGGCGCAGGAGCGGCTGATGGGCGCGCAGCTGGCGGCGCTGGCGCCCCAGACCCCGGGCGTCCCGGAGGTCTTTGCCCTGGCCCTGGGCGGGACGGCGGAGCAGTCGGTGTTCCTGTCCGAGGTCGAGAAGGTCTCGGCGATCCTGGACGCGCAGTATGGTGCCGGGGCGCGGGCGCTGAAACTGGCCAACAGCCGGGACCACCCGACGCGCTATCCGCTGGCGAACCGGGCCAACCTTGCCCGCGCGCTGGCCGAGATCGGGGCGCGGCAGGGGGCGGAGGATCTGGCCGTCCTGTTCCTGACCTCGCACGGGCAGAAGGACCGTTTCGCGCTGGAGTTCCCCGAGGCCGGGACGCGGGACCTGACGGCGGCAGAGTTCGCGGCGATGCTGAACGATGCCGGGATCGGGCCAGCGGTGATCGTTGTCTCGGCCTGTTTCTCCGGGTCGTTCATCGACGACATCGCCGCGCCCGACCGGCTGGTCATCGCGGCGGCGCGGGCGGACCGGACCTCCTTCGGCTGCCGCGACGGGGCAGAGTGGACCGACTTCGGCGCGGCCTTCTTCGACCGGGCGCTGCGCATCGAACCCGACCCCCGCAGGGCGTTCCGGCTGGCGGTCGAGGAGGTGACGCGGAAAGAGGCGGCGGCCGGGCTGACGCCGAGCCTGCCGCAGATTGCCGAAGGCGAAGCGATCGGAGCGGTGCTGGACCGGGTGCTGGCGCGCTGAGCCGGGGCTCGTCGTGCGCCTTCAGTTCTCTTCGCCGGTGCGACCGACGACACGCCGAAGGCGTAGGAGGAGGGGTTCTTGCCGTTCGGTGCTTTCTGCGCGAGGGTGGCGCGAAGCTTGAGGAGCGCCCGGCATGACCCGTTTCAACCAACCCCTCGGCGGCAACGAGATGCCGCGGTTCGGCGGTCCTGCAACGATGATGCGCCTGCCCGCGGCGACCAGCGCGCAGGGGCTGGATGCGGCCTTCATCGGGATTCCGATGGACCACGGCACAAGCAATCGCCCCGGCACCCGGCTTGGACCGCGGCAGATCCGCGACGAATCCCGGATGATCCGGCCCTACAACATGGCCACCGGCGCGGCGCCGTTCGAGCACCTCCAGGTCGCGGACCTGGGCGATGTTCCGATCAATACCTTCGATCTGAAGAAGACCGTGGACATCATCACCGCGCATTACCGCGAGGTGCTGGCCCATGGCACGATCCCCCTGACGATGGGGGGCGACCATACGCTGACCTGGCCGATCCTGCGGGCGGTCAAGGAGAAGCACGGGCCGGTGGCGCTGATCCATGTCGATGCTCATGCCGACATCAACGACACCATGTTCGGCGAGACGGTCGCCCACGGCTGCCCCTTCCGCCGCGCCTGGGAGGACGGCTGTCTCATCAACGACAAGGTGTTCCAGATCGGCCTGCGCGCCACCGGCTATGCTGCGGACGATTTCGACTGGGGCCGCGACAAGGGCTGGACCGTGGTGCAGGCCGAGGAGTGCTGGCACAAGTCGCTGACGCCGCTGATGAGACTGGTGCGGGACCGGATCGGCGATGCGCCGGTTTACCTCAGCTACGACATCGACAGCCTCGACCCCGCCTTCGCGCCGGGCACGGGCACGGTGGAACCGGGCGGCATTTCGACCTGGCAGGGACTGGAAATCATCCGGGGCTGTGCCGGGCTGAACCTGGTCGGCTGCGATCTGGTCGAGGTCTCGCCGCCCTATGACCCCTCGGGCAACACCGCGTTGATCGGGGCGAATTTCCTGTATGAAATGCTGTGCGTCCTGCCCGGCGTGCCGCAGAACCCTTCGCGTTTTTCGGGCCTTGCGTTCTGATCCGACCTTCAGTCGCCATCGACCTTGCAGCGCTTGACCCCGTCCTTGCCGGTCGTGCAGGAAATGTCCTTGCCGGTCTCTTCGGGCGCGGGGTCGGCCTGCGCTTCGCCCCCGCCGAAAAGCCCGCCCAGGAACCCGCCGCCAGAGCCCTGGCCCGGCGCCCTCCCCGCCTGCTCGGCGGCGGCCCGGCCCTCGGCCTCGCGTTCGGCCTCGGCGGCGGCGCGGGCGTCGCGGTCGGCCAGATAGGCCTCGCGCTCGGCCTGTTCCAGCGACGAGGCGAGCACGATCACCGGCACCTTGCCCAGCCCTTCGACCTTGTCGATCACGCTGGCATTCATCGCCTCGACATGCAGCGTCTGGAAGAAGGGCAGAAGTTCGGCATCCTTCATCCGCTTCGGGGCCAGGACGCGCAGGTGGATCTGAGCGCCGACATCGGCCAGGAACAGGCGGCCGCGAAAGCCTTCGGGCAGAAGGTCTTCGGTCACGTCAAGCCCGCGCACGGTCATGAACTCGGTGCCGCGGAACTCGGCGCCCCGCATCTGCAACTCCATCCGCTGCTGCATGGCTGCGAAGCTGGTGAAGATCACGTTGGGATAGCGCACCGCCGCAATCAGCACGGTTCTGTCGCCCTTCTCGTAGGCCAGCGTGACGGTCTCCGTGCCGCTGCCGGCCTTGGGGTCCACCATCCCCTCAAGGCTGGCGATGGCCTTGCGGTCGGCGTTCCGGGTCGATTTCGGCAGGAAGGGCTTGACGTCATCGGGCACGGCCGCGCGGACCGTCCAGCCTTCGGGCGGCCGGGGCAGCATGTCGGCAAGCTTGGTCGGCATGCCGGCGGCATTGGCAGCGCCGGCCAGCCCCGCGACCCTTCCGGTCAGGCCGGAGACATATTCGGAGAAGGTCAGACCCTCGGCATCCTCGCGCCCGGCCCATTTCGCCGACATGTGGAAGTCGAAATACAGATAGCCGCCCGCCATGACGGCGAACAGGATCAGCGAGCCGATCAGGCGTATCACGGGTCAGTCCTTACCTTGGTCCCGGCGGTGCGGGACTGTGCAGGATGCCGTCCTAACGGCGAATTTTGGCAAGCTTCGGGCAGGCGAGCCGATGCGGCGCAAAATTCATACCCGCCGCCGCAGCGAGGTCAGCGCGAAGAGCAGGGCCGCGACCACGATCATCGAGGGGCCGGTCGGCGTGTCCTGCCAGAGCGACAGGCCAAGCCCGCCCAGCCCCGACACCGCGCCGATCAGGATGGCAAGGGCCGCCATCGCCTCGGGCGTGCGGGCAAAGCTGCGGGCGGCGGCGGCGGGGATCAGAAGCATGGCGGCGATCAAGAGCGCGCCAACGATCTTCAGCGCAACGGCGACGACCAGGGCCAGCGCGAGGACCAGGATCAGCCGCTCGCGGTCGGGGCGCAGGCCCGCGGCATGGGCCAGGTCCTCGGAGAGGGTGGCCGTCAGCAGCGCCTGCCAGCGCCAGGCCAGAAGCCCGAGGACGGCCAGCGCCCCCGCCCAGACCAGCGCAAGCTCGGTCCGGGTGACGGCCAGGATGTCGCCGAAGAGATAGCTGGACAGGTCGGTGCGCACGGTGGGGAAGAAGCTGACCGCGACAAGGCCGAAGGCCAGCGCCGAATGGGCCAGCACGCCCAGTGTCGTGTCCATCGCCCAGCCGCGCGCCGAAAGGCCCGCAACGGTGACGGCCATCGCCAGCGCGACCGTCAGGGTGCCTAGGCCGATCGGCAGGTCGGTGGCCAGCGCCAGCGCCACGCCCAGGACGGCGGCGTGCGCGGTCGCATCGCCGAAATAGGCCATCCGCCGCCAGATCACGAAGGACCCGAGCGGTCCGGTGGCCAGCGACAGGCCCACCGCCGCAAGCCCGGCCCGGATCAGGAAATCGTCAAGCATGATCGTGGTCGTGCCCGTGGTGGTGGTGATGCTGCGGGTGGCCGTCCCTGTGGTCGTGGTCGTGCTCGTGGCGATACAGCGCCAGCGCTCCTTGGGTGCCAAGCCCGAACAGCGCCCGGTATTCCGGAGCGGTCGAGACGACGCGGGGCGTGCCCTCGCAGCAGATGTGCCCGTTCAGGCAGATCACCCGGTCCGAGGCCGCCATGACGACATGCAGGTCGTGGCTGACCATCAGGACGGCAGCGCCGGTTTCCGCGCGCACCTCCTCGATCAGGCGGTAGAAGGCCGCCTCGCCCGGCTGGTCGAGGCCCGCGGTCGGCTCGTCCAGCATCAGAAGCTGCGGCCTGCCCAGAAGCGCCCGGGCCAGCAGCACGCGCTGCAACTGGCCGCCTGAAAGTGCGGTCATCTGCGCGCCCTCCTGACCCGACATGCCGACCCGCGCCAGCGTCCCGGCGGCCGCCCGGTCCCTGACGCGGACCGGAAGCGACAGGAAGCGGCGGACGGTGATCGGCATGGTCCGGTCGATGGTCAGCCGCTGCGGCACATAGCCAATGCGCAGGCCCGCCTCGCGCAGGATCCGGCCCTCGGCCACGGGAAGGATGCCCAGAAGCGCGCGCAGCAGCGTGGACTTGCCCGAGCCGTTGGGGCCGAGGATCGTCACGATCTCGCCCGGTGCGATCTTCAGGCTGATGTCGTGCAGCACTTCGTGCGCGCCGTAGCGCACGCAGACGTGATCGGCCGACAGCAGCGTCATGCCTGCCCCCGGCAGGTCGGGCAGAGGCCGAGCGCCTCGATCGTCGCGCGTTCGACCAGGAAGCCGGACTGCGCGGCCGCGCTGTCCAAGGCGGCACGGGCCTGGGCGGCGGGGGCCTCGGCGACGGCATGGCAGCTGCGGCAGATCAGGAAGGCGGGGGCATGGTCCTCGCCGGGGTGGACGCAGGCGGTAAAGGCGTTCAGGCGCTGGATGCGGTGGGCAAGTCCCTGATCCACAAGAAACTCCAGCGCGCGATAGGCCACGGGGGGCTGGTTGCCGTACCCGTCCTGCGCCAGACGGGACAGCACGTCATAGGCGCCCAGAGCCCGGTGTTCCTCCAGCAGAATTTCCAGCACCCGGCGGCGGACCGGCGTCAGCCGGGCCCCGGCGGCGGCGGTCAGCGCCTCGGCCCGGGCCAGCGCGTCCGCCGTGCAATGGGCATGGTCATGCGCGGCAAAGGCCAGATCGGGTGTCGCGCAGCCGGGGCAGTCTTGGGGGGCGGGCATCGGCTCTTGACCTGTTATGATATTACATACATAGAGCGGAGTGCTGACAGAAGGAAGCCGCTCCATGCGTTATATCATCACTCTTCTTGCCATCGCCACCCCCGCCTTTGCCGAAGTGCCGAAGGTGGTGACCGACATTCCGCCGGTCCATTCCCTGGTGGCGCAAGTGATGGGCGACCTTGGCCAGCCGGATCTGTTGCTGGCCAGTGGGGGGGACCCGCACGACTTCCAGTTGAAGCCAAGCCAGGCGGGGGCAGTGGCGCGCGCGGACCTGGTGGTCTGGATCGGGCCGGAGCTGACCCCCTGGCTCGACACTGCGATGAAGAACCGACCCGGGGATGCCCCGGCACTGGCGCTGCTGGACGCCAAGGGGACCATGCGCCGGACCTATGCGTCGAGCGAAGGGGACGATCACGATCATGCCGCCGAGGCAGACCATGATCACGACGCCGAACATGGTCAAGACGCCGAACATGGTCACGACCACGCGGGCCATTCGCACAGCGGCGAAGACCCTCACGCCTGGCTTGATCCCGGCAATGCGCAGGTCTGGCTGGGGCTGATCGCCGCCGAGCTTGGGCGGCTGGACTCTGACAATGCGGCTGTCTATGCGGCGAACGCCAAGGCGGCGGGCGAACGGATCGCGGCACTGGATGCCGAGGTCGCGGCGATCCTTGCCCCGGTCAAGGGCAGCCCGCTGGTATCGTTCCACGACGCCTTCGGCTATTTCGCAGAGCACTACGGGGTCGAGTTCGTGGGCAGCATCGCGCTTGGGGATGCCTCGTCGCCCGGGGCGGCGCGACTGAAGGATCTGCGGTCAAAGATGGAGGCCGGTCAGGTGCTGTGCATCTTCCCCGAGGTCCAGCATGATCCCGCGCTGGTGACCCAGATGGCAGAGGGGACGGGCGCGAGGATCGGCGCGGCGCTGGACCCGGTGGGGTCGTCGCTGGAGCCGGGGCCGGGGGCTTATGAGGCGCTGCTGACCGGGATGGCGCAGACCATCGCGGACTGCGCGGGCGGCTGAGGCTGGCGCGCAGGGCGGGCGTGGTGCCCTTTGGCCGGGGCGGATGCCTACGGCGGGAGTATTTGGGACATGGGCAAGACCGTGGCGGTGGAAGGTCGTCAGGTTTGCGCGAGGTTCAACAGCCTGTCGCAATCGACATGCGCGGCGAGGTGGTCGGCCAGAGCGTCCAGCGTGCTTTCGACGGTCTGGTCGTAGCTGTGGTTGCCGGGCGTTGCCCCGAGGCTGGCGAGGAAAGCGCGGCGGAAGGCGTCTTCGGTGAACATGCCGTGCAGGTAACTGCCCATGACGCGGCCATCGGCGCGGACGGCGCCTTCGGGCTGGCCGTTCACCGTGAACAGCGGGCGGGCGCGGTCGGGGCCTTCGGTGCGGCCGAGGTGGATTTCGTAACCCCTGACGCGGGTGTTCGAGGCGGGGTGGAGCGCCTCGGTTTCGGTCACGCGCTTGTCGGGCGTCATCACGGTGGTCATGTCGAGAAGGCCGAGGCCGGGGATGGAACCGGGTTTGCCCTCGATGCCTTCGGGGTCGGCGATTTCCCGGCCCAGCATCTGGTAGCCGCCGCAGAGGCCAAGGACCCTTGCGCCGCGGCGGAGGGCGGCGGCGAGGTCGATGTCCCAGCCTTGCGCGCGGAAGTGAGTGAGGTCGGCGATGGTGGCTTTGGAGCCGGGGAGGATGATGAGGTCGGCCTCGACCGGCAGGGGCTGGCCGGGCTTGACGATGCGAAGCGTGACCCCGGGCTCCTGGGCCAATGGGTCGAGGTCGTCGAAATTGGCGATGCGGTTCAGGTGGGGGACGGCGATCAGGAAGGCTCCGTCTCCGCGGGTGCCTCCGAGGTCCGCCGCGTCTTCGGCGGGGAGTTTGTGGGCGTCGGGGAACCACGGGATGACGCCAAGGCCGGGCCAGCCGGTGCGGTCTTGGATCAGGCGGTAGCCGTCGTCGAAAAGGCGGGGATCGCCGCGGAACTTGTTGATGAGGAAGCCGCGGATCATGGCGTTGTCTTGCGCGTCCAGGACGGCCTGCGTGCCGACCAGTTGCGCGATGACGCCGCCGCGGTCGATGTCTCCGGTCAGGATCACCGGGGTGTCGGAGGCGACGGCGAGGCCCATGTTGGCGATGTCGTGCGCGCGCAGGTTCACCTCGGCCGGGCTGCCGGCGCCTTCAACGATCACGAGCTCGGCCTGGGTTTGCAGGCGGCGGAAGCTGTCGAGGACCGGGGCCATGAGTTGGGGTTTGAGGGCGGCGTAGTCCTTCGCGCGGACGGTGGTCAGGCGCTTGCCCTGGACGATCACTTGCGCTCCGGTCTCTGACTCGGGCTTCAGGAGGACCGGGTTCATGTCGACGTGGGGCGGGACGCCACAGGCGCGGGCTTGCAGCGCCTGGGCGCGGCCGATTTCGCCCCCCGCCGCCACGGCGGCGTTGTTCGACATGTTCTGCGGCTTGAAGGGGCGGACAGTCAGGCCAGCCCGGGTGAAATGGCGGCAGAGACCCGCGACCAGCAGCGACTTGCCGACGTTCGACCCGGCACCCTGGATCATGATCCTCATGACTTGCGCGCCATCAGCCAGAGGAAGAACACCCCGCCGACCAGACCGGTGACGACGCCGATCGGCATGTCCTCGGGCGCCATGACGATGCGGGCGACGGTGTCGGCGAGGGTGAGGAAGATCGCTCCGAACAGGGCGGAGAGCGGCAGCACGCGGGTGTTGTCGCCGCCCATGGCAAAGCGGACGAGGTGGGGCATCATCAGCCCGACAAAGCCGATCAGGCCGGAGAAGGCAACCATCACGCCGGTGATGAGGGCTCCGGCCACGAAGACCGACAGGCGGAAGCGGGCGACGGGGATGCCGAGCGAGGCGGCGGTTTCGTCGCCAAGGCTCATGGCGTTCAGCGCGGGCGCCTGGGACCAGAGCCAGAGCCCGGCGGGAACAAGGACGGCGAGCGGGTAAATCAGATGCGACCACTGGGCAAGGCCGAGGCCGCCGAGCATCCAGAAGACCACGGTGTGGGTGGCCTTGGGGTCGCCGAGGAAGATCAGCACATTGGCCCCGGCCATGATGATGAAGCTGACGGCGACGCCCGCAAGGACCAGGCGGTCGGCGCTGGTGGCTCCGGTCACGCGGGCGATCATCAGGACGAGGAGGGTCGCGGCCAGCGCGCCGCCGAAGGCCATCAGCGGCACGGTGAGAAGGCCGAGAAAGAGGCCGGTGTGCAGCAGCGCCGCGATGGCCCCGAAGGCCCCGCCCGAGGAGATGCCGAGGAGGTGCGGGTCGGCCAGCGGGTTGCGCGTGACCGATTGCAGCGCGGCGCCGGTGATCCCGAGGCCTGCGCCGACGAGGGCGGCGAGAAGGGCACGGGGGAAGCGGATCTCCCAGACGATGGCCTCGCGCCCCGGGGTCCAGTCGGGGGTGACGAGGCCGGTCGTCTGGTGCGCGAGGATGCCCCAGACGGTGGAGAGCGGGATGGACACCGCGCCGACCGAGACGGCGAGGAGGACGGCGAAAAGCAGGACCCCGCCGCCGACCAGAGCGGTCCCGGCCCGGCGGGTGAGGCGCAGGGCGGGGTGGGGTGTGGTGGCGAGCGGGGTTTCGGTCATGTCATGGTCCAGCGGGCTCGTCGTTCAACTTCGTTTCCTCCTCGCGAGCGCGACGGGCCGGGCGCGAGCGAAGAGCGGCGAAGCCGTGCGAAGAGCCGGGTGGAAGGGCGCTTGCGGACGCGCCTGGGGAACTCTTCGCTGAGGGGATGGGGGATCATTGGGCCTGCTCTGCGATCCAATCCGCAGCGGCAACACCAGAGAGGTATGCGCCGTGCGCGGTGCCGGGGTAATCGGCATCGGTCGCCTCGCCCGCGAAGACCAGGCGACCGTCCCAGTCGGCCCCGGCCAAGGCCCGGCGGGTGTCGGGCGAGGTCCCGGTCGCGTGGAAGGAGTAGGCGCCGAGGGCATGGGGGTCCCGCGACCAGCGGGTGATCTGGCCCGCCACAGGGGCGGGGAAGGAGGTGCCGAACATCGCCTTCAGGGCGTCATGGGCCGCGGCCCGGGTGGCGTCGTCGTCCAGGGCTTCAAGGTCGCGGGCCTGCGACCCGGCGTGCAAGGCCAGAAGCGCCGGGGTTTGCGTGGCGCGGGCGAGGCTGACCCATTGCGACCAGTGACCCTCCCTTGGACCCAGCCATTCGATCCAGTCGACGCTGTCGTCCCAGGAGATGCGGTCGAAGCGCAGCCAGCACTTGTTCAGAAGGCCCATGCCGAGCCGGTCGATGGCCTGCTGGCGGGCAGGGGCGAGGGGTTCGGCAAGGCGCAGGCTGCCGGACTTCAGCACCCCGAGCGGGAGGGTCAGGACGGCATGGTCGCAGGCAAGGCCTTGGCCGTCGGCAAGCGTCACCTCGACGCCATCGGCCACCGGGGCAAGGGCCGCCACCCTCTGACCCGTCCGGACGTCGAGCCGATCCGCCAGATGCGTGACGATCCGGTCGTAGCCACCGGGAAAAAGGACATCGGGGCCCTCGAATGCGGTGCCAGCGTCAACGTTCCAGGCCGAAGCCTCGGTCCAGTCGCCCGCGTATTCCTGTTCATAGGTCGCGCTGATGTAGTGGCGCGTGAGGCGACGCGTCGCAGGGTCCGCAGCCTGCCATTCCGGAGAGGACTGCACCGCCAAGGCGAGGGAAAGGTCGGTGTCGCGGCGTTCGGCAGCGGCGCGGGCCGCATTCACCAGGGTCTCGGCCCGGTCCATCGCCTCGCTCAGGTCCAGGTGCTGCCCGTCGGGCCCCAGGGCGAGGCTGCGGTCGTAGGAGGTTTCGGCCCGGCCGGCCCCCGCCTGATCGGCCAGGGCGGTGATCGGGTTGCCGGTCACGCCATGGATCCAGCTTGCGCCGAGGTCCACGGGTAGGTCGCGCCAGAGGCGCGAGGTCTGGATGCGGCCGCCGATGCGGGTGCGGGCCTCGAGCACCAGGACCTCGTGCCCCGCCGCCCGCAGGTCGCGCGCGGCGGCAAGACCGGCAAGGCCCGCACCGATGACCACGACCCGGCGCCGCGCCTGCGCGCCGGCCCGCCGCGCCAGCAGCGCAGCGGGCAGAAGGGTCAGGGCGGCGCGGCGATGCATCGGCGGTCAGTTCCCCCAGAAGCCCGCCACCAGCTTTTCCACCGCGCGGATGTTGCGGGGGCCGGGTGTGGCCTCGACGTATTCCAGCACGACATAGCGGTCATTCTTCACCGCGTCGATATTGGCGAAGGCGGGGTTGGCTTCCAGGAAGGCGATCTTCTGCTCGGCCGTGACGTCGCCGTAGTTCACGATCACGATCACCTCGGGGTTCCGCTCCACCACCGGCTCCCAGGCGACGGTGGCCCAGCTTTTCTCAAGGTCGTCCATGATGTTGATCCCGCCTGCCGCCTCGATCATCGCGGTCGGCATGGCATAGGCTCCGGCGGTGAAGGGGGTTTCCTCGCCGCTGTCATAGACGAAGACGCGCAGGGGTTTGCTGCGGTCAACCCCGGCGGTCACTTCCGCAAGCCGGGCCTTCCAGCCCGCCACCAGCTCTTCGGCCTTGGCCGAAACGCCGAAGATCGTGCCGAGATTCAGGATGTCGTTGTACATGTCATCCATGCTGGACCGGGCCTTCGGGCCGATGTGGATGCAGCTTTCGGTGAGCTCGTAGGTCTTGATCCCCAGAGGCTCCAGCGTTTCGGGCGTGACCTCGCCGCCGACCTTCATGCCGTAGTTCCAGCCGGCGAAGAAGAAATCCGGTTCGGCGCCGGCAAGGACTTCCTTCGTCGGATATTTGGCCGAAAGTTCCGGCAGTTCGGCAACACCGGCGCGCATCTCCTCGTCCAGCGTCTTCCAGCCCGAGATGCCGGTATAGCCGACCATCCGGTCGCGCAGGCCAAGGACCAGCATCATCTCGGTCAGGTTCACGTCGTTCGAGATCGCGCGGGCAGGGGGTGCGTCGAAGGTGACCTCGCGGTTGCAGCTTTGCACCGTGACTGGATGGGCCAGGGCGGGAGCGGCAGAGGCGAGCAGGGCGAGAAGGGCGTATTTCATGGTGATCATCCGTGCAGTTGAAAGGAAAAGCGGGGCGCGGGGCCGGAACGGTCCACGCGCGCGGTGACGTTGAAGGCCCGGGCGATGGTCGCCTCGGTCAGGGCCTGGCTCGGGGGGGCGTCGGCGATGATGCGGCCCTGATGCAGGACCAGCACCCGGTCGGCGAAGTCCGCCGCCAGGGTCAGGTCGTGCAGCGTGGTGATGACCGTCAGGCCCAGCCCGCGCAGCAGGGCCAGAAGCTCCAGCTGGTGCCGGATATCGAGGTGGTTCGTGGGCTCGTCCAGCACGATCACCTGCGGCTCCTGCGCCAGCGCCCGGGCGACCATGACGCGCTGACGCTCGCCGCCCGAAAGCGTGCCGAAGGGCCGGTCGGCGAAGGCGGTCAGGTCCATCCGGCGAAGCGCGGCCTCGACCACGGCATTGTCCAGCGTGCCGGGGCCAAAGCCCTTGCGGTGCGGCAAGCGGCCCAGCGCCACGATCTGCCTTGTGGTCAGGGCGAAATCGGTGGGCTGTTCCTGCAACACGGCGGCGACGATGCGGGCGGCCTCGGGCGCCTTCATCAGCCAGAGGTCGCGGCCCATCAGCCGGACCGTGCCCTTGCGGGGCGCCTGATGGCGGTAAAGGAGGCGCAGGAGCGAGGACTTCCCAGCCCCGTTCGCCCCGCAGATCGCCAGCACCTCTCCCGCAGCGACCGAGAAGGTCAGGTCGTGCAGGATGTCCGCCTGGCGCTTCGGCCCCCAGTGGACGCCGGAAAGCTCGACCACCGGGGTCATTGGACCGGGCCCTCGCGGGTGAAGATGATCGCGGCGGGGATCCGGGCGAGCGTCGTGTCACAGAGGCGCGGCGGCAGGTCGCGGCCGCCCATCCAGCCGTCCTCCAGCGCGGCATAGAGGCGCGAGAATTCGATCAGCTCGTCCAGCGGCTGATCGGGGTCGATGTCGCCGAAGAGCCAGGTCGCCTTGCCGGTCGCGCGCCAGCCGACCACGCAGGGCGCCCCATGGGCGGGCACGCAACCGGCGAGGCAGGCGGTGCCCGAGACCTCGAACGCCTCGCCAAGGTCGGCCATGGCGATGGCGGCGCGCAGCTTCTTCACGAGTTCGAACCCCGGCTTGCAGGGCTGATCCTTGTGCTTGCAGGCCTTGCAGACCAGAATCTGATGCGGCGCGGACTGCGCCACGGCATAGGGGGATGAGGCCGTCGGCCTCGGGGTCTTATCCATCGAACACTCCTTCCGGGACACCCCGCCCGGCGGTTGACTGATTCGATGGCAGGTCTCCTGACTTCGCGGGTCGCCGCTTCCCCCCGCCTTCCCGGCCCGCCGCAGAACGGTCTGGCCAGTGGCATGTGAGGGGTCGCTCGCCGCTTACAGTTGCGGGGGCAGTCGGGGACTTGGCGGCTGATGCCTACACCTCACCCCGTTCCCTTTTCACCCGGCGGCGCTTGGCGCGGTGCCGGGAACCATCGACCCTTGTCTGCGACGAATCGGGCAGTCGCGCAAGACGGAAAACGACGCCCGGACGGCGGCGGGCGGCAAGGGCGGCAGTGCGGCCGGTGGCCCGGGCGACGCGTCACCTGATCCGCAACAGGCGCGCAATAAGCGGGGCAAGGGTGATGACCAGCACCGGCCGCATCACATGGTTCAGCGCGAATTCGTACGGCGCGTCGCGGCCGGTGGTGGCGGGGGAACAGGGGAAGGCGAAGGTCGGCAGTTCCTCGTCGTCGGTCCGGGCGCAGTGCAGGACGAAGGGATTGATCAGCTTGCCGATCTCGCTGGCCTGCGGCTGGCTCGACGCGGTGACGATCCCCAGCACGCCGACCTCGCCCGGCGCGCCTGCGCGGTTCTCCGGCGCGCCCAGCGCCGTATCGACGCCGATCAGTCGGACCTCCAGTCCATAGGCATCGGGCGACAGGCCCATCCGCCGCTTGATGCTGACCCGCAGACAGGCGGTCAGCCGCGCCACCCAGGCTCGGGCATGGGCGCCGTGATGCGGATCGCGCAGCACGGCGAGGATCGTGGTCTGATACCCCGCCGCCCGCGCGCCTTCCAGCTTCACCGTACAGGGGCCTGGCACCCAGCGGCTGCCCTCCACCCGCACCCGGCGGTTGTCGAGTGCGTTGTAGCGCGCGACCCGCACGTCCAGATGTCCGCCGGGTTCATGCAGCAGGAAGGGATCGGCGTTTGCATACAGCATGAGGGCGCTGACGGAATGGCGGGTGCAGGCCGCGCCCTCGGCAAGGCGGGTCTGTTGCCGAGCGCAAGAAAATAATCGATCTTACCGCCAAGCTGAGCGTCAATCGTCGGGCCATTGTTCTTGGGGTCGGCCGCGCCAGCGTCTGCTACAGGCCCCGCCCGGTATCGGCCGCCGATCTGAAGCTGATGCACAGGATCGACAAGCTGCATAGGGAATTCCCGTTCGCGGGCAGCCGGACGCTGCGGGGTCTGCCGGTTCAGGAAGGTTTCAAGGTCGGCCGGCTGCACGCTGCTACGTTGATGAGGCGCATGAGCATCGAAGCCCTTTACCGTCGGCCAGGCACCTCGAAACCGGCGCCGGGGCATAAGATCTTCCCCTACCTGCTGCGCAAGCTGCCCATCACCCGGCCAAACCAGGTCTGGGCAACGGACATCACCTACATCCCCATGGCACGCGGGTTCATCTATCTGGCCGCTGCGCTGGACCGGGTCACGCGGCAAGTCCTGGTCTGGCGGGTGTCGATCACGTCGGAGGCCGACTTCTGCATAGAAGCTGCAGAGGAGGCGCCGGCGAAACACGGCACGCCCGAGATATTCAACACGGATCAGGGCAGCCAGTTCACGTCCAGCGACTTCATCAAGCTGCTGGCCGCCCGCGGGATCGGGATCAGCAGGGACGGCAAGGGGGCTTGGCGCGACAACGTCTTCGTCGAGCGGCTCTGGCGGACCGTCAGATACAAGGAGGAGTTTGTCTGCGGGCCTATGCCAGCCTGTCCGAAGCCCGAGCCGGGATCGGACGGTATCTGCGCTTCCACAACGGCCGCCGACCGTATTTTGTCGCTTGACGGGAAAACCCCTGATCAGGCCTGCTTCAAACAGCCGATGCTCGAAATGGCGGCGGCGCAACCGGGGGTGGAAGACCGCTTAAGAAACGCCCGGAACCTGTTCAGATCAACCGAAACACCTCTGCCAGCCGCCGACTTGGATTTGGCCTCGTCCCGAAGCGCATGCGCTCTGGCTAAACCGACATGCGGATAGTTCCCGAAGACCATCAGCTTCTCTCTGCCATGGACCCGACGCTTGAATCGCCACGGCCTCGACCCGGTCTTCTTGACCAACAGGTACAGGCCTCCGAAATCACCGACTTTGAAATCCCGCTCCCGAGGTCTGAGAGATCGAATCTTGGCGTCGCTCGAAGGCATGGTGGGGGTACGCTCTCCGCTAGCCTACACGCCTACCCCCGAAGATAACCCCATTCGGGATGAATTCTGGTCGATCAGACTGGACGAGGCTGGACAAGTTCCATCATGAATTCCCTTGTGACGCAGGGATTTCTGGATGTCTTCACGCTTGTCTGGATATTTGTTTGGTGGCGAGGGAGGGACTCGAACCCTCGACCTTGCGATTATGAGTCGCACGCTCTAACCAGCTGAGCTACCTAGCCACTGGCGGGCGGATTAAGCGGGGCGGGGGCAGAGGTCAAGGGCGAATCGGCGCGGGCAAGCCTCCTCGTCCGACTTGTGTCCTCGTCGGTGTCGCCAGCGAAGAGCGACCGAAGGAAGCGATGAGCGTCCCGTCAATGCGCCACGCGCGGCCGGCCCGAGGCGGTGGCCGTCACCTTCGCCTCGATGAACATCTGCCGGCCCTCGATCTCCACCTCCCTCACGTCGCGGTCCACGGTCACGCGCAGGTCCACCGCGCCGGCTTGTCGGGCCCTTTCCGAAGCCTCGGCGACCAGCGCTGCCTCCAGCGCGGCCAGCGCCGCCTCGGCTGACGCGAAGGTTTGCAGCCCCTCGGCCAGATGCGCCACGAACCGGCCCTCGGCGGGGGACGAGACGATCCCCGTCGCCCGTTGGCTGACCTGCCCGGCAACCGCGCCGATCGCATTCGCCACCCCGGCATGTTCGGGCAGGATCATCGGACAGTGCAGCCTTTCCCCCACCGCGCCGTAATAGGACGGGGCCGAGGCGCCGAGGCCGATCACCGGCACGCCCAGCCTGACCGCGACCTCGACCGTTCCACGATGCGGGCCAAGGCCCGCCCGGGCCAGGACATGGCGGGCAAGGCTCTGCGGGTCCTCGTCGGCAAAGGCCGCGTCCTCGCCGAAGGCGGCCTCCAGCAGGCAGTCCACCGTCTGCTGCGTCAGCTGGTCCACCACCGCCTGCGCCAGAAGCTCGGGCCCGGCCGCGAACCTTTCCCCCGCCCCGGTCCGCCGCCGCGCCATCAGCCGCAGCGCCTTTTCCGCCGCCGCCGCGTCCCAGGCCTTCAGCCGCCCCAGGACGTGACTGGCATCCGAAGGTGTCACGCCCGAGACCATCACCAGCCCCCGCACAACCAGCCGCTCCAGCGCCGCGACCTCCAGCCGCGAGGTCAGCGCATGGGCCATCGGCATGGGCGCGGTGATCCGGTCGAGGACCGCCAGATCGCGGGCGTTCAGGCCGCCGCGCTGGCCGGGCATCGGCACCACGAACCGCCCGTCCATCTCGCCCACCGCTTCCGAGGACAGCCAGCGGTCCAGCGCGGCATGGACCATTGCGCCGTGATCGACGGCAAGCAGCGACACCGGCATCAGCCGCCGCGGGCCAAGGCGCAGGCCCCCCTTCAGGCCCTCGGTCACCAGATGCACCTCGCTGTCGCCGCCAAGGCCGGTGGTGCGCATCGCGACCGCCTCGACCATGGTGCGGAAGCCGCCGACGCGGGCGCCCTCGGGGTCGATCTCGGGCAGACCGTCGCGGAGGAGGGCGACATCGGTCGTCGTCCCGCCGATGTCGCTGACCAGCGCGTCCTGCGCCCCGGTCAGCCAGCGTGCGCCGACGATGCTGGCGGCGGGGCCGGAGAGGATCGTCTCGATCGGCCGCTCGCGCACCATGGCGGCGGAAATCAGCGCCCCGTCGCCGCGCACCGCCATCAACGGCGCGTCGATGCCCACTGCGGCCAGATGCCGCTCGCAGGCCGCGACCAGCCGGTCGATCATCCCGATCAGCCGGGCGTTCAGCACGGCGGTCAGCGCCCGCTTCGGGCCGTTAAGATTGGCCGAAAGCTCATGGCTGCACGTCACCGGGCGGCCGGTGACACGGCGGATCAGGTCGCGGGCGGCCACCTCGTGCGCGGGGTTGCGCGTGGCGAACTGGGCGGCCACGGCAAAGCCCGAGACCTCGTCCCCAAGCGCGCGGACCCGGGCTTCCAGCGCGGCAAGGTCCAGGGGCGCGGCCTCGGTTCCGGCATGGGTATGGCCGCCGGGCAGCCGGACCACCGGATCGCCCTTCAGCGCCTCGGTCAGCCCGGCGCGGGTCAGATCGGCATCGTCGAAGCCGATGAAGACCAGCGCGACGCGCGCGCCCTGACCTTCGACCAGTGCGTTGGTGGCCAGAGTGGTGGACAGCGAGACCAGCGCGATGTCCTGCGGCCGGACCCCTGCCGCCGCAATCGCCGCATCGACCGCCTGCCCGATCCCCACGGCCAGGTCCTGGCGCGAGGTCAGGGCCTTGGCCTTGCCGAGGACCGCATTCGCGCCCTCGTCCAGGATCACCGCATCGGTATAGGTGCCCCCGGTATCGACACCCAGGAATATCGCCATGTCGCTGCTGTCCCCGTCGTTCACCGCCAGCTAGTGCAGGATCGGGGCGCTGTCAGCCCCGGAAACGACATCAGGCCCGTCGCCGGCGCCGATGCGCGGGGGGCAGGTTCAGCATCGTGCGGTATTTCGCCACCGTGCGCCGGGCGAGGGGCGCGCCGCCCTCGGCCAGGGCGGCCGCCAGCGCCTCGTCCGACAGGGGGTGGTCGGGGTCCTCTTCCGCGACAAGCCGCGCCAGCCGGTCGCGCAGCGCGCCCGCCGCCGGGCCGCCCTCGCGCGGGGCCTTGCCGAACAGGCTGCGCAGCCACCAGGTGCCGCGCGGGGTATCGACGGCGGTGCCCGCGACCACTCGGCTGATCGTGCTTTCATGCAGTCCGACGGCCCGGGCCACCTCGGCCATGGTCATCGGCTGCAAGGCGCCAAGCCCCGCCTCCAGCGCGGCGGTCTGCCGGGTCAGGATCTCCTGCCCGACCGACAGGAGCGTGGCATTGCGCCCCTCGATCATGCGGATCAGGGCCCGCGCCTCGGCCCGGCCCTTGCCCCTGCCCTCGGCGACCGAGACCGAGGGCAGGGCAGAGCGGTTCAGCGACACGATCCAGCCGGACGCGCCCTTCTCGGCGATCAGGTCGGGCTCGCGCACGGGGGCAGCAAAGGGTTCGAACGCAGCGCCGGGCTTCGGATCATAGCTGCGCAGCCGTCCGAGGGCCTGGCGCAACTCGGTCTGGTCGAGCCCCGCCTCGCGGGCGATGCGCTCGATCCCGCCCTTGGCCAGCAGGTCCAGCCGGTCCAGAAGCGCCCGCATCGCCCGGTCGAGCTCGCCCGCCTCCTCGGCCTGAAGCCGCAGGCAGTCGGCCAGGTTGCGGGCGAAAAGCCCGGTCGGGTCGGCGCGCTGTTGCAGGCGGGCCAGGACCTGCTCGACCGCAGGAAGCCCGACCGCCAGCTGCGCGGCGATGGCGGAAGGGGCGCGGCCGAGCCAGCCCGAGGGCTCCAGCGCCTCGGCCAGGGCCATGGCGATGCGGGTCTCGGCCGGAGAGAGGCGCAGGTTCTCGATCAGAGCCAGCACATGGCTGACGAGACTGGGGCCGGCGGACTGCTGTTCGGGCGGCTCGGCATCCGAGGCGAAGGCCGATTTCCAGCGCGGGATCCAGTCCTGGACCTGGGGGCGGGTCAGGATGATCTGCGGGTTCTCGGCGGCGGCCTCTTCCAGATAGCGCGACAGGCCGGCGGCATCGGCGCGCAGGATGCGGATCGAGGTGGCAAGCCCCGTGGTCAGCGCCATGCGCTGGGTCTGGTGGACCGAGATGCGGGACCGGGGCTTCATGGGCAATGAGTCTCATGCCAGGGGCTGCGCGGCAAGCATGGATCGGGAAACGATTTCCTGCGGAAATCGTGACGGAGCCCGCAGGGCTCCGGCCCGGAATTCGTTCGAATTCCGGCGCGGGCGGTCAGGAGAACACCCCCTCGCAATACCAGCGGTCGGTCACCGCCCCCCCGCGCCCGTAGAACAGCCACAGCCTTTCGCCGCCCTCGGTTTCCACCCGCCAGTAGTCGCGGGTGCCGCCGCGCCAGTCGGGGTCCTCGAACCACCATTCCGGTTGCAGCCGTTCCGGCCCCGCCGCCATCCGCACGGCAAGGTCGCGCCGCCGCCAGCGGAACCGGGCGGGCAGGTCAGGGGTTTCCGGCGCCTCCACGGGTTCGGGGCGGAACATCACCAGCGGGCGCGGGGCCGGAGGGGCGGGCCAGGGGCCGTCATGCGGCTGGCTCCAGGCGGCCATCAGCACCTTGGCGGATCTGGCGGGCACATGGCTGTCGGCCGGATGCAGGCGCAGCACCGCCTCGGTCCCGAGCCGCGCCCCAAGCCGCCCGATCAGATCCTCCAGCGCCTGGGCCGAGCCGACCGGCACCCGACCGGCAGCGGCCAGCGCCTGCTCCGTCACCTCGATCTGGCCGCGATGCTGGACGGCGCTGACCGCTTCGGTCGCCAGCGCCTCGATCCGCAGGCAGTCGATCCCGAAACCGGCGTCGATCTGGTCGAGCTTGAGGTGCAGCAGCGGGCGGATGCGGTCGGGCGCGTCGGCGGCGCGGGCTAGGCCCACCTCGACCGAGGCCACGCCACCATCGGCGCGGAAGCCCTGGAACAAGAGCCGACGCACGCCGCGCCCCCTGGCCTTGAGCTTGGCGCAGAAGGGCGGCAGCAGGCGGTCCAGCGCCGCCTCGACATCCGAGCGCAGGCCGATCGGATCGGGCAGGGTCAGCCGCACGGCGAAATGCATCGGCGGGCGGGCAGGGCTGAGAGGTTCGGGCTCCATCCCCAGGGCCTGGTCCAGCCGGCGCAGCGTGTCGGCCCCGAAGCGGCGGGCAAGGGCTGCACGCGGGATCCCGGCGATCTCGCCCACACGGCGCAGGCCGAGGCGCGTGAGCCGGTCCACCACATCGCCCGGCAGGCGCAACGCGGCAAGCGGCAGGTCGGCCAGCGCCTCGTAAAGCCGCCCCGGGGGCGCGATCACCGCCGCTTCGGCCCCGCGGGCGGCCACCGTGCGGGGCGGGCC
>NZ_JAANHS010000016.1 GCF_011174775.1 Rhodobacter calidifons
CCTACAGCTTGTGCTTCGACACCACGAGTTTGGCACATCGCAATGCCGTCAGGGGAGAGCGGCATCCACCCCATCTCCGGCGTCGCCGCATTGGCAATCCGCCGCCCGCCGCTATCATCCCCCTGTCCCGACGGAAGGCGCCATGACCCGACCCCCGCTTCTGATCCCGCGCCCCGAGGGGCTCTACTGCCCCGGCGGCGATTTCTTCATCGACCCGACGCGCCCCGTCGCCCGCGCGCTGATCACCCATGGCCATTCCGACCATGCCCGCCCCGGCCATGGCGCGGTCATGGCCACGGCACAGACGCTGGACATCATGGCGATCCGCTACGGCGAGGACTTCACCCGCAGCCGTCAGGTGCCGGAAGGCCCGACCCGCATCGGCGAGGTCACGGTCAGCTTCCATACGGCGGGCCATGTGCTCGGCTCGGCCCAGATCGCGGTGGAAGGCCAGGGGACGCGCATCGTCGTCTCGGGCGACTACGCCCGCGTGCCGACCCCGACCTGCGCGCCCTTCGAACCAGTCCCATGCGACATCTTCGTCACCGAGGCGACCTTCGCCCTGCCGGTGTTCCGCCACCCGCCGCCGCAGGCAGAGATCGCCCGGCTGCTGGCCAGCGTCACGGCCTATCCCGACCGTGCGCATCTGATCGGCGCCTATGCGCTGGGCAAGGCGCAGCGGCTGATCGCGGCGATCCGCGCGGCGGGGTGGGATGCGCCGATCCATATCCACGGCGCGCTGCAACGGCTGTGCGATTACCACGTCGCGCAGGGCATCGACCTGGGCGACCTGCGCCCGGCGACCGAGGGCCGCAAGGCCGATTTCGCCGGTTCCATCGTCATCGCGCCCCCCTCGGCCTTCGCCGCCACCTGGGCACAGCGCTTTCCCGATCCGGTCATCGCCTTCGCCTCGGGCTGGATGCAGGTCCGCGCCCGTGCCCGCCAACGCGGCGTCGAACTGCCGCTGGTCATCTCTGACCACATCGACTGGCCGAACCTGACCGCCACCATCACCGAACTGGACCCCGCCGAGGTCTGGATCACCCATGGCCGCGAGGACGCGCTGCTGCGCTGGTGCGAACTGACCCGGCGGCAGGCGCGGCCCCTGCACCTTGTCGGCTACGAGGACGAGGCGGAATGAGCCTCGCCGCCTTCGCCACGCTTCTGGAGCGGCTGGCCTTCACCCCGCAGCGGCTGGGCAAGGAACGCCTTCTCGCCGCCGCCTTCGCGGGCCAGCCCGATCCCGAACGCGGGTTGATGCTGGCCGCCCTGACCGGCGACCTGAAGCTGCGCCAGGTCACGCCCGGCCTTCTGCGCGGGCTGGCCGAGGCGCGGGTCGATCCGGTGCTCTTTGCCGCCAGCTACGATTTCGTCGGCGACCTGGCCGAGACGATCGCCCTGATCTGGCCCGAAGGCGCACGGTCCGACCCGCCGCTGTCCGAAGTTGTCCAAGAACTTTCCACCACCCCGAAGGCCCGCCTTCCCGCCCTGATCGCCGCCCGGCTCGACGCTCTCGGCGGCTCGGAACGCTACGCCTACCTCAAGCTGGCCACCGGAGCCCTGCGGGTCGGCGTCTCGGCCCGCCTCGCCCGCGCGGCCTTCGCCGGCTGGGCCGGGCTGCCCCTGACCGAGGTCGAGGAGATCTGGCACGCCCTCTCGCCCCCCTACCATGAGCTTTTCGCCTGGGCGGCGGGCGCCCCGCGCCCCGAGGCCGCCGCCCGCGCGCCGTTCCGCCCGGTGATGCTGTCCACCGCGACCGATCTTGACCAGCTGGCGGCGCTGGACCCCGCCGATTTCGCGGCGGAATGGAAATGGGACGGCATCCGCGTGCAGGCCGTCAGCGACGGCGGCACGCGGCGGCTCTATTCCCGCACCGGCGAGGACATCAGCGCCGCCTTTCCCGATGTGGTCGAACGCATGACCTTCGAGGGCGTGCTGGACGGCGAACTGCTGGTGCGGCGCGGGGACGAGGTGGCCCCTTTCGGCGACCTCCAGCAGCGGCTGAACCGCAAGACCGTGACGCCCGCGCTGCTGCGGTCGCATCCGGCGGGGCTGCGGCTTTACGACGTGCTGTTCTGGCAGGGCAGGGACCAGCGCGACCGGCCCTGGCAGGACCGCCGCGCCGTGCTGGCCGATGCCGTGGCCGGACTCGACCCGAGGATCGACCTGTCCCCGGAACTGGCCTTCGCCGGCTGGGACGACCTGGCCGCGCTGCGCGCCGCCCCGCCCTCGGCGGTGATCGAGGGGGTGATGATCAAGCGCCGCGACAGCCCCTATCTGGCGGGCCGGGTGCGCGGCCACTGGTTCAAGTGGAAGCGCGATCCCTACCTGATCGACGCGGTGCTGATGTATGCCCAGCGCGGCCATGGCAAGCGGTCGGGCTACTATTCCGACTTCACCTTCGGCGTCTGGAACGGGGATGAACTGGTGCCGGTGGGCAAGGCCTATTTCGGCTTCACCGATGCCGAACTGAAGGATCTGGACCGTTTCGTGCGCAACAACACGGTGGACCGCTTCGGCTCGGTCCGTTCCGTGGCCCGGACCCGGGTGGTCGAGGTCGCCTTCGAGGGGCTGAACCGTTCCTCCCGGCACAAGTCCGGCGTGGCCATGCGCTTTCCCCGCATCAACCGCATCCGCGACGACAAGCCCGCTGCCGAGGCCGACGATCTGGCCACGCTTCAGGCCCTGCTGGACAGGAACCCGGCGGGCAGCACGAAGTGAAGACAGGCGCGGGATCGGAACCGGCGGTCGGCCCGGCCGGCGTGGCCGTCATCCCGTCGCGCCCGGCCCGGCCTGCGGCGTGCTCACATGCCGCGCCGCCGCCCGCGATGCCGCCCCGGCCGCGGCGCGCCGGCTCTCGCCCCGCACCAGGCCTGCCGCCAGCGTGCCGATGAAGGCATCGCCCGCGCCGTGCGAGGACACCACCTGCACCGGCTCGGCCGGCAGGGCGAATGCCGTCCCCGGCTCTGCCGCCGCAAGGCCATGGGCGCCGGCGGTGACGATCACGGCGCGAAAGCGCGCGGCCAGGCGGCGGGCGGCGGCGGCGGCGCTGTCCAGCGAGGCCACCTGGCCTGCCCCCATCATCTCGGCCTCGACGGCGTTGACCACCAGCAGGTCCACCAGCCCGGCCAGTTGCGGCGGCAGGTCCCGCGCCGGGGCCGCGTTCAGCAGGCAGCGGATCCCCCGCGCCCGGGCCGCGTGCGCCGCCGCCAGGTTCAGCGTCTCGGGGATCTCGTTCTGCAACACCAGAAGCCCCACGTCCTGCCACAGCTCCGGCGCCGCCAGCGCGGCGGGATCGGCCAGAAGATTCGCCCCGGAGACGATGGTCGCGGCATAGTCGCCCTGCGCATCCAGGATCGCCACGCTCATCCCCGAGCCCGCTCCGGGCAGGGTCGCCACGAACCGGTCGTCCACGCCGCCCGCCCGCAGCCCCGCGCGCAGGAAGGCGCCGAAACCGTCGTCGCCCACCGCGCCGAACATCCGGCAGGGCACCCCGGCCCGCACGGCCGCCACCGCCTGATTGCCGCCCTTGCCGCCGAACCGGGGATACCAGCGCCGGCCGATGGCGGTCTCGTCGCGGCGGGGCAGGTGGTCGGCCTCGACGATGATGTCATGGTGCAGGCTGCCGACGACAAGGACGGTGGCCGGGACTTTGGCTTCGGTCACGGGGGACTCCTTCGCTTTCGCCGCAGGTTACGGCGCCCGCAGCCTTGCGCAAGCTGTTGCCCGCAGCGGCTGCCGGTGTAGCATCCGGCCAGGCGACCCTGGCACGAGGCCCCCATGCCCGACTTTCCGATCATCGACAGCCACCTGCACCTGTGGGATCCCCGGCGGCTGGACTATCCCTGGCTGGCCGGCCTGCCGCTGGACCGGCCCTTCCTTCCGGCGGATTTCCGCGCCGCCAGCGCCGGGGTGGACATCGAGGCGCTGGTCTTTCTGGAATGCGCCGCCGCGCCGCATCTGACCTTCGCCGAGGCGCAGGCCGTCCTCGGCTGGGCGGAAGAAGAGCCCCGCATCGCCGCCATGGTCTGCAACGCCGCGCTGGAGCGGGGCGACGCGGTGCGCGGCGATCTGGAGCGGCTGGCGGCGACCGAGAAGGTCCGCGGCATCCGCCGCATCTATCAGGACGAGCCCGACCCGGACTTCTGCCTGCGGCCCGATTTCGTGGCCGGGGTCCGTGCCCTGTCCGATTACGGCCTGTCCTTCGACCTCTGCCTGAAACATCCCCAGCTGCCCGCGACCATCGGCCTTGTCGATGCCTGCCCCGACGTGCCGATGGTGCTGGACCACATCGCCAAGCCCGGCATCGCGGCGGGGCTGATGCAGCCCTGGGCCGACCAGCTGCGCGATCTGGCCCGGCGCGAGAATCTGGTCTGCAAGCTGTCCGGCGTGGCCACCGAAGCGGCAGAGGACTGGACGCCCGCGACGCTGCGCCCCTACATCGATGTGGCGCTGGAGGCCTTCGGGCCATCGCGGATGATGTTCGGCGGCGACTGGCCGGTGTCCACCTTGCGGCTCGGCTATCGCGACTGGGTGGCGCTGGTGGACGAAGTGACCGCCGATCTGTCCGATACCGAAAGGCGGCAGATCTTCCGCGACACGGCGAGGGCCTTCTACCGGCTCTAGTGTTCCGCATCTAACACAAGCTTCCGCCTTGAGTGACGAAGGGCAGCAATGCGGGACAAAGCTGCCATCCGACGCCGTGCGACGTCTTCGAATGCTGGCGCGAAAGCTATCGCTGACAATTCGAGCGGACGTCAATTGCCCTCATTAAGCTATTTATGAAGAATATCCGTCGTCGCGAAAACGCCAATACGCCGCGGCGCACCGGCTTTCAAACGCGCTGGTCTGCATCAAGGTGATGTTCAGGATGCAGTTTGAGTGCTCGCGCGGTATTCCGATCCCTTGTCCCCAATGTAGCGTGCGTTCTCCTCGCGCAGACGTGCCGCCGCGTCGTCATAGAGGAACGGAAGGAAGGCAAAGCGCCTGCCCTTTGTGACAGTGCTCACTTTATGAAGAAGCGAACATGAAAACACCACCGCACCGCCGGGCGGAGCCTTGAAACTGCGCGGTCCATATTCCGGAAAACTGACTTCGCCACCCTCGAAGTCGTCATTGAGGTTCACCGATACCGCAAACCGTCGATGCACTGTGCCCTTTGTGGTGTTGTCCCGGTGTGCTGAGAAATGCCCCCCATCCTCGGCGGCATAGCAAGAGACGATGTATCGCTCCATCCGCGTCACCTTGAATTGGTAAACCTTCTTGATCTCCGGTACAACACGGCGCACGAAACGCGCTTGCAGGGCAGAAATCAGGTCCTTGTCCTCGATGTTGTAGTCCTTGCGCCGTTTGAAGCCTGGGTCCGTTATGCCAATGGTCCTGCCGTCGACCTCGCGCATAAAGCCGCTCTCCTCGCCGCCTTGTGCTTCGTAAAGGCCGATCAGATGACGGCACAGCTCGGGCTCAAAGACCCGCGGCAGGAACAGGATCGGCGCCATGATCTCAACCCCGGCGTAGCGCTCCGGTGGAGGCAGATCGTCGATCACAGCCATGACAGCTGCAATATCGCCTCTGTCCTCCCGAAACGGAATCGCAGCAATGACCCGCATTGTAGGGTCAATGACCACCCATTGCCGTGCAAACGCTACGTGTCCGCCAACCGGCTGCGCATCCGCCGCCACGACACCATAAAGGCGCGATGCAACAAGGTCGAAGTCCCAGAAATGACGATAGCCGGGAATTCGGTTCTGAACGCGGTTGGCGGCCTCGTCGCCAGGGTCCACGCTCACGCCAAAAAAGCAGGCCTGAACGTCGTTAAATACATCAGGCCGCGCATATGCAGCGTTAAGTGCGGCCTGCGCATGGCCATCAGCCGCGCTGCCGAAGAAGCAAAGCACGAGATACCGCCCCGCAGCTGAATCGAAAGCGTAGCGTGGATTGCTGACGCTGCGTTGAATGAAGGAAGGAGCGGGGTCGCCCGGCGTGATCAGGGTTGGACTGTCGGTCTGCAATGGTGACGCCATGTCTTGGCCCTTTCCGTCTGGGTTTTCGCCTTCAATTCTCAACAAGAACACGTATGCAAGTCAATCTGTTGCCCGCCTCTGCCAAGAGTCTGCAAAGGCAAGCACCTGCAGGTCCAGTCAGACCCAAATGAGAGTCCGTTTCGGGCTCCAAGCAGTCATTGGGCATCTTGTGCCAGGTGACGAACACTTGCCTCACATCACCGCGCCGATCTGCCATGGCACGAACTCGGCCCCGCCAAAGCCCAGCTCTTCCGACAGCGTGCGCGCGCCCGAGGCGACGGCGATGATCTTCTCCAGGATCTCCTCGCCCTTGGCCTCGATGCTGGTGCCCTCGAGGATGTCGCCGCAGTTGATGTCCATGTCCTCCTTCATGCGGGCATACATCTCGGTGTTGGTGGCCAGCTTGATGCAGGGGCTGGGCTTGTAGCCCGAGACGGAGCCGCGCCCGGTGGTGAAGACGATCAGCGTGGCGCCGCTGGCGATCTGGCCGGTCACGCTGCACGGATCATAGCCGGGGCTGTCCATATAGACGAAACCGGGCGTGGTGATCGGTTCGGCGAACCTGTACACCCCGCTCAGGGGGGCCGTGCCGCCCTTGGCCACCGCGCCCAGCGATTTTTCCAGGATCGTCGTCAGCCCGCCGCGCTTGTTGCCGGGCGAGGGGTTGTTGTCCATCTCGCCGCCGTTGACGGCTGTGTAGTTCTCCCACCAGCGGATGCGCTCCAGCAGGCGCTCGCCGACTTCCGGGCTGACGGCGCGGCGGGTCAGCAGGTGTTCGGCGCCGTAGATTTCCGGCGTCTCGGACAGGATCGTGGTGCCGCCCATCCTGACCAGCAGGTCGCTGGCGTGCCCCAGAGCCGGGTTCGCGGTGATCCCGCTGTATCCGTCCGATCCGCCGCATTGCAGCCCGACGATCAGCTTCGACACCGGCGCGGCAACGCGCGTGACCTTCGAGGCGACCTCTGCCATCTCGCGCAGCACGCCCAGCGCCCGGTCGATGGTGGCGCGCGTGCCGCCCTCGCCCTGGATCGTCATGTAGCGGAAATTGCCGTCAGGCCGCAGCCGGCCCTGACCCACCAGGTCCGGCACCTGCATCACCTCGCAGCCCAGACCCACCAGCAGGATGCCGCCGAAATTCGCGTTCCGCGCATAGCCCTTCAGCGTGCGCATCAGCGTGTCGTAACCCTCGTTCACCCCCGACATGCCGCAGCCGGTGTTGTGGACGATGGGCACGAAACCGTCGATGTTCGGCATGGACGACAGCACGGGGTCCTTCTCGGCCGCCTCGGCGATGAAGCGCGCGACGGACCCCGAGCAGTTCACGCTGGTCAGGATGCCAAGGTAGTTGCGCGTCCCCACCTGCCCGTCCGCGCGGGGATAGCCCAGGAACTCGCGCGGCGGCAGCGGGGACAGGGGGCGGACCTCGGCGCCGATGGCATAGTCGGTCGAATGCGGCCCCATGCCCAGATTGTGGCTGTGGATGTGCCCGCCCGCCGGGATGTCCTCGGTCGCCTGGCCGATGGCCTGGCCATAGCGCAGCACCGTCTCGCCCCTGGCAATCGCGCGGGCGGCGATCTTGTGGCCGCGTGGGACAGGGCCGGGCAGGGGGACGTCCAGCCCCGCCACCGCGGCGCCCTTGGGCAGGTCGGCCAGCGCGATCACCAGGTTGTCCCGCCCGTGCAACCGTATTACGGCATCCGCCATCGCCTTCCCCCTTCACCCGCGGGGGCCAGGCCGCTTGACAGCCCGACCACCCGGTCTAACATGTTAGCATGCTACCAGCGCCCGCAACCGGATCACAAGACCAGAATGGCCCGGCCCGGCTGGAGCCGCTGGACCGCTTTCAGGGCTCGCTCGGCCAGCGGGTCTACCAAAGCCTGAAGCAGGCGATCCTTACGCTGGAGTTCCGCCCCGGCGACAGCATCCGCAAGCCCGAGATCTGCGACCGTCTCGGCGTCTCGCGCAGCCCGGTGGCCGATGCGGTGGCGCGGCTGGCGGCGGACGGGCTCGTGGATGTGATCCCCCAGGCCGGCACCTTCGTCACCCGCCTGTCGATGACCGACATCCGCGAAGGCGCCTTCATCCGCGAGGCGATCGAGGTTGCCGCCGCCGAACGGGTCGCCGCGCAGATCACCGAGGACCAGCTGCGCGACCTGCGCCGCAACCTGCGCCTGCAAGAGGCGCTGGTGTCCGAGGGCGACCGGCGCGGCTTCATGGCGCTCGACGCGCAGATGCACGAGATGATGCTGTCCTTCACCGGCTTTCCGCGCCTTGCCCAGGTGGCGCAGACCGCCTGGCTGTCGGTGGATCGCGCGCGCCAGCTGATCCTGCCGGTCGAAGGGCGGTTGCAGGCCACGCTGGAGGAACACCGCGCCATCCTCGCCGCCTTCGAGGCGCGCGACCCCCAGGCGGCCCGGCAGGCGCTGCAACACCATCTGCGCCAGCTGCTTACCTATCTCGCGCCGCTGGAACGCGCCCATCCCGAACTGTTCGCAGCCCCATGATCCCGAACAAGCCCCGCTATGCCACCCGGCTGAACGCCTTCAAGCGGAAGGGCGACACGGTAAAGCAGATGATCGCCGCCGCCGGGCAGGTCGGGGGCCTTGATGCCGCCGACCTGAACTTCCCCGACCATTTCGACCACCATTCCCCGGCCGAGCTGTCGCGGATCCTCGCCGACCACGGCATGGCACTGAACGGCCTCGCCATGCGCTATTACACCGATCCGGGCTTCCGCCTCGGGGCCTTCAGCCACCCCGACCCATCGGTGCGCCGCGCCGCCATCGACCTCACGAAACGCGGGATCGACGCGCTGGCGGCGATGGGCGGGCGGCTGATGACGCTCTGGCTGGGGCAGGACGGCTTCGACTATTCCTTCCAGGCCGATTACGCCCGGATGTGGGACGACAGCATTTCGGCCATCGCCGAGGTCGCCGACCACAACCCCGCCATCGACATTGCCGTGGAATACAAGCCCAACGAACCCCGCGCCCATGTGGTGATGCCCGACATGGCGACGACGCTGCTGGCCCTGGCAGAGGTCGCCCGGCCCAACACCGGCGTCACGCTCGACTTCTGCCACATGCTTTTCGCGGGCGAGATGCCCGCCCGTGCGGCGATGCTGGCAGGCCGCCACAGCCGCATCCTCGGCGTCCACCTGAACGACGGCTACGGCAAGCGCGACGATGGCCTCATCGCGGGCTCGGTGCATCCGGTGCAGACGGTGGAACTCTTCATGGCGCTGGACCGTCTTGCCTATGACGGGGTGATCTACTTCGACACCTTCCCCGACCACGGCGGCACCGACCCCGTGGGCGAGGCGCGGGCGAACATCGCCGCGACCGACCGCCTGCGCGCCATCGCGCGGTCTCTGGCTGGCAACGCCGATCTGGCGGCGGCGCAGACCCGCCAGGACGCCGCCGCCGCAACCCGGATCGTGATGACTGCGCTTTACGGCGCCTGAGGCCGCTCGTCGTCGCCCCGTGCGACGGGGCAGACGGTGCAGGAGCAGGCATCAGACCGGCGCATCCGCCCGGATCAGCCCCTCGTCCCGCAGCGCCTGCCACAACGCCTGCGGGATCACCGCCTGCGCCGCGGCCAGGTTCGACGCCATCTCCGAAAGCCCCTGCCCGCCGGGGATGACCGAGACCACCGCAGGATGCCGCAAGGGGAACTGGAACGCCGCATCGACCAGCCGCACCCCATGCGCCGCGCAGACGTCTTGCAGACGTGCCGCCTTGTCCAGCACCCAGTCCGGCGCGGGCGCATAGTTGTAATGCACCCCGGGTTTCGGCCCGACGGCCAGCACGCCCGAATTGTAGGGCCCGCCGACGACGATCCCCACGCCCCGCGCCTGGCACATCGGCAGGAAACTCTCCAGCGCCTCCTGCTCCAGCAGCGTATAGCGCCCCGCCAGCAGGAACAGGTCGAAATCGCCGCGCTCCAGCAGCCACTGGCAGGGCTGCCATTCGTTGATCCCGCCGCCGAAGGCCCGGATCACCCCCTGATCGCGCAAGGCCACCAGCGCGCGGTAGCCGCCCGCCATGAAGGCCTCCAGCCGCTCCTGCAAGGCGGCTTGCGAGCCGTGGTTGAAGATGTCCAGATCATGCGCATAGAGGATGTCGATCCGGTCCAGCCCCAGCCGCTCCAGCGAAAACTCCAGGCTGCGCATGGTGCCGTCATAGCTGTAGTCATAGACCTCCTTGCGCGAGGGCACATCGACCCATTTCCCCGCCCCGTCGCCCTGTCCCGGCGGGACGGCCCGCAAAAGCCGCCCGACCTTGGAGGACAGGACGTATTCGTCGCGCGGCTTGCCCCGCAGGAACCGGTTCAGCCGCGTCTCGGCCAACCCCAGCCCATACAGGGGCGCGGTGTCGAAATAGCGCACCCCGCCCTCCCAGGCCGCCTCCAGCACCGCATGGGCCTCATCGTCGCCGATCGCCCGGAACAGGTTGCCCAGAGGCGCCGTGCCGAAGCCCAGTTCAGTGAAGGTCAGCCCCCCGTTCCCCAGCCGATCCCAGTGTCTTGTCGCCAGCATCCGCCCCTCCCGCTTGCTGACATGCTAGTATGATCCGGCTTCCCGTCCAACGCCTTTCGCGTTAGCGTGACCCCTGTGGGAGGATGAGAATGTCACGCTTCAAGGCCGTTTTCGGCGACCGCAAGCCGGTCATCGCCATGGTTCATCTCGGCGCCTCACCGGGAGCGCCGTTGCATGACGCCGCCGCCGGGGTCGAGGGCATCCTCGCCGCCGCCCGCGCCGACCTGCGCGCGCTGCAAGCCGCAGGCTTCGACGCGGTGATGTTCGGCAACGAAAACGACCGGCCCTACGAGCTGCGCGTCGATACCGCCACCTCCGCCACCATGGCCTACATCATCGGCCGCCTGCGGGACGAGATCACCGTGCCCTTCGGCGTCAATGTCCTTTGGGACCCGATGTCCACCTTCGCCGTCGCCGCCGCCACGGGTGCGGCCTTCGTGCGCGAGATCTTCACCGGCACCTATGCCTCCGACATGGGCATCTGGGCCCCCGAAGCCGGCGCCGCCGTCCGCTACGCGCAGCGGCTTGGCGCTGGCAACGTCGCCCGCCTCTACAACGTCTCCGCCGAATTCGCCGACAGCCTCGACCGCCGCCCCCTGCCTGACCGGGCACGCTCCGCCGTCTTCTCCTCGATCCCCGACGCCGTCCTCGTCTCGGGCGCGATCACCGGCGAGGCCGCGCGGATGGAGGACCTCGAAGCCGTCAAGCGCGCCCTGCCCGCCACCCCCGTCCTCGCCAACACCGGGGTGAAACACGCCACGATCGCCGATGTCCTCGCCGTCGCCGACGGCTGCATCGTTGGCTCCGCGCTCAAGCACAACGGCGACACCTGGGCCGCCGTCGACCCCGACCGCGCCGCCGATTTCATGGCCCGCGCCCGCGCGGCCCGAGGTGGGAAATGAGGGTCGGGAAATGACTCTCCCCTCCGTCGCCGACCTCACCACCCAACTCATGCTGATCCCCGGCCTCGCCGGATACGAGACCCGCGTCGCCGCCGCCATCGCAGCACACCTCGAAACCCTCGGCCTGCCGCACACCTCCGACCGCCTCGGCAACCTGACCTGCACGATTCCCGGCGACCCGGCCCTGCCGCCCGTGATGATCTTCACCCACATAGACCAGCTCGGCTTCATCGTCCGCAAGATCGAGCCCTCCGGCCTCATCCGCCTCGAACGCCTCGGCGGCGTCCCCGAACGCGCACTTCCCGCGCAAGCCGTCCTCCTCTGCACCGACCACGGGGACCTCCCCGCCCTCATCGCCAACAAAAGCCACCACGCCACCACGCCGGAGGAGAAATACAAGGTCCTCCCCTACGCCGAGCTCTACGTCGATGCGGGCTTCACCTCGAAAGCCGAAGCCGAGGCCGCAGGCGTCCGCATCGGCACCCCCGTCACCTACCTCCCCCGCGCGCTGACCCTTGCGGGCGGCCGCATCGCCGGCACCTCCGTGGACGACCGCGCCGGATGCGCCGCCCTCCTGAAACTCGCCGAGGCCCGCCGCGCGAAACCCGGCCCCACCCTCCACCTCGTCTGGTCGGTGCAAGAGGAATACAACCTCCGTGGCGTCCTCCCCGCCGCCACCGCGCTGCAACCCGCCATCGCCGTCCAGATCGACCTCCTCCTCGCCTGCGACACCCCCGACATGACGGCCCGAGGCGACGTCACCCTCGGCGGCGGCCCCGGCATCTCGCTCTACTCCTTCCACGGCCGCGGCACGCTGAACGGCGTCATCCCGCACCCCGCCCTCGTCCGCCTGATGGAAACCGCCGCCGCCACCGCCAACCTCCCCCTCCAGCGCTCCGCCCATACCGGAGCCCTCACCGACCTCAGCTACATCCAGTTCATGGGCCCCGAAGGCGTCGCCTGCCTCGATGTGGGCTTTCCCATGCGCTACTCGCACTCCGCCCTCGAAGTCGTCGACCCCAAGGACCTCGAAGCCCTCGTCACCCTCCTCGACACCGCGCTTTCCGCCATCACCCCGGACCTGAAACTCACCCGATGACCCACACTCTCGGCCCCCACACACTGGGAATCGACATCGGCACCTTCGAATCCAAGGGCGTCCTCGTCGATGCCCAAGGGAAGATCACCGCCCAGGCCTCCCGCCCGCACAAGATGCTCGTCCCCCGCGCCGGATGGGCCGAGCACCGCGCGGATGAGGACTGGTGGGGCGATTTCGTCCACATAACCAAGGCGCTCCTCGCCCAATCCGGCCTCGACCCGCACGAGATCAAGGCCGTCGCCACCTCTGCCATCGGCCCCTGCATGCTGCCCGTGGACGCCGCAGGCAAACCCCTGATGAACGGCGTCCTCTACGGCGTCGATACCCGCGCCACCGACCAGATCGCCGCCCTGAATGACCGGATCGGAGAGGCCACGATCCACGCCCGCTGCGGCAACGCGCTGACCTCGCAGTCCGTCGGGCCAAAGATCCTCTGGCTCAAGGAAACCCACCCCGACCTTTACACCCGCACGGCCAAGGTCCTGACCTCCACCAGCTACCTCACCTGGAAGCTGAGCGGCGCATACGTCATCGACCACTACACCGCCGCCAACTTCTCGCCCCTCTACGACGTCGGCACCCAGAACTGGACCGCCGACCTCGCCCCCGAGATCATCCCCCTCCACAAACTCCCGCGCCTGATGTGGTCCACCGAAATCGCCGGTCACATCACCGCCGCCGCCGCGCGCGAGACCGGCCTCGCCCAGGGCACCCCCGTCACCTGCGGCACCATCGACGCCGCCGCCGAGGCGGTCAGCGTCGGCGTCCAGAACCCGGGCGAGATGATGCTGATGTATGGCTCCACCATCTTCATCATCCAGGTCACGGGCGAACCCGTCCGCGACCCGCGCCTGTGGTATGCGCCCTGGCTCTTCCCCGGCACCCATGCCTCGATGGCGGGCCTTGCCACCTCTGGCACGCTGACCCACTGGTTCCGCGACCAGCTTGCCCGCGACACCGACTTTGCCGCCCTCGTCACCGAGGCCGCCCAAAGCCCCAAGGGCGCCAAGGGCCTCCTCTGCCTGCCCTATTTCTCCGGTGAGCGCACGCCGATCCACGACCCGCACGCCCGCGGCGTGTTCTTCGGCCTGAACCTGACCCACACCCGCGCCGACCTGTTCCGCGCCGTCTGCGAAGGCATCGCCGCAGGCACCGCGCATGTGCTGGAGACCTATGCTCAGGTCGGCGCCTCCCCCGCCCGTGTCCTAGCCGTCGGCGGCGGCACGAAGAACCCGCTCTGGCTGCAAGCCACCTCCGACTTCGGCGGCGTTCCGCAGCATGTCTGCGAAAAGACCATCGGTGCCAGCTACGGCGACGCCTTCCTCGCCGCCTGCGCCATAGGGGCCGCAAACCCACAGGACATCCTGACCTGGAACCCGAACGCGACCACGGTCCAGCCCGAAGCCGTCCCCGCCTACGCCACGCAATTCCCGCTGTGGAAACGCCTCTACACCCAGACCCGCGACCTGATGCAGGCCCTGCCGTGACCCGGACCCTCGCCGGACGGTGGACCGGCCGATTGCTTGCCCCGTTCGTCGATGACTTCGCCACTTCTCGCTGCCGACCGCGCTTCGACGGGACGCCGAAGGCGCACGAGGAGGCATCCCCGGGGCATCACAACTCGGGCAATTCCACCACGCCCTTCTTCAGGATGAAGCAGCCGTAAGGGCCGGAGTCCGAGGTGCGGATGATCGCGAAGGCTTGCTTGGCGGCGGCGTAGAACTCGAACCGCTCCAGCGCCGCGATGGGCACCGGGCGCCCCTCGGCCTGATCGACGACGGCCTGCATCCGGGCGAAGATCGGCACCTGCCCGTCCGGGTTGCCCACCACCTGCATCCGCGTGACCGGCGCCGGGACAAAGGTATCCAGCGGCATCAGCGTCAGGATCGCCCTCGCGGCCGTGGGGATGTCGCATCCCGCCATGTCGATCAGCCGGCCATAGGTCGTCTCTGCCGCGATGGTCGCCGCGGGATGGTTCACGTCGCAGATCACCAGATCGTCGCCATGCCCCATCAGCATCAGGACATGCACCACCTCGGCCGACAGTCTCTGGTCGATCCCTCTCAGCATGGTTGCACAGGCCCGCAGAGTGTTACCAAATCATGAATGCCCACAGCCAACCCATTGATTCCATTGACACCGAGAGACGCGCCGCGCGCGGCGCTACTTCACCGCCCCCGCCGCCATGCCCTTGATGATGAACCGCTCCAGCAGGACCCCGATCACGATCAGGGGCAGGATCGCCGCGAAGGACAGCGCCGCCATCGACCACCAGTTGATCCCCTGGCTGCCGGTCTGGCTGGCCACCATCACCGGCAGGGTATTGGCGTGGGTCGAGGTCAGGAGGGCGGCGAAGAAATACTCGTTCCAGGTCAGGACGAGGGACAGGATGAAGGCTGCCACCATGCCGGGCAGCGCGATGGGCAGGATGATGGTCAGGAAGGCCCCCCAGATCGACAGCCCGTCCACCAGGGCAGCTTCCTCAAGCTCGGTGGGGATGGTCTCGAACTGGTCCTTCATGATCCAGATGACGATGGGCAGTACGGTCAGCGTGTAGAGCAGGATCAGCCCGATCCTGGTGTCGAGGAGCGCGAGTTCCTTGTACAGGACCAGGAAGGGCAGGGCCAGCACGACGGGCGGCAGGATCAGCTGGCTGAGAAAGAAGAACGAGATGTCGTCGTTCTTCATGAAGCCGAAGCGGTAGCGGAACCGCGACAGGCCATAGGCCGCCAGCGATCCCAGCACCACCGCCAGCGTCGAGGCCGACAGCGCCACGATGGCCGAATTGCCGAACCGCTTGACGAACTCGGCCCGCGCCGTGCTTTCGCGGCCCAGCGCCTCGGGCGACAGGCCGATCGATTCCCAGCCCTTCCACTTCGGCGCAAAGAACAGCTTCTTCGCCCAGTCGCCCTCGGGCGTCCAGTCGGCGGGCCAGGGGATCATCTGCCCCTGCATCACGTTCGGCGCCATCTTGAAGCTGGTGGTCGCGGTCCAGTAGATCGGGAACAGGCAGATCACCGCCCAGAGCGCAAGCACCCCGTAGATCGCCGCCCGGCCCGCCCACCATCTCATGCGGAAGCTGCGGTCGCTGTCGCTGTCGCGGAAGATCGGCGCGGGAGTGTCGGTCATCGCCGGGATCGCCTCAGGTGCGCGGCCGCGTCAGGCGCGCGGCGAGTTTCATCAGGATGGTCATGCCGATCACGATCAGCACCAGATAGACCATGGCCAGCATCGTGCCGTAGCCGACATTCGACCTTTCGCGGTATTCGCGGAAGATGAAGCTGGTGACGGTATCCGTCGCCCCCCCCGGCCCGCCCGAGGTGATGGTGATGACGATGTCGGCCAGCTTCAGCTTGAAGATGATGCGGATCAGGATCGCGGTCACCGAGACCGGCAGCATCAGCGGGAAGGTGATCTCCCAGAACGATTTCCACCCCGAGGCGCCGTCAACCCGGCTCGCCTCCTGCAACTCTTTCGGAATGGCCTGAAGGCCAGCCAGCAGCATGATCATCATGAAGGGGATGAAGGTCCAGGCGTCCAGCACCATGATGGTCAGCTTGGCCATCCAGGGCGACTCGAAGAAGCTGGGGTTCTCGATCCCCAGGGCGCGGGCAAGACGTGCCAGGGGGCCGAAGCGCGGCTCGAGCATCGACTTGCCGATCATCCAGCTGACCGCCACCGGCGACAGCATCAGGGGCATGAGGAAGGATACCCGCCAGAACTTCCGCGCCCGGATCTGGCCCGCAAGGATCAGCGCCAGACCGAAGGCGATGGCATATTCCACCACGATCGCGGCGACATAGATCACCATGTTGCCAAGCGCGTTCCAGTAGAACGGGTCGTGCCACATCTGCACCAGGTTCGCGGTGCCGTTGAACTGGCGGCCCGAAAGGCTGCTGAGATTCCAGTTGGAAAAGGCAATGACCAGTCCGAAAAGCAGCGGGAACACCGTCAGCGAGATCACGAACAGGGCGGCCGGCAGGACGAAGAGCGTCCGCTTGCCCTGTTCGCCCCGGACAAGGACCTGCGCCCAGCACAGGCAGGTGGCAAAGAGGCAGTAGGCATACAGCGTCGGGCGCCAGTTGGCGAAGCCGAAGTCCCGCCAGCCCGCAGTCTGGGCGACCTGGGCCGCCGCGACCAGCGCCATCAGGGCCGCCGAGCCCCAGACCAGCGCCCGGCCCATCCGGCGCCGGCTGTCGGAAATGTCGTCACTGGTCACGACGTGAAGCTGATCGCTGCCGCTCACCTGACTGCCCCTGCCTTCGGCGAAGAAGGGCGCGCAGGTCTCCCCGCGCGCCCCGCTGGTTCACGGATCGGGTCACATCCCCAGGCTGGCCTTGTAAAGCGCGATCTGGTTGTCGCGGCCGATCTGGTCGGTGATCTTCTCCCAGGCGGCGGCAATGGCATCCGCGGTTTCCTGGGCCGACTTGTACTGCCCGGCAAAACCCTTGGCCAGTTCGTCCTCGGCCACCGAGTAATACTGGAAGATGCCCGGGATCCGCGGCTCGATCGCCGCATTCGGGTGGTTGTAGCTGTCGGCGTTCGACCCGAGGTAGTCCTCGACGAAGGCCCGGTCATAGCCCGCCGCTTCCCATTCCTCGTAGTTGAAATGCGAGTTGCGGTAGGGCTGGAAGCCCGAGGGATAGGCCGCCGTCCACAGGGACAGGTCCTTGCCGCCCAGATGCGCCGCAGCCGACCAGGCCGCCTTGCGCTTCTTCTCGTCGCCCGAGACGCGGCTGGTCACATAGATGCCCCAGCCGATGTAGGCCATGACCGGCGCCTCGTTCGCGGTCTCTTCCCAGGCCCCTGCGGCAGAGTTGTAGCGCCGCTCCGATCCGGGGTTGATCCCGAAGCCCACCACGTCACCCACGACCGAGGTGTCCGAGGTGCGGGCCGAGGACCCCACGTCGCCCCACCACATCAGCATCGATCCGGTGCCGGCCAGG
The DNA here is from genome assembly GCF_011174775.1 of Rhodobacter calidifons. Classification (GTDB taxonomy): domain Bacteria; phylum Pseudomonadota; class Alphaproteobacteria; order Rhodobacterales; family Rhodobacteraceae; genus Tabrizicola; species Tabrizicola calidifons. The sequence goes on from NZ_JAANHS010000016.1 coordinate 17,508, forward strand.
AACTGGCTGAAGGCCGTGGTGCCCGGGTCGGCGTTGATCTGGTCGGCCGGATAGGCACCGGGGGTGGCGATCAGGTCCATCACGTCCTGGATCGCCTGCACCCAGCCGGGGTTGTTCACCCGCGGCTTCATCGTGTCGGGATCGAACAGCCATGCCCGGTCGTCGGGGTGCTTCACATAGGCTGCGGCGCGGTTGCAGATGAAGTAGAAGCCGAAGCCGCCCCAGCCCTTCAGCGGATCAAGGTAGCCATGTGCCGGCAGGCCGGTCAGCGGGTCGGTCTGGCCGACCAGCGCCTTGGACACGGCGTTGACCTGTTGCCAGGTCCTGGGAACCTCGGCCCCGCCGATGGCGCCTTCGCCGAAGTAATCCTTGCGGTAGGCGAAGGTGTGGCAGTCGCCGTCGATGGTGATGCGGTATTTCTTGCCGTTCCAGGTGCCGACGGGCGGCTGGAGGTAGCCCACGAGGTCGCTGTCATCGATCTGGGCCGACACCCAGTCCGGCATCTCGTCCAGCAGGCCGCGGCCGGCGGTGTCGCCCTCGAAGGGGGCGCCCATCTCGAGGATGTCGAAATCGACCGTCCCGGTGGCGATGGACTGCTGGAGGCGCGAGTTGTAGTCGGCCTGCGCCAGGTCGATCCAGTTGATCCTGGCGCCGGTATAGGCTTCCCACGGCTTGAGGAAGCCGCGGAACAAGAGGTTGTGCAGGTTCTGGTTGTTCAGCCCCATGAAGGTCAGCTCGACCCCGGCGAACTCGCCCTCGGCCACGTTGGCCTTGGTGGCGCCGAGGCAAAGCTCGCCCACCTGCTGCCAGTGCGCGTCCGTCGGGCTGCCTTGGCCGACGCCCGGAATGGCAAGGATCCGGGCGCGCAGATTGTCCTGGGCCGAGGCCGGTTTCGGCATGAGGCCGGCAGGCAGCGCGCTGGCCGCCCCCAGAGCGGTCGCGCCCTTCAGGAACCGGCGCCGGCTGAGCCGGCTTGCATACTCGTATAGTCTTGGTTTCACGTTCGGTCCTCCCTTGGTTGTCTCTAGTGCCCCTTTGCGGGGTCGCGTCCTGTTCGTGCCGGCGTGCCGGAGGGGCTGCCGCCATTGGCGGTGGCCCGGGATTGTTCCTGGGAAAGGTTGCGGGGCCTCCCAACCCCGGGACAGCTGCCTGTCCCTGCGGCAAGCTTCGCAGTCCGGTCGGGGCTCTGTCAAGCTTCTAACATGTTAGTATGCTCAGCGGGTGGACAGCGCCTTGCGGCTGCGCTTAGTCTGGCGGCAGGGAACAGGGAGAGGGTGGCCCATGGCCGAAGTGACGATCCGGGCGCTGGAGAAATCCTATGGCGGACTGAAGGTCATCCATGGGCTGGACCTGGACATCCCGGACGGGGCCTTCGTGGTGCTGGTCGGGCCCTCGGGCTGCGGGAAGTCCACGCTTCTGCGGATGATCGCCGGGCTGGAGGAGATCACCGCCGGCGAGATCCGCATCGGCGCGCGGCGGGTGAACAACCTGCCACCGTCCGAGCGCGACATCGCCATGGTGTTCCAGAACTACGCGCTTTACCCGCACAAGACGGTGGCGGCCAACATGGGCTTTGCGCTGAAGATGCGCGGCATGAACAAGGCGGCGATTCGGACCAAGGTCGAACAGGCGGCGGCGATCCTGGGACTGACGCCCTACCTTGACCGCTATCCCCGCGCCCTGTCCGGCGGTCAGCGCCAGCGCGTCGCCATGGGCCGCGCCATCGTGCGCGACCCGCAGGTGTTCCTGTTCGACGAGCCGTTGTCGAACCTGGACGCCAAGCTGCGCGTCCAGATGCGGACCGAGATCAAGGAGCTGCACCAGCGGCTGAAGACCACGACCGTCTATGTCACCCACGACCAGATCGAGGCGATGACCATGGCCGACCGGATCGTGGTGATGCAGGGCGGCCGGATCGAGCAGGTCGGCGCCCCGCTGGACCTGTATGACCGCCCCGCGAACACCTTCGTCGCGGCCTTCATCGGCAGCCCCTCGATGAACCTGCTGGACGGGCGCATCGCTGGCGGGATGGTCGAGGTGGCAGGCGTCCGCCTGCCCCTGCCCGAAGGCGCGCAGGCCGAGGAGGGCTGCGCCGTGATCTACGGTATCCGGCCCGAGCATCTGGCCCTGGCCGATGCGGGTCTGTCCGGGACCGTTGCGGTGGTGGAGCCCACGGGATCGGAAACCCATGTCGTCGTCCGCCTTCAGGGCCGCGAACTGACGGCGGTGTTCCGCAACCGTGTGGGCTTCGGGCCGGGGGCCACGATCACTCTGGCGCCCGACGCCGCGGTGGCGCATCTATTCGACAAGGCCACGGGCCAGCGGCTTTAGGATCGGACAGGGGGGACCATGCTGAAGGGGATCGACAACCGGCTGAATGCCGATGTGCTGCGCGTGCTGCGGGCGATGGGGCATGGCGATGTGCTGATTGTCGCCGACACCAACTTTCCATCGGATTCCACAGCGCGGGCAACCGTGACCGGAGAACTGCTGCGGATGGAGAACCTGACCGCCGCCCAGGCGGTGCAGGCGATCCTCTCGGTCCTGCCGCTGGACACCTTCGTCGAGGATTTCGCCGGCCGGATGGAAATCGTCGGCGACCCCGCCACCATCCCTCCGGTGCAGGCCGAGGTTCAGGCCGAGATCGACCGTGCCGAGGGGCGACACCGCCCGATGATCGGCATCGAACGCTTCGCCTTCTACGACATGGCGCGGCGGTCCTATGCCGTCATCCAGACCGGCGAGCGGCGGTTCTACGGCTGCTTCATGTTCCGCAAGGGCGTGATCCCCCCGGAGGCCTGAGACATGAAACCCATCGTCATCCTCGGCATCTTTGTCGCCGACACCGCCTATCGCGCCGAGCGTCAGCCGAAGATGGGCGAGACCATCCTCGGCACCTCCTTTGCCCTCGGGCCGGGGGGCAAGGGCTCGAACCAGTCGGTCGCCGCCGCGATGGCGGGCGGCAAGGTGCATTTCATCACCCGCCTGGGGGCCGATGCCTTCGCCGAGATCGCACAATCCACCTGGGCCAGGGCGGGCGTCGTGCCCGAGGTGAAGGTGGATCGCGACAGCTATACGGGTGCGGCCTACATCTTCATCGAGAACGCCACCGGCAACAACGCGATCATCGTGGCACCCGGCGCGGCGGGAAGGGTCTCGGTCGAAGATGTGGAAGAGAAGGCCGACCTGATCCGGTCCGCCTCGGTCTTCGTCACCCAGCTGGAACAGCCGATTCCCGCGGCGCTGCGGGCGTTGCAGATCGCGCGTGCGGCCGGGGTGACGACGATCCTGAACCCCGCCCCCGCCGCCAGCCTGCCGGACGAGATGCTGGCGCTGTGCGACTACCTGACGCCGAACGAATCCGAGGCCGAGGCGCTGACCGGCCTGCCCGTGACCTCGGTCGAAGAGGCAGAGGCCGCGGCCCGGGCCCTGCGCGCGCGGGGCGTGGGCGCGGTGGTGATCACGCTGGGTGACAAGGGCGCGCTTTACCACGACGGCACGCGCACGGTGCATGTGCCGGTCATCTCGGCCGGCCCGGTGGTCGAGACGACGGGCGCGGGCGATGCCTTCAACGGCGGCTTCGCCGTCGCGCTGGCCGAGGGGCGCGAGGTGATCGAGGCGGTGCGCTTCGGCTGCGCCACGGCCGGGATTTCGGTCACCCGCCCCGGCACGGCCCCCGCCATGCCCGCAAGGGCCGAGATCGAGGCGCTGCTGGCGCGCGTTGCGGCGGGCTAACGGGCCACCCGGATCGTCGTGCCCCAGTGGCGCGCGGCGGCGGCCAGGTCCTCGGGCGGGTCCTCGTCGGTGACCAGGATGTCGATGTCGCGCGGATCGCCCAGCAGGATCGGCGCGGTGCGGTGGAACTTGCGGGCGTCGGCCGCGACGATGCAGCGCGCGGCCTGGTCCACCATGGCCCGCGCCAGCTGCGCCTCGGTCAGGTCCGAGAACATCAGCCCGCGCTCGGGGCAGATGCCCGAGGTCGAGATCACCGCCAGATCAAGCCGGAAGTTCCGCACGAAGGCCAGCGCCTCGGGCCCGAAACTGCCGCCGTCATTGGCGCGCAGCTCGCCCCCCGCGAAGAACACGCGGTTGCCGTTGCGCATCGCCAGCCGGTAGGCGACGGCGACCGAATTCGTCACCACGCTGAGGCCGGAATGACGCTGCAACGCCTCGGCGATCAGGCTGGTGGTGGAGCCCACGTCAAGAAACAGCGAGGCTCCGTCGTCGATCAGCCGCGCGACCTCGGCGGCGATGCGGCGCTTGGGTTCGGCATGTTCCTGAAGCCGCGTGGTCAGGTCGGCCTCGACCGCACGTTCGACCAGCCGCGCGCCGCCATGGTGCTTCTGCACCAGCCCGCCCTCGACCAGCCGGCGCAGGTTCCGCCGGATCGTTTCGTCCGATACGTCCAGCGCGCTGGCCAGGCTCTGGATCCGGGCCGTCCCGCCCGCCTTGCGCAGGGCCTCCAGGATCTCGGCCTGGCGGTGGTTCGAAGTGGTGTCGAGGTCGGTCATCGCTGTCTGCTTCTGTGGGACTGTTGAAATCTATCGCAGAAAGTCACGGAAAGCCACATGAACCAAGGTATCCGCGAGGGATATCTTGGAAATTCGTTGCGACATGTCGTGCCGGTGTTACTTTCGGTGCATCGCAATGGGGAATCACCCCGCGTCAACAAGAACCGGAAAACAGGGAGTCGACGGATGAGGAAGATGCTGCTCGCTTCGGTAGCCTTGGTGCTGGCGCAGGCCGTGACGGTCGGCGACCTGCGGGCCGAGGTGGAAAGCCCGGACCCGATCAGGCTGACCACGCATGACTGGTCGGGGCAGGTCATCAGCGCCACCATCATGTCCGAGGTGCTGCGCAAGGCCGGCTACAACACCGAGCTGGTCCAGGCCGATTATCTGGCGCAGTTCGCCGGGCTGAAGACCGGGGACCTGCACCTGGCGATGGAGATCTGGGCCACCACGGGAACCGACGCGCTGGAAGAGGCGACCGCCACGGGTAATGTGGTGAATTTCGGCGAGACCGGAATGATCGCGCGCGAGGAATGGTGGTATCCGGCATATATGGAAGAACGCTGCCCCGGTCTGCCGGACTGGCGGGCGCTGCTGGACTGCGGCGAGGCGTTCTCGACGGTGGAGACCGCGCCGAACGGCCGCTACCTGGGCGGTCCCGTGACCTGGGGCGGCTATGACGAGGAACGGGTCGAGGCGCTGGGCCTGCCCTTCGAGGTCGTCCACGCCGGCACCGATGCGGCGCTCTTCGCCGAGCTTCAGGCCGCCTACGAACGGCAGGATCCGATCATCCTGTGGATCTACGAACCGCACTGGGCCCCCGCGAAATACGCCGGCAGGTTCATCGAATTCCCGCCCTACGATCCGGCCTGCTACAGCGATCCGGCCTGGGGCGAGAACCCGGACATGGCCTATGACTGCGGCAAGCCCCTGGGTCCGATCTGGAAGGCGGGCTGGGCCGGTCTGGAAGGGAAATGGCCGGGCGCGGCGAAGATCATCCGCAACTTCTCCATCACCAACGACGAGATGGGGGCGATGGTCTACAAGGCCGATGTCGAGGGCGTCAGCATCGACACGGTGGTGGCCGAATGGATGGCCGCGAACGAGGCCACATGGCAGGCCTGGCTGAACTGACCCCAGCCTCGGCCCCGGTTGCGCCGGGTCCGGCCTTTCCCCTGCCGCATGGAATCCACAGGCCCGATGGAACGCCCGACCGTCCTTGAATGCCGGAACCTCTGGAAGCTTTACGGCGCCCAGGCCGAGGCGGTGCTTGCCCGGCACGGCGGCGCGCCCACGCCCGAGGCGCTGCGCGAGGCCGGGATCGTTCCGGCGGTGCGGCAGGCGGATGTCACGGTCGCCAGGGGCGAGATCTTCGTCATCATGGGCCTGTCGGGGTCGGGCAAATCCACCCTGGTGCGCTGCCTGTCGCGGCTGATCGAACCCACCGCCGGCGAGATCCGCTTCGAGGGCCGCGACCTTCTGGCGATGTCGGAGGCCGAGCTGATCGACCTGCGCCGACACCGGATGGGCATGGTGTTCCAGCATTTCGCCCTGCTGCCGCATCTGACCGTGCTGGAAAACACCGCCTTCCCGCTGGAAGTGCAGGGCGTTGACCGCCGCACGCGGCTGGAGCGCGCGCGCGAGGTGATCGAACTGGTCGGCCTGACCGGACGCGAGACGCGCTATCCGCATCAGCTCTCGGGCGGGCAGCAGCAGCGCGTGGGCATCGCGCGCTCGCTGATCGTCGAGCCGGACCTGTGGTTCCTGGACGAACCCTTCTCGGCGCTGGACCCGCTGATCCGGCGCGAGATGCAGGACGAGCTGCTGCGGCTTCAGGCCCGGTTGCAGAAGAGCATCGTCTTCATCACCCACGACTTCGACGAGGCGATCCGCCTGGCCGACCGGATCGCGGTCATGCGCGACGGCGCGATCGTGCAGACCGCGACACCCGAGGAACTGGTGTTGCGCCCGGCGACGGACTATGTCGCCGCCTTCACCCGCCACATCCCGCGCGCCAAGGTCATGCGGCTGGCCACCGCCGCGCGGCCTCTGACCGGCGCCGACTTTGCCGGCGATCTGCCCGCCAGCGCCCTGGTTGCCACCGTCGCCGACCGGATCGAGGCCGCCGGCAAGCCTTTCCGGGTGATCGGCGCCGCGGGTGAGGTCCTGGGCCAGGTCGATGCGCGCACCATCGTCGATATCCTGCTGGGACGGGACCTGCCGGCATGATCCGCGCACGCGCCGCGCGCTGGGCCTTCTGGCTGGGGCTTGCCGCGATCACCGCAGTCCTGTCGCTGAACGGCAAGGAGATCTCGCAGGCCCTGGGCTGGACCTGGGCCACCAGATATCCGCAGGCCTGGCAGCTGAACCTCGACCGCCAGATCTCGGCCGCGCTGAAATGGCTGCTGGAGGAGGCGAGCCTGGGGCCGTTTCGGTTCCGCGATGTCACCCGGCTCATCTCGGCGCTGATCGAGGCGCCCTACACGCTGCTGCGCGGGCTGGTCGTCGAGGGGTTCGCCTGGGGGCAGGGTCAGCAGGCGGTGCCGATCCTGCCGCCGATGTCCTGGCTGCCGGTGATCCTGGGCGCGGGCCTTCTGGGGCTGCGCCTGGGAGGCGCCCGGCTCGCGGTGCTGGCGGCTGCGGCCTTCCTTTACCTTCTGCTCTTCGGGCTGTGGCAATCGGCCATGGTGACGCTGGTCTCGGTCGCCATCGCGGTGCCGCTGGGGGTGCTGGGCGGGGCTGCGCTGGGCGTCGCGGCCTTCCGGCTGCGCTGGGTGGACCGGGCGCTGCGGCCGGTGCTTGACCTGATGCAGACCGTCCCGGTCTTTGCCTATCTGGTGCCGATCCTGATCCTGTTCGGCTTCGGCCCGGTGGCGGCGCTGGTCGCCACGGTGATCTACGCCATGCCGCCGATGGTGCGGATCACCACCATGGGTCTGCGGTCCGTGCCGGATGAGGTGGTCGAGGCCGGGCGCATGGCCGGCTGCACGGCGCGGCAACTGCTGTGGAAGGTCCAGCTGCCCTCGGCGCGCAGAGTGATGATGGTCGGGGTGAACCAGGTCATCATGCTGACGCTGAACATGGTCATCATCGCCTCGATGATCGGGGCGGGAGGGCTGGGCTACGACGTGCTGACGGCGCTGCGCAAGCTGGACGTGGGGCGTGGCGTGGAGGCGGGGTTCGGCATCGTGGTCCTGGCCATAGCGCTGGACAGGCTGAGCCAGGCGGCGGCCGCCCTTGGCCCGCAGGAACCCGGCGACAGACACTGGCTGTGGCGCAACCGCGGGCTTCTGGCCTGGCTGGCGGTGGTTGTCGCCAGCTACCCCCTGGCCCTGATCTTCCCCGCGCTGGCGGTCTATCCCGAGGGCTGGCAGCTTTCCACCGGCGGGTTCTGGGGCGCGGTCGTCTCCTGGATCAACCTCAACCTCTACGACCAGATCGAGGCGGCGAAGGTCGCCGCGCTGACCTATGTGCTGGTGCCGGTCAAGACCTTCCTTCTGGGCATCCCCTGGGCCTGGGGACTGGTGCTGGCTGCGGCCATCGCGGGCGGGATCGGCGGCTGGCGGCTGGGGCTGATGGCGCTGGCGATGACCGGGTTCATCGTCTCGGCCGGTCTCTGGCCGCAGGCGATGGTCACGGTCTATCTGTGCGGCGTGTCGGTGGTGATCGCCATGCTGATCGGCGTGCCCATCGGCATCCTTGCCGGGCAGAACGACCGCGCCCATGCCGCGGTCACGGTAGTGCTCGACACGCTGCAAACGCTGCCCAGTTTCGTCTATCTGATCCCGGTGGTGATGCTGTTCCGGGTCGGCGACTTCTCGGCGATGATCGCGGTGGTGCTTTATGCCGTCGTCCCCGCCATCCGCTACGCCGCCATGGGCATCCGCGGCGTCGATCCGCAACTGGTGGAGGCCGGGATCGTCTCGGGCTGCACCAGGGGCCAGCTGATGCGCAAGGTGAAGCTGCCGCTGGCCATGCCCTCGATCCTTCTGGGTCTGAACCAGACCATCATGCTGGCCCTGTCGATGCTGGTCATCACCGCGCTGGTCGGGACCCGCGATCTTGGCCAGGAGGTCTATATCGCCCTGACCAAGGCCAATGCCGGCAAGGGCATCGTCGCCGGTCTGGCCGTCGCCTTCATCGCCATCATGAGCGACCGGATCATCACCGCCGCCATCGCCCGCCGCACCGCTGCAAGAGAGAGCCATGCCTGAACCGGCCCCATCCCCCGCCGAAGCCCGCCTGATCGAAGCCGCACGCGGCCTGTCCTGCTTTGTCGCGCCCTCGGACGTGCGGCTGCTGGAAGGCGGCAAGACCAACCACAACGTGCTGGTCACGGATCAGGGCCGTCGCTTCGTCGTGCGCTTCGGCAGCGACATCCCCGAACACGGCATCCTGCGCTGGAACGAACTGGCGATCACCCGCGCCGCCGAACGGGCAGAGGTCGGCCCCGCCGTCCGCCATGCCGAGCCGGGCCTGCTGGTGCTGGACTATGTCGAGGCTCGGCCCCTGACCCCCGCAGACCGCGACGATCCGCTGCTGATCCCGCGGCTGGCCGATCTTGTCGCCCGGGTCCACCGTGACGTGACCCGTGTCGTCTCGGGCCCGGTCCTGTGCTTTTGCGTCCCGCACATCCTGCGCGACTATGCCCGGCTGCTGACCGAACGCGGCTCGCCCCACGCGCCGCTTCTGCCGGGGCTTCTGGCCCGGGCCGAGGACCTTGACCGCGCCATCGGCCCCTTCGAGCCCTGCCTCTGCCACAACGACCTTCTGCCCGGCAACATCCTGATCGGGGACAGCGGGATCTGGCTGATCGACTGGGAATACGGCGGCTTCGGCAATCCGCTGTTCGATCTGGGCGGCATCACCTCGAACAACGGCTTCTCGCCCCCCGAGGAACGGCTGCTGCTGGAGGCTTACCACGACCGCCCGCTGACTGATGCGCAATGGCGCAGCTATTCGGCGATGAAATGCGCGTCCCTTCTGCGCGAGACGCTATGGAGCATGGTCAGCGAACTGACCTTGACGCTCGACTTCGACTACGCCGCCTACACCGCCGAGAACCTGGCTGCCTTCGATGCGGCCTTCCAAGATTTCCGCACATTGTAAGGACTTGCCATGTCTGATCTTCCCGCCGCAGCGAAGGTTGTCGTCATCGGAGGCGGCATCGTCGGCTGTTCCACCGCCTATCACCTGGCCCGGATGGGGGTGGAGGTCGTGCTTCTGGAACGGAAGAAACTGACCTCGGGCACCACCTTCCATGCCGCCGGGCTGGTCGGCCAGCTGCGCACCAGCGCCAATGTCACGCAGCTTCTGGGCTATTCGGTGGAGCTCTACAAACGGCTGGAGTCCGAGACCGGCCAGGCCACCGGCTGGAAGATGAACGGTGGGCTGCGGCTGGCCTGCAATCAGGAACGCTGGACAGAGGTGAAGCGCCAGGCCACCACGGCGCACAGTTTCGGACTGGACATGCAGCTTCTGACCCCGAAAGAGGCGCAGGATCTCTGGCCGCTGATGGACGTGGGCGATGTGGTCGGCGCGGCCTTCCTGCCGACGGACGGGCAGGCGAACCCGTCCGACATCACCCTGTCGCTGGCCAAGGGTGCCCGCATGGCCGGGGCGAAAATCTTCGAGGACACCAAGGTCCTGTCGATCGACATCCGGGATGGCGTCATCCGGGGCGTGATCGTGGAAGGCGGGCGGATCGACTGCGAAAAGGTCGTGGTCTGCGCCGGCATGTGGACGCGCCCCTTCTGCGCGGCGCATGGCGTGAACGTGCCGCTGGTCCCGGTCGAACACCAGTACATCGTGACCGAGCGGATCGAGGGCGTCACCCCGACCCTGCCCACGCTGCGCGACCCCGACCGGCTGACCTACTGGAAGGAGGAAGTGGGCGGCCTCGTGATGGGCGGCTACGAGCCGAACCCCAAGCTCTGGCGCGACGGCAGCCTGCCGCCGGGGTTCCACTTCACGCTGCTGGACAACGACTTCGACCATTTCACCCCGATGATGGAACAGGCGCTGGGCCGGGTGCCGGCGATGCAGACCGCCGGGATCAAGCAGATGATCAACGGCCCCGAAAGCTTTACCCCCGACGGCATGTTCATCCTGGGCGAGGCGCCGGAACAGCGGAACCTGTTCGTCGGCGCGGGATTCAACGCCTTCGGCATCGCCTCGGGCGGCGGGGCGGGCATGTGTCTGGCGGAATGGGTGGCCAAGGGCGAGGCGCCCTTCGATCTCTGGCCGGCCGACATCCGCCGTTTCGGCCGACCGCATTTCGACAGCGACTGGATCCGCAAGCGCACCTACGAGGCCTATGGCAAGCATTACAGCATGGCCTGGCCGGGGGAAGAGCACCAGTCGGGCCGCCCCTGCCGGAAATCCCCGCTGTACGAGACCCTGAAGGCCGATGGCGCCGTCTTCGGCGAAAAGCTGGGCTGGGAACGGCCGAACTGGTTCGCCGATCTCGCAGCGGGCGAGGAACCGCGCGACGTCTATACCTACGGCCGCCCGAACTGGCATGCGGCGGTGGGCCGCGAACACCGGGCCTGCCGCGAGGGGGTGGTGATTTTCGACCAGACCTCGTTTGCCAAGTTCGCGCTGAAGGGGCCGGATGCGGAAAGGGCGTTGTCCTGGATCTGCGCCAATGACGTGGCCCGCCCCGTGGGCAGCCTGACCTATACTCAGATGCTGAACGACCGGGGCGGGATCGAGGCCGATCTGACCGTGGCCCGCCGCGCGCCCGACGAATTCTACATCGTCACCGGCACCGGCTTTGCCACGCATGACTTCGACTGGATCAAGCGCAACATCCCGGCCGGGGCCAATGCGCAGCTGTTCGACATCACCTCGGCCAATTCCGTCCTGTCGCTGATGGGGCCCCGCTCGCGTGAGGTGTTGCAGGCGGTGACGAGGGCTGATGTGTCGAACGCGGCCTTCCCCTTCGGCACCGCCCGCACCATCGGCATCGCCGGCTGCCCGGTCCTGGCCCTGCGCGTCACCTATGTCGGCGAGCTGGGCTATGAGCTGCATTTCCCCGTCGAATATGCGACCGCAGTCTATGCGGCCCTGCGCGAGGCCGGAGCGCCCTTCGGCATCCGCAACGCCGGCTACCGCGCCATCGAATCGCTGCGGCTGGAAAAGGGCTACCGCGCCTGGGGCTCGGACATCGGGCCGGACCACACGCCCGACGAGGCGGGGCTGGGCTGGGCGGTCAAGCTGAAGCGGGACATCCCGTTCAAGGGGCGCGAGGCGGTGGCAGCGCAGCGCGCGCAGGGGGTGAAGAAGAGGATGGCCACGTTCACCGCCGATCCGGGCGTGATCCTGCACGGGCGCGAGACGATCTACCGCGATGGCCGGCGCGTCGGCTGGCTCAGCTCGGGCGGCTTCGGGTTCACCCTGAACCGTTCGATCGGCATGGGCTATGTGCGCAATCCCGAAGGCGTGACGGCGGACTACGTCCTGTCGGGCCGCTATGAACTTGAAGTCGCCACCGAAAGGGTGCCGGCCGAGGTCACCCTGGCGCCGCTCTACGACGCGGGGATGGAACGCATCAAAGCCTAAAGCCCGCCCCTGGCCGAGGCGAGGCGGAAGCTGATCGCCTCGGCGACATGGGGCCTGCGCACCGCCGGACTGCCGTCCAGATCGGCGATGGTGCGCGCGACGCGCAGGACGCGGTGATAGCCGCGTGCCGAAAGCCCCATGCGCTCGGCGACCCGGCCGATCAGGTCGCGCCCCTCGGCATCCGGCGTCGCGTGCTCCTCCAGCGCTGCGCCTTCCAGATCGGCATTGACGCGCAGCGCGGGATGGTCGCGGAAGCGGGCGGTCTGCCGGTCGCGGGCGGCGGCGACGCGGGCAGCGATCGTGGCCGAGCTTTCGCCGGTCGCCGGCAGGTCGAGATCGGCGAAGGCCACGGGCGGCACCTCGACCCGCAGGTCGAAGCGGTCCATCAGCGGGCCCGAGATGCGGCCCAGATAGTCCTCTCCGCAAAGCGGTGCGCGCCCGCAGGCACGGGAAGGATCGGAGAGATAGCCGCATTTGCAGGGGTTGGCGGCGGCGACCAGAAGGAAGCGGCAGGGATAGCGGACATGGGCGTTGGCCCGCGCGACCATCACGCTGCCGGTCTCGATCGGCTGGCGCAGCGTGTCCAGCACCATGCGCGGAAATTCGGGAAGCTCGTCCAGAAAGAGGACGCCGTTGTGGGCCAGGCTGATCTCGCCCGGCTTCGCCCCCCGCCCACCGCCCACGATGGCGGCCATCGAGGCGGTATGATGCGGCTCGCGGAAGGGGCGGTCGCGCGAGATGCCGCCTTCGGTCAAGAGCCCCGCAAGCGAATGGATCATCGAGGTTTCCAGCGCCTCGGGGGCCGACAGCGGCGGCAGGATGCCGGGCAGGCGGGCGGCCAGCATCGACTTGCCGCTGCCCGGCGTGCCGACCATGAACAGGTGGTGCCGCCCCGCGGCGGCGATTTCCAGCGCGCGCTTGGCGCGTTCCTGGCCCTTCACCTCGCGGAAGTCGCGGGGGGTGGCGGTGCGGACGACTTCTCCCGCTTCGGCGGGAAGCAGGGGGGTGCGGCCGGTGTAGTGGTGCAGCACCTCTTCCAGAGAGGACGCGGCTAGGACAGTGGTGGCACCGACCCAGGCGGCCTCGGCCCCGCAGGCCTTGGGGCAGAGCAGCGCGCGATCTTCGACGGCGGCCGCCATGGCAGCAGGCAAGGCCCCGGCGACGGCGATCAGACGGCCGTCGAGGGACAGCTCGCCCAGGGCCACGGTGCCCTCGATGTCTTCGCGCGGGATGATCTCGAGCGCGGCGAGGAGGGCGACCGCGATGGGCAGGTCGAAATGCGAGCCTTCCTTGGGCAGGTCGGCGGGCGACAGGTTCACCGTGATCCGCTTGGCCGGCAGCGCAATCGACAGCGCCTGAAGGGCCGCTCGGACCCTTTCCTTGGCCTCGGTCACCGCCTTGTCGGGCAGACCCACCAGAGTGAAGGAGGGCGAGCCGGGAGAGACGGCGCATTGCACCTCGACCAGGCGGGCCTCGACCCCCTCGAAGGCGACGGTGAAGGCCCGGGCCGTCATCCTTTCGGTCCCCAGCCTTCTGACCGGTCAAGCCCTGCCCCAGGACCCGGACCCCGCCGCCACGTTCCGCACCGCGCCATGCGCCCCACCCGATTCACCTTGGTTAACGGGTAGGGCGAAATGGTTTACGAGTGGTAAAGCGCCATGAACTTCGGCCAGGCCTCGCCGTCGGCGAGGGTCTTGTCGCGGCAGAAGGCGTTGCAGAAGCCGAAGCGGCGGCCATAGATTTCCAGCGCATGGGTGACGGGCTTGCCGGAGTAGGGGCAGGCGCTGTTCACGGTGTCGGCGCAGTCAACCCTCCTCGCGGGCAGCGGCACCGGACCGGGCCAGTCGCGGCGGGGGTAGTCGCGGCGGTAGAAGTCCTGATCCGCGCCGTCGATCAGGCCCATCGCGCGCCAGCGGCGGAAGCCGGGATGGGACAGATGGGCGTTGACGTAGAGCATCGCCTCGGGTCCGACCGGCAGGTTGTAGGTGGCGATCCGGCTGGCGACGGGCGCAAAGAAGGCATCGGCAGCAGAATAGGCACCGCAGAGCCAGGGGGTCGTGGAACCGGTCGTCTGCCGCGCCCAGGACCAGAGGGTTTCCAGGCGGCGGAGGTCGGAAAGGACCGCCTCGGGCGGCTTGCAGCCGGTGTAGCTGACGCGCAGGTTCATCGGGCAATGACTGCGAAGCGCAGAGAAGCCCGCGTGCATTTCGGCGGCAAGGACGCGGGCGGTCGCGCGGGCGTGGGGATCGGTGGGCCAGATGCCGGCGTCGGGGTGGCGGGTCGCCAGTTCCTCGGCGATGACGATGGTCTCGGGCACGACCGCGCCGTCGGGGGTTCGCATCGTCGGCACGGTCCGCGCGGGGAAGTAATCCTTCAGCAGCGTCGGCAGCTCGTCGGTATAAAGCCGGGCCGAGTGTGTCCGCACCGGGATGCCGAACGCGTCGAACAGAAGCCAGCCGCGCAGGGACCAGCTGGAATAGGCACGGTCGCCGATCACGAGGTCGTACGGGGGAAGGTCATAGGTCATGTCTGTTGTCCTTTCGCCGGCATTTGACCCACGGCAGAGGCGGAAGGGAAACGCAGAATCGTGGCGTCGGCCATCACGGACAGTGATTGACCGACAGAACCCCGGGAGGCGCGAAGGTCAGGCAGGTGACCGACAGGTTGGCAATAGTCTGGGCCAGCGCCTGATACGGGGTCAGCCCGGCGGCGCGCTGATACTGGGTGAGGATGACGCCGAAATGCGCGACCACGATGATGTCGGGCAGCGGCGGCAGGCGGCCGAGGGCGCGTTCGACCCGATCGGCGGCGGCATGCCAGCTTTCGCCCCCGGGCGGCGCGATCTGGCCGGGCTCTTCCCAGTAACGGCGGCTGAGATCGGGCCAGCGCCGGGACACCTCGTCGAAATGCAGGCCCTCCCAGTCGCCGAAGTTGAACTCGCGCAGGTCGGGGTCATGCGGCAGGCGGGGGCGGGTCTTGCAGATGGCATCGGCGGTTGCCGTGGCCCGGCACAGGTCGGAGGAGATCACCGGCGCCTGCGCGGGCAGATGGGCGTCCAGTCGCGCGAGAGCTGCCGTATCAGTCAGATCGGCGGGGATGTCGCGCCACCCGGCGAAGGCCCTGGTGTGGGTCGGACCATGCCGCACGAACCAGAACCGCGTCACGGCAGGCTGCCTTTCAGGACCAGCGGCAGACCGGCGATGACCGTCACGACCAGCCCGGCGACCTCGGCCAACCGCTGGTTCAGCCGCCCCTGTTCATCCCGAAACCGTCGGGCCAGTGCGTTTTCGGGAACGATTCCCCAGCCGGTTTCGTTGGATACGATGACGACGGGGGCCGGGCAGGCCGCAAGGGCGGTCAGAAGGCGCGCAGTCTCGGCGGCAAGGTCATGGTCGGCGAGAAGGTGGTTCGTCAGCCAGAGCGTGGCGCAATCGATCAGCACCGCCTCTTCGGCCCGCACCGCCGCGAGGGGTGTTGCAAGGTCGAGAGGGGCCTCGTCGGTCGTCCAGCCGGCACCCCGGTCCGCACGATGCCGCGCGATCCGGTCGCGCATCTCGTCATCCCAGGCTTCGGCCGTGGCGATATAGCGGCGGGGGCGACCGGAAGCGGTGACCAGGCCCTCGGCGAAGGCGGATTTCCCCGACCGCGCGCCGCCGACAACCAAAGTGAGGGGCGGGAGTGATCCGGTCACGGATTGGCCTCGTAGAAGGGACAAGAACGGGCGAAAGCGCCGCTGCTGGATAATCTGGAGGTGGTCATGGCACTTGACGGATATACCGATCTGAACGTGTCGCGCCAAGCGATGAAGGCCGAACTGCTTGACGCCGAAACCGAGGTGCGACTGGCCCGGGCCTGGCGCGATCAGCGGGACGAACGCGCGCTGCACCGGCTGATCACCGCCTACATGCGGCTGGCCATCAGCATGGCCGCCAAGTTCCGCCGCTATGGCGCGCCGATGAACGATCTGATCCAGGAGGCGAGCCTGGGTCTGATGAAGGCAGCCGACAAGTTCGACCCGGACCGGGGTGTGCGGTTTTCGACCTATGCGGTCTGGTGGATCAAGGCCTCGATCCAGGACTATGTGATGCGCAACTGGTCGATGGTGCGCACCGGATCCACCTCCAGCCAGAAGGCGCTGTTCTTCAACCTGCGCCGGGTGCAGGCCAAGCTAGAGCGCGAGGCCTCGCAGCGTGGCGAGACCCTGGACCAGCACCAGCTGCGCCAGCTTGTCGCAGCCGAGGTCGGCGTGCCGGTGGCAGATGTCGAAATGATGGAAGGCCGGCTTTCGGGGTCCGACTTTTCGCTGAACGCCACGCAGTCGTCCGACGAGGACGGCCGGGAATGGATCGACGCGCTGGAAGATGACGGCGTGCAGGCCGCCGAGCTGATCGAGGATGCGCACGACGGCGCGCGGCTGCGGGGCTGGCTCGTAACCGCGATGCGGGGCCTGAATGCGCGCGAACGCTATATCGTGGCCGAACGCAAGCTGAAGGATGAGGGCCGGACGCTGGAATCCCTTGGCGAGGAGTTGGGCCTGTCGAAGGAGCGTGTCCGCCAGCTGGAGGCGGCGGCCTTCGCCAAGATGCGCAAGAGCCTGGAAGGCCAGTCGCGCGAGGTGCGGCATTTCCTGTGACCTGCGCGGGCTGCTGCTGAATTGACCGTCTGCGCGCAGCTCCATTGCCTCGCGGTGTCGTGTGAAGAACAGGACCGCGCTCAGGGCGCGCCTCACGCAGGCACGTCGGGATGAGGCTGGCAGGCCGGGATGCGTGGCGCGGGTGTTGAGTTTGCCCCGCTCCGCCCCTACACCTTGGGGCAGGCCACGGGGGATCTGCCGATGCTGGCGGACAAGCGCATTCTTCTGATCATCGGCGGCGGGATTGCAGCCTACAAGGCGCTGGACCTGATCCGTCGCCTTCGCGAGCGTGGCGCCCAGGTCCGCGCGGTGATGACCGGGGCCGCGCAGCAGTTCATCACGCCCCTGTCGGTCGGGGCGCTGACGGCGGATCATGTGTTCACCGACCTCTTCGACCGGCAGGACGAACAGGATGTCGGCCACATCCGCCTGTCGCGCGAGGCGGACCTGATCGTGGTCGCCCCGGCGACAGCCGACCTGATGGCCAAGCTGGCGCAGGGTCTGGCGGGGGATCTGGCAACGGCGGTGCTCCTGGCGGCGGACAAGCCCGTGCTGATGGCTCCGGCAATGAACCCGGCGATGTGGGCACATCCGGCGACCCGGCGCAATCATGCGCAGCTTCAGGCGGATGGCATTCGCTTTGTCGGTCCGAACCGGGGCGAGATGGCCGAAAGCGGCGAGGCGGGCGAGGGCCGGATGGCCGAACCGCTGGAGATCGTCGCGGCAGTCGAAGGCGCGCTGGGCGGGGGGCCGCTTTCGGGCAGGCATGTGATCGTGACCTCGGGGCCGACGCACGAACCCATTGATCCGGTGCGATTTATCGCCAACCGCTCCTCGGGCGCGCAGGGGACGGCGATTGCGGCCGCTCTTCGGGCGCTTGGCGCAAGGGTGACTTTCGTGACGGGGCCTGCGTCAGTGCCTCCACCCTCGGGCGTGACGGTCGTGGCCGTGGAAACCGCGCAGGAAATGGCGGCGGCGGTCGAGGCGGCCTTGCCGGCCGATGCAGCTGTGATGGCGGCGGCGGTGGCGGACTGGCGGGTGGCCAATGCAAGCGCGCAGAAGCTGAAGAAGGACGGGTCGGGCCGCGCCCCGGCGCTGGAGTTCGCCGAGAACCCGGACATCCTGGCTTTGGTGGCGAAGGGTCCGAAACGGCCCCGGCTGGTGGTAGGGTTCGCGGCGGAAACAACGGATGTGGTCGCCCATGCCACGGCCAAGCGGGCGCGGAAGGGCTGCGACTGGATCCTGGCGAACGACGTGTCGCCCGCGACGGGGATCATGGGTGGGGCCGAGAACGCGGTCACGCTGATCTCGGAAGCCGGGGCCGAGGTCTGGCCCCGGATGGGCAAGGCAGAGGTCGCGCGGCGGCTGGCGGCGCGGATTGCGGAAGCGTTGCGTTAGCTGGGGCGTCGGAGCCTCCGGCGGGGATATTTTGGGACAGATGAAAGGTTCGGTAATGCGTCCTGTTGTGCAGGTGCTTTGGGAAGACTGGGCCGACCGGAGCCTGCCCTTGCCCGCCTATCAGACGGCGGGGGCGGCTGGGGCGGACCTGTGCGCGAACTTTCCGCCGGATGCGCGAGAGGCGGGTCTGACGCTGGCCCCGATGCAGCGCGCGATCTGTCCGACGGGGGTCCGGGTGGCGGTGCCGGAGGGGTATGAGATGCAGGTGCGGCCGCGGTCGGGCCTGGCGTCCAGGCACGGGATCACGCTGCCGAACACGCCCGGAACGATCGACAGCGACTATCGGGGGCCGTTGGGGGTGTCGCTGGTCAATCTGGGAACCGAACCCTACACGATCCGCCACGGCGACCGGGTGGCGCAGGTTGTCGTGGCCCCGGTGGTGCAGGCGGGCTTTGCGGTCGTGGAGGCGCTGGACGACACCGCGCGGGGGACGGGCGGGTTCGGCTCCACGGGCTTGCGCGGATGATCGGGCTTCTGGGCTTTGCCGGACTTTGGGCGCTGGGCCGCTGGCGCGGCTGGGGGGCGCGGTGGCTGTGGCTGGCGGCGGGGTGGTGGGGCCTGCTGATGCTGGTCCATCTGCCGATGCAGGTGGAAAACCCCCTGGCACGGGTCCTGGGGGGCGACTTCCGGGGCTGGACGGTGTTCGGGCTGCTTGCTGCGGTCGTGCTGGGGTACCGCGAGGTGCTTCGCATGGTTCGCCGTCGGAAGGGGACCCAGCCGGAGGCTGCTCCTGCGACGGGGACGTTCCGCGAGGCCGAACTGGACCGCTATGCCCGCCACATCATCCTGCGCGAGATCGGCGGGCCGGGGCAGAAGCGGCTGAAGGGCGCGCGCGTGCTGGTGGTGGGGGCGGGGGGGCTGGGGTCTCCGGTCCTGTTGTATCTGGCGGCGGCGGGGGTGGGGACCATCGGGGTGATCGACCATGACGTCGTGGAAGGGTCGAACCTCCAGCGGCAGGTGATCCACACCGACGGGCGGATCGGGATGCCGAAGGTCTTCTCGGCCGAGGTCGCCATGCGCGCCCTGAACCCGTTCATCGAGGTGCGGCCCTATCATCGGCGGCTGACCGAGGAGATCGCGGTCGATCTGGTCCGGGACTATGATCTGGTGCTGGACGGGACGGACGATTTCGACACCCGCTATCTGGTGAACCGGGCCTGCGTGGCGGCGGGGGTGCCGTTGATTTCCGGGGCGATCACCCAGTGGGAGGGGCAGATCAGTCTGTTCGATCCGGCGAAGGGCGGCCCCTGCTATGCCTGCGTCTTCCCGGTTCGCCCCGCGCCGGGGCTGGTGCCGACCTGTGCCGAGGCGGGGGTGGCGGCGCCCTTGCCGGGGGTGATCGGGGCCATGATGGCGATGGAGGCGGTGAAGTGGGTCACGGGGGCCGGGGAGGGGCTTGCGGGGCGGCTGATGATCCACGATGCGCTGTATATGGAGACCCGGGTGATCGCGGTGAAAAGGCGGCCCGACTGCGAGGTCTGCGGGGGGCTGGCGGGCCGAAGCCCGACCTAGGGGGTGATCGCCGGGATTTCGGGTGCGAGAAGGTCTGCGAGGTCGAGCAGGATGTCCTCACACCCCCGGTCGGCAAGGGCCTGAATGCCGATGGGGTGGTTCGCGCTGCGGCCCGTGGTGACGGTCAGGCCGGGCAGGCCCTTGAACGGGGGGCGATCTGGGGCATCTGCGCCTCGATCACCTGGGCAAAGGCCTCGGGGCTGGACGTGTCGTGGTGGTCGGGAAACGGGAGTTGCCCCGAGACGGGGGTCAGCAGCACCGGCCAGTCGGCGAAGAAGAGGCGCCAGAGGCGGGCGAGGCGGGCGCGGGATTGCAGCGCGCGCATGAAGCTTTCCAGCGTCGGGGCTGGGGCGAGTTTCGTCAGTTCGGCGTGGATGAAGCTGGCGTCGGGGTCGGCTTCGCGGGCGATGGCCTGCGCCCCGCCGAGGCCGAATTCGCAGAGCCAGAGGGTGAGGTGCAGCTCCATCGCCTCGCGGAAGGGGGGGAGCGGCGGGGTGCCGATCTCCCATCCCTGCGCCTGAAGGAATTTCGCGGCCTCGGTCAGGGCCTGCCGTATGGCGGGGTCGGTTTGCAGACCGTCGGGGGCAAGGGCGAGGGCGGCACGTCTGGGGTAGGGCGCGGGCGCGGGCGTGACGGGGCTGTGCCAGGGGTCGCGCGGGTCGGGGTGGGAGAGGGCCAGGAGGCCGAGGCGCAGGTCGGCGGCAGAGCGGGCGAGCGGGCCGGAGACGGCCATGAGCTGCCCGCCGATCAGCCGGTCGCCCGCAGTGGCGTTGAAGGCGGGGACGCGGCCGAGGCCGGGGCGGAGGCCGTGGATGCCGCAGGCATGGGCTGGATAGCGGATGGACCCGGCGATGTCGGTGCCGTGGGCCAGCGGGCCGAGGCCAGCGGCGACGGCCGCGGCGGCACCGCCCGAGGAGCCCCCGGGTGTGAGGGCGGGGAAGGCGGGGTTCTTCGTGGCCCCGTGGAGCGCGTTGCGGGTGAACCAGCGGAGGGAGAAGGCCGGCGTGTTGGTGCGGCCGACGATGATTGCGCCCGCGCGGCGGAGGTTGGCGACGGGCGGGCTGTCCTCGGCGGCGATCAGGTCGGCCTGGATGCGGAGGCCGTTGGTCGTGGCAAAGCCTGCCTGGTCGATGTTGACCTTGACCGTGACGGGCACGCCGGCCAGGGGGCCGGGGTCTTCGCCGCGCGCAAACCGGGCGTCGATCGCGCGGGCCGCGGCGAGCGCCTGATCGTCCATCCGCTGCACGATGGCGTTGAGGCCGGGGTTCAGCCGGTCGATGCGGGCAAGGGTGGCGCGGGTCGCCTCTTCGGCCGAGATCTGGCGGGAGCGGACCAGGGCGGCGAGGGTCGCGGCGGTGCGTGTGGCGGGGTCCATGGGGCGCGCTCCTTCCCCGGGGCAGGTTGGAGCGGAACTGCGGGCAGGGAAAGAGGCAACGGCACGGACGGTGCGGGACGTGCGTGCCGCCTTGCATCGCGCATGGCGCATGGCATAGTCGGCGTTTGACAATTCCAACGGGAGCCTGACCGATGAAGACCGCTGCTGCCGCCCTTCTGGGCCTGACACTTGCCGCCCTGCCCGCGCTGGCGCAGGACCTGCCGGACCTTGGCGGGCGGGAGGTCGTCGTCGTGACCGAGAACGCCTATCCGCCCTTGCAGTTCCTGGACAAGTCGGGCGCCGCGGTGGGTTGGGAATACGACGCGATGGCGGAAATCGCCAAACGGCTGAATATCACCGTGACCTATCAGAACACCAGCTGGGACGCGATGATCCCGGCGGTCTCGGAGGGCCAGTTCGACATCGGCATGACCGGGATCACCATCAAGGAAGAGCGCAAGGAAAAGGTGGATTTCTCGGACCCCTACATGCGGTCGGAGATGCTGATGATCGTGCGGGGGGACGAGGAGCGGTTCACCGATGCGGCGTCCTTTGCGGCGAACCCGGAGCTGCTGGTCAGCGCGCAGCCGGGGACCTCGCCCTTCTACGCGGCGGTCTATGACATCCTGGACGGCAACGAGGAGAACCCGCGCATCATCAAGTTCGAGACCTTCGGCGCGGGGCTGGAGGCGCTGAAGGCGGGGGATGTGGATCTGACGCTGTCGGATTCGACGGCGGCGAATGGCTATGTGGCGGCGTCGAACGGGGGCCTGAAGATCATCGGCGAACCGCTTGCGACCGAGGATTTCGGCTTCATCTTCCCGAAAGGGTCGGATCTGGTGGCGCCGATCAACGCGGCGATTGCCTCGATGAAGGCCGACGGCACGCTGGATGCGCTGAACCAGAAGTGGTTCCTCGACTACAAGATGGGCGAGTGAAGGACAGCCCCCGGCCCGATCCGGGGGCGATCCGATGGCCCCGAACGCCGATCCGGACAAGGACTTTCCCTGGTGGCTGGTGATCCTGGCGATCACCGGCCTGTGGCTGTTGTACGAGATGCTGGCGGACGAGGTCTATGCCTCGGCCCTGCGGGTGCTGTCCAAGGGGCTGGTCGTGACGCTGACGGTGGCGGTGGTGGCCTATATGGGGGCCTGTGCGATCGGGCTGGGGCTGGCCACGATGGGCATGTCGCGGTTCATGGTCGTGCGTCAGCTGGCGCGGCTGTACATCGAGGTCATGCGCGGCGTGCCGATCGTGGTGCTGCTCTTGTACGTCGCCTTCGTGCTAGTGCCGGGTCTGGTGGCCGGGATGAATGCGCTGGCGGGCGAAGAGCTGCTGCGCACCCGGGATGTCCCCTTGCTGTATCGTGCGATCCTGGCCCTGATGCTGGCCTATTCGGCCTTTCTGGCCGAGATCTTCCGGGCGGGTCTTCAGGCCGTGGACAAGGGCCAGATCGAGGCGGCGCAGGCCCTGGGCCTGAACGGCTGGCAGCGGTTCCGCCATGTTCGATTTCCGCAAGCCTTTCGGCTGATCCTGCCGCCGTTGGGCAATGATTTTGTGGCAATGGTGAAAGATTCGAGCCTGGTGGCGGTGCTGGGAATCTCGGACGTGGCGCAGCTGGCCAAGGTCACGGCGGCGGGGAACTTCCGATATTTCGAAACCTACAACGTGGCGGCCTTCCTGTATCTGGTGATGACCATCGGGCTGTCGCTTCTGCTGCGCCGGTTCGAGCATCGGATGCGTCAGCGCGGGCGGGACGGCCACTGAGCGGAGCGGCTTGCGCCGCATCTCTTCTGTCTCGTCGTCGGCCTTCGCCTCCTCCTCGGATAATGGGGGTTTCACCCCCCAGACCCCCGGGCCCAGACCCCCGGGATGGTTCGGGAAGGGAAAGCCGGGGTGGACCTTCCTTCGGGGCGGGCCTAGCTTCGAAGCAAAGGAGATCTGCGATGAATGTGCTGCTGGAAAACTGGGACAGGCCGTTCGGTCTGCCGCCCTTTGACCGCATCCGGGACGAGGATTTCGGGCCGGCCTTCGATACGGCGCTTGCCCGGGCGCGGGCGGCGATCCTGGCGATTGCCGAAGGGCCGGGGACGTCCTTTGCCGAGGTGATCGAGGCGCTGGAACTGGCGGAGGGCGATCTCGACCGGGTGGCGGGGGTGTTCTACAATCTGGCCGGGGCCGACTCGACCTCTGCGCGCGAGGCCCTGATGCGGGAGCTGGCGCCGAAGATGTCGGCGTTTTCCAGCGAAGTCACCAACAACAAGGCGCTTTGGGCCAAGATCGAGGACCTGTGGCAGGCACGCGAGGGCCTGGGGCTTTCGCCCGAGCAGGCCCGCGTGCTGGAGCTGTACCGGCAGATGTTCCTGCGGTCCGGTGCGGCGCTGGAGGGAGCGGCGGCGGAGCGCATGACGGCGGTGAAGGCGCGGCTGGCGGTGCTGGGGACGCAGTTTTCGCAGAACCTGCTGGCGGACGAGAGGTCCTGGCACATGGAGTTGTCGCAGGCCGAACTGGCCGCGCTGCCGGGGTTCGTGCAGGAGGCCGCAAGCGCCGCGGGTGCGGAAAAGGGGCTGGGGCCGGTCATCACGCTGAACCGCAGCCTGATCGTGCCCTTCCTGCAATTCTCGCCCAACCGGGATCTGCGCGAGAAGGCCTATGAGGCCTGGGTCGCACGGGGGGCAAACGGGGGCGAGACGGACAACCGGGCGATCGCGGCAGAGATCCTTGCGCTGCGCCACGAGCGGGCAACGCTGCTGGGCTATCCCGACTTTGCCGCCTACAAGCTGGAGCCGGAGATGGCGAAGACCCCGGCGGCGGTGCGCGACCTTCTGATGCGGGTCTGGCAGCCGGCGCGGGCCCGGGCGCTGGCGGATGCGGGCGTGCTGGAGGCGATGCTGAGGGCGGACGGGTTCCCCGGGCCGCTGGAGCCCTGGGACTGGCGCTATTACAGCGAGAAGCGCCGCAAGGCGGAGCATGACCTGGATGAGGCGGCGCTGAAGCCCTACCTGTCGCTGGACGCGATGCTGGGGGCGATGTTCGACTGCGCGACGCGGCTTTTCGGGCTTGAGTTCCGCGAGATCGCGGGGCCGTTCTATCACCCGGACGTGCGGGGGTGGGAGGTCACTCGGAACGGCGCGCATGTGGCGGTCTTTCTGGGCGACTACTTTGCCCGGGGGTCGAAACGGTCGGGCGCCTGGTGTTCGGCGATGCGGTCGCAGCGCAAGCTGGGCGGGGAGCAGCGGCCGATCGTCGTGAACGTCTGCAATTTCGCCAAGGGTGAGCCGCGTCTTCTGTCCTGGGACGATGCGCGGACATTGTTCCACGAATTCGGCCATGCGCTGCACCAGATGCTGTCGGATGTGACCTATGGGTTCATCAGCGGGACGAACGTCGCGCGGGATTTCGTGGAGCTGCCGAGCCAGTTGTACGAGCATTGGCTGGAGGCGCCCTCGGTGCTGGAGGCCCATGCGCGGCACCATGAGACCGGCGAGCCGATGCCCGCCGACATGTTGCGGCGGCTGCTGGCGGCGGGAACCCATGACCAGGGCTTTGCCACGGTGGAGTTCGTGGCAAGCGCGCTGGTGGACCTGGAGTTCCACACCGGCACGCCCCCTGCGGATCCGATGCAGAAGCAGGCCGAGGTGCTGGAGGCGCTGGGGATGCCCCGGGCGATCCGGATGCGGCACGCGACGCCGCATTTCGCGCATGTGTTCAGCGGCGACGGCTATTCCAGCGGCTATTACAGCTATATGTGGTCGGAAGTGATGGATGCCGACGCTTTCGCGGCTTTCGAGGAGGCGGGCGATGCCTTCGATCCCGCGGTGGCCGCGCGGCTGGAGCGGTTCATCCTGTCGGCCGGAGGGTCGGAGGAGGCCGAGGCGCTGTATATCAAGTTCCGGGGCAGGATGCCGGGGGTCGAGGCGTTGTTGAAGGGCCGGGGGCTGCTGGACGCGGCCTGAGGGGGGGTTTCACACCCCCGCACCCCCGTGAAGTATTTCGGACATGGGCAAGATCAGGTCGGGTGCAAGGCCCTAGCCTGGCGTCGCAGGCTGACGGGCGGCTGGCCGAAGCGGGCCCGGAAGGCGCGCGAGAAGGTGGCGGGGCCGGAAAAGCCGGTGCGGAGGGCAACCTCGGCGATGGGGTGGCGGGTGTCGGTCAGCATCCGGCGGGCAGCCTGGAGGCGCAGGTCGAGCGCGTGGGCGGCGGGGGTGGTGTCCAGCGCCTGCCGGAAGAGCGCTTCCAGACGGCGGGGGGAGAGGCCGACGGCTCTGGCTGTGGCGGCGGCGGGTTCGGGGGCGTCGATCCGCGCCTCCATCCTGGCCAGGGCTGCGGCCACGCGCGGGTCGAGGGCCGGGTCCTGGGGGGCGATCTGGGGCTCGTGCCCGGGGCGGTGGGTGGCCAGGAAGCTGGCGGCGACCTGCCGGGCCAGCGCGGCGCCGTGGCGGCTGCGGATCAGGTGCAGCATGAAGTCCTGCGCGGGGGCCGCGCCCGAGATGGTGACGCGGTTGCGGTCGATAACGAAGCGGTCGGGGACGACGTCGATGTGCGGGTGGGCGGCGGCGAGGTCTTCGAGGTCTTCCCAATGGACGGTGGCGCGGTGGCTGTCGAGGAGGCCCGCGCGGGCGAGGACCCAGGGGCCGGCGTCGATGCCGCCGACCAGCTGGAAGCGGGGGGCGATGCGGCGGAGGTCGCGGATCAGCGGGCGGGTGGCGACTTCGGCCAGGCGGTAGCCGGCGATGACGATGAGGGCGTCGGCGCCGCTGGCGTGGGCGAGAGGGCCGGAGGAGGGCAGTTCGATGCCACAGGTCAGGGGGACGGGGGCGCCATCGGGCGAGACGACGCGCCAGCGGTAGGCCTCTGACCCAAGCTGGCGGTTGGCGTTGCGCAGGGGGTCGAGGGCGGAAGCGACCTCGAGGATCGAGGCCTGCGGCAGGACGAGAAGCGCGATGGTCAGGGGCTCTCGCGATGGCTGAAAGATGGCGTTTTCCGTCATGAAGGTTTCGTAAGGTGCAAAGCGTGGGCTGGCAAGCGGGCTATGGTGGGGTCAAAGCCCGGGGAGGTCCGCGATGCCGCTGAACATGAACAAGGAAGTCTTCATCACCTGCGCCGTGACGGGGTCGGGGGGAACTCAGGACCGCTCGCCGCACGTGCCGCGCAGCCCGAAGCAGATCGCCGAAAGCGCCATCGCGGCGGCGAAGGCGGGGGCGGCGGTGGTGCATTGCCATGTGCGCGACCCCGAGACGGGCAAGCCCAGCCGCAAGCTGGAATATTACCGCGAGGTGAC
Source organism: Rhodobacter calidifons (assembly GCF_011174775.1). Lineage (GTDB taxonomy): Bacteria > Pseudomonadota > Alphaproteobacteria > Rhodobacterales > Rhodobacteraceae > Tabrizicola > Tabrizicola calidifons. The sequence continues at coordinate 43,841 of NZ_JAANHS010000016.1, forward strand.
GGAGCGAATCCGGGACAGCGATACCGATGTTGTCCTGAACCTGACGGCGGGCATGGGCGGCGACATGTATTTCGACGGCACCGAGAAGATGACCGAGATGGCCGCGATTTCCGATATGTGCGGGGCCGAGGAGCGGGTGGCGCATATCGTCGAATGCCGCCCCGAGATCTGCACGCTGGACTGCGGCACGATGAATTTTGCCGAGGCCGATTATGTGATGGTGAACACTCCCGGCATGCTGCGCGACATGGCGCGGCGGATGACGGCGGCGGGGGTGCGGATCGAGATCGAGGCCTTCGACACGGGTCACCTCTGGCTGGCCAAGCAGCTGGTGTCCGAGGGCGTGATCCCGGAGCCGGTGCTGGTGCAGCTGTGCATGGGGGTGCCCTGGGGCGCGCCGGACGACCTGAACACCTTCATGGCGATGGTGAACAACGTGCCCCAGGGCTGGCATTTCAGCGCCTTTTCGCTGGGCCGGAACGAGATGGCCTATGTCGCGGCGGCGACACTTGCGGGCGGCAATGTCCGGGTCGGGCTGGAGGACAACCTCTGGCTGGAGAAGGGTGTCCTTGCGACCAACGCGCAACTTGTGGAGCGCGCGGCGACCATTGTCGAGAACCTGGGTGCGCGGGTGATCACTCCGGCCGAGGTGCGGGCGCGGCTGAAGCTGGAGAAGCGGGCTCCGGTGGCGAAGTAGGCCGATGCGGAGACCAGGCGCGGTGGCGCGGCCCATCGGGGCGGGGACCTGCCTTCTGCTTTTTGCGGCCTGCGTCGGGGATGGGCAATGGTACACGCCGGCGGGTGTGCCGCTGGGCGAGGTCGATTGCACCAGTCCGGCACCGCTGGATGGACCTGCGGGGCTGGAGATCTGCCTCGCGCGGGTGATCGACGACAGCCCCGATGCGGTGGTGCGCTGCCGAAGGGATGGCGGGCGGACGGGGCCGGTGTCGGTGGTGGACCGGCGCTTTGCCTGCGACTACCGCAAGCGGGACGATGGGTCCGTCAGCGGGTCGGATGACGGCAGGAAACAGGGAACGGGGGCGCGGCAATGAACCGGAAGGCGGCAATCATCGGGGGCGGGGTCATCGGCGGCGGCTGGGCGGCGCGGTTCCTGCTGAATGGCTGGGATGTGGGGGTGTTCGACCCCGACCCCGAGGCGGAGCGCAAGATCGCTGCGGTGATGGAGAACGCCCGGGCGGCGCTGCCCGCGCTGTCCGACGTGCCGATGCCGGCGGAGGGGAAGCTGACCTTCCACGGCACCATCGGCGAGGCGGTCGAGGGGGCGGACTATGTGCAGGAAAGCGTCTCGGAACGGATCGAGCTGAAGCACAAGGTCTATGCCCAGTTGCAACAATCGAACCCCGGAGTGCTGATCGGGTCGTCCACAAGCGGGTTCAAGGCCAGCGACTTGCAGAAATCTGCGGTTGCTCCCGAAAACATCATCGTCGCGCATCCGTTCAACCCGGTCTATCTGCTGCCCCTGTCCGAGATCAGCGGCAGCCCGGCCAACCCGCCCGAGGTGGTCGAAAAGACCGTGCAGATCATGAAGGATGTGGGCATGTTCCCGCTGGTGATCCGGCACGAGATCGACGCCTTCATCGGCAACCGATTTCTTGAGGCGGTCTGGCGCGAGGCCTTGTGGATGCTGAAGGACGGCATCGCCACGACCGAGGAGATAGACGAGGCGATCCGCATGGGCTTTGGCCTGCGCTGGGGCCAGATGGGCCTGTTCGAGACCTACCGGATCGCCGGGGGCGAGGCGGGGATGCGGCATTTCATGGCGCAGTTCGGCCCGGCGCTGAAATGGCCCTGGACCAAGCTGATGGACGTGCCCGAGTTCAACGACGAGCTGGTGGACCTGGTCGCCAGCCAGTCCGACGCGCAGTCGGGGATGTATGGCATCCGTGAACTGGAGCGCATCCGCGACCGCAACCTCGTGGGCTTCCTGCGGGCCTTGAAGGAACGCAACTGGGGCGCGGGGAAGGTGCTGCGCGAGCACGACGAACGCCGCGCCGCCGCCTTCTATGCCGAGATGGCGAAGGGGCTGGACACGGGGGCCAAGGCGGCCCCTCTGGTCATGTGGCAGGGGCAGGTCCTGCCGGGCTGGATCGACTACAACGGCCACATGACGGAAAGCCGTTATTACTTCTGCAATTCTGAGACGGTGGACAACTTCCTGCGGCTGATCGGCGCAGGGATGGACTATGTGGCAGCGGGACATTCGTACTATTCGGCCGAGACGCATATCCGCCATCTGGGCGAGGCGAAGCTGGGGGATCAGCTGCGCGGCGAGTTGCAGATCATCTCGGCGGACGAGAAGCGGTTCCGCAGCTTCGTGCGCATCCTGAAGGGCGAGGATTGCGTGGCGACGGTGGAGCAACTTTGCCTGCATGTGGACATGAAGGCGGGCAAGACGGTGCCGGCCGCGCCCGAGGTCTGGGCAAACCTGAAAGCCGTCGCGGATGCTCATGCCGGGTTGCCGATGCCGGAAGGCGTGGGCCGGGCGGTCGGCCAGAAGAAGGAGTAGGGCGATGGATTTCGGACTGACCGAAGAACAGCGGATGATCGTCGAGACGACGCGGGCCTTCGTCGAGGAGGAGCTTTACCCGCATGAGCAGAGGGTGGAGCGGACCGGGGTCCTGCCGCTGGAGCTGATCCGTGAGATCCAGGCAAAGGCCATCGCGGCGGGGCTTTACGCGGCCAACATGCCGGTAGAGGTGGGCGGCGCGGGGCTGGATACGCTGTCCTGGCTGCTTTACGAGAAGGAACTGGGCCGGGCGAACTATGCGCTGCACTGGACCTGCGTCGCGCGGCCGTCGAACATCCTTCTTGCCGGGAATGCCGAGCAGCGGGAACGCTACCTCATGCCCTGCATCCGGGGCGAGACCTGGGATTGCCTGGCGATGACCGAACCCGGCGCGGGGTCGGACCTGCGCGGGATGAAGGCCAGCGCGCGGGCCGAGGGTGGCGACTGGGTTCTGAACGGGACGAAGCATTTCATTTCCCACGCCGACCTTGCGGGCTTTGCCATCGTCTTCATGGCGACGGGGGAGGAAGAGACTCCACGCGGCCCGAAAAAGCTGATCACGGCGTTTTTCGTGGACAAGGGCACCCCGGGGTTCACGGTCCGCGAGGGGTATCGGAACGTCAGCCACCGGGGCTATACGAATTCGGTGCTGGAGTTCGACGACTGCCGCGTGCCGGCGGAGAACGTGCTGGGCGAGGTCCACAAGGGGTTCGAGGTGGCGAACTCCTGGCTGGGGGCGACACGGTTGCAGGTGGCCTCGACCTGCCTCGGCCGGGCCGAGCGGGCGCTGGCGCTTGCCGTGGCCTATGCCGCGGAACGCAAGCAGTTCGGGCAGCAGATCGGCAAGTTCCAGGGGGTGTCCTTCAAGCTGGCCGACATGGCGCTGGAGCTGAAGGCGGCCGAACTGCTCACGCGCGAGGCGGCGTGGAAATACGACCAGGGCACGGTGACGGACGGCGACATGGCCATGGCCAAGCTGAAGGCGACCGAGGTGCTGGCGATGGTTGCGGACGAAGCGATCCAGATCCACGGCGGCATGGGGCTGATGGACGAGCTGCCGTTGGAGCGGATCTGGCGGGATGCCCGCGTGGAACGGATCTGGGAAGGCACGTCCGAGATCCAGCGGCACATCATCAGTCGCGAATTGCTGAGGGCGGTCGGGGGGTGAACCGGCGCACCGGGGGCCAGCCCCCGGACCCCCGGGATATTTGAGGACAGATGAAAGGGTTTGTTAACCTTGGCCTGCAAGAATGATCGCGCGGTACAGGCGGGGACGCCGATGACCGCGACAGGTGAAACCCTGCCTCGGTTCGCCGGGGCAGGGCGCCTTTCTTCGAATTTCATCTGTCTGCAAGTATCCCGGGGGTCCGGGGGCAGCGCCCCCGGGGCTTGTGCCGCAGAGCGGGGCCGCGCATGAGCCGTCTCGACCGCCTTCTCCGCCCGCGCCACATTGCCGTCCTTGGGGCCGGATGGGCGCTGAACGTGATCGAACAGTGCGCCAGGATGGGGTTCACGGGCCCGGTCTGGCCCGTGCATCCGACGAAGCCCGAGATCGGGGGGCTGAAGGCCTATGCGAGCCTCGCCGATCTGCCCGTAGCGCCGGATGCGGTCTTCGTCGGCGTGAACCGGTTTGCGACGATCGATGTCGTGGAGGAACTGGCCGCGCTTGGGGCGGGGGGAGCGATCTGCTTTGCCTCCGGTTGGACCGAGGCCGGGGAGCCTGGCTTGCAGGACAGGCTGGTCGCGGCGGCGGGGGACATGCCGATCCTGGGGCCGAACTGCTATGGGGTCATCAACTATCTGGACGGGGCGCTTCTGTGGCCGGACCAGCATGGCGGGGTTCCGGTGCAGACCGGCGTGGCGCTGGTCAGCCAGTCTTCCAACATCGTCATCAATATGGGGATGCAAGCGCGCGGCCTGCCGGTGGCCTATGTCGCCTGTCTGGGCAATGCCGCTGTCGTCGGGCTGGCCGAACTGACCGGGGCGCTGCTGGATGACCCTCGCGTGACAGCGGTGGGCCTGTATATCGAGGGGATCGACGATGCCCCTGCCTTTGCGGCGCTGGCCGAGAAGGCGCGGGCGATGGGCAAGGGGGTGGTGGCGATCAAGTCGGGCAAGACCGAAGCCTCGCGCACGGCGGCGGCTTCGCATACTGCCTCGCTGGCGGGGGGCGGGGCGGCCTCCAGCGCCTTTCTGCGGCAGGTGGGGGTGGCAGAGGTGAACACGCCAAGCGAGCTGATCGAGACGCTGAAGATCTTCCACGTCCACGGGCCGCAGATCGGGCGGCGGCTGTGCAGCCTGTCCTGTTCGGGGGGCGAGGCGGGGCTGGTGGCGGATCTGGCGGCGCCGCACGGGCTGGAGTTCCCTGCGGTGCCGAAGGCGACGCATGACCGGCTGTTCGCGGTTCTGGGCGAGATCCCCACGATCGCCAACCCCTTGGATTACCACACCTTCATCTGGGGCGACGGGCCGAAGACGACCGAGGTGTTCAGCGCGATGCTGGAGGCCTATGATGCGGGGATCTACATCATCGACACGCCCCGGGCGGATCGCTGCGATCCGTCGAGCTATCAGCCTGCGCTGGAGGCGATCGTGGCGGCGCAGAAGGCGACCGGCAAACCCGCCTTCCCCGTCGCCTCGATGGCCGAAAACTTCGGCGAGGGCCGGGTGCGGGACATGATGGCTCAGGGGGTCTGCGCGCTTTTGGGTCTGGAAACCGCGCTGGCGGCGATCCGGGCGGCTCAGACCCCCGCCGGAGTGCCGGGCTGGCGACCGGTGGCCGCGCTGCCCCCGCGCGAGACGCGGATGCTGTCGGAAGCGGAGGGGAAGGCGCTGCTGGCCGGGGCGGGAGTGGTGGTGCCGGGGTCGGTGACCGGGGCGACGATTGCCGAGGTGGCGGGTAAGGTGCGCTTTGGCGGGCCTTACGTCCTCAAGGGTCTGGGCTTTGCCCACAAGACCGAGGCGGGGGCGGTGCGGCTGGGGCTGGCCTCGCTGGAGGATCAGGCCGAGATGCCGGGGGCGACCGGCTATCTGGTAGAGGAGATGGTGACGGGTGCCGTGGCCGAGGTGCTGCTGGGTTTGCGCCGCGACCCGGTTTACGGCGTGACGCTGACCCTGGGGATGGGCGGGGTGACGGCGGAGGTGCTGGCCGATACGGTGACGCTGGTGCTGCCGGTGACGGAAGCGCAGGTGCTGGCGGCGGCGCGGGGCCTGCGGCTCTGGCCCCTGCTGGACGGCTATCGCGGGCGGCCGAAGGCGGACATGGGCGCCGTCGCGGCGATGGCGGTGCGGCTGGGGGCGCTGATGCTGGCCGACGAGAGCCTTGAGGAAATCGAGATCAATCCGGTCATGGTGCGCGAGACGGGCGCCGTGGCGGTGGATGCACTGGTCAGGAGGGTATGATGCCAGAGATGCAGATGCGAACCGAGGGTCCGATCCTGACCCGGCGCGAGGGGGCGATCCTGGAGGTCACGCTGGACCGGCCCAAGGCCAATGCGATCGACCTGAAGACCAGCCGGATCATGGGGCTGGTATTCCGCGACTTCCGTGACGACGACTCGCTTCGCGTCTGCATCCTGCGTGCGGCGGGGGAGAAGTTCTTCTGCCCCGGCTGGGACCTGAAGGCGGCGGCCGAGGGCGATGCGGTGGACGGGGATTACGGGGTGGGCGGCTTCGGGGGATTGCAGGAACTGCCGAACCTCAACAAGCCGGTGATCGCGGCGGTGCAGGGCATCTGCTGCGGCGGAGGGCTGGAACTGGCCTTGAGCGCCGACCTGATCCTGTGTTCGACGACCGCGACCTTCGCTCTGCCGGAAATCCGGTCGGGGACGGTGGCCGATGCCGCCAGCATCAAGCTGCCGAAGCGCATTCCCTGGCATGTGGCAATGGACCTGCTGCTTACGGGGCGCTGGTTCGACGCCGAAGAGGCGTTCCGCTGGGGCCTCATCAAGGAAATCTGCGCGCCGGAGGAGCTGATGGCCAGGACCTGGGCCCTGGCCCGGCTCTTGGAAAGCGGCCCGCCGCTGGTCTATGCCGCGATCAAGGAGATCGTGCGCGAGGCCGAGAACATGCGCTTTCAGGACGCGCTGAACCGGATCACAAAGCGCCAGTTGCCCACGGTGGACCTGCTGTATTCCAGCGAGGATCAGCTGGAAGGCGCCCGGGCCTTTGCGGAAAAGCGCGATCCGGTGTGGAAAGGGCGATAGGAGGCAGGGCGGGGTCAGAAGACTTCGGTCACCTCGTACATCACCGGCTCGAAACTGCGGCAAAGTTCGTTGATGCGGCGGTTCCTTTCGCGCATTTCGGGGGTGCGCAGCATGGCCTGATAATCGGCGCGGCTTTGCCATTGCGAATAGTTGCAGATCCGGGTCCGGGCGTCGTTCATGTGCAGGCCGGCGGCGATGAAACCGGGCTGATGGCGGATGCAGTCGCGATAGGCGGCCTCCAGCGCCTCGACCAGATCAAAGGCCATGGCGGGTGTCGTCTCGAAGGTGGTGATGACGGTTTGTCCTTGGAAATCCTTGACAATCTGCGGCATGTCGTCCTCCCTTTGTTGCCCAAGGATGCCATGAACCGGGGGCGATGGGCCATGAAATTTCTCGATCCGAACGACCCCGTCTTCCGCCATGCCTGGGTGCGCTGTCTGGTCGTGGTCCTGCCGCTGGTCTGGGGAGTGGTCGAGTTCGTCTGGATGCAGGCCCCGTTCTGGGGGATCCTGTTCCTGGCCGCGGGGGCCTATGCCGGCTATGCGCTGTTCGTCCAGCGCGACCGGGACTGAAGCCTAGTCCATCCAGTCCGGCTGCGGCAGGCCGATGGCTTCGGGGTCCGACAGATAGACCGCCCCCAGCGCCAGCGCGGCCACCACCAGGACCGCAAGGGCGATCTTCCAGATCGACCACGGCCTTTCGCCCTGCACCTCTCCGGTCTGGCCGTTGACGAGGAAGCGGTAGCTTTTGCCGTTGTACTTGTAGGCCGCCATCCAGACCGGCAGCAGGATGTGCTTGAAGGTCTCGTCCGACCAGCGCGTGTCGATGGAATGGATGCGCTGTTCGTCGCCGCCGATGTCGCGGCGGACATCGCTGCGGATCACGGACTCCATCCGGCTGCGGGCCTCGCGGTGGCCCTCGGCCAGCGGCACGGTATAGCCTTCGGCCTGGAAACCGGCCAGGAATTCGGGGGAATAGCTGGTCAGGGCGCCGAGGTCCCAGGGGGTGAGTTCATTGCCCAGCCGCGCGGGCAGGCTGCGCGAGGCCATCACCAGCACATCGTCGAAATCCCGCGCCACGCGGCCCGATGCGGGATACCAGCGCGTGCGGCGCACCTGTTCCTGTCGGGTCTCCGTCCGGCCGTTGACCCGCACCTGTACGGTCCGCATCTCATAGTAGTACTCGCCGCGCTCGCCGGCGTAACGGCTGGCGGTTGCGGCATCGAAGGTCCAGTAGGGGACATAGATCCCGGTCAGCGCCCGGCCCTTGCGGGCATATTCCAGCAGCGTGCCGGGGGCGAACCAGAGGCTGCCCAGCCAGGCGATCATCCGTTGCCGCGCCTCGGCCTCGGTCAGGACGAAGGGCACCAGCGCCTGCGGCTTGATGTGGCGTTCGGTCCCGGTGTCCAGCACGACCGGCGTGTCGCAGAAGGGGCAGGAGGTGGCATGGGTCGCGCCGGTGATCTCGACCTTCGCGCCGCAGCCGGGGCAGGAGGTCGTGCGCACCTCGACCATGTCGGTGCTGGCAAGGTCGTCACGCAGGCCCCGCGCAAGGTCAAGCTCTTGCAAGGCGCGTGCCCGCGCGCGGGGCGGGGCGGCCGGGATGTCCTGTTCATGGCCGCAATGGGCACAGACCAGATGGGTCTGGCCCGGCGCATAGCGCAGCTGCGCGCCGCACTGCGAACAGGGCCAGCGGTATTCCTCCTGCGACATGACGGTTCAGGGCTTCGGCGGCGGGGGCGGCACCTGGTCCAGAAGGCGGGCAAGCTCGGTCTCGGCGGCCATCTTCCAGCCGTCCTGGCCCGGGGTCCAGACCATCGTCGCGCGGGACAGCCGGCCCTCGGCCGCCATGCGCGCCAGGTCGGCCTCGGCGAAGGGGCCCGAGGTCGCCCCGTCCACCGCCAGATGCCACTGCTTGCCGGCGGGGGGCGGAGGCGGCGGCGGAGGCGGCGGGGCGGCGGCTGCACCCGGCTGCGCGCCCCAGGGCCCCATGTTCTGCGCCATCGCGGCCCCCATGCCCATGCCCATCCCGGCCCCCATGGCCGAGCCCATCGCGCTGCCCGGCCGGCCCATGCTTTCGGCCGCGTTGAACTGCATGTAGCGGTTCAGATTGCCCACCACGCCCATCGAGGTGCGCTTGTCCAGCGCCTTTTCCACCTCTTCCGGCAGGCTGATGTTCTCGATGTAGAATTCCGGGATCGACAGGCCGTATTCCCCGACCTTCGGCGCGATGGCATTGGCGATGATCTTGCCCAGATCGGCCAGGTTCGCCGCCATGTCCAGCACCGGGATCCCGGACTTGGCCAGCACCTGGCTTGCTTCTTGCACGATGATGTTGCGGATCTGGACGCTGATCTCGTCGGCGGTGAATTCGCCATCGGTCCCGACGATCTCTGTCATGAACTTTCCGGGATCGGTGACGCGCATCGAATAGGTGCCGAAGGCGCGCAGGCGGACCGGCCCGAATTCGGGGTCGCGCGCCATGATCGGATTCTTGGTGCCCCATTTCTGGTCGTTGAAGCGGGTGGTGTTGACGAAATAGACCTCGGACTTGAAGGGCGACCGGAAGCCATGGTCCCAGTGCTGCAAGGTGGTCAGGATCGGCATGTTGTTGGTTTCAAGCATGTAGAGCCCGGGGCCGAACACATCGGCCAGCTGGCCTTCGTGGATGAAGACCGCGGCCTGCCCCTCGCGCACCGTCAGCTTGGCGCCATACTTGATCGCCTGGCCCCGCCGGTCAAAGCGCCAGACCATGGTGTCGCGCGTGTCATCCAGCCATGAGATGACGTCGATGAATTCGCCCTTGAGGAAATCGAAGACCATGGGACCCTCCGTTTGGGTTCAACTGTCGCCGCCGGTCAGCCGGCGCGCAAGGGAATTGACGATGGGGCGGGCTTCGGCAGCGGTCATGCCGGGGCGCAGCTCGCGGCTGTAAAGGATGCGCAGCAGAAGCTCGTCGTGATCGGTCAGCAGCGCGAACTCCTCGTCGTCGTTGAAGATCGAGGGCCGCGCGCGGGGCGAATCGTTCGGCAGGCCAAGCCCTTGCGTCAGTTCCTCGTGCAGGCAGGACAGGCGCAGAAGGTCGGGATGTTCGGCGCGGATCACCGCGAAGGCCCGGGTGTAGGCCCCCCTGTCGTTGTCGGCCAGCGCATAGACCAGGCAGTAGGTGGACCGCGGCATGTCGGTGATCCCGGCCACTTCCGATGGGCCAAGGCCGGGCAGGGCGGCGCGGATGACCGGTCCCAGCGCCTCGCGTTCGTCCTCCGAGACGATGTGGATCAGGAAGTTCGGCGCCCGTTCATCGACCGAGATCGGATGGCCGGTGATCCGCGACAGACGCGCGGCGAAACTGGCGACCCGCGCCCGGTCGGTCGCCTGCCGGTCCGGCGGCACGCTGGCGCCGAAGCGCAGCCCGATGCGCACCGGGATCTCCCACCGTCGCAGGCTGCTTTCGGTCTCTTCGCGCACAAAGCCGCCCGGGGCGCGACGATATTCGTCGAACAGCGCGATGCGCATGAAATTGTCGGCCAGCATCCGGTCGGTGAAGGGAATGTCGGCGCCACCGTCGGTGCGCAGCATGCCCTGGGACAGCAGCGACTGCTGCACCCGGGCGTAATAGGCCATGGCCGCCGCGCTTTTCGCCGAGGGCGGAAGGGGTTCTGCCGGCGCGGGGGCCGCGGGCAGAGCCGGGCGGTCCACGGGTCCCGAGGCGATACAGCCGGCCAGGGCAAGGCAGGCAGCACCGGTCACAAGCGATCCGACTGTCGGGCTGCGTACCATGCCGTCGCGCCGGGCCTCAGGCCGAAGCCGCGGGCGTGATCTGGCGCGCCCTGGCCGCGGCCAGCGTGTCGCGCAGTTCCGCCTCCATCTTCACCAGTTCTTCCTCGGCCCTGGCGCGCCGCGCCTTGCCTTCGTCGGCGATGGCCAGGCTTTCGTTGATCGTGGCGATCAGGGTCGCATTGGCCGCCTTCACCGTCTCGATGTCGAAGACGCCGCGCTCCATCTCTTCGCGCACCACCTTGTTCGCCTGTTGCAGGTTCTCGGCGTTCGACTTCAGCAGTTCGTTGGTCAGGTCGTTGGCCTCGCGCACCGCCTGAGCCGCCTCTTTCGAGCGCTGGATCGTCACCGCCTGGGCCAGCTGGGTTTCCCACAGCGGCACGGTGTTGACGAGGGTGGAGTTGATCTTCGTCACCAGCGACTTGTCATTTTCCTGCACCAGTCGGATCGAGGGCAGCGACTGCATCGTCACCTGCCGCGTCAGCCGCAGGTCGTGTACCCGGCGTTCCAGGTCATCGCGTGCGGCGCGCAGGTCGCGCAGTTCCTGGGCCTTCATCACCTGATCGGCCTCGGGCGCGGCGGCGACCTCGGCCTCTTTCGCCGGAATCGTCACCGAATCCGTCTCGGCCAGCTTGGCCTCGCCGGCGGCGATATACAGGGCCAGTTCGTTGTAGAAGGTCAGCGTCTTTTCATAGAGGATGTCCAGGCTCTTGATATCCTTGAGCAAGGTGTGCTCGTGCGTCAGAAGCTCGCTGGTGATCCGGTCGATCTGGGCCTGCACTTCCTCGTATTTCGCGACGAATTCGGCGAAGGGGGCGGCGCGGCCCAGAAGCCTTTCCCACCAGCTGGCCTCGCGGCGCAGGTCCAGCTCGTCCGCGCCGAAGCCGCGGATCGTGGTGACGATCTTGCGCAAGGAGTCGCCCGCCGGGCCGACATCCTTGTTCTTTACATCCTGCAACATCGCCTGGCTTATGACCTGAAGTTCGGCCTGGGCGGCCGAGCCGAAGGAAATGATCGACTGCGTGTTGGCCAGGTCCACCTCGGCCATGCGCTTGCGGATTTCCTCGGCCTGGGGGGCGGAGGCCTCTTCCAGCGGCACGACCTCGGCCATGGGCTCGGGCAGGATGACGGCGGTGACCTTCTCGACCTCGGTCAGAAGGGCCTGGGCATTGGCTTGGACAGTGTCGGACATCTGGGTTTCCTTCAGGGTCAATGGTCAAGCTTGAGGCGGTCGCGCAGGACGGCGATCTCGACGTCCAGGTCGGTGCGGCTGTTGGTAAGGAAGGTTTTCGACTTTTCCGCGAAGGTTGTTTCAAGATCGGCCAGCAGCGATTCGTAATCGGCACGCGCGGCGGCATCGCGGCTTCGGGCGTAGTGGTCGGCGAACTTGACCGTCGCGTCCCGGGCCCCCATCAGATAGACCGACAGATACTTGCGCGCCGCCGTCAGGTCGCCCGGGTCGGATTCGATGGTGCGGAACAGGCCCCGAGCCGTCGCGGCAAACTGGTCCACCCGCCGTTCCAGCCCCCGGTCGCCCGCGCGCAGGATCGCGTCCCTCATCGCGGCCAGATGCGCCTCGCCTTCCTCTACCGCCCGGGCCACGCGGCCGGTCTGGAAGGCGTCGATCCCCTCCATCCCCTTGTCGGCCATCGGGTCCGGCCCGAAGGCCCCCAGATGCAGCCCCGCGCCCACCAGCGCGAAGAGCAGCGGATAGACGATCCCGTGGTCGGCGATCAGCCCGCCCACCGCCAGCGCCGCGCCGGTCAGCGCCGCCCCCAGAAGCTTGCGCGGCAGCGCCGGGCGCCGGGCGATCCTGCGGGCGTCATAGGCGGCCTCGGCCCGCATCCCCTCGCGTGTGAGCCAGGCGGACAGGATCAGCAGGCCCCCGGCGGCCAGGCCCATCAGCATCTCGCGCGGGCCGTCGCCGAAGGCCGGGAACAGGAACAGGAAGGCGCTGAGGAACAGGATCGAGGCCCGCCAGCCCCCCTTCGGCCGCAGATCCGCCGGGGCGGGTGCCTGTGCCGGGGGGCGGTTGGCCTGCGGCGAATACCTGCCGCCGAAACGCTCGGCCATCATGCGCCTCCGGACCAGGCGACATAGGCGACAAGCATCACCAGCAGGACCAGCGAGAGGTTCCGGAGCCCGGTTCCCGACATTCCGTGACCTCCTGCAATTGCACCTTGGCCGACCTTAGCCGAGGAGTCGGATTCATGCCAGCGCGACCGGGGGGAAATCGGCGTCATTCTTCCCCGCCGGCGCGGGTCGGGACGGCGCCGGTTCAGCCCTTCCTGGGCCCGCCCGCGCGGGGGCCGCCGGGCCGCGCGGGGCGGCCGGCCGCGGGCCGGTCCGAGACCTTGCGGCCAGAGGGGCGGGTGATCGCCGACCAGGCATCGGAAAGCTCCTGCAATCCTTCACCCGGCTTCAGTCTGGCCTTGGGCGGCTTGGCCGGCTTGTCCCTGGCCCCTGCCCGGGGCGGTTTGGCGGCCGTCTGCGCGGCGGGCTTCGCGGCAGGCTTCGGCGCGGCCTTGCGTCCGGCGGGTTCTGGCCGCGCGCTGTCGCCGCCTAGCCCCAGCTGATCGCGCAGGATGCGGGGCTTCACCTCCTCGACCTCGCCGGGCTGCAACTCGCCCAGCCGGAAGGGGCCGTAGGAAATGCGGATCAGCCGGTTCACCGTCAGCCCGATATGCGACATCGCGCGGCGGATCTCGCGGTTCTTGCCCTCGCGCAGGCCGACGGTCAGCCAGGCATTGGCGCCCTGATGGCGGTCAAGCCTGACCTCCATCGGCTGGAACCGCTCGCCCTCGACGGTGACGCCCTTGCGCAGGGGTTCGAGGTCCGGGTCGGTCGGGTTCCCCTTCACCCGCACCCGGTATTTCCGCAGCCAGCCGGTGGAGGGCAGTTCCAGCCGCCGCTTCAGTTCGCCGTCGTTGGTAAGCAGCAGCAGCCCCTCGGAGTTCAGGTCCAGGCGACCCACCGACATGACGCGGGGCATGTCCTCGGGCAGGTGGTCGAACACGGTGTCGCGGCCCTTCTCGTCGGCCGCCGAGGTCACCAGACCCTCGGGCTTGTAGTAAAGCCACAGGCGCGGCGGTTCGGGCTGGCCCACGGGCTCGCCGCGCACGGTGATCCTGTCCCGGGGCGTGACGTTCAGGGCCGGCGAGGTGATGACCTTGCCGTTGACCTGCACTTCGCCCAGTTCGATCAGCCGCTCGGCCTCGCGCCGCGAGGCGATGCCGGCGCGAGACAGGACCTTGGCGATGCGTTCGCCTTCGGGCGCGTCGGTCGCCTTGGCGGGCGTCTTCGGGGCGGGGGGCTTTTCTTTTCCGGCCATGGGGCACATCCTTCGGGCCTTGGTGGCCGGGATGCGCAGGATAGTGATGCGGGCATGAAAGAGCAACGCGAAGGCTTCCGGTCGTTCATGTCCCTGGCGCTGGACGAGGCGCGCGCGGCGGCGGCGCGAGGCGAGGTGCCCGTGGGCGCCGTGGTGGTCCGGGTCGACGAGGTGCTGGCGCGGGCCGGGAACCGGACGCGGGAGCTGTCCGATCCGACGGCCCATGCCGAGATGCTGGCGATCCGCGAGGCCTGCCGGATCACTGGGTCGGAGCGGCTGGTGGGCTGCGACCTCTATGTCACGCTGGAGCCCTGCGCGATGTGCGCCGCCGCGATCTCGGCGGCGCGGGTCGGGCGGCTGTACTATGGGGCGGCGGACCCGAAGTCGGGCGGGGTGACCGTCGGCGCGCGGGTCTTCAGCCACCCCCAGTGCCACCACGTCCCCGAGGTCTATGACGGCATCGGGGCAGCGGAGGCGGAGGCCCTGCTGAAGGCGTTCTTCGCGGACCGACGGGGGTAGCTGACCACGCGCGGGCAGATTTTCTTGCCTTATGATTTCAATGGCTTGGCTGTGGGCGGTAGGGTGTGGTTAACTCAAGTTCCAAGTGCAACGGTTGTTGGTGTTTTTTCGAGTTCCTCGGCGAGGGCCTGGGCAGTGTCCCACGACGTGGTGTAGGAGGCCGCGCGCGGAGCCTTCGGCGTAGCGCAGCGCGCGGCCGGGGGTGACGCTGGCGGTCATCGCCGATCTTCGGAGATGGGGTGGATGCCGCTCTCCCCTGACGGCATTGCGATGTGCCAAACTCGTGGTGTCGAAGCACAAGCTGTAGG
>NZ_JAANHS010000017.1 GCF_011174775.1 Rhodobacter calidifons
AGGCCGCGCCGCCGGCCGCCAGGGCCGCCGCCCCGCAGCCGGTGATCGACACCTGGCGGGTGGCGGCGGACGGCGGCGCGGTCGTCTCGGGCAGCGCCGCGCCGGGTTCAACGGTCGAGGTCATCGTCTCGGGCGCCGCCGTGGCCAGCGGCACGGCCACCGCCTCGGGCGACTTCGCGCTGCTGTTCACCCTGCCGCCGAACCCCGAGCCCAGCCTGATGTGGCTGTCGATGACCCTGCCGGGTCAGGCCCCGGTGGCCTCGGCCCAGATGGTCGCGCTCGGGCCGATCGCGGGGCCGCAGCCGCCCCCCGTCGCAGCGCAGGAGGGGCCCGCCGAGACCCAGGTCGCCACCGCCGAGCCGCCCGCTGCCCCGCCGGCGCTGCTCTTGTCCGATCAGGGCGCGGTCGTGTTGCAGGATCCGGCCGCCCCCGTGCCGGGTTCAGGCGGGAAGGTCCCGGTCATGATCGACACGATCACCTACACGCCGGACGGCGCGGTCCGGATCGGCGGGCGCGCCACGGGGGGGGCCGCGCTGCGGCTCTACCTCGACAATGCCGAAAAGGTGACCCTTTCGGTGCCTGCGTCAGGCCAATGGCTGACCACGCTGCCCGACACGCCGCCCGGAGTCTATACCCTGCGCGTTGACCAGCTGGACGGCGCGGGCAAGGTCACGTCGCGGTTCGAGACCCCGTTCAAGCGCGAGACGCTCGAGGCCCTTGCCGCCGCTGCGGGAGCGGCGGGTCCGCAGACCGCCGCCGAAGCGGCCCCGATGACCGCCGCCGCAGCCCTTCCCGAACCGGGCGCCGCAGCACTCCCGGAAGCCGCCGCCGAAAGCACGCCCGCCGAAAGCCCCGCCGAGGCGGCCCCGCAACCTGCGCCTGCACGGATCGCCAGCGCCGATCCGCTTGCCGACCCCGTGGCGGCGACCGAGCCCGAGCCCTCGGCGCCCGACGCCCCGAGGACCCCGGTCCTCGCGGTCGAGCCCGCCGCCGCTGCCAAGGCCCCGGCTGTCGCGCAGGCCGATGCCCCTGCCGCCGCGCCGGCCCCCGTCACCATCACCGTGCAGCCCGGCTTCACGCTCTGGGGCATCGCGCAGGAACGCTATGGCGACGGTGTGCTCTATGTGCAGGTGTTCGAGGCGAACCGCGACAAGATCAAGAACCCGGACCTGATCTACCCCGGTCAGGTCTTTTCGGTCCCCGAACTGACCGCGCCCTGACCCCCCGCGACGCCATGCGTGCAGGCCGCCCGCACCTCCGGGTGGTCGCAGCAGCAATGGTTCAGGACATAGGCCATGGTCGATCCGATTGCGCGCACATCCACGCTGTAGAACACGTTCCGCGCCGCCTTGCGCGACCGCAGAAGCCCGGCCTGTTCCAGCGCCGCCAGATGGAACGAAAGCCGTGGCGCGGCTATGCCCAGGGTCTCGGCGATCTGGCCCGCAGCCATGCCTTCCTCACCCCGCGGCGTGAGCAGCCGGATCAGATCCAGCCGGGTTTCGTGCGCAAGGGCCGAGAGGGCGGCGAGGGCTTTACTTCGGTCCATGGTTCAACTATTCAAGAAGCCTTGAAATGACCATAACCGAACCGGGCCCGCCGCGCAATCGCTGACAGGCTCCTGGGAAAGACGATGCGCCGCACGACCTCGACCGCGACTTCCGCCGATGCCTCCACCGCCAGCGCCCCGGCCCTGACCACGATCCGCCGCGTGGCGCCCTATCTCTGGCCCGACGGCCAGGCCTGGGTGAAGCGGCGCGTGGTGCTGGCGATGCTGTTCCTGCTGGCGGCAAAGCTCGTCTCGGTGGCCACGCCCTACATCTACAAGCTGGCGGTGGACAGCCTGTCGGGCGAGGCGGGCTCCGACCCGCGCGCGCTGATCGGCCTGGGTGCGGTGGGTCTGGTGGTGGCCTACGGCCTGGCGCGGCTGGGCGCGGTCCTCTTCGGCGAACTGCGCGATGCCGTTTTCGTCCGCGTCGGCCAGCGCGCGATCCGCCGACTGGCGATCGAGACCTTCACCCATATCCACCAGCTGTCCCTGCGCTATCACATCACCCGCAAGACCGGGGGCCTGTCGCGCATCATCGAACGCGGGGTGAAGGGCGTCGATTTCCTTCTGCGCTTCATGCTTCTGTCCATCGGGCCCCTGATCCTGGAACTGACCATGGTCTCGGTCATCTTCGCGCTGGTGTTCGGCTGGACATATGCCGCCGTCGTCGTCGTCACCATCGCACTTTACGTCTGGTTCACCTTCACCGTCACCGAATGGCGCGTGAAGCTGCGGCGCGAGATGAACGACCAGGACACCGACGCCAACCAGAAGGCCATCGACAGCCTCCTGAACTTCGAAACCGTCAAATATTTCAACGCCGAGAGCCGCGAGGCCGACCGCTACGACGGCGCGATGCGTCAGTATGAGACCGCCGCCGTCAAGACCGGCCTGTCGCTTTCCTTCCTGAACGTCGGACAGGCCGCGCTCATCACCACCGGCCTCGTCATCGTCATGGGCATGAGCGCGCTGGGCGTCCGCGCAGGCACGCTGACCGTGGGCGATTTCGTCATGGTCAACGCCTACATGATCCAGATCACCATGCCGCTGAACTTCCTCGGCACCGTCTACCGCGAGATCCGCCAGGCGCTGGTGGACATGGGCGAGATGTTCGGCCTTCTCGGCCAACCGGCCGAGATCGTCGATGCCCCCGACGCCAAGCCCCTGAAGGTCACGGCGGGCGAGATCACCTTCGACAACGTCTACTTCGGCTATGAAAGCACCCGCGAGATCCTGAAGGGGGTCTCGTTCACCCTCAAACCCGGCCAGAAACTGGCGCTGGTCGGCCATTCCGGCAGCGGCAAGTCCACCATCGCGCGGCTTCTCTTCCGCTTCTACGACGTGACCTCGGGATCCATCCGCATCGACGGGCAGGACATCCGCGACGTGACGCAATCCTCGCTCCACGCCCAGATCGGCGTCGTGCCGCAGGACACGGTGCTGTTCAACGACACGATCCGCTACAACATCGCCTATGGCCGCGCGAACGCCACCGAGGACGAGATCATCGCCGCCGCCAAGGCCGCCCGCATCCACGATTTCGTCATACGACTGCCCGAAGGCTATGACACCAGGGTCGGCGAACGGGGCCTGAAACTCTCGGGCGGGGAAAAGCAGCGTGTGGGCATCGCCCGGACCCTGCTGAAGAACCCGCCGATCCTGATTCTGGACGAGGCGACCTCGGCGCTGGACACCCAGACCGAACGCTCGATCCAGGAAAGCCTGGCCGAGATGGGGCAGGGCCGCAGCGTCATCACCATCGCGCACCGGCTGTCCACCATTGCCGATGCCGACCAGATCCTCGTGCTGGACGAAGGCCGGGTCGTCGAAGGCGGCACCCATGACGAACTCCTTGCGCTGGGCGGCGTCTATCATGCCATGTGGCAACGCCAGGTGATGGAAGGCGAGATCGAGGTCGAGGATACCCCGGCCGAGGCCCCGCCCGTGCCCGTCGCGCTGGCAAAGGCCGCGGCCGGGGCCTGAGGGCCGTCGCACTCTGCCCGCCGTCCGGACCGGGCAGGGCTTGGCAACGCGCGGCCTTTGCCTGTAAGACGGGGCAAACGACAAGCGAGGCACCGCGTTGAGCAATCCCGACAGCTTCATCGAGGAAGTCACCGAAGAGGTGCGCCGGGATCGGCTGTTCGGGCTGTTCCGCAAGTACGGCTGGATCGGCCTTGTGGCGATCCTGGCCCTCGTCGGCGGCACGGCCTGGACCGAATGGCAGAAATCCCGCGACACCGCGCGCGCCCAGGCCTTCGGGGATGCGCTGATCGACGCGCTGGACCATGGCCTGCCCGAGGAACGGCGCGAGGCGCTGGCCGCCGTGCCGGTCCGGGGCCAGCAGGCCGCGATCCTGAACCTGATCCTCGGCTCCGATACCGCAGGGGACAAGGCCGCCGCCCTGGCCGCGCTTGACGCCGTGGCCGGTGATCCGACGCTCTCGCCCGCCTACCGCGACCTTGCGGTCCTGCGGCGCGTTCTGCTTGGCGGGGCCGACCTTCCCCTTGCGGACCGTCGCGCCGCGCTGGACGGCATCGCCCAGGTCGGGCGCCCCTACCGGACGCTGGCGGTCGAACAGCTGGCCTATCTGCTGATCGAGGAGGGCAAGCCGGACGAGGCCATCGCCACCCTGACCACGCTGATGCAGGACCAGGAGGCCTCGGCTGCGCTCCGGGCGCGGGCGGGCCAGGTGATCACGGCGCTGGGCGGCGCGCTGCCCGAGGCTTCGGACGGCGGTTGAGACGCGGATGGGCACTAAGGCAAGCGAAAGGTCCTTTCAGGTGGCAGTCATGAAGGTCAGACGGATGGGCGGCAGGCTGATGACCGGCGTCGGGCTTCTGGCGCTTCTGGCAGCTTGCGGCGACAAGGAAGTGATCCTGCCCGGCGAACGCTTTCCGGTGCGCGCCGATCTTGCGGCCAGCCTGCCCGTCGAGGGCCAGCCCGCACCCACCGCGCCTGCGGCGCCCGAGAACCGGAGCGTCGCGATCTCGCTGGGGCCGCAGACCGGCGGCGACTGGACCCACCGGGCCGGCAATGCCCGCCACCTGATGCCGCATGCCGCGCTGTCGGCCACGCCGCAGCGGGTCTGGTCCGCCAATATCGGCTCCGGCTCCAGCCGCAGGAACCGCATCGCGGCGGCGCCGGTCGTCGCCGATGGCCGCGTCTTCACCATCGATTCCGGCACCATCGTCACCGCCACCTCGACCGGCGGGGCGACGCTCTGGACCGCGGACCTCACCGCGCCTTTCGACCGGGGCGGCGGCCAGTCGGCCGGGGGCCTTGCCACGGCGGGCGGGCGGGTCTTTGCCACCACCGGCTACGGCGAACTCGTCGCGCTGGATGCAGGCACCGGCGCGGTGGTCTGGCGCCAGCGCGTGGACGCTCCGATCAGCGGCGCCCCGGCAAGCGACGGCAACGCGGTCTATGTCGCGGGCCGCGACGGCTCGGCCTGGGCGGTGGATGCGAAGGACGGCAAGGTGATCTGGCAGGTCGTGGGGACGCCCGGCAAGGCCGCTTATGTCGGCACCGCCGGCCCCACCATCGGCGACCGTGCGGTGATCTTCCCTTCGTCCGGCGGTGATCTCCTGGCGGTGCTGAAGATCGGCGGCGGCACCAAGGTCTGGCAGGCTTCGCTGGCGGGCAAGCGGCTGGGCCGGGCCTATGCGTTGACCCCCGACGTGACCGGCGACGCCGTGATCGCGGGCAAGACGCTTTATGCCGGCTCGGGCTCGGGTCGCACGGTGGCGATGTCGGCCTCCTCGGGCGAACGGATCTGGTCGGCGGGCGAAGGCGCGCTCGGCCCCGTCGCCGTCGCGGGCGGCTCGCTCTTCCTGGTGAACGACGAGGCCCGGCTCGTCCGCCTCGACGCCGCCAGCGGAGAGGTGATCTGGTCGGTCGAAATGCCCTATTTCACCAAGGACAAGGTCAAGCGCCGCAAGGGCATCTTCGCCCATTACGGCCCGGTGATGGCGGGCGGGCGGATCATGGTGGTCTCCTCGGACGGCCTGTTGCGCGCCTTCGACCCGACCGACGGCACGTTGACCTATACCGCCGAAATCCCCGGCGGCGCGGCCGCGCAACCCGCGGTGGCGGGCGGCACGCTGTATGTCGTGGGCGGCAACGGGCAACTTCACGCTTTCCGTTAGGGGCGAACCCGTGTATCGGGGGCGCTTCGTCTGGAACGGACCTGAGACATGACCTTCACCCTCGCCATCGTGGGCCGCCCCAATGTGGGCAAATCGACGCTGTTCAACCGGCTCGTCGGGCGCAGGCTGGCGCTGGTGGATGACCAGCCCGGCGTCACCCGCGACCTCCGCGAGGGCGATGCAAAGCTCTTCGACCTCCGCTTCACCGTGATCGACACCGCGGGCCTGGAAGAGGTGACGGACGACTCCCTGCAAGGCCGGATGCGCCGCCTGACCGAACGCGCGGTGGACATGGCCGATGTCTGCCTGTTCCTGATCGACGGGCGTGTCGGCGTCACACCCTCGGACGAGGTCTTCGCCGACATCCTGCGCAAGAAGGCCGCCCGTGTCCTTCTGGGCGTGAACAAGGCCGAAGGCAAGGCGGGCGATGCCGGCGCGCTGGAAGCATACTCCCTCGGCCTGGGCGAGCCCATCCGCCTCTCCGCCGAACATGGCGAGGGGATGGACGACCTCTACCGCGCGCTCAAACCCTTCGAGGCGGAATTCGCCCCCCGCGAAGCCGAGATGCTGCCGGAAACCGACACCGACATCTCGGAAGCAGACGCAGAGCTCGAGGTGGACGAGAACGCCCACCGTCCCACTGCCGCGAAGCCCCTCCAGATCGCCGTCATCGGCCGCCCCAACGCCGGAAAATCCACGCTGATCAACAGGATCCTCGGCACCGACCGGATGCTGACCGGGCCGGAGGCCGGGATCACCCGCGACGCGATTTCCGTCCGCGCCGACTGGATGGGCACGCCGATCCGCATCTGGGACACCGCCGGCATGCGCAAGAAGGCAAAGGTGGTGGACAAGCTGGAGAAACTCTCGGTCGCCGACGGGTTGCGCGCTGTCCGCTTCGCCGAGGTGGTGGTGGTCCTCCTTGACGTCGAAATCCCCTTCGAAGTGCAGGACCTGCGCATCGCCGATTTCGCCGAAACCGAAGGCCGCGCCGTCGTGGTGGCGGTGAACAAATGGGACCTCGAGGACGACAAGCAGGAAAAGCTGGCCGAACTGAAAGAGATGTTCGAACGCCTTCTCCCGCAGCTGCGCGGCGCGCCCCTTGTCACCGTTTCAGCCAAGACGGGCAGGGGGCTTGACCGGTTGCACGACGCGATCCGACGGGCGCACGATGTCTGGAACCGCCGCATCCCCACGGCCAAGCTGAACACCTGGCTGGGTGCCATGACCGAAGCACACCCCCCGCCCGCCCCGGGCGGCCACCGGATCAAGCTGCGCTACATGACCCAGGCCAAGACCCGGCCGCCGGGCTTCGTCATCAAATGCTCGCGCCCCGACGAGCTGCCGGAAAGCTACAAGCGCTATCTGGTCAATGGGTTGCGCGACCATTTCGACATGCCGGGCACGCCGATCCGGCTGTTCCTGCGCAGTCAGGGCGACCAGAACCCGTTCAAGGACCGCAAGTTCCACACGCCAAGCCGCCTGCGCAAGCACAAGGAAAAGAACACCGGCCAGTAGGGGCGCAAAAGTTTTCGAAAACTTTTGCAAAATCCTTCGAAGGATTTTGGCCCCACCTCACCCCTTGCGCGCCATCCACCCCAGCGCGCCCAACATCACCGCCGCGCCCCCCGCCGCCGTGCCTGCGACCAGCATGTTGTCCGCCCAGTTCACCACGATCACCCCCACCAGAGCCCAGACCACGGTCAGCCCATAGACCGGCATCCGGGGCTTCTGCCCCTGCACCGCCAGCGCGATCCCCAGCACCAGCCCCAGCATCGCCAGCGCCGAAGCCGTGTTCGACAGCACCCCATGGCCCGCGATCAGCACCCCCGTCGACACCGCCGCCGCCGCCGTCAGCCAGCCCGCGAATATCGCGAGCGGCCCCGACAGCAGCCACCGATCCGGCTCGGTCGGCGCGCGCAGGAAGGCCATCAGCGCGCCTGCCGCCATGATCCAGATCGTCACCGTGCCCCAGACCGCACTTTGCCCCGCGATCCACAGCCAGACCACACCGACGCCGATTGCCACGGTCAGCGGCAGGCGCGAAGGCGCCCAGACCGGGTCCTCGGCCCGCTTCCACAGCCCGAAGACGGCATGAGCGATCAGCCACAGATAGATCACCGACCAGATCGCGAAGGCATAGCCCGCAGGCTGGATCGCCGGACGCCCGATATCCACCGGAAACAGCGCCGGGTCATAGCCGGTGAACGGAGGCGTCACCAACGGCGCAAGCCCGAAGGCAATCGTCGCCAGAAGCAGGATCAGGGGGGCAGGTCGGGGCATCACTCACTCCGGTAAAGGGCAGGGCGCAGCGAAAACGGTCAGCCCCGCCAATGGGTTCCCGGATGTCAGACCAGCACGCCGTCCGACGTGATCCGGGTCTTGCCTCCCAGATAGGGCCTCAGCGCCGAAGGCAAGGTCACGCTGCCATCGGCCTCCTGTCCGTTCTCCAGCACGGCGATCAGGCAGCGCCCGACAGCCAGGCCCGAGCCGTTCAGGGTGGCCACGAACTCCGGCTTGCCGCCTGCCGGGCGATAGCGCGCATTCATCCGCCGCGCCTGGAACTGGCCGCAGGTCGAAACGCTGGAAATCTCGCGATAGGTGTTCTGCCCCGGCAGCCAGACCTCAAGGTCATGGGTCTTCTGCGCCCCGAATCCCATGTCGCCGGTGCACAGGAAGATGGTCCGGTAGGGCAACTCCAGCCGCTCCAGCACGGCTTCCGCGCATTTCGTCATGCGTTCGTGTTCCGCCAGCGCGGTTTCCGGCGTGCAGATCGTCACCATCTCGACCTTCTCGAACTGATGCTGGCGCAGCATCCCCGTGGTGTCCTTGCCCGCGCTGCCCGCCTCGGACCGGAAGCACTGCGTGTGCGCCGTCAGCCGGATCGGCAGCGCCGCCTCTTCCAGGATGTCCCCGGCGACCGAGTTGGTCAGCGTCACTTCCGAGGTCGGGATCAGCCACCAGCCGTTCGTCGTCTGATAGCTGTCCTCGGCGAATTTCGGCAGCTGGTTGGTGCCATACATGGCCTCTTCCTTGACCAGGACCGGGGTCCAGGTCTCGGCCAGCCCATGCTCGGAGGTGTGCAGATCCAGCATGAACTGCGCCAAGGCCCGGTGCACCCGCGCCACCGCGCCGCGCATCACCACGAAGCGGCTGCCCGACAGCCTGGCCGCGGTGGCGAAATCCAAACCCCCCCTCGCCGCCGGAATCTCGAAATGCTCCAACGGCTTGAAGTCCATGACCCGAGGCGTCCCCCAGCGCCGGATTTCCACGTTGCCGCTTTCGTCCGGCCCCTCCGGCACCTCGTCCAGCGGCAGGTTGGGGATCCGCATCAGGGCATCGCGCAGCCGGGCATCCTCGGCCGCCGCTTCCTCGGTCAGCCGCGCGCCTTCGGCCTTCTTCTCGGCCACCAGCGCGCGCAGCCGCTCGAACTCCGCGTCATCCCCGCGCGCCTTGGCCGCGCCCACCTCTTTCGAGGCCGCATTCTGCGCCGCCGCCGCGGTTTCCGCCGCCAGGATCCTTGCCCGCCGCGCCTCGTCGATGGCCAGCAGCTCTGCCGACATCGGCGCCAGGCCCCGACGCGACAGCGCCTTGTCGAACGCGGCCGGGTTCTCGCGGATGAAGCGGATGTCGTGCATGGGCGGGCCTCTCTGACTGTTCCGCCGGCGCTTATGCCCGATTACGCGGCAGGGGGGAAGGCAGGCCAGCCGCGCGCGCCCTCTGGCAAAGCCGCGCGAAAGGCCTTACATGAGCCGACAATCGCAAACGGGGCGGCACAAGACGCCTCCCGATCCGGCCAGAGAGGATGTCCATGTTCGCCACCCCCGCCTTCGCGCAAGCCGCAGGTGCCGCCCCCGGCGGTGCCGCCGTCTTCGCGCAGTTCCTGCCGATCATCCTGATCTTCGTGATCTTCTACTTCCTGCTCATCCGCCCGCAGCAGAAGAAGATGAAGGAACACCGCGCCATGGTCGATGCGCTGCGCCGCGGGGATGAGGTCATCACCGCGGGCGGGATCATCGGCAAGGTCTCCAAGGTCCAGGACGACGGCAAGGTCGAGGTCGAGATCGCCGATGGCGTCAAGGTGAAGGTCGTCAAGCACACCATCACCCAGGTGCTGAACAAGACCGAACCCGCCGCAAGCTAAGGCCTGACCCATGGAACCGATGGCGCTCTGGAAGCGGATCCTCGTCCTGCTCGTCTGCGGCTGGGGAATCGTCGCCGCCACCCCGAACCTGTTCTACGACCGGGTGGAGCGTCACAATGACGCCGTGGTCGCCATCGAACGCGCCGGCGGCGCCGCCACCCCGGAACAGGAGGCCGCCCGCGCCGCCTGGCCGGACTACCTGCCCTCGGCGCTGGTGAACCTGGGCCTCGACCTGCGCGGCGGGGCGCATCTGCTGGCCGAGGTCCGGGTCGAGGATGTGTACAAGGCCCGGATGGATTCGCTCTGGCCCGAAGTGCGCGACCGGCTGCGGTCGCTGCGCGATCAGGTCGGCGCGGTGCGGCGCGCGCCCTCGCCCGACGACGTGCTGCGCGTGACGCTGGAGAACCCCGCCGGCATGGCCGCCGCGGTCGAGGCGGTGCGCGGCCTCGGCACCGGCGTCATGTCGCTGACCGGCCTGGGGCAAAGCACGCTGGAGGTGACCGCCGAAGGCAGCGACATCGTCGTCCGCCTGTCGGATGCCGAAAAGCAGGCCACCGACCAGCGCACCATCCAGCAGTCGCTGGAGATCATCCGCCGCCGCGTGGACGAGGCCGGGACCCGCGAACCCACAATCCAGCGCCAGGGCGAGGACCGGATCCTGATCCAGGTGCCGGGCATCGGCTCGGCGCAGGAGCTCAAGGCGCTGATCGGCCAGACCGCGAAACTGTCGTTCAACGCCGTCGTCAGCCGGACCACCGATGCCGCCGCCTCGCCGGGCCCGCGCAACGTCCTTCTTCCCTCGATGGACGAGCCCGGCATCTACTACATCGTCGAGGACGCCCCCGTGGTCTCGGGCGATGATCTGGTGGATGCACAGCCCACGTTCGACCAGAACGGCCGCCCGGCGGTCAGCTTCCGCTTCGACACCACCGGCGCGCGCAAGTTCGGCGACTACACCGCCGCCAACATCGGCGCCCCCTTCGCCATCGTGCTTGACGGCGAGGTGATCTCGGCCCCCGTGATCCAGAGCCACATTCCCGGCGGGTCCGGCATCATCACCGGCAATTTCAGCGTCGAGGACTCGACCCGCCTTGCCGTCCTTCTGCGCGCCGGCGCCCTTCCGGCCGAGATGACCTTCCTCGAGGAACGCACCATCGGCCCGGAACTCGGCGCCGATTCCATCGCCGCCGGCAAGGTTGCGGCCATGGTGGCGGGCGTGGTCGTCGTGCTGTACATGATCGCCAGCTACGGGCTTTTCGGCCTCTTCGCGACCGTGGCCCTTGTCGTCAACATGGCGCTGATCTTCGCGGCGCTGTCGTCGGTGGGCGGCACGCTGACCCTGCCGGGCATCGCCGGGATCGTGCTGACCATCGGCATGGCGGTGGACGCCAACGTGCTGGTGTTCGAACGCATCCGCGAAGAGCTGCGCAACAACAGGAACCCCGGCCGCGCCATCGAACTGGGCTATGAACGGGCGAAAAGCGCGATCGTGGACGCCAACATCACGACCTTCATCACCGCGGTGGTGCTGTTCACCGTGGGCGCCGGCCCGGTGCGCGGCTTTGCGATCACGCTTGGCATCGGCATCATCACCTCGGTGTTCACGGCGCTCTTTGTGACGCGGCTCTTCATCGAACTCTGGTATCACCGGCGCCGCCCGGCGACCGTCGTCGTGTAAGGGGATCAGAACCATGGCATTCCGGCTTCGCGTCGTCCCCGAAAAGACCAACATCGACTTCTTCCGCGCCCAGTGGCTGACCTTCGGCGGCTCGATGGCCCTGACGGTCCTGTCCATCCTGGTCTGGATCTTCATGGGGCTGAACTTCGGCATCGACTTCCGCGGCGGCACCACCATCCGGACCGAGGCGACCCGGTCCGTCGATGTCGGGGCCTACCGTCAGGCGCTGTCGGGGCTCGATCTCGGCGATGTCGCCATCACCGAGGTCTTCGACCCAACCTTCGCCGCCGACCAGTTCGTCGCGCAGATCCGCATCGCCCCCCTGGACGGGGAAGAGGCGGTCACACCCGAAGTCCTGTCCCAGGTCGAACAGCGGCTGAAGGCGGTCGATCCCTCGCTCACCTTCGCCTCGGTCGAATCCGTCGGCCCCAAGGTCTCGGGAGAGCTGATCTGGAAGGCGATCACCGCCATGGTCGCGGCCTCGGTCTGCATCCTGATCTACATCTGGCTGCGCTTCGAATGGCAGTACGCCGTCGGCAGCGTGGTGGCGCTCCTGCACGACATCTTCATCGTCATCGGCATCTTCGCGCTGTTCCAGATCAAGTTCGACCTGACGATCATCGCCGCGCTGCTGACCATCCTCGGCTATTCGATCAACGACACCGTGGTCGTCTTCGACCGGCTGCGCGAGAACCTGTTGAAATACAAGTCGATGCCGCTGAAGGATGTGATGAACCTCTCGGTCAACGAAACGCTCAGCCGGACGATCATGACCTCGGGCACCACGCTGATGGCGCTGGGGGCGATGCTGATCTTCGGCGGCGACGTGATCCGCGGCTTCACGCTGGCCATCTTCATCGGGGTGGTGCTGGGCACCTATTCCTCGGTCTTCGTGGCCAAGAATCTGGTGCTGTTCATCGGGCTCGACCGCGGCGACAAGCCGAAGAAGGCGGGCAAGAACGAATTCGCCGACGTGGACGCCTGAGCTGGGGGGGGGGGCGATGCGCCTGACCGAAGTCACCTACGGCAGCGCCAAGGCGATCGAGGGCTACGGCCCCGGCTTCTTCCGTGTGGCCGGCCATGTCCTGCGCGGCCCCTGCCTGATCACCCCCTGGGACGCCGGCCCCTGGGGCGGTCTGGCAGACAGTGCGGCACCCCTCGCGCTGGCCGGCAGGATCGACGTCCTCTTCGTCGGCACCGGCACGGCCATCGCCCATGTGCCCGCCGCCTTCCGCGAGGCCCTGGAAGGGCAGGGAATCGGGGTCGAGATCATGGCCTCGCCCACCGCCGCCCGCACCTACAACGTGCTTCTCGGCGAAGGCCGCCGTGTCGCCGTGGCGCTGATGCCGGTCGAATAGCCGCCCGCCCCCGCACCTCCGCGCGCGCCCGCGCCTCTCATCCTTGCCCGACGATCCCCGCCGAAGGCATCCGCGGCCGATGCCGCCGACGAACGCCGTCCCTGTCCGCGCCTCCCCTCCCCCTTCGTGGGGAGGGGATGGGGGAGGGGGGCGCCCTGCCAGCTCCGGGCCAGCCTCGGAAACAGGGGGCGAACCACCGAACGGGCCGAAGGGTCGCTCCCCCGGCCCATCCGATGCGGGTTAACCGAAGGTAAACGCCCACAGCCAACCCCTTGATTTGCTTGACGCCGAAACGCGCGCCGCGCGCGGCGACCCCTCAGCCCCCCGCGATCTGCCGGGCCTTCTGGACCAGCACCTCCGCCTGCCGGATCGAGGCGTAATCGATCAGCCGCCCGTCCAGCGAGACCGCCCCCTTGCCCTCGGCCGCGGCCTTTTCCATCGCCTCCAGGATCCGCTTCGCCCGGGTCACCTCGGCCTCGGAGGGGCTCATCACTTCGTTGGCCAGCGCGATCTGGCTGGGGTGGATCGCCCATTTCCCCTCGCAGCCCAGCACCGCGGCCCGCTTAGCTGCCGCCCGATATCCCTCCGGGTCGTTGAAGTCGCCGAACGGCCCGTCCAGCGGCCTGAGCCCGTTCGCCCGCGCCGCGACCACCAGCCGGGCCAGCGCATAGTGCCACATGTCCCCCCAGTGAACCGCGCGCGAGCCATCCTCCAGCCTGTCGGTCAGCACCGCATAATCCGGGTTCACCCCGCCGATGTTCGTCGTCCGCGCCCGGGTCGAGGCCGCATAGTCCGCCACCCCGAAATGCAGGCTTTCATTCCGCTTCGACGCCGCGGCGATCGCGCTGACGTTCTGCATCCCCAGCGCCGTCTCGATGATGTGCTCGAATCCGATCCGCTTCCTGTAACCCTTGGCGTCCTCGATCTGCGTGACCAGCATGTCCACCGCATAGACATCCGCCGCCGTCCCGACCTTGGGGATCATGATCAGGTCCAGCCGCTCGCCGGCCTGTTCGACCACATCCACCACGTCGCGATACATGTAATGGGTGTCGAGGCCATTGATCCGGACCGACATGGTCTTCTTGCCCCAGTCGATCTCGTTCAGCGCCCTGATGACGTTCTTGCGTGCCTGGGCCTTGTCGTCGGGCGCGACCGCATCCTCCAGGTCCAGGAAGATCACATCCGCCTCCGAGGCGGCAGCCTTCTCGAACATCTGGGGGGCGCTGCCCGGAACGGCCAGCTCGCTGCGGTTCAGGCGCGCGGGGGCCTGGGTAATGACGTGGAAAGACATGTTCGGGCTCCGATGAAGGAGCTGCACCCGCCCTACCCATCGGCGAAGCAAGCCCCCGCCGTCAAGCCCCAAAATGCCTCACATCTCGCCCCGCGACGCCCGGTTGGCGTAGAAGAAGGCAATCGCCTGCGCCCGGTTCTTCACGTCCAGCTTCTCGAACAGGTTCGACAGGTGGAACTTGACCGTGTTCTCGCTGATCTCCAGATCGCGGGCGAGTTCACGGTTCGTCAGCCCCTTCGACAGCGCCTCCAGCAGCGTCCGCTCGCGCGGGGACAGCGCCTCGATCGGGTCCTGCTTCAGGCCGCGGATATCGAGGAACGGGAACACCATCTGCCCCTTGGCCACCGCAACGCAGGTCTCCAGCAGCCGCTCCACCGGGTCGGACCGCGACACGAACCCCGCCGCCCCGGCCGCCATCGCCTTGCGCGGGACGTCGCCCGTATCCTCGGCGTAGACCACCAGCCGCGGCGGATTGACTTGCGTCCGCAGCACGTCGATCAGCCGCGCCCCCCCAAGCGCGGGCAGGTTCCAGTCGATCACCCCCACCTGCACCGGCATCCGCATCGCCATGCCCAGGAAGCCCTCGGCCGTCGCCGCCGTCGCGACCAGCGAGAATCGGCGGTCCTTCTCGAAGATTTCCGACAGCGCGGTCAGCATCAGCGGGTTCGCGTCCCCCAGCATGAGCGTTACCGCTATCATCCGCGGATTGTCGTCCCAGGATGCCATCAACCCCTCCCTCCCTACCCATTCAGGTGGGGATTTTCGGTATACAGTGGCATATCAACCACTTTGGGTAGGTATTGTCCCACCCGAACAGGTATCCGAAAGCAGGATATAGGAAGGTTGTAAGCTTTGTCCATTGCCGCTTTGTTAGGCACAAGGACCACAGTCCGAGGCAGACCGCGACCCTTTCTTCCGCTGCACCCGGAAGCGTCGCAGGTCCCGCCCGGACGGTCCAGACCATCGGCCTTGGGAGGGGCGCCGCATGACCGAAACCGAGCTTTATCCGCAACTCGTCATCCCCGAGACCCTGGCCGCCGGCCCCGGTCCGGGCAACACCGACCCGCGGGTGCTGGCGGCCTTCTCCAACGCGGGGCTTTCCGACCACATGCAGGCCGACGTCCTGCGCGGCATGATCGAATGCAAGCACATGCTGCGCCGGCTCTGGGGCACGAAGAACACCTACACCTTCGGCGTCGCCGGCACGGGGTGGAGCGGGCTTGACGCCCTGTTCTCGGCCATCCTGCCGGGCGACAGGGTTGTCTGTTTCGTCAACGGCACCTTCAGCGGCATCGACGCGCTGACCGTCCGCACGAAGGCCGCGACCCGCGACGACCTGAAGGCCAATGCACTGGACCCCAGGCCCGCCAATGTCACCGTGATCGAGGTCCCGCACGGCCAGTCGGTCACGGCTGAGATCATCGAGAAGGCGCTTGCGGAACACAAACCCACCTGGGCCACCATGGCGCATTGGGAAACCGGCTCGGGTCGCATCAACGACATCCGGGGCCTCTCGGATGCCTGCCTGCGGCACAACGTGATGGGCCTTGTCGATGCCGTCTCCTCGCTTGGCGTCGAGGACTTCGCCATCGACGACTACCCAGGCGTCGCCGGCTGGGCCTCCTGCCCGCAGAAGGGCGTTCTCTGCCTGCCTCTGACCTATGCCCCGGTCAGCTTCACCGACCGCTACATCGCCCACCTGCGCCAGAACGGCTGCTACAGCTTCGTCCACAACCCGATCTTCGAGGCCCGGCACTGGGGCATCGTGGACGGCAAGGACGTGGCCGCGGGCACCTACCACCGCACTCATTCCGCCTATGCCGTTGCCGCCTTTCACGAGGCGCTGCGCATCAACCTCCAGCACGGCCGCGCTCGCAGGGCCGCCGACTATGCCCATCACGAGGCCGCCCTGCGCGCCGCCGTCACGGCCCTGGGCTGCGAGGTCACGTCGAACATGACCAGCCTCGTCGTCCTCAACCTGCCCGGTGCGCTGGCGGGGCGTGAAAAGGAACTGGTGGCCAATGCCCGCGCCAGGGGCTTCGGCATCTGGCCGACGCTGTCGGAACCCGTCCAGATCCGCATCGGCATCCTGAACCAGCTGAGCCAGGCCGCGATCACCGACATCGTGACGCGTTTTGCCGCCGAGATGAACGCGATGGGCGCGGGCGTCGATGTGGGCCTGGCCCTGACCGCAATCGAACGGCACTACGCCGCAGCAATAGCCGCAGAATAAGCGCGCAAGGGAGGAAGCAATGGACATTCACGAATACCAGGCCAAGGAAATCCTGGCCCGCTTCGGTGTCGCCGTGCCTGCGGGCGCGCTGGCCTACAGCCCCGAACAGGCCGCCTACCGGGCGCGCGAACTGGGGGGCGACCGCTGGATCGTCAAGGCCCAGGTCCACGCCGGGGGCCGCGGCAAGGCGGGGGGGATCAAGCTCTGCAATTCCGAGCATGAGATCCACGAAGCCTCCGAGGCTATGTTCGGCCAGAAGATCGTGACGCATCAGACCGGCCCCGAGGGCAAGGGCATCTACCGCGTCTATGTCGAGAACGCGGTGGATTTCACGCGCGAGATCTATCTGGGTTTCGTCCTCGACCGGACCTCGCAGCGGGTGATGATCGTCGCCTCTTCGGAAGGCGGGATGGAGATCGAGGACATTTCGGCCTCGCGTCCCGAGTCCATCGTGCGCTCCACCGTGGAACCGGCCGTGGGTCTTCAGGAATTCCAGGCCCGCGAGATCGCCTTCAAGCTGGGCATCCCGGCGGCGCTGACGCAGGCGATGGTCCGCACCCTGCAAGGCTGCTACCGCGCCTTTCGCGACCTTGACGCGACGATGGTGGAAATCAACCCGCTGGTCGTCACCGCCGACAACCGGATCCTCGCCTTGGACGCGAAGATGACCTTCGACACCAATGCGCTGTTCCGCCATCCGCAGATCGCGGAACTGCGCGACAAGTCGCAAGAGGACCCGCGCGAAAGCCGCGCCGCCGACCGGGGCCTGAATTACATCGGCCTGTCGGGCAACATCGGCTGCATCGTGAACGGTGCGGGCCTTGCCATGGCGACGATGGACACGATCAAGCTGGCCGGGGGCGAGCCCGCGAACTTCCTCGACATCGGCGGCGGGGCGACCCCGGACCGGGTGGCCCGGGCCTTCCGGCTGGTCATGTCGGACAGGAACGTGCAGGCGGTGCTGGTCAACATCTTCGCCGGCATCAACCGTTGCGACTGGGTGGCCGAGGGCGTCGTGCAGGCCCTGACGGCCGAGCCGGTGGACGTTCCGGTCATCGTCCGCCTTTCCGGCACCAATGTCGAGGAAGGCCAGAAGATCCTTGCGCAATCCGGCCTGCCGATCCTTCGCGCCAACACGCTGATGGAGGCCGCCGAGCGCGCCGTGACCGCCTGGAAGAACGACCGCAAGCAGATGATGAGGGCCGTGTGATGAGCATTCTTCTTGACCGCAGCAGCCGTGTCGTCGTGCAGGGCATCACCGGGCGCATGGCGCAGTTCCACACCAGGGAAATGCTCGACTACGGCACCCAGGTCGTCGCGGGCGTCGTGCCGGGCAAGGGCGGGGAGACGGTCCTGGGCGTCCCCGTGTTCAACACGATGAAAGAGGCCGTCGCCGCCACAGGCTGCGACACCAGCCTTGTCTTCGTCCCGCCGCCCTTCGCGGCTGACAGCATCATGGAAGCGGCCGACGGGGGCATCCGCTATTGCGTCTGCATCACCGACGGGATCCCGGCCCAGGACATGATCCGGGTCAAGCGCTACATGCTGCGCTATCCCCGCGAACGGCGCATGGTGCTGACGGGGCCGAACTGCGCCGGCACCATCAGCCCCGGCAAGGCGCTTCTGGGGATCATGCCCGGCCACATCTACCTGCCGGGCTATGTCGGCATCGTCAGCCGCTCGGGCACCCTGGGGTATGAGGCGGCCCAGCAGCTGAAGGACGGCGGGATCGGTGTCTCGACTTCGGTCGGCATCGGCGGCGACCCGATCAACGGCTCGTCCTTCCGCGACATCCTGGAACGCTTCGAGGCCGACCCCGACACCCATGTCGTCTGCATGATCGGCGAGATCGGCGGCCCGCAGGAGGCCGAAGCCGCTGCATACATCCAGAACCACATGACAAAGCCCGTCATCGCCTATATCGCGGGCCTGACCGCGCCGAAGGGCCGCACCATGGGACATGCGGGGGCGATCATCTCGGCCTTCGGGGAAAGCGCGTCGGAAAAGGTGGAAATCCTGACCGCCGCCGGTGTAACCGTGGCCGAGAACCCCAGCGTGATCGGCGAGACCGTCGCGAGGGTCATCGCCAGGCGCGCCGCGTGAAGGAAGGGGAGGGGGGATGACGAACAAGCCCAGGGTTCTGGTCACCCGGCGCTGGCCTGCCGCCGTCGAGGCGCAGATGGCCGCGCAGTTCGACGTCGATCTCAACCGGGCGGACAGGCCGCTGACCGAGGCCGAGCTGCGCGACGCCATGACCCGCTACGACGCCATCCTCCCCACCGTCACCGACAGGCTTCCGGCGACCGTTTTCGACCCCAGCCCCCGAACGAAGATCCTTGCCAACTACGGCGTCGGCTTTTCCCACATCGACACCCAGGCCGCGAAGGCGCGCGGCATCACCGTCACCAACACCCCCGACGTGCTGTCGGAATGCACCGCCGACATCGCGATGACGCTGCTTCTGATGGTGGCCCGCCGGGCAGGGGAGGGGGAGCGCGAGTTGCGCGAAGGCCGCTGGACCGGCTGGCGCCCGACGCATCTGATCGGCACCAAGGTTTCGGGGGCCACCCTCGGCATCATCGGCTTCGGCCGCATCGGCCAGGCCATGGCCCAACGCGCGCATTTCGGCTTCGGCATGAAGATCCTCGTCCAGAACCGCTCGCCTGTCCCGACCGAAGTCCTGGACCGCTACAACGCCACCCAGGTCCCCACGATCGAGGACCTGCTGCCGCAATGCGATTTCGTCTCGCTGCACTGCCCCGGCGGGGCCGCCAACCGCCACCTCATCAACGCCCGCCGGCTGGACCTGATGAAGCCCACGGCCTTCCTGATCAACACCGCGCGCGGAGAGGTGATCGACGAACACGCGCTGGCACAATCGCTGTGGTTCGGCACCATCGCGGGTGCGGGTCTCGACGTGTTCGAACGCGAGCCTTCGGTCCCCGACGCGCTGCTGAACACCGACAACCTTGTCCTTCTTCCCCACCTCGGCTCTGCCACCCGCGAAACGCGCGAGGCGATGGGCTTTCGCGTCCTGGAAAACCTGACCGCCTTCTTCGACGGCCGCGAACCGCAGGACCGGGTGGCGTAAGGCTGGTAGGCCCGGAGGGACTCGAACCCCCAACCAAGGCGTTATGAGCGCCCTGCTCTGACCGATTGAGCTACAGGCCCGTAGCCTGGTCCTGCCTAGCAGAACCGGGCGAAGCGTCAAGTCGGCCCCGCGTTGCACGCCTGCCGGCAATCGTCTATGCGGGCGGCAAGTCGATTCCGCGAAAAGGGGCAGGCAGATGACCAAGGGCCACAACGGGCTGACCTATGCCGATGCGGGCGTGGACATCGACGCCGGGAACGCTCTGGTGGATCGCATCAAGCCCGCCGCGAAATCCACCAGCCGGTCGGGGGTGATGGGCGGCCTCGGCGGCTTCGGCGCGCTGTTCGACCTCAAGGCGGCAGGCTACCAGGACCCGATCCTTGTGGCGGCGACCGATGGAGTCGGCACCAAGCTGCGCATCGCCATCGACACCGGTCACGTCGACACGATCGGCATCGATCTTGTCGCGATGTGTGTCAACGATCTGGTCTGCCAGGGGGCGGAACCCCTGTTCTTCCTTGACTATTTCGCCACCGGCAAGCTGGAGGTCGAGGAGGCCGCCCGCATCATCGCCGGCATCGCCAGGGGCTGTGCCGACAGCGGTTGCGCCCTGATCGGTGGGGAAACCGCAGAGATGCCGGGCATGTATCACAAGGGCGACTTCGACCTTGCGGGCTTCGCGGTCGGCGCGATGGAGCGCGGGCAGGACCTGCCGCGCGACATTCAGAAGGGCGACATCCTCCTCGGCCTCGCCTCCTCGGGCGTCCATTCCAACGGCTACAGCTTCGTGCGCAAGGTGGTGGAACTTTCCGGCCTCGGCTGGGACGCCAAGTCCCCCTTCAGCGACGGCACGCTCGGCGAGGCGCTTCTCACTCCGACCCGCCTCTATGTCAAACAGGCGCTCGCCGCCGTCCGCGCCGGTGGGGTCCACGGCCTTGCCCACATCACCGGCGGGGGCCTGACCGAGAACCCGCCCCGCGTCCTGCCCGAAGGCCTCGCCTGCGAAATCGACCTTGGCGCTTGGCAACTCCCGCCGGTCTTCCGCTGGCTCGCCACCACCGCGAACATGGCGGAACCCGAGCTTCTCAAGACCTTCAACTGCGGGATCGGCATGATCCTCGTCGTCGCCGAGGACCGGGCGGATGCCCTGACCGACCTTCTCGGCACGATGGGCGAGACCGTCACTGACATGGGCCGGATCGTCGAAGGGCAGGGGGTCATCTACAGGGGCAAGCTTCTGTGAAGCGCGTCGCCATCCTGATTTCCGGGGGTGGCTCCAACATGCTGGCGCTGGTCCGCGACATGGGGCAGGGCGGCCATGCCGAACCCGTCCTTGTCGCGTCGAACGACCCTGCCGCCGGGGGGCTTGCGAAGGCCGCGGCGCTTGGCATCCCCACCGCCGCCGCCGACCATCGCGCCTTCCCCAGCCGCGAGGCCTTCGAGGCTGCGCTTTCCGAACGGATCGAGGCCGTGCGGCCCGACATCCTCTGCCTCGCGGGCTTCATGCGCATCCTGACCCCCGGCTTCGTTCGCCGCTACGACGGCAGGATGCTTAACATCCATCCCTCGCTTTTGCCGAAATACCCGGGGCTCCACACCCACGCCCGCGCGCTTGCTGCGGGCGACACGGAAGCCGGCTGCACCGTCCACGAAGTCACCGCCGACCTCGACGCAGGCCCCATCCTCGGCCAGGCGCGCGTGCCGATCCTGCCCGGAGACACTCAGGAAACCCTCGCCGCCCGCGTCCTGACGCAGGAACATCGGCTCTACCCCGCTGTCCTGCGCCGCTTTGCCGCCGGGGACCGCACCCCTGTCCTCTTACCCTGACGGCCCGTCCGGCCGCGTCAGCACGAAGGCCGCGCCGATCCCGATCAGCACCGACTGCACGACCAGTGCGCTCCAGGGCAGGCCGGCCAGCAGCGACAGACCCCAGACCGCCGCCATGCTGCCCGCCGCCAGCCGCTTGGCGCGGCGCGAGATCGCGCCGTGCTCTTCCCAGTTGCGGATCGGCGGGCCGAAGGTCCGGTGGTTCAGAAGCCAGTGATGCAGCCGGGGCGAGGATTTGGCAAAGCACCCCGCCGCCAGCAGCAGGAAGGGCGTGGTCGGCAGGACGGGCAGCACCACGCCCAGAAGCCCCAGGCCCAGGAACAGAAACCCCGCCGCCAGCCAAAGCGTGCGCATCACCCACCCCGCGTTTCGTTCGCCACTTGCGCACGGCCAGGCGCCAGGCTCAACCCCGCCCCTTTCCTTTTCCCGCCCGACGCCCTAGAACAGCCCGGCATTGGCGGGATGACCCCGCGACGAAAGGAC
The DNA here is from genome assembly GCF_011174775.1 of Rhodobacter calidifons. Lineage (GTDB taxonomy): Bacteria > Pseudomonadota > Alphaproteobacteria > Rhodobacterales > Rhodobacteraceae > Tabrizicola > Tabrizicola calidifons. The sequence goes on from NZ_JAANHS010000017.1 coordinate 21,800, forward strand.
GGCCCATGCGCACGATCGCCACGACCGAAGACCTCGCCGCCTATTGCGCACTTGCCAAGTCCCAGCCCTATGTCACCCTCGACACCGAATTCCTGCGCGAACGCACCTACTGGTCCAAGCTCTGCCTGATCCAGATGGCGCTGCCCGGGGCAGGGGAGGCGGTCCTGATCGACCCGATCGCGGGGCCGGAGATGTCGCTGGAACCCCTCTACGACCTCTTCCGCCACGAGACGACCGTCAAGGTCTTCCACGCCGCGCGGCAGGACCTGGAGATCTTCTTCGTCGAAGGCGGCGTCTTTCCGAAACCCCTCTTCGACACGCAGATCGCCGCCATGGTCTGCGGCTTTGGTGAACAGGTCGGCTACGAGACACTGGTCAAGAAGATCGCCAAGGCCGACCTCGACAAGACCTCTCGCTTCACCGACTGGTCGCGCCGCCCGCTGTCGGACGCGCAAAAGGAATACGCGCTGGCCGATGTGACGCATCTGCGGGTGATCTACGAGTGGCTTGCCGCGCAGCTGAAGAAGAACGGCCGCGCCGAATGGGTGGCCGAGGAACTGGCGATCCTCACCGATCCCGCGACCTATACCATACACCCCGACGACGCCTGGCAGCGGATCAAGACCCGCACCACCTCTGGCCGTTTCCTCGCCGTGGTCAAGGCGCTCGCCCGCTTCCGCGAGGCCTATGCGCAAGGCCAGAACGTGCCGCGCAGCCGGGTGATGAAGGACGACGCGCTTCTCGAACTCGCCTCCACCCGCCCCACCACGGCCGAGGAACTGGGCCGCTCCCGTCTCCTGATGCGCGAAGGCCGCAAGCCCGAGATCGCCGAAGGCATCCTTGCCGCAGTGAAGGAAGGGCTGGAGATGAAGCCCGAGGACATGCCCCGGGTCGAGGCCTCGCGCGAACAGATGCAGGTGAACCCGGCGCTGGCCGACCTTCTTCGCGTGCTGCTGAAGGCCAAGTCGGAAAGCCTGGGCGTCGCGCCCCGCCTGATCGCCTCATCGGCCGACCTCGATCTGATCGCCGCCGGCGAGCGCAATGTCCCGGCGCTTTCCGGCTGGCGGCGCGAAGCCTTCGGCGATGACGCCCTGCGCCTCTGCAAGGGCGAGATCGCCCTGTCGGCCAAGGGCAACGAGGTGCGCGTCGTCCGGCTCTGACCTCCCGGAAACCGGACTTCGACCGAAGTCCGGACCGGAGCCTTTCAGGCTCCGCACCGATTTCCGCATGGAAATCGGCTATCGGCGCGAGGCGCGGGCGTTCGTGGCCCCCTGCACCACGATCTCGCGCACGTTCTCCAGCTTGAAGTTGGAAATGTAGATCGCCACATCCACCTGCCGCGACTGCGGCGTCCCGGCCGCGGTCTTCTCGATCGGCGGAAAGACCCGGAACTCGTAGACCAGCGTCCCGCCCTCGGTTACCGGCTGCGGCACCAGCTCCGCGTTCCAATAGCCTTGCACCGGCATCTGGCCCCGCGCCCGCACGATGGCCCCGCCCGGCATCGGCTCCACCGCCATCGACAGCACCACCTCGGCCAAGAGCCGCCCATCCGCCTTCGCCTCGGGCAGCACGATCGTCTCGCGCGGTTCGGACTTGCGGAACCAGTTGAACGGGTTCAACCGGCTCTGCCGCAGGCCACCACAGCCGGCGACGGCAAGCGCAAGGCCAAGGACGACGTAACGGCGTGACAGGGACATGGGGCAAGCTTCCTGATGCGTTGCCCCTTGGGTAGCCGATGGCACCGCGTTTGAAAAGCGCATCTTGGACTGGACTGTCCCGGCCCCGCGCCTTACCTCACCCACACCAGACGGAGCAGACCATGGCCAGCCCAGCCTTCGAAGAAATTGCCGAGACATTCGACTTCCTCGACGACTGGGAGGACCGCTACCGCCATGTCATCGAACTGGGCAAGGCCATGCCGCCCCTGGACGACAGCTTCAAGGTCCCGGCGCTGAAGGTGCAGGGCTGCGCCAGCCAGGTCTGGCTGCGCCCGATGGTCGAGGATGGCAAATTCGACTTTCAAGGCGATTCCGATGCCATGATCGTCCGCGGCCTGATCGCCATCCTGCACGCGCTCTATTCCGGCGTCCCCGTGGCCGAGGTCGGCAAGATCGACGCCACCGCGGAACTGGGTCGCCTTGGCCTGAACGAACATCTCTCCAGCCAGCGTTCGAACGGCCTGCGCGCCATGGTCCAGCGGATCCGCGACGAGGCCGCTAGCCGCGCGTGACCGTCACCCGGTCGGGATAGAACGCCAGGTGCCCCGCGATCTCGGCCACGTCGGGTTTCGGCGTCTCGTAGCTCCAGACCGCATTGGCCAGCATCCCGGCATCGCCCTTGATCGAGTAATAGCTCGCCTTGCCCTTCCACGGGCAGGACGTCGCATGATCCGTCCGCATCAGCCGGGTCATGTCGATATCCTCGCGCGGAACATAGATCACCGGGGGATAGGATCCTTCGCGCAGCTCCAGCGCCCGCGCGCTGGTGCCCAGCAAAGTGGTGCCCGCCCGCACCGTGACCGGCCCCTCAACCCTGGCAATGCGGATGTGATCGGCCATTCCTGCCTCCTCAGATCGGGGCGCAAGCCTGCGTCAGCCAGTCAAGGGTAGCACCGGAAACCCGATTGCCAAGTTTTTCCAGCACCTCTGCGTGATAGGCGTCCAGCCAGCGGCGTTCCCCCTTAGACAGCTCCTCGCGCAGGATCAGGCGGCGGTCGAAGGGCACGAAGGTCAGCGTCTCGAAGGCCAGCTGCGCCCGGTTGTCGCCCAGAGGAGGCGCCGCCTGCACCACGATCAGGTTCTCCAGCCGGATGCCGAAGGCGCCCTCGCGGTAATAGCCCGGCTCGTTCGACAGGATCATGCCCGGCTCCAGCGGCACCTCCGAGACGCGGGAAATCCGCTGCGGCCCCTCATGCACCGACAGGAAGGCCCCCACGCCATGCCCCGTGCCGTGGTCGTAATCCTGCCCCGCGACCCACAGGTTGAACCGTGCGAGCGCGTCGATATCCCGCCCCGCCAGCCCCTTCGGGAACCGCACCCGGCTGATCGCGATCAGACCTTGCAGGACCCGCGTATAGCACTCCCGCGCCTCCTGCCCCGGATCGCCGATGGCCACCGTCCGGGTGATGTCGGTCGTCCCGTCCGCATACTGCGCCCCCGAATCGACCAGCAGCAATTCGTTCTGCGCCACCGGCCGATTGGTCTCCTCGGTCACGCGGTAATGCATGATGGCCCCGTTCGGCCCTGCCCCGCAGATCGTGTCGAAACTGATGTCATGCAGCGCGTTCGTCGCCCGCCGGAACCCTTCCAGCGCCTGCACCACGGAAATCTCGGTCAGCCCCCCGGACGGCGAGGCCTCGTCCAGCCAGCGCAGGAACTCCACCATCGCCGCCCCGTCGCGCAGATGGGCTTCCCGCGTGGCCGCGATCTCGGCGGCGTTCTTGCAGGCCTTGGGCAGGCGGCAGGGATCATCGCCCCAGGCGACCTCCACCCCCGCCCCCTTCAGGATCTCCGACACCGCCAGCGGCGCCGTGGTCTTGTCCACCCGCACCGGCCCGGCAAGGCCCTTCAGCGCCTCGGCAAATCCTTCGACCGGATGCACCGCGACCTCCGGCCCAAGATGCGCCCGCACCGCCTCGTCCAGCTTGGCCGGCGCCACGAACAGATCGACCCGCGCGTCGTCGTGCAGAACGGCAAGCCCATGCAGCACCGGGTTCTTCGGCACATCCGCGCCCCGGATGTTCAACAGCCAGCACAGCGAATCCGGCAGCGTGATGACCGCCGCCCTTTGCCCGGCCTTTCGCAACGCCTCCGCCAGCCGCGCGCGCTTGTCGGCATGGCTTTCGCCCGCAAGCGCGACAGGATGCACGAAAGCCTTGCCCGCAGGCGCCGCGGGCTGATCCGGCCAGATCGTATCAACAGGATTTTCGCTGACAGAAGAAACGGTTACGCCAGTGCCTTCAAGCGATCTCTGAAGTCTCTCCACCTCATCCGCCGTATGCAGCCAGGGGTCGAATCCCACCACTCCTGCCGTCAGCCTTTCCTTGACCCAGTCGCCCGGCTTCACCTCCGGCCAGGGCACCGGCGTGAAGACCGACAGGTCCACCTGAGCCTTCACCTGCGTCCGATAGCGCCCGTCGATGAACACCCCCGCCGCATCCGGCAGCACGATGCAGAACCCCGCCGAGCCGGTGAACCCGGTCAGCCATTGCAACCGCTCGTCCCGCGGGGCGACATATTCGCCCTGGTGCACGTCCGCCCGCGGCACGATGAAGCCCTGTAGCCCCATCGCCGCCAGCTTCGCGCGCAGCGCAAGCAGCCGGGGCGGGCCCTGATCGGGCGAGGCGTGACTGTCGAAGCTCTGGAACATGCCGCGGCCTTTCATCTGTCCACAAATATCCTCGGGGGTGAGCCCCGGACCCTGTCCGGGGCGAGGGGGCAGAAGGCCCCCTTACCCTGCCCGCCGCATCCCCAGCGCCCGGGCGCGTTTCTTCGGGTCCACCTCGAACAGCGCGGCCAGCTGTTCCGTCATCGCGCCCGCCAATTGCTCCACATCGGTGATCGTCACCGCCCGCTGGTAGTACCGCGTCACGTCATGCCCGATCCCGATGGCGATCAGCTCCACCGCGCGGCGCCGTTCCACCATGGCGATCACGTCGCGCAGGTGTTTCTCCAGATAATTCGCGGGGTTGACGGACAAGGTTGAATCGTCCACCGGCGCCCCGTCGGAAATCACCATCATGATCTTCCGCTGCTCGGGCCGCGCCATCACCCGCCGATGCGCCCATTCCAGCGCCTCGCCGTCGATGTTCTCCTTCAGAAGGCCCTCCTTCATCATCAGCCCAAGGTTCGGCCGAACCCGCCGCCAGGGCGCATCCGCCGACTTGTAGATGATGTGCCGCAGGTCGTTCAGCCGCCCCGGCATCTGCGGCCGCCCCTGCGCCAGCCAGCGCTCGCGGCTCTGTCCGCCCTTCCAGGCCCGCGTCGTGAACCCAAGGATCTCCACCTTCACGTTGCACCGCTCCAGCGTCCGCGCCAGCACATCCGCACAGATCGCCGCGATCGAGATCGGCCGCCCCCGCATCGACCCCGAATTGTCCAGCAGCAGCGTCACAACCGTATCGCGGAACTCGGTGTCCTTCTCCCACTTGAAACTCAGCGGAGTCGTCGGGTTCGCCACCACCCGCGCCAGACGGCCGGCGTCAAGGATGCCCTCCTCCTTGTCGAACTCCCAACTGCGGTTCTGCTGCGCCTGAAGTCGCCGCTGCAACTTGTTCGCCAACCTGCTGACCGCCCCCTTCAACGGCTCCAGCTGCTGGTCCAGATAGGCGCGCAGCCGCTCCAGCTCCGCCGGTTCGGCCAATTCCTCGGCCTTGATTTCCTCATCGAAATCCGTCGTATAGACGACATAATTCGGGTCCGCGTCCGAATGCGGCGCGGGCGGAGGCGGCTCCAGCGGCGCCTCGCCTTCGGGCAGCTCCGCCTCGTCGCCCTGCTCCATGTCGGCGCTGTCCTCCATCGTGACCTGCGCCTGGGACTGGTCCTGCTGCTCCTCCTGGCTCCGCTCGGGCGAGGCCTCGGACTCGTCGCTCTCGTCCTGTTCCTCCCCCGCCGAATCGGGCGCGTCCTGATCCTCCTCGGCCTGATCGTCGCCCGCATCCTCGGGTGCATCCGGGTCGTCGCCCAGCTGGTCGCCATAGCCGAGGTCCGCGATCACCTTCCGCGCCAGCCGCGCGAAGGCCGCCTGATCGCCCAGCACATCGTCCAGCCCGGTCAGCGTCTCGCCCGCCTGCTCCTCGACGAAGCCGCGCCAGAGGTCCGCCGCATGTTCCGCTGACTTCGGCAGCGCGCGCCCCGTCGCCCTCTGCCGCACCAGATAGCCCGCCGCCACCGGCAGCGGCACCTCCGAGGCGGTCGTCACCTGGCCATAGCCCTTGCGGTCCGCCTCATGCGCGATCTTCGCGTCGATGTTCCCGGCCGTCCCCGGCATGTCGCGCGCGCCTACCGCCTCGCAGCGCGCGTTCTCCATCGCCTCGAAGATGTCGCGCGCCAAGGGCCCGGTCGGCGCATAGCGCGCCGCCACCGCAGCGTCGTGATACTTCCGCCGCAGCGCAAAGGCATCCGCCGTGCCGCGCGCCAGCAGCACCTCGTCCCGTGTCATCCGGCGGCTGACCTGCGGCAGGCGCACGCCCTCCTTGTTCATCCCCGCCGGATCGACGGAATAGGTGACCGTCATCTCCGGGTCATCCGCCATGGTGCGGGTGGCCTCGGCCAGGGCCTTCTTGAACGGATCGGCGGGGTTGTCGGTGGGCTTGGTCATGCCCCAGATAAAGCACTCCGCGCCCCCGGCGGCAAGCGTCGCCGTGCGTCGGCGCACAGACGCGGCGCGGGATTGGAGAGTTGGCACCACCCCCCGCAACCCCAGATAAAACACACCGAATTCAAACCCATCCGGAAGGAACCTCTCCCATGGCCAACAAGCCCAGGATCGCGCTCATCATCGGCTCGACCCGCCAGCACCGCTTTGCCGACATCCCGGCCGCATGGATGAAGGCCCAGGCCGATGCCCGCGGCGACATGGATGTGGAAATCGTCGACCTGCGCGATTTCAACCTGCCGATGTTCGATGAACCGGCGTCGGACGCCTACATGCCGTCGTCGAACCCCGCCGCCGTGGCATGGCAGAAGAAGATCGCCGGGTATGACGGCTACATCTTCGTCGTCGCCGAATACAACCACTCGATCACCGGCCCGCTGAAGAACGCGCTTGACCAGGCCTATACCGCCTGGGCCCGCAAGCCGATGGCCGCGATTGCCTACGGTTCGATGGGCGGCGCCCGTGCGCTGGAGCATCTGCGCCTGATCGCCGTCGAACTCCAGATGGTCCCGACCCGCAATGCCGTCCACATCGGTGGCGCCGACTTCTGGAAGGTGCATCCCGGCATGGGCGGCTCGGGCAACCTGGCCGACATCGAAGGGGCGCTGCTGCCGTCGGCCAAGGCCACGCTGGATGACCTCGCCTGGTGGGCGAAGGCGACGATGGCCGCCCGCGCGGCCTGAGGCTGCGTCAGGATTGACCGATCGGGTCGGCGCAGCCTTGCAGAAGCTGCGCCGATCTAGTTTCTGCCCCGTGATCCCTTGCGAAATACGCCCGGTCCGGCAGCGCCTTCCGCGCCACCTTCGCCTCGATCCGCCAGGTCAGCGCCCTTGCGGCCTCACCCGACCGCGCAACAGGGGACGGGCCGCCTCGGGCTCCGTCGCAGCCCAAGGCAGGAAGACGGCAAGAAACTCTCCGATCCGCGCGCCATTTCGGCAGAAGGCCCGCGGAATCGCGCATTTCAGGGCGGAGGGGAAAGCCTGCCGGGTGGCCCCCTCAAAGCATCCGGCACCAATCCGGGCGTCTTCCCCCCGAATAGGGCACCGCATAGCCGCTCGCGATCATCTGGCGCGCGACGTCCTGTCCGGCGACCTCAAGCCGGACCAACTCGCGCCCGTAACGGTCATGCCCCTCGAACCGGGCCGCCGTGATCGGGCCGGACCGCAGCACCTGCCGCAGGATCGCCGTCGCCTGCTGGCCCGCCGCCAGTTCCTGGCCGCATCTTGGAGTGTAGACCTCGGGGGTGTCAAAGCCCAGAAGCCGAGCCTTGACCTCGCCGGTGCCCGGGCAGGCCATATGGATCGTGTCGCCATCGGCGATATAGGTGACGCGACAGCCGGTATCGACGGCGCCAGATGGGGCCCGCGGGGTCGGAGCAGAGGTCGCCACGCAGCCCGCAAGTCCGACTGCCAGGATTGCGAGAAAGGCTTGGGCGAACCAAGCCCGCCGCATCATTTCATCGCCATGCTCGCCGCCGACTCCGGCAGCTCTTCCGCAAAGCAGCGCTGGTAGAACTCGGCCACGGTCTGCCGCTCCAGCTCGTCGCACTTGTTCAGGAAGGTCAGCCGGAAGGCATAGCCCACATTGCGGAAGATTTCCGCATTCTGCGCCCAGTTCAGCACGGTGCGTGGCGACATCACGGTGGACAGGTCGCCATTCATGAAGGCCGTCCGCGTCAGATCGGCAACCGTCACCATCTGCGAAATCACCTTGCGGCCCTTCTCGGTGTTGTAATGCGGGTTCTTCGCCAGCACGATCGCCGTCTCGGCGTCATGGCTCAGATAGTTCAGCGTCGCCACCAGCGACCAGCGGTCCATCTGTGCCTGGTTGATCTGCTGGACCCCGTGATAGAGGCCGGTCGTATCGCCCAGACCCACCGTGTTCGACGTGGCGAACAGCCGGAACCAGGGGTTCGGCGTGATGATCTCGTTCTGGTCCAGCAGCGTCAGCTTGCCGTCATGCTCCAGCACCCGCTGGATCACGAACATCACATCCGCCCGACCCGCATCATATTCGTCGAAGACGATGGCGACGGGGTTGCGCAGCGCCCAGGGCAGGATGCCCTCGTGGAACTCCGTCACCTGCTTGCCGTCGCGCAGCTTGATCGCGTCCTTGCCGATCAGGTCGATCCGGCTGATGTGGCTGTCCAGGTTCACCCGCACGCAAGGCCAGTTCAGCCGCGCCGCCACCTGCTCGATATGGGTCGATTTCCCGGTGCCGTGATAGCCCTGGATCATCACCCGGCGATTGTAGGCAAAGCCCGCCAGAATCGCGAGCGTCGTGTCCGGGTCGAACTTGTAGGTCGGGTCGATCTCGGGCACCCGATCGGTGCGGTCGGCGAAGCCCTTCACACGCATGTCGGTGTCGATCCCGAACACCTCGCGGACCGAGATCTCCTCGGTCGGTTTCATCACCTGATCCAGCATCGCCATCGCTCACCTTAAGCCGCGGGCCGCCCCATTGCGCCGCACCGGCCATCCTTGGAACATATTCCCTGGGGGTTCAAGGGGAAGGGCGGGACGCGACGGCGCCACGCCGCTTTTCGCCGCCGTCAGTCGCGGAAATAGCGGCTGTCCTTCAGCTGGTCCCAGGCCCAGACCACCTCCTGCAACTGCTCTTCATGGCTGCGGTCCCCGCCGTTCATGTCTGGATGCAGGACCTTGATCAACCCCTTGTATACCTTTCGGATTTCCGCCTTCGACATGGTGTCGCGCGCGTCCAGGATCTCGATCGCCTTGCGCTCGGTCGGCGGCAGCCTGCGCGTCGCGGCCGAGGTGGTCCGTCCGGGATTCTGCGTCGCCTTCTCCCCCAGAATCGCCATTGGGTCGTTCACCCCCAGCCGCGCCCAGGCGTTGCCGTCGCCCTGCCGGCTGAAGGGCTTTGTCTCCCTCTCCCAGACCCGGCTGCGGTCCAGGAACTTCTGGAACTCCTCGTCCGTGGTGCCCTGGAAGAAGTTCCATTTCAGATTGTATTCCCGGATATGGTCCTTGCAGAACCAGAAATACTCATCCAGCAGCTCAGGCGATTTCGGGGCGCGATAGACGCCCTTCTCCTTGCAGCCCGGATAATCGCAGGGCCGGTCCACCGTGTCGAAGGCGCCCGACATGCCGCGCCTGCCGGCCGTCTTGCGCTTCTTGGCCGCCGCGGCGCTGATGTTGAACTCGAAGGGCGGGCGACTGGACATGCGTTTGGGGCCTTTCCGACTCGGGGCCACGAGTTTAGGGCTTTTTCGGCAAGTTGGAAGGGCAGGGGACGCTGACATGGCCGTGAAGGACGAGATCGAGGACCGCCTGACCGCCGCATTCCACCCTTCGCTGCTGAAGGTGGTGAACGAAAGCCACAGGCACGCGGGCCACGCGGGCGATGACGGTACGGGCGAAAGCCATTTCCACATCACCATCCGGGCCGAGGCCTTCCGCGACATGCCCCGCCTCGCCCGCCACCGCGCGGTGCAGAAGGCGCTGGGCGATCTGAACAACCGCATCCACGCCATCGCGCTCGACATCGGCTAGCACGGGGCCGCCCTTGCCTTGCGGTCCCCGTCTGACCCAGATATGTTATAGTATAACATATCAAGGAGCCAGCGATGCCCGACCCCCGCCTCCCCGACACCCGCCTTCCCGTCACCGTCCTTTCCGGCTTTCTCGGCGCCGGCAAGACCACGCTTCTGAACCATGTCCTGAACAACCGCAACGGCCGCCGCGTCGCCGTCATCGTCAACGACATGTCCGAGGTGAACATCGACGCCGACCTGATCCGCGACGGGACCGATCTCAAGCGGACCGAAGAGAAGCTCGTCGAGATGACGAACGGCTGCATCTGCTGCACCCTGCGCGACGACCTCCTGACCGAGGTGCGTCGCCTCGCCGCAGAGGGCCGCTTCGACTATCTCCTGATCGAATCCACCGGCATCGCCGAACCCCTGCCGGTGGCCGCGACCTTCGACTTCCGCGATGCGGCGGGCAACAGCCTGTCGGATGTCGCTCGGCTTGACACGATGGTCACGGTCGTCGATGCGATCAACCTGCTCAGCGACTTCTCCAGCCACGATTTCCTGGCCGACCGCGGCGAATCCCTGGGCGAGGGCGACAGCCGCACGCTGGTCAACCTGCTGACCGACCAGATCGAATTCGCCGATGTGGTGATCCTGAACAAGGTCACGGACGCCGGCCCCGCCCGGACAGAGGCCGCCCGCAAGATCATCAGGTCGCTGAACCCCGACGCCCGCCTGATCGAGACGGATCACTCCCGTGTCGATCCCTCGGCGATCTTCGACACGGGACTCTTCGACTTCGATCGCGCGCATGAACATCCGCTCTGGGCCAAGGAGCTTTACGGCTTCGCCCAGCACACCCCCGAGACCGAGGAATACGGCATCACCTCCTTCGTCTACCGCGCCCGCGCGCCCTTCCATCCGGGCCGGATCCACGCGGTCCTGAACGGCGATCTGCCCGGCGTGATCCGTGCCAAGGGCCATTTCTGGCTGGCGACCCGGCCCGACTGGGTGGCCGAATTCAGCCTCGCGGGCGCCGTCTCCTCGGTGACACCGCTTGGCGGCTGGTGGGCCAGCGTGCCCCGCGACCGCTGGCCGACCCACCCCGACGCCCTGGCCGAGGTGGCGTCGAAATGGCAGGAGCCGTGGGGCGACCGGCGCCAGGAACTGGTCTTCATCGGCAGCGGGATGGACGAGGCGGCATTGCGCGCCCGCCTCGACGCCGCCCTCGTCCCGGCCCGCGCCTTCACGCCCGAGGCCTGGACCGGCTTTTCCGATCCGTTCCCCCTCTGGCGGCGTCAGGCGGCATGACCCGGAACCTCCGCTCGCCCCGTGCCCGCTGGCGCCAGACCGATCCCATGGCCGCCTATGACCGGCTTCCCCGCGATCTCAGGCTCTGGCTGGCCGGGGCCGCACTCCCCTGGAGCGCGGCCTCGGTCCTTCGTCTCTGGCAACGTGCCCTGCGCGAAACCGGCTGCCCCGAAGCCGCCAGGGCCCGCCTGACCCGGGCCGAGGCGCAGACTCTCGCCCGCGAGGCGGCAAATGTCTGGGGCACCGCCTATCCGGGTGGACCCATCCGACCCGCCCCGACTCCCGCCCCGACACCTGGCCGCACGCCCTGACTTGCCCATGTGGCAAATACTCTCCGGGGGTCCGGGGGTGGAAACCCCCGGCGCCCGAGCCGGTTGGCGCTCTGCGCCAGAGGCGAGACAGAAGGCTTGCGCCGTCAGGCGCTCAATCCGATCGACGCCCCGACCCGGCAGCGAGGGCGACGGTCCATGACCGCCGAGGCCCCGGGGCCTGCCGACCGCGCCGCGCGTGGACCCTCACCCCGCCTTGACCCGCAGCCGCCAGGCGTGGAGCAGGGGTTCGGTATAGCCCGAAGGCTGCTCCCGCCCCTTGAAGATCAGATCGCAGGCCGCCTGGAACGCTGCCCCCTGAAAGGCCGGGGCCATCGGCCGGTAGGCCGGAGCGCCCGCATTCTGCCGGTCCACCACCGCGGCCATCTTCCGCATCGCCGCCATCACCTCGTCCCGGCTCACCACCCCGTGATGCAGCCAGTTCGCGATGTGCTGGGCCGAGATCCGGCAGGTCGCCCGGTCCTCCATCAGCCCCACATCGTAGATGTCCGGCACCTTGGAACAGCCCACCCTCTGGTCGATCCACCGGACCACATAGCCCAGGATGCCCTGCGCATTGTTCTCGACCTCGCGCATCACCTGCTCCCGGCTCCAGGCCCGGAAGCTTGCCAGCGGGATGTCCAGGATCCCGTCCACATGCGCCCGCCGCCCGCCCCTGGCCAGCCGCGCCTGCACCGCGAAGACGTCGACCTTGTGGTAGTGCAGCGCATGCAGCGTGGCGGCGGTGGGCGAGGGCACCCAGGCCGTATTCGCCCCGGCGCGGGGATGGGCGATCTTCTCGTCCAGCATCGCCGCCATCTGGTCCGGCATCGCCCACATCCCCTTGCCGATCTGCGCGCGTCCTGACAACCCGCATTCCAGCCCGATATCGACGTTCAGGTTCTCATAGGCCGTGATCCAGGACTTCCGCTTGATGAAGTCCTTCCGGCTGAACGGCCCGGCTTCCATCGAGGTGTGAATCTCGTCCCCGGTCCGATCCAGGAATCCGGTATTGATGAATGCCACCCGCCCCTTCGCCGCCCGGATGCACTCCTTCAGGTTCACCGAGGTCCGCCGCTCCTCGTCCATGATCCCCAGCTTCGCGGTGTTGCGGGGAAGGCCCAGCACATCCTCCACCCGCGCCATCACGGCGTCCGCAAAGGCCACTTCCTCCGGCCCGTGCATCTTGGGCTTGACCACATAGACCGACCGCATCACCGAGTTCCGCATCCCCTCGGTCTTCCTCAGGTCATGCAGCGCGATGGCCACCGTCACCATCGCGTCCATCAGCCCCTCGGGCACTTCCGACCCATCCGGCAACAGGATCGCGGGGTTGGTCATCAGATGGCCCACGTTCCGCACCCACATCAGCGCGCGGCCCTTCAGGGTAAAGGGGCGACCCTCTGGGTCCAGATACTCCCGATCCGGGTTGAGCCGCCGTTCGACCGTCCGGCCTCCCTTCTGGAACACCTCGGACAGGTTGCCCTTCATCAGCCCCAGCCAGTTGCGGTAGGCGCCGACCTTGTCCTCGGCATCCACGCAGGCGACCGAATCCTCGCAGTCCATGATCGCCGTCAGCGCGCTTTCCAGCTGCACATCCGCCAGCAGCGCCTGATCGCGCGAGCCGATGAAATGCGCCCGGTCGAACACCAGTTCGACATGCAACCCGTTGTTGCGCAGCAGCACGGCATCCGGGGCCTTGGGATTGCCCCGGTAGCCTACGAACTTCTCGGGCTGCACCAGCGGCAGGTCATCGACCAGAAGCTGGCCGTCCTTCACGTGATAGCGCCGCACATCGGCGTGGCTCGTCCCGGCAATCGGAAACGCCTCGTCCAGGAACACCCGCGCCCGGGCGATCACCCGGGCCCCCCGGCCCCGTTCATAGCCGCCCAAAGGGGGCAGGGACCCCATGGCGTCCGTCCCGTAAAGGCAGTCATACAGGCTGCCCCAGCGCGCATTGGCCGCGTTCAGCGCGTAGCGCGCGTTGGTGATCGGCACCACCAGCTGAGGTCCCGGAACCCTGGCGATCTCGGGATCGACATTCGTGGTCTCGATGGTGAAGGCAGGACCTTCGGGCAGCAGATACCCGATCTCGGCCAGGAAGGCCTTGTAGGCCGCGTGGTCGTGCGGCTGTCCGCGCCGGGCGATGTGCCAGGCGTCGATCTGCGCCTGCAACGCATCCCGCCTGGCCAGCAGCGCCCGGTTCTGCGGCGCGAAGTCGGCCAGCAGCCCGGCGAAGCCCGACCAGAAGGCCCCGGCCTCGATCCCGGTGCCGGGCAGCGCCTCGTCCTCAAGAAAGCGGGCCAGAACCGCATCCACCTTCAGCCCCGCACGATCCAGACGTTCGGTCATCCTGTCCCTCCGCAAGCGCACGGCCGCTTTGTATGCCTTGGCACACAATAGGCGAGGGCGGAGGCGCGGGCAAAGGAAAGCGGGCGCGGAATTTCAAGCAAAGCCGAAAATCACCTGTCGGGATTAGCGGAAGATCAAAAACTTCGCCAATCAGCTAACTTTTGCTTTCCAAACTCGGTCAGGCGTATATGGTTAGCGATATGGCTAAGCATGAATCCCATCTCGACCTACTGTTCCACGCGCTGTCCGATCCGACCCGGCGCATGATGCTGAACCGGCTGGCCAAGGGGCCTGCGCCGGTGACGGAACTGGCCGGTCTGTCGGGGTTCAGGCTGCCGACGATCCTGCGCCACCTTTCCGTGCTGGAGGAGGCGGGGCTGGTGTCAACCCGGAAGAACGGCCGCGTCCGGTCCTGCGCCTTCCAGCCCAAGGCGCTGGAGCCGATGACCGATTGGCTGGTCGAACAGCGTCGGGTCTGGGAGGCCCGTCTGGAGCGCCTGGACGACTCTGTGATGAACCTGATGAAGGACCGCGAGAAATGACCGCCGAAACCCTGCCCGACTTCGACCCCGAACTGGACCTTGTCCTGACCCGAGAGGTCAACGCCCCGCGCGAAATCCTCTACATGTGCTGGACCACGCCCGAACACCTTGTGCACTGGTTCGTCCCGAAACCGCACAAGGTGACCGCCTGCGATCTGGACGTCCGCGTCGGCGGCCGCTGCAACACGACCTTCCTGGTGGACGGCAACGAGATGCAAAACCACGGTGTCTATCTGGAAGTCGTTCCGAATGAAAAGCTGGTGTTCACCGATGCCTATACCGAAGGCTGGAAGCCGACGCCCGAACCCTTCATGACCGCGATCCTGACCTTCGAGGATATCGGCAACGGGCGGACGAAATACACCGCCATCGCGCGCCATCGCAATGCCGACACGGCCAGGGCGCACAAGGACATGGGCTTTTATGACGGTTGGGGTACGGTGGTCACTCAGCCTGAGGAATACGCTCATGGCCTGAAGGGATGACCGGCTCTCCCCTCGCAACGCTGAGTTGCGAGCGTCAGGTCGCGGTCCCCGTCGGCACGCTCTGTCAGGCCGGGATCGCCCGTGCCGCCCTCGGCCTTTACGCCGCGCAGGGAAGGGCCGGATTGCGGGCGCTGCCAGCCGAAGCCGGTGGCATGCGGGGTCTGGCAAAAGCGGTTGGGGCGGTGACCGGGCCGAAGCGGAGGGGTTCGAACAGGATGTCGCAGCGGGGATCGCGGGGCATCGGGCGGCCTTGATGACGGGACCGTCGGCAGGACGGGCCGGAAAGCAGCGTCAAGCCGCACGGTTGCCGGGGCGGCATCCGGTCGGGATCAGGGTTTGGCCCTGGCGGCACCGCCGCGCGCGCTGCGGCAGCGGTCGGAACAGTGGCGCACCTCGTCCCACACCTTCGCCCACTTCTTCCGCCATGCGAAGGGCCGACCGCAGGTGGCGCAGGTCTTCTGCGGCAGGTCGGCCTTCTTCCGCATCCGCGCCATGGTCAGAGGTCCAGCGACAGCTGGCCCGCCGGTGCGGGCCGGGGGCGGCGCTGCGGGCTGCGGTCGTTCACGAAGCGGGGGTCGGCGCGGCTGGCGTGACGACTGACGATGGCGGCGATCTCGCCCCGGTCGGCGCGGCGGCGCAGGCCGAAGATCGCATCGCGCGCCGCCCGCTGCGCGGCGGCGGGGTCGACGATGGGCGCCGGATAGCGCCTGCCCAGCAGGGTGCCCGCGCCCTCCCAGGCCCAGGGGGTCTGAAGGAAGCGATCCGGCACCGCGGCCAGTTCGGGCACCCAGGCCCGGGTGAAGGCGCCGGTCGGGTCCTGGTCAAGGCCCTGCTTGACCGGATTGTAGATCCGCGGCGTGTTGATCCCGGTGGTGCCCGACTGCATCTGCACCTGCGGCCAGTGGATGCCGGGCTCGTAATCGGTGAAGCGGCGGGCCAGGATCGCGCCGGTCGCCCGCCAGTCCAGCCAGAGGTGATAGGAGGCCGCCGCCATCACCATACTGCGCATCCGGAAGTTCAGCCAGCCGGTCGCCCGCAGATAGCGCAGGCAGGCGTCCAGGAAGGGCAGGCCGGTCTCGCCCGCCTCCCAGGCGGCCAGCCGCGCGGCGTCGGGGTCGCGCGGGCGCAGGCTTTCGGCCGCGCGATGCAGGCAGCGGGTCTCGATCGCCGGTTCGTCCTCCAGCTTCTGGATGAAATGGTCGCGCCAGGCCAGCCGCGCCTGGAAGCTGGCCAGCGCCCCGCCCCAGCGGCCGCCGGGCCGTTCGGCAGCCCGCGCGACGGTCGCCTGCACGACTTCGCGGACCGACAGGGTGCCTAAGGCCAGATGCGGCGACAGGCGGGAACAGGCGCGCTCGGCCGACAGGGGCGAGGACATGGCCGTGCGGTAGGGCTCGGCGCGCCGGGTCAGGAAGCTGTCCATCAGGTCAAGCCCACGGGCGCGGCCGCCAAGCTGGCGGTGCGGGCAGGGGTCGGCGGCAAGCTTAAGCGCCCGGGCCGAGGGGATGGGGCCGGGCTCGACCCCTTCGACCGGGCAGAGCGCCGGGGCGGGCAGGGTGGGGCCGGCCATGAAGGCATCCCGCCGGGCCGACCAGGCATCGCGCGACGGCAGCCGCCGCACCACGCCCGACTGCGGCAGTTCCACCCAGTCGATCCCCGCACCGCGCGCCCAGCCGGCCACCCGACGGTCGCGTGCGAAGGTCCAGGCATTGCCCGTTTCTTCATGGCTGACGATGCGGGTGATCCGATGGCGACGGCAGAGGCTGGCCAGCACCTCGACCGCATCGCCCGTGCGCACCACCAGCGGCGCGCCCGCCCCGGTCAGCGCGACCCGCAGATCGGCCAGGCTTTCGGCCAGGAATTCCCATTGCCGGGCCGAGGCATCGGGCTCTGCCCACAGCTCCGGCTCCACCACATAAAGCGGCAGCACCGGCCCCAGACCCGCCGCGAGCGACAGTGCCGGATGGTCGTGCAGGCGCAGGTCGCGCTTGAACCAGACGAGAACATTCATGGAACATAGATGTAGCGGTGTCGGCGGATTCGTAAAGCGGCAAAAGACTGTTACCGGCCGCCCCCTTGCGTCCGGTGCGTTTGGCCCTAGCCTGCCGGGTCAAAGGAGCCCTTCATGTCCGAGCAGAAGACCGTCTATCTGGCCGATTACCTGCCCTACAGCCACCTCATCGACAAAGTGGACCTGACCTTCCGGCTGCACCCCACGGCAACCCGAGTCCTTGCCCGGCTGAACATCCGCCCCAACCCCGCGCGCAAGGACCGCGATCACCTGCGCCTCGATGGCGAGGGGTTGAAGCTTGTCTCCTGCCGTCTGGATGGCCAGGCGATCACGCCGACGCTTGATGCGCGGTCGCTGACCATCGCCGCGCACGAGCTTCCCGTTGGCGCCTTCACGCTGGAGACCGAGGTCGAAATCGCGCCCGAAGGCAACACGGCGCTGGAAGGCCTATACATGTCGAACGGCATGTACTGCACCCAATGCGAGGCCGAGGGCTTCCGCAAGATCACCTACTACCCCGACCGGCCCGACGTGATGAGCCGCTTCAAGGTGCGGATCGAAAGCGACCTGCCGGTGCTGCTGTCGAACGGCAATCCTGCGGGCCAGGGACAGGGCTGGGCGGAATGGGACGACCCCTGGCCGAAACCGGCCTACCTCTTCGCCCTGGTCGCCGGCGACCTGCGCGCCCATTCGGCGAAGTTCGTCACCGCCTCGGGCCGTCCCGTCGATCTGAACATCTGGGTCCGCCCCGGCGACGAGGACCGCTGCGCCTATGCGATGGACAGCCTGATCCGGTCGATGCGCTGGGACGAACAGGTCTATGGCCGCGAATACGACCTGGACGTGTTCAACATCGTCGCGGTGGACGACTTCAACATGGGCGCGATGGAGAACAAGGGGCTGAACATCTTCAACTCGCGCTATGTCCTTGCCTCGCCGGACACCGCCACCGATGACGATTACGCGCGGATCGAGGCGATCATCGCGCATGAGTATTTCCACAACTGGACCGGCAACCGCATCACCTGCCGCGACTGGTTCCAGCTGTGCCTGAAAGAGGGGCTGACCGTCTTTCGCGACCATCAGTTCTCGGCCGACATGCGGTCGCCCGCGGTGCGCCGGATCGAGGATGTGGTGACGCTGCGCAGCCGCCAGTTCCGCGAGGATGACGGGCCGCTGGCGCATCCGGTGCGCCCCGAAAGCTTTGTCGAGATCAACAACTTCTACACCGCCACGGTCTACGAGAAGGGGGCGGAGGTCATCGGGATGCTGAAATCGCTGGTCGGGGATCAGGCCTACCAGCGCGCGCTTGACCTGTATTTCGACCGCCATGATGGCGAAGCCGCCACCATCGAGGACTGGCTGAAGGTCTTCGAAGATGTGACCGGGCGGGACCTGTCGCAGTTCAAGCTGTGGTATACCGAGGCCGGCACGCCGCGTCTGAAGGTCGAGGAAGCCTGGAACGACGGCATCTATACCCTGACCTTCACCCAGAAGAACCCGCCCACCCCCGGCCAGCCGGTGAAGCAGCCCAAGGTCATCCCGATCAAGGTGGGGCTTCTGAACCCCAATGGCGACGAGGTGGTGCCGACGATCATGCTGGAGATGACCCGCGCGAAGCAGTCGTTCCGCTTCGAGGGGCTGGCGGCGAAACCCGTCCCCTCGATCCTGCGCGGCTTTTCCGCCCCCGTGGTGCTGGAGCGCAAGGCCCCGCCCGAGGAACGCGCCTTTCTGCTGGCGCATGACACCGACGCCTTCAACAAGTGGGAGGCGGGGCGGGCCCTGGCCAAGGAGGTCATGGCCGCGATGGCGCTGAAGGGGGCCCCGGTCTCTCCGGCCTGGCTGGATGCGCTGGCCGCCGTGACCTTCGACGACACGCTGGACCCGGCCTTCCGCGCGCTGTGCCTGCGCCTGCCGGCCGAGGACGACATCGCCCAGACCATTCACGCCATGGGCCGGATCCCGGACCCGGCCAGGATCCACGCCGCCCGGCGCGAGATGGCCGGGGCCCTGGCAATCCGGCTGGGCGAGGGATTGTCGCGGCTTTACAGGGACCTGGACGACAATGCACCCTTCTCGCCCTCGGCAGCGCAGGCGGGGCGGCGGGCCTTGAAGATCGCGGCGCTGGGCCTTCTGTCGCGGCGCGACGGCGGCCGGCTTGCGGCCTCGGCCTTTGCCCGCGCCCGCAGCATGACCGAAGAGGTGGGCGCGCTGTCCGCGCTGCTGGAGGTGGGGCAGGGGCAGGCGGAACTGGTCAGCTTCGCCGCGCGCTGGGGCCGGGACGCGAATGTGATGGACAAGTGGCACGCGCTCCAGATCGCCCATGCCGAGCCGGCCGAAGCGGCCGCCGTGGCGGCGCGGCTGATCGGGGCGCCCGGCTTCGACTGGAAGAACCCCAACCGGTTCCGGACCGTCATCGGGGCCCTGGCTGCCAATCACGCAGGTTTCCACCACCGCTCGGGCGCAGGTTACCGTCTGGTCGCCGACTGGCTGCTCAAGCTCGATCCCCTGAACCCGCAGACGGCGGCCCGCGTCTCGACCGCCTTCGAGACCTGGCCGCGCTATGATGCCGCGCGGCGCAAGCGGGCCCGGGCCGAGCTGGAGCGGATACTGGCGGCCCCCGACCTGAGCAGCGATCTGCGCGAGATGGTCGAAAGGATGCTGGGGGCAGGCTGAGCGCGGTCCGGCCTGCCACAAAGTTGCCGTTCTGTCCGGTTATCGAGCCGCCTGTCCGGCAGGGGGTGAGGCATGCCATACATCATCGCGCTTCTGGGTCTGATGGCAGGCTCGTATTTCTGGATCATCCATGGCGGGGCGACCGCCGATGCGATGCGCCGGCTGACTGGCCAGGTGCAGGCCAGGATCGCCGCGGCTCGCCGGTTCGCGCTGCGCCGCAGGGCCGGCATCCCTTTCGTCAATTCGCTTGACAAAGCCGATGTGTAGGGCGCCGGTGCCGGGACGCTGGTCGAGGTCGCTGCATCCCGCCGGATCGGCAGGTGCCGGTCAGCCGGCCTTGCAATAGGGCTGCGCGCGGGTCCAGGCCGCCATCGCCATGCGCTTTTCCTCGGACCGCAGCGGCGCCCAGTCGCGACCGATGCCCCGGTCGCCCGCGCCGGCGACCATCCCGTCCCTGGCGACCTGGGTCGACATGATCTCGACCGCACATTCCAGGTTCGCCTCGCCATCCTTCAGCGCAATGGGCGAGGTTGCCTCGCAGCCATAGTTGGCCGCCGACCGCGGAGAAATCTGCATCAGCCCGATCCAGCGACCGCCGCCGCCCGAAGCCTTCTCGTTCCAGGTGCTTTCGTATCTGGCGACGGCCGACAGCAGG
The DNA here is from genome assembly GCF_011174775.1 of Rhodobacter calidifons. Classification (GTDB taxonomy): domain Bacteria; phylum Pseudomonadota; class Alphaproteobacteria; order Rhodobacterales; family Rhodobacteraceae; genus Tabrizicola; species Tabrizicola calidifons. Next base: position 42,005 of record NZ_JAANHS010000017.1, read on the forward strand.
CCTGCCCAGAAGGCGCGGCGTTCCGGCACGGTCGCGCTGGCGTAGCCCGGGCACCAGGTCTCGATGTCGGCGGGCACCCGTTCGGACAGGACCGGATCCTTGGTTGACAAGGCGACAAGCGTCGATTCGGTCCATTCTTCTGCTTCAGGATGGTGGTCCCACTGCATCGGCGGCGCGACGAATCCCATCGGCTCTGCCGGCTCGGTCTTCACGCAAGCCACCAGCGAAGCCGCTGCGAACAATCCGATCATTCCACGAGCCAGCATGGCAAAGTCACCCGAAGATCACTGCATTTCCCTTTTTTCGCCCTGATCCGGCGGCAGGTTTCCTGCAAGGCAGGCGCTCCCTGCCGGGGGGCGAGTCGATGCTAGTTACACCTTCACTCATGCTTGTGAAAACCCGGTCGGGTCGCGGTCAGCAAGAAGATGCCGCCGCCCTGCGTGCGCAGCTGGGTGCGGCGAGCCCGATGCCGGACGGGCTGACGGCGGACCAGGTGATCGCCCGGCTTGACGCGCCGGTGATGCGGATCGGCGCCGAACGGACCGAATGGGACTGCGTGCGCGACGATCATGCCGCCATGGCGGCGGCCGGCGAATGGACCGATCTGCTCGAGGCGCTGCGCTATACCGACCAGGAACGGGTGATGGCCTCGGGCGGCCGCCGGGTTGCGCCCCTGATCAGCGAGGGGATGCGGGCCGGCCTGTCCGCCGCCATCGCGGCCGGGGACTGGACGGCCGCAAAGGCCGAACTTGCCGCGCTGGAAGCCCTGTTTGACCGGCACTCCGAGGATTACTGCGCCGCCCAGGTGCTGGCGCAGGGCCATATCGACATGGCCTCTGCCCGTCGCAGGTCCGTCCCGGACGGTCAGATCTCGCGCGATGCCTGGGAGGAAGGGGCCGCGCATTACGAACGGGCCGAGGCGCTGGTGACAGAGTTCGACCCGATCGAGGAGATGTCGCCGCTTCTGGCCGCCACCCGCTATGCGCTGCTGCCGGGGATCGAGGACGGTGTCGCGGTCTGCCGCGAATGGTACGAGGACTGGGTCGATCTTGATCCCGAAGATGCCGAGGCCCATGCCGCCCATGCCGTGAACATGCTTCCGGGCTGGCACGGCACGCTGTCCGGTTTCGAACGCGAGGCGCGCCGCGCCGTGCGCATGACCGAAGGCGTGACCGGCAAGGCAGCCTATGCCGTCTACCATTTCACGGCGATGAAGGTGCTAGGGGACCTGTCGCCGACGGTGGACCTGGAATATTTCTGCGAGGCGATTGCGGATTACCAGTCCGCGACCGGATGCCAGCATCGGGCCAATGTCTCGGCGCATCTTCTGTCGGGCCTGGCCATGGAGTTCCGCAAGGAAGGCGCCTCGGCCGCCTATGCGCTGACCAAGGTCCGCGCCGCGCTGTCCGATGTGCTGTGGAACCGTCTGCGCGAGATCCAGATGGATTGCTGGACCACGGGGCCCGAAAGCCTGGCCTTTGCCCTGGCCGAGGTCTTCGGCCCGGCGCTGAAACGCGGCGCAAGGATCGTGCGGCGTGGCGAGGGTCTTGGCACTCTGGTGCGCCGCAGCTGACAGATCCTCTGCCCGCAGCCCGCTGCCCGGTCGTCCGCTGCCCAGTCGCCTATTGCCCTGTCGCGCCGCGCGGCCTAAACCGGCCGGCAGGACCGCAGCCGGAGGCGAGACATGCTTGACCTGACCTATACCGCGCCGACCCCCAAGGTGATTGCCGGGGCCAGGCACGACTGGGAACTGGTCATCGGGATGGAGATCCATGCCCAGGTCTCGTCCAACGCCAAGCTCTTCTCGGGCGCCTCGACCGCATTCGGGGCGGAACCCAATTCGAATGTCTCCTTCGTCGATTGCGCGATGCCGGGGATGCTGCCGGTCATCAACGAATTCTGCGTCGAACAGGCGGTGCGCACCGGGTTGGGTCTGAAGGCGCGCATCAACCTGGTCTCGGCCTTCGACCGCAAGAACTATTTCTATCCCGACCTGCCGCAGGGCTATCAGATCAGCCAGCTTTACCACCCCATCGTGGGCGAGGGCGAGGTGATCGTGGAGATGGGCCCCGGCATCGCCCGCCGGGTGCGGATCGAACGGATCCATCTGGAACAGGACGCCGGGAAATCCATCCACGACATGGACCCGAACCTGAGTTTCGTCGATTTCAATCGGACGGGTGTGGCGCTGATGGAGATTGTCAGCCGCCCCGACATCCGGGGGCCAGAGGAAGCGGCTGCCTATGTGACCAAGCTGCGCCAGATCCTGCGCTACCTTGGCACCTGTGACGGGAACATGCAGAATGGCAACCTGCGGGCCGACGTGAACGTTTCGGTCTGCCGGCCGGGCGCTTATGAGAAGTATCAGGCCACCCAGGACTTCAGCCATCTCGGCACGCGCTGCGAGATCAAGAACATGAACTCGATGCGCTTCATCCAGGCCGCCATCGAATACGAGGCGCGGCGCCAGATCGCCATTCTGGAGGACGGCGGCGAGGTGGTGCAGGAAACCCGCCTCTACGACCCCGACCGGAACGAAACCCGATCGATGCGCTCCAAGGAAGAGGCGCATGACTACCGCTATTTCCCCGACCCAGACCTGTTGCCGCTGGAAATCGAACAGGCCTGGGTCGATGACATCGCCGCGCGGATGCCGGAACTGCCGGATGCCAAGAAGGCGCGTTTCATGGCCGATTACGGCCTGACCGACTATGATGCGAACGTGCTGACCGCCGAACTCGACGCAGCGAACTACTTCGACGCGGTGGCCCGGGGCCGCGACGGCAAGATGGCCGCGAACTGGGTCATCAACGAACTGTTCGGCCGGCTGAAGAAGGAAGGCCACGACATCAGCGAAAGCCCGGTCTCGGCCGCGCAGCTGGGCGGGATCATCGACCTGATCGCCGCCGGAACGATCAGCGGCAAGATGGCCAAGGACCTGTTCGAGATCGTCTATACCGAAGGCGGCGACCCGGCGCAGATCGCCGAGGCGCGCGGGATGAAGCAGGTCACCGACACCGCCGCCATCGAGGCGGCCGTGGACGAGATCATCGCCGCCAACCCCGAGCAGGTGGCAAAGTCCAAGGCCAACCCGAAGCTTGCGGGCTGGTTCACCGGCCAGGTCATCAAGGCCACGGGCGGCAAGGCGAACCCGGCAACGGTCAACGCGCTGGTGGCCAAGAAGCTTGGGCTGTAAGCCTGGGACCAGGAATTCTCGAAAGGTCTTGCAAGATCCTTCGAAGGATCCTGGGTTGCCCTGTTGCCCATCGGGCGCGCTTCTGCCGGAAAAGCTTTCCGTGATTTGCGGCAGGCCGCAGAATCTTCTATGTGTTTCCCCGGACAGTGCGGGAGCAACCCGATGCAGCGTTTCGAGTTCAAGGTCATTCCGGCCCCCAGGCGGGGCGAAAAGGCGCGGGGGGTGAAGACCACCGAGGACCGCTTTGCCCATGCGCTGGCCAATCTGATGAACCAGCTTGGCGCCGAAGGTTGGGACTATGTGCGCGCCGATACGCTGCCCTGCGAGGAACGCGTGGGCTTTACCGGCACCAGGACGACCTTCCAGAATGTCCTCGTCTTCCGCCGCCCGCTGGTCGAGGCGGCCGCGCCGCCGTCGCCCTCCTCCCGGCTTCTTCTGGAAGAGCCGATCCCGACGGCAAAACGCCTAGGACCGGCGGACTTGCCGACACCCGGCAAGGCGCCTGCCCTCGGGCCAGCCAAGCCCGATCTCGCGGCGGAATAGTCAGCCTGCGGCCTTCAGCGCCAGGGGCAAACATTCCTCAAGAATATCAAGCGTCTGGTCATCTCCCAGGCTGATCCGGATGCACCTGTCCAGGGGCGGCACCCCCGGCATCCGGATGAACACCCCCAGCGCCGCCAGCTCTGCCAGTACGCGCCGCGCGTGGTCTCCATCCCGGCCGCAGTCGATGGTGACGAAGTTGGTGGCCGAGGGCAGGGGCCTGAGGCCGTTCGCCAGCGCAATCCCGGCCAGCCGCACCCGCGCCGCAACCGTCCGCTCCCGCACGCCTTGCAGCCAGGCCTGATCGGCAAGTGCAGCCAGAGCGCCAGCCTGGGCTACCCGGCTCATCCCGAAATGATCGCGGATCTTGTCGAAGGCCAGCGCAAGATCGGGGTTGGTGATCGCATAGCCCACCCGAGCGCCGGCAAGCCCGTAACCCTTGGAAAAGGTCCGCATCCGGATGACCTGCGGATGATCCGCAGCAATCACCGGCACCGTGCCGGGCGGCGCAAGGTCGGCATAGGCCTCGTCCAGGATCAGCAGGCTCGCCTCCGGCAGGTTCGCCACCATCTCCTCGACCACCGCCGCCGGATGATGCGACCCCATCGGGTTGTCCGGGTTGGCAAGGTAGATCAGGCGCGCCCCGGTCAGGCGCGCGGCCTCCAGCAAGGCCTCGGGGTCCTCGTGATCGCCCCGGTAGGGTACCCGCGTCAGCACGCCCCCATAGCCGGCCACATGGAAATTGAAGGTCGGATAGGCGCCAAGGCTGGTCACCACCTTCGTGCCCGGTTCCAGCACCAGCCGACACACCAGCCCCAAAAGCCCGTCGATCCCCGGTCCTACGGCGATATGCGCGGGCGTCACCCCATGATGGGCCGCAAGCGCCTGTTTCAGATCGTGGTTCTCCGGGTCGCCATACATCCAGGCGCCCTTTGCGGCCTCCTGCATCGCGGCCACGGCGTGCGGGGAAGGCCCGAACAGGCTCTCGTTCGCCCCGAGCCTTGCGCGGAACGGCACGCCCGTCTGCCGCTCCAGAGCCTCGGGGCCGGTGAAGGGCACGGTCGAGGGCAGGGCTGCAGCGTGGGATGTCAGGAAACGGCTCATGTCCGCGAAGCTGGCACGCAGGCAAGACCCACGCAAGACCTCAGCGCAGGAACTTCCTGCGGCTTTCTTCGGCGATGGCCTGCCGCATCTCCAGCCGGGCAAGCTCGGCCATCGCGGCCTTCCGCTCGGCCTGATCCGTCAGACCCGCGAGAACCTTCCGCTGCGCGATGACCTGCTTCTTCAGCGTGATCTCCTCGGGCAGGACCCCGGCTTCGGCCATGATCCTGAACCCCACGGCATCGCCGGGGGAGACGAAGGCATCGCCTCGCCGGTCGGGCAGGGGCTTGCCTTCCCCCTCCAGACCCTGCAACCGGCCCTTCATGCGGGCCTTCTGGATCTGGCGTTCGGCCAGGCGGGACAGCCAGGACATGCGGCACCTCCATCCGGAAGATGGCCCCAGGGACCAGAGGTCGCACGGGGGCCGTCTGCCCCCCTCGGCCTTCGGCCTCACCCCCCGAGGCATCCGACCGTCGGACCCTGGCGCCTCAGCCCAGATCAGACAGCCGCCGCAGGGCCTCCTGAAGTTTCGCGGCTTCCTCGACCCGCGCCTCGAGGTTCGACTGCGCCTCCATCACCACATCCTCGGGCGCGGATTTGACGAAGTTCGGGTTGTCGAGCCGGCCTTTCAGCCCGCCGATCTCCTTTTGCAGCCTGTCGCAAGCTTTCTGGAGGCGGGCCTTCTCCTCGGCAATGTCGATAAGCCCCTCCAGCGGAATGGCGAAGGCCGCGCCCTCGGCCGCCACGGCGATGCTGGCCTTCGGGGCCGCGCCTTCGGTGACGGTGTCGATCCGCGCCAGCCGCTTGATCAGCACCTCATTGCGCTGAAACGCGGCGCGGGCCTCGTCGGTCAGCGAGGTCGCCACCAGATCCGCCTTCAGCCCCACCGGCACATGCACCTGCGCGCGGGCCGAGCGGATGTCGTCGATGAGCGTGGTGACGAAGGTCATCTCGCGTTCCGCCGCGCGGTCGATCAGCGTCGCGGGCAGCTCTGGCCAGTCGGTGTGCACCAGAAGCTTCGCCCGGCGTCCGGTCGTCCCCCAGAGCTCTTCGGTGATGAAGGGCATGAAGGGGTGCAAAAGGATCATCGACTGATCCAGCACCCAGGCCATGGTCTTGCGGGTTTCCTCGGCATCGGGGCCGTCGAAGAGCGGCTTGGCGAATTCGACATACCAGTCGCAGACCTTGCCCCAGACGAACTTGTAAAGCGCATCGGCGGCGGTGTCGAAGCGGAAGTTCTCAAGCGACTCGTTCACTTCGGCGAGCGTCTTCGCCGTCTCGCCGATGATCCACTTGTTCGCCGTGGCCCCTGGGCTGGGGGCGGGGCCGGTCGCGTGACCTTCCCAGACGCCATTCATTTCGGCAAAGCGGCAGGCGTTCCACAGCTTGGTGCCGAAGTTCCGGTACCCTGCGATGCGCTGGGTATCGAGCTTCAGCACGCCGCCGAGGCTTGCCATCGCGGCGTTGGCGAACCGCAGCGCATCGGCGCCGTATTCGTCGATGATCTCCAACGGGTCGATGACGTTGCCCAGGGACTTCGACATCTTCTTGCCCTTGGCGTCGCGGACCAGGCCATGCAGATAGACGGTGCGGAAGGGCACGTCGTTCACCACAGCCAGCTGCATCATCATCATCCGGGCGACCCAGAAGAACAGGATGTCCTGCCCGGTCACAAGGACCGAGGTGGGGAAGTATTTCTTCAGTTCTTCCGTGGGTTCGGGCCAGCCGAGCGTGCCGATCGGCCAGAGGCCGGAGGAGAACCAGGTGTCGAGGACGTCGGGGTCGCGGGTGAGCTTGCGGCCGGGCGCCATGGCCTGCGCGGCGGCTTCGTTTTCGGCGCAATACTGGTTGCCGTCCTCGTCGAACCAGACAGGGATCTGATGTCCCCACCAAAGCTGGCGGCTGATGCACCAGGGTTCGATGTTTTCCAACCAGTGGTAATAGGTCTTCTCGCCCGAGGGCGGGATGATCTTCGTCCGGCCCGAGCGCACCGCCTCCAGCGCCGGTTCCACGATCTTCGCGGTATCGACGAACCACTGGTCGGTCAGCATCGGCTCGATCACCACCTTCGACCGATCGCCGAAGGGCTGCATGATGGGTTTGGACTCGACGTAGGGGATCATCTCGACCCCGTCCCGGGCTTGACCCGGGACCTCGTCCGATGCCGCAGCGCCTGGCTCGGCCAGAGGCCCCGGGTCAAGCCCGGGGCGGGGTTTCGCGGGCGGGGCGGGCACCATCACCGCCAGCCCCTCAGCCGTGATCGCCTCGACCACGCGCTTTCTTGCCTCGTACCGATCCAGTCCGCGCAGATCGTCCGGCACCAGGTTCAGCGCGTCGATCTCGGCCTCGGACAGGGTGAACGGCTGCTCCGCGATCCCCGGCGTCGCATAGCCCTTGGCCACCAGCCAGGCCCGCGACATCCGCTGCGCCACCTTCGCCGCCTCAGCATAGGGCACTCCGTCCGCCCGCATGTGTGCCCGGGTGTCCATCAGCCGGTAGCAGGGAATGCCCGCGCGCCTGGCCACCGCATAGTCGTTGAAGTCATGCGCCCCGGTGATCTTCACCGCGCCCGAGCCGAAAGTCGGGTCCGGATACTCATCCGTGATGATCGGGATCAACCGGCGATGCTCTTTCGGCCCAACCGGAATTTCGCAAAGTTTCCCGACGATTGGCGCATACCGTTCATCCGATGGATGAACCGCCACCGCCCCGTCGCCCAGCATCGTCTCGGGCCGCGTCGTGGCGATGGAGATATAGTTGCGCACCTCGCGGAAGGTGACGTTGCCGTCCGCGTCCTTCTCGACATATTCGTAGGTTTCGCCCCCCGCGAGCGGATACTTGAAGTGCCACATGTGGCCGGGGACTTCGATGTTCTCGACCTCAAGGTCCGAGATCGCCGTCTCGAAATGCGGGTCCCAGTTCACCAGCCGCTTGCCGCGGTAGATCAGGCCCTTGTTGTAGAGATCGACGAAGACCTTGATGACGGCGTCGTGGAAGTTGCCCTCCTCGTCCGCAGGGGCACCCGGGGCACCCGACATCGTGAACGCCTCGCGGTCCCAGTCGCAGGAACAGCCCAACCGCTGCAACTGCCCGATGATCGTGCCCCGCGATTTCTGTTTCTGTTGCCAAACCCTTGCGGTGAATTTCTCGCGTCCCATCTCCCTGCGCGAGGGCTCGCCGTTCGCGGCCATCTCGCGTTCGGTCACCATCTGGGTCGCGATCCCCGCATGGTCCGTCCCCGGCTGCCACAGCGTGTCGTCGCCCTTCATGCGGTGCCAGCGCACCAGGATGTCCTGCAGCGTGTTGTTGAACGCATGCCCCATATGCAGGCTGCCGGTGACATTCGGAGGCGGGATCATCACCGAAAACGCCGGACGTCCCGGCTTGGCATTGGCCCCGGCCCCGAAGGCCCTGGCCTTCAGCCAGCGCTGCGAGATGCGGGCTTCGGCCTCGGCGGCGTTGAAGGTCTTTTCCATCGGCATGTGGCAATCCCCTTGCGTCCGGGCGGGTATTAGCCTGACCCGCACGGAAGGGGAAGCGTCAGAAGGGCGGCAGACCCATCAGGGCCCGGGCAAAGCACCAGCCGACCAGCGCCGTGAACCCCGCCGCCGTCGCCCAGACCGCTGCCCGGCTGCCCGTCAGCCCGGCCAGGGGAACAACATGCATCGCATGGGTCGCCAGGAAATGCGCCAGGCGCAGGTCGCCCACCTCCCGCGACCAGCCCATCAGCGGCATCCGCGCACCGGTCACTGGCGTGCCCACCAGATGCCCGGTCCCCGATGACATCGTTCCGGCCACCGGCACGGTGAGGACAAAGGTCAGAACCAGACCCAATGCCAGCGCCAGCATCGGGGGGTCTGCCCGGTGGCGCCAGAACACCACGCCCATCGCCAGCGACAGCGAGGTCAGCACCACCGCCGCAAGACCCATCAGCGGGTAGATCACCCCCCAGAGCCCAACGGTGTTGAAATGCGAGGCGGTGCCAAGCGCCGCCGCCCCGCCAATCCACAGCAGCTCGGCGATGATGCAGGCCGCCACCGCGCCGATATAGATCCGCCAGCGACGCGAGGTGAACGTGCCCTCGGGCAAAAGCATCGCGTAGATCGCCAGCGACCCGGTATAGACCACCAGCGCCAGGTGGAACTTCAAGGGCTTCAGCCAGATGCTGTCGCCCTGGAACATGCGCCCGTCCAGCCCGTAGGCGGCCATCACCGGCAGGGCGGTCAGGGCCACGAGCAGCGTCAGGCGCATCAGGTGCGGGTTGGGGGATGAGGCGGCCCAGGCGCGGGGCAGGGCAGGGATGGCGGTCATGGCAGAACCTTTCGGGTCAAAGTGAAACGCAGGATGCCAAAGGCCAGAAGGCCTGCGGGACCGAAAAGGAAGGTCAGCACCAGGCAGGGGATCACCGCCCAATGCGCGATGCCCTCGGCCCGCGCGGTGCGGACCTCCCAGGCGCCAAGTAACAGGTCGAAGGCCAGGTAATGCAGCCAGCCGGCAAGTGCTGTGTGCGGGTGGGTGAACAGAGCCATCACCTCGGGCAGCGACCCGAAGCCGCCCGGTGCCTCCCACCAGAAGGCCAGGACCAGACCGGCATAGGCCAGTGACAGGACCAGCGGCACTGTGGCCGCCGCCACCGACTGCGCCAGTCGCGGCGCAAGCGGCGCGGCAAGAAGCGCCAGCCAGCCAAGCAGGGCCATGGGATTCGCAATCTGGAACAGGGCGTCGGCGGGCATCTTTTCCCTTCCCATCTTTACATTGTCAGGATTACAGCGCAGCCCACCCTGCCGTCAAGAAAAATCTTTACGTTGGAAAGATGACCGGCTAAGCACTCAGAATGTCACAGAAACCCTATCATCACGGCGATCTCCGGGCCGCACTTCTGGCGGCGGCCGAGGCCGAACTTGCCGAAAAGGGGGTCGAGGGGTTCTCGCTCCGCTCCGTCGCCAAACGCGCCGGGGTCAGCCATGCCGCCCCCGCGCATCATTTCGGCGATACTGGCGGGCTCCTGACCGCGCTGGCGGTTGAGGGCTTCACCCGGTTCCAGGACACGCTGGACGCCCGCGAACAGGGCGCGACGGACGACCGGGACCGCGCGGTCCGCGCGGGACTGGGCTACCTGGAATTTGCGCTGGCGAGGCCGGCTCTGTTCCGCCTGATCTTCTCTTCGGCGCGACCCGATTATGCCGCGCCCGAACTGACGGCGGCAGCCAGCCGGGCCTACGACCATCTGGTCGGGCTGATCCGGGCGCTCGGCGGCGACGAGACCGATGTCATCGCCCTCTGGGCCACCAGCCACGGGATCGCCGATCTCTCGGCGGGCCACAAGATGCGGACGCTCCAGGGCAAATCCCTTGCCGAACGCGAGGCGATGATCCGCAGCGTCCTGTTGCGCTGCCTTCCCGCGGCGGCACCGGAATTCTCACGAATTCCGGACCGGAGCCTTTGAAGGCTCCGGACCGATTTCCGCGGGGAAATCGGCGGGGGATCAGACCGGCAGCCCGGCATCGGCCTTGGGCTGGGCCATCACGATCTGGCTCTGCACGCGCGCCACGGCCGGGTTCGGCAACAGCCGCTCGTGGATCAGCGCGTTCAGCGCGGGCAGGTCCTCGCACCAGACCCGCAAGAGGTAATCCGCCTCGCCCGTCAGCGTCCAGCAGGCCACGACCTCGGGCAGGGTGGCGATCAGGCGCAGGAACTCCCGCGCGGCCTCGGGCGAATGCGCGGCCATCTGCACCTGGACGAAGGCCTGCACCGTCAGCCCCAGCCGAGCCGGGGAAAGCCGGGCGACATAGCCGGTAATCAGCCCCTCTGCCTCCAGCCGCGCGCGGCGGCGGGCGGCCTGGCTGGCCGACAGGCGCAGAAGGTCGCCCAGCTCCTGCGCGGTGATCTGGGCATTGGCCTGCACCGCCGCCAGCAGGCGCGAATCGATCTCGTCCAGCATGCGTGAAACTCGCGGAATTGAAAACATAGGCGCAATGGACGCGCATCATATTCGAAAAACAAGCCAAAAAATGCGCGCCGTCTGCGGTCATGCCATGGCATCTTTACAGGGTAGTCCGTGCCAGCCTCAGGAGCCGCCCATGGGACCCTTTCCGCATTCAGCCCCGCGCGCCGTGATCTCGGCGGAGAATCCGGCCGGGACCGACGGGTTCGAGTTCGTCGAATTCGCCCATCCGAACCCCGACGAGCTGCGCGCCACCTTCGCCCGGATGGGTTACACGCTCACCGCCCGGCACAAGACCAGGGCGATCGAGCTCTGGCAGCAGGGCGACATCACCTACATCCTGAACGACGAGCCCGGCAGCCACGCCCGCCGCTTCGTCGAGGATCACGGCCCCTGCGCCCCGTCGATGGGCTGGCGGGTGGTCGATGCCGTGCATGCCTTCGCCCATGCCGTGAAGAACGGCGCGCAACCCTTTGACGGACCTGGAAAAGCGCTGGACCTGCCCGCCATCGTCGGCATCGGCGGTTCTCTGATCTACTTCACCGACCGCTACGGCGATGCGACCCCCTATGACGCCGAGTTCGACTGGGTGGCGCCGCCGAAACCGAAAGGGGTGGGGTTCCACTACCTCGACCACCTGACCCACAACGTCCATCGCGGCAACATGGACAAGTGGTTCGACTTCTACGGCCGCCTGTTCAACTTCCGCCAGATCCGGTTCTTCGATATCGAGGGCAAGTTCTCGGGTCTGCATTCCCGCGCGCTGACCAGCCCCTGCGGCCGGATCCGTATTCCGGTGAACGAGGACCGGGGCGAGACCGGGCAGATCGTCGAATATCTCAAGCGTTACAACGGCGAAGGCATCCAGCACATCGCCGTCGGGACCGATGATCTTTATGCGGCGGTCGATGCGATTGCCGAGGCCGGGGTGAAGTTCATGCCCAAGCCGCCGATGGCCTATTACGAGATGTCCAAGACTCGCGTCGCGGGCCACACCGAACCTCTGGACCGCATGGCCAGGCACGGCATCCTGATCGACGGCGAGGGTGTCGTTGACGGCGGCGAGACCAAGATCCTGTTGCAGATCTTCTCAAGGACGATGGTCGGCCCGATCTTCTTCGAATTCATCCAGCGCAAGGGCGATGAGGGTTTCGGCGAAGGCAACTTCCGCGCGCTGTTCGAGTCGATCGAACAGGACCAGATCGAACGCGGTGTGCTGAAGGCTTCGTGACGCCTCCTGGTTCGACTGCGTCTCCTCGTCGGCCTTTCGCGGAACAGCGTCGGACGCGCTGGGGTTCAGCGTGCGGCGATATGTGCGGCGAGCCTTTCGGCATCCTTCCAGGCGCCCCAGATGAAGGCCGATCCGCGGCAGGACAGCCAGGGCAACCCGATGAAGTAGAGCCCGGGCACCTCGGAGACCCCATCCTGGTGGCGGGGACGCCCGTCTTCGCGGCAGATGTCCATGTCGATCCAGCCGAAATCCAGGCGGAAGCCGGTGGCCCAGATCACCGTGCGGATGCCGGCCTCTGCCAGATTCAGGGTAAGCCGGGGGTGGGTCACGCAGTCCGGCAGCGGAAGCAGCCTTCGCGCCTCGGGCTCTTCGGGCAGGTCCAGCCCGTGGGCGGCGACATAGGCATCGGCCTCGTCCAGCACCGAGAGGTAGTTCCGATCTCCCGCCTCGATGTTGCGGCGCAGGTCATCGGCAAGGTGCAGCACTCCGTCGCGGCAGTCTCCAGCCCGGCCCAGCAGCGTGACGCCAAGACCTGCAAGGCGGCGGAAGTCCATCGTGTGCCCGCCATAGGCGCCCGAGACGGCGATGGTGACATGTTCGGTCCCCGGCGTGGGCGCCTTCATGTCCCACTTGCCAAGCTTGCCCAGCCACCAGACGAAATCCTTGCCGCGATAGCGGCGCGGCGGGCGGTCGTGCGGGCCGATGGACAGATAGGTGCGGCGGCCCGCCCGGACCAGTTCCTCGGCGATCTGCGCCCCCGAGGACCCGGCGCCGACGACCAGCACCGCGCCTGCGGGAAGCGCGTCTGGATTGCGGTAGCGGCAGGAATGCAGCTGGGTGATCGTGGGGTCGGAAATGACGGTCGGGATCACCGGAACCTGGAAGGGGCCGGTGGCGACGACCACGTTGCGGGCCAGGATCGGCCCGCCGCCGGTCGCGGCGCGAAAGCCGCCCTCCGCGCGCTCCAGCCGTGTCACCTCGACCCCGGTGCGGATCGGCAGGGCGCGGTCCTCGGCGAAGCGCTGGAAATAGTCGGCGACGGCCTCTTTCGGGGCGAAGGCTTCGGGGTCGATCCCCTCGAACTCGGCTTCGGGAAAGCGGTCATGCCAGGCGGGGCCGTTGGCCACCAGGCTGTCCCAGCGCCAGCTCCGCCAGCGTTCGGCGATGCGGTCGCGTTCGAGGACGAGATGCGGGATGCCGTGCTTCTGGAGGTGGGAGGAAGTCGCGATCCCCGCCTGACCGCCGCCGATGACTAGGGTATGGGTGGTCTCGGTCACTGGTCCTGCCCTTCGGCCTTCCGGGCCACCACGCGCGGCGCCTTGATTGGGGTGTTGCAAATCAATGGCTTGTCCGTGAGCGTCAAGAGAATCTTCATCTTTTGCCTACTCATCCCCCGGAACTCCGTATGAGGGGGCCTGGGTCGGGTTCTCGGCGCGCTGGACATAGGCGGCCATCTGGGGGGCATAGATGTCCCAGGCGGTGCGCAGCATGCCGATCGGGTCCTCGGCCCAGTCGATGCGGAGGTCCACCAGCGGCCAGTCCAGCCGATCGGCCAACTTCAGACCGGCCGAGTGGACCGGCCCGGCCTCGCCACCCGCCGCAAGCCCGGCCTCCAGCGCCTGCATCAGCCGCTCGGCCAGGTGGCCGGTCGCGGTGGTGAAGGCCCGGACCATGGCCATCGGCACCAGCGCGTCGGACAGAAGGTTGCCCCCCGCCGCGCAATCGGTGGCCTGCGCCTCGCCCCAGAGGCCCAGCACCTGCCGCCCGGAATGGATCGCGGTCCGGCCCGCGGCGTCCACCACCAGCAGCTGGCGGTAGTCGATATGCGGACGGCCATCGGTCACCTGCGCCAGAGCCTCGCTGGCCGGCAGTCCCAGCGCCAGCCGGTCCAGCAGCAGCGGGCCAAGGGCGGGGTCGGTGACGTTCTGGCTTGCAACGGCCCCGACGCCCGCGCGCACATGCGCACAGCGCGCCGCGACGGCAGGGGAGGAGGACGCAATGGCAATTCCGAACTGCCCGGTCCGGGCGCAGCGGGCGACGATGGAAAAGGTCATGCCTCGTCGTCCGGGATCACGGCGGTTCCGTCGATCTCCACTAGCCAGGAGGGCCGGGCAAGCGCCGTCACCACGACGCCGGTCGAGACCGGATGCACACCCCTGATGTATTCGCCCATGGTCCGGTAGACCGCCTCGCGGTGGCGGACATCGGTCAGATAGACCACGATCTTGCACAGATGTTCCATCCGGCCGCCGACCTCTTCCAGAAGCTGGCGGATGTTCTGCATGACCTTGTGGGTCTGTTCGACTGGATCATGGCTGCCGATGTCCTGCGCCGTGTCCAGGTCCTGCGGGCACTGCCCGCGCAGGAACACGATGCGGCCCCGGGCGACGACGGCCTGAGCGAGGTCGTTGTCCAGCTTCTGCTCGGGATAGGTGTCGCGGGTGTTGAACTTGCGGTGGCGGAAATGGGTCATCCTGGGTCCTGCGGGCCGTGGCGGCGGGTGAATCGAGCGCGTTCCGCGCAAGCCCGTGTCGCGTCTCTGTGCCTGCGGCACAACCGGCTCGGGCCGCGCCTCCGGCGGGTGTCATGGCGGACAGATGAAACCACGAAGGACGCCATGGCAAGGGCCATGTCGCGTCGCAGGCTGCGGCGGGATCAACCGGGCGGGGTCAGCCCTAGATGTCCAGTCCGGCCTTCGGGCGGGGTTCGCTGGGCAGCTCTCCCGTGGCCAGGTAAAGCGCCTGTTCGGCGATGGTCGTGGCATGGTCGCCGGCGCGTTCGATGTTCTTTGCGATGAAATGCAGATGCATCGAGGGGCCGATGTTGGCCGGGCTTTCCATCATGTAGGTGAAAAGCGAGCGGAACAGCGTGTTGTACATCTGGTCGATGTCCAGATCGCGCTTGCGCACCGAGGCGGCAAGGGCCGCGTCCTTCTGCACCAGGGCCCGGCTGGCTTCCTCCAGCATGCGCACGACCAGGGTCGCCATGCGCCGGATCGTGCCTGCATGGCCTTCGACCGGGGCCGACTGCGGCAGGACACGGGTGCGCTTGGCGACGTTCTTGGCATAGTCGCCCACGCGTTCCAGGCTGTGCGCGGCGCGCATGACCGCCAGTAGCCGCCGCAGATCGACCGCGGTGGGGGCACGGCGGGCGATGATGCTGGCGGCTTCCATCTGGATGAACTCTTCCAGCTCGTCGATGGCGCGGTCTGACGCGATCACCCGGTCGGCGGCGGCCAGATCCAGGCTTTCCAGCGCCTTGGCCGCATCGGTCAGCGCGGTTTCGGCCAGCCCGGACAGGCGGATGAAATGGGCCTGAAGGGCTTCGAGGTCGCGGTCGAAGGCCGCCATGATATGCTGGTCGCGGTCGGTCATCACGACGCTCCTTAGCCGATCCGTCCGGTGATGTAGGATTCGGTCCTGGGGTCCTTCGGGGTGGTGAAGATCTGCGTCGTGTCGCCGTATTCCACCAGATTGCCCAGGTGGAAGAAGGCCGTCT
>NZ_JAANHS010000018.1 GCF_011174775.1 Rhodobacter calidifons
CCATGGATCGACGTGATGCGCCCCTCGGGTCGGGACTTCCCCCTGCAGCCGCATTTCGGAGTGAACCGCATCGCGACCTGGTCGCCCTCGGTCACGACGACAATCACCACCGAAGGTCTGCCCATCACTTCGGTCGGCACAGTCTCGCATCCCACCCTTGCTTCGACCAACCTCGCGGCATCGATGCGCCGCTGGCGGCTGACCTCGGCGGCAGTCGCGGACTCGGTGGCCGACCAGCGCTCCGCAGGCTGGGCCTGCTGGCGCGGTAATGCGGCAGGCTTGGGCGGGTGGACCTTCGTGACGCGAGTTTCGCTGACAACGCTGCAGGCCACCGGCATGGGCTTCTTCGGCCTCTACGGATCGACGGCGGCGCTGGCCACCACCCTCACGCTGGCGGCAGCCATCAACTGCATCGGCATCGGCTTCCAGCGCGGCACCCACACCCGTTGGCAACTGGTCGCAAACGATGGGACCGGCGCACCGACCCTGACCGACATGGGGGCGAGCTTTGCCATCGCGACGGGCGGCGTGCTGACCCTGTTCATCGCCGCGCCGCCGAACAGCAGTTCCGTCTGGGTGCGGGTGGTCGACGAGGTATCCAGCGCGATCTTCGAGCAGGAGATCACCGCCGACCTTCCCGCCGCAACCCAATTCCTGTCGCCCCGGCTCTTCCTCAACACCGGCGCAACAGCGGCCGCTGTCGCCTACGACTGCGCCGGGGTTTATCTGGAGACGGACTTCTGATCCGGCTTCATGGAGAATCAACTCGAGTGAAGCCCGGGCCGGGCGACATCAATACGGGAAGCGCCGAACGCCTTAACCGCCGCGCATCGCACGGCCCGGTTCACAGGTTCACGGTTTCAAGGAACGGCAGGGATTCGTTGCGCCGGAACAGTGGCACGGCAAGGCGGCACCTGTCTCGTACGGCGATGGGCACAATTGTGCACCTGTCAGCGGATCGCGCGAGGTTTCACGGTTCGATGTCCTCAAAGGCTTCCGTCCGATGCCAGACAAGGCGGGCGCGGTGTTTGTCGGTGAGCGGGATGGGCGATTGCCAGCGCAGCTCTGCGCGCGCCGTTTCGCTCAGCTTGGGTGAGAATTGAGGCAGTCCCTCTTCATCGAAGGTCACCAGCCCTCGGTCGAAGGCGGCGTCCCACAACGCCGAGAGCAACAGACCGTTGTGCACGTCCAGCCGTTCGGAGTCGGTGGCGCAATCCTTCCAAGGGATGATGTGGCTGGCACGCAGCAGGGCTGGATCGGTGATCCCGGTCAGGGGGCAGCGACCTTGCCAATAGGTCATCAACCGATCGCGGAAGATATCCTGGCCAATGCGCTGGATGACCAGCCGCTCGGCCTCGGTGCTCTTGGGCAGGTTGGCCACGGCGGCACGGAATTCCTCCAGCGGGCCGTCGGGCAGCGTCACGCCCAACTGGTAGACCCGGGGCATCACGGCATAGAGCGCGGTCAGGTTCGGGAAGGCATAGCGCACGAGGCCCGGGCCCGGCACGTCGGCCTTGGGCAGGTTCAATTCCTCGACGATACCAAGGTGATCGAGGGCCAGAAACCAGGGCCCGTCATGCCCCGCCGCCGCGAACCACACGGTGCCCTTCGCGGTTGTCGACCCATAGCGCGCCCAGCCTTCCGCCTCGCCCAGGGCGCGGCGATAGCCGTTCTGCCAGGCGGCCTTCCGGCATTCCTCGCTGACGACAAAGCTCTGGGGCGACTGGATCATCCCATCCCCATGGCCTTGAACTCGCCACTCGCTTCCATCCGGTCCCAGGCGGCGAGGACGAGGCGGCGGGTGCGGTATTCGCCGTGGTGGCGGATTTCCTTTTCCTTGAGGACGCGGAAGGTTTCCGAGGGGTAGTCGGGGCCCTTCACGTCGGCGGGATCGAGGATATAGCGCAGCTCGTCGCGGGTCAGGCCGTAGGCGCGGGCGTAGAAGGCGTCGAGATCGGCGCGGAGGTGGGCGCGTCGGTCCTCGTCCCAGGCGAAGGGCGGGCCGTCATGACCCAGATCGCGGGCAAAGGGGGCGAGGGTGTGCGAGGTGTAGGTGAGTTCCAGCACCTTCGGGGTGATAAAGGCGAGGCGGAGTTCGGTGTAGAAGCTCGGCGCAAAAATCGGGAACTGCTTGAGGTAGCCATATGTCAGGTGCAGACCTGCGACACCATTTCGAGCTGTATAGTCCGTCACCAATGCGTTCAAGTTCGCGTACAGTCCGACGAGCAGTGCGGTAGTGGCGGTAGAGAACATAAGCGGAAGGGTATGGCCGACTGCCACGCGGGGGATGACGGAAAAGATCGCGGTCCGCTCGTTCGTTGCTGCCGTTACGTCTTTCCACCCAAGAAGCCATCCCGCCTTTGTCCGCTCGGACAACCTATCTTCAAGATCAGATTTTGTAACCCAGTAAAATGGTTCGACATCGAAACCTGGATCTGCGTGTTCTTCAGGCGTTGTCTCAGGAAGGACACGATACCCTCGATCATCGCCGCGCGCGCCATAACCCGAAAACCGGTGATCGAACTGGTGGATCATCTTCGCCTCGTAAAGCGGCACCAGGCGGTCGGGGCCGCGCGTCCAGTCGGTGCCGTCGCGGGCAAAGCCCTCGGCGGCCAGCTGAGCGGCGGTGCGGAACAGGGCGCTGTCCGAGGTCATGTTGAACAGACCCTGCCGGAACGCGACGCCCCAGGGGTTGCCCGCCGCGCCCCGCCCCTCGTCGATCAGCACCGGGGCGTTGCCGTAGATCTTCGCGGTCAGCGCGGCATCGGCGCGGCTGCGGAAGACCGGCGCGGTGCGAGTGTTGGGGTTGATCGCGGCGATCTGATCGGGCGAAAGGGTGAAGCTGCGCTCGGGTTCGGTCCGTTGCGCGGGATCGGTCAGGAAGAAGGCGAAATGCGCCTCGGGCTCGTCGCGGCCGAGGGTGAGCAGGGCGAATTTCATGCGGCTGTCCACTGCCGGGAACAGGCCCGCGCGGTTCTCGAAATCCACCAGCCGCGCCAGCCGCCGCGTCTCGACCAGATGGGCGAAAAAGGGCGCGGTGGTGGCATCGGTGGCGATGCCGGTGGGCACGATGACCCCGGCCCTCTGGCGGGCGAGATCGGCGAAAAGCTCGGCGAACAGGGCATAGGTGTTCACCTTGCCCCGCGCCGTCAGGTCGAACCGCCCCGATTCCCGGGCGAATTCGTTGGTGGCCTCGAACTGGCGCTTGTCTCGGACGAAGGCTTGGAAGGTGGTCGGATCACCGGTTTCCAGCGCGGCGATGGCGCGCTTGCGTGCGGCCCCAGCGAGGGCGGCGATCTCGGGTTTCCAGGTGGCAAAGTATTCCTCTTCGCCAAGCTGCATCACCTCCCACGGCGGGTTGCCGATCACCACGTCGAAGCCGCCGCGGGCCATCACGTCGGGGAACTCGAGCGGCCAGTGGAAGGCGCGGGCGGCCCGGGCGGCGTCGATGGCGGCGCCGAACAGGGGGCCATAGGGCGGCACGCCGCGCAGCCATTCCCAGAGCGTGCCCGAGGTCGGCACCATCTCGGCCCCGCGCCGGGGCAGGCCATCGGGGCCGGCGTGCGGGCCGCCCCTGAGCCTGGGCAACAGGAAGGCCGCGGTGCAGAGGTCGCAGGCGGTTTCAAGTTGCCATGCCGCGGCCCCCTGCGCCGTCAGGGCGCGCAGGCGGGCGGCCTTGGCCTCGATCTGCGCCAGGGTTTCCTCGGGCATGGCGCGCAGGGCGGCGAAGTCGCGCATCAGGTCGCGCGCGCGGTTGAAGCCGAAGCCGGATTCGACCTTTCCGCGTTCCCTGCGCTCGCGCTTGTTCTTGTCGGCATAGTGTTTCGCCACGGCCTTGTCGTCGCCGGTCAGCGGCTTGTAGGCGGCATCGGGGATGCCGTCTTGCAGCACCTTCAGGTCGAACACGCCCAAGAGCGCATCGCCGCAGCGGATCTGCGCGTCGAAGAAGCCGAGGGGAAGGCCGGGGTCCACCGTCTCGATCCAGAGCGCGACCTTGGTCAGTTCCACCGCCATCGGGTTGCGGTCCACCCCGTGCAGGCAGGACCGCGCGACATCGCGCAGGGCATGGCGGAAATCGGCGAGCGAGGGCGTGCCATCGGCGCGGATCCGCGCGAGCCGCGTTGCGATGCGGCGCGCAGCGGCCAGCAGGAAGTGGCCCGAGCCGCAGGCGGGGTCGATGACCGACAGTTTCAGCAGGGCCTTGGCGGGATCGACCGCCTCGGCCTCGGTCCTGTCGAGCACGGGGTCGAGCGCCGTGTCGAGCAGCGCCTGAACCAGGCTGTCGGGCGTGTAGTAGGAGCCGGTGGTCTTGCGCTGGTTGCCCTTCTGCTCGGCGGCCTCGGAGGCGAAGACCAGCGTCTTGCCGTCGTCGCCCAGCTGCGGCTGCAGTTCGAGGAGGGATTCGTAGACGGAGCCCAGCTCCTCGGTCTCCATCGCGCGCCAGTTGACGGGGACCATGCCGGTTTTCTGGTCAAGCCAGGACAGGCGGTAGAGCGCCTCCATGAAGGCGCGGTTGCGCAGGCGGGCGGTTTCGAGGTGGGGCAGCATGGCGCGCGCGAACAGGCCGCCCAGCGCCGGAAGGGCGAGCCGCTCTTCGCCAAGGGCCAGCGCACGGAAGACGATCTTGATGCCCTCGTAGCGGTCGTGATGCTTGTCCCACGAGGCGGCGCGGGTGCATTGGGCGCGCAGGGCAGCGAGGCTGTAGCCCTCGGCGTAAAGCTTTCGGGCGTCGGGCTTGGCCTGTTCGGGGTGCAGAAGGTTGCGATCCTCGGCCACCATCAGGAAGATGAGCCGGTAGACGAGGCGCAGGAGTTCGTTGAACCATTCGGTCAGGTTGATTTCGCCCGATGTCAGCTTGTCGCGCAGGTCGGGGTTTGCCTCGAGGAAGCCGGAGCCGAGGACCTTGAGCGCGAGCTGGACCTGGACAGCCAGGCGGTCGCGGGCGACCTCGCCTTCCTTGGACCCGGCATCGCGCCAGCGCTCCAGCGCGCAATCGGTGGCCGGGCTGCCCGCGACGCCAAAGCGGCTGCGGTGGATCAGCAGCCAGAGGACGGCGAAGGACGCCGCATCCTCGTTGGTAAAGATCTGTGAAAGGTCGGCCTCGATATAGGCCGGGCGGGTCAGCGAGGCGTTGTCCCGCATCAGGCGGATCAGGGTGCCGTTGGTGACAAGGCCCCACAGGGTATCGTCATGTTCGTTCAGGTGGTCCTGAAGGGCGAAGGCGGGCGAGCGCGTGCGGTCGGTCGAGAGGGTCGCGCTGCGCCGGTCGAGTTTCTCGTCAGAGGGCGGAACGACCACGATCGGCACCCTGCCGCCCGCGATGAAGGACAGAGCACCATCCGCCGGGACGAGGTCGTCAAAGCCGAAAGTTTCCTGCAGGAAGGCCTTTACGAAGCGCCGCGTTGCATCGGCCGAGGGGTTTGCAATCCTGGCGAAAGTATCGAAATGCGACTGGCCGACGCGGAAGGCGGTCGAGATTTCCTCGCGGATCGTCAGGCCCTTGCGAATGCGATAGTCGGCCTCGGTCTGCTCGGACGCCTCGCGGCGGTCCACGCTGGCGACCATGGCAGGTGCGATCAGATTGCCCTCGAGGCTGAGAGACGGCCAGGCGGACATGTCAACGACGGATTTGCGCGCCATGATCAGACCTCGCTCGGCATCAGGACGAAAAGACCGATCACATCCGGCGGCAGAACAGCCTCAACCGTGACGCGGGATGCCGATCCGGCGGCGGCGCGCAGGCGGGCATGATCCTGCATGAGTTCTTCGGCACGGGTTCTGACGAATTCGGCCAGCGGGCCGTCGAGCAGGGCGGGCAAATCTTCCTTGGCTTTAGCGATGAAGCGGTCGCGGGCTGATGGCGCGAGGTCAGCATCCGCAGGCGTGTTCAGAAGTTCGCGGGCCGCTTCGCCTGCAGCGACGATCCGGCCACCCTGTATCGCGACAAGGGCGGCCTCCTCGGCCAGGAGCAGGCGCTCCTTCCGTGCATGGACGGTCAGCTTGAACCGGATCCGAAGGAGCGCCAGCCGGGTCATCTGCTGGACAGCGGAGGTGGGCCAAGCACCAACCCGGCCGATCCCGAGACCGGACAGCGCCTCCGGATCGAGCGAAGCCTCTACAAGCGCCTCTGCAAGGGTTGCGGTCAGGGGATGCGTCCTGGTGAGCAGCTCGGTTCCCGACGGTGCCGGTTCAGTCATGGCAAGTCGGACCGAGCCGGTCAGGTTGCGTTGGGCCAGACGTTCTTTAAGGCCCGCCTCCAACGCATGGACATGGGCGATCAGAAGCGTCTTGCGCGGCTCCAGCGGCACACCGAAACGCGACATTGCCCGTTCGATGAATTGCTTGGCATCCTCTGGAGATCCCAGAAGGGTGCGGACTTTCTCCCATTCCGGGGCAACCTCCTGTGGCTTCATCGCATTCTGGGCGAAACGCGCGCGGGATTTCTTTTCGTTCTCGGAGGCATCACGCCACCGCGCCTCCATCGCCCGGGTGCCGTCTTCAAGGCGCAAGTCGAAGGCCAGCTGCTGGGATTTTCCCTGCCGCAACATGACGGCAGCCATCAGGGCGTCCGTGACCGGCCCACGCTCATCCGGCAAAGGAACGGTGATCCCAGTCGCCTTGCGGATTTCTTCCGCCTTGCGCAACACGACATCCAGGACGGCCCCGTCGATGGCGCTGTCCGGTGAGAACATCATGATCGAGCGGACAAGCGCGGCTGGCTGGCCGAAGCGATCAACCCGCCCCTCGCGCTGCTGATGCCGGGTGGGGTTCCAGGAAAGGTCGTAGTGAATGACGGTATCGAACAACTGCTGAAGGTTGATCCCCTCGGACAAGCAGTCGGTGGCCACCAGGATGCGTTGGACTTCCTTCTCGTCGTCTGAGGCCATTTCGGCTACGCGGTCACGGCGCTCGTCGGGCGTCAGAACGCCTGTCACAGCCTCGACGACCAGCTTGGGAAATGCCTTCCGCAGGCCATCCCGAACGTGCTCGGCCGTGGCCAAGAAGCGACAGAACACGACGGGATTTGCGCCCTTCTTGATTAGCGGTGTGAGAGCATCAATGAGGGCCGCAAGCTTCGGATCGGGCTTGTGGATTAACTCTTCCGCTTGGGAGACCAAAGCCAGAAGGGCCGGATCCGTGTCAAAGCCGGTCCCGGGCTCGATATCCACCGCGTCTTCGTCATCGGAGTCCTCGTCGTAGATCTGCGGTTCAAGCCGGTCGCTTTCGTTGGATATCCGGTTGCGGAGCGCACTGAGGGCGGCGGCTGGCGACGAACCGACACAGCGCATCAGGGCGAGCGTGCCCCAGAAGGCCAGACGCCGTTCCCGAAGCCCGGAGCCCGCGCGCGCGACGACTCCGAAGCAGTAGTCGAGCACTGCGTCCTGGAAATCGAGGTGCGCCTGCGACAACCGGTAAGGGGACTCGGTGGTTTCATGCTTGGGGAAAGCGCGGTTCTCGTCCCAATCGCCGGAAATAAGATCGATCCTTTGGCGCTGCACGAAATGTCGCGCCAAACGTTCCCGGTAGCGGGCGTCCTCGAAGTTCATTGTGCCGAAGGACGGGTCGATCAGCGAAAGCAGGCGGCCGAAAGCATCTTCGTCGCCAGAGTGGGGCGTTGCCGTGAGAAAGATCATCCGGCGCTCCGGATCGCGGGCAAGCCCAGCGAGAAGTTCGAATCGCTGCTGCTTGCCTTTGTGCGTGCCCACAGAGGCATGGGCTTCGTCCACGATCACGAAGTCAGGGCAAGCACGCGCGAAGCCTTCACGGCGCTTTTCTGCCTTGATGTAGTCGAGGCTGACCACGGTGTAGGGGTAAGCATCGAACAGCGTCTGGGCTAGCGGAAGGCCGCGTTCAAGCCGCGCGGCACTGCCTGATGTCACGGCGACCGCGTCGATCCCGAAGCGATGCTTCAGTTCCCCGACCCACTGCTCGACGAGGTGCGGTGGGCAAAGCACCGAGAAACCATCGACCTCGCCGCGGTCCATCAGTTCACGGAGGATGAGGCCCGCCTCGATCGTCTTCCCGATTCCGACATCATCAGCGATCAGAAGACGGGGCACCTGCAGGCGAAGCGCCATCAGCAAGGGCACGAGTTGATAGGTTCTGGGCTCGAAAGCCAGTTGCGCGGCCGAACGGAAAGGGCCCGCTCCCCGACGAAGGGTGAGCCGCATCGCATCTGCGAGGAGTGCTGCCTTCGCCTGGACAGTCGGCACCGCATCGGCGGGCAAGTCGAAACGTGCCGGGGCAACCGGCTGGGTTTCAAGCGAAGGGTCGAGGATGACCGTGTCATTCTCGCTGCCGGAAAGAGGGCGTAGCGCCAGAATACCCTCGCGCGGGGACGGCAATGCCACCCACTCCCGCCCACGGGCGCGCACTAGGTCTCCGGGAGCAAAATTCACGGTCATCAGATCAATCCTTGAACATCGAAATCAACGCGTCGGGCAGTCCGTCCGCGCAAGTCTCGGGCAATTCGAAAAGGGTCCAGCCCTTGGCGTCAGCGATCTCTCGCGAAGCTTCGGACAGGGCGCTGGTGCAGGCAGCAACAAAATGGGTGCGCCAGGCAAACCGCAACTCCTGGTCGGCAAAGCTGACGGAAGCGCCATCCGGGGCCGGGATGCCCGCATCCTTGAAGGCTGCGGCCCATCCGTCGACATCGGCATGGCGTGACGAACCGGTAGCCAGAACGATCTCACCCCGAGCCAGATCGATCAGCATCTGCTTTGCCTCGGCGCTGGCGCGGTCGATCAGCTCGTGATCTGGCTGGTTGAAGTAGGACAGCAGGCAGCGATAGCAGCCCCGGACACAGGCGCCACTTTCCCGATCCACAAGGAGCGACGCATCCCCCGCAGCGATGGCGTCATCGACCTTGTCGAAATGCATAAGGGAAAGAGCCTCCCGTGCGACCTTGCCCAAGGCGTGGGCGTCTTCAACGAGGCGGTTCAGGACGCCGGCACCACCCTCGGTCGCTTCATAGGCAAGGATTGAACGCCGGTTGTCCCGGGCGGGCAATGGCTCGCCGAGGATCTCGCCCTCTTCAAGCTGATAGGTGACAGCGATCCCGCGCAAAAGCGCATGTTGCACCGTCGCGATCGTTTCAGGGGCGTAGGCATCCGGATCAAGTAAGCGGAGCAGCAGCGCGTTCTTGCGATCGCGCACGATCGGCACGATGCGGACCGGTCGCACGACATCGGGCGGCACATCGACGTCCGGTTCCTCGTCTTCCGACTTTGCCCAATAGCCACTGCGCGGATCGATGTTGAAACCGAAGACCGTCTGGTTCTTCCGCCGTTTCAGGCCCTTGTTGATGCGGCTGATCTCGGCACTGTTGGCATACTGCAGGGCGAGGATGGATGTCTCGCCGCAACGGAAATCAGCCTCTGTCACCTGGAGCCGCCCATCCTTTCGGGGCCAGGAGAACACGGTCTGGATATCGAAGCCCTGTCGAACGCGTTCCTCGTCATTCGCGGTGATCCGGTCCGCAGGTGCAGCCTCGACGTTGTCAATCCGAAGCGTCCGCTGCACCGGCACTTCGCCCGCCATCGGTGAGTTGCAGGCGTGACATCTTTCGACTTCACCTTCGTGGCAGGCGCCGCAGTTGGAGCAGATAAAGATGTCCTTGGTGGCCAATTCCGAGCCATCCCCAGTGCGGACCTCGGGCGGCAGCTTGGCCTTCATCACCCTGTAAGCCCGGCCCTCATGGTAGATCAGGCTGCGCGGTCCGAACTCGGAAATCGCAAGGAACCTTGCGCGTTGCAGGAAGGAACCGGCTTTGCCCTCACCGGGGACGAAGGCGTACAGCGGCAACCGCGGGAAGTTGTATCCCGGCAGGAAACCTTCGGTCGCAAGGTATCTGTAGGAATAGAAATCGGATCCATTGGTGGCCTTTCCCTGTTCGAGGATCGCGATCTGGTCGCTTGCCTGCATTTGGGCGGCCTTGATCTTTCGCCGGTCTGCAGCGGAGAGGCCCGTGATCTCAGAGCGGCTGTTCGCCTCCATCAGCTGGGTCCGCGCCGAATTATAGAGCTCGCGCCAGCGATCAAACGCACGGTCGAACTCTTGCGGCGCGCGCATCGCGACCTCGAGGATGAAATCGTCCTCGTCGCCGATCCACGCAGGCTTATTGCCGTCCGTCGATGCAAGTATCTGGTCCAGAATCCGCTTCATCGGCGCGCGCGCTGCCGTTGCGAGGCCTGGCCGGTTGATGACCTCGATCACCTCTTGTTTCAGCGGGTACTTCGCTTCCTTCAGCTCAAGGATTTCAGGGATATCCGGCGAAAGAGCCAGCTTGGCCTCTGCCAGCCAAACGGCGTGCAAGTGCGAGCGAACCAGTTCCTCATTGGTGATATCGAGCGCGGGCGGCCGGACAACTCCGGCCACCATTTCGGTGCGCCGCTCGAAGAAATACTGGTCGTGCGGAGACTGCGCCGCGCAGTAGGTGACGATAACCGCTGCCTGCCCGGATCGACCGGCCCGGCCTGCCCGTTGTGCATAGTTGGCAGGCGTTGGCGGTACGTTGCGCAGATAGACGGCATTCAGCGCTGAGATGTCGACGCCGAGTTCCATTGTTGGTGAGCAGAAGAGCGCAGGCAGGAACTGATCGGACTCCCCGGACGCCTTGATTTCGGCTGCGTTCTCCTTGAGCTTCTCGCGATCGTCATCCTCGAAGCGGAACCGCCACTCCCGCCACTCGCGCTGTCTCTGCGAAACCTGAGCGGTGTGTTCACGACCTTCCAGACCCCAATATGTGCTGCGTCCCCTTTTCAGGTCGGTCGCTATGGCGTTGTAGAGACCGTGAAAATACCGGTTACCCTGCGCCCGCCCGGTTCGGACCGCCTGTCCCGGAACAAGACGAACAGCCGAGGGCGACAACCGCCAACCGAGTAGATCGGCCTCGATCTCGACAAGTGAGGCCAGACCCTCGCGTGCCATCAGTTCCAGAAGGCCGGTCATCACGGTCAGGTATTCGTCCTTGTTCAGTTTGGTTCCGATCACGCTCTTGCGGTTGATCGACCTGCCGATCCGGGAGTTGTGCCCTGCGCGGATGATGGTCTGCTCTTCGCGTAGCCCGACCCGATCCTTTCCGGGTGCCTGCAGGAACAAGGTGGACCGGCTTCGGGGCGTTTCCTTCTGATCGATGGCCCAAGGCGCTCGCAACAGGTTTCGCGATTTTTGTCCGACCGTGTCGAGAACGGTCAGATCAAGGGCCTCGGTGCTGACGGCCAAACCTTCCAGCATCGCGCCAAGAATTTCCTTGAGCAGCTTCTTGCAGGCTTCCGCGCCCAGATCCCCGAGCGCTGGATGCACCGCCATCAGGGCTTCCCGGTCTTGCGCGATGTCGTCGAGTCCGATGAATTCGACGTCGATCAGCTTCAGGACCGACAGGCTGGGATTGGTATAGCGCCAGCCCCGCCGCAGATCCGTCCAGACCCGGTGGGCAAGAACCTTGGCAAGGGATCGCTGGGCATCCTCGCGCACCACGGCCCCGGCTTCGGGATCGAGCATCCAATGGATGCGCGCGTCCTTGTTCGCTGCCGTGAAGCCGAGCGCTTTCACCACTCGCAGGCCGAACTCATCCTCTGCGATACCGTCCGAGCCCGCATCGATCACAGCACGCAAGATGGCGCCGCGCAGCAAGCTCACGAACAGGTAGTCGTTGAAGTGACCTGCCTGAAGGGCTGCGTCCTGGCGGTTGTCCGTGAACCCGAGCAGCTTTCGCTTCTCGGCGGGAACGCCGCTGCCATCGCCGTTCATCCATTCAAGGGCGGTCGATACAAGGTGCGTGGTTGCCGAGCTTCGGCCTTCACCCGATAGGCCCGCAAGTTTGCTGCGCTCCCGCATGCTGGGATGGGTTTGATCGAGGCAGCAGGGACAGAACCCGAACTTGCCCGGGATGAACCAGAAACTGACGCCGTCCGGGCTGTAACGTCCATCGGGTCGCACGGTGACCTGCTCGGGCAGTCGGCCCTTCCGGTTGGCACGCAGGCGTTCGACACCATTGCGCTCTTCACGCCAATCCTCGGGGTAGGTCTCCACCTCGCCGGTGAAGGCGTAATCCGGGTCATTCCCGCCAACGGGCGTCAGATAGCCGGCGATATCGCCGTCTGGGTCTGCGATTGGTGTGTCATCAATGTTTCTGGGCAGGAAGCGAAGCCCGTCGGCATCCTCGGACTTTGTAACGACATGGACTTCGTGCCCGCATTCCCTGCAGAATCGCGTCGGATAGAGGCGGTGGCCTGGCGCATCGGGGTCTTCCAACTGACCCTCGAACATGACCCGCCGAGGGCGATCGGTCAGCGTCGTGAAGATTTCTCCGGCGCCTGAAATGAAGCGATGCAGCTTGAATGCAAGGAAGGCGGCTGACCCTTCGCCGCCGCGCTCGGTTTCTGGCAGGCTGACGCGCGTCAGGAATTGCTCGAACCCAACCCGGCAGGTTTCCTTGTCGAGACCGCTGTCCTGCGAAAGTTGTTCAACAGCATCGTCGAAGGGGACAGGCTTCTTGCGCTTCAGTTCCTGCCCGTCATCAAGGCCTATCGCCAGCTCGGCCCAGACAGCGAGTGGATGGCGCCGCAGCGCCTCATCTGTGAGGGTTTCCGGCAGGTCGCTTCCAAGTGCTGTCGCAAGCTGCGGCCGAACATCTTCCAGCTTCAGGCGATCATCCGTCGCGCGTTGGAGGGACTCGTCGATGACGGCATCAGGGCCGATCGAGGCACCGAACAGGCGCGAGGCGACGTCAGCCACCGCTTTGGCGCGACCAGCCTCCGATCCTTCGCTCGCCATCGTTGCAGAGGTGCCGATGCAGATCGGCGCTTTGGTCGGTGCGCAGCGGTTCCGGAGCCGGCGCACGAGGATCGCCACATCGGCGCCCTGGCGCCCGCGATAGGTATGCAGTTCGTCGAGCACGATGAACTCGAGCCCGCTGGCGTTGTCGATGACTTTGGTATCAAGGGCGTCCTGCCGTGTCAGGAGCAGTTCGGCCATCATGAAGTTCGTGAGCAAGATATCGGGCGGATTGTCAGCGATCCGCTGGCGTTCTTCCTGGCTTTCCTGACCGGTGTAGCGTCGCACCACCGGCTTCAGCTCGTCCGGCAACCCGGATTGGGTAATGAACTTCTCGATTTCCTTGATCTGGCTGTTTGCCAAGGCGTTCATCGGGTACACGATGATCGCGCGCGTCTTGCGCGGCTGTCCGGCCTTGCGCGAACGAACGATGGCATCGACGACAGGGACGAAGAAGCACAGGGATTTCCCTGAGCCTGTGCCCGTCGTCACGACGAAGCTTTGACCCGCTCGCGCCTTGGCGATGGCCTGCGCCTGGTGCCGGTGAAACCGGATGGGCGTGGCGCCAATCCGGAAAATCCGGGCCGTTGCCTCGTCCAGATCCCCCGATGCGACAAGGTCATCCACCGTGGGGCCTGACAGGAACCTGGGGTTCAGCGAAAGCAGGGCGCCGGGCCAGAAGCGGGCGTCGTCATATTGGCGCTTGACCTCGGCGGCGATGTCCGGTGCCCGGATGGTGCTGAACGACCGCGAGAAGCGCGCATAGGAGTCGATGAGATTGTGGTCGAATTCAAAAGCTTTCATGGAAATCCTACTGCTCTACTGCTTGACGCTGGCGGCCGAGGACTAGGGCACTGTTCAAAAGCACGATCTGCTGATCCTGCGGCTTCCTGGCGGCCGGATCGGTATCGAGGCCAAGCCGCCGGAGCGCATAGTAAAGCAACGCGCGTCGAACCCTGATATCGGCCTTGCCACTGATCATGCCGTAGTCGAGCGCGATCACCTCAGCCTGCGTGTCGGAAAGAGCAGGGTGGGGGCCGATTTCCAGCGTTGCGAAGGTGTGCCAGTCCTGATCGTTGAAGGCCAGAACATCGGACGCTCGCGAGCCGCGGATGTCGATGATCCGGGACAGCAGGAAGTCCTTGAACACCTCGTCGCCGAAGCAGAACGCACGGGCGTGCCAGCGGAAGCCGTCGAACGCGATGGCATGCGGCGCGATCCAGCGCCACCGGGGCTCCGGGTTGGACAGGGATTGGTACTGTACCTCGATCGCCTCGGATCGGCGGATCGCGTCGACCACGGAGCGAAGGGTTGCTGGATCGACGCCGCGCGCAGGGGTGGGTGCGGAATCATAGGCAGGTAGTCCTGCGATCCAGCAATCGTCCTGATCGAGGATGCCGTCGGCGACCGACCGCAGTTGCGCCAGGTATCGACCGGCATCCAGCTTGTCGAAGACCGGCCTGAAGCCCGGCTGGCGCACATAGGTCCGCAGGCTGCGATCGTAGTCCATGTTGTTGGGGGCGAGGCCGATGTAGCGGCTCAGGTCGGATGACGCCTGGTTCACCGACAGCCCGAACTGCTCCATCACATCGCTGCGGTTCACATGCCCCTCCCAGAACAGACGGAACTCGATGAACTCGAGCCTTTGCTCGACCCCCCAACGAAGTTCCGACCTGTCGTTGCTCACCACGCTCTCCCGTCATCGGTCGATGCGCATGGAAATTATGCGCGCCCAATTTCTGGGCTTTCTTAGACCGTAGCCGCGCGATGCTTGGGGATCAATCGAAAAGGGAAGGGTTGGCGCGCAATTATCCCAAGGATTGCCGCAGGTTCTGCGCGACCGCGTCGGCAGCCATTCGCACTGGTTCCGCCGCGAGATGGGCGTATCGTGCCGTGGTCTGGACCTGGGTATGGCCGAGGAGCTTGCCGATCATCGGCAGTCCTTGACCCGACGCCACGGCCGTGGAAGCGAAAGTGTGACGCAGGTCATGGATACGGACGTCCTTGACCCCTGCACGGGCACGGGCGCGCTGCCAGAAGGGTTGCAGATCGCTCAGCGGCTTGCCGGGCAGAGTGCCGGTGATCACCCATGGGTTGCCGTCGATGCGCTGGGCGTCCCGCAGCAGGTCCGCCACTGGCTGACCAACGTGGACGACCTTCGCCCCAGTCTTGGAATCCGGCAGGCGCAGGGCAGGGACGTCGAGATCGACATAGGACCACTTCAAGGACATGATCTCGTTCAGGCGGCACCCTGTCAGGATCAGGAGGCGCACGGCGAGGATGGCCGAGGGCAGTTCAACCCCTTCCGCCTCCATCTCGCGCAGCACCTCGCCGATCCGGCGCAGCTCGGCCGCGCTCAGGAACCGTTCGCGCCTTTGCTCGGGGTACTTCCGGATGTGCTTGCGCGGGTTGGTGCCGTCCGGACGCAGCCCCCACATCTCTGCGAGGCTGAACATCTTCGAGATCACCTCGAGGCAGCGGTTGGCCTGATAGGGGATGTGGCGCAGGTCGTGGTGGAATTTGGCGACATCCGCCCGCGTAATCCCCGTGACCGTCAACTGACCGAGAGCGGGCAGGATGAACCGCTGCAGGTTCCGGCGATACTCCTTCCCCGTGCTGGCTTTCACGCGGATGGCGATGTGTTCCTTGTCGAACCGTTCCGCTAGCTCCTTGATGGTGATCGCCTTGCGCCCGGCGTCGCGCTCGGCCGCAGGGTCTTGCCCGCTGCGCGCGGCGGCGACGATGGTGATGGCGCGGGTGCGTGCCTGTTCGCAGGTCAGAACCGTGCTGGGCCCAAGGCTGATGCGCCGGGACCGGCGCCCGGCGCGGTATTGCACGACATAGCCTTTGCGCCCGCTTGGCAGCACCCGCAATCCGAAGCTGGGGATGTCGGTGTCCCAGATGAAGTATTCGGCGGCTTGGGTTTCTGCGGCATCGACGATGCGCTTTGTGAGTTTGGGCATGGGCGGGTCTTCCGGGTTGACTGGCTTCCACAGTGCGCAACGCAGAGGGCTAGTCAACGAACACATTGATATTACGTGGAAAAAGGAAAATCCAAGTAATGCCGCGCAGGGGCTGAATCGCAGTCGTGGGCGAAAACTCTGGCCAGAGCGAATCAGAACGCAGGTTCCGGTCGCCCTGTCGCGCTGCTAAGGTCCGCGAAAAGAACTGGAATCCCGATGGTGTCAAAATCCACCCTCAATGCAAAGAACCTGGAGGCGCTGGGCGCCGAACGCCTGGCGCAGCTGCTGATCGAGATCAGCGCGGGCGATGCAGCCGCCAAGCGCAAGCTGCGCCTTGCCTTGGCCGGAGCGAAAGGGCCGAGGGAGGCGGCGCGGGAGATCACGAAGCGGCTGACCAGCATCGCAAAGGCGCGGACCTTCGTGAACTGGCAGAACCGCAAGCTGCTGGTGAAGGACCTCCAGACCCAGCGCAGCGCCATCATGGAACAGATCGCCCCACATGATCCGGATGAGGCGCTGGCGCTCTTATGGCGGTTCATGGGGCTGGCCACGCCGGTGTTCGAACGCTGCGACGACAGCAGCGGCACCGTCATCGACATCTTCCACCAGGCCTGCGCCGATCTGGGCGAGGTGGCCAAGGCGGCAGGTGCTGTGCCCGAGGCGCTGGCGCGGCAGGTTCTTGATGCACTGCAGGACAATGGGTTTGGCCAGTATGACGGCCTGATCGCCATCATCGCCCCGGCGCTTGGCCCCGAGGGCGTAGCGCATCTGAAGGCACTGGTCGAGGAGCTTGGGCGCACGCCCGTGACGGTGCCGCCAAAGAGCGAATGGCAGGCCGTCGGCTGGGGCAGTGGTGGCACGCGCTATGCCCACGAGATGGAAGAGCGCGCTCGGCAGAGCACGGTCGAGATGGCGCTGAAGGACATCGCCGACTTGCAGGGCGATGTCGATGGCTTCATTGCGCAGTACGATCCCAAGACCCGCAAGGTGCCAAAGATCGCGGCCGAGATCGCGCAGCGCCTGCTGGCGGCGGGCAGGGCAGGGGACGCGCTTGGTTTCATCGAGCGGGCCGAGGTAAACGACGCGCGCTGGATCCCGCCCGAGTGGCAGGACGCGCGTCTTGCCGTGCTGGAGGCGCTTGATCGGAAGGATGAGGCGCAGGCGTTCCGCTGGGCGTGTTTCGAGCGCGACCTGTCGGGGGAGCACCTGCGGGCCTATCTGAAGCGTCTGCCCGATTTCGAAGACATCGAGGCCGAGGAGCGCGCGATGGCGCACGCCGCCGGGCACGCCGACCTTCTGGCCGCACTGGACTTCTTCCTGAACTGGCCAGCGCTTGCCCATGCCGCGCGATTGCTGATCGACCGGCAGGACGAGGTTGACGGCGATCACTACGAATTCCTGGCCCCGGCTGCCGAGACATTGGCCGAGAAGCATCCGCTCGCCGCAACAGTGGCGCTTCGGGCGATGATCGATTTCACGCTGACCGAGGGAAGGCAGAAGCGCTATGGCTATGCCGCCCAGCACCTGGCGACCTGTGCCGATCTCGCCGGACGGATCGAGGACTTCGGACCGGTCGAGCCGCATCACGCCTATGCCGCGCGCCTGAAGACGGAGCATGGCAAGAAGACTTGCTTCTGGTCGCGGATGGACGGTTGATTGCCGTGCTACCGGAACATCATTGCGCCACCCAATGGAAGCATGGTGGAAGCACGAGGGGAAAAACCGCTGCGCAATCCTGACAATCCGCGCGCAGGCCACCCACGCGGACTTGGCTCGCAACTGGCGGAAACTGCGCAACAATTCGCGATTTCGCGCGATTGTTCATGGTTCGTTCGACACGACTCATAACCTGAAGGTCACAGGTTCAAATCCTATCCCCGCAACCAAATTCCTACGCGCTATCAAACACTTACGCGCCGCCCTCCGGGGCGGCGTTCGCGTTTCCAGCCACCGTGGAAGCACTGTGGAAGCAAGAGGGGACGAAGTCTTTCATGTTGCTTCGAAAAATCGGGCTGCCTTTCGCCGGCAGGCCTCATCGCAGTCCTCGACGCGCCGCGGCGTAGGTGCTTTCTGACCGTCAGCGCGTTTCTGCCTGGATCTGCAACTCCAACTCGTGGGCTTCTGACACGCCGAGGCTGACGAGGCGGCCAAGGATCGCGTCAATCCGACTGCGCGACGGGTGAACCTGACGATACAGTGAAGGATCCTCGGCCGCCGCCGCTTCGCACCACTCAGCGATCTTTCGACCAATTCCTAGCTCATTCCACATTGCACTGTCGCCATTCGTTACTTCGAGCCACGTCTCGACTGCGAACATGAGGAAGTCGAGATGCCGCGCGGTTGGCGCGACGTTCAAGGTGTTCATCGTACAGAGCGCGATGAAGGCTGTCGGGCCGCCCCGCATCATGGGGCGCACCGTTTCAAGAAGCGGATCAACGCGGTCAAACACGGCGGGAACTAGATAGGTTTTAGTACCGGAGAAGGAATTGTGAAGGTTCATCAGTAGCATGCCGATTGTCGGACCGGTTTCGATGTCGATCCCGAGGTCTCCTCGGCGACGGTCCCAAGACCAACGGTCCAGCGCGAGCGTCCTCGTTACGAGCCGCTGCCGCAGAGCGAGCGCGCGATCTGACGGCCGGTTCGACTCGTTGAAGTAACGGACATCGGCGGCGTGAATGAGCGTCTCGGCCACATCGCAGAAGGACCGATCGGGCAGCTCGAGGATCGGCTGCAAGATGAACTCGAAACGACCCTGCGCGTCGTCCATCAAAGCTGACGCAGCCAACGAGTAGAACTGATGATTCCATGCGTCGGGCGTCTGATTCAGCTCGGCATCAGCGGAATAGCCATGACCGTTCAACCGCGCAGACCAAAGCGCATAGGCATCAACAATCTCCCCATACCAGCTTGGCAGAGCGCTAGCTTCAACGTTGAGTAGACTGACCCACTTTGCGAGCTCTTGGTCGTCGACGCGAACAATGGCTTCTCTAGAACTGCGCCTGAAGGGGGCGTCATCATGCTTGATCTCGATGCGTGAACCGCTCGGTGAGAGGATCGCAAGAGGCTGACGCGAGAACGACGGCGTCTCTTCGGGGAGGTCTGGCCAGTTTGGTTCGAGCCCGCCATCGAGCCAGGCGATCTCCGCGGCAACCGCGTCGGCGTCCTGTCCCGCCTTCTCCTTCTCGTAAGTCTCTCTCGTAGACGCGTCCTCGTCATGGGGATGCCAACGCCAACGACACGAGGTGAAAGCGATACGCATCGCGGCCTTGATCAGTTGCGGGTTGATCTCGCTGATGCTCTCGCGCGCTGCGGTGATCGCAATTACGGCGGCGTGATCTTGACGACCGACCGTGCGAAGCAAGTGGTTACGGTCCGAAACAAGCTGCCTCCGCCGCCAAAGATGGATGAGGGAGCATATGCCCTGCGCTGGCCGGTGGAAGTCCAGCCGTTCGTTCGAGCCGTAGCGGTCGACCTCTTCGGCCAAAGCCGTGGCAATCACGGTCCGAACCCAGTCCTCATGCTCGTCAAGGAGGGCATCTTCGCCGTCCCGCGCAACAAGCATGGCGGTCGAAATCAACCGCGTCGATCGTGACTTGAGGTGATCTGTATCGCTGTAGTCGGGCAGATCACCGGCAGCGTAATCGACGGCTTCTCGCGCCAGATCCGGCGAACCTTTCGCTGGATCGCTGATAGCCAGCTGAATTCTCGCCTCAATCGTGCTGGAACGCTCATGCGCCTGTCGGCGGGCCTCGAGGCGCTCGAGATGCTCGGCCTCAGCCGGTGGCGACTTGTAAGCGAAGCCGCCTTCGACCTCGACCCAGTTCGCTTGGTCGAGCATGTTGAGTGCATAGGATCCCATGAAAGCGGGATCGCCGAAGTCCGCTTCGTCGCTATATGAGCCAGTCTCATTGACTGCCTCAGCCAATAAGGCGCGCACCTTCTGCCCGGGGTCATCCTCGCTGAGGTAATAGGGGATTAGCCGCTCGAGCGAGATGGAGCGCGATTGGCGCTTCGCGAGATCGGCAAGCATGACGCGGCCTCTGGGCTCCTTCTGCAGTATCATCGCGCCTCCAAGCCTCTCCAACGTCAAGCGGGTACGATCGTTGGCAAGCAGGTTGGGGTTAGCCACAAACGGGACGAGCGCATCGCGCGTCGCCGGCCAATGCGATAGCAGCACGTCGAGGACGATCAGCAGATAGGCGGCGCAGCTACCTTCCGGTCCGAAGATGTCCCGAAGAACCGCGTCAACATCTTCTCCCCTGTCGAGGCGCTCTTGCGACCAGGCTTCAAGCGCCATGAGACCGGATGCAGCGGAATATTCATGCGCCTGCATCGGGCGCGACCAGAAATATGTCCGCACCCATGGAAAGAATCGAGGTTTCCCGTCGATGGAGATTGTGAAGCCGTTCGTCCCCGCCTTCTTCCGGCCCGTTTTGTGTTCGACCGCCGCGTCGACGAGTGTACGGATGAGGTCGAGCCCGACCTCGGGGTTTGCATCAAGCAAGTCGAGAAAAGGGGACTGCGCTGGCGATGCCGGCATGTAGCCGGTATCCGCAAAACCGAACGCGCGGCCCAAGGAATCCCGCTGCGAGTGCCCTCGACGTGGCTGTTCGATCAGGCTGGCCTTGATAAGCGCCGCAAGCTCGAACGGGGCGACGCCGACCAAGACCTTGCTGAACGGCCGGATCGCCTTGACCTTGTAGTGATTGTTCTCGTCCGCTGCCGCGGTCAAATAGGCCTTCGAGTCATCTGGCGCGTGTGACGCCATAAGTAGCGCCATGGTCCGAAGGTCCTCGATCATCGTTATGCGCGACTGGCGTACTAACCGTGGCGCATCCCCGGCACCCGCGATCGTGATGTTGGTGTCACGCAAGTCGAGCTGCATCAGCCAACCGAAGAGCATCTTCGCCGTTGCCCGCCCGAGTTCGCGGACGCTCATCATTGTGAGGGACTGGACTTCAGCGAGCTTCACGATGGCAGCGATCGCTTGCATTGGAATTTCGCTGGCATTCACAGTGCACCACATGAGAACCGTGGGCGCCGATAGGGTCGTGGCGATGCGCAAGGAGCCCGGTGCCTCGACAGGAAGCTCAACGCCCTTCGCGGCGATCTGCTTGAAGGCGGATGCGGCCGAAATCGTTTCGGTCGCGACGATGGCGGTACAGATCTCGACGAGCAGCGCGCCCCCGTCGGCAAGCAATGCCGCGCGGCCGCGGTTCAAGAGCTGCGACGACAGCTCGGATCGCACGATCGCCATGAGCGCTTGGCGACGCCATGCATCATGGGCGCCTGGTCGCGAGAGGGCCCCAAGGAGGGCCGTCCAGTTCGAGCCATCCGGTCCCTTTTCGAGTGCGAAGCGACCGGCAAACTCGATGCCACGCGCCACCCGTGGCGAAGGTGGCACCGAAAGATCGACGCTGTCGAGCAGCGTGATGTCTTCATTGAGGCGCGCGCCGATCGCCCAGTCGCGCAGCACGTCATGATAGAAGCTGAGACGGTCGCGCCTCGGTTCGGACAGCGTCAGGCGACGCAGTAGATGAGCTCGTGCCGGTGTGTCCGTCGACGCCTCGACTAGGTCCTGTCCTGCCAGTGCCGCTTCTGCTAACTCGGCCAAGAGCCGTTGCGACGGGCGGACATCATCTGGCTTTGCGCCGTCGGCACTCTTCCACCAACGGTCGGCGAGTGCCGCTTCAGTTCGAATGTCGGCCGAGCTCGGGACCTTTAGCAATTGGGCCAACCGATAGAGATTGCGCGCAATGCTCGCAGCCGGATGATCCCGTGACAGCAGTGTGCGGAGTTCCGGGGCGGCAGTGCTCAGAGCTTCAACCTCGTCGTCGTTCAGCTCGTCTACGACCACTTGGCAAGGCGTACCCAACTTCGCGAGCGCGTCTTGGGCGACCCAGTCAGTGTCTTCGACGCCGACATCGGGCCGCCTGGACACGACTACTGAGAAGCTTGGGACATCCGCAATCTCGCGCAGCAAGTCATTCACTGTGCGGCGGCGCTCGACGGACGTGAACATCTCGAGGCCGTCAATGAACAAGACCCCGCCACCTCCGGCCGCCAGGTCCCACAGGAAATTCTTGGCGGTCCCACGCATATCGAGACGTTGCGCAAGCGCTGACCATCCCCCGTCTGGCGTGCCTACGGGATCAAGGACGATGACATGGCCCTCGCGGCCTATCCGCTCCGCAAGATGTCTCAAGACCGACGATTTGCCCACGCCTGGTTTGCCGGTGATCTCGATGAAGCGATGCTTGTTGCGCGCTGTCTCAAGATCAGCAAACGCACCGAGGCGGGGGAGATTGACGCCGCCAACTTTGGTCCCGATCTCCGAAAGCGCATGGCGCGACATTTCCGCCAGTTTGGCACGGGAGAGCGCGAAATTCTGACCGCCTGCGAGGTGGAAGCCGCGCGAAGTCAGTCTCTCGATGAGCGCTTGGCGCGTGATCGAGCCTCCCGCCTTACCCGTCTCGATGACGATTTCGATGAGATTGCTCCAAAGTGCCTCGGCACGTGTCGCATCGTCCGGCGCGAGGACCTGACGGGCCAGTGTCAGGGCATGGGCCTTCGCCTCCGGTGCAGCAGACTCGAAATCGAACTCGAGGATCATGAACCTGCGGATTATGGCCCAGACGGCTTCGTCCTCGTCCGCCACTCCGTAAGCCACAAGATTGCTGCGGAACGCTTTGGCGAAACTGCGCATCTCCTCGCTGGCGACACCTGGGAGGGCTAACCGAGCGAAAAATTGAACGCCGCTTTCCGCTCTATGCGCCCATTCGAGCATGTCCTGATAGGGGCCAGAGATAGAATAGCTGGTTCGCTGGGTCGCAACCGCCAGTAAATGGCGGTCCGTTGGCTTCTGAGCGGGATTGCTGCGCACGATCTGTTCGCAGACGCCCTTAAAGATAGGGTCTTTGGGCGAAAAGCGGATTGTGCGTTTCGACTGGATCTCGAGAAGCGCAGTGCCTTTGTCCGAAACACCGTGCACGATTAGGTCATCGAGGGCATAGCCTTCATTCTCGCCCTGAAGCTGCACCCGCTCGATCCTGGCATTGGGGAGGCCGCGCGCGTCGCTGCCAGCGAGCATCTGGAGGAGATAATAGGCGCCAAGCTGGCCCTCAATATAGGTGCCGGCACCCCCGCGCCCGACCGGACTGGAGCCGCTCTGTTCTGCCTTCACATCTTTCTTGGGAGCTTGGCTCATTACCCGCAACCGTCTCCACAGCTCTCCTGTCGTCCGTTCACGACCAAGTCGGCATGCAGCGACATCGCGATCTCGGCTGCGCCGACGTCCGCACCGAGTCGGCGGCCTTTCTTGCGGCGTTTGATGACGTGGCTCATCATCAGCCTCCCGCTTTCCCCGCCATGAACCTTTCGAACGTATCCTCTGTTGGCTCTTCCTCGAGTTCGGCTGCTTCCCAACGCGACGGCGCCCGGTCGGGATAGATCAGCAAGGAGATGGTCATCTCGTTGCTGGGCGAAAACACCATCATCTCATTAACGGATTCGTTCCCTAGCCAAACGCCGGGTTCGTGACGCTCACCATGTCGGCCGGTGTCTGCATCCACCTCCCGCGCTGCCAGTGAGCGTGCAGGAAGCTCGATCACAGTTTGCCGCGCGGCGTAGAAGATCCCGGATCTGAGCAAGGGCTGGCTCGACCAGGCCCAGTCGATGAAACCCTCCTTTCCGACGACGATCATGGCGCGCTTGTCGGTGACGGTCAGCCATTTCAGGATCGCCGCGGTCAGTGAGACGGCATAGCGATCGGCCAACTCGGTCATCATATCGATGTCGATGGCGCGTCCCCTGATCTGCGCCCGGAAATCGTCGAGCGGCATCAGGAGATAGGAGGCGAAGGTGTTCGCCTCCGCCTCGATCCTGTTCCGGGCACCATCCCAATCGGCCATGTTCCGGTTGGTGCATTGGAGCCCGCCGGGATAATCTCGCCGATGCAGGAGGTAGTGGCCCAGCTCGTGAGCGAGCGTGAAGTTGCGCCGCCCGGCGGACCGGATGGACCCGTTGTAGATGATGCCCCATTCGCCAGAGCCGTTTGGGTGCGGCATGAGCATGCCCTCGACGCCCTTGGACAGGTTCAGGCCGCCGACCATCGCGATCGGCGCATCCGGAAAGACCTGTCGCGAGAAATCCTGCGCCAACGCCGCCACGTCCACCGGAAACCGCGGCAGGCGATGTGCTGCCTGATGGAGCGACAGGATCTGCGTCAGGCGGATTGCCCAACCCTGCGGCGTCGTGGGCAAGCTCAATCCTTCTTCCCCCACATGTCGATCATCTGCTGGATCTTCTCCTGATCCTCCGGCTTCAGCTTGCTGAACTTCCGAAAAAACGCCTCCTTCAGAACCTCATGACCAGGCTCCGCGGTGTCGTCGAGCAGATAGTCTGTGGTGACTTCCAGAGCCTGGGCGATGCGCGTCAGCTTTTCGCCGGAGGGCTTGCGGGTGTCGCGGTTCTCCAGTTCCCAGATGTAGCTCTTGCTCGAGTCGGTGAGCTCGGCGAGCTTGTCGAGCGAATATCCCTTCTCCTGGCGGTGGCGCTTGATCTTTGCGCCGAGGGACGTGGTCATCGAGTCATCCTTGATTCCTTGGTGCTGGCGGCGTGTTCGGTATGCTGAACGATTTCGTGCCGCGCAAGTAGACACGATGGCTTGTTCGATAGATATCGAACGCCAGCGTATCGCTGCGCTGATTCCCTCATCCTCCTCCTCCTCCCCGGCACGAAAGGGCCCCCGATGACCGCCATTACCGCATTCCTCCGCAAGACCCCGATCTCCCGCCTGAAGGACTACTTCACGGCCGGTGGGTTCACCTCGCTTCCGCCGATCGACTGGGCCAAGCCCGAGCCAGACGTGGTCGAGCCGTTGGTCAAGGCCGTGGACGGCATGTCCGAAGGCGAAAAGCAGCGCGTCATTCTCGACGCCGGCCGTGTCGCGGCGCTCGCCGATGAACCGGGTCAGAACGCGCTGCAGAACGTCGTGCAGGACCGTGCGTTCTTCGACACTCTCGAAGGCGCCAACAACCGCTCGCTCTGGGTGTTCCTCAAGGAGCCGGATCGCTTCCGCCTGGCGGAAGAGGTCCGCTACAACGACGAACGGCGCCGGGGGCGCTCGTGGAACGGCTTCGAGGTCGAGAAGGACTGCACCGTCCGCCGCGATCCGATCTCCGTTGCAGCCTTTACCAAGGCCATCCGCGACCGCTTCGAGACCCCGCATGTCCATGTCGATATCTTCGACCGGCATCGCATCATCCTCGATGACCAGGAATGCGATCTGGTGCAGATCGCAGTTTATCGCGAGGGGCGGCCGGAGGACATGCTGGGCTTCGATGCAAACAGCACGCTGTCGCGGCGCATCGTGAAGCCGGTGTTCGAGGCGGCCCTGACGTATGAGGCCGAAACCGGCGTCATCGAGGTCGTCGCCAACACGCTGGAAGACAGGAAGGACCTGACCGCGTACATGGCGCGGGATCTGCTCGGGATCGACTTCAAGGAGAAGCCCATCCCCCTGCGGGAATACGACCTGAGCATGCTCCTGAAGCCCTTCGATTTCCCGACCGATCCCGAGGACGGGATCATGGGGGTCACCGTGAAGGAGCTGCGCTTCATGGAGTTGGGGGAGCGCGGCGAGCGGATCACGCTCGAGTCCATGTCGGGCGCCGAGCGGACGATCTGGGAGATGGCCGAGAAGCGGATCGGCCTCGACATCGGTGGCACGGGGCATTTGATGCCGGTCGCGACCGAGGCGCCGGATTGGGTCATCACGCGCGCCCGGTTCACCATCAAGTTCCATCCCGGACCCGAAGGTGGCCGCGGGAAATCCCTGACGCTCACTGTCACGATGCCCCATGGCTGCAACCTCAAGGACATGACCCCGCATGAGCGCCTGATCGGCGAGAAGTATCTGCGGCGCTGGGGGATCCTGACCGACACCGCCGACATCGGTGATCTCGTTGACTAAGACGGCTGTCGATCTGCTGCTCCAGGCGATGGAAACCCGCGCCGGCAAGGTGCAGGTGGCGACGCTTAGGCAGGTGGCGCCTCAGGCAGCGGACAAGCTGCTCGAGGCCAGGCTGCTGGTGGCGACCGGGCGCATCCCGGTCGTCGCCGCCATGGATGCCTATGAGGACGAGCCCATTCCGGCGGAGTGGTGCCCGGAGCGCGGGCAGTACGGTTATCGCGACAGCGTCGGTCGTTGGATCACCGTCGAGGCGGCGGAGATCGCTGCCTGTGCCGTCGACTATCCGCTGGTTTTGGCGAAGATGCTGGTGGCCTTCGAGCGTGCCGGGCCATCGCGTCCGAACCCTTTGATCGACGGATTCGTCTGGGACGTCGGAACCATCAGGCTGACGGGCGCGAAGTCGCCGGTGCCGGTCTGGTTCGCGCGCCGTCTTGCTGATCCAGCCGTCTGGACCAAACTCGGTTCACTCCTCGAGCGCAGGCCGCCTGAAGAGGTCCGGGTCATCCTGACGTCGACCACGGGCGATCGCATCCCGGTCACCAACCACAAGCGCAACATCTTCATGAGTGTGACTGACGTGCTCCGCGCACCGGGCAAGCTCGCGATCTCACCGCAGGTCTTGGGCGCGCGCATCTTCCCGGGGCAGCGTCAGCGCCGATTCCCGATCGAGCATTCGGAGGATTGCGGGATCGTCTGGTTTCACGACAAGGAATACCGGTTCCGGGGTCCGAAGCATCGGCAGATCCTCTCGATGCTCTTCGAAGCCTACTGGGCAGGCAAACCTGTATTGCGCACCTCCGAGGTCTTGCAAGGCGGAGACCATGTGCATCGCGATACCAAGGTGACGACCCTCGGCCGCGCCTTCAGCGGCCGAAGCGACTGGCGCGACTTCATCCGCGAAGCTGAGGGCAATTGCTGGATCGAAGTCTGAGAGTCCCCCGTTCAAGCTGACCAAGGCCGCCCACGAGGCGGCCTTTTCCGTTTTCAGGGGGCGTTTTGTGGCTCTCCTTACCGTGCTCCTTCCTTCCCCCTTCCCGGCCCCTTCCTCGCCCTCGGCGATGGTCCTTCGCAGGCATTCGGCCAATCGCGAAGGAGACGACGATGTCAGTCACGCATCTCAACCAGGTCGAGCTGGCAGCTCGATGGAAGATCAGCCCGCGCACGTTGGAGCGCTGGCGTTGGACCGGTGAGGGCCCCGCCTTCATCAAGATCGGCGGCCGGGTCGTGTACCGGCTCGAGGATGTCGAGGCCTACGAGGCCAACCGGCACTGCTCAAGCACGGCCGACAAGCCCGCCGTGAAGCTGGCGTGAGGGGGGCGGCCATGACGATCCCCAACCGCATCCCCCTCGACGACCTTCCCACCATGCCGGTCGGCGAGATCGCCGATCTTCCCGGCGACCAGCTGGCGCTCCTGAAGCAGGACGCCGACGAGCGGCTGCGCTCCGCGAAGACCCTCTGCGACTGGGTCGATGGCGCCATCGCGCTGAAGTATGGCGACAAGGCGCAGGAGGCGCGCCACGCGGAGGGCAAGGACACCGGCACCGTCCGGCTGCAGGACGGCCCGGTCACCGTGGTCGCCGAACTCCCCAAGCGCGTGGATTGGGACCAGGCGATGCTCGCCAACCTGGTTGAGCGCATCCGGGCCGATGGCGCCGATCCCGCCGAGTACGTCGACATCGCGTTCAGCGTGCCCGAGCGCAAGTACACCGCCTGGCCCACGGACATCCGCCAGGAGTTCGAGCCCGCGCGCACGGTCCGCACCGGCAAGCCGAAGTTCCAGCTGCTGCTCGGCGAGGAGGCGCGCTGATGGCCATCTCGCTCGCATCCCTGCAAACCTCGACGGTGCTGCGCCCGCCGCGCGTCCTGATCCACGGCGTCGCCGGCATCGGCAAATCCACCTTCGCCGCGTCCGCCGACAGCCCCGTATTCGTCCTCACCGAGGACGGTCTCGGCAAGCTGCAGGTGCCGCACTTCCCGCTGGCGACGAGCTACGCGGAGGTCGCGGAGGCGCTCGACGCGCTGCTCGACGAGGACCATCCCTATTCCACGGTGGTGGTCGACAGCGTGGACTGGCTGGAGCCGCTGATCTGGGCCGAGGCCTGCCGGCGCAACGGCTGGCAGTCGATCGAAAGCCCGGGCTTCGGCAAGGGCTACGCCGAGGCGCTGACCATCTGGCGCGAGTACATCGACAGGCTGAACGCGCTCCGCGACCGGAAGGGCATGGCGGTCATCCAGATCGCCCATACCGACATCAAGCGGTTCGACAGCCCAGAGCACGAACCCTACGACCGGTACGTGATCAAGCTGCAGGCCCGCGCATCCGCGCTGCTGCAGGAACACTCGGACGTCGTGCTCTTCGCCAACTACCGGATCTCGGTCAGCAAGTCCGACGTCGGCTTCAACAAGAAGGTGACCCGGGCGCTCGGGTCCGGTGCGCGCGTCATGCACACCGAGGAGCGCCCCGCCTTCCTCGCCAAGAACCGCTACGGCCTGCCGGAAACCCTCCCGCTCGAGTGGTCGGAGTTCCTGGCCGCCATGCCCCAATCCGCCTGATACGACCGAAAGGACAGAACGATGGCACGTTTCGACACCGCCTTTGACGCCGCCGGCATCGAGCCCACCACCGCCTACGAGATCCTGCCCGCGGGCAAGTACCGCGCCCAGATCGTCGAGAGCGAGATGCGCGTCACGAAGAACGGGATGGGGAAGTATCTCTGGCTGATGCTCGACATCCTCGAGGGGCCGCAGCAGGGCCGCAAGGTCTTCGACCAGCTTAACCTCGTGAACGCCAACCCGACCACGGTCGAGATCGCACAGCGCACGCTGTCGGCGATCTGCCACGCCACAGGCAAGCTGCAGGTGAACGACAGCGAGGAGCTGCACCTGATCCCGATGACGATCCAGGTCGGCGTGAAGCCCCCGAAGGACGGCTACGGCGAGCGCAACACGATCCGCTACCTGGTGCCGGAATCCCCGGCGCAGGCGACCCCGCCGAGGCCCGCCGCCACGCATCCGGCCAGCGCGCCCCCGCAGTCGGCGCCTGCTCGCCCCGCCA
This sequence comes from Rhodobacter calidifons, assembly GCF_011174775.1. Lineage (GTDB taxonomy): Bacteria > Pseudomonadota > Alphaproteobacteria > Rhodobacterales > Rhodobacteraceae > Tabrizicola > Tabrizicola calidifons. The sequence continues at coordinate 28,770 of NZ_JAANHS010000018.1, forward strand.
CCGCGCCCTGGAACCGCAAGAGCTGACGCCCTCGGCCGCCGCGGGCTGAGACTCGGCTCGCGGCCCGGACATCGCCAGACCTGAGAGACAGTTCATGACGAACACCACCGACGCGGCCTGCGTGGCCGCGAATGCCCCCGGCCTGCCTGACGACACCCAGCGCCTGATCGAGATCGAGGACGCCATCGCGAAGATCCGCACGCAGATCGCGACCGCGGATCTGGCGCGGCAGCGGACGGCCAGGCCGATCGACCCCGACTGGTTTCACCGCGCGCGCACGGCGCTGCGCCACCTCAACCGCGAGCGCGCCGAGATCGTCGCCCGTCATGGCGGCCGCCGCCGGCGCGAACGTCTCAAGGACATGATCATCGCCGTCCTGCGCGAACGCCATGACAGCGCCGCCTGGACGGCGGTGCTGGCTGAGGCGCGGGCGCGGCTCGAGCGGGAGGAGGCATGCTGATGGCCGATCTCCCCGAACCCCCGACGCCGACGCTGTCCGCGATCTACGCCTCCTACGAGGCCCGGCAGGGCGACGGCTTCCGCGACCATCTTGGCGCCTCGCTGATCGGCAAGCCCTGCGCCCGGGCGCTCTGGTACGATTTCCGCTGGGCGACGCCGGCGCGGCACACCGGTCGCATCCTACGGTTGTTCGAGACCGGCCAGCTGGAAGAGGCCCGGCTCGTCCGCGATCTGCGCGCCACCGGGGCGACGGTGCTGGAGGTCGATCCCGAAACCGGACGGCAGTTCCGCGTCGAGGCCCATGGCGGGCATTTCGGCGGATCGCTCGATGCCGTCGCCCTCGGCCTGCTGGAAGCGCCGAAAACCTGGCACGTCGTCGAGTTCAAGACGCACTCCGCGAAGAGCTTTGCCGAGCTCGTCGGCAAGGGCGTCGCGCTCGCCAAGCCCCAGCACGCCGCGCAGATGCAAATCTACATGCACCTGACCGGCATCACGCGGGCGCTCTACGTCGCGGTCTGCAAGGACACGGACGCGCTGCACATCGAGCGCGTCCCGGCCGACCCCGAGACGGGCGAACGCCTGCTGGAGAAGGCGGGCCGGATCATCTTCGCCCAGCACCCGCCCGAGCGGATAAGCGCGGATCCCGCCTGGTTCGAATGCCGGTTCTGCGACCACCACGGGCTCTGCCACGGCGAGGGTGCCGCGGCGGTCACCTGCCGGTCCTGCCTGCATTCCACGCCCGTCGAAGGCGGCTGGCACTGCGCGCGCCACGACCGGTTGCTTGAGCCCGCCGACCAGCGTCGCGCCTGCGGCCGGCACCTGTTCATCCCCGATCTCGTCCCCGGCGAGGTGACCGACGCAGGCGAGGACTTCGTCGCTTACCGCATGAGTGACGGCTCCCCCTGGACCAACGACGCCCGCGAGAAGGAGGCCGCCGCATGCTGACCCTGCGCCCCTACCAGCAGGCCGCGATCACCTCGATCTACGGCTATTTCGAGAAGGAGAGCGGCAACCCGCTCGTCGTGATCCCCACGGCCGGCGGCAAGAGCCTCGTCATGGCCGCCTTCATTGACGGCGTGCTCAAGGCCTGGCCCGATCAGCGCGTGCTCGTCGTCACCCATGTCCGCGAACTGATCGCGCAGAACCATGCGGAGATGCTGGGGCTCTGGCCCGAGGCGCCGGCTGGCATCTACTCGGCCGGACTCGGCCGCCGCGATGCGCGGGCCCGGATCCTCTTCGCCGGCATCCAGTCCATCCACGACAAGGCGACGCGCATCGGCCATGCCGATCTGGTGCTGATCGACGAGGCCCATCTGATCCCCGGCCGGTCGAACACCATGTATCGCCGCTTCCTCACCGACCTGCAGGCGATCAACCCCGCGCTGAAGGTGATCGGGCTGACGGCGACGCCCTTCCGGCTCGACAGCGGCATGCTGCACGAGGGCGAGAACGCGCTCTTCACCGACATCGCCTACGAGGTGTCGGTCCGTGACCTGATCGATCAGGGCTACCTCTCCCCGCTCATCTCGAAGCAGACCAAGACCCGGCTCGACGTGACGGGCGTGGGATCGCGGGGCGGCGAGTTCATCGCGCGCGATCTCGAGGACGCGGTCGACCAGGACGCCATCACGCGCGCGGCCGTGGCCGAGGTGATCGCGCATGGCGAGCCGCGCCGGTCCTGGCTGGCCTTCTGCTCGGGCGTCCGCCACGCCACCCATGTCGCCGAGGAGTTCCGCCGCCGCGGGGTCAGCTGCGCCACCATCTTCGGCAAGACGCCAAAGGACGAGCGTGACGCGATCATCGCCGCCTTCAAGCGCGGCGAGATCCGGGCGCTGGCCTCCATGGGCGTGCTGACGACGGGCTTCAACGCGCCGGCCGTTGACCTGATCGCCATGCTGCGGCCCACCAAGTCGGCCGGGCTCTACGTCCAGATGGCCGGACGGGGCACGCGGCTCGCCGAGGGCAAGGAAAACTGCCTCGTTCTCGATTTCGCGGGCAATGTCCGCCGGCATGGCCCCATCGATCTGGTGCGGCCGAAGCGGCCGGGCGGTCCGGGCGACGGGCCGCCCCCCACGAAGATCTGCCCCGAATGCGGGACCATCGTGGCCATCGCGGCTCTCGAATGTCCCGGCTGCGGCTTCGAGTTCCCCGGCCGCGAGGTGAAGCTTGAGCCCACCGCGTCGACGCTGGAGGTTCTGTCCTCGGGCAAGCCGCAATGGGTCCGCGTCACCGACGTTACCTACAGCCGCCACGAGAAGCGCGGCGGGCGGGTCTCGCTGAAGGTGACCTACCGCTGCGGTCTCGCCTTCCACACCGAATGGATCTGCTTCGAGCACGAGGGCTATCCGCGCCGGAAGGCCGCGAGCTGGTGGTGCGAACGGGCGCCCGAGCTGGAGGTGCCCGAGTCCGTCGACGAGGCGCTCCTGCTGGCGGACCGGCTGCGCCGCCCCACCGAGATCGCCGTCCGCCCCGCGGGCCGCTTCACCGAAATCACCGCCTACAGGTTCGCCCCATGCCTTACAGCCGTGCCGGGCTCTGCGCCGTCTGCCACCGAGAACCCCGCGGCTGGGGCTGGTTCGACGCGCGCTTCCGCGTCTCCGACCCGCGGCGCGACACGAGCCGCAGAGACCTCTGCAGCCGGGTTTGCCAGGACATCTGCCACCGGAGGTCGGGCATGATCGATCCGACCCCGAACGAGACGGCGGCCATGGTCGAGGGCGGCAAGGCCGGCGGCGCCTATCTCGACAGCCTCGGCCGGACCGATCTCGCCCTGCTGAGCGAGGAGGAGTGGGACACCTTCGTCGAGGTGATCGTCACCGGCTATTGCGACCACCTGCGCGATCTGGCGGCGAAGGACCGCGCCCGGCTCGACGGCATGATCCCGGAGGTGCCCTTCTGATGGCGGACATCTCGTGGATGGCGCGCGTCGGCGCGCGACTCCTGACCAACGGCTACGCGATCCTGCCGATCGCGCCCGGCACGAAGAAACCCGGCCAGTTCGCCCGCGCGGTCTGGCACGACTACCCGCAGTGGAACCGTCATGCGACCCGCGCGACGACCGAGTTCGAGGTCGCGACCTGGTCGACCTGGCCCGGCTGCGGCGTCGGCGTCGTCGGCGGCGCGGTCGCCGCGCTCGATATCGACATCGCCGAGGATGGCGAGCTGGCGCTGCGCATCGAGCGGCTGGCGCGCGAGCGGCTGGGCGACACGCCGGCGCTCAGGATCGGCAAGCCGCCGAAGCGGCTTCTCGTCTATCGCACGACCGAGCCCTTCGCCGGGATCCGGCGCGCGCCTCTGGAAATGCTCTGCCTCGGGCAGCAGTTCGTGGCCTATGCCGATCATCCCGACACCGGCCAGCCCTATGCCTGGCCGGACGAGGGCTTGGCCGACCTCGATATCGAGAGCCTGCCCGCCATCGATGCCGCGCAGGCAGCGACGTTCATCGAGGAGGCACTGGCGTTCATCCCGCCGGAGATGCGGCCGAAGAGCCTCGCTGCCAATGGCGCGAACGGGGCCGGCCAACCCTGCCTGCCATCGCATTCGCAGGCTGGCACGCTGGCGGCGATCCGCAGCGCGCTCGCATGGCTGCCCAATACGGACCTCGACTACGACAGCTGGATGCGTATTGGCATGGCGCTGAAGGGCGCGCTTGGCGATCAGGGCGCGCCGCTTTTCGACGAGTGGTCCGCGCAGGCGGCCAAGAACGACCCGGCCTACACCGCGAAGTCATGGGCGAGCTTCAAGCCCGAGCGGATCGGCGCGGGGACGATCTATCACCTGGCCATGGAGCGCGGCTGGCAGCCCGAACCCGAGCTCATGCTCGACGGAAGCCTGTCGGCAGACACCGGCGCTCATCCGGCCGCAGGCCTCATCGCGCGGCTGGCGCAGCCGAAGTCGCCGCCTCCCAAGGCGACGCCGGGATTCGCGCTGACGATCCCGGACGGGCTGGTGGGCGATCTCGCCCGGTACATGATCGACACCGCCCGGCGCCCGCAGCCGCTGCTTGCGGTTGGCGCAAGCCTCTGCGCGCTGGGCACGCTTATGGGGCGGCGATACCGGACCGAGAGCAACCTGCGCTCGAACCTCTATGTCGTCGGCATCGCCGACAGCGGCTCGGGCAAGAACCACGCCCGCGAGGTCGTCAACGAGGTCTTCTTCGAGGCGGGGCTCGCGCACCACCTAGGCGGCAACAAGATCGCCTCCGGTGCGGGCCTTCTGACTGCACTGCACCGCCAGCCCGCGATCCTCTTCCAGATCGACGAGTTCGGCATGTTCCTCGCGGCGGCGGCCGACCGCAAGCGCAGCCCGCGCCACATCACCGAGATCCTCGACAACATGACCGAGCTCTACACCGCCGCCGCCGGGATCTTCCTCGGCGCGGAATACGCCAACCGGGACGGCTCGAACGAGCGGCGCGACATCGTCCAGCCCTGCCTCTGCGTCTACGGCACGACGACGCCGCTGCATTTCTGGGGAGCGCTGCAGGGCGCCAATGTGGTGGACGGCTCGCTTGCGCGCTTCCTGATCCTGCCGAGCGACGAGGACTATCCCGATGAGAATCTGACCGCCGGTCTGCGCCAGGCGCCCTGCGCGCTGATCGAGGGTTTGCAGCGCGTGGCGGCGGGCGGAGGGCGCTTGGCCGGTAACCTGACCGGGCGGACGGCCGGGTCTGAGACGGCCGTGGATCCCATGGTCGTGCCGATGTCCGACGATGCGCGCACCCGGTTCAGCGCGCTCAGCATCGACATCACGGCCGAGCTCCGCGCCGCCGCGGGCACGCCCTACACCTCGATCCTTGCCCGGGTGGCCGAGAACGCCGCCAAGCTCGCGCTGATCGTGGCGGTGGGGCGCGATCCACACGCCCCGTCGATCCGGATCGAGGATGCGGTCTGGGCGATCAACTTCGTGCGCCATCACGCGAGGCGCACCATCGAGGCCGTCGAACGCCATGTCGCCGACACGGAGACCGAGGCCAACGTCAAGCGACTACGCGAGATCATCCGCAAGGCAGGGGCAGGGGGTATCACCAAGTCCGAGATCACCCGCGCCTCGCAGTGGATCCGTGCACGGGATCGCGACGACATCCTGCTCACCCTGATCGAGAGCGGCGATGTCACCACGGCGATGCGGGAGACGGGCGGCCGCCGTGCCATGATCTTCCAGGTGGCACGGTGAGGGGCAGGACATGCTTCATTCAGCCAGCCCCTTTCCTCAATTGAAGGAAGTCGGCGCGCAAGCGCCTGACCTACAATGGCAATCCGGCGCCTCGGACTTCTTTCAATATTTCACGCAGAGCACCCTGTCCTCTCGCGCGTGCGCGCGGATGGAAGAAGGAGACATACCCCATGAAATGAATGAAATAATGAAAGAACATACATACTCTCGTGTTTCCAGTGGCTTGCGCTCCGGCTTCCTTCAAGGACCGGGGTTGAAGCCGATGAAGGATGTGCCGGGCGCCCCCGGCATCGACATCGTGACCATGACCAGACCCCGCGATCCGGGTCCGGGCGGGCGGACGGCCCTCACCAGGCTGACGCATCGCCCGAGCCTCCCAATCGAAGAGGAGGTCGTCATGGACCGATCCCATCCCATCGCCGACGCGTCTGCCATGGCCGTCGGCACTCCAGACCGCTGCATTCTCGCGCTCGATCTCGGCACCAGCACCGGCTGGGCGTTGCGCGCGCCGGACGGGCTGATCACCAGCGGGACCGCGAGCTTCAGGCCCGGCCGTTATGACGGCGGCGGCATGCGCTACCTGCGCTTCACGGGCTGGCTCACCGAGATCGACCGGCTGTCGGGGCCGATCGCCGCGATCTGGTTCGAGGAGGTGCGCCGCCACGCCGGAACCGATGCGGCCCACGTCTATGGCGGGCTCATGGCCACGCTGACCGCGTGGGCGGAACTGCGGGGCGTGCCCTATGCCGGCGTTCCCGTCGGCACGATCAAGCGTCACGCCACCGGCAAGGGCAATGCGCCGAAGGAGGCGATGATCGCATCCGCACGGGCCCGGGGCTTCAGCCCCGCCGACGACAACGAGGCCGATGCCATTGCGCTATTGCTCTGGGTGATCGAGACGAACGGGGGTGTCGCATGAGGTGGCATCCCAAGGGCTACGGCGGCCATCGCCGGGATCCGGAACAGGTGAAGCGCGAGGGCTGGCGCGAGCAGGGTCTGCTCGCCGTCTCGCTTGAGGACGCGCGCCTGACATGGCCGGAACGGGAACTCGTCCGACAGCTGGGTGAAAAGCTCTACGGGCCGCCCCCCTCCGACGAGGGAGGGCGCCATGGATAAGTGGACCCCGTCCATCGTCGAGGCCCGTCTCGCCGAGGCGGCCTACGTGCTCAAGCGCCTGCCCGAGCCGCGACGGCGGGGCTACTTCAGCACCTGGCCGGAGATCGTCCACTCCTTCGCCGACAAGGTGGGCCAGGAGCCGAAGCCCATGCGCGTTCTGCCCTCGCCTCAGGCGATCAGCCGGATGGAGGAGACGCTTACCTGGACCGCGTGCCTCGACCCCGTCGATGGCAAGATCGTCTGGATGCGCGCCCATGGCGAGCGGTGGAAGACCATCTGCTGGACGGTCGGACTGCAACGTTCGGCCGCCCACCAGCACTGGCTCTACGGGCTTTGCGTCATCTCGCTGCGGCTCAACCGGCGTCGGTTCAACCGCAACCTGTCGAAGCGGCACGTGATCGAGCTGGCTGGTGGCGCGTAAACCTGCGCGCCAGCGGGGAAGGTGTGCGGCGGACACATTTCGACGGGACAGAAAACCGGCTCGCGGGCTAGGTTCCGGATAAGCTCGGGAGAGGCGCGCGCAGCGCGGACCCGAACGAAACCATCCTTTCGTTGGCGTGTCCGTTGGCAAAGGAAAGGCGCTTATCCTTTCCTTGCGGGCCGCTGTCCGCCGCCGCCACCGAGGTCGCGGTTCCTTCCGGGCCGGAATCCTATGCTGGCGGGCGAAGCGCGGGACATCGCCAGCGACAGGGCCGGTTTTTTGGGAAGCCACCCGGAAGCCGGACCCACTCACACCCCGCGCAAACACCAATGAACGCTGGCCTTCCGACCGGACACCGCTGGTAGCCGCTGGACCCCGTGTGGAGTCCAGCCCGGCATCCGGAGTCCGGAAGCCACCGGCATCCACCCGACCGAGGAACCTTGCCCACCATGACGCTGAACTTCGCCCCGGACGCGATCGAGACGTGGCCGCTGTCGCGCCTCCAGCCCTACGCGAAGAACGCGAAGGCGCATGGCGCGGACCAGGTCGCGAAGATCGCCGCCAGCATGGCCGAGTTCGGTTGGACCGTGCCGTGCCTCGTCGCCGAGGATGGCGAGCTGATCGCGGGCCACGGGCGCGTGCTGGCCGCGACGCAGCTGGGGCTGACAGAGGCGCCGGTGATCGTGCTGGGTCATCTGACCGAGGCGCAGCGGCGGGCCTATCGCATCGCGGACAACAAGCTGACGGAGCTTGGCACCTGGGACGAGGCGCTGCTGTCGGCGGAACTGAACGACCTCCTGGCCGATGATTTCGACCTGTCGCTGGTCGGGTTTTCTGACGGCGAACTCGACAAGCTGCTGGCCTTCGCGCCGGAGGGGGACGGTGAAGAAGGTGGCGCCGGGGGCTCCGTGCCGCCGGTGACCATCCCCGAACCCCCGCGCAATCCGGCGTCGCGCAGGGGCGATCTGTGGATCCTCGGCGATCATCGGTTGCTGTGTGGCGACTCGACCTCGCACGACGACGTGCGACGCCTGATGGATGGCGAACGCGCGATCCTCTTCGCGACCGACCCGCCATACCTCGTCGATTACGACGGCTCCAACCATCCGACGCGGAACAAGGACTGGTCGCAGTCCTATGGCGTCACCTGGGATGACAGTTCGCAAGGCGCCGAGCTCTATGACGGCTTCATCGCAGCGGCCGTGGCCGAGGCGATCACCGAGGATGCGGCCTGGTATTGCTGGCACGCGTCACGCCGTCAGGCGATGCTGGAAGCCTGCTGGGAGAAGGCAGGCGCCTTCGTGCACCAGCAGATCATCTGGGTGAAGGACCGCGGGGTTCTTACCCGCTCGCATTACCTCTGGAAGCACGAGCCCTGCTTCATGGGCTGGCGGCGTCCCAACCGCCCGCCAAAGGTGGCGGAGCAGACGCTGCCCTCGACCTGGGAGATGCCGTCCTTTGCCAAGGACGAGCGCCCCGACCACCCGACACCGAAACCGCTCGACGCCTTCGGGATCCCGATGCGCCAGCATGTTGCGCGGGGCGGGCTCTGCTACGAGCCATTCTCGGGCTCCGGCTCACAGATCATGGCTGGCGAGGCCAATGGCCGCCGGGTCTTCGCGATGGAAATCAGCCCGGCTTACGTCGATGTCGCCGTGGAACGCTGGCAGGCCGAGACCGGCAAGGACGCGATCCTCGATGGCGATGGCCGCACCTTTGCCGCGGTGAAGGCCGAGCGGCTGGGCGAAACCCCGGCCGCACCCGAACACCAACCCGAAGCCGCCGCGTGACATGCATGACTTGGCTCTACCTTCCTCCGGACGCACTTCCGGAGCCGGAGACGCATGCCTCTTCGGTCTCTCCCTCTGCTCGGGCGCGGGCAAGCTCGACCTCGGGCTCGCCATCGCCATCCCCGGATATCGTGCTGTGGGCCATGTCGAACGGGAAACCTACGCCGCAGCCACTCTCGTGGCGCGGATGGAAGACGCGTCCCTGGATCAGGCTGTTGTCTGGGACGACGTTGGAACCTTCGACGGCCGCCCTTGGCGCGGCGCGGTGGACATCGTCACTGCGGGCTATCCGTGCCAACCGTTCTCGGTCGCGGGCAAGCGCCGGGGCGCGGACGACCCGCGACACCTCTGGCCGCATGTGGCCCGCATCATCGGCGAGGTCGAACCGCCTTTCGTCTTCCTCGAGAATGTCGCCCATCATCTCCGCCTCGGTTTCCCCGAAGTCGCCAGCGGACTGGTCGGCATGGGCTACCGCCTTGCGGCAGGCCTCTTCACGGCGGCGGAAGTCGGCGCGCCCCACAGGCGAGAGCGGCTCTTCATCCTCGCCATCCGCGAGGGCGGCGAGCTGGCCGACCCCGCGCGCCTGCTCTGGCACCCGGTCGAGTGGCGGGAACCGGACGGAACTGCCGCGGCTGTGGCCGACGCCGAGGGCCAGCGCCAACGAGAACCGGCAGACGAAGCCGACACCCTCGCAGACAGCGGGCCAGCACGGGATGAACCTCGCGACGACGGCCGCGCTCTGGCCCACGCCGCAGATCGACAGCTTCCGCAGTCGGGGCGGCGAACGGAAGGACGAAAAGGGTCTGGACCGGATGGCGCGCGACTGGCCGACGCCGATGGCCAACGACGGCTGCAAGCCGAGTGCGGGCAACCGTCGGTCGGCCGATCTGACCCACGCCAGCCGCATGTGGATGACGCCGACGGCTCGGGACCACAAGGACGGAGCGACGACATTGGCGAACACGCCGGTGAACGGCCTGCTTGGCCGCCAGGTCCTGGTGACGCCGATGGCTGGGAGCGATACCTCCGAGCCGCGCCGGACCTTGAACCCGCTGTTCGTCGAGGCGCTGATGGGCTGGCCCACCGGGTGGACCGGCTTCGCCTCTGTGGCAATGGCGTGGTCCCCCTGGTTGCGGCGCATGCGCTGCGAACTCTGGCGGCTGAACTGCTGGACCATGGATGAGGCAGCGGCGTGAAGCAGTCCCGCCTCATGTCGCTGGTCGAGTCCGTCGCCAACGTCGTCGTCGGCTACGGCGTCGCGGTCGCGACGCAAATCCTGATCTTCCCGGTCTTCGGGCTGCACACGACGCTGGCGCAGAACCTGAAGATGGGCGCCATCTTCACCATCGTATCGATCGCGCGTTCCTTCGCCTTGCGGCGGGTGTTCGAGGCGATCCGGATGCGGAGCGCCAAATGATCGACCGCCGCCCCGGAGGGACGGCGGCCATCAACTTGTCGGGGTCCGGTGCGTCAGGCGGCGGGAAGTTTGTACACGCGCCCCCGATCCTCGACCTTCTCCGAGCTCACTTCGAGCCCGAGCTTCTTCTTCAGGGCGCCGGACATGGCGCCGCGAACGGTGTGGGCCTGCCAGCCGGTGGCGGCGACGATCTCCTCGATGGTGGCGCCCCCCTCGGCGCGGAGCATGGCGATCAGTGCCTCCTGCTTGGTGCCACTGCGGCGTCGGACGGGCTCGGGCGTGGTCTCGGCCCGACCGTCCTGTTGCTGCTCCGGATCCTCAGTGATCCCGAGGGTGCTGTAGGCCAGCGGGGTGGCGCGCAGGGTGATCGGTCCATGTTCATCGTCGTGCCGCCAGACGGTGTTGAGGTCGGTGGCGGACACCTCCTCGATCAGCCCGTGCTTGAGGAGGCTCTTGCAGACGTTGCCGACGGCGCCGCCCTTGAGGCTGGCGGTGACGGGAAACACCATCCCGTCCTCGCGCGCGCAGGCGGTGGACAGGATGACGGCTTGGGCGTCGGAAAGCTGAATCTGGGTCATGGGGTCGTCTCCGTATTCGGGCCCGCGACATGCGGCGCCTTCTACGACCCCGAGCCGCGCAGGGCGCGCGGCAGGTGTTCCGGCAGTGCCGGAGATCAGCGGGCGTGTTCGCCTTCGCCGAAGGCGCTGTCGGTGATGCGCTTCAGGAGGCTGGCGTAGTGTTCGAGGGTGCCGACCATCGCCCAGCCCGCCTCGTCGGGATGGCAGTTGAAATGGTCGTCGCTGAGTGCCTGCAGGCGGGCGAGCATCTCGTCGATCTCGGCCTTCTTGCCGATGAAGGCGCTCAGGGCCGCTTCCTTGTTGCGGCGCGCCTTCTCGGCGCGGAGTTCAAAGCGTGGGGTGGCGATGGTGGTGCTGGTCATGGCGGTGGTCCTTGGGCTGAGTTACATCGTCCTTGTGCAATCAGAATCGCTCTCCAGGGCCGGAAAGTGTAGGCAATTCAGAGCCATATGATTGCTTTCTGGCCGATCCCGCTCAGATCAGCCCCATCCCGACCAGCGATGCGCTGGCGGCGGCGAGCTGCGCGGTGGGCAGTTCGATCTTGAGGTGCGAGATGACGTCCGAGACCTCGGCCCTGATCCCGTCCTCGCGCAGGGCGGTCTCGATCACCTCGGCAACGGCATCGGGGCGCGAGCGGTCGAACTGGTCCGGAAGGGCGGCGTGGTCGATGCGGATGGTGGATGTGCTCATGGCAGGGTCCTTTCAGGATTGGGCGGCGTCGCGACGTCCGGCCTCATAGGCCTCCGCGAGCGCGTCGCGGATCGCCCAGACGGCGACATCGTGGAAGTCGAGCCGGTCGGAGTTCCGGGTCTCGAGCGTCTCGAGGAAGAAGCGGCGCTGCGCGATCTCCAGGATCAGGGCATCGCGGGCGGCGGCGGGGTCGGTCTTGCGGCGGGTCATCGGGGTGGCTCCGTGGTGAGTTGCATCGTCCTTGTGGAGACACGTTCCCTCTGCCCGCGAGGCTTATCAACTCTATAAGCATATGATTCTGAATAATAATCGGGGCCGTCGATGCGGGGCATGAGCGAGCGCCAGTACGCCGCCCATGTCGGGCTGTCGCGGGGCGCGATCCAGAAGGCGAAGACGGCCGAGCGGCTGGTCCTCTATCCGGACGGCAGCATCAACGCGTCCGCCAGCGATGCCCGGCGCGCCGAGACGACGGACCCGTCCAAGACTCGCAAGCCGCCCGCGCCGAAGCTGAAGCCCGTCCCCGAGGCGGCGGTGACCGCTGTTGGCGACACGCTGCGCGAACAGGGGCTGGCGGTCCCGGCGGTCGGCGGCGGCACGACCTTCCTGCAGGCGAAGACGGCGAACGAGGTGCTGAAGGCGCAGGAGCGCCGCATCCGGCTTCAGAAGCTGAAGGGGGAGTTGATCGAGCGGGCCCGCGCGCTGTCGCTGGTGTTCCGCCTGGCGCGGGAGGTCCGGGACGCATGGGTGAACTGGCCCGCGCGTGCGGCGGCGCTGATGGCGGCCGAGATCTCGGGCTCATGCAGCGAAGCGACGGGCCAGCAGATCACCGTGGAGCCAGCCGCGATGCAGAAGGTCCTGGAAAAACATGTACGCGCCCACCTCGACGAGCTTGCCGAGGTCCGGCCCGACTTCCGGTGACGATGACGCGCTGACGGACTTCGACGGCGCGGGCGAGATCCTGCGCGCCTGGGGCAACGGGCTGCGGCCCGACCCGGACCTGACCGTCTCGGAATGGGCGGACCGGCACCGGATGCTCTCGGGCCGCGCTTCGGCCGAGCCCGGGCGGTATCGCACGGTGCGCACGCCCTACATGCGAGAGATCATGGACCGGCTGAGCCCCGGCGATCCCACGCAGCGGATTGTGTTCATGAAGGCGGCGCAGGTCGGCGCGACCGAGGCGGGTAACAACTGGATCGGGTTCGCCATCCACCAGGCGCCGGGTCCGATGCTGGCCGTCCAGCCGACCGTGGAACTGGCCAAGCGCAACTCGCGGCAGCGGATCGACCCGCTGATCGACGAAAGCCCCGAGCTGCGGGAGCGGGTGAAGCCCGCGCGCTCGCGCGACGCGGGCAACACGATGCTGTCGAAGGAGTTCGCGGGCGGCATCCTGATCATGACCGGGGCGAACTCGGCCGTCGGGCTGCGGTCGACCCCGGCGCGCTACATCTTCCTCGACGAGGTCGATGCCTATCCGGCCTCGGCCGACGAGGAAGGCGATCCGGTCACGCTGGCCGAGGCGCGGTCGCTGACCTTCGCCCACCGCCGCAAGGTCTTCCTGGTCTCGACCCCGACCATCCGGGGGCTGAGCCGGATCGAGCGGGAGTTCGAGGCGAGCGACCAGCGGCGGTTCTTCGTGCCGTGCCCGCACTGTGGCCATGCGCAATGGCTGAAGTTCGACCGGCTGCGCTGGCAGAAGGGCCGCCCGGAGACGGCGGAATATCACTGCGAAGGCTGCGACGCGGCAATCGCGGAGCACCACAAGACGGCCATGCTGGAGGGCGGCGAATGGCGCGCGACCGCCATGGCCGCCGATCCGACCACGGTCGGGTATCACCTCTCGGCGCTCTATTCGCCGATCGGCTGGCTGAGCTGGGAGCGGATCGTGCGAGCTTGGGACGCGGCGCAGGGGTCGGACGAGGCGATCAAGGCGTTCCGCAACACGATCCTCGGCGAGACCTGGGTCGAAACCGGGGAAGCGCCGGACTGGCAGCGGCTCTACGACCGCCGCGAGCGCTGGACATCCGGCACGGTGCCAGCGGGCGGGCTGTTCCTGACCGCCGGGGCCGATGTGCAGAAGGACCGGATCGAGGTCGATGTCTGGGCCTGGGGTCGCGGACTTGAGTCCTGGCTCGTCGATCACGTCGTGATCGAGGGCGGGCCCGACCGGCATGACGCCTGGTCGGAGCTGACCGCGCTGCTGGATCGAAGCTGGCCGCACGAGCGGGGGGCGCATCTCAGGATCGCGCGGCTCGCCGTCGACACCGGCTACGAGGCCCCGGCGGTCTATTCCTGGTCGCGGGCGCAGGGGTTCGGGCAGGTCTCGCCGGTCAAGGGCGTCGAGGGGTTCAACCGCTCGAGCCCGGTCTCGGGGCCGACCTTCGTCGACGCGACCGAGGGCGGGAAACGCCTGCGGCGCGGGGCGCGGCTCTGGACCGTGGCGGTCTCGACCTTCAAGGCCGAGACCTACCGCTTCCTCCGGCTGGCCCGGCCGACCGAGGAGGACATGGCCGACGGGGCGGCGTTCCCACCCGGCTCGGTGCACCTGCCGCATTGGGTCGAGAACGAATGGCTGAAGCAGTTCGTGGCCGAACAGCTGGTGACGGTGCGCACGAAGCGCGGCTTCGCGCGGCTGGAATGGCAGAAGCTGCGCGAGCGCAACGAGGCGCTGGACTGCCGGGTCTATGCCCGCGCCGCCGCCTGGATCGCGGGCGCGGACCGCTGGCCCGATGAGAAATGGCGCGACCTCGAGGATCAGCTCGGGGCGGCCCCCACCGACAGCGATCCCGCCGGGCAGATCAACCGGCCGGGACAGGCCCCGCAGGGCAAGCGCCGCTCCGACTGGCTCGGACGGCGCGGAGGATGGTTCTGACATGGTGAGGACCGGTCCGCGCAGCGGATGCGAGGCTCCAGTGGAGCGTCGCAAGGGAACGAACGCACTGAGCGGGAGCGAAGGGCATGGACTGGACGGAAACCGAACTTTCGGCGCTGCGCCGGGCCTATGCCAGCGGCACGACCCGTGTCAGCTATGACGGCAAGTCGGTGGACTATGGCTCGGCCGAGGATCTGCTGGCCCGCATCCGCACCATCGAGCGGGCTATCGCGGGCGTCGGCCGTCCGCTGCCAGTGGCCGGGCTCGCAGGCTTCTCGCGCGGGGATCGCTGATGTCGGCGACCTGGTTCGATCACGCCATCGCCACGGTGGCGCCGCGCATGGCGGCCCGGCGCGTGATGGCGCGTCAGGCGTTCGAGACCCTGACGCGGGGCTATGACGGCGCCGCGCGCGGGCGGAGGACAGAGGGCTGGCGTGCGCCGGGATCCTCGGCCGACACCGAGATCGGCGTGGCCGGGGCGCTGCTGCGCGACCGGATGCGGGATCTGGTGCGCAACAACCCGCATGCGGCCAAGGCCGTGGCGGTGCTGGTCAACAATATCGTCGGTGCGGGCATCATGCCGCGCGCCGCAAGCGGGGACGAGGCGCTGGACCGCCGCGTCGACGACCTCTTCGAGCGCTGGACGGCGGAGTGCGACGCTGACGGCCAGCTCGATTTCTATGGGCTGCAGACGCTGATCTGCCGCGAGATGGTCGAGGCGGGCGAGGTTCTGGTGCGCCGCCGTCTGCGCCGCGCCGCGGATGGCCTGCCCGTGCCGCTGCAATTGCAGGTGCTGGAAGCCGACTTCCTCGACGCGACCAAATCCGGCGCTCTCGGCGCGGGACGGCTGGTCCAGGGGATCGAGTTCGACGCGGTCGGCAAGCGCCGGGCCTACTGGCTGCACAAGGAGCATCCGGGCGACGTCTGGGGCGCGCTGCAGGGCGGGCTCGGATCGCACGCGGTCCCTGCGGCCGAGATCGCCCACATCTATGAGAAGCAGCGCACACAGGCGCGCGGCGTTCCCTGGGGCGCGCCGGTGATCCGCAGCTTGCGCGATCTCGACGATTACGAGGTCGCGGAACTGGTCCGCAAGAAGACCGAGGCCTGCGTCACCGCCATCGTCTTCGGCGACGACGAGGCGCAGCAGGGCATCGCGCCCTCGGTGGTCGATGCCGATGGCAACCGGGTGGAGCAGTTCGAGCCGGGGCTGATCGCCTATGCCCGTGGCGGGAAGGACATCCGGTTCAACCAGCCCGCCGCCACCGGAGGATACGGCGAGTACAAGCGTGCGAGCCTGCACACGATCTCGGCCGGGTTCAGGGTGCCCTACGAGCTGCTGACCGGGGACCTCAGCCAGGTCAACTATTCCTCGATCCGGGCGGGGCTCGTGGAGTTCCGCCGCATGATCGACGCCGTGCAGTGGCAGCTCTTCATCCCGATGTTCTGCGCTCCGGTCTGGCGCTGGTTCACCGAGGCTGCGTGGGCAGCGGGGCAGATCCCGACGCCGGATGTCCCCGTCGAATGGTCGCCGCCGAAGTTCGACGCTGTCGATCCCTACAAGGACGCGATGGCCGATCTTCTGGCGATCCGGACCGGCACCATGACGCTGGCGCAGGCCATCGCCCGGCAAGGCCACAACCCGGACGCGGTCCTCGCGGAAATCGCCGCGACCAACGCCAAGCTCGACGGCCTCGGCCTCGTGCTCGACAGCGACCCGCGCCGCGTCACCAAGACCGGCAGCGCGCAGACGAAAGACCCCGGCGACCCCGGCGGCGACCAGCAGGACTGACCCCATGAACACGATGATCGCACTGCCGGCCATGCGCCGGTCGGCGGAGCTTGCGCCGAACAGCGTCGACCCGGACGCCCGCACCGTCGAGGTGATCTGGTCGGCAGGCGCCCGCGTCCGCCGCGCCAGCTTCTTCGGCGAGCCCTATGACGAGGAGCTGAGCCTCGATCCCGCCCATGTCCGGCTCGACCGGCTGAACGCGGGCGCGCCCTTCCTGAAGGTGCACGAGGTCGACACGCTCGACGCCGTCATCGGCTCGGTCGTGCCGGGCTCCGCGCGCATCGAGAACGGACGCGGCATCGCGCAGGTACGGATCAGCGAACGCGCCGATGTCGAGCCGATCTGGCGCGACATCCAGGCCGGGCACATCCGGGCGGTCTCCATCGGCTACCAGGTCCACCGCTTCGACATCTCCAAGCCCGATGGCGGGCGC
Source organism: Rhodobacter calidifons (assembly GCF_011174775.1). Classification (GTDB taxonomy): domain Bacteria; phylum Pseudomonadota; class Alphaproteobacteria; order Rhodobacterales; family Rhodobacteraceae; genus Tabrizicola; species Tabrizicola calidifons. The sequence continues at coordinate 45,507 of NZ_JAANHS010000018.1, forward strand.
GAGCTCTGGCGGGCGGTCGACTGGACGCCGTTCGAGGTCTCAGCCGTGCCGGTCGGCGCCGACCCGGCCGCGGGGTTCCGCGCCAAGGGCGAACATCACGACTGCGTCCTCCATCGCCGGGACGCCCCCACGCAAGAAGGAGCATCCCCGATGACGGACAAGACCCAGACCCAGGCGAGCGACGCCGCAACCGCCGCAACCCCCGCCACCACCCAGCCGACCGAGCCGGTCGAAACCGAGGATACCCCCATGACCGACGACAAGACCGGCGCGGCTGAGGCGCAGACGCGCAACCAGCCGAAGTCGCAGGCAACGCCCGCGCCCGACACCGAGGCCATCGCCACCCGAGCCCGCGAGGCCGAGCGCGACCGTGTCTCCACCATCTACGATCTGGCGGGCCGCCTGAACCTCGTGCGCAGCTTCGCCGAGGATCTGGTCAAGCGCGGTATCAGCGTCGACGAATCCCGCCGCCTGATCCTCGACCAGGTCGCGGCGAAGTCGGACGAGACCCGGACCTTCCCCAATGTCTCCGTCCCGCTCGGCGGCCGGGACGAGCGCATCACCCGCCGCGACGCGGTGGCGAACGCGCTGCTGCACCGCTACAGCCCGACGCTCTTCACTTTGGAAGACGCCGCGCGCCAGTATCGCGGCATGACGCTGCTGGAACTGGCCCGCGAAAGCCTCGGCAATGCGGGGGTGAACACGCGGGGCCTGTCGCGCGACGAGGTGGCGACGCGCGCGCTGCATTCGACCTCGGACTTCCCCGAGATCCTGTCCGCCGTCACCAACAAGACCCTGCGGCAGGCCTACGAGGCCTATCCACGAACCTTCATGCTGTTCTGCCGCCAGGTGCTGGCCACCGACTTCAAGGCCATGCACCGGGTCCAGCTGGGCGAAGCCCCGCAGCTGCTCGAGGTCGGCGAGAGCGGCGAGTTCAAACGCGGCACGCTCGGCGAGAGCAAGGAGAGCTACAAGGTCAAGACCTATGGCCGGGTGGTCGCCATCACTCGCCAGACGCTGATCAACGACGATCTCGACGCCTTCACCCGGATCCCGGCGATGTACGGCAACTCGATTGCGCAGCTGGAGTCGGACGTGGTCTGGGGGATCATCACCGCCAACCCGGCGATGGCCGACGGCAACGCGCTGTTCCACACGACCCACAAGAACCTCGCGGGCACCGGCACGGCGCTGGCGGTCGATGCGGTGGGGGCGGCCCGCGCCGCGATGGCCAAGCAGACCGGGCTCGACAAGAAGACGGTGCTGAACGTTCGGCCCGCCTTCCTGATCGTTCCCGCCTCGCTGGAGCTGAAGGCCGAGCAGCTGGTCGCCCAGAATCTGTTGCCCGCCGCGACCTCCAGCGTGGTGCCGCAGTCGATCCGCACCCTCGCGCCGATCAGCGAGCCGCGCCTCGACGCCGCCAGCGAGACCGCCTGGTATCTGGCGGCCTCGCCCAACCAGATCGACACCATCGAATACGCCTATCTCGAGGGCCAGCAGGGCGCCTATATCGAGACGCGCAACGGCTTCGACGTCGACGGGGTCGAGATCAAGTGCCGCCTCGACTTCGGCGCCAAGGCCATCGACTGGCGCGGCCTCTACAAGAACCCGGGCGCGTAACCTGAACTCCATCCTGAACCCTGACATGCGGGCGGTCCTGACGGGCCGCCCTTCATCTTTCCACGAGGATCCTCCCCATGAAAAACTACGTCCAGCCCGGCAACACCATCACCCTGACCGCGCCCTACGCCGTCGCCTCGGGCGATGGCCTGCTCGTCGGCTCCATCTTCGGCGTTGCCTCGGGCGCCGCCGCCCTCGGCGAGCCCGTCGAGGCAGCACTCGTCGGCGTGTTCGATCTGACCAAGGTCGGCTCCCAGGCCTGGACCGTCGGCGCCAAGGTCTATTGGGACAACACCAACAAGCGCTGCACCACGGTCGCGACCGACAACACCCTCATCGGTGTCGCGACCGAGGCCGTGGCCAGCGGCGCGGGCGACACCATCGGCCGGGTGCGCCTGAACGCGAGCTTCTGATGAGCGCCTTCGCAGCCGCCGTCGGCGCCCTCTTCGCCGATCCGAACATCGGCCGGGACGCGGTCTACATCGCCGATGGCGGCGCGCCCCAGCCGGTGCGCGTCGTTGCCCGGCGCGCAGATGCGATCACCGACTTCGGCGATGCGCGGCTCTGGTCCGAGACCACCCGCATTGACCTGCGCGTCGCCGAGGTGGCCAACCCACGCCCCGGTGACCGCATCGAGATCGACGGTGACGCGTTCCTCATTCAGGGCGAGCCCGTCCGTGATCGCGAGCGGCTGGTCTGGACCGTCGATCTGAGGCCCGGGTGAAACTGAAGCTCGACATCGATCCCGACATCGTCGCGATGATGCAGGCGGAGGTCGCGGCCGGCGAACGCGCCGTGACGGCCGCCATGCGCGAGGCCGGGACCGGGCTGAAGGACGCCTGGCGCGCGCAGATCACTGGCGCGGGTCTCGGGGCCCGGCTCGCCCGCACCATCCGGTCCGAGCAGTTCCCGAAGGGCAAGCCCAGCCTGAGCGCGGCGGCGCTTGTGTGGTCGAGGGCCCCGGTCATCATCGGCGCCCATGACACCGGGCCGCTGATCCGCTCGAAAAACGGCTTCTGGTTAGCGATCCCGCTGCCCGCAGCAGGCAAATCCCTGCGCGGCGGCCGGATCACCCCCGGCGAATGGGAGCGCCGCTCGGGCTTGCGCCTGCGCTTCGTCTATCGGCGCGCGTGGCCGAGCCTGCTCGTCGCAGAAGGGCGGCTGAACACCAAGGGCCGCGCCGTGGCATCACGCTCGAAGACCGGCCGGGGCGTGGTCACAGTCCCGATCTTCCTGCTGGTGCCACAGGTCAAGCTGCCGAAGCGGCTGGACCTGGCGCGGGATGCGGAGCGGGCATTGGACGGTGTGCCGGGGCTGATCGTGGCGAACTGGGTGGAGGAAAAGCTCTAGCGTCGCCTTTTCATTATGTCCGACGTGTATCCACGCTTGAGCTTCTTCGACTTTGAGAAGTAACCGATCTCTGTGTCAAACAGATCGGAAACTCTAAGAAGGTTTTCCTTCAATGTCCCGTGGCTTATCGCGGTGTCCTTGATTGTGAAGATCAAGTGATAAAGGGCCGGCCAAAACACCGCCGCCGTTGTGAATGGAATATCCTCGCGCGGCCCGACCACGGAATAGCACCCTGTTTTGGGGATGATTTCCTTCGCCATGTCCTCATGAACCATCGAGCAGGCGGAGAGGAACAACCGTCGACCGCCAAGGTGTGGAGCCAAGATTTCTGCTAGCTCGTCGTAATCGATCTCGTCTTGGTTTGTCGTACACATCCCCTCAGGTTCAGCATGTGCTGAGATATGCAAATACCGGTACCGTGACTTCCCGAAATCCAAGGCAGCTTGCTCGAACTGCTCTCTGGTCCGGACATACGAGTATTTTGGATTCTTTCCATGGAGCCGTAGGACATGGGAAACGACACTGCCTTCGAATCGTCCATTCCCCTCATCGTCCGGGTCCAAGGACTCGATAATGAAAACATCTGGAACTGTAGCCAATAGTCGCTCCTGTGCAGCTACTGTGAGTATCCTTTGGGAGCTTCTCTATGGCAACCGCTCGCGAAAACATCCTCACCGCGCTGCACGCGCGGCTGTCGGCGTTGCCCGCCACGGCCCTGCGCGGCGAGGTGCTGCCCGAACGTATCCCGAGCGAGGGGCTGCTTATCCTGCGCGATGGCGAGCCGGGCGAACCTGAGGTGACGCTGTCGCCCCTGCGATACCACTACCAGCACCGCGCCGAGATCGAGGCTGTCGTCCAGGGCGCCGCCCGTGACGCGGCCTTCGACACCCTCGTCGCAAGCATCGGCACAGCGCTCGACGCCGACCGCACGCTGGGCGGGCGCTGCGACTGGATCGAGGCCGAAGCCCCACGCCCGGTCGATCTGCCGGTAGAGGGCGCGGCCAGCCTGAAGGCGGCCGTGATCCCGGTGATCCTTCACTACACCACGGCCGACCCGCTGGCCTGACCCCC
>NZ_JAANHS010000019.1 GCF_011174775.1 Rhodobacter calidifons
GCCCGCCGTGGCTGCATGATCAGGCCCTGACCTCTCCGAGGGTCGGCGCTCCTACACCACGTCGTGGGACACTATCGTAGCTTTCTGCTTCAAGCAGTGATGTGCGACTCTTCACCCGACGGTTTCACCTGTCCGGCAGGGTTGCGGAGAAACCGATACTTCGGCACATTCGCCGCAAGGTTGAGATCACAAGAAGGGCGGCAATCCTGATGGCGAGCAGCGTGAAGAAGGCCGTCAAGACGCTCAAGCTGCTGGGCAGACGCAAGCGCTGCCTGGGTCCGATCCACCGTTTCGACCGCCGGTCGGATGCGACGGGAAACGTGCAGCGCAGCGGGATCCGGGGCGGGATGCTGAAGACGAGCATCGACAGCTTTCTTGACGCGCCGGGCCTGAAGGACCGGATGATCGCCTCGGAACTGCGGGTGCGCCCGGACGAGGCGAAGCGCATCTATTTCAACTGGAACCTGCCCGCCTTCCTTTGGGAGGCGATCCTGACCTCGAAGACGCTTCAGGCGGCGATGACCGATTATCTGGGGCCAAGGGTCCGGCTGGACGACCTTTACGTCAAGTCGGTGATGGACGGGCTGAACGCCACGGCGGAAGGCTGGCACGACGACAATGTCGGCTACCGGGTCAAGGTGTTCATGGTCTTCGACACCGAGGGCAATCCGTCCGGCACGGTGGTTGTCCCGACCGAGCGTCCGCATCTTTATGACATCCGGATCAAGGACGAAATCTCGCGGTTCCTGTTCAAGCCGAAGACGGATGAGCGTGAAGGAGCGGTGCGGGTGGCCTATCAGCCGGGGGACTGCCTGGTCTTCGATACCAACATCCCGCACCGGGGGGATTATCACAGCGGCCAGGGCATCCGCTATTGCGTGGTGGCCGAGTTCATCCACCGCGACAAGGCCAACGCGCTGCGGGGACTTGCGCCCTGCGGGCCGGGGCAATCGCTGCACCGCATCCGGATTCCGGCGCTGTCGGGCGTGGATGTCCGCAATCACCCGCTGATCGACCCTGACATTCTTGAGGCCGACGGCGACGGGTGGCTTTGCGGCTACAGGTAGCTCCCGGAAGGGTCAGATTCCGATCGGCTCCAGCACCTGCGGCTCGATCACCTCGATCCCCGGCGGCAGGCCCGCCTTCAGCGCGCTGGCGTCCTGGGCGAGGATGCCGAAGGTCCGGTAGTGGCAGGGGATCACCCAGCGGAAGTTGAACCATTTCCGCGCGGCCCAGGCGGCGCGTTCCATGTCCATCGTGTAATGCCCGCCGCAGGACAGGATGCCGATGTCGGGCTGGTGGTATTCGGCCATCCAGGCCATGTCGGCCATGATGTCGGTATCGCCCGAGAGATAGATCGTGTGGCCTTCGCCGGCGATCATGAATCCTGCGGCAGACCCGGCGGGCAGAAGGCCCTTGCCGCCAAAGTCGATGCTGGCCGAATGCGAGGCGTTGACCATGGTGACCTTCGCTCCGCCAAGGGTCAGCGTGCCGCCCTTGCCGAAGCCCAGGGCGTCGCAGAGGTCGTTCGCGTTCATCCATTCCGAGAGTTCATGGATGCAATGCACCTTGATTCCCAGTTGCTTCGCCAGCCGCGCGGCGTCCGAGGCATGGTCGCCGTGGGCATGGGTCAGCAGGATGTGCGTGGCGCCCTGAACCGCCCGATCCTCCTGCCCGGCGGGGAACATCGGGTTGCCGGTCAGCCAGGGGTCCACAAGCAGCACTGCCTCTTCGATTTCGATGCGAAAGCCGGAATGGCCAAGCCAGGTGATCTGCATGGATGTGTCCTTCGTCTTGTCTGAATGGCCCGCTACCATCCCCGACTGACAGAAGGATGACAACATGTTCCAGCCCATCGACGCCTATTGCGAGCGGACCTCCGCGGCCTACTGGGCCGAGCCGGTGAATGCGCTGACCAATGCGGCCTTCCTGATCGCGGCCTTTGTCATGTGGCGGCGGACGCATGGGCTGCCCATGGCGCGGGCGATGTGCGTGGTGCTGGCGGTGATCGGGGTGGGGTCGTATCTGTTCCACACCCATGCCAACGGGCTGACGGCGGCCCTGGACGTGGGGCCGATCCTGATCTTCATCCTGGTCTACATCTTTGCCGCGACAAGGGATCTGATGGCCTTCGGGCCGTGGTGGGCGGCGGCGGCGGTGGTGGCCTTCTTCCCTTATGCCGCGCTCATGGTGCCGGTCCTTTCGAGCCTCATGCCCTTCCTTGGCTCATCCGCCGGCTATGCCCCGATCCCGGTCCTGATCCTCGCCTATGCGGCGGGGCTGCGGCGCCGCGCGCCCGCCACGGCGCGGGGCATGGCGCTGGGGGCGGCGATTCTGGTCGTCAGCCTGACCTTCCGCACGCTGGACGGGCCGCTGTGCGAGGCCTTGCCGCTGGGCACGCATTTCCTGTGGCATCTCCTGAACGGTCTGATGCTGGGCTGGATGATCGAGGTCTACCGCCGCCACATGCTTGCGAAGGCCCTGCCCCCCGGCTAAACGGAGCGAAACCGCAAGGGGGGCCCCATGGCCATTGACATCGACACCGCGCGCAAGGTGGCAAGGCTGGCGCGCATCCGGGTTGAGGACGCCGACCTGCCGAAGCTGGCAGAGCAGCTGTCCGGCATCCTGGGCTTCATGGAGCAGCTGAACGAGGTGGACGTGACCGGGGTGGAGCCGATGGTCAGCGTCACGCCGATGCGGCTGAAGCGGCGGGCGGATGTGGTGACGGATGGCAACATCCAGGCCCAGGTGCTGAAGAACGCGCCCGATGCGCGCGAGGGGTTCTTTGCCGTGCCGAAGGTGGTGGAATGAGCGCGAAAGTGACCGGTGCAAATTCGTGGACCATCGCGGCGGCGCGAGATGCCTTGCGCAAGGGCGAGATCAGCGCGGTCGATCTGACCATGTCCTGCCTCGCGGCGATCGACGCGGGCGACGCACTAAACGCCTTCGTCCACAAGACCCCCGAGATCGCGCTGGAGCAGGCGCGCGCGGCGGATGCCCGGCTGAAGGGGGGCGATGCCCCGGCGATGTGCGGGATTCCGCTGGGGATCAAGGACCTGTTCTGCACCAGGGGGGTGCCCAGCCAGGCCGCCTCGAACATCCTGCGGGGGTTCAGGCCGGAGTATGAGTCCACCGTGACCGCCAAGCTGTTCGAGGCGGGCGCGGTGATGCTGGGCAAGCTGAACATGGACGAATTCGCCATGGGCTCGTCGAACGAGACCTCGTGCTATGGCAACGCGGTGAACCCCTGGAAGGTGGACGACCGGCTGCTGACGCCGGGCGGATCCTCGGGTGGGTCGGCGGCGGCGGTGGCGGCAGACCTCTGCCTTGGCGCGACGGGGACGGATACCGGCGGGTCGATCCGGCAGCCTGCGGCCTTTACCGGCATTGTGGGGATCAAGCCGACCTATGGCCGCGTCAGCCGGTGGGGGATCGTGGCCTTCGCCTCCTCGCTGGATCAGGCGGGGCCGATGACCAAGACGGTCCGCGATGCGGCGATCATGCTGGGTGCGATGGCGGGCCACGACCCGAAGGATTCCACCAGCGCAGACATTCCGGTGCCGGATTTCGAGGCCGCGCTGACCGGCGACATCCGGGGCAAGGTGATCGGCATCCCCAAGGAATACCGGATGGACGGGATGCCGGGGGAGATCGAGGCTCTCTGGGCGCGCGGGATCGAGATGATGCGCGATGCCGGGGCGGAGGTGCGGGACATAAGCCTGCCGCACACGAAATACGCGCTGCCCGCCTACTATGTGATTGCCCCGGCCGAGGCGTCCTCGAACCTCGCCCGCTATGACGGGGTGCGCTATGGCCACCGGGCGAAGCTGGCGGCAGGCGACGGCATCACCGAGATGTACGAGAAGACCCGGGCCGAAGGCTTCGGCCCCGAGGTGCAGCGGCGGATCATGGTGGGGACCTATGTGCTGTCGGCGGGGTTCTACGACGCCTATTACAACCGCGCGCGCAAGGTCAGGGCGCTGATCAAGCGCGACTTCGAGACGGTGTTCGCGCAGGGCGTGGATGCGATCCTGACTCCGGCCACCCCGAGCGCGGCCTTCGGGCTGGGAGAGATGGCCGACGCCGACCCGGTGAAGATGTATCTCAACGACGTCTTCACGGTGACGGTGAACCTGGCCGGGTTGCCGGGGATCTCGGTTCCGGTCGGGCTGGACGGGCAGGGGTTGCCTTTGGGGTTGCAACTGATCGGGCGGCCCTGGGAGGAAGCAGACTTGCTGAATTACGCACATGTGTTGGAAAGCCGGGCCGGCTTTGTGGCCAAAGCCGGGAAATGGTGGTAAGGGGCGGCGAAAGACACCCATCGAGGCACTGATGAGCCGAACCTTCCGTCCTGCCGCTGGCGCCACATTTGCTGCACTGATCCTGTCGGCCTGCACACCGACGACCACCGATACGGGGTCGGGCGTCGGCTTTCAGGACTATAACAGCTATATCCGCGGTGCGTCCGCCGGTCCGGTCGGCGCGCCGGTCGTCGTTCCTCCGCCGGGGGGCGGGTTCGATCCGGCCGCCGCCGCCGCCGCCATCGACCGCGCGCAAGGGATCAGCCCGGTGACGCCGGTCGCACCCGTGGCGCCCGTCGCGTCGGCCCCGGTGGCACCGGTGGCCCAGGCGGCCCCGGTTGTCGCGTCTTCGACCGCAACGAACAGTTCGGCCCGCCCGCGCGGTGGACCGCCGGCCGGGATCAAGGTGGAATCGGGCGAGGTTGCCAGCCACACCGGGATTTCGGACGAACAGGATTTCAGCGCGGTGGCGTCGCGCGAGACCATCGAAAGCGACGCCGAACGGATCGCGCGGAACCGGGCCGAATATGTGGTCGTGCAGCCGAAGGACCTGCCGACCCGCCCGGGCGACACCGGCCCGAACATCGTGGAATTCGCCCTGGCCACCAAACATGCCCCGGGCGTGCAGATGTACCGGCGGTCGGGCCTTGGGGTCCGCGACAGCAATGCGGCCTGCGCCAAATATGCCTCTTCGGACAAGGCGCAGCAGGATTTCCTGGCCAAGGGCGGGCCGGAACGGGACCGGATGGGCCTTGATCCCGATGGCGACGGTTTCGCCTGCGCCTGGGATCCGCGCCCCTTCCGCACCGCCTTGCAGTGATCCTGACGCATCCGTCGCCGAATTTCGGGGACCGGCGGGGCAGGCGGGTCGAACTGGTGGTGCTGCACTACACCGCGATGTCCAGCTGTGCCGCGGCGCTGGAGCGGCTGTGCGATCCTGAGGCCGAGGTTTCCGCGCATTACCTGATCGACACGGACGGCACGGTGCTGTCGCTGGTCGATGAGGCGCATCGTGCCTGGCATGCCGGGGCGGGGGCCTGGGCCGGCGCAGAGGATGTGAACGCGCGCTCGATCGGGATCGAACTGGCCAATCCGGGCGACCGGCCCTTTCCCGAGCCGCAGATGCAGGCGCTTGAAGCACTTCTGGCCGATGTTCTGGCGCGGCACCGCCTGTCGCCGCAGGCGGTGATCGCGCACAGCGACATGGCGCCCGAGCGCAAGGGCGATCCCGGCCCGCGGTTCGACTGGCGGCGGCTGGCCTTGCAGGGTCTGTCGGTCTGGCCCGATCTGCCGGCGGCCCCCCCACCCCCTCCCTCCCCCACGCGGGGGGAGGAAGGCGCCCTGCCGGACATGGCGGGCTTTCTGGCCGACCTTGCCGCTTTCGGCTATCCGCAGGCGGCGCCGGAGGTGCTGCTGACGGCCTTTCGCCTGCGCTTTCGGCCCTGGGGCCGGGGGCCGCTGGCCGCATCGGATTGCGCCGTTGCAGCGAGCCTTGCGCGGATTGCGGTTGACGCAGGGCGCGACGGTGCCTAACTCGACCTTGCGCGGAGGGCTGGATGGCCGCGGCCCCGGATCATGTCCGGGGTCGAGGAAAGTCCGGACTCCCGTTGGCAAGGGTGCCGGGTAACGCCCGGCGGGGGCAACCCCAGGGAAAGCGCCACAGAGAAGAGACTGCTCTGCATGCAGGGCGATGGTGAAACGGTGGGGCAAGAGCCCACCGCGGGACTGGCAACAGGACCGGCACGGCAAGCCCCACCCGGAGCAATGCCAAATAGGGGCCTCGCGCGGGGGCTGGTCCCGGGTCAGGCCCGGGATACCGCCCGCAGGGATGCCAACGCCCGAGAGGCCCGGGTTGGCAGCTTGACCGCCGCGGTAACGCGGTTGGCAGAGGAATGGTCATCCACGGGTTTCGGCCCGGGACAGAATCCGGCTTACAGGCTCTCCGCGCAATTCGGCCACGGCGGCCGGTTTCGCGGTTGACTCTGCCGTCTGCTTGGCTAAAAGGCGGGCTTCAAGGATTTGACCGGGGGCCGCTGGATTCCCCGATGCAGAGGAAACAACCATGGCAAAGCCCGCCACCATCAAGATCCGCCTGAACTCGACCGCGGGCACGGGTCACTTCTATGTGACCAAGAAGAATGCCAAGACGATGACCGAGAAGATGGTCGTCAGGAAATATGACCCCGTGAAGCGGGAGCATGTCGAGTACAAGGAAGGCAAGATCAAGTAGGATCGCGCCGGACCGAAGGTTCGGGGGCCGTGTCCGCAGGGACGCGGCCCTTTTCTTTTGCGCAGACGCCCCCATGTCATGCGGCATGGCCCTCGACACCCTCAGCCTGCGCCGCGCCGTGCCCGCCGATCTGGCCGGGATCGATCGGCTTCTGGGCCGCAGCTACCCGCGGCTGCTGGCGCCGGACTATCCGCCTTCGACCCTGGTGCTGGCCGTGCCGCGCTTTGCCCGGGCGCAGCCGGCGCTTCTGGCCTCGGGCCGCTATTTCGTCGCCGAGGATCCGCAGGGCCGGATCCTCGCGGCAGGCGGCTGGTCGCGTCGCGATCCGGGCGGGGGGGCGCTGTCCGAGACGACCGGCCATGTGCGCCATGTCGCGACCGATCCCCAGGCGGTGCGACAGGGCCTCGGGCGAATGGTGATGGCGCGGGTGTTCGAGGATGCGAAGGCTGCTGGGGTGACCCGGCTGAACTGTCTTTCGACGCGGACGGCGGTGCCGTTCTACCGGGCGTTGGGCTTCCGGGCGGTGCAGCCGCTGGACCTGGTCTTGGGGCCGGGGATCACGTTCCCTCTGCTGCGGATGCTGCTGGACCTGCGGCAGAAATGAAAAGGGCCGGTCCTGCGACCGGCCCCTTCCGCACCTGGTGCCCGCGTTATTCCCGATTGCCCAGGAATTGCAGCAGGAACATGAACAGGTTGATGAAGTCCAGATACAGGGTCAGCGCGCCCATGATCGCGGACTTGCCCAGCCATTCCTGGTCCATCGCCACCGCATGCTGGATGTAGTCGTTCTTGATCCGCTGCGTGTCGAAGGCGGTCAGACCCGCAAAGATCAGCACGCCGATCACCGAGATCGCGAAGGCCAGCGCCGAAGAGGCGAGGAACAGGTTCACGATCATCGCGACGATCAGGCCGATCAGACCCATCATCAGGAAGGTGCCCATTCCGCTGAGGTCGCGCTTGGTGGTGTAGCCGTACAGCGACAGGCCCGCGAAGGAGATCGCGGTGATCAGGAAGGTCTGCGCGATCGAGACGCCGGTGAAGACCTGGAAGATCCAGGCCAGCGACAGACCCATCGCCGCCGCGAAGGCGTAGAAGAACAGCTGTGCCGCCGCCGCCGACATCCGGTTGACCAGCGCGCCGAAGGCAAAGACCATGATCAGCGGCAGGAACATCGCGATCCAGCCGAGAATGGTCATCGACCCGGTCGCGGGGTTGCGCAGGATCGAGAACAGCTGGTCCGACGAACCGACCGCCCAGGCCACGCCGGCCGTAACCAGCATGGCCACGGACATCAGCCCGTAAACCTTGTTCATGTGGGCGCGAAGCCCTTCGTCGATCTGCGCGCGGGCGCCGACGCCTACGCTGCGGATCGTGTCAACTTGAGCCATGTGAAGCCTCCGATGTTGTCCCTAAGGGCAACGCCGGGGGAACCGGCGCGACCTCGTGCGTCGAATATCGGTATCGCACCGGCGCATTTCAAGGATTTCCGGCCCGGTTCGGGCCGAAAACCGTCAACCTTTCAATCGCGCCAATGCAATGGCGCATCCCAGGCTGCGCGGCTTGCCTCGGCCTGGGCCTTGCTGCGGCTGAGACCGATGTCGCGCAGGAGATGGTCGTCCAGATGCGCCAGGGCGCGGCGCGAGCGCGCCAGCGCCAGGGCGCCGAACAGACGGCGCAGGAACGACTGGCGCCTTGTCGGCGCGGGGGCGGCGGGGCGGGTCAGGGCGGCAGAGCGCATGGCGGGGCCTTTCATCGTTGTTTGTGATGCACTGCGGCGATTGGATCAGGATGCTTGAACCATGCCAGATCCTGGGGCATCATGGAAACGAATGATCGTGACGCCTTTCATCAGGAACTGTGATATGCCGCGCAATCTCGACCTTGCTGCCCTGCGGTCCTTCGTCACCGTCGCCGATGTGGGCGGGGTGACGCGGGCGGCGGGCTATCTGAACCTGACGCAGTCGGCCGTCTCGATGCAGATCAAGCGGCTGGAGGAGTCGCTTGGGATGCAGCTGTTCCTGCGCGCGGCGCGCAAGCTGGCGCTGTCTCCCGAGGGCGAGCAGCTTCTGTCCTACGGGCGCCGGATGCTGGCGCTGAACGACGAGGCGCTGTCGCGTTTCAACGCCACGGCCTGCTGCGGCACGATCCGGCTGGGCGTGCCGCATGACATCGTCTATCCGGCGATTCCGGGCATCCTGAAGCGGATGGCTCAGACCTATCCGCGGGTGCAGGTGAATCTGGTGTCCTCCTTCACCCTGGCGATGAAGGAAGAGTTCGGCCGCGGCGGGTTCGACGTGATCGTGACCACCGAGGATGCGCCCGATCCGGTCGCCGAGGTGCTGGGTGCGCGGCCGCTGGTCTGGATCGGCGCGCCCCAGGGGTCGGCCTGGCAGCGGCGACCGCTGCGGCTGGGGTTCAAGGACGGATGCATCTTCCGCCCTACCGCCCAGGCGGCGCTGGACCGGGCGGGCATCTCCTGGGACCTGGCGACGGGGGGCGAAAGCGAACAGGCGGTCGAGGCGATGGTGGCCGCCGATCTGGCGATCTCGGCCCGGATGGTCGGCAACATTCCGGCCGACACCGAGGTGATCGAAGCCCAGAACCAGCTGCCGGCGCTGGGCGAGATGAAGCTGGCGCTGTACCGTTCGCCCGCTGCGACGGGCGAGGCGGTGGACATGCTGATGGCAGAGCTGCGGCTGGCCTACTGCTGCTGACCGACGCGGATCACGACCTTGCCGGTCGCCCGGCGTGTCCGCAACAGGTCGAGACCCTCGGGGAAGGCCGCGAAGGGCAGGACATGGCTGACATGCGGCCGCAGCAGCCCCTCGGCCCGCCAGCGCAGAAGCTCGGCCATGCTGGCGGCGGCGACGGCCGGGACATGAGCCTCCATCCCGCCATACCAGAAGCCCGAGACGGTAAGGTTCCTGACGAGAAGCAGGTTCGCCGGGATCTGCGGCACCTCGCCCGAGGCGAAGCCGATCGCGAGAAGCCGCCCCTCGGGCCGGCAGGCGCGCAGGGCCGCGTCGAAGGCGGGCCCGCCGACGGCATCATAGACCACATCTACGCCGCCCGCGGCCCGCAGCGCCTCTTTCAGCCCGGGCGCCTCGCTGTCGATCAGCAGATCCGCCCCGGCGGCGCGTGCGACCTCCAGCCGGTCCGCCCCGCGCGCCGAGGCGATCACCCGCGCGCCCAGCCGCTTGCCGATCTCGACCGCCGTCAGGCCCACGCCACCGGCCGCGCCGGTCACGAACAGGGTTTCGCCCGGGCGCAGCCGGGCGGTGTGGGTCAGGGCCAGATGCGAGGTGCCATAGGCGATGGGAAAGCCGGCGGCCTCTTCGAATCCCATCGCATCGGGCAGCGCAAAAAGCCGCGCCGCGGGCAGGGCGACGCGTTCGGCCAGCGCGCCCGCGGGGCAGGTGGACAGGACGCGGGTGCCGGGCGCAGGCGCCTCGGTGTCCGGACCCAGTGCCTCGACCACGCCCGAGAGTTCCATGCCCGGAATGTAGGGGAACGGATGGCGGACCTGGTACTTCCCCTGAATCGAGAGCATATCCGCAAAGTTGAGCCCGACTGCTTCGACGCGGACAACGACTTCGCCTTTAACGGGAACAGGGCTGGCAATCGACACAAGCTCTGGTGCGGCGCCGAGTTCGCTGACCTGCCACGCCTGCATGATTGGCTCCAATTCTAACGGTTGTTTCCACTACTTGCAGTGGACAGCTTTTAGCCCGGATACCGTTTCTTGCAATGCGATGATTGCGGGATTCGCATTTTGCGAGGAGATTTCAGGCTTCTTTGCGAAATGCAAAGCATTATGCGATACCACTTTAGGGCGAGTGATGATTCGGTCAAGCCGGCCCTGCGGGTCGGTAAGGACAACCGCACCGTGTGTTATACGCGTGTAGAATTGCACTTGTCCAAAAGGACAGGTTTTCGGGCGCCAGACGATTTTTTTCATCCAAGCAGCCGATGCGCCAAGTTTGGCACGAAAATTGCTTACAGTACTGCGAGGGGAATACACACTCGTTTTTTGGAGTACAGAATGAAGCATCCCGTAGACGCACATGTCGGCAAGCGCATCCGTCACCGCCGCTGGATGGTGGGCATGACGCAGCAGCAACTGGCTGACAAGGTCGGCATCAAATTTCAGCAGATCCAGAAGTATGAGACCGGCATGAACCGGGTCAGCGCCTCCCGGCTCTGGGACATTGCCGATGCGCTGGGCGTTTCGATCTCGTTCTTCTTCGAGGGACTCGCCGAGGGACAGGTCTCCGCGACCTATGCCCATGGCGACATGATGTCGGACAAGGAGGCGCTGGAACTGGTGCGTTCCTACTATGCCATCCCCGAGGCGCAGCGCCGCCGGCTGTTCGATCTGGCCCGGGTTCTCTCGGAAGCCGCCTGACTGCCTTGACCTTGTCCCCGCGCGCGGCTAGCGCCCGGGGGCGGGGCCAAGGCCCTTCAGGTCGGGGAGAGAAGGATGCGGGTATCACCTGCGCTTGCGGCGGACATCATTGCCACCGCGCATGAACTGGCGGATGTGGCGCGCGTCGCGACCTTGTCGCATTTCCGCACGCGCGCCCTTACCGCCGAAACCAAGGAAACCGACCGCTTCGATCCAGTGACCGCCGCCGACCGCCTGTCGGAAGAGCGGATGCGCGCGGTCCTTGCGCGGCGGCGGCCCGAGGATGGCATCCTGGGCGAGGAGTTCGGCAGCCTGGCCGGCTCCAGCGGCCTGACCTGGGTGCTGGATCCGATCGACGGCACGCGGGGCTATCTGTCAGGCACGCCCACCTGGGGCGTGCTGATCTCGGTCCGCGATGCCGAGGGTGTGCTGTTCGGCATCATCGACCAGCCGTATATCGGCGAGCGGTTCGAGGGCGGCCTGGGCCGCGCGCAGATGCGCGGGCCGCTGGGCGAGGCCGCCCTTGCCGTCCGCCCGCCGCGCCCGCTGTCCGAGGCCATCCTGTTCACCACCTTTCCCGAGATCGGCACGGAAGCCGAAGGTGCGGCATTCCGCCGGGTTGCCCCGCGCACAAAGCTG
Source organism: Rhodobacter calidifons (assembly GCF_011174775.1). Taxonomy (GTDB): domain Bacteria; phylum Pseudomonadota; class Alphaproteobacteria; order Rhodobacterales; family Rhodobacteraceae; genus Tabrizicola; species Tabrizicola calidifons. The sequence goes on from NZ_JAANHS010000019.1 coordinate 11,576, forward strand.
GTGCGCTACGGCATGGATTGCTATGCCTATGCGCTGATCGCGGCCGGGCAGATCGATCTGGTGATCGAGGCCGGGTTGCAGGCCTATGACGTGCAGGCCCCGATCGCGGTGATCGAGGCAGCGGGGGGCATCGTGACCGACTGGCAGGGTCGCCCGGCGCAGGAGGGTGGCCGGATCCTCGCGGCGTCCAGTCGAGAGCTGCATGCCGAGGCGATGGCGCTGCTGAACGGCTGAGACCCGGCGCCGGGTCGCGCCTTTCGGCTGCGGTTGAAACAGTTTCCGGAGCTGCGGATGGTTGCCGGCATCCCGGATCCGGGGCTATCCTGGGCGGGTGGTCGTGTCCTTCGCCCTTCTGACGATCCACCATGGTTTCCCCTGAAACCGAAGGGTGCGCGAAAGGTGCACCGATGGCCGATCTGCTGATCCGCACTGCCGATGTCGTGGTGACGATGGACCGACTGCGGTCCGAGCTGCCCGGGGCCGATGTGCGGATCCGGGGCGGCGTGATCGTCGAGGTCGGTCCGGGCCTGTCCGCCGCGGGCGCAGAGGTGATCGAGGCGCGAGGCTGCGTGGTGACGCCGGGCCTGGTGAACACGCACCATCACCTCTACCAGACCCTGACCCGCGCGGTGCCGGGCGGGCAGGATGCGCTTCTGTTCGGCTGGCTGAAGACGCTCTATCCGATCTGGGCGCGCTTCGGGCCGGAGGAGATGTTCGTCTCGGCCCAGGTCGGTCTGGCGGAACTGGCGCTGTCGGGCTGCACGCTGACCTCGGACCATCTGTATCTTTACCCCAACGGCGCGCGGCTGGACGACACCATCGCCGCGGCGGCCGCAGTGGGCCTGCGCTTTCATCCGACGCGCGGGGCGATGTCGATTGGCGAATCTGCCGGCGGTCTGCCGCCGGACAGTCTGGTCGAGCCCGAATCGGCGATCCTCGACGACATGATCCGGGTGGTGGACCGGTTCCACGATCCTCAACCCGGGGCGATGGTCCGGGTGGGGCTGGCGCCGTGCTCGCCCTTCTCGGTCAGCCGCGAGTTGATGCGGGAGGCGGCGCTGCTGGCGCGGGACAAGGGGGTGATGCTGCACACCCATCTGGCCGAGAACGACGAGGACATCGCCTATTCCCTGGCGCATTTCGGCTGTCGCCCGGGCCAGTATGCCGAGGAGCTGGGCTGGACCGGACCCGATGTCTGGCACGCGCATTGTGTCAAGCTGGATGGTTCGGAAATTGAACTTTTCGGCCGCAGTCTGACCGGCGTTGCCCATTGTCCATGTTCGAATTGCAGACTTGGATCGGGGATCGCCCCGGTCCGCGCCATGCGGGATGCGGGGGTGAAGGTGGGGCTCGGGGTCGATGGTTCGGCCTCGAACGACGCCGGAAACCTGGTGGCCGAGGCGCGCATGGCCATGCTGTTGCAGCGCGTGGCGCGGGGGGCCGATGCGATGGGCGCGCGGGAGGCGCTGGAGACCGCGACGCTGGGCGGCGCGCTGGTGCTGGGGCGCGATGATCTGGGGTCGGTCGAGGCGGGCAAGCGGGCGGATCTGGCGATCTGGGACAGGACGGGCATCGAGGGTGCGGGGGCCTGGGATCCGGTCGCGGGCCTCCTCCTCTGCGGTCCGACGCGGGTGCGCCATCTGATCGTCGAGGGGCGGCAGGTGGTTCGGGACGGGCAGCTGGTGACGCTGGACATGGCCGCCGTGCTGGAACGGCAGCGCGCGCTTGCAAGGCGGCTTGCGGGCTGACAGGCGCGGGTCTTCCGGTTGCGGGGTCCGCGCGATATGGTCGGGGCAAGGAGCTTCGCATGTCCCACGATTATGCTGCCCAGCGGCGCGAGACTTTTCAGACCTTCCGGATGTCGAAGGGGGTGAGCCTGCCGAAGACGGCGGTGGTGGAGTTCGCCTTCTTCGTCGAGGAACTGGATGCAAGCTGGCCCGCCTTCGAGCGCGCGCTGCGGCTGGCGGGGTTCCAGACGCGGCGGTTGAAGGATGGGGAGACGCTGATCGCCTCATACGGCCCGATGCCGGTCACCCCGGAGGCGATCTGGGAGCGGGAGCATGCGGCGACCGAGATCGCGCTGAAACATGACTTCTACCCCGACGGCTGGGAGCTGGCGGAATAGCGCACCGCGCGCGGCGCTTTTTCGGGGACAATGGAATCAAGGGGTTGGCCATGGGCGTTAGGGTGGCGTTTACCTTTTCGCCGGTCGAGCCCCCCACCCCCGACCCCTCCCCACGGAGGGGGAGGGGAGGCACCCCGGGGTGGGCGGCGGGCCTCATGTCCGGGCGGCTGTCCGGGTTGCGGCGGTTGTCATATCGAGCGCCTTCGGCGCGAAGACCCTTTGTCTCGGCCTTGCGCGTGAAGGACGCGCAAGACCTCGGAGAGCCTCCGGCGGGGATATTTGGAGCCAGGTGAAAGGGCTTTGGTCAGGTCAGGGGGCGCGGCGGTGGCCGTTCACCCAGACCTCGGCAATCGCGCGGTCGTCGCCCATCATGATCGTCGGGAACAGCTGCTGCCAGAGGTCTTCGGCGCGGCGGGTTGCCTGTTCGATGGCGGGGGTGGAGGCGAGGTCGATCACCACGAGATCGGCCTCCATCCCCGGGGCGAGGTTGCCGATGCGGTCCTCGGCATGCAGCGCGCGGGCGGAGCCTTGCGTGGCCAGCCACCAGAGCTGCGCGGGGTGCAGGGATTGGCCGCGCAGTTGCGCCACCTCGTAGGCGGCGGCCATGGTGGGGAGCATCGAGAAGTTCGAGCCGCCCCCGGTGTCGGTGGCAAGGCCGACGCGGAGGTGTTGCGCCAGGGTCATGTCGAAAAGGCCCGAGCCGATGAAGGTGTTCGAGGTCGGGCAGTGGATGAGGGAGGCCCCGGCCTCGATCAGGCGCGCGCGCTCACGCTCGGTCAGGTGGATGGCGTGGCCGTAAAGCGCGCCTTCACGGAGCAGACCCTGCGATTCGTAGGTGTCGAGGTAGTCGCGCGCCTGGGGGAAAAGGTCGCGGACCCAGGCGATCTCGTCGGTCTGTTCGCTGAGGTGGGTCTGCATCAGGCAGTCGGGGTATTCGCGCCAGAGGGCGCCGAGGGCCGCGAGTTGTTCCGGCGTGGAGGTGGGCGAGAAACGGGGGGTGATGACGTAGGACAGCCGGTCCACCCCATGCCATTTCCGGAGCAGCGCCTTGCTGTCGTCATAGGCCGACCGGGCGGTATCGCGCAGGCCTTCGGGCGCGTTGCGGTCCATGCAGGTCTTGCCGGCGAAAAGGCGCATCCCGCGCGCCCGGGCGGCGGTGAAGATTGCATCCACCGATGTGGGATGGATCGTGGCGTAGGTGCAGACGGTGGTGGTGCCGCGGGCAAGCACGAGGTCGAGGTAGCGGTTGGCGATCTCCATCGCATAGGCGGGATCGCTGAACCGCATTTCCTCGGGGAAGGTGTAGCTGTTCAGCCAGTCGATCAGCCGTTTGCCCCAGGAGGCGATGATCGCGGTCTGGGGGTAATGCACATGGGCGTCGATGAAGCCAGCCGAGATCAGCCTTTGCCCATGGTCGTGGACGCGGGCCTGCGGATAGCGGGGGCGGAGGAGGGCGGCTTCCCCCACATCGACGATCCGGCCGCCCTCCACCGCGACGGCGCCGTGGCCATGGTGCCGGGCCGCGCCCGGACCGTCGCGAAACGGGTCGCCGTCAAAGCGGATGACCTGACCGATCAGAAGATCCATGGACTTTATCCCCTTGTCTCGCCGCCAGACTAAGGGCATTCCGGTCCGGGGTAAATTTGCCCGGTGACCCCGTTTCGGTGAAACTGTTTTCGCCCGGGACGTGGCAATCGGACGGGGGGCGCATGGCGGAAGATCACGCAGAGACCGAAGAGGTGGCGCTGGATCAGGACCGGATCGATGCGGTGCTGGAGGCGGTGGAGGCGGGCAACAGCGAGGCGGTCGATGCCCTGCTGGAGCCCCTGCACGCCGCCGACATCGCCGACCTTCTGGAGCAGATCGGGCCGGGCGACCGGCGGGCGCTCTTGCGGCTCTGGTCGCACGAGATCGACGGCGAGATCCTGTCGGAGATCAGCGAGGACATCCGCGAGGAGGTGGTCGAGGCCCTGCCGCGCGAGGTGCTGGTCGAGGCGGTGCGCGACCTTGAGACCGACGATGTCGTCGATCTGCTGGAGGACCTGGAGCAGCCGCAGCAGGACATCATCCTGGAGGCGCTGGAGGATGCCGACCGGGTCGCCGTCGAACAGGCGATGGCCTACCCGGAATATTCCGCAGGCCGTCTGATGCAGCGCGAGGTGGTGGTTGCGCCGGAGCACTGGACCGTGGGCGAGACCATCGACTTTCTGCGCAAGGCCGACCATCTGCCGGACCAGTTCTATCATGTGATCCTGGTCGATCCCCGGATGAAGCCGGTGGGCTATGCCACGCTGGGGCGCATCCTGTCCTCGGGGCGCGAGGCGAAGCTGGCCGACATCACCGAGGACAGTTTCCGCACGGTTCAGGCGACCGATCCCGAGGCGGACGTGGCCTATATCTTCAACCAGTATCACCTGATTTCCTGCCCGGTGGTGGACGAGGCCGGGCGACTGGTGGGCGTCATCACGATCGACGACGCGATGAACGTGCTGGACGAGGAGCACGAGGAGGACATGCTGCGTCTGGCCGGTGTCGGCGACGAGGCCAGCGTGAACGACGGGTCGGTCGAGACGGCGAAGCAGCGCCTGCCCTGGCTGGTGGTGAACCTTGGCACCGCGTCGCTGTCGGCCATGGTCATCAGCCAGTTCGAGGCGACGATCGCCGCGCTGGTGGCGCTGGCGGCGCTGATGCCGATCGTCGCCTCGACCGGGGGGATTGCGGGGACGCAATCGCTGGCGGTGGCGGTGCGGGCGCTGGCGACGCGCGACCTGACGCAGGCGAATGCCGCGCGGGTGATCTGGCGCGAGCTGGGGGCGGGGATCCTGAACGGGCTGGGGCTGGCGCTGATCCTGGGGGTGGCGGGGTCGCTGATCTTCGGCGACTGGCATCTGGGGCTGGTGCTGGGAATGGCGATGATCGTGAACCAGATCGTCGCCGCGCTGGGGGGCGTGCTGGTGCCCCTGACGATGAACCGGCTGGGGATGGACCCGGCGCTGGCCTCGGGGACATTCGTCACCACGCTGACCGATGTGATGGGCTTCTTTGCCTTCCTCGGGCTGGCGACGGTGATCCTGTTATGAGCGATGTGAAGGCGATCGCGCGGGCCGAGGCCTTCGCGCGGCGGGCCGAGGCCCATGCCGCAGGGCAGGGGCAGGCGGCGGAGATCCTGGCGGATTACCTCTCGGCGCATCGGGGGCGGGTGCTGTCGGGCTACATGCCGATGCGGACCGAGATCGACCCGCTTCCCGCGATGGCCGCGCATCAGGGGCCGGTTGGGGTGCCGGTGATCGTGGCCAAGGCCGCGCCCTTGCGGTTCCGGGAGTGGTCGCCGGGGTGCAGGCTGGTCGAGGGTGCGTTCAAGGCGATGATCCCCGAGGAAGGCGCCTGGGTCGAACCCGAGGTGTTGATCGTGCCGCTTCTGGCCTGGGACCGGCGGGGCTATCGGCTGGGCTATGGCGGGGGGTTCTACGACCGGACGCTGGAGGGGCTGCGGGCGCGGGGGCCGGTGGTGGCGGTGGGGTTTGCGTTCTCGGCGCAAGAGGTCGAGGCCGTGCCGGTGGATGCCTTCGACCAGCGGCTGGATGCGGTTGTCACGGAAAAGGGCGTCACGGTTTTCGCGTGACGCCCCAAAATCCTTCGAAGGATTTTGCAAAAGTTTTCGAAAACTTTTGCGCCCTCAGTGCGCGATGTCTTCCTGGCGGACGAACATGTTGCTCCAGGCGCGGTCGATGAGCTCGGGGGTCATCTGATAGGGGATGTTCTCGAATTCGCAGACTGCGATCATCTGGTCGATCAGGAAGACCGGCTGGTAGTTCGCGTAGTTGTTCTGGATGGTCGGGAACTTGACCTTCATCAGATGCATGAGCGCCGTTTCGTCCAGCGGCATCTTCTTCTTGCGCGCGACCATGGCGAAGATCTTCAGGAAATTCTCCTGGCTCGGCCCGTCGATCTTGATCTTGAAGAAGATCCGCCGCAGGGCCGCGCCGTCGAAAATCTGGTTCGGGTGGTAGTTGGTCGAGAAGATCACCAGCGTGTCGAAGGGCACGGTGAATTTCTCGCCCGATTGCAGCGCAAGGATGTCGCGGCTTTCCTCCAAGGGCACGATCCAGCGGTTGACGATCTTCTGCGGCGGTTCGGCCTGGCGGCCGAGGTCGTCGACGATGAAGATGCCGCCCGTGGCCTTCAGCTGCAAGGGCGCCTGATAGGTGCGCGCGGTGGGGTTGTAGGCCAGGTCCAGCATGTCGAGGCTGAGTTCGCCCCCGGTGATCACCGAGGGACGCTCGCAATAGACATAGCGGTTGTCGAAGCGGTTCGAGGTGCGGCGCAGGCTGTTGGGGTCGTCCACCGCCATTTCGGCCGCCGAATGGACGATCGGGTCATAGACGCTGATGATCTGGCCGGAATATTCGATTGCGCGGGGCACATAGACCTTGTCGCCAAGGGCGGCGCGGATGCCGTGCGAGATCGAGGACTTGCCGTTCCCCGGCGGTCCGTAAAGCAGGATCGAGCGGCCCGAGGTCACGGCAGGGCCGAGGTTGTCGATCAGGTCGGGCGGCAGGATCAGGTGGCCCATGCCGGACATCAGCTGTTCGCGGGTCAGCCGGATGTCGCGCACCGACTGACGCTTGACCTGCACCGAATACTGGTCCAGCGGCACCGGCATCGCGCCGTAATATTCGGATTGCGACAGCGCGTCCAGGGCGCGGGCCTTGCCGGCATCGGTCAGCTCGTAGCCCATTTCGTTGCCGGCCGTGGCATGCAGCGTGCCCATCGCGGTCAGAAGCTTCTGGGCCCGTGCCATGTCCACCAGTTCCTGGGTCAGCGGCACCGGCAGGCAGATCAGCTTGGACAGGGCCGAGACCTGCGACTGGTTGGTGCGGAACATCGTCTTCAACAGGAGGTCCCGCATCGTGATGATGGACAGGCCAGTATCTGCCAGCGTGCGAGGAGAGGGCGGCGGTTGCACGCCCGACACCGGGGCCTCAGCGTTCATAGGGCAAGCTCCGTGGACAATCTAGCGCGGGTTCGCGCATTGAGTCGTAAACGTGACTTGTGTCAGCCCTGTGGCCAGATGGCGGCAAGAAGATAGAAGATGACCATGGACGACAGCGCCAGACCGAAGGGGAAATAGCGCCGCTTGGTCCAGCTTTCCCAGTCCGGCGTGGCGTTCCGCACCACCGGAAGGCTGCGCAGCAGCCGGTGGACGATCAGCGCGCCGATCATGCAGACGAAGATGATGAGGAGGATCTCGCCGATGTCGCCGCCGACGAAGATGCCGGCCATGGCAGCGGCGAACTTGGCGTCCCCGGCCCCGAAGGTTCCGGTCAGATACAGCAGGAAGCCGGCGACCAACACGATGGCCATGAGCGCGAAGCCCCAGGCCCAGACAGTCAGCGTCGGCGACACATACCAGCCCAGCAGCGGCCAGACTGCCGCCATGGCCAGCACAGAGGTGTTCGGGATCTTCATCCGCTTCATGTCCGACAGTGCCGCCCAGATCGCAATGGGCAGCACCGGAACGAGGAGGATCATCGCGCCGGTCGGAGAAAGCATCAGGTTTTCACATTCGCATCAAGGGCTTGCAGGCTGCGCACCGCGGCTTCGAAGTGCTGCGGATGGGTCTCGATCGCCTGGTTCAGCAGGCTTTTCCCGACCGAGACATCACCCTGCTTGATGGCGGCCAGCGCCATGGAATACAGAAGCTCGGCCCGTTCGACCTGGGTCATGCGGACGACCGGCAGATCGTACTTGCGCTGGGCCGCCCTGGCGAGCACCAGGTTGTTCTTGGCGGTGAACAGACCGGGATCGTAGGTCAGCGCCTCGGTGAACAGCTTCTCGGCCCCTCCCGCGTCGCCGCGGGTCAGCTTGGAGAAACCCCAGTTGTTCAGGACGCCGGCCGGCGTGGTGGTCAGGCCGGAGGCGATTTCATAGAAGCTGTCGGCCTTCTTCCAGTTCCGGTCACTGTCGGCGACCATGGCCTCCAGCCGGTAGCGGTCGAAGGTTTCGTGGGTGGGCGGGATCTGGTTCAGCTCGGCCTTGGCCTCGGCCCACTGGTTCGACCGGATCAGTGCATCGGCCAGCATCACGCGGTCGTCCGGGGTCGAATCCTTGTGTGCGACCGCCTTGCGCCAGACCTGCGCGGCCTCGGTCGGCTTCTGCGCGCGGGTGAGCGACCGGGCAAGACCGCGCATCAGGTCGATGCGGTCGGGGTTCTGCTGGAGGGTGCGGGTGAAGTAGCTGACCGCCTCGTTCGGGTCGGCCACCGTCATCATCACCTCGTTCAGGTTGGTCTCGTCGACGACGTTGACGTCCTTGAGAGCCCGCTGGACCTGTGCGTCAGAGTTCTTCTGACAGGCTGACAAGACGACTGCGCCGGACAGGCACAGCACTACGAAAGCCGGATGGCGCATCTTCAGCGTCCTTTTTGTTGACTGCCCGTAACCTGTTCGACGCGATGACGCCTAGAGATCGGAAAGGAGAACGTACTTGCCCTTCTCTTGCCGAACCAGACGGAACCCGCCCTTTTGTTCTTGTTGTTGAGGATCATACACGTTCGCCTCGCTTTGCGCGATAGCGAGCATCAGATTCTGACGGATCGAGTCCGTTTCGCCACTATCCAGCGCGAAGGCGCGCTGGAACAGGACGCGCGCCTCGCCGGTCTGGCCCTGTTCCATCTTCACCACGCCCAGGTTGTTCAGGGCCGGAACGAAGTTCGGATCAAGGTCCAGCGCGCGCTTCAGGGACTTTTCGGCCTGACCCAGCCGCCCGAGCGCCAGGTTGGCCGAGCCGATGGCGGACAGAACGTCCGCGTTGATGCCGACCTCTCCGGCGCCGCGCAGGTAGGCCTTCAGCGCAAGCTCGGGTTCGCCCGCCTCCATCAGGCGATGGCCGACGGTCATCCCGTCCACGCCTTCACCGCGCGCGTCCACGCCAAAGGGATTATTGCGCGAAACGCCACCGGCCGGCACGCAGCCGGCCAGAAGAAGCGCAGAACACAGCGTCAGAAGGACTGCTTCGCGCAAGTCAAATCCCGCTCGATCCTACAGGCCGCCCGCGAGTTGGGTCAGCATTGTCACCATTCCGTAGACGGAAGGCCCGATCAGAATGACCAGAAGCGGTGGAACTGTAAACAGCATTGTGCCGAGGGTCAGTTTCGTCGGCAACATGTTGGCCTTTTCTTCCGCGCGCATGATGCGCTTGTCGCGCATGTCGGCGGAATAGACGCGCAGCGCGTCGGCGATCGAGGTGCCGAAGGTTGCGGACTGGATGATCGTGGTCACGAAGGAGGCCACATCGGGCACGCCCACCCGTTCGGACATGTCCTTCAGGACCGCGATGCGTTCCTTGCCGGCCTTGATCTCTTGCGCGACCATTTCGAATTCTTCGGCGAGCGCCGGATAGCCCGCGCGGCTTTCCTTGCCGACGCGGATGATCGACTGGTCCAGCGACTGACCGGCCTCGACGCAGACCAGCATCAGGTCAAGCGCGTCGGGGAAGCCCTCGATGATCTCGGTCTGGCGCTGCTTGACGCGCTTGTTCACCCAGTAGCGCGGGATGTAGTAGCCGACGGCGCAGGGCAGGATGCTGTGCAACACGAGATCGACGCCCGACATGTCCTGCGACATCGACTTGATCAGCGCGACGATCAGGCCGCCGATCAGGAAGAGGATGGCCAGCAGGAACTGGATGGCGTGGAACATCCGGACCGCGTTCTTGCCGGTATAGCCCGCGCGCAGCATGGTCAGCTTGGCGGCCGAGAGTTCCTCTTTCTTCTGCGGTTCGAGGAAGTGGGCGAACTTTTCCAGCTTGTCCACCCGCTCGGTCTTGCGCAGCGCGCGCTTCTTGTCCTTGGGGGTGGTCTGACCCTGGTCCTTCAGCTCGCGGAAGCGGTCGCGCTGTCGTTTCATCACCACCGGCAGCGCCAGCAGGACAAGCAGGAAACCCAGAAGCCCGACCGCAAGCAACGGGGCCATCGGCCCGAAACGCTCGGTCATGCCGGTCATGAGGTTCGAAAGGAAGTCCATCGCCGAGACCTACACTTTGATGTTGGTCATCACCTTCATGTAGATGATGTTGATGATGAGGAAGGTGACGACGAAAAGCGCCGCCGGGATATAGGCCGAGGTGCCCTTGACCTCGTCATAGTAGTCGGGCTGCACCACGTTGATCATGATCAGCGCGACGATCGGAAAGCCCGACAGGAACATGCCGGACCATTTCGCCTCGGCGGTGATGGCGCGGACGCGGCGGAACAGCTTGAAGCGCGCGCGGACCACCTTGGACAGGCCTTCCAGGATCTCGGCCAGGTTGCCGCCCGACTGCTGCTGGATCGACACGGCAACGGCAAGGAAGCGCAGGTCCTGGCTGTCCATCCGTTCGGCAAAGGCCTTGAGCGATTCCGACACGTCGCGGCCATAGGCGGCCTCGTCGGCGATCACTCCGAATTCCGAGCCCAGCGGGTCGGGGATTTCCTTCGCCACGATGCCGATCGCGGTCGAGAAGGGGTGGCCGACGCGCAGGCTGCGGACCATCAGTTCGATGGAATCGGGCAGCTGTTCCTCCAGCAGGCTCATCCGTTTCTTCGCGGTGCTGTTGACCCAGTAGAAGACCCCGCCCACACCCATGGCCACGCCCAGCACCAGACGCAGGCCGAATTCGGCCGCGGTGAAGGCGGACAGCATCAGGAAGGCAAAGGCCGACAGGGCCGCCATGATCCCGATCAGCGCCTGGGGCGAGAAGGCGATGTTCGCCCGCTGCGCCTTCTTGGCCAGCATCGAATAGAGCGGGATGTTGCGCGCGTTCAGGTGCTGGTTCATCTCCTTGCGGAGCTGTTCCAGAACCTGTTCGCGGTTCGCGTTCTTTTCCAGAAGCGCAAGCCTGCGGCTGACGCGGCTGTTGAGGCTGACCGATTTTCCGAAGACAAGCAGATAGATGCCGTTGACGATCACGATGACCGCAACGAAGATCATCAGGTAGATCAGGGGGGCTGCACTGATTTGCATGGCGGTCAGACGATCGGTTCGTAGATGGAGGCGGGCAGGTCGAAGCCCCACTGCCGGAAGCGGTCGGAATAGGCCGAGCGGATGCCGGTCGCGTTGAAGCGGCCGATGATCTTGCCAGAAGGCTCCACCCCCAGGCGTTCAAAGCGGAAGACCTCCTGCATCGAGATGACCTCGCCTTCCATGCCGGTGATTTCGGTCACGGACGTCATGCGGCGGGTCCCGTCCTGCAGACGGCTGGCCTGCACGATCAGGTTGACGGCGCTGGCGATCTGGCTGCGCATCGCCTTGAGCGGCATCTCGATCCCGGCCATGGCGACCATGTTTTCCAGACGCGAGATCGCGTCGCGCGGGTTGTTGGCGTGGATCGTGGTCATCGATCCGTCGTGGCCGGTGTTCATGGCCTGCAACATGTCGATGACTTCCTCGCCCCGCGTTTCGCCGACGATGATGCGGTCGGGACGCATCCGCAGCGCGTTGCGCAGACAGTCGCGCTGGGTGACGGCGCCCTTGCCTTCGACGTTGGCGGGGCGGCTTTCCATCCGGCCGACGTGGACCTGCTGGAGCTGAAGTTCGGCCGTGTCCTCGATGGTCAGCACGCGTTCGTGGTTGTCGATGAAGGACGACAGCGCGTTCAGCGTGGTCGTCTTGCCCGAACCCGTCCCGCCCGAGACGATGATGTTCAGCCGGCAGGACACGGCGGCCTGAAGATAGGCGGCCATTTCCTCGGTGAAGGCGCCGAAGCGGACCAGATCGTCGATCTTCAGCTTGTCCTTCTTGAACTTGCGGATCGAGACCAGCGAGCCGTCCACCGCAATCGGCGGGATCATGCAGTTGAAACGGCTGCCGTCGGCCAGACGGGCGTCGCAATAGGGGTTCGATTCATCGACCCGGCGACCCACGGCGGACACGATCTTGTCGATGATGCGCAGAAGGTGGCGTTCGTCGCGGAAGGTGACATCGCTGAGTTGCAGCTTGCCCGCGCGTTCGACGAAGATGCGCTTCGGACCGTTGACGAGAATATCGCTGATCGTCTCGTCCTTCAGCAGCGGCTCCAGCGGGCCAAGGCCCATGACCTCGTCATAAAGTTCCTGCGTCAGGGCAAGGCGGTCTTCCTTGTTCAACGCGACGGACATGTCGTCCAGCGCCTCGTTGGTCAAGGCAGCGATCTCGCCGCGAAGCGATTGTTCGGTCGCCGATTCGATGGCCGAGAGGTTCAGATCCTCGAGCAGCCGCTTGTGGATTTCGACCTTGAGTTCGGTCAGACGCTCCTTGCGCTTCTTTTCCTTGTCGGCCGCGACGGCCTCGGCCGCGGCACGCTGCTGGATCACGGGTTGCTGGGGCGCGCGGTTGGCGAAGGGTGCCCTGTCGGCCCCCTGGGCAACGGGCGCCATGCCCCCGGTGGTCGGGGCGGAACCGGCGGGAGTATCTTTCTTGAACCGACTGAACACGGTACGTTCCCCCTAATCAGGCTTTTGCGGTTTCGGCAGCTTTGTTGAGATCATACAAGGACTTGGCAAGCTTTTGCAGTTCCTTGCGCAACGGGTTCTTGGTCGCGCTTTCGGCGATGGGCAGGCCGTGGTCGTTGGCCTGGGTCACCTGTTCGCCACCGTCGGGCAGCTGCACCTCGATGTCGATGTCCAGGCTTTCGGCCATACGCTTCACGCGGGCCTTGGCGGAGAGGTCGGTGAACTTCGGCGCGCGGTTCAGGACGTAGCGCACCTTGTCATGCGGCAGCGCCTCGGCCTTCAGCGCCCGGATGAAGCGCAGGATGTTCTGCGCCGAGCGCAGGTCAAGCTCCAGCAGCGCGAAGTAGACATGGGCCCGGGTCAGCACCGCCTCGGTCCAGGCGACCACCGTCGAGGGCATATCGACGATCACGAAGTCGAAGTTGGCCTGTGCCGTGTCCAGGATGCGGCCGATGTCCTCTGGCGTGATCATCTCGAGCGGCAGCATGTCGGCCGGAGCGGTGAAGACATGCAGCTTTTCGTTGAAGGTCAGCATCGACTTCATCAGCGCATCGGCGTCGATGGCGGCGGTGTCGGTGAGGATCTCGAGCACGGCCTCCTTGCGGGGCAGGTCGAGATAGGTGGCGACCGAGCCGAATTGCAGGTCGAGGTCGATGACGCAGACCCGCATGCCCTCGGCTTCCGGGATCAGGCACAGTTCCCAGGCGAGGTTGGCGGCGAAGGTCGTGGCCCCCACGCCGCCCGCCATGCCGTGCACCGGCAGGATGACGCCGTTGCGGTCGCCGCGGGCCTTGAACACCGGGTTGAAGGTGCCGGTTTCCGGATCATAGCCGTCGGGCAGGACCGGGGCGGGCTTGCGCAGGCGTTCGATGGCGTCGTGCAGCGCGCCCTCGGGCAGCGGGTAGGGGACGAAATCGTCGGCCCCCAGCTTCAGCATCTGGTGCAGCACCGAAGGGCTGACCTGGTTCGCGATCAGAAGAACCTTGATCTTCTTGGCCTTGGCCGCCTTGATGACATCGTTCATCTTCGACAGTTCGGATTCGTCCTCGCTGTCCACGGCAATGGCGACGAACTGCATGCCGGTGCTGTCCGGCTGCTTGAGGAAGACCAGCGCATCCTCGAAATTCAGATCGCCCCAGGCCTCGCCCAGTTCGGCTTCCATGTCGTCGATCAGAAGGTCGAATCGCTGCACGTCGCGCGAAATCGTGCAGGCGAGGATCGGTGCCGGATCGCTCTGAACGGTCGGTTTGCTCGTCATCTGGCGTCTTGTCCTTTCGGTGCCGGGCTTCTGCACATGAATTTCAGGCCGTTAGCTTTTCGGTTCTGGCGTATTCGACCTAAGGAACAAAGGACCCCGGTACTCATCCCATCCCGGCGACCTTGTTCAAGAATGGTGGCGATAATTGGGCTAAAAGGGCCTGTTTCTGGGATTATCACGATTCTGGAAACGAAGAGGCCGGGCACCTGGCCCGGCCTCCTTTCGATGGGTTCTGCGGCCCGTTACTGGCTGCTGCCCTGGCCCTGGGCATCGGCAACCTCGCCGCTATGCGGGCGCACGCCGCTCTGGACGTATTCGCGCCAGATGATCGCGGCATATTTGCCGTTCAGCACCAGAGGATGCGACTTCACGAAGCCCGAAACCTCGGTCACGGTGCGGCGGTTGCGCACTTCCGGCTGGTTGGTCCGCACGATCGGGCGCGTCTTGCCGTAGCTGACCACCGCTTCCAGCCGCGACCGGGAGATCCCCTGCGAGGTCAGGTAGGCGACGGCCGCCTGGGCGCGGCGCAGGCCGAGGCGCTGGTTGTAGCTGGCCGAACCGACAAGATCGGTATGGCCATAGACGCGGAAGCGGACTTCCGGGAACTGGCGGATGAAGTTCGCCTGCCGGCGCAGAATCTCTTTCGCCTCGGGGGTCAGCTCTGCGCTGTCGAAGGCGAAGTTGATCGTGTCGGGAACCTCGGCCGCAAAGCGCTCGGCCAGGGCGACGGTGTAGGACAGCTCTCCGGTCTGGAGCAGCGTGTTGTTCATCGTCGCATTGCCGAACTGGCCCTTGTCGACCTCCGAGCCAAGCTCGCGGTCCCAGGAGACCGAGGATTCGCCGCAGGCCGTCAGCGCCAGCAGGGCCGTCGCGGCCAGGAGTCTGGGAAGCATCGTGGTCATCGCCTTACTCCATCACATAGCCGTAGGACGAGCTGAAGTCCTGGCGGGCGACTTCGGCGGCAGCACCCCGTTTCGGGCCCTTCGCCACATCGCCGAACAGGAACAGTTCGCGTTCGGTCGGGATGCGCACCCGGTCGGTCGGCAGCGCCAGGGCGGCACCGGCCACCGGGGTGACAAGGTGCGGCGTGACGATGATGACCAGTTCGGTCTGCGACCGCTGGTATTCCGAGGACCGGAACAGGGCACCCAGGATCGGAATGTCGCCGATCCAGGGCAGCTGGGTGTTCAGGTCGCGGAAGTCGTCCTGCAACAGGCCCGCGATGGCAAAGCTTTCGCCGTCGCGCATCTCGACCGTGGTCGAGGTCTCGCGCCGCTTGAAGGCGTCGATCGAGAAGCCCGAGACCGAGATCCCGTTGGCCGGGTCGATCGACGAGACGGCCGCGCTGATCGAGAGGTTGATGATGTCCTGGTCGACGACCACCGGGGTGAAGTTGAGTTCCACACCGAAGGGTTTCCATTCGACTGTGACCGTGCTGTTGTCCTGCGCCACGGGGACGGGATATTCGCCACCGGCCAGGAACTTGGCATCCTGACCGGAGAGCGCGGTCAGGTTCGGTTCCGCAAGGGTGCGGACCATGCCCTTCGCTTCCAGCGCTTCCAGCAGGACCTCGAATTCGAGACCGCCGATGGACCCGCCGAAGGCGATGCCGCCCGCGGCATTCGGGCGCAGGGTGAGGGGGCCGCCAAGGCTGTTGCTGCCGCTGAGATAGGTGCCGGTCTCTCCGCGCAGGCGGCCGCGGTCGCCGATGCCGAGCGAGGAGGACAGGTTCTTCGAGATCGTCCGGTTCACCTCGGCGAAGCGGACCTTCAGCATGACCTGCTGCGTCCCGCCGACCACCATCAGGTTCGACACCCGGTCCGGCGCGTAGCGGTTCGCCAGATCAAGCGCCCGGTCCAGTTTCGCGGTCGAGGAGACCTGACCGGAAAGCACGATGCCGTCATTCGCGGTGCGAACCTCGATCTTCTCGCCCGGCAGGATCTGCTGCAACCGCTCCTTGAATTCGGCGATGTCGGGGGTGACATGCACATCGACGTTCGAGATCAGTTGCCCGTTCGGCGACAGAAGCGTGAGCGTGGTGCGCCCCGGCGCCTTGCCGAGGACGTAGATCGAGCGGTCCGACAGGGTCGAGATATCGGCGATGCCGGGGTTTGCGATCGAGAGCTCCGCGAAGGGAACATCACTTTCGACGACAACGGCCCGGTTCATCGGAACGTTGAGTGCGTTGGAAGCCTGGCCCTGCATCACGCGCAGGACTTCGGCGGAGACCGGCGTCAGCGCCGACGATGCGACACACGCACCAAGATAGCCTGCTACCAGGAGTCGTTTCATGTTCATGTGATCTGCCCTTTCGACCACGCCTCGTTTGGGTCTTGAACGCCCTTGTGTGCAGGCAGGATGACCCAGCCCCGGTTTTTTTGCAAGAATCAATGATTTGAGGGGTGACCTTGATGTGGATAAACTGCAACAGGTCGCAATGGATTGAAAAACGGAAAGGGCGCGGCCCCAGATCATGTGGCCGCGCCCCAGATTGCCGGAAGGTCGGAGGTCAGTTCGAGCAGGGGATCTCGATGTCGGTTTCGATCACCTGTCCGCCGCTGCGCTGCTTGGCGTAGCACTTCTTGACTTCGGGGACGACTTCAACGGGAGCCTCTTCCTGGCGTACGATGCCAAGCATGCTGTTGATGTCGGTTTCCACAGTTCCTTCAACGGTTTCGCTGGCGTCGCGGGCCAGCGACAGGGTCAGCTTGCCCGTGGCCTGGGCCTGGGCCAGACGGGCCACCTGTTCCGGCGTCGCGGCGACTGTGACCGTCTGCGCAACAGTGTCCGAGGAGACCTGGCCCTCGTTGATGGCTTTGTCCACCGCGATCACCAGCACCGCGCTTTCGATCTGACGGGTGATCCCGCCCTCGACGCCCGGGACGTTGCCGGTCCAGAGGATGTCGATGTAGTCGTCCGGCTTCACGAAATTGGAAATGCCCGAATTCGTGCCGACCTTGATCGCGAAGGCGCGCTTGCCCTTTTCCAGCTTCGACGTGAGGTTCGCCAGTTCGCCCGGTTCGGTGACGCGGCTGGCCAGGACCGGCTCGAAGGCTTCGGTCGAGCGCAGGATATAGCGCGGGCCCTTGGCGTTTTCGGGGAAGAGGGCGGCCTTGTCGCGGAAGATCGTGGCGGGCAGGCTCTTCTCGGGCCAGTAGATGGCGACGACATCCTTTTCCGCCAGCGGTTCGCCGTATTTCTTCGGCTTGGCGAAGACGAAGACCTCGACCAGCTTGCCGGCCTTGGCGTTGAACGCCTGTTCCTTGCGGAGCGCCCCTTCCAGTTCGGCCATGTAGCCCTGGATCATGTAAACCGCCACACCGGCCAGAGCCATGCCGACGATCAGGACCAACGCGAATACTGCTCTCATTTCCAACCTCTGTTTGCGGATGTCGGCCTCGGAAGGTGCAGAGGCGATCCGGCGCTGCTTTTAGTGCGTTCGGGGGTGCCCGGCAACGTGATGGGTGGGCGCCCCGATTCGAAGATCTTTCTCCTGTGGCCGCTGCCCCATGCTGTCGCGGGGCGAGTCACACTTGCTGCACCATGACCGTTGAATAAGGCGAAAATTTAGCATTGGTCGGGCACCAATGTCGCGCCGGCGGCTTTACTGTTTCCGGCCTGCCGAGAGTCACAGGTCAGCGCAATGGAAAGGCCGCGCCCGAGGAGGCGCGGCCCGAAAGGCGGGGGATGCTGTGGATCAGCAGGTCGCCGAGTTGTTGTTCTGCATGCAGGTTTGGGCTTTGCCGAGTTCGTCACCGATCGCTTCGGCCAGGTCCGAAACGGGCTGGCGGACGAACGAGAAGATCAGCAGGCCCAGGCCCACGACAGCGGCGGTCAGAACCACCCAGTCAACGGTCACGGCGCCGGCTTCGTCTTTCAGGAAGGCGGAGAACTTGGTCATGGTCTTGTCCCTTTCAAAGGCGTTCATCTGTGTCGCAACCGCTTCGTTCGTGGCGATCCCTGTGCCGCTTCCGACCGGTATGAGCCCATATGACCGATCAATCGTGGCAAGAGTTGGGAGTGCTTCGGTTATTTCTGGGTCAGGCCAAAAATTCACTGGTAATCTTTTAAGTAACTGACTAAAAATGATAATTTTTCATATGCCGGACATTCGCGGCCGGATTCCATTCAACCTTGAGGCGAATGTGCGACATCGGGCGCGCGCCGTGCCGGCGCAGCTGTCCGGGCGCCTTGTCTGCGCCGCGGGCGGGGGACGCCCGCGGGAACCCGCCCCCGGGGCCGATGCCGCGCGGCCACAAACGGAAACGACCGCACCCTTCGCAGGGCGCGGTCGTCCGAAGCTTCCGGGGGAAGCGAATTAGCAGTTGGCCCCGTTCGAGGTCATGCATTCACGGGCATCATCGAGTTCCTCACCGATCGCGGTGGCCAGCTCCGAAACGGCCGGGCGGACGGCCGAGAAGATCAGGAGGCCCAGGCCCACGACGGCGGCGGTCAGAACCACCCAGTCAACGGTCACGGCGCCGGCTTCGTCTTTCAGGAAAGCGGAAAACTTGGTCATTTGTCTTGGTCCTTTGCTAGGGTGCTCACTGTACATTCAACCGCTTCGAGTTGGCCGCATCCCGCGCCGTCGTCGTTCGGTATGGCCACATATAGCCCCGCAAAAATGGCAGCAGTTTGGACGACGACCGCAGAATCCCGATCCTCCGGAAAAAACCTGGCCGGCATGAGGTAAGGCACTGAAAGGGAACAGAAAGATTTTTAGCGCTTTGTTCATCTTTGCATGCCAGGCCGTGGTATTTCGGTCAATTCTGGCAGAATTGCCATGATTGGTCGGGAAAAGTTCTGGCCCCGTCCCCCCGAAGCTGCGACTCTGCCGGCAAAACAACGAGGCGAGCAGGCCCCGATCATGCAGAAGTCAGGTTTGAGGATCGCAGCGATTCTCTGTGCCGCCGTGCCCTTCGCGGCGCAGGCAGAGGACTACACCTTCAAGCGCGTGAAGGTGGGAGAGTCGCTGCCCGGCAAGCGGATCACCGTCCAGATCGACCCGGAGGAGCAGGCCCGATACCTTGCGGCCCTGCCCAAGGTCGATCCGAAGCCGGTCCGGCGCGAAGAAGAACGGAAGCCCGCCGACAGGACCGACCGAGAGCCCGGCCCGGCGCCGGCCTCGTCCTATGCCTGGTACTGGGAGAAGGTGCCGGCCGGCATCGGCGACCGGGCGGACCGCTTCCAGCTTGCCCTGGCCTCGCTGTCGCAGGGGCCGGGGGGCGCGATGGTCAGGGCGCCAAGGATGCAGCATTTGCAAGAGGTGTCAAAGCAGTACGGCAAGGACATCCTGCGTGCGACGCTGAACACCAAGGTGTCGCCGGCGCTGGTGCTGGCGGTGATCGGCATCGAAAGCGCGGGTCGGGCGGATGCGGTCAGCCATGCCGGGGCGGTGGGGCTGATGCAGTTGATCCCGGCCACGGCAGAACGCTTTGGCGTCACGGATGCCAAGGATCCGGTGCAGAACATCAAGGGCGGTGTCGCCTATCTGGACTGGCTGCTGAAGGAGTTCGACTACGACCCGGTGCTTGCACTGGCGGCCTACAATGCCGGCGAGGGAGCCGTGCGCAGCAACGGCGGCGTCCCGCCCTATGCCGAGACGCGCGACTATGTGCCCAAGGTGCTTGCCGCCTGGCAGGTGGCCCAGGGGCTGTGTGTCAGCCCGCCGATGCTGGTCACCGATCCCTGCATCTTCCGCACCGACCTGGCCGGTCTCTAGACGAAGACGTCGGCCCGGGCGGAGTGCTTCTTCCGGGTGGCGTTGCCGAAGGCGCCGCGGGGGCCGACCCTGAAGCCGTCCTTCCGCGCGGCTGCCACCAGCGCCAGCCCCGCGCCGGTGCCGCGCAGGCTGTCCGGGACGCCGGTATGGTCGGCGATGACGAGTGTGGGCGTTGTGACCGAATGGGTCGGTTCCGCCGCTTTCCCGCCCTGGCGGATCACGAAGCGACCTCTGGTCGCCCCGTGGTCGCGGGTGACGCTATGGTCAGCCGACAATCGTCGCCTCGGTCGCGGCGCGCAGGTCCGCCTCGGTCACGCCGGGGGCGAGTTCGACGATCTTCAGCCCGCCGGGCACCACGTCCAGCACGCCGAGATTGGTGATGATCCGGTCCACCACGCCCTTGCCCGTCAGCGGAAGCGTGCAGGATTTCAACACCTTGGACTCGCCGTGTTTCGAGGTGTGGTCCATCACCACCACCACGCGGCCCACGCCCGCCACCAGATCCATCGCGCCCCCCATGCCCTTGACCAGCTTGCCGGGGATCATCCAGTTCGCCAGATCGCCGGTTTCGCTGACTTCCATCCCGCCCAGGATCGCCATGGCGATCTTGCCGCCGCGGATCATCGCGAAGGAGGTCGCGCTGTCGAAATAGGCGGTCTGCGGCAGTTCGGTGATCGTCTGCTTGCCGGCGTTGATGAGGTCGGGGTCTTCCTCGCCCTCGTAGGGAAACGGCCCCATCCCCAGCATCCCGTTTTCCGATTGCAGGGTGACGTTCACGCCCTCGGGGATATAGTTCGCCACCAGCGTCGGGATGCCGATGCCAAGGTTCACATACATCCCGTCGCGCAATTCCTGCGCCGCGCGGGCGGCCATGCCGTTGCGGTCCCAGCCCTTGGTCTCGCTCATCATGCGTTCTCCCGCTTGCGGACGGTCCGCTGTTCGATGCGTTTCTCGTGCTTGCCGGTGATGATGCGGTGGACATAGATCCCCGGCAGGTGGATGTGGTCGGGGTCAAGGCTGCCCAGGGGCACGATCTCCTCGACCTCGGCCACGCAGACCTTGCCGCAGGTGGCGGCGGGGACGTTGAAATTTCGCGCGGTCTTGCGGAAGACGAGGTTCCCCGACGGGTCCGCCTTCCAGGCCTTGACGATCGACAGGTCCGCCACGATCCCGCGTTCCAGGATATAGGTCTTGCCGTCGAAGTCGTGATGTTCCTTGCCCTCGGCGATCACGGTGCCGACGCCCGTTGCGGTGTAGAAGCCCGGGATGCCCGCGCCGCCCGCCCGCATCCGCTCGGCGAGTGTCCCCTGCGGGTTGAATTCGACTTCGAGTTCGCCCGACAGATACTGGCGCATGAATTCGGCATTCTCGCCCACATAGGACGAGATCATCTTCTTCACCTGCCGCGTCTCCAGCAGGACGCCCAGGCCGAAGCCATCGACGCCCGCGTTGTTCGAGGCGACGGTGAGGTTCTTCGTGCCCGCATCGCGGATCGCGGCGATCAGGAGTTCGGGGATGCCGCAGAGGCCGAAGCCTCCGCTGGCGATCAGCATCCCGTCGTGCAGAAGCCCGTCGAGGGCCGCAGCGGCGCTTGGATAGACTTTGTTCATGGTGGTCTCCTCCCGGTTCCACGGACGGGAACATCGGACAGGGGCGATCCTGAGAGATTGCGCCGGGGGGTGCCATCCGTAAGAATACGTAGGCGACTACGTAGAGGGCGGGAATGCGCGACTATGAGCGGCTGGCCTTCCAGCACGGGCCGGATGCCACGCTGATCCTGGCGGATCGGGTGATCCTGCGCGCCTCGGCCCGGGTCGAGGCGGTGTTCGGCTGGACCCCGCGCGAGCTGGAGGGGCAGTCGATCCGCGTCCTCTATCCGACCGAGACGGATTACGAGCTGATCGGCGAACGCGCGCGGCGGGCGATGCAGGCCAGCGCGGTCTATCGGGACGAGCGTTTCATGCGCCGGAAGGACGGGCAGGTGATCTGGACCGAGGGCAAGGGCACCGCCCTTGACCCGTCCGACCCGCAGCGGCTGGCGGTCTGGACCTACCGGCCGCTGGAGGGCGAGGGCGGGGTAAAGGGGCAGCTCACGCCGACGGAAAAGCGGATCGCGCGCTATCTGGTGAACGGCTTCACCTCGAAAGAGATCGCCTTGGCACTGGGGTCATCGCCCCGGACGGTCGAGGTGCACCGGGCCAACATGATCCGCAAGGCGGGGGTCAGGAACAGTTTCGAGCTGGTGGGCTGGCTGCTGGCAGCGGGGGGAAGCTGAGGCGCGGGCTTTTCCTTGCGCGGCCGGGGGGCTAAGGTCCGCCCCGCTGCCCGCGTGGTGAAATGGTAGACACCGGGGACTTAAAATCCCCTGGCTGCAAGGCCGTGCCGGTTCGAGTCCGGCCGCGGGCACCAGAGGTTCAATTGAAAACGGCCCGGCTTGGCAGCCGGGCCGTTTTCTTGGCTATCAGACCGCTCAGGCGCGCAGGTCGAAGCGGTCGGCCTCCATCACCTTGGTCCACGCGGCGACGAAATCGTGCACGAATTTCTCGTGGGCGTCGTCCTGGGCATAGACCTCGGCATAGGCCCGCAGGATGGAGTTGGAGCCGAACACCAGATCCGCCCGCGTCGCCGTCCACTTCACGGCGCCGGTCTTGCGGTCGGTCAGTTCATACAGGTTCGTCCCCTTCGGCACCCATTTGCAGGCCATGTCGGTCAGGCCGGTGAAGAAGTCGGTGGTCAAGGCGCCCACGCGGTCGGTGAAGACCCCGTGGCGCGTCCCGCCATGGTTGGTGCCCAGGACCCGCATCCCGCCGACCAGAACGGTCATCTCGGGCGCGGTCAGGCCCATCAGCTGCGCGCGGTCGAGCATCAGCTCCTCCGCCGTCACCGCATAGTCCTTCTTCATCCAGTTGCGGAACCCGTCGGCCAGCGGCTCCAGCACGCTGAAGCTGTCGGCGTCGGTCTGTTCCGCCGTCGCGTCGCCGCGGCCCGGATGGAAGGGGACGGTCACGTCAACGCCCGCGGCCTTCGCGGCCTGCTCGACGCCGACGTTGCCCGCCAGCACGATCACATCGGCGACCGAGGCCCCGGCTTCCGCCGCGATGGGTTCCAGCACCGACAGGACGCGCGAAAGACGGGCGGGCTCGTTGCCCTCCCAGTCCTTCTGCGGCGCCAGACGGATGCGGGCCCCGTTCGCCCCGCCCCGGTTGTCCGAGCCGCGGAAGGTGCGGGCCGAATCCCAGGCGGTGGCCACCATGTCGCTGATCGACAGGCCCGAGGCAGCGATCTTCGCCTTCACGGCGTCCACGTTCCAGCCGGTCGGGCCCTGAGGCACCGGGTCCTGCCAGATCAGGTCTTCCTGCGGCACCCAGGGGCCCAGGTAGCGGACCTTCGGCCCCATGTCGCGGTGGGTCAGCTTGAACCAGGCGCGGGCGAAGGCGTCGCTGAAAGCCGCATGATCCCTGGCAAACCGCTCGGAGATCTCGCGGTAGATCGGGTCCATCTTCATCGCCATGTCGGCGTCGGTCATCATCGGCATGCGGCGGATCGTCGGGTCTTCCACATCGACCGGCATGTCCTCTGGCCTGATGTTGATCGGCTGCCACTGCCAGGCCCCGGCGGGCGATTTCACCAGTTCCCAGTCGTAGTTCAAGAGCAGGTGGAAATAGCCGCCGTCCCATTTCGTCGGATGGGTCGTCCAGGCGCCTTCCAGCCCCGAGGTGATCGTGTCGCGCCCGATCGAGCGGGCGGCGTGGACGTTCCAGCCAAGGCCCGCCTCTTCCAGCGGGGCAGCTTCCGGCTCGGGGCCGATCAGGGCCGGATTGTTGTTGCCATGCGCCTTGCCGACCGTGTGGCCGCCTGCGGTCAGGGCGACGGTTTCCTCGTCGTTCATCGCCATGCGGGCAAAGGTCTCGCGCACGTCCATCGCGGTCTTCAGCGGGTCGGGCTGGCCGTCAACCCCTTGCGGGTTCACATAGATCAGGCCCATGACCACGGCGGCCAGCGGGTTTTCCAGGCTGGTGCGGTCCTCCTTCGTCGGATAGCGCTGGTCGGTCAGCCATTCCTTTTCCGACCCCCACCAGGTGTCCTTTTCGGGATGCCAGATGTCCTCGCGCCCGAAGCCGAAGCCGAAGGTCTTCAGCCCCATCGATTCGTAGGCCACGGTCCCGGCCAGCACCATCAGGTCGGCCCAGGACAGGCGGTTGCCGTATTTTTTCTTGATCGGCCACAACAGGCGACGCGCCTTGTCGAGGTTGGCGTTGTCGGGCCAGGAGTTCAGCGGCGCAAAGCGGTGGTTGCCGGTGCCCGCCCCGCCGCGGCCATCGGCCATGCGGTAGGTCCCGGCGGCGTGCCAGGACATGCGGATGAAGAGGCCGCCGTAATGGCCCCAGTCGGCCGGCCACCAGTCCTGGCTGTCGGTCATCAGCGCGATCAGGTCACGCTTCAGCGCCTCGAAGTCCAGTTTCTTCACTTCCTCGCGGTAGTTGAAGCCCTTCAGGGGCTGCACCTTGGTGTCATGCTGGTGCAGGATGTCGAGGTTCAGCGACTTCGGCCACCAGTCCGTGACCGTCTGCGTCGTCGTGGTGATCGCGCCGTGCATGACCGGGCACTTGCCCGACCGTCCTATGTCATTGCCGTCCATCTTGCTCTCCTCGTCTGGCTTGCGGATGCCCTGCGGACAGGGGCGCCGCCCCTCCGATGCGGAAGGGCGACCGATTGTCCGACAGGGCGGTGACAGAGGCGTATCACGCCAAGTCGATAAACGGAATTTTCATTTTCCAATCGCTGCGATAAGCTGACCCTATGTCGCAACTCACCCTGAAACATCTCCGCTATTTCGAGGCGCTGGCCCGCCACCGCCATTTCGGCCGCGCGGCCGAGGCCTCGGCCATCTCGCAGCCGGCGCTGTCCTTGCAGGTCAAGGAACTGGAGGACATCCTCGGCGCGCCCCTGGTCGAACGCGGGCCCCGGCAGATCCGCCTGACGCCCCTGGGCGAGGATTTCGCACAGCGCGCCCGCGACGTCCTGCGCAGCGTCGATGAACTGGCCGCGCTGGCGCGCGCCTCGGGCGGGCCCTTGTCGGGGCGGCTGCGGCTGGGGGTGATCCCGACGGTGGCGCCCTATCTTTTGCCCCGGGTCATGCGGGATCTGTCGGGGCGGTTTCCGGGCCTCGACCTCCGCCCGCGCG
Source organism: Rhodobacter calidifons (assembly GCF_011174775.1). Taxonomy (GTDB): domain Bacteria; phylum Pseudomonadota; class Alphaproteobacteria; order Rhodobacterales; family Rhodobacteraceae; genus Tabrizicola; species Tabrizicola calidifons. The sequence goes on from NZ_JAANHS010000019.1 coordinate 36,334, forward strand.
AGGCGGTGACGCCCAAGCTCTTGCGCGACCTGCACGAGGGGCGGCTGGACCTCGCGCTTGTGGCGCTGCCCGTGTCCGAGCCGGCGCTGATCGAACATCCGCTTCTGGACGAGGAGTTCCTTCTGGTGCGCCACGAAAGCGCGCGGGACCTGCCGGTGCCGCCGCTGGTCGATCTGCCCGCGGCTCCGCTGCTCTTGCTGGAGGAGGGGCATTGTTTCCGCGACCAGGCGATTGCGGCCTGCAAGCTGCCGCAGGGTCCGACGGGCGAGCTGATGGAGGGCTCGTCCCTGTCCACGCTGGTGCAGATGGTGGGGGCAGGGATCGGGGTGACGCTGATCCCCGAGATGGCGGCGGCGGTGGAAAGCCGCTCGGCCCCGGTGGTGCTGCACCGGCTGAACGAGCCTCGGCCGGGCCGGACGATCGGGCTGGTCTGGCGGCGGTCGAATCCCTTGTCGGAGCGGTTCGTCGATCTGGCCGAAGGGTTGCGGGAGGCGTTGAGGTAAGCCTCCCCGGGCGCCATCGGCGTCGCGCCGTAGATCGGCGGCGTCAACGGCGACCGGGGCTTCAGCCGCCCCAGGTCCGTTCCAGCAGCCTCAGCCAGTTGCCATGGGCGATCTTGTCGATCAGCGCATCGCCCAGCCCCATGTCGCGCATCGCCTGGATCAGGACCGGCAGACCTTCGACACCGCCCATGTCCTGGGGCGTGGTCGCACCGTCATAATCGGAACCAAGACCCACGCAGTCCTCGCCCGCCAGCCGCAGCAGGTGCTCGATATGCCGCATGACCGGGTCGAGCGTCATCTCGGGGCTTTCCCGACCGTCGGGGCGCAGGAAGCAGGTGGCGAAGTTCAGGCCGACCATGCCGCCGCTCTCGCCGATGGCCCGCAGCTGGCGGTCCGACAGGTTGCGGCTGGAGGGGGTGACGGCATGGGCGTTGGAATGGGTGGCCACAAGCGGCGCGTCGGAAAGGCGCGCCACGTCCCAGAACCCGGCCTCGGTCATGTGCGACAGGTCCACCATGATGCGCAGCGCATTGCATTCGCGGACCAGCGCCTTCCCCAGATCGGTCAGCCCCGGCCCGGTGTCGCCGGTGGACGGAAAGCGGAACGGGACGCCGTGACCGAAGATCGTCGGGCGGCTCCACACCGGGCCGAGCGACCGCAGCCCCATCGCGTGAAAGAGGTGCAGCGCGTCGAGGTCGGGGCCGATGGGCTCGGCGCCCTCGAAATGCAGGACCCCGGCGACGACGCCCTCGGCCATCGCGGCACGGATCCCGGCGGCGCTGCGGCACCAGCGGAAGCGGCCTTCCGAGGCGCGCTCCATCCACAGGAGATGGCCGAGCATTTCCACCGCGACGGGTTGGGCCGTGCCGTGGTCGATCAGCGCGGGCAGCGGCAGGTCATAGGGCGGGTTGTCCATCAGCGTGTGATAGGCGGCGACGTCGGCGGTTTCGGGCGAGGGGATGTAGACCGCGAAGAAGCCCCCGGCAAAGCCATGGCTCAGCATCCGCGGCAGGTCCAGGTGCCCGGCCCCGTCGCCCTGCAACCAGAGCCGATCGCGCGCGGCACCGGCGGCGGCGATTTTCAGGACAAGGTCGTTGTGGCCGTCGAAGACGGGAACGGGGGCGGACATGACGGCTCCGGGCATGGGGCGGGGGCCCGCGCAGTCTTCCGCCATTCCCGCCGGGGACGCAAGCCGGGCCGTTTCGCCGCATGGCCCGTCCGCGCTGGGCCGTTGACGCGCGCCGCAAGTTGCGTCATTCCGGACACATGACGATCACGGGGATCCTTCGCCTGCACCGGATGGCGCTGTTCGCGCTGATGACGCTTGCGCTGGTTGCGACCGGCTTTGCGCACCGCATGCCCGTGCCGCAGGACGCGGCGCAGGACGAGGCGCTGGCCTATGCAATCGCCTCGGGGATCAGCCTTGGCGATATCTGCGGCGATGATTCGGGCGGCGCGGCGCATGGCGGGGCGGAGTGCCTCGCCTGCCACATCACCGGCGCGGCCGATCTGCCGACCGCGCTCCTGCCGCTGATCGACCTTGACCTCGCCTTCCACGCCGCCGTCATCGCCCCGCGCGAGACCCGCGCGCTGGCCCGGGCGCAAGGCGCGGCCCACCGCCCGCAAGGCCCGCCCGTCGCCTGACGGCGGCGCCCTTCTTCCCGATCCGACGCCGCCTTCCCGTGCCGCAGCGCAGGCCCCCCCCCGGGCCTGTCCATCCCCACGCGAACCGGAGGCAATCCCGTGTCCACCGAAACCCAAACCCCCAACCGGCTGTATTTCGCCGTCTGGCGCTGGCACTTCTATGCCGGGCTTTATGTCATCCCCTTCCTCCTGATGCTGGCCGTGACGGGCCTCATCATGCTCTGGGTCAGTTCCGTGACCGAGCTGAACGGAGAGCGCGCCCATGTCACCCCCGGCGCCGCCCCCCTGCCGCCAAGCGCCTTGCAGGCCGCCGCCGAAGCAGCCGTGCCGGGCGGCAAGGCAACCCAGTATATCGCCCCGATGGGCGCAGACCGGGTCGCGGCCTTAGCCGTCGCTGTCGGAGAGGACACCACAGGCGTCACGCTGAACCCCTATACCGCCGAGGTGGTCGAGACCTTCCCCTGGCGCGCGGGCTGGTATGACTTCGCCAGCGATATCCACGGCACGCTGCTGATCGGCGATCTGGGCGACTGGCTGATCGAGGCAGCGGCGAGCCTTGGGCTTCTGCTGATCGTCACCGGCCTCTATCTGCACTGGCCGCGCAACGGCGCGACCTGGCGTCAGGCGCTGAGCGTCGGCGGCAAGGGCCGCGGCTTCTGGAAATCGCTGCACGGGGCGGTCGGGCTTTGGGCCAGCCTGGTGCTGGTGGTCTTCCTGATCTCGGGCCTGTCCTGGGCCGGGCTTTGGGGGGCAAAGTTCGTGCAGGCCTGGAACACCTTCCCGGCCGAGAAATGGGACAGCGTGCCCCTGTCGGACGCCACCCATGCCAGCATGAACCACGGCGCCGAGAAGGAGGTGCCCTGGACGCTGGAACAGACCCCGCTGCCGGAAAGCGGGTCCCTGGCCGGGGTGACGGCGATCAGCGGGCCGGTCAACATCGACACGGTCGCGGCCTTCGCCGGAACGCTGGGTTTTGACCGCCGCTTCCAGCTGAACCTGCCCGGCGATGAGAAGGGCGTCTGGACCATCAGCCATGACAGCATGTCGAACGACGGGCCGGACCCCTCGGCCGACCGGACGATCCACATCGACCAGTATACCGGCAACGTGCTGGCCGATGTGCGCTATGCCGACTATTCGCCTTACGCGAAGATGATGGCCTGGGGGATTGCCTTCCACGAGGGCGACCTCGGGGTCTGGAATCTGGCGCTGAACACGGCCTTCTGCCTGTCGATCATCGTGCTGTCGGTTTCGGGCCTGGTGATGTGGCTGAAGCGCCGCCCCTCGGCCGCGCGGCTGGGTGCGCCGCCCCGGCCGGCCGACATCCCCTATGCCAAGGGCGCGCTTCTGATCACGCTGGCGCTGTCCTTGGCCTTCCCGATGCTGGGCCTGACGCTTCTGGCCGTCATCGTGCTGGACCTCGTGATCCTCTCTGCCGTCCCGCCGCTGAAGCGGCTGGTCAGCTGATGTTTCCCGTGGCCCGCATGGTGGGAGGCGTCCCACGTCCCGTTCGGGCCAACACCTGGCCCCCCTTGGCACTGGTCCAAGGGGGGCATTTTCCCGATCAATCTGTGAAAGGAGTCTCTCTCATGTCCCGTATCCTGGCCCTGCTGGCCGCCGTTTTCCTGTCGGGCCCCGCGCTGGCGCACGAGGTCACCGTGGGCGATCTACAGATCATCCACCCCTACATCCCGCAGCCTGCGGCCAGCGCCAAGGCGGCGGGCGGCTTCATGGCGATCGTGAACAACGGCTCCGAGCCCGACCGGCTGATCGGGGTCGAAAGCGACATCGCGATGAAGTCCGAAGTGCATGAAAGCAAGGTTGACGCGAACGGCGTCGGCACGATGGAGCATGTCGATTTCATCGAGATCCCGCCGGGCCAGACGGTCAATCTGGAACGCGGCGGCTATCACGTCATGTTCATGGGGCTGAAGGCCCCGCTGACCGAAGGCGAGATGCACAAGGCCGTGCTGATCTTCGAGCGTGCCGGCCGGGTCGAGGTCGAGTTCCAAGTCGACGCGCCGATGGGCGAGGGCCAGGGCCATGATCACTCGAAGATGGATCATTCCAAGATGGGCCACGGCACCGGCGGCTGAACGAAGCGGATTGCGGGGCGCAGGCGCCTCTGTCAGGACTGGAGCGGCCCGGGATGTTCCGGGCCGGTCCGAAAGGTTGCGGCATGGAGCATGATCCCGCCGACACTCCCGCGCGCCGGGGCGAAGTGGCGCTGAGTTTCGACCCGGCGCGGGTGGCCGACGACGCCCGGTTGCGCTTCATCGGTCGCCTGCGCAGCCCCTGGTCGCGCGGCAACTGCCCGAAGAACCTGCGCGAGGCGCGCGCGGCGGGCGGGGTGTTCCGGGTCGAGGTCGATCCGCCGTTTCGCGCCGGTCTGGACGGTCTGCAACCGGGGCAGCCGGTGATCCTGCTCTACTGGACCGGGGCGGCGCGGCGCGACATGATCGTGCTGCATCCCACCCACCGCGAGGCGCCGACCGGCGTCTTTGCCCTGCGTGCGCCGTCGCGTCCGAACCCGATCGCGGTGGGAGTGGTGCGGCTGCTGGCCCTGGACGCGGGCGCGGGCGTGCTGGAGGTCGATGCGCTGGACGCTTACGACGGCACGCCGCTTCTGGACATCAAGCCCTGGCTGCATTCGGTGGACATTCCACCTGCGCAGGGCTGAATGCGCCGCATTTACCGCCCCGTCGCGCTACGATAGATCGGTGCGCAGGGAACAGGGGCGGCGGACATGCAGGGCTTTCGGACGGAACCGGCGCGGGACAGCTATGATGTGGTCATCATCGGCGGGGCGATCATGGGGTCGTCCACCGCCTGGTGGCTGACGCAGATGGGCTTTCCGGGCCGGGTTCTGGTGGTGGAACGCGACCCCTCCTATGAAAGGGCCGCCACCGCGCTGAGCTTCTCCTGCATCCGCCAGCAGTTTTCCACCGAGCTGAACATCCGCATCTCGCAGTTCGGCGCCGAATTCGTGCAGTCCCTGCGCGCCCGGATGGGCGGGGACGACCGCATCCCTGCGCTGAAGATCCAGAACTTCGGCTACCTCTATCTCGCCGACACTCCGGCTTTCGCCGATGTCCTGCGCGCCAATCAGGCAGTGCAGGCGGCGGCGGGGGCGGGAACGCGGCTCTTGTCGGCGGAGGAGATCGCCGCCGAATACCCCTTCTACCGGCTGGACGACATCCTGCTGGGCAGCCTGAACACCCGGGACGAGGGCTATTTCGACGGCTACACCGTGTTCGACTGGTTCCGCCGCAAGGCGCGCGAGGCGGGGGTGGAGTATCTGGCCGACGAAGTCGCCGGGCTGGACCTGTCGGGCAATCGCGTGACGGGGGTCAGGCTTGCCTCGGGGCGGCGCATCGGCTGCGGCATGGTCGTCAATGCCGCGGGCACGCGCGGGGCCAGGGTCGCGGCGATGGCGGGGATCAGTATCCCGGTCGAGCCGCGCAAACGATACAACTGGGTGATCCAGGCGGAACGGCCGCTGGACCGGCCCCTGCCGCTGACCATCGACCCCACCGGCGTCTATGTGCGCGAGGTCGGCGGCGGGACCTACATGGCCGGCGGCCATGCCGATGTGGACCCGGCAGCCGATCCCGACGACTTCGCCATGGACCCCGACATCTGGCTGGACAAGATCTGGCCCGTCATCGCCACCCGCATCCCGGCCTTCGAGGCGGTGAAGGTCGTGAACGAATGGGCCGGGCAGTACGACTACAACCTGCTGGACCAGAACGCGATCACCGGGCCGCATCCCGAGATCGGCAATTTCCTGTTCCTGAACGGCTTTTCAGGCCACGGGCTGCAACAATCCCCCGCGATGGGGCGGGCGACGGCGGAATGGATCCTGCATGGCGGCTATCGCAGCCTGGACATGCGCCCCTTCCACTTCGACCGGATCGCCGCCGGTCAGGCCATGGTCGAGGCTGCGATCATCTGACGGGTCAGTCGGTCTGCAAAAGCGCCGTCGGCGACTGGACGGCGAAGATGTCCTTGGGTGCGAAGACGAAGACCAGAACACCCACATACACGGCAAGGAACAGGGCAACGGCGGCATAGTTTCCGGCAGGACGGCTTCGCCTGGGCAGAACTTGTGTCATCTCGGCTCTCCTTGACTGGGCAGACAGTCGGGCGGCGGGTCGGAACCGGGCCAGATGTGGCAGCGACTCGGTCTCGATGGTCAGAAGATACCACCTCTGCGTGTGGTTCTGATCCCCAAGTTTTCAAGCTCGGCAGAATTTTGTTCCTTGGTTTGCCGTAATCAGCGAAAAACCGCCCGTCAGGGGGCGGTTTCTGCGCTTGCAAACGAAATCTGTTCTGCCGTGCAGCGAAAGGTCAGCTGCGGATGCCGGAAAAGCGCGCCTGCCAGTCGGCGCGTTCCTCGTCGGTGATCTTGCGGAACAGGTTCTCGGGCACGGTGAACCCTTGGCCGGCAGGCAGGGTCCGCATCGCGGCGGGGATGTCGGTGGGCCAGGTCCAGTCGTCCGACCCCATGGCCTGCATCATCGTGGCGGCGGCATCGGGGATGAACGGCGCGGACAGGATCGCATAGACCCGGATCAGGTTCAGCGCCAGGCGGACGATGGCCTGGGCCTGCTCGGGGTCGGTCTTGACCACCGACCAGGGCGCAGCCGATTGCAGGTATTCGTTGCCGATGACCCAGATCGCCCGCAGCTCGGCGGCGGCCTTGCGGACCTCCATCTGTTCCATGAAGCGGGTGTAATCGGTGATCCGCGCGCCAAGATCGGCGATCAGCGCCGTCTCCAGCGGGCCGAAGCTGCCGCCCGCGGGGACTTCGTTGCCGAACTTCGACACCGCGAACTTGGTCACACGGCTGACGAGGTTGCCCAGCACATCGGCCAGATCCTTGTTCACCGAGGTCTGGAAGTTTTCCCAGGTGAACTCGCTGTCGCTGGATTCCGGGGCGTGGCTCAGCAGCCACCAGCGCCAGTAGTCGGCAGGCAGGATCGACAGCGCCTGATCCATGAACACACCGCGCCCCTGCGAGGTGGAAAACTGGCCGCCGTCATAGTTGAGGTAGTTGAAGGACTTGAGGTAATCGACCAGCTTCCACGGCTCGCCCGACCCCAGGATCGTTGCGGGGAAGGACAGGGTGTGGAAGGGCACGTTGTCCTTGCCCATGAACTGATAATAGGTCACGTCCGCAGCACCCTTGTCGGTGCGCCACCAGCGCTCCCACGCGGCATCGTCCAGACCCTGCGCATCGGCCCATTCGGCGGTGGCGGCGATGTATTCGATGGGCGCGTCGAACCAGACGTAGAAGACCTTGCCCTCCATCCCCGGCCAGGGTTCATCGCCCTTCTTGACCGGGATGCCCCAGTAGAGGTCACGGGTGATCCCCCGGTCCTGCAGCCCGTCGCCGTCGTTCAGCCATTTCTTGGCGATCGAGGTGGTCAGGATCGGCCAGTCGGTCTTCGAATCGATCCAGGCCTCCAGCTTGTCCTTCAGCGCGCGCTGTTTCAGGTAGAGGTGCTTCGTCTCCCGCACCTCGAGGTTCGTGCTGCCGCTGATGGATGACCGGGGGTTGATCAGATCGGTCGGGTCCAGCTGCTTCGTGCAGTTCTCGCACTGGTCTCCCCGCGCGGCCTCATAGCCGCAGTTCGGGCAGGTGCCGGTGATGTAGCGGTCGGGCAGAAAGCGGTTGTCGTCGATGGAAAAGACCTGCTTTTCCACCACTTCCGCGATCAGGCCGTTTTCGGCGAGTTTCCCGGCGAAATGCTGGGTCAGCCGGTGGTTCCGCTGGCTGGAGGACCGCCCGAAATGGTCGAAGGACAGCCGGAAGCCTTCGGCCAGCTTCTTCTGCACTTCGTGCATCTCGGCGCAGTACTCTTCCACCGGCTTGCCGGCCTTGGCGGCGGCGAGTTCGGCCGGCGTCCCGTGTTCGTCGGTGGCGCAGATGAACATCACCTCATGCCCCATCGCGCGGTTGAACCGGGCGAACAGGTCGGCGGGCAACTGGCTGCCCACGAGGTTGCCCAGATGCTTGATGCCGTTGATGTAGGGAATGGCCGAGGTGATGAGGATGCGTGCCATGTCTGCGCCTTGCCTGAGTCCGGCGCCTGCTTAGCCCAAGTGCGGGGAAAGGGCTAGCGGGCGCGGCCCCGGATCATCCGGGTCAGGGTGCCGTCGCCCTCCATCTCGCGCTTGAAGGCGCCCAGCATGTGGATGGTGACCAGCGCCATCAGGAGTTTCGTGAGGATGTCGTGCAGGCGGAACCAGAAGGCCTCGGCCTCTTCGGAGGCCTCGACCAGCGGCGGGACGGTCCAGCGGTCGGCGATCATCACGTCGATCCCGGTGGCGGAACTGCCCGCCCAGCCGGTCAGCGGAATGGCGATCAGCAGCGCGTAGATCGCCCAATGCGCGGCGCGGGCGGCCCAGAAGGCCGCGTTGCGGGGGCCCAGAGGCGGGGGTGGGGGGCTGAGGATGTGCCAGCCGATGCGGAGGAGGATCAGGGCGAGGATGCCGAAGCCGATGGTCTTGTGCAGGCCGTAGAGCCAGAGGTTGGCCAGCCCCGGCTCCATGTCGGCGATGCGCAGGCCGAGGGCAAGCTGGCCGATGACCAGCAGCATCATCGCCCAGTGGATCAGCCGGGTCACAAGGCCGAACTCCGAAGGGCCGTTCCGCAGCATGTCAGCCCTGGGCGTCGATGCGCGCGGTGATGAGGATGCGGACCTCATCCCCCACCATGTCGGACCAGCTGGTCGCGCCGAAATCGCTGCGGTTGACGCGGCCGGTCAGCTTCACGGTCAGATGGTCCAGCGCATCCGGCGCGCTGCCCCTGGGGCGGAAAAGTTGCGCCTTCAGCGTGACAGGCCGGGTCACGCCGCGGATGGTGAGGTTGCCCGTGACCTCGGCCGCGTCGCCTGCGCCCCTGACCGAAGTCGAGGTGAAGGTCATCCGGGGATACTGTTTCGCGGCAAGCACCTTGGGGCCCTTCAGCGCCTGCGCGGCAAAGGGAAAGCTGGCCGTCGCCCCGGTCACGTCCAGCGCCACGTCCACCGTGCAGTTCCTGACATTGGCGAAGTCGAGCCGCAGATCGGCCTTTGCCAGCGGGAACGCGCCGGTGATCTTGTCGGCACCGAAGTCGGTTTCGAACGCCACGGTCGAATTTGCGGCATCCATCCGGTAGGCGACGGTCCCGGCCAGGGCGGGCTGCACCAGGCCAAGGGCCAGAAGGGCGGCAAGGGCAAGGCGGCGCATGGCGGTCCCTCCCGTGCTTGTGGCAGGGTTGGCACCAGAGGCCTGCCCCGCCAAATCAAACTGCCGTGCGGCCCGTCGCGGCGCCGGGTCGCGCCGGTCAGACCTCGGCCAGGGGGCGGGGCTCCAGCCGCGCGCCCGAAGGGTCGCAGCGCAGGGACCAGCTGGCCGGAGGCTCCAGCCGCGCGCGCAGCCGGGTGAGGGTGAAGTTCTCCTCGTCCGACCACAGCAGGGCGCGGCTGGGGGCAGGGGCCAGATGCCAGCGGCTTTCGATCCCCTGCGCGCCGCCCTTTCCCGGCAGCAGGATCAGCCCCAGCGGCGCGGGCGCACCGTCGCGGCGGGCGGCCTCGGCCCCGGCCTCGGCGGCCAGATGCAGGCGGCGGGTCGGGGTCAGCGCGGGGGGCGCCAGCAGTTCGGCCACCACCAGGGGGGCGGCGCCGGAGCGCAGCGCCTCTTCCGCGGCCCACAGAAGCCCTTCGTCCCGGCCCGCCTGCACCAGGATCAGCCGCGCGGGATCGGCGAGGGGGGCAAGCCCCGCCGCATTCAGCCGTTCGGCCACCCAGCCGGGGCGGATCCAGACCACCGGCCCCTCGGTCCGCGCCATGATGCGCGCAGCCAGCATGATCCGCGAGGGCCCGCAGAACTCATGCACCCGGCCCCGGCGCAGGGACAGGTCGCCGAACAGCGGGCAAAGGTCGCGGACCGGATGGGCCGCCTTTTCCTGGATGGGCAGACTCATGCGGAAAAGCTAGAATGTTCCTGCAATGTTCTCAAGCCCGACCCTTTGCCCTGTCACACATCCGCCCTAGCCTTGCGGCAACAGAAGGAATCTCGCATGCAGAAGCTGACCCTCGGCAAGACCGGCCTGACCGTATCCGAACTCTGCCTCGGCACGATGACCTGGGGCACGCAGAACACCGAGGCCGAAGGGCACGCGCAGGCCGACATGGCGGTAGACCGGGGTGTGACCTTCTGGGACACGGCCGAGATGTATCCGGTGAACCCGGTGCGCGCCGAAACCGTGGGCCGGACGGAAGAGATCATCGGGTCCTGGCTGGCCAGCCGCGGCGGGCGTGACCGGCTGGTGATCGCGACCAAGGTTGCAGGCAAAGGCCAGATCATCCGCCCGGGAGAGCCCACCACCGGCGCCACGCTGCGCGCGGCCTGCGAGGCCAGCCTGCGGCGGCTGCGGACCGATTACATCGACCTTTACCAGCTGCACTGGCCGAACCGAGGCAGCTATCACTTCCGCCAGTCCTGGTCTTATGCGCCCAAAGGCATCGACAAGGTGGTGGAGACGGCGCAGATGACCGATTTCCTGACCACGGCCCAGGCGCTGGTGGCCGAGGGCAAGGTGCGCGCCTTCGGCCTGTCGAACGAAACCGTCTGGGGGGCGGCGCGCTGGCTGCACTTGGCCGACACGCTGGGCCTGCCGCGCATGGCCACGGTGCAGAACGAATATTCGCTGCTCTGCCGCCAGTTCGACACCGACTGGGCCGAACTGTCCATCGTCGAGGACATGCCGCTGCTGGCTTTCTCGCCCCTTGCCGCGGGGCTTCTGTCGGGGAAATACGCGGGCGACGTGATCCCCGAAGGCTCGCGCCGCAGCCTGAACCCCGACCTGTCGGGCCGGATCACGCCCCGGGTCTTTCCGGCAGTTGCGGCCTATCTGGGGATCGCGGCGCGGCACGGGCTCGACCCCTGCCAGATGGCCATCGCCTTCTGCCGGACGCGGCCCTTCCCCACGATCCCGATCATCGGGGCCACGACGCTGGAGCAGCTTCGGACCAACATCGGCGCGGCTTCGGTCACATTGTCGTCAGAGGTGCTGGACGAGATCGCGGAAACCCACCGGGCGCATCCCTGGCCCTACTGACGGGACTTGCGGTGCGGGGCGGTTCAAGGCAGGTGTTGGCGCGAACCGGAGAGACCGATGCCACGTCGCCTGTCCCTTGCCGTCCTGCTGCTGTGCGCCGCGCCGCTTCTGTCCGCCTGTCAGCTGACCGGGGCAAAGGGACCCGCTTCGGCCACCGATGCGGACGTGACCCCCAATGCGGTGATCGGAGACCCGATAGACGTCAAGCCACTGGATTCCCCGCCTGCGGCGGCGGCCAAGGCCCGGCCAGGCGCGGCGGACGCGGGCGCCGGGCGCGAGACGCCGGTTCCGGCGGCAGCTTCGTC
>NZ_JAANHS010000001.1 GCF_011174775.1 Rhodobacter calidifons
TCGCTGGTCACCGCGGGCGAGGCGGCATCCGCCACCGCCGAACCCGGGCCTGCCGCCCCGGCCGATCCGGCGATGGCGGGGTTCCGGCCCCGCCCGCGCCCCGAGGGCCTGTCCCCGGCACCCTCGGCCGCGGATGACGACGCCTCGCTTGGCACGGTGGATGTCACCCGGTTCGCGACCCTGCGCCCGCTGCCGCGCCCGGCCAGCGTAGCCACCGCCGCGGCTGCCGTCCTGCCGGCCAGCGCCGCCCCGGCGGACCTGGGCGCCCAAGGTGCCTCGCTGACCGCGCAGGCCGAGGCCAGGCTGGCCGAGGCTGCCGCACTCGAGGCGAAGAATCCCTCGATCGTCGCCATCTCGATGCGGCCTGCGGCTCGTCCGCAGGACATGAGCCGCGCCGTCGAGGCCGCCGTGGCCGCCGCAGTGCGCGAACCGGCCCCCAAGCAAGAGGCGGTGCAAGTGGCCGCCGCCGCACCTGCCGCCGCTGCGCCCAAGCCCGAGGAAATCGACGAGCTTGACGAGCCCGAGGTCACGAAGGCGGCGCCCTCGATCCCGACCAAGGCCAGTGTTGCCAAGCAAGCGACCTTCGTGAACGCGATCAACCTGTCCAAGATCAACCTGATCGGCACCTACGGCACCGATTCGCGCCGCTACGCGCTGATCCGCCAGTCGAACGGCAAGTACAAGAAGGTGAAGGTCGGCGACAAGATCGACGGCGGGACGGTGCAGGCGATCACCGAGACCGAGGTCCGCTACCAGAAGGGCGGCAGGCTGATCAGCCTGAAGATGCCGAAGGCCTGACGGAACGGCTCCTCGTTCGCCTTCGTCTCCTCGTCGCCGACCACCCGCAAGGCGGAACGAGGCCCCCGACGAGCAATCCTTGACAAATCGTGAACGCCCACGAGCAAGTGTTTGACTTTGCAGGGATGGAAACCCTGCCCGCGCGTGGACAGGCGGGGTCAGGCCCCCGCCGCGACCCCCGCCTCGGCGAAGGTCAGCATCCCGGAATGGCAGGCCACCGCCCCCTGCACCACCCCGATCGCCAGCGCCGCGCCGGACCCCTCGCCCAGCCGCAGGCCCAGGTTCAGCAAGGGCTCCTTGCCCAGCTTCTCCAGCAGCCGCGCATGTGCCCCCTCGGCGCTCTGATGGCCCGCGACGCAATGATCCAGCGCCCCCGGCGCGGCCTTCTCCAGCACCGCCGCCGCAGCACAGGCGATGAACCCGTCCAGGATCACCGGCACCCGCGCCATCCGCGCCCCCAGGATCGCCCCCGCCATCGCCGCGATCTCGCGCCCGCCCAGACAGCGCAGCACCTCCAGCGGATCGCCCATGAGCGCGGCATTCTTCTCGATCCCCGCCGCCACCGCCGCCTCCTTGCGCCGCAGCCCGGCGTCATCCACGCCCGTGCCGCGCCCCGCCCAGCCAAACCCGCCATACAGCGCCGTCGCAATCGCCGCCGCCGAGGTGGTGTTCCCGATCCCCATCTCGCCCGCAACGAACAGGTCGGCGTCCGGGCTCACCGCCTCATGGCCGCGACGCAGGGCCTCGACGACCTCGGCCTCGGTCATCGCCGGCCCTTCGGTGAAATCCGCCGTCGGACGGTCAAGCTCCAGCGCATGGACGTCCAGTCTGGCCCCGAAGGTCCGGGCCAGCTGGTTGATCGCCGCCCCGCCATGGGCAAAGTTGGCCACCATCTGCGCGGTCACTTCCGCCGGAAAGGCCGACACACCCTTGGCCGTGACCCCGTGATTGCCCGCAAAGATCGCAATCTGCGGCTTGTCGGCGGTCGGCTTGTCGGTGCCCTGCCAGCCGCCCATCCAGATCGCCAGCTTCTCCAGCCGCCCCAGGGCGCCCGGCGGCTTGGTCAGCTGACCATTGCGCGCCTCGGCAGCCGCGATGGCCGCCGCATCGGGGGCGGGCAGCGCGGCAAGCATGGCGCGGACATCGGCGAGGGACTGAAAGGGCATCGGTTTCTCCGGATTGATCCTGCGTCGGGATGGGGCTACCCCAGAGGCCCATCGAATGCCAGCCGGGAACAGCCGCTTTGACCTTGCTTCGCGACATCGCCCACAGGCTGCCCGCCGACCTTCTGTCGGCCTTTGCCCTTCTGTCCCGCCTGCCGCTGCCCGACCACCGGGGCACGGGCGCCGCCTCGGCCTGGGCCTGGCCGCTGGTCGGGGCGGTGCTCGGCGCGCTGGGGGCGGCGCTCGCGGCCTCGGCCCAGTGGCTGGGCGTGACCCCGGGGGTGACGGCGGCGCTGGTCCTTGGCCTTGCCGCGATGCTGACCGGGGGGCTGCACGAGGACGGGCTTTCGGACAGCGCCGACGGGCTTTACGGCGGCTGGACCCGCGAGCGGCGGCTGGCGATCATGAAGGACAGCCGCGTCGGCAGTTACGGCGTCCTGGCGCTGGTCCTTGTCACCCTGGCGCGCTGGTCCGCGCTGACGGCGCTCCTGGTCCATGGCGCCTACGGGCCTGCGCTGATCGCCGCCGGGGCTATGTCCCGCGCGCCGATGGCCCTGGTGATGTCGCTTCTGCCCAATGCCCGCACCGAGGGCCTGAGCCATGCCACGGGGCGGCCCGGCCCGGCCACGGCGCTGACGGGCTTGGTGCTGGCCCTGGCGATCGCGGCGGTCCTGACCGGCTGGAGCGTCGTCCCGATGACCTTCGCCGCGCTGGCGGTGACGCTCTGGCTGGCCCTTTCGGCCCTGCGGCGCATCGGGGGGCAGACCGGCGACATCCTGGGCGCAACCCAGCAACTGGCCGAACTGGCCTGTCTTACCGTGCTCTCGGTCCGGGCCTGATGCGCGACCTCGGCGGCGGGGCCGATTTCCGTCCGGAAATCGGTCCGGAGTTCGTCACGAACTCCGGTGCCCGGGGTGTGGCCCTGCACAGCGGATCTGCTCACCGCCCGAGGCACAGCCTCTGGCCTTTGCATCCGCCCCGCGATACATCGGCGTCTGAGAGCTTGTGAGGCCCACGACCCATGTCCGACTATGCCGACGCCATCTCCTCGACCGAGGAGATCATCGAAGACGCCCGCAACGGGCGCATGTTCATCCTTGTCGATCACGAGGACCGCGAGAACGAGGGCGACCTCGTGATCCCGGCGCAGATGTGCACGCCCTCGGCGATCAACTTCATGGCGACGCATGGTCGCGGGCTTATCTGCCTGGCGCTTCCCGCCGCCCGGGTGGAGGCCCTGGGCCTGCCCCTGATGAGCCCGAAGAACTCCAGCCGGCACGAGACCGCCTTCACCCTGTCGATCGAGGCGCGCGAAGGCGTGACCACCGGCATTTCGGCCGCCGACCGGGCGCGGACGGTCAGCGTGGCGATCGACCCGACCAAGGGTCCGGCCGATATCGCCACACCGGGCCACATCTTCCCGCTGCGCGCGCGCGACGGCGGCGTGCTGGTCCGCGCCGGGCATACCGAGGCCGCGGTGGACGTGGCGCGTCTGGCGGGGCTCAACCCCTCGGGCGTGATCTGCGAGATCATGAACGACGACGGCACCATGGCCCGCCTGCCCGATCTGATCACCTTTGCACAGAAGCACGGGCTGAAGATCGGCACGATCAGCGACCTGATCGCCTATCGGCGGCGGCACGACAACCTGATCACCGAAAAGGCGGTCAGCTCGGTCCGTTCCGTCCACGGCGGCGACTGGCTGATGCGGATCTTTGCCGACGAAGCCCATGGCGACGAACATATCGTCCTGTCCAAGGGCGACCTTGCCGCGCCCGGCCCGGTTCTGGTGCGGGTCCATGCGCTGAACCCGCTTGAGGATGTGCTGGGCATCGGCGGCGGGGGCGAGCTTCCGGCCGCCATGCGCATCATCGCCGCCGAAGGCCGGGGCGCCGTGGTCCTTCTGCGCGACACGACGATGAAGATGGTCACGCCCGGGGAACATTCGCCGCAGACCCTGCGCCAGTATGGCCTTGGCGCGCAGATCCTGTCCTCGCTGGGCCTGTCGGCGATCACGCTGCTGACCAATTCCGCCGCACCGCGCTTTGTGGGTCTGGATGCCTATGGGCTGACCATCGCGGGCACCCGCCCGATCAAGGAGTAGGCCATGGCCACCGCCGAGACCCATTACACCCTGCCGCTGCCCGGCTTCGACAAGCCGGTCAAGCTCCTCATCGTCGTCGCGCCCTATTACAAGGACATCACCGACAACCTGGTTGCCGGCGCGCGCGCCGTGGGCGAGGCCTGCGGGGCCGAGGTCGATCTGGTCGAGGTCCCGGGCGCGCTGGAGGTGCCCTCGGCCATCGCCATGGCCGAGCGGCTGGCCGACTATGACGGCTATGTCGCGCTTGGCTGCGTGATCCGGGGCGAGACGACGCATTACGATACGGTGTGCAACGACTCCAGCCGCGCGCTCAGCCTGCTGGGCCTCCAGGGCGCCTGCATCGGCAACGGCATCCTCACGGTGGAAAACCGCGCCCAGGCCGAGGTGCGCGCCGACCCCAGGGGGCAGAACAAGGGCGGCGGTGCCGCTGCGGCGGCCTTGCACCTGATCGCGCTTTCGCGCAAATGGGCCGGCAAGACCAAGGGGATCGGCTTCCGGGCATGACGGACAGGCGACAGGAAAAGCGCCAGATGAAATCGGCGGCACGGCTTTATGCCGTGCAGGCGCTGTTCCAGATGGAAGTCTCGGGCCAGACGGTCGAGGCGGTCACGCGCGAGTTCGAGACGCACCGCTTTGGTGCTGTCTATGACGAGGGCGAATTCGCCGAGGGCGACGTGGACCATTTCCGCGCCGTGGTGGGTGGGGCGGTCAACTGGCAGGCCAAGATCGACCAGATGACCGACCGCGCCCTTGTCGCGGCCTGGCCCATCGACCGGATCGACCCGGTGCTGCGCGCCCTCTTCCGCGCGGCAGGGGCGGAGCTGGTGGACCTGCCCACTCCGCCCAAGGTGGCGATCACCGAATATGTCGACGTGGCCAAGGCCTTCTTTCCCGACGGAAAGGAGGCAAAATTCGTCAACGCCGTTCTCGACCACATGGCGCGCGAGGCCAGGCCCGAGGCTTTCTGACGCGTCAAAGGGATGTCTGACCCGATGACGGAGCCCCACCCCCATGCGCCTTTTTCCCCTTCTTGCGGCCATCGCCATGACCGCCTGCACCACCGCCGATGCCCAGGACGCGACCGGGATCGAATGGGAGCTTCTGGCCATCGACGGCTTGGTCGTCGACATCCCCGCCACGCTGTCGGTGAACGCCGAGGGCACCCTCTCGGGCAAGGCGCCCTGCAACCGCTACATGGGGCGCAATCAGGCAAGCCTGCCGGACCTGAAACTGGGCGGGGTCGCCGCGACCCGGATGGCCTGCGACCGGCTGGATGACGAGCAGGCGTTCTTCACTGCGCTCTCTGTCATGACCCGGCTGGACATGCGCGGCGATGACACGCTGGTCCTGACCGGCCCGGACGGCCGCAGCATGGAATTCACGCGCGGCAGATAGCGGCCCGCCCCGCCGTGGCGATTGCAGGCCCGATCCCTGGCTTTCCATACGGCCGGGACTGGACGCCGCGCGCGGGACGCCACATATCGGCGGCGATGCCAGATCCGACAGGGAACCCATGTCCAGCCGCGAAACCGTCTCAGCCTTCCTCGACCGTCCCACGGTCTCGCGCTTCCTGATCGCCGTCATCCTGGTCAACGCCGTCACCCTGGGGCTGGAGACCTTTCCCGCGGTGATGCAGCGCGCAGGTGGCGCGCTGGTGGCCGTAGACCGGGCCTGCCTGACGATCTTCGTCGCCGAACTCGCCGCCCGGCTTTATGCGCAGGGCCTGCGCTTCTTCCGGTCCGGCTGGAACCTCTTCGATTTCGTGATCGTGGGCATCTCGCTGGTGCCGGCGGGGGCGGGCTTCTCGGTCATGCGGGCGTTGCGCATCCTGCGGGTGCTGCGCGTGGTCTCGGCGGTACCGAGCCTGCGACGCGTGGTGAATGGCCTGGGGCGTGCGCTGCCGGGGATGGGGTCGGTGTTCCTGCTGATCCTGCTGATCTACTATATCGCCGCGGTGATCGCGACCAAGCTTTTCGCGGCCAGCTTCCCTGACTGGTTCGGCAGCCTTGGCGCCAGCGCCTATTCGCTGTTCCAGATCATGACGCTGGAAAGCTGGTCGATGGGCATCGTCCGCCCGGTGATGGAGGTCTATCCCTACGCCTGGGCCTTCTTCGTGCCCTTCATCCTGATGACCACCTTCGCGGTGATGAACCTGATCGTCGGTCTGATCGTGAATTCGATGCAAGAGGCGGCTAGCGAGGAAACCCGGGAGGAAACCCATGCCTTCGAGGAAAAGGTGCTGGCCCGGCTGGCCGAGATCGAGCGCAAGCTGGACGCCAGGTAGCGCCCGGCGGATCGCTCATCGCTCTGCTGCGGTCGCTCTGCGCTGCGTGCCTGCGAGGACCGAGCGAAGGGAGGGATGAGCCGCCCCCGGCGCGCCGATTGCCGTCAGCGCCCCTGCGCCGCGAAGAGGGCCGCGGCACGGTCGAAGAACCGGGCGCGGGTCGCGGGGCCTTCCATCATGATCTCGTGTTCGGCGCCGGGGTAGAGGTCCAGCTGGCCCTGGGCCCAGCCGGCCATGCGCAGATGAATCGGCGCCACGGCCACCACCTTTTCGGCCGTCCCCAGCGCGCAGATGGTCGGCACCCGGGGTGCGGGCAGGGCCGCGAGTTCCGCACATTCCCGCAAGGCCGCCGAGACCCAGCCGACCGAAGGTCCGGCCAGCGCAAGGTCCGGCACCTCGACCACCTGACGACGCATGTAGTCCCACATCTCGCGGTCGGTGGTCAGGACATTGCCTGCAAAGGGCGCCGTCGCAAGGTAGACCGCAGGTCCGGTCGAGGGCGCATAGCGGCCGGTCAGACGCAAGGGCGCGGCAAGCGCCGAGACCAGGGCCGCAAGGGGCTTTTGCCAGGGGGCCATGGCGATGCCCCACATCGGCGCCGAAAAGACCGCCGCCCGGATCGGCAGACCGCGCATCAACCCGCGCAGCCCGATGCAGCCGCCCATGGAATGGGCCAGCATGAACCAGGGGCGCGGCAGGTCCAGCCGTTCGGCCTCGGCCAGCATCGCGTCCAGATCCCGCTGATATTCGTCGAAATCGCCGACATGGCCCATCAGCCGATCGGGCAGCGCGCGGTCGGCCAGCCCCTGCCCGCGCCAGTCGATGGTGATGACCGAAAAGCCCCGCGCCACCAGATCGCCGGCGGCGCGGCCGTATTTCTCGATGCATTCCGTCCGGCCGGGCAGAAGAAACACGGTGCCCCTGTCCCCTGCCCGCCACGAGGCCAGCCGGATCCGCACCGCGCCCGCCTGCGCCCAGACGGCAACCACGCCAGGCGGCGCGTCGGCCACCCCGGCGTGAAAGGGCGCAGGCCGGGCGGCCTCCTGTCTCAACCCAGGACCGAGCCCAGCTTCATCGCCAGACCCATGCTGCCATCGACCTTCAGCTTGCCGGTCATGAAGGCCATGGTCGGGTTCATCTCGCCGTCCAGGATCGCCCGGAACACGTCGGCATCCGCCGTCAGCGTCACGTCGGCCTCCTCGTCGCCCGGCCGCACGCCCGAGGCGTCCAGCATGATCGCGCCCTCGCCGGGGATCACGAACTTCGCCACCCCGTCGAAACCGCCCGAAACCTTGGCAGAAAGCGCCTTGACGGCCGCATCGATCATTTCGCTCATAAGTCTCTCCTTCGTGACCCCGGCGCCACTGGCAATCCGGCGCGGATCGGTTACTTTCCTCTTATGGGTCTCCGCGCCGCCATTCTCAATCGTATCGTTGCGGCACTTCTGCCGCTTTTGCTGTCATTGGCGGCGGCCCAGGCCGAGGACGGGGCGAAACTGGACGGCCTGTTCGACAGGCTCAAGACAGCCCAGGCGGGCGAGGCCAGCAGGATCGAGCGCGAGATCTGGCTGGAATGGTCGAAATCGGGCTCGCCGGCGCTGGACCTGCTGCTGCAACGCGGCCGGGACGCGATGACGCTGGGGGACTACTCGGCCGCCATCGAACATTTCACCGCCATCATCGACCACGACCCGACCTTCGCCGAGGCCTGGAACGCGCGCGCCACCGCGCTTTACCTGTCGGGGGCCTTCGGTCCCTCGCTTGGCGACATCGCCCAGGTGCTGGCGCTGAACCCGCGGCATTTCGGGGCTTTGTCGGGGCTGGGGATGATCCTGGAGGGATCCGGCAACCCGCAGAAGGCGCTTGCCGCCTACCGCGCGGCCCTTGCCATCCATCCCCATCTTCAGGACGCTCTCGAAGCGGTGAAGCGGCTGGAAAAGGCAGCCGAGGGTCAGGAGATCTGAGCCATGGACGCCACCCGGCGGGTGACGGCGGTCCTTGGGCCGACGAACACCGGCAAGACCCATCACGCGATAGAACGCATGCTATCGCACCGGACGGGCGTCATCGGTCTGCCCCTGCGGCTTCTGGCGCGCGAAGTCTATGACCGCATCGTCGCCAGGGTCGGCCCCTCGGTCGTGGCGCTGGTCACGGGAGAGGAACGCATCGTCCCCGACCGCACCCAGTACTGGGTCTGCACCACCGAGGCGATGCCCCTGGAGATCGGGGCCGATTTCGTCGCGGTGGACGAGATCCAGCTTTGCGCCGATGCCGACCGGGGGCACGTCTTCACCGACCGCCTGCTGCGGGCACGCGGGTTGAACGAGACGCTGTTTCTGGGGTCCGACACCATGCGCGGGGCCATCGCGGGGCTGGTGCCGCATGTGACCTTCCTGAAACGCGACCGGATGTCCACGCTGTCCTATGCCGGGTCGAAGAAGATCAGCCGGATGCCGCCGCGGTCGGCCATCGTCGGCTTCTCGGTGGAAAACGTCTATGCCATCGCCGAGCTGATCCGCCGCCAGAAGGGCGGCTGCGCGGTGGTGATGGGCGCGCTGTCGCCCCGCACCCGCAACGCGCAGGTGGCGCTCTACCAGAACGGCGACGTGGACTATCTGGTGGCCACCGACGCCATCGGCATGGGGTTGAACCTCGACATCAAGCATGTCGCCTTCTCGGCCACGGCGAAATTCGACGGCCGCCGGATGCGCAGCCTTTTCCCGCAGGAACTGGCCCAGATCGCCGGCCGCGCCGGACGGCATACCGAGGACGGCACCTTCGGCGTCACCGGCGAGGTCCGCCCTTTCGACGAGGAAACGGTGGAGGCGATCGAGACCCACCGCTTCCAGCCCGTCCGCAAGCTGCACTGGCGCAACGAATCGCTCGACTTCGGCAGCGCCGACCGGCTGATCCGCAGCCTCGAGGAACCCACCCACAACGACTGGCTGACCCGCGCGCGGGATGCCGACGACCTTCTGGCACTGAAGGCGCTCTCTGCGCTCCCCGAAGTGCAGGACAGGCTGACCGAACCCAAACGCGTGCAACTCCTCTGGGACGTCTGCCGCATCCCCGACTTCCGCTCCTCCTCCGGGCCGGAACACACGACCCTCCTGACCCGCATCTTCGAATTCCTCGTCGGTCGGGGTCTGGGCGGCGGGCGCATCCCCTCGGACTGGCTGGCAACCGCGATCAGGCGCATCGACAGGACCGAAGGCGACATCGACACCCTGTCGCGCCGCCTCGCCTATATCCGCACCTGGACCTACGTCACCCAGCGGAAAAACTGGGTCGAAGACGAAACCCATTGGCGCGAGGAAACCCGCGCGGTAGAAGACCGCCTGTCGGATGCCCTGCATGCGGCGCTGACGCAACGATTTGTCGACCGGCGGACCTCGGTTCTGCTCCGCCGGTTGAAGCAGAAGGAGGCTCTGGTGGCCGAAGTGAACGACAAGGGCGAAGTGACGGTCGAAGGCGAATATGCCGGGAAACTGGAAGGCTTCCGCTTCAGGCAGGATGCCAGCGCCACGCCCGATGCCGCCCGCACCCTGGCGCAGGCCGCGCTTCAGGCGCTGAAGCCGGAATTCCACCTGCGCGCCGACCGGTTCTACAATGCGCCGGACACCGAGCTGGATTTCACCGAACAGGGCGGCCTGATGTGGGGCACCCATGCGGTGGGCAAGCTGGTCAAGGGCGCCGAACCGGCGAAACCCGCCGTCGAGGCCTTCGTGGACGACGAGGCCGGCCCCGAGGTTGCCGAAAAGGTCCGCCGTCGCCTGCAACATTTCATCGACCGCAAGGTCGCCGCCCTGTTCGAGCCGCTTCTGAACATGGCCCGCGACGAGACCCTGACCGGCCTCGCCCGCGGTTTCGCCTTCCGGCTGTCCGAGGCTCTGGGCGTCCTCCCGCGTGAGACCGTCGCCGCCGAAGTCAAGGAGCTGGACCAGGAAGCGCGCGGAGCACTCCGCAAGCACGGCGTCCGCTTCGGCCAGTTCACCATCTTCCTGCCCGCCCTTCTGAAACCCGCGCCGACGCGCCTGCGGCTGGTGCTCTGGTCGCTGTGGAACGGGTTGCAGGAATTCCCCGAATCGCCACCTCCGGGGCTGGTGACGATCCCGAACGTGCCGGAAGTGCCCAAGATGCACTACACGCTCGCCGGGTATCACCCCGCGGGCGCCCGCGCGATCCGCATCGACATGCTGGAACGCCTGGCCGACATCCTGCGCCAGAAGGACAGCCGCGCCGGCTTCGAGGCGACACCCGACATGCTGTCGATCACCGGCATGACCCTTGACCAGTTCGCCGACCTGATGGGCGGCCTGGGCTACAAGGGCGAAAAGGGCGAACGTCCGAAGGTGAAGGCCGCCGAGGCCCCGAAAGCCCCCGAAATCTCCGCCGAAGCCGCCGCCGCAATCGCTGCGGGCGTGCCGATCCCGGAAGAGGTCTCGATCCTGGCTCCGACGCCGGAACCCGCCCCCGAAGCTGCGGCCCCGGAGATGGAGGCCTTCTACACCTTCACCTGGGCCCCGAAGCCCCGGCCCCGTCCCGAACGCGGCCCCCGTCCCGAGCGGAAAGAAGGCGCCCCCCGCAGCGACCGTTCACAGGGCGACCGTCCAAAGGGCGACCGGCCCCGCCACGACGGCCCGAAGCAGGACCGCCCCAAGGGCGAACGGCCCCATGGCAAAGGCGGCAAGCCAAACCGCGACGACCGGCAGAAATCCTACGAGGCCCGCCCGCCCCGGCAGGAAAAGCCCATCGACCCCGACAACCCGTTTGCCGCGCTGCTTGCGCTCAAGGGCAAGGTCTGATTGGCCGGGCCTTCCGGAAAGCCTGATCCGGCCGCCGCTCTCAGGCTGCGGCTGGACAAGTGGCTCTGGCAGGCCCGGTTCTTCAAGTCCCGCAGCCTCGCCGCCGAGGCCATCGCCGCCGGCTCTGTCCGGGTGAACGGCACGCGCGTCACCCGTCCAGGCCGCGACATCGCGGCTGGCGACACCCTCACCTTCCCCCAGGGCGCGCGCATCCGCCTGGTCCGCGTCCTGGCGATCGGCCTGCGGCGGGGACCGGCGCGCGAGGCGCAGACGCTCTATCTCGACCTCGACCCGGTCAATGCGCCGGACCCGCTTGAATGATCCTGCCACCTGCTCTAGCTAAACGCCATCGCTTCGCACCAAGGCCACGACCATGACCTACGTCGTCATCGAGAACTGCATCGCCTGCAAATACACCGACTGCGTCGAGGTCTGTCCGGTCGACTGCTTCTACGAAGGCGAGAACATGCTGGTCATCCACCCGGATGAATGCATCGACTGCGGCGTCTGCGAGCCCGAGTGCCCCGCCGACGCGATCCGTCCCGATACCGAACCGGACATGGAGGAATGGGTCGCCTTCAACCGGAAATATGCCGTCCAGTGGCCGGTGATCGTGACCAAGAAGGACCCGCTGCCCGGCTACGAAGAACGCGACGGCGAACCCGGCAAGCTTGAAAAATACTTCTCCGAGGCCCCCGGCACCGGCGGCTGAACGCGGGACCGATTCGGGCAGAAGGAAGGCACCGAATCGGCGGCATCCAGACAAACATTGGA
Source organism: Rhodobacter calidifons (assembly GCF_011174775.1). Classification (GTDB taxonomy): domain Bacteria; phylum Pseudomonadota; class Alphaproteobacteria; order Rhodobacterales; family Rhodobacteraceae; genus Tabrizicola; species Tabrizicola calidifons. The sequence goes on from NZ_JAANHS010000001.1 coordinate 11,928, forward strand.
AATTCAAAGCTTTACATCTGAACTGCCCGGTTTCGCGGCAGTTGGAATCAGCGCGTTTTTGTGTTATCTTTTCTTTACAAAGCAAGCATGGAAGCCTGACATCGGCTTGGAGCAGTCCGCCTGGGCCGAATTCTTTTGTGACAATCGACTCCACACGCCTGAACCAGGGGGTTCAGCGCGCGGGGTCTTTGTCGCGGAAGGGGCTTCCTTTCTGGGGAACCGTGAATGACCAAGTCGAAGAAGCCTGAATTCCGTCCGAACGATTTCGTGGTCTATCCCGCGCATGGCGTCGGCAAGATCATCTCGATCGAGGAACAGCAGATCGCCGGAATTCAGCTGGAACTTTTCGTCATCTCCTTCGAGAAGGACAAGATGACCCTGCGCGTGCCCACCCACAAGGCGGTGGAAATCGGCATGCGCGCCCTGTCCGCTCCCGACGTGGTGAGCAAGGCGCTGGACACGCTGAAGGGCAAGGCCAAGGTCAAGCGCGCCATGTGGTCGCGCCGCGCGCAGGAATATGAGCAGAAGATCAACTCCGGCGACCTTCTGTCGATCGCCGAGGTCGTCCGCGACCTGCACCGCGCCGACGACCAGCGCGAACAGTCCTATTCCGAACGTCAGCTTTACGAAGCCGCCCTGGAACGCCTGACGCGCGAAGTCGCGGCGGTGTCCGGCGTGGACGAGGCGGGTGCGGCCAAGCAGGTCGACTCGGTCCTCCTCGGTCGCGCGGCCTGATCTTCCGGTTCAACGCATGACAAACGGCGGTCCGGCGGGCCGCCGTTTGTCATCGTCCGAAATACCGCTCCGCCGGCAGATACCCCGCAAGCCGCCCCGCCGCGCACCACTCGCGCTCCAGCCCCAGGTCGCCCACCAGGATCACCTGATCCGATGGCACACGCCCCAGGGCCGCCCGCATCCGCTCCCGCATCTCGCCGAACCCCGCCAGCGCATAAGGCGCAGGCCAGACCCCATCCAGCACCGGATTGGCCGCCTCCACCATTCCCGGAGTCAAGGGCTCCACCGCCAGCGCCAACCGCCCGCACTGCACCTCCGCCAGCTTCTCCGACCGCTCCGCAGGCATCGCAGGCCGCACCAACGACACCCTCAGGGCATTCGAGGAGAACAGGAACGCCACCACATCATGCCCCGTGGCCGCCCGCACCCCGGCATAGGTCCGGTAATCCAGCCCCAGCGCCTTGGCCCGCTTGACCCGCGTCCGCACCACTTCCACCGGCAACACCGGCAACAACCGCTCTCGCGCCGCGGACCAGCAGTGCTTCCGCCAACTGGCCCCGCCCTCCATCGACGGCCCGCCGTTATGCCCGATCTGGCTCATCCGAAACTCCGAACAATTCGACTAAAATTTGCGCTTGCCCATGTCCCAAATACTCCACAGGGGGTCCGGGGGATGTGAAATCCCCCGGGGCCAACCCCAAGCGCAGCCCTCAGTCATACTCCCGCAGTCGCGCCACATAGCGCGCCATCGTATCGACCTCCAGGTTCACCCGGTCCCCCACGGCCACCTCGCCCCAGGTGGTCACTTCCTGGGTATGCGGGATCAGGTTCACCCCGAACTCCGCCCCGTTCACCTCGTTCACCGTCAGCGAGGTTCCGTTCAGCGCCACCGACCCCTTCGGCGCGATGAACTTCGCCAAAGCTTCCGGCGCGCGGAAGGTCACCCGGACCGAGCCGCCCTCATGGCGCACGCCCACCACCTCGGCCAGCCCGTCGACATGGCCCGAGACGATGTGTCCCCCAAGCTCATCCCCCACCTTCAGCGCGCGTTCCAGGTTCACCCGCTTGCCGGGCGCCCAGCCGCCGAGGTTGGTCTTCGACACCGTTTCGGCGGAAATCTCGACGTCGAACCAGTTCTCGGGCCGATCCCCCAGCGCCACCACCGTCAGACAGACCCCGTCGCAGGCGATGGAGGCGCCGATGTCGATCCCGCCGACATCGTAGCGCGTGGCGATCCGCGCACGCAGGTCGCCGGTGACCCTGGTGTCGATGATCCGCCCCACATCGGTGACAATTCCGGTGAACATGCCCGCCTCGCCCGTTTCAATGCCTACCTGTCCGAGGTAAAGCCCGCCTCCACGGCTTGCAAGCCTTGGGCAGTTGAGGCCATGCTCTGTTTACCGTTTCTCGGGCAGTCTGTGTCGGATCGCCCGCCAGCGCAGGACCCAACTTGACCGAAACCAACCGCCACTTCCTGTTTCTGCAAGGCCCGCACGGGCCCTGGTTCCACAGGCTGGGCCAGCATCTGCGCCAGACCGGGGCGCGGGTCACGCGGGTGGGCTTCAACCTGGGCGACCGGGTGTTCTGGCCCGGCCCCGGCTACATCGCCTTCCAGGACCCGCAGGACCGCTGGCCCGAGACCTGCGATCGCCTGATGGCCGATCTCGCGGTCACCGACCTGGTGCTTTACGGCGATACCCGGCCGATCCATGCCCAGGCGATCCGTCTGGCCCGCGCCCGCGGGATCACCGTGCATGTGTTCGAGGAAGGCTATCTGCGCCCCTACTGGATCACCTACGAACGCGGCGGCTCGAACGGCCATTCGCGCCTGATGGAGCTGACGGTGGCCGAAATGCGCCAGGCGCTCGCCCGGGTCGATCTCGACCTGCCCGAGGTGCCGGCGACCTGGGGCGACATGCGCCAGCACATGTTCTGGGGCGCGCTCTATCACGGCTGCGTCGCGGCGGGGCGGCGCGCCTATCGCAACTTCCGCCCGCACCGGGCGCTGACCGTCGGACAGGAGTTCCTGCTGTACCTGCGCCGCTTTCTCATGATGCCCGTCCACCGGATCGAGCGGCGCCTGGCCACCCGGCGCATCCGCAACGGCGGCTTTCCCTATCACCTCGCGATCCTGCAACTGGAACACGACGCCAGCTTCCGCGCCCATTCCCCCTTTGCCAGCATGACCGATTTCCTGGCCGAGGTGGTCAAGGGCTTTGCCGAAGGCGCCCCCGGACATCACCATCTGGTCTTCAAGGCGCATCCGCTGGAGGACGGGCGCGTGCCCCTGCTGCCCGAGATCCGCAGGCTCGCCCGCCTGCACGGGGTGGCCGGACGGGTGCATTTCGTGCGCGGCGGCAAGCTGGCCGAGCTCCTGAACGACGCCCGCTCGGCCGTCACGGTGAACTCGACCGCCGGGCAGCAGGCGCTCTGGCGGGGCCTGCCGATTCGCACCTTCGGGGCAGCGGTCTATGCCAAGCCCGAATTCGTCTCCTCGCAGCCGCTTGACGCCTTCTTTGCCGCGCCCGAACGGCCCGATACCCGCGCCTACCGCGACTACCGGCATTTCCTGCTTGAAACCTCGCAGATCGTCGGCGGCTTCTACTCGGCCCGCGGGCGTCGGCGGCTGTTGCGGCAGGTCGTCGACCTGATGCTGGCGCCGGAAGATCCCTACAGCGCGCTGCTCAGCGGCACAGCGGCGCCGCGGCAACAGTTGCGGCTTGTCCGCTGATTTGCGCGCGGCGGACTGGCCATGCAGACCGGCTTTCGCTAAGGTCGCGCCAAGAAAAAGCCTGGGCAACGGCAGGGGACAATCGAAGTGACGGTCAGCGTGTCTCGCACGGCTATGGCGATTGCGGTTCTGGCATCGCTCGCCATGGTTGCCTCCTGCGGCCTGCCGCGCTCGGGCCCCAACAAGCGCGAGATCTTCGCCGGCTCGGTCGAGAAGAAGGGCAACGCCCATATCGTCACCGTGACGCCCGAGGTGACGCGGGCCACAGCGGCCCAGCCGGTCTTCGGCTTCAGCCAAAGCTTCCGCAATGCCGGCGTCATCGCGTCGGACATGATCTCGCCGGGCGACACGATCGACGTGACGGTCTACGAGAACGTGAAGGACGACCCGCTGCTTGGGAACTCCGGCCAGCGCGTCTCGATCCTGTCCGAGGTCCAGGTGGACGGACAGGGGTTCATCTACATCCCCTATGCCGGCCGCATCAAGGCCGCCGGCCAGACGCCCGAGGGCCTGCGCCAGGCGATCACCCGCAAGCTGGAAACACAGACCCCCGATCCCCAGGTCAGCGTCTCGCGCCGGGCGGGCGAAGGGGCCACGGTGTCCATCTCGGGCCAGGCCGGCTTGAACGGCGTCTATCCGATCGAGGCCTCGACCCGGACGCTGGCCACCATGCTGGCCAAGGCCGGCGGTGTGACCGTCGATCCCGCCATCGCCATCGTGCGGGTAACACGCGGCAGCCATACCGGCAGGATCCGGCTGAACGACCTGTACGAGAACCCGAGTCTCGACATCGCCCTGCGCGCGGGCGACAAGATCAACATCGAGAAGGACAGCCGCAAGTTCATCGCGCTTGGCGCGACCGGGGCGCAGACCCTGGTGCCCTTCGAGACCGAATCCATGTCCGCGCTCGAGGCGATCGCAACCGTGGGCGGCCTGTCCACCATGGCGGCCGATCCGACCGGGGTCTTCGTGCTGCGCGACGAGACCGAGGCGATCGCCCGCGCGGTCCTGGGCCGCAACGACCTGATCGGCGACCAGCGCATCGTCTATGTGCTGGACCTGACCCAGCCGACCGGCCTGTTCGAGGCGCGCGATTTCCAGATCCGCGACGGCGACACGCTTTATGTCACCGAGGCCCCGTTCGTGCAGTGGCAAAAGACCCTTGGCGCGATCACCGGCACGACCTCTGCCGCCACCGGCCTTGCCAACACCGCCAACGGGGGGGAATGACGGCGCCCCTGTCGGGAAGCGACTGCGGCACGGGATGGCCTGACGCTCTGCCCGGCGTTCCCCGACGCCTTTTCCACCAGAACCTGTCGCTCTGGCGCGACCGGCGGCTGGCGCGGGTGTTGCAACTGGCCGGGCATGAGCTGCGCCCCGGACTGCCCGGCCCGGAGGATGGCGTCCTGGTCTGGGGCCATCGTCCGACCGCCTGGCGGGGCGCGGCGGTGGCGGCCCGCCGCGGGGTGCCGCTGGTCCGGGTGGAAGATGCCTTCCTGCGATCCATCCATCCCGGCCGGGCCCGGGGCGAGGCGCCGATCGGCTACCTGATCGACGCTCAGGGCCTGCATTTCGACAGCCGCCGACCGTCGCGGATCGAGCAGATCCTTGCAACCACAGATTTTCATAATTCGAACATTCTGATCGAGGTAGATCGCCTAATCAGTTGTTTGATCGAAGAGCATTTATCAAAATACAACAACAGCGATCTTGCGCTTCCGAGTCCGGACCCCGGTTACGTGCTGGTCGTGGACCAGACCCGGGACGATGCGGCCATCCGCCTTGGCGGGGCTTCGGCGGCGACCTTCCGGGCGATGCTGGACAGTGCACGGCGCGACCATCCCGACCGGCACATCGTGATCCGCACCCATCCCGAGACCGCCGCCGGCCTCCGTCCCGGCCATTTCGGCCCCGCCGATGCCGGGGGCCGCGTCAGTCTCCTGTCCGCGCCGGTCTCGCCGCACCGGCTTCTGGCGGGGGCGGCCGAGGTCTATGCCGTCACCTCGCAGATGGGGTTCGAGGCGATCCTGCACGGCCACCGCCCCCGGATCTTCGGCCAGCCCTTCTATGCCGGCTGGGGCCTCAGCCGCGACGAACAGCCGATCCCCCGCCGCACGCGCCGTCTGACCCGAAACGAGCTTTTCGCCGGGGCGATGCTTCTCGCGCCGCTGTGGTACGACCCCTGCCGCGACCGGCTGTGCGGCCTGGAAGAGGTGATCCGGCAGCTTGCCGCCGAGGCCCGCGCCTTCCGCGAGGATCGCCGGGGCCATGTCGCCGCCGGCATGCGGCTGTGGAAGCGCCCGCGCCTGCAGGCCGTCTTCGGCGGCACGCGCGCGCTGCGCTTCCGCGACGATCCCGCAGCGGCCGACCGGCTGGCCCGGGCCAGCGGGCGCGGCCTTCTGATCTGGGCGGGCAAGGAACCTGAAGGCTTTGCGCCACAGGCCCCGTGCCTGCGCGTCGAGGACGGCTTCCTGCGCTCGCGCGGTCTTGGGGCGGAACTGGTGCCGCCCTTGTCGCTGGTGACGGACGATCTGGGCATCTATTACGACCCGACGCGCCCCTCGCGGCTGGAAGCGCTGATCGCCACGCCCCTGACCCCCGCGCAACGCCGCAGGATCGAGGCCTTCCTCGACCGGCTGCGGGCGGCGGGGGTGACCAAATACAACCTCGGCGGCGCGGCCCCGCCCTTGCCGGAGGGCCACCGGATCCTCGTGCCCGGCCAGGTCGAGGACGACGCCTCGATCCGCAGGGGCGCGGGCGCGGTGCGGACGAACCTTGCGCTGCTTCGCGCGGTGCGCGCGGCGAACCCCGGCGCGGTGCTGATCTACAAGCCGCATCCGGATGTCGAGGCGGGCCTGCGCGCCGGGGCGATCGCCCCCGCCGATCTGCGCGGGCTGGCCGATGTCGTGGCGCAGGCCAGCGATCCCGTGCCGCTGCTGGGCGCGGTGCAGGAGGTCTGGACGATGACTTCGCTTCTGGGCTTCGAGGCGCTGCTGCGCGGTCTGCCCGTCACCTGCCTGGGCGCACCGTTCTATGCCGGCTGGGGCCTGACGCGCGACCTCGGGCCGGTCCCGGCGCGGCGGGTGGCGCGACCGGATCTCTTGCAACTCGCCCATGCCGCGCTGATCACCTATCCGCGCTACTGGGACCCGGTCAGCCGCCGCCCCTGCCCGCCCGAAGTGGCGCTGCAACGGCTGGCCGAAGGCGGGATCCCGCATCCGGGTCGGCTCAACCGGCTTGTGTCGAAACTGCAAGGGCGTTTCGCCAGCCTCGCACCGCTCTGGCGCTAGCAGGCTCCTCGTGCGGCAATGCCGTCTCGTCGCCGGACAAGCGAGGAGGAGACGCAGTCGAACGACGCGCCCTACCGCGCCAACCGCCAGAACCGCCACATCAGGCTGGCCGCCGCGCAGACCAGGCCCACGACCAGACCCAGCCACAGCCCCTCGCCGCCGTATCCCAGCGGAAAGGCCAGGACATAGCTGCACGGGATGCCGATCAGCCAGTAGCTGACCGCCGCCAGGCCCAGCGGCACCCGTGTATCCTGCACCCCGCGCAACAGGCCCAGCGCCATGACCTGCATTCCGTCGGCCAGCTGGAACAGCGCCGCCAGCATCAGGAGCGTGACGCCATAGGCCAGGATCGCGGCGCTTTCCGGCTTCTCCAGGTCCAGGAACAAGGCCACGATGGGTTCGGGCAGCGACAAGAACAGGGTGACAGAGGCCACCGCCACCCCAAGCGAGATCACCACCGCCACCTTCGCCGCCTGCCGCAGCGCCGGGCGGTCCCCCTGCCCGTCGAACCGCGCGACGCGGATCGTGGCGGCACTCGACAGGCCGACATGCAGCATGAAGGTCAGCGCCGCCACTTCCAGCGCGATGCCATGCGCGGCCAGTTCCACCGTGCCGATCCAGCCCATCATCAGCGCCGAGGCCTGGAACAGCCCGCCCTCGGCCAGCCCGGTCAGGCCGATCGGCAGGCCCAGCCGCCAGACCTGGCCCATCGCCGGCCAGTCCGGCCGCCAGAAGCGCTGGAACAGGTGGAACCGGCGCAGCGCGGGCAGGAAATGGGCGTAAAGGCCCAGGCCCGCCAGCGAGACGACCTGCACCACCACCGTCGCCACCGCCGCCCCGCGCGCGCCCATCTCGGGAAAGCCCCAGTTGCCGAAGATCAGCGCCCAGTTCACCGCGATGTTCACCGCCACCGCCACCAGCGTGACCCAAAGCACGACCTGCGTCCGGTGCAGGGCCGAAAGATAGCTTTGCAGCACGGTCACGATCAGCGCCGGCACCATGCCGAGACCCGCGATGCGCATGTAGTCCTGCGCGATGGCCGAAACCTCGGCGTTCTGGCCCAGGGCCAGCAGGATCGGCTCGCTCCACCAGAAGACCGGATAGACCGCCAGGCCGAAGGCGATGGACAGCCAGATCCCCATCCGCGTGTCGCGGCGCACCTGCGTCTCGTCGCCCCGCCCCAGCGCGGCCGCGACCATCGGCATCACCGCCTTGGCAAAGCCCGACCCCACGACGAAGACGATGAAGAAGGACGAGGCCCCCAGCACCACCGAGGCCAGCGCCACCACGCCATACCAGCCGACCATGACCGTATCGGTCACATGCAGCGCCATCTGCGCCAGATGCGAGCCGATCAGCGGCAGGCCCAGCGCAAGCGTCTCCCGCGCATGGGTGGAGGTGGTCATCCTGTGGGTCATGGCGGAGACTTATCGCCGCGCCCGGGCGGGCACAAGGCGGGCTTTCCGCCGCGGCGCGGCGTCAGAGACTGCCGGCCAGAAGCCCCAGCGCCGCCGCGGCGATCGCCACGCCCACCGCCAGTTCCACCACCGGCAGCGCGCGTGCCAGGCGGCCCTGGCCCAGACCCTCCCAGGCACCCTCGCGCGCCCAGACCGACAGGGCCGCCGCCCCGACCGTGACCAGCGCCGTTCCCAGCCCCATCACCAGGGCGCCCACGATCCCGGCCAGCGCGATGCCCAGTTGCCAGGTCAGCACCAGCACGAACAGCGCCCCCGAACAGGGCCGAAGCGCAATCCCCGCGACCAGCGCCAGACCGTCGCGGAAGCTGGCGACCTGCGCCACCTCCTCGACCGTCGGCCCATGCGCATGGGTGCAGCCCGGCCCGTGGTCGTGGCCGTGGTGGTGGTGTCGGTCATGGTGGTGGTGGTGGCCCTGCGCGGGGACGGCAGCGATCTGCCGGCGCAGCCCCTGCGCGCCGCGCCAGACCAGCCACAGGCCGAGGCCCGCGATCATCGCATGGCCTGCGGGCGTCACCCAGCGCTCTGCCGCGCCTTCGACGGCCTGCCGGCCCAGCCCCAGAACGCCAATGGCCGCATAGACCAGGATCACGGCCACCGCCGCCTGCGCCAGGCTGGAGGCCAGCGCCAGCCCCGCCAGCCGCGCCACCGGCACCCGCCGCGCCAGCCCGTAGCCGCCCAGCACCAGCTTGCCATGTCCCGGCCCCGCCGCATGCAGCACCCCATAGCCGATGCACAGGCCCCAGAAGGCCGCCAGCGCCCCGGCCTCGCCGGCCCGCAAGGCGCGGATCGCGCCGGCCAGCTGCTCTTGCGCGGCCCGCTGCGCGCTGCCCAACCAGGCAGCCAGCGAGTCCAGCGCCCCAGAGAGCCAAAGTCCGGCCAGGATCAGCACCAGGACCAGGCCGGACAGCATCAGGGCGCGGCGCATGTCACCCGCACTTCCTCGGCGAACTGGGCGCCCACGGCCGGAAACGCGTCCTCGACATCGACATCCGGGGTGTATTCCTTCAGCGCCTCCAGCAGCGCCTGCTCGGCCTCCGTCAGGTCCGGGACAAAGGTCCGCGCAACACAGCCCGTCCCGCCCGTCACCACCGCCGGCTCCGGGATGGAATAGGCCACGTAATAGCCCGGGTCGTAGGCCTGGACGATCAGCGGCACCGCGCCCACCGGCACCGGAGCCGCCAGCCGCCGCAGATGGGTCGAGGTGATCCGCTTGCCGTCGTAGCGGGCACCGAACTCCTCGGGCCGCGACAGATCCAGCGGCGTCTCGCCCAGCAGCGCGAAGGTGTCGCCGGCAAAGCCCTCGTCCCATTTCATGTCGAACCCGGACAGCCGCGCCTCTTCCTCTGGCGACAGCTTGCCGTCCCAGTCCGCGTCCAGCCCCATGTCGCCGACGACATACAGCGAATAAAGCTCGTCATAGGTCCAGCTGATCCGGATCGCGGTGGCCTCGTTGCGGTCGTTCAGGATCACCTCGATCCCGGTGTCGATCCAGACATGCGGATGCGCCAGCGCCGGACCGGCAGGCAGACCGGCGGCCAGGACCAGGGCGGGAAGGGCGCAGCGCAGCATGGGGCGCAAGGTAAGCGCCCGCGCGGCCAAGTCCAAGAGGCGGCTTCCCGCCCCGGCATGCTTTCGCGACTCAGGCCTTCAGCATCGCAGGATGGGTCGCCACGTCATGGATCGCCGGCCCCATCCCCAGAACCTGCGTTGCCCGCCCGACGATCAGCGGGTCCGGCGTTCCCACCACCTCGGCGTCCTTGTTCGGATAATCGAGGGTGGACAGGAAATGCCGCATGCAGGCCAGCTGCGCCCGCTTCTTGTCGTTCGACTTCACGATCACCCAGGGGGCATCGGCGGTGTCGGTGTAGAAGAACATCGCCTCCTTCGCCTCGGTGTAGTCATCCCAGCGGTCGAGGGACGCCTTGTCGATCGGCGACAGCTTCCACATCTTCAACGGATCGGTCTCCCACGCACGGAACCGCGCCCGCTCTTCCTCGCGCGTGACGCTGAACCAGTACTTGTACAGCCGGATCCCCGACCGGACGAGCATCCGCTCGAACTCTGGCGCCTGGCGCATGAATTCCAGGTATTCGCTGGGTGTGCAGAACCCCATCACCCGTTCCACCCCCGCGCGGTTGTACCAGGAGCGGTCGTAGAACACCATTTCCCCCGCCGTCGGCAGATGCGCGATGTAGCGCTGAAAGAACCACTGGCCCTTCTCGACCTCGCTTGGCTTGGTCAGCGCGCAGACCCTTGCATAGCGGGGGTTCAGATGCTCCATGAACCGCTTGATCGTGCCGCCCTTGCCGGCCGCGTCACGCTCTTCCATCAGGATGACGAACTTCTGCCCGCTGTCCTGCGCCCAGATCTGCACCTTCAGAAGCTCGGCCTGAAGGCGGGCCTTCTCGGCCTCATAGGTCGCGCGGCCCATCAGGCGGGCATAGGGGTAGCGACCCGATTCAAAGGCCTGATGCAACGGACTTGCCGGGGCCCGAGACGCCTGCGGGCCGGGAACGGCCTCGGCGGCTTCGGTCGTCTTCAGGATCGTCGCACTGTCTTCCATACGGTCACCTCCCGGGAAACATGATCCGCCAACCCATGCACGGGCTGCGACAATTCGCCTTGACCCGGATCAACCCGGCGGAAGTTCGTTCGCCCCTTTTGCTTGCCGGTCACAGGGCCTAGGCTGGCGCAAGACACGATGGAGTTCCCCATGGCCACCCTTTACGGCGTCTTCCGCAGCCGGGCGTCGCGGCCGATCTGGCTGCTGTACGAACTTGGCGAAGCCTTCGACCATGTGCCCGTCATCCAGGCCTACCGCCTGCCCCAGGCCAGCGCGCCGGATGCGCCCCTGAACACCGCCTCGCCCGCATTCCTGAAGGTGAACCCGCAGGGCCAGATCCCGGCCTGGGTCGAGGGCGACCTCGTGCTGACCGAGTCGCTCTCGATCACCAACCACATCGCCCGCACCCGTGGCGGCGCGCTCGGCCCGCAGAGCCCAGCCGAACAGGCGCTGATCGACCAGTGGACCCTGCTGGCCGTCACCGCCGTCGAGACCCCGGCGCTGGAAATCCAGACCATCCAGGGCGCGGGGGGCGACAAGACCCCCGAGGGCCAGGCCGCCATCGCGATCAATGCCGAGAAGCTGCGCCGCCCGCTGCGGCGGCTGGAGGCGCATCTGGCGGCGCATCCCTACCTCGTCGGGGACCGCTTCACCGTGGCGGACCTGAACCTGGCCGAGTGCCTGCGCTATGCCCAGGGTCACCCGACGCTCCTGGGCGAGTTTCCGGCGGTGAATTCCTGGCTGGAGCGCTGTCAGGCCCGCCCCGCCTTCCAGAGGATGTGGGCCGCCCGGATGGCCGAACCGGCCTGAGGGCACGCACGGGCAGGCACCTGGGCGTAGGCAGAGTTATGGGGTGAAAAACGCAAGTTGGTTGGGTTTTGGCGTTTACGGTTGGGGAGTATCCCGGTGCCATGCGGTACCGCGTCTCCAAGGTTTACCGCATGGCAGACGCCACCATGAAACGATCGAGTTTCGCCAGTTCCTTTCGCAGTTCCACAGCGATGAAGCCAGCCACGACAACGCGCCGGCGGAGACGATCAAAGAACTGTTCAAGGCCAAGGTCATCCACCGCCGCAGCTCGTGGCGCAGCGACGAGGCTGTCGAATGCGCAACCCTCGAACGGGTGAGACCTGCCCGCGGTCGTCCCTCCTTGATCACGCTAGTCCTTGGGGTTGATCGTGGTCGCTTTCCAGTGAGAAAGCGCGCCGGGCGCGGTTTTCGCGCCGGAAAACACCGCCGACCTGCTTGCTGAAAAGCAATTCCTGTCGCCCACGCTGTGCGTACATAACGGGGCGACGGCTGCCCCCATCGCCCATGACTGTGCCGGTCTCTGTTTGGAGCCGGACCGGCCTGAAATTCCTTCCCGCGCGGGCGCAGGACCCGGATAGCCTCGACCAACCCGCTGGAGCGGTTGAACCGCGAAGTGCAGCGCCGCGCCGACGTCATCGGCATCTTCGCGAACGACGACGCGATCATCCGCCTCGTCAGAGCCGTAATGCTGGAAATCAACGACGGACGGGCGGTCGCAAGGCGCTGCATGTTGCTTGAAACCCTCGCCCGGGTCACCGACGATCCAACCGTCAAGCTGCCCGTCCCGACCGCCTGATCAAGCCCTGAGCTCTCCGAGGCTCGGCGCTCCTGCACCACGCCGTGGGACACCATCAGGCCCGCCCTCAGCCGGGCGCAGCACGCCCATGACCAGGGCTGCGATGAAACGGCTTTTCTTCATCACTTCATCGTTCATCCTGCCGTGAAACTACGTCCGCATTCCCTGAAACATTTGCAGGATCACCACGCCGGCCTGATCCGGTCGCGGGCACCAGCGTGCAGTGCGTGTCGGCGCCGCAGATCGCGATTACGCGCCGGTGGGCAGGGCCCGGCGCATCTCTGCCACAGCCTCATCGATTCTGCCGGGATCCCGAAGCAGGCTGCCGCCCAGCAGATAGACCACATCCTGACCATACATCGCCTGCATGTCCGCAGCGCGCGCGACGCTCATTCCGCCGCCGGGGCTGGGCAGCATTGCGCGGCCGGGGCCGGAGGGGTCACGGCAGGCCCGGGCGATGGCCCGGCACTCCTCGGCGCTGAAGCCGAACCGACCGCCCACGTTCGGGAAGACCGAGATATCGGCCCCCGCCAGCCGCTGGATCGTGCCGAAGAGGACGCCGTGGTCGATGCCGTTGTCGGGCGCCAGGACGAAGGGGCCGAGAAAGGACGGATGCGTCATCACCGGCAGGTTCAGGCCCGCATCCGTCGCGATGCGATGCACCAGGCCGAAGCCGAAGAGACCCGGCATGACCAGCACGCCATCGGCCCCCGCATCCCTGAGGAAGCGCAGGTTCCGCTCGATCTCATCGGCCCGGCCCGAGAGATTGGGGAAATAGAGCGTCCTCTGCCCGGTTTGCGCCCGCACCTTGCGCATCGCCGCGCAAACCGCCTCGACCCGGGCACGGAATGGGGCCGAGGGCTGACCGGCAAGACCGTGATCCTCCTTGACGATGTCGGCACCGCCGCGCACGCAGCCCTCGGCAAGGCGGGCAAGCTCGGCCGGTGTCAGACCCATGGGCTTCAGCACCGGGGCGATCATCCCCCCCGTCGCGCGGCCACACAGGGCCCGGATCCCCGCAATGCCGAAACGCGGGCCCGGCAGCCGCGCGGCCATCTCCGGCCCGAGATCAATTCCGGTGACGCGGATCCCCTGCTGGATCGAGGAATTGCCGAATACCACGTTCAGGAACTGGGTGAATTCGTCGCCCGCGCTGTCGGGGGAATAGCTGACGCTCGCCTGCCAGAGATCCTCGCCCAGGCTCCCGATCTCCTCGACCCGGCCGAGGATCTCGTCCGCGACATAGCCGGCGGGCACCACGTTGCGCGGGATCTCGACCGTCTGTTCCAGCGCGATACCCTCGGCGCGAGCCTGCGCCTCGGCCCGACTGGCGGCGCGCAGACGGTAGGTGACGGTAAATCGGGACATCACAGCGCCTCGGCCTTGACCGCGGAATGCACCGCCTCGACCCGGACGGCTTCAAGCGCGCCCTCGTCGATCCCGGTGCTCTGGCCTGTCAGCCGCTCGATCGCGCGGACAAGCGCCAGCGCATCCATGCCATAATGGCGCATGAGATAGGGGCGCGAGCCGCCGTGGGCATAGGTATCCTGAAGCCCAAGGCGGACCAGCCGCCGGGCGAGGCCCGCCTCGGCCAGGGCCTCGGCCACCATGCTGCCGATCCCGCCGTTGACGAGGTGGTTTTCCAGCGTGACCACGCCATGGCGCACGCTGGCCGCATGATCCACGATCTGCGCGGCATCGAAGGGCTTCAGCGTGTTCAGATGCAGATGGCGGACCGAAACCCCCGCCCCTGCCAGGGCACTTCGGGCGCGGATCGCCTCTTCGGTGGTGACGCCGGCGGTGACGACCAGCACATCGTCGCCCTCGGACAGAACCCGCATCTGCCCGATCCGCAGCGGCGTATCGAACAGTCGCGGCACCGCGCCGCGCAGGATGCGGCAATAGACCGGGCCATCCACGGTATCGGCCTCGGCCACGATGCTTTCGACCTCGGTCGCGTCGCCGGCCTCGAGCACGGTCATGTTCGGGAGGGTCCGCATCACCGCGATGTCCTCGATCGCCTGATGGGTCATGCCGCCGGGCGTGGTCACGCCGGGCAGGAAGCCCATCAACCGCACCTTCCGGCGCGGATAGGCGATGGAGGCCACCAGCTGGTCATAGGGACGCCGGTAGAGGAACACGCCGAAGGAATGCAGGAAGGGTCGGAACCCAGCGAGGCCAAGCCCCCCGGCAAAGGACAGCATGTTCTGTTCGGCCATGCCGAGGCTCAGGAACTGCCCGGGGTGGCGGTCGCGGAAACCGTCGATCTCGCAGCTCGAGGTCAGGTCGGCCGAGAGACAGAGCACCTCGGGGTGCTGCACGGCATGGGCCTCGAAGGCCGCGGCATAGGGGCGGTTGACCATTTCCATCACTGCGTCTCCAGCGGCACGGGGGCAACGCCCAGTTCGGCCGCGATCTCGGCATTCATCCGGGCGCGTTCCTCTTCCGACTTGAAGCGGACGTAGTGCAGGCGGGGGAAACGGCTCATCAGGCTTTCCATGCCCTGCGTGGGGCGCGAATGGGCCAGCACGATCAGGGGGCGGCCGGGGTGCGGCGTGGCTGCCGCCGCCCGCAGCGCCGGAAGGTCGTGGGCGTCGCATTCGGCGACCACAGCGCCGAAATCGCGGAACTTGGTGGCGACGTCGCCCACCGTCATCACATCATCCATGGCGCCGTCGCATTGCTGGCGGTTGACGTCCATCAGCGCCCAGAGATTGTCGATGCCATGATGGGCGGCGGCCTGCACGGCCTCCCAGGTCTGGCCTTCCTGCACCTCGCCGTCCGACATGAACACGCAGACGCGGCCCGTATGGCCCAGCCGCCTTCGCCCCCAGGCCAGGCCCGCCGCGGTGGAAAGCCCGATCCCGAGCGTACCGTTGTGCACCTCCATGCCGGGGCTGTGTTCGGCCCCGATCATCTCGACCGAGGAACCGTCGCGATTGAACATCTCCAGCCCCTCGGGCGCCATGCGGCCGACCTCGATCAGGCAGGCGTAGGCGACAAGGGCGTAATGGGCGGGGGCGATGAACAGCCGGTCGTGCACCGCGTCGAAGGGGCCGTTGTAGCCCGCCCCGGTGCGATAGCCGGGATTGGCAGCCGAGGGCACGCCGGCGAAGGGCGGCGGCACCAGGGGCATGGTCGAGGGGCCGAGGTTCAGCGCCTCGTTGTACAGGAAGGCAAGCTGTTCCGCCGCGGAACAGGCCTGGCTCAGATAGCCGCCGTTGTTGCGGATCGTGTGTTCGAAGACGCGGGCGCGGATGCCGCGGGCGACCTCTTCGGTGGACTTCTCGTTGCGCAAGGGCTTCTCCGGTCGGCAGGGTCAGGGCGGGCCGATGCGGCCCGCCCCGTTCGGGTCTCAGCGCGGCGGCAGCTTCATCCAGGGCGTCATCGCCACATCGGCATGGGCGAAGGCGGGAAGCTTCGCGCCCAGCTCCTCCATGTTCTTGATGTCCAGCTCGTTCAGCATCGCCTGGGTGATCAGCGTCGGCGGCACGATGACCTGCGGCCCCGGATCCTCGCCCGCCAGCAGCATGGCCAGCGCGCGGACCGAGACCTCGCCCACCACCGCCGGGTTCGTGGCGGCCGTCGCCTTCCAGGCCGAGCCGGGCTCGCGCATCAGCTGGATGTCGGCTGTCGAGATGTCGGCCGAATAGATCGAGACCTGGCCGGACATGCCGGCTTCGTCCACCGCGATCTTCACGCCCTTGGCGAATTCGTCATAGGGCGCGAACATCACCTGGATGTTCGGATTGGCCGACAGGACCGAACGGGCCTGGTTGGCCACCGAATTCGCGATCGGGTTGTCCAGCGTGCCGAACATGGCGACCTCGTTGATGCCGGGATTGTCGGCCTTGACCTTCTTCCAGGTCTCGTCGCGGCGGTCGAGCGGCGCGATGCCCGGAACATAGACGTAACCCGCCACGAAACTGTTGCCGTTGTCGGCCAGCGCCGCCTCCAGAGCCAGCCGCGCCAGGTCGCGGTCGGACTGTTCGATCTGCGGGATCTTCGGGTTCTCCACATTGACGTCGAAGGCCACGACCTTGATGCCCGCATCCACCGCGCGCTGGGCGGCCTCCTTCATCGACTCGGTCAGGCCGTGCTGGATGATGATGCCGTCCACGCCCAGCGCGATGGCCTGATCCACCATGTCCGCCTGAAGCGCGGCATCCTGGCGGCTGTCGAAGACCTGAAGGTTCACGCCCAGCGCGGCGGCCTGCTTCTCCACGCCCGAAAGATACGCCTGGAAGAAGTCGCCGGTGGACAGATAGCGCACCAGCGCGATGTTCACCTGGCCCGGATTGTCGAAAGGCGCAGGCGCATCCTGGGCAAGGGCGAGCGAGGGCGCAAGCGCCACGCTGGCGGCAAGGGCTGCGAAAGTCCGTCTGGAGATCATCGGTTCCTCCCATTTCTCCGTTGTGTCAGGCACCGGCGGGCGCTTCTTCTGTCGCTGTGCGCCGGCTGTCTCATCGGCGCGCCCGGCCAGAGCGGCCGGACAACGCGAAGGTGAAGACAAGGGCGACGACAAGCACGGCGCCCTTGATGAAATCCTGGGTGTAATAGGGGGCATTCAGCATGGTCAGGCCCTGAAGCAGGATGCCCACGAACAGCGCGCCCACCGCCGTTCCGAAGGCGTTCGGCTTGGCCGCCCCCAGCACGGCAAAGCCGATCAGCGCGGCGGCCACCGCATCGAGCAGCAGGTTGTTGCCCGAGGCCACATCGCCCCTGCCCAGCCGGGCCGCCAGCAGGATCCCCCCGAGCGAGGCCATGACGCCCGAGATCACATAGGCCAGCACGCGATAGCCCGCGACGTTGATGCCTGCCAGCGCCGCCGCCTGCGCGTTCGAGCCGATCGCATACATCACCCGCCCGTGGCGCGTCAGCTCCAGAAAGACCCAGGTCAGCACCGCGATGACCACCAGAACCACGACCGAAAGCGGCACGAGGTCGGGCAGGATGAAGTCGATCCGGTGGCGCCCCAGCATCAGGAACTCGGGGGCGAAGGTGCCGGTGGCGGTGCGCCCGTCAGCCAACACCATGCCGGTAGAGATCGAATTGCCCGCGGTGGGAATGCGCTGAAGCCCGACCAGCAGGAACATCATGCCAAGGGTCGCCAGAAGATCGGGCACGCGCATCTTCACGATCAGGAGGCCGTTGATCAGCCCGACCGCCGCCCCCATCAGCAGGCACAGGACGACCGCCGTCAGCGCCCCCATCTCCCAGATCACCATCACATAGGCCGACAGCATCATGGCCGATGTCGCGACCGCCCCGATCGACAGGTCGAAGCCGTCCACCACCAGGGTCGCGGTGACGCCCAGCGCCAGAATGCCGGTGATCGCCACCGATTGCAGGATGAAGACCGCGCTCTGCGGCGACAGGAACGCGGGTTTCAGCACCGAAAAGACCACGATCATTCCGGCCATCAGCAGAAGAAAGCCGTAGCGGATCGCAAGATCGGTGGGGGACAGGGATGTCATGCCGGTTCCTTCGTCCTGTCGGCGGCGCCCGCGACCTCGGCCATCAGCCGGGCCAGGTCGATGCTCTCGTTCCGGTGCGCGCCGACGATGGTATGTTCGCTCATCACCAGGATGCGGTCGGCCACTTCCAGCGCCTCGTCGATCTCGGCGCAGAGGACCAGGGTCGCACGGTCGAAGGCACTTTCGCGGATGCGGCGGCCGATGTCGCGCCGGGCCTGGATGTCCACGCCCTGAAACGGTTCGTCCAGGATCAGCAGGCGGCTGGCTTCGGCCATCCAGCGGCCGACCACGACCTTCTGCTGGTTGCCGCCCGACAGCGTCAGGATGCCGTCGCGCGGACCCTGGCAGACCACGCCCATCGCGGCGATCGTGCGTTCGGCCGCCGCCCGTTCCGCGGCGCGACGGATCAGGCCCAGCGGGCCGGAATGGCGCGCCGTGAAGGGAAGGGTCAGGTTCTGCTGGATGTCGAACTGCGGGATGACCGAGTTGATCAGCCGGTCCTTCGCGGCAAGGAACACCCCCGCCGCCACGGCCTGCGCCGGCCGCTGCGGCCGGTAGGGCGCGCCGTCCAGCCGCATGTCGCCCGCTTCGGGCGCCGCGATGCCATACAGCACCTCGGCCAGCGCCGACTTGCCCGAACCGACAAGCCCGGTCAGCGCCACCACCTCGTTGCGCCGCAGCACCAGATCGAAGGGCTGCGCTTCGGGTTTCAGCCGCAGCCCCCGCGCCTCGAACATGGGCGCGCCGGGCGGGGGAATGGTGATGTCCACCTCGGTGATCTCGTGGCCCAGCATCGCCCGCACGGCGCCGGAATAGTCCAGCGGCTTGCCCTCGAACAGGCCCGAGACCTGGCCGTCGCGCATCGAGACGATGCGGTCGGCCAGCCGGCGGATGTCGGACATGCGGTGCGAGATGTAGAGGATCGCCACCCCCTCCTGCCGCAACCGGTCGATCAGCGCGAACAGCCGCTGCGCCTCGGCCAGCGACAGGGACGAGGTCGGCTCGTCCAGGATCAGAAGCCGCGGGCGGTGCGCCATGGCGCGGGCGATGGCGACAAGCTGCCGGTCGGCCAGCGGCAGCCCCGCCACGGGGCGGGTCACGTCGATCTTCAGCCCCACGGCATCGGCGATCCGCTCCGCCTCGGCGCGCATCCGGCGGCGGTTCAGGAACAGCCCGCCCCCTTCGGCAAGGTTGTCCAGAAGGAGGTTCGAGGCCACGTCCAGATCCGGCACCACGCCATCGTTGATGTTCTGGTGCACCGTGACCACGCCCTGACGCAGCGCCGCCGCCGGACCGGACGGGGAAAAGGGCCGCCCGTCCAGCCGCACCTCGCCCGCATCGGCGGCATGGACCCCGCAGAGGATCTTGACCAGCGTGGACTTGCCCGCCCCGTTCGCCCCCATAAGCGCCGTGACCTGCCCCGCCGGCAGGTCCAGATCCACCCCGCGCAGCACGGTGTTGCGGCCGAAAGCCTTGCTCAGTCCGCGAACGGTGATCGACTGCGCCGCCATGCCCTTCCTCGCTCCCGACCGATACGCTACGCCCGGATCATCATTTGTCAATACTATTTGACATATGATGCAATCTTGGAAATTCTGACGGCGGAGGAGCAGCAAGGGAGGATGCGGGATGAGCGCCGAAACCTATGTCGCCTTGACGCCGGCAAGCCTGTCGGCCCGGCTCGGGGACCTGGCGGTCCTGCGCGAGAGGGTCGGGCCACCAGAGGGCTGGCAGGTGCGCGAGGTGGGCGACGGCAACCTGAACCTCGTGTTCATCGTCACGGGCGCCGCAGGTCAGGCGGTGGTCAAGCAGGCGCTGCCCTATGTGCGGCTGGTGGGTGAAAGCTGGCCGCTGCCCTTGAAACGGTCGTTCTTCGAATACAACGCGCTGATCCGGCAGGCGGCGCGCGATCCCGGCTCGGTCCCGGCGGTCTGGCATTTCGACGAGGCGCAAGCGATCGTGGTGATGGAATATCTGACCCCCCATGTGATCCTGCGCCATGCGCTGATCGAGGGGCGGCGGGTGGCGGGCCTTGGCGAAAGGCTGGGCGAATTCTGCGCACGCACCCTGTTCCGCGGGTCCGACCTCTCGATGCCCGCCGCGGCGAAGAAGGCGGATCTGGCGCTGTTTGCGGGCAATGTCGAGCTTTGCGACATCACCGAGAACCTCGTGTTCTCGGACCCCTACTTCGCCGCGCCGATGAACCGGCACACGCCGGGGCTGGACGGCATCGTGGCGCGGCTGAGGGGGGACCTTTCGCTGAAGGTGGCGGCGCAGCATCTGAAGATGGCCTTCACCTCGCGCGGCGAGACGCTGCTGCACGGCGACCTGCATACCGGCTCCATCATGGTGACCGACACCGAGACCCGGGTGATCGACCCGGAATTCGCCACCTACGGGCCAATGGGTTTCGACGTCGGCATGCTGATCGCCAATTTCCTGATGGCGCATTTCAGCCAGCCGGGGCACGAATCGGCGCCGGGGGACAGGGCAGAGCATCAGGGCTGGCTCTTGTCGGTGCTCGAGACCCTCTGGCGCAGCTTCGCGGCCGA
Organism: Rhodobacter calidifons; assembly: GCF_011174775.1. GTDB lineage: Bacteria > Pseudomonadota > Alphaproteobacteria > Rhodobacterales > Rhodobacteraceae > Tabrizicola > Tabrizicola calidifons. The sequence goes on from NZ_JAANHS010000001.1 coordinate 32,360, forward strand.
GTTCGGCCATCTGTGGCGCACCGAACGGCGCGGCATCCTGTATCAGGCCAGTCTTTACGAGGATCAGGGCCATGGCCTGGCCTCCGAACAGGCGCTGGCCGATCTGCTGGGCCGGATCTGGACCGACGCGCTCGGCTTCTGCGGGATCGAGATGCACCGCCGCATCCTGGGCCTTGCGCACAACGCCGATTTCGAGCGCATCGCCGACGAAGGCCGCCGCGCCGCCTGCGAGGCACGCGCCCTGGCCATGGGGCGGCAGCTGATGCTGGGGGCCTGTGCGATCCGCGGGATCGACGCCGTGACGGCCATGGCGCGGCGGATGGACAAGGAGGATCACCTGTGAAGATCGACGGCACGCCCTATCGCACCATCTGGCAGGATGCGGATGGCACGGTGAACATCATCGACCAGCGCTGGCTGCCGCACGAGCTGCGCATCGTGCCCCTGCGCGACAGGGCCGAATTCGCCACCGCGATCCGCGACATGTGGGTGCGCGGTGCGCCGCTGATCGGGGCGACGGCGGCCTGGGGCATGGCGGTGCAGATGGCAGATGATCCCTCGGACGCCGCGCTGGACGAAACCTGGGCGGTGCTGCACGAGACGCGCCCCACCGCGATCAACCTGCGTTGGGCCCTGGACGAGATGCGCCGCCTGCTTGCCCCCCTGCCGCCTGCCGAGCGCGCCCGCGCCGCAGCCCACCGCGCGGCGCAGATCTGCGACGAGGATGTGGAAATCAACCGCCGCATCGGCCTGCACGGGTTGCAGATCATCCGCGAGATCGCCGCACGCAAGGGCGGCGGCCCGGTGAACATCCTGACCCATTGCAACGCAGGCTGGCTGGCGACGGTGGACTGGGGCACTGCCACCAGCCCGATCTACCACGCCGATGCCGAGGGCATCCCCGTGCACGTCTTCGTGGACGAAACCCGCCCCCGCAACCAGGGCGCGCAACTGACGGCCTGGGAGCTGAACAGCCACGGCATCAGCCACGACCTGATCGTGGACAATGCCGGCGGCCATCTGATGCAGCACGGCGAGGTGGACATGGTGATCGTCGGCACCGACCGCACCACCGCGCGCGGCGATGTCTGCAACAAGATCGGCACCTATCTCAAGGCTCTGGCGGCGCGGGCGAACGGGGTGCCCTTCTATGTGGCCCTGCCCTCGCCCACCATCGACTGGCGCGTGCGCGACGGGGTGCGGGAAATCCCGATCGAGGAACGCGGCGCGGGTGAAGTGACCATGGTCCAAGGCCGCGGCCCGGACGGTCGGATCGTGCATGTCCGGATCTCGCCCGACGGCACCGGCGCGCGCAACCCCGCCTTCGACGTGACGCCGGCCGAACTGGTGACGGGCCTGCTGACCGAACGCGGCCTGTGCCCCGCGACCGAAGCGGGCCTCGCCGCGATGTTCGGCGACCTGAAGGCGGCTGCCACCTGAAGGGGCCGGTCAGGGGGCGGCCAGCAGCGCCTCGGCCACCGAGGTGGCGGTGACCAGATGCGTGACATAGCCGCCCCGGATCGCCGCGCGCGTCGCTTCCACCTTGTCGAGGCCGGGAGTGACCAGGATGCCCATCTCGAGCCCCACCAGCCGCGGCAGGGGCACGCCGATCATCCGGTCCTCCATGGGGCCGGGCAGCTGGCGGCCCTCGGCGTCGATGAAGCGGCCGCAGATGACGCCGACCGCCCCGTGGCCGACATACCAGTCCAGATCTGCCGGCGTGGCCAGGCCGCTCAGCACGATATGACTTTCGGCTGTGGCGGTGCCGACCGAGAACAGAAGCTTGTTCACCGTTTCCAGCTGGTCGAGCTGCGCCTTCAGGATCGGCTCCTCGCGCAGGTCCGCCGCCAGCACCGCCCGGCTCAGGATCGCGGGCGCGTGCAGGTTCAGACAGCGCGCCCCCAGACGCTGGGCAAGGCGCGTCGAACAGGCCTCGGCCGTGAAGCCGTAGGGCGTGGCCATCGAGCCCACCAGTTGCAGCACGGCCAGATCCTCGATCCGCGCCGGCTCGACCATCTCGGCCAGTTCATAGACCGTGCGCCCCCAGGCCACCCCCAGCCGGTCGCCCGGCGCGATCAGATCGGGCAGCCAGTTCGCCGCGCCCCGCACCACGCGCAGGAACCCTTCCTCGGTCCCCGTCCCCTCGTCCGGGATCACATAGGATCCCTGGAGCCCGAAGCGGTGGTTCAGCGCCAGCGCAAGCCGATGCGTGGTGAAGGCCGGGGCGGCCAGCGTGATGCGGATCAACCCCTTCTCGCGCGCTTCCTGAAGGTAGTTCACCACGGTCGCGCGCGAAATGCCCAGCGCGGCGGCGATCTCCTGCTGGTTCTGCCCGTCCTCGTAATACATCCAGGCGACCTGGATCACGGCATTCTCGCCGCTCACCTGCGCCAGGTTGCGCCGCCGTGTCTGACCGCCCATCCGCGCCCCTTCATTTGATCTTTGACAACAGTATCTGACAAAAGTAGAAATTCCAAGCGCCGGTCGCCTGTTCCGTCTGACAAGACCGACACCGCGCCGACCGTCAAGCCTTAGCAGGAGACTCCGATGATCGCCAATCTCTGGACCGACGCCGAGGCTGACGCCTTCCTGTCCGATGCCGGGACCGACCCGCGTGCGCGCGATCTGGCGCTGCGGGTCTATACCTCGCGCCTGATCGGCCGCGACCCGGATCTGGTGATGCACGGGGGCGGCAACACCTCGCTCAAGTCCACGGCGGTGGACGTTTTCGGCGAAGAGGTCGCGGTGCTGCACATCAAGGGCTCCGGCTGGGATCTTGAGACGATCGAGGCACGCGGCCTGCCGGCGGTGCGGCTTCAGCCGCTGATGCAGTTGCGCAGCCTGCCGGCCCTGTCGGATGAAGCCATGGTCAATGTCCAGCGGCTGAACCTGCTGGACCCCTCCGCCCCGAACCCTTCGGTCGAGACGCTCCTGCACGCCTGGATCCCGCACAAGGTGGTGGACCACACCCACGCCACGGCCTTTCTGGTGCTGGCCAACCTGCCCGAGGTCGCCGCCGTCACGCGCGAGCTGTTCGGCGACCGGCTGACGCTGGTGCCCTATGTCATGCCCGGCTTTGCCCTGGCCAAGGCCGCGGCCGAAGCCTTCGACCGCAACCCCGAAGCCGAGGGCCTTCTGCTTGTGAACCACGGCCATTTCGCCTGGGGGCCGGACGCCAGGTCCAGCTACGACCGCCTCATCGCCCATACCAACCTGGTCGAGGCCTGGCTGGCCGACCGCCGCCCTGCCCCGCTGGTCCCGGCCGCCGCCCTGCCTGCCGCCAAGGCCGCGCCCGTCCTGTCGGCCCTGCGCGGGGCGCTGGCCTCGGTCCTGCCCGAGACCGCGCCTCTGCCCGTGCTCGACCTGCGCTCGGGCGACGGCGAACGCGCCTTCTGCGCCCGCCCGGACCTGGAGGATCTGGCCACCCGCGGGGTCGCGACCCCGGATCATGTGATCCGCACCAGGGGCGAGGTCCTGGTGCTGCGGCGCGCAGCGCAGGAACCTGCGGCGATGCGCGCGGCGGTGGCCGCCTGGGCCGACCGCTATCGCGCCTGGTTCGACACCTACGCTCCACGCGCCGCCGAGCCCAAGACGATGCTGGCCCCGATGCCGGGACTGGTCTGGCTGGAAGGCGCGGGCATCCTGGGCGTGGGGGCGACGGCGGCGGCGGCGCGGATCGCGGCGGATATCGGCTGCCAGTCGGCCCGCGTGCGCGCGGATGGCGAGGCAGCGGGCGGGTTCCGGCCCATCGGGCCGAAGGATCTGTTCGACATGGAATACTGGTCGCTGGAACAGGCCAAGCTGGGCAGCGGCAAGCCCCCTGCCCTTCAGGGCCGGATCGTGCTGGTCACGGGCGGGGCCGGGGCGATCGGCCTGGCCACGGCCCGCGCCTTTGCCGGGCAGGGGGCCAGCCTGTTCCTGGTGGATCGCCCCGGCGAGGCGCTGGAGGCCGCGCTGGCCGCGCTTGGCCGCGACCACGCCGGCCACGGCTGCGACATCACCGCACCCGGCGCGGCGGCCGAGGCGGTCGCGGCCTGCGCGGCGCGCTTCGGGGGCTTGGACATCCTGATCTCCAACGCCGGGGCCGCCGTCACCGGCGACATCGCCACGCTGGACGACCGGGCCCTGCGCGACAGTTTCGAGCTCAACTTCTTCGCCCATCTGGCCTTTTCCCAGGCCGCCATCGCCCTCTTCCGCGCACAGGCGGCCGGGCGCGGGGCGCGCGGGGCGGAACCGGGGCAGATCCTGTTCAATGTCTCGAAACAGGCGGTGAACCCCGGTCGCGGTTTCGGCGCCTACGGGCTGCCCAAGGCCACCACCTTCTTCCTGCTGCGCCAGCTTGCGCTGGAACTGGGCGGCGAGGGGATCCGGGTCAACGGCATCAACGCCGACCGCATCCGCTCGGGCCTCCTGTCGCCCGAGATGATCGCAGCCCGCTCGGCCGCGCGCGGGGTGGACGAGGCCGCCTATATGTCCGGCAACCTGCTACGCGCCGAGGTCGAGGCGCGCCATGTCGCCGAGGCTTTCGTGATGCTGGCCAGGGCCGAACGCACCACGGGGCATGTGATGACCGTGGACGGGGGCAACATCGAGGCCGCCCTGCGTTAAGCCGGGTTCCGTCGGGGGACCGGCCCGGCGTGGAAGCTGCTCCCAAGGGCATGGGCCTCCTCGCCGCTGCGGCAGGCGATGCCAGCCGCAGAGCAGCCCACGAAGCCCGCGATCCGCCATGGCTGACGGCCTTGCAGGCGCGACCGGCGCCGCCGGGCAAGGTTCACGAAGATCGCTGTCATCGCCGCCGCCAGCAGAGACTGGCTCCCCGAGTCCCAAGACAAGATGTTCGGGGCCGGGAAGGGCGGACCGGCAGCGGGCTGACCTGCCGCAGGGAATGGCTGGGAGAGCGGCGCGAGAGTGAAGTCAAACGTCGTAATATATTGTAAAAAAACCGATCTTTTCGGAGTTACCGGGTTTTGAAATGCCGCTTCCCGCTTCCTTTATCAGCAGGGAACGCCCGAACGGGGTTCACGAAAGATGACGGGTCTGGCCGCAATGGCAGGCCACCGAGCTGTTGGTCACGGGGATCGAGATCAGGTGGACGAGCGTCAGCGCGAGGCCGATCGCGATGGGCGCGAAGCCGATGCCAGGCTCCGGGAAGCCCCTGGCAAGCACGGCACTGCCACAGCCTTCGAACACCCGTCAGAAGGGTCCGAAGAACGCGGCGGAAAGTTTCTTCATCATGGGAGCCGCATCCGGGGAAAAGCGTCGGCAAGCCGGGAGAGGGGCCACGCAAAGGCGCCGCGACGCCCCACCCGCGCTGGACACAGACCTGCCGTTGCAGGAATTCCGTCAGGGGTCGCCCGGATTGTCTCCGACCTGTTCCTGCACATTCCTAAACATCCAACTCCTCCACGAACCGCGCATTCTCCTGAATGTACTGGAAGCGCAGTTCCGGCTTCTTTCCCATCAGGCGCTCCACCAGATCAGACGTATCCCCCGGTTCGTCCTCGTCGATCGACACCCGGATCAGCTTGCGCGTCGCGGGGTTCATCGTGGTGTCCTTCAGGTCCTTGGCGTCCATCTCTCCCAGCCCCTTGAAGCGCTGGACATCGATCTTGCCCTTTCCGCCCAGACCCTTCGCCAGCCACAGCTCCTTCTCGGCATCGTCCGCCACATACATCCGGCGAGCGCCCTGCGTCAGGCGATACAGCGGCGGGCAGGCCAGATACAGGTGGCCCTTGTCGATCAGCGGGCGCATCTGGGTGAAGAAGAAGGTCATCAAAAGCGACGCGATGTGCGCGCCGTCCACGTCCGCGTCGGTCATGATGATGATCTTCTCATAGCGCAGGTCGTCGAGGCGGAAGCGGCTGCCCATGCCGGTGCCGAGCGCCTCGCAAAGGTCGCGGATTTCGGCGTTTTCGTTCAGTTTGGCAGAGGCGGCGCCGAGGACGTTCAGGATCTTGCCGCGCAGCGGCAGAAGCGCCTGGAAATTGCGGTCGCGCGCGCCCTTGGCGCTGCCCCCCGCGCTGTCGCCTTCGACGATGAAAAGCTCGGTCCCCTCGCGCGACTTGGCCGAACAGTCGGTGAGTTTCCCCGGCAGGCGCAGCTTCTTGGTCGCGGTCTTGCGCTGGGTTTCCTTCTCCTCGCGGCGTCTCAGGCGTTCCTCGGCGCGCAGGACGAGGAAGTCGAGAATGGCGCCCGCGGATTTCGGGTCGGCGGCGAGCCAGGTGTCGAAATGGTCGCGGACGGCGTTTTCGACCCATTTCGCAGCTTCCTCGGTGGACAGCCGGTCCTTGGTCTGGCCGACGAACTGCGGCTCGCGGATGAAGATCGACAATAGCGCGCAGCCCCCCGTCAGAAGGTCGTCGCGGGTGATTTGCTCGGCCTTGCGGTTCTTCACCCGCTCGCCATAGGCGCGGATGCCTTTCAGGATCGCGGCCCAGAACCCGGCCTCATGCGTGCCGCCCTCGGGGGTGGGGACGGTGTTGCAGTAGGAATGCAGATAGCCGTCCTGGGCGGGCGTCCAGTTGATCGCCCATTCGACCGAGCCGGGGACCTGGTATTTCTCTTCGAAGCTGACGCGGCCGGCGAAGGGGCGTTCGGAGTAGGTGGTGACCTTCTTGAGCGAGTCGTTCAGAAAGTCGGCGAGGCCGCCGGGGAAGTGGAAGGTGGCCTCTTGCGGGGTGTCGCCGTCGGGGATGGCGGATTTCCAGCGGATCTCGACGCCGGAGAAGAGATAGGCCTTGGACCGCGCCATCTTGTAGAGGCGGGCGGGTTTCAGGGTCTGGTGGCCGAAGATTTCCGGGTCGGGGTGGAAGGTGACGGTGGTGCCGCGGCGGTTCTGGGTGGGGCCGAGTTTCTGCACCGGGCCCTGCGGGATGCCGCGCGAGAAGCTTTGTTCGTAAAGCTCCTTGTTGCGGGCGACCTGGACCACCATCAGGTCGGAGAGCGCATTCACCACCGAAGAGCCGACGCCGTTCAGGCCGCCGGAGGTGGAATAGGCCTTGTTCGAGAACTTGCCCCCGGCGTGAAGGGTGCAGAGGATGACCTCGAGCGCGCTTTTGCCGGGGAACTTGGGGTGTGGGTCCACCGGGATGCCGCGGCCGTTGTCGCGGACGGTGACGGAGCCGTCGGCGTGGAGTTCCACTTCGATCCGGTTGGCGTGGCCCGCGACGGCCTCGTCCATCGCGTTGTCGAGGATTTCGGCGACCATGTGGTGAAGGGCACGCTCGTCGGTGCCGCCGATATACATGCCGGGGCGTTTGCGGACGGGCTCCAGGCCCTCGAGGACCTCGATCGAGGAGGCGTCATAGGTGGAGGCGCCGGAGAGGAGGTCGTTGGACATGGGGCATCACCTGTTCAAATGCGCAGGCATTAGAGCATCGATGGGCATTGGGGCGCAAGATGTGGGGGGTGGTCGGCGTATGGGTGACGGCCTAGGTTAGGGACAGCAATGGAGGGTTTCAGCGATGCGGGTGTTGTTCACGGGCGGGTCGGGCAAGGCAGGCAGGCATGTGGTGCCCTATCTGGTGGCTGCGGGGCACAGGGTGATGAACTTCGACCGGGTGCCCCTGGGGCTGGCGGGGGTGCATGACCTGATCGGCGACATCTGCGACGCGGGGCAGGTCTATTCGGCGATGCGGACCCATGCGGGCTATGAAGAGATGGAGGACGGCGCGGCGCAGCTGTTCGATGCGGTGGTGCATTTCGCGGCCGTGCCCCGCTACGGGATGGTGCCGGATACCGAATGCTACCGGGTGAACACGGTGGGGACCTACAATGTGCTGGAAGCGGCGCTGAAGATGGGGATCCGCAAGGTCATCATCGCCTCGTCGGAGACGACCTACGGGGTCTGTTTCTCGGACGGCGTGGTGGACCCGAAGGTGCTGCCGCTGGAAGAGGACTACGACATCGACCCGATGGACAGCTACGGCATGTCGAAGAAGGTGAACGAGGTCACGGCGCGGAGCTTCCAGCGGCGGTTCGGCGCGGATGTCTATGCCCTGCGGATCGGCAACGTGATCGAGCCGCACGAATATGCGACGCTGTTCCCGCCCTTGCAGGACAACCCGGGACTGCGGCGGCGGATCACCTTCAGCTACATCGACGCGCGGGATCTGGGGCAGATCGTGGACCTGTGTCTCAAGAAGGACGGGCTGGGCTTCCAGGTGTTCAACGCGGTCAACGACGAGAACGCGGTGCCGCAGCCGAATTCCGAGCTTCTGGCCCGCTTCTTCCCCAACGTGCCCCTGTCGCGGCCGGTGGGAGAGCGGGAGGGCCTTCTGTCCAACCGGAAGATCCGGGAGGTGCTGGGGTTCAAGGAACAGCACAACTGGCAGAAGTATGTGACCTGAGGCTGGCGGCGGACCGGGAGTTTCACACCCCCCGCGCCGCCGGGTCGGCCTTGCACCGGCGCTGCCATCCGCACTTCCCGGCCATCGGGGCCATGGATCGCCGTCCTTTCGCCGATCGGCCTGCGTGACGCCGCCCCGGCCGCTGCCACGCCCTGATCCCTGCCTGCGGCAGACCGCTGTCGGCGCGACCCTCCGCTTCGCTGCCCCTTGTCCTTGCCTGCCGAGGCCCGACCCGCTAGGAAACCCGGGACCCTTTCCATGGCAGGCCAACATGCGTCTTTCCCGCTACTTCCTCCCCGTCCTCAAGGAAAACCCCGCCGAGGCGCAGATCGTCAGCCACCGCTACATGCTGCGCGCGGGCATGATCAAGCAGCAGGCGGCGGGCATCTATTCCTGGCTGCCCCTCGGCTACCGGGTCCTGAAACGGATCGAGGAAATCGTCCACCAGGAACAGATCCGCGCCGGGCACATTCCGCTGCTCATGCCCACGATCCAGCCCGCCGACCTCTGGCGCGAGTCGGGGCGCTATGGCGACTACGGCGAGGAGATGCTGCGGATCACCGACCGCCAGAAGCGCGAGCTGCTCTATGGTCCCACCAACGAGGAGATGATCACCGACATCTTCCGCAGCCATGTGACCAGCTACAAGGACCTGCCGCTGACGCTCTACCACATCCAGTGGAAGTTCCGCGACGAGATGCGGCCCCGGTTCGGCGTGATGCGGGGGCGAGAGTTCCTGATGAAGGACGGCTACAACTTCGACGTGGACAAGGCCGCCGCGCTGCACGCCTACAACCGCCACATGGTCAGCTATCTGCGGACCTACGAACGCATGGGGCTCACGGCGATCCCGATGCGCGCGGCCTCGGGCCCCATCGGCGGCGACAACACGCATGAATTCCTTGTGCTGGCCCAGACCGGCGAGTCCGAGGTCTTCTACGACGACCGCGTGACGGCCCTCAAACTGGGGAACCGCGAGATCGACTATGACGACCGCGAACAGGTCGCCAAGGTCTGCGAAGAGTTCACCACGCTTTACGCCCGCACCGATGAAACCCATGACCCGGCGGTGTTCGAGACCGTGCCCGAGGCCCACCGCAAGGTCGGCCGAGGCATCGAGGTCGGGCAGATCTTCTATTTCGGCACCAAGTATTCCGCCGCAATGGGCGCGGAAGTCACCACCGCCGAGGGCACCAAGGTCCCGGTCGAGATGGGCAGCCACGGGATCGGCGTCAGCCGCCTCTTGGGCGCGATCATCGAGGCCAGCCACGACGACAAGGGGATCATCTGGCCGGAAGGGGTCACGCCCTTCCCGGTGGGGATCGTGAACCTCAAGCAGGGCGACAGCGCGGCGGATGCGGCCTGCGAGGGGCTTTACCGGGCACTGGCGGCGAAGGGCTTGGAGGCGCTCTATGACGACCGCGACGAACGCGCCGGGGCGAAGTTCGCCACGATGGACCTGATCGGCCTGCCCTGGCGGATCACCGTCGGGCCGCGCGGTCTGGCGAACGGGGTGGTCGAACTGACCTCGCGTCGCACCGGGGCGTCAGAGGAGGTCTCGCCCGAAGCCGCCGTGGACCGGATCGCCCGGATCTACGCCGGGCAGCGCTAGACGGTCCCCGCCCCGGCCGCAGGATCACGCGGGCATCACCACCACCAGATTGCCGGGCTTGTGGAAGCTTTCGGCGATCTGGTGCGCGCGGGCCAGGTGCGCAAAGGGCAGGACCTGGCCCACCACCGGCGTATAGCCCCCCGCCTGATGCAGCGCGACAAGCCGCTGCATCGATGCAAGGTCATCCTTGTTCGTGCCGGTGATGATCCGCCGCCCCTGCCGCCGCGGCCGCAGGGCGGCCCCCAGCATCGCCCACAGATCGGCGGTGATCTGGACGTAGCGACCGGCGGGGGCCAGCAGCGGCCGCGCACCCGGCCAGCCCAGGCGGCCCATCACGTCAAGGATCACGTCGAACGGGCCGGGGGGCGTCCCGGCGCGGTAGTCCGTGACCTCCCCCGCCCCAAGCTGACGGGCCAGCGCATGGTTGGCGGGCGAAGCGGTGGCGCTGACCTGCGCGCCCAGATGCCGCCCGATCTGCACCGCCGCCCCGCCGACCGCGCCCGTGGCACCGCAGACCAGAAGCCGCTCACCGGGGGCCAGCCGGGCCTTGTCGATCAGGAATTCCGCCGCCGTCAGCCCACCGAAGAAGAAGGCCGCCCCTTCCTCGGGGCTCAGGCTCTCGGGCAGGGGCAAAAGCGGGCCATCAGCGCGGATCACCAGAAACTCCCGGTGCGATCCGCCCCTGAACCCGGTCAGGCCAAAGACCCGCTGTCCCGTGGCAAACCCGGTCACCCCCGCACCAAGCCCCGCCACCTCGCCCGCAAAGGCCCAGCCCGGCGCCACGCGCGGGCGGCGCCAGCCGATGGCCAGCCGCAGCATCGGCCCCAGCCCCCGCGGCACGCGGCCCGAGCGCAGCCGCGCATCCCCTGCCGTCACCGGCGCGGCACGGACCCGCACCAGAACCTCTCCCGCAGCGGGAGCGGGGATCGGACATTCGACGAAGCCGATGGTCTCGGGCGGGCCATAGGCCGTGTAGATCGCTGCTTTCATGGAAAGGTCCTGGGTGCGGGCGCGCGGGCCGGGTCAGTCGTCGTGCCAGGTGAAGACCTCGTCGAGGCCGACACCGAAGGTGCGAGCGATGCGGAAGGCAAGCTCCAGCGTCGGGAAATACTTGCCGTTCTCGATCGCAAGGATGGTCTGCCGGGTCACGCCGACCCGGTCGGCCAGGTCCTTCTGCGTCATCTCGCCCGCCTCGAATCGCAGGCGGCGGATGCGGTTCTCGATGCGGCCGGATCGGGCGGCCATGCCTCAGGCTCCGCGCCGGTAGAGAACCAGCTTCATCGCGTCCTTGAAGGTTTCGGACAGGATGCACAGCGCAAGCACCATGTTCATCGCAAGGAAGGCGGTCTGGCCGAAAGCGAGGCTGATGATGATCCCCAGCAGACCGAAGGACAGAAGATACCAGGCCCAGATCAGCGCACGGCGGTCGATGTCGCGGTCGCGTTCGTCGCGGCGGTCGTCCAGTTTCTCGCCGGTCAGGATGTTGTGCAGGATGGCAAAGACGACGGTCACCGCGATGGCGATGCCGATGGACCAGCCGATCAGGACCAGAACCGACCGCGCCCAGAGCTTCAGGGCCTCCGGCCCCTCGAAGACGCCCGCCGCGTGCTGGCCGGACAGGCGCCACAGGAACAGGCCGATCACGATCAGGCTGGTGATCAGGCCGGACAGCGCCTCGCGTTCGCCATAGGACATGTCGGGCTCCCTTCTTGCGGATCGGGTAAAGTTCAGCGGACCTGAAGTCAACAATCTTTGACACCGTGTCAGGAATTCCAGACCTCGGCATGTCGATTGACCGCGGGTCCGGGCGCTCTTAGCCTGCGCCCAAAGCGAAAGGGTCGAACATGACGAAGGCACTGGTCACCTGGGGCGGATGGGAGGGGCACGAGCCCGAGAAGGTCGGCCCGATGTTCGCCGACTGGCTGCGCGAGGCGGGGATGGAGGTCACGCTGACCGACAGTCTGTCCTGTTTCGACGAGGCCGAGGCGGTCAAGGCCTATGACCTGATCGTCCCGGTCTGGACCATGTCGAAGATCGGCAAGGAACAGGCGCTGAACGTCTGCGCGGCGGTGGCGGCGGGGACCGGAATCGCGGGCTGCCATGGCGGGATGTGCGACGCCTTCCGCGAGAATGTGGACTGGCAGTTCCTGACCGGCGCGCAATGGGTGGCGCATCCGGGCAATGACGGGGTGGAATATGTCGTCCGCATCACCTCGGATGACCCGCTGGTCGCAGGCCTCGGCGATTTCACCGTCAGGACGGAACAGTATTACCTGCATGTCGATCCGGCGGTGAAGGTCCATGCGGTCTGCGACTTTCCGGTGGTCGAGGGGCCGCACAGCGTGAACGGCCCCGTGGCGATGCCGGTCGTCTTCACCAAGGGCTACGGCGCGGGGCGGGTCTATTACAACGCGCTGGGACACCATAAGACCGTCATCGACCAGGGCCCGGCGGCCGAACTCATGCGGCGCGGCCTGCTCTGGGCGGCGCGGAGGGGCTGACGCTGCGTCCGATCCCGCGAAGGTGACTTGGCCCCGCGCCTTGCGCCGGTCATGCTTTGGCAACATTTGCCTGCAAGACTGAGCCCATGACCCTGCCCGCCGATCACTACCGCACCCTCAAGCGCGACCTCTCGGTAGAGGAGTTGCTGGCCGATGGTATCGTGCACGCGCTGGCGCTGCTGGCGGGGCTGATCGCCTTTCCGCTCTTGCTGTTCCACGGGCTGACCACGGCGGGGCCGGGCACCTTCGCGGCCCTTGCCGTCTATGCCGCCGGGTTCTTCCTGATGTGGGGCTTTTCGCTGGCCTACAACATGACCCCGCCCTCGGCGCTGAAATGGCTGCTGCGGCGGTTCGACCATTCGATGATCTATGTGATGATCGCCGGGACCTACACGGCGGTGATCCCGCATCTGGATGGTCTCTGGGCCTGGACGCTGGGCGCTGTGGTGTGGTGTGGTGCGGCCCTGGGCATCCTGGTCAAGGTGGCGCTGCCCGGCCGCTATGACCGGCTGTCGATCCTGGCCTATGTGCTCCTCGGCTGGGTGGGCGTGGTCGCGGCCGTGCCGGTGATGGAGGCGTTGCCGCCTGCCTCGCTCTGGCTTCTGGTCGCGGGCGGGCTCACCTATGTCGCGGGCGTGGGTTTCTATGTCTGGGAACGGCTGCGGTTCCAGAATGCGATCTGGCATCTCTTCGTCGCCGTGGCCGCCGCCCTGCACTTCGCCGCCATCGCCCTGGCGGTTGCCTGAACGGTCCGCGCCGCGCGGGGTTGTCGCGCGGGGTTGTCGCGCGGGGTTGTCGCGCAGGGTTGACGTGGGCCGCGCGCGCGATGCTCTGCTTCGTCATGGCGCTGGCGGTGATCCGGGCCTTCGTCGCCGCCATGTGCAAGCGCGAGCCACGATGCGCGCGGCGGGCCTGCTGGCCGTGGCGCGCCGCGTGCGTCTGCCACCGGTGCAGGCGATCCCCTTGTCCTTCTCCGCGACGCTGGCCAGCGCCACCCTTTGCAAGGGCACGGGCGGCCTCATGAATTGCCGCGCCGTCGAGCGACTTCCCGACGTCTGGACAGTTGTCCGAATGATGCAAGCTGCTGCCTGCACCTGCTGATCGGTTCGGGTTGTGGTAACGTGGACCACGGCGATAACCGGAGGCAAGCCGATCACCCTGGCGATCCAGGCGATGTCCGGCTTTCAGGCCGACATCGGCATGGTGATGGCGATGACCTGCCTGTCGCTGGCGCCTGGGGTCGCGATGATCTGGTTCGTCCGCCAACATCCGGCCCGCAGCTTCACGCTGCGGTCGTAAGAGCGCGCGCGGACCGGGTCGGCGGGTCACGCCGCCGGGTTCGCCGCCGGACTCGCCGACGGGATCGCCTCGCCCAGAAGGTCCTCGACGAAATAGGCGGCGAACTGGGCACGGCCCGAGACGCCGGCCTTGGAATAGATCCGCGTCAGCTGCGCCCGCACCGTGCCCTGCGCGGCGCCCCGCAGCTCGGCGATCTCGGCCACGTCGAGGCCTTTCAGCGCCAGAAGGCCCACGTCGCGCTCGGCCGGGGTCAGGGCCCAGGCCTGGAACTGGGCCTCGATCACGTCCGACAGCGCGCCGCGCGCCACGGCAAGCGCCTGGTCCTGGGCGCGCAGAAGCTCGATCGTCCGGCGCAGCGCGAAGGCGCCGAAGATCACGCCCAGCACCAGGGCTGCGGTGACGATGGCCTCGAAGATGAAATGCGCCGAGGCCGGGTCTTCGCGCAGGTCGGCGATCACGTCGCCCACGAAGAACACCGTGCCCAGCGTCTGGATCACCAGGAAGATGGAAAGCGCCGCCATCTGGCGGCGCCCCGACTGAAGGATGTCCCGGGCCGAGGTCATTTCTGCCGCGGGCCGGTCAGCATCGCCGCCACCAGGTTCCGCCGCATCGCGCGGCTTTCCAGAGCCACCCCGGCGACATGCAGCGCCGCCAGGATCAACAGCAGGTTCGCGACCACTTCGTGCACCTCCTCGGCTGCCTCGCCGAAAGCGTCGTCCCGGTCGGATTCGCCTTCGCTGTCGCGGATCAAAGCAGACCAGTCGCCGGATGCAACCGCCGCCTTGTCCGCTGCCACCTGCATCGGTGTCGCACCGCCGGTCATCACCAGCCCGCTGACGGTAACTGTAGCCAGCGCGGCCCAGAAGGCATAGGCCATCAGCGCGCCGGCCGGATTGTGCGAGGAGTAGTGCCGCACCCTGCCGGACACAAGCTGGCGCAAGTGGCGCAGGGCAGCAAGCGGGTTCGGCGGGAAGGCCGCGAATCGGGCCTCGTCCGGGCCAAGCACCCCCCAGACCATCCGCAGAAGCAGAAGCGCCATCACGATCCAGCCGACCGCGACATGCAGAAGGCTGCCGCCTTCATCCAGCGCCGCGTTCAGCAGCACGGCGGCCGCGATCCCCCAATGCGTCAGGCGCACGACGGGATCCCACAGCGCGGGCGGAGAGGCGGCGGCCGGTCCGGCCTCGGTCCGGGGGGTGGCCATGTCAGTCCTCCGCCTTGATCCTGGCGACCTTGCCCGAGGCCGGGTCGATGTAGACTTCCATCAGCTTGCCGGTGGCCGTATCCGTGCACTTGGCCTCGATCATGCCGTCCTCGGCCTCGAAGGCGGCCACCGGGCAGCCGGCCTTCTCCAGCGTGGCCTTGGCGGTTTCGGGGTCGGTGCCGATCAGGTCGCCCACCGCGGGCATCGCCAGCGCCGCAAGCGGGGTGGCCAGCGGCAGGATTGCAAGCGCGAGGGTCGGAAGAAGTCTGGTTTTCATGGTCTTGCCTTTCGATCGGGCCTGTCCGTCGCGGTCAGGTCTGCGCCGGGACACCGTGCCCCGGATGCCACCACCTGCCCCGGACGGCAGGGCATCGACCATCGCCGCCCCGCTTAGCCCCTACCCCCTAAGCGCCCGCTAAGAGCGGCTTTCCGCCGGCCTTCCCCTTGCGTGCCGGCCCGCCAGCGGCGATATGAGTGGATACGCCGAAGGAAGCGCCCGCATGGCCCTGCCCGTGAAAGACCAGATCCGCTACTGGGGCATCGCTGCGGCGGTGTTCCTGCTGCTGCTCTGGCTGCTGGGCGATGTGCTGCTGCCCTTCATCGTCGGCGGGGCCATCGCCTATTTCCTTGACCCCGTCGCCGACCGGCTGGAGCGGCTGGGGATGAGCCGGGCCGCAGCGACATCGGTCATCTCGCTGGTCGCGCTGCTTCTGGTCGTGCTGCTGGTGCTGGCGGTGATCCCGACGCTGGTGAACCAGCTGAAGGCGCTGGTCAACGCCGCGCCCGACATCACGCGGCGCTTGCAGGGATTCCTGCTGGAACGCTTCCCGGACCTGGCCGATTCCACCTCGACCATCCGGCAGACGCTGTCCGAGATCGGCCTGGCGATCCAGGCCCGCGGGGCCGAACTGGCGCAGGGCCTGCTGTCCTCGGCGCTGGGGGTGCTTTCGGTGGTCCTGTTCATCGTCGTGGTGCCGGTCGTGGCCTTCTACCTGCTGCTGGACTGGGACGACATGGTGGCGCGGATCGACAGCATGCTGCCCCTGGACCATGCGCCCACCATCCGCCGCCTGGCGCGCGAGATCGACGCGGTGCTGGCGGGCTTCGTGCGCGGACAGGTCTCGGTCTGCCTGGCGCTGGGCACGTTCTACGCGGTCGCCCTGATGGCGGCGGGCTTGCAGTTCGGCGTGATCGTCGGGGCGATCGCCGGGGCGATCACCTTTATCCCCTATGTCGGCTCGATCGTCGGCGGGGTGCTGGCCATCGGACTGGCGCTGTTCCAGTTCTGGGGCGACTGGCTTCAGATCGGCCTGGTCGCCGCGATCTTCGCCATCGGGCAGTTCGTCGAGGGCAACATCCTGACCCCGCGCCTGGTCGGCAAGTCGGTGGGGCTGCATCCGGTCTGGCTTTTGCTTGCGCTGTCGGCCTTCGGCTCGGTCTTCGGCTTCGTGGGCATGCTGGTCGCGGTGCCGGTCGCGGCCTCGATCGGGGTGCTGACCCGCTTTGCAATGGAACAGTACCGCGCCAGCCTGCTGTATCAGGGCCGGACCGGGGCCCAGGCGCAAGGCCCCAGCTTCACCTCGGCAGCCGCGGCGCCGAAGCCGCGCCGCCGGCGCAAGGCGGCTTCCGGGGCAGCGGCGCCCGCCCCTGCCGGAACGGGTGTCGGATCGGGTCCCGACGCGTGATCCGCCAGCTGGCCTTCGACCTGCCCGTCCCCGAGGCGATGACCCGCGAGGATTTCTTCGTTGCGCCTTCGAACGCGCTAGCCTTGCAGACGGTCGAAGCCTGGCAGGACTGGCCGGGACGGAAACTGCTGATCCTGGGCCCGGAAGGCGCGGGCAAGACCCATCTCGCGCGGATCTGGGCCGCGCTGTCCGGGGCCGCGATCCTGAACGCACACGGGCTGGCCGAGGTCGATCTCGCCCCCCTGGCCGGCCACAACCTGGTGGTGGAGGATGCCGACCGCATCGGTCCCGCCGAGGCCCAGCTGTTCCACCTGCACAACCTGGCCACCTCGGGCGCGGCGCTGCTTCTGACCGCGCGCACCCCGCCGCGCGACTGGGGGCTGGGCCTGCCCGATCTTCTCAGCCGGATGCAGGCCACCCAGATCGCCCGGCTGGAGGCGCCGGACGATGCGCTGCTGTCTGCCGTCCTGGTCAAGCTGTTCGCCGACCGGCAGATCGCGGTTCCCGCCAGCCTGATTTCCTATCTCGTCAGCCGGATGCCCCGGTCGATCGGGGCCGCGCGGTCGCTGGTCGCGGCGCTTGACGCCCGGGCCCTCGCCCTTGGCCGGCCGATCACCCGGGCGCTGGCCGCCGAAATTCTGGACAGCGCCGGACCGGAATGACTAACTGTCACGATAGCTTCACGAACCGCACGGCATAAGCCCGTCATGACCCAGGCCGATTTCCTCCACTCTCCGTTCCCCGCCCCTGTCGAGCTCCCGTTCGCAGAGACCGCCGGCCCGGGCCGCTTCTTCAACCGCGAGCTGTCCTGGCTGGCCTTCAACTGGCGCGTGCTGGAAGAGGCCGCGAACCCCGCCGTGCCGCTTCTGGAACGGCTGCGCTTCCTGTCGATCTCGGCCACCAACCTGGACGAGTTCTACACGGTCCGGGTCGCGGGCCTGCGCGCGCTGCTGCGCACCGGCAACGCCACACTGTCCGAGGACGGCCGCAGCCCGGCGGAACAGTTGCAGCTGATCAACGCCGATGCCCGGCGGCTGATGCAGACCCAGCAGACCACCTTCAACCGCCTGCGCAAGGAGATGGAGACAGAGGGGATCAGCATCCTCACCCGATCGAAGCTGACGGCGCGCGACCTGAAGCAGCTGGAAACGCATTTCCTGAACAACGTCTTTCCGGTGCTGTCGCCCCTGGCCATCGACCCGGCGCATCCCTTCCCCTTCATCCCCAACACCGGCTTTTCGCTTGCGCTGGAGCTGGAGCGGGCCACGGATCATCGCCCGCTGAAGGCGCTTCTGCCGATCCCGCAGCAGATCGCCCGTTTCGTGCCCCTGCCGGGGAAAGAGGGCGAACACCGCTTCCTGCCGCTGGAGGAACTGCTGCTTCTGCATCTGGACATGCTGTTCCCCGGCTATACCGACCGCGGGCATTGCACCTTCCGCGTGCTGCGCGACAGCGACCTTGAAGTCGAGGACGAGGCCGAGGATCTGGTCCGCGAATTCGAGACAGCGTTGAAACGCCGCCGCCGGGGCGAGGTGATCCGCCTGAAACTCTCGGCCGGCGCGCCCGAGGAGTTGCGCGCGCTGATCATGGAGGAACTGGCCGTCACCGAGGACGAGGTCGTCGAGGTCAAGGGCCTGCTGGGCGTGGCCGACCTGAAGGAACTGATCCTCCCCTCGCGCAAGGATCTGATGTGGCCGCCCTTCACCCCCCGCGTGCCGGAACGGGTGCTGGATCACGACGGCGACATGTTCGCCGCGATCCGGCAGAAGGACATGCTGCTGCATCATCCCTATGAAACCTTCGACATGGTGATCCGCTTTCTTCAGCAGGCGGCGACTGACCCGAACGTGCTGGCGATCAAGCAGACGCTCTACCGCACCTCCTGGGACAGCCCGATCGTGTCGGCCCTCTGCGAGGCAGCCGAAGCCGGGAAATCCGTCACCGCACTGGTGGAGTTGAAGGCCCGTTTCGACGAGGCCGCGAACATCCGCCAGTCGCGCCGCCTGGAACGCGCGGGCGCGCATGTCGTCTATGGCTTCGTCAACTACAAGACCCATGCCAAGATCAGCACCGTGGTCCGGCGCGAGGGCGACCATCTGGTCACCTACACCCATTACGGGACCGGCAACTACCACCCGATCACCGCGCGGATCTACACCGACCTCAGCTTCTTCACCTGCGACCCGGCGCTGGGGCGCGATGCGACCAAGGTCTTCAACTATCTGTCGGGCTACGTGCAGCCGCAGGGGCTGGAGAACCTGGCGATCTCGCCCATCACGCTGAAGCCCCGGCTTCTGGAACTGATCGCGGCCGAGGCCGACCATGCCCGCGCCGGGCGCCCGGCGGAAATCTGGGCCAAGATGAACAGCCTGATCGAACCCGACGTGATCGACGCGCTTTACGCCGCCTCTCAGGCCGGGGTGAAGATCAGCCTGGTCATCCGCGGCATCTGCGGCCTGCGGCCCGGGATCAAGGGACTGTCGGAAAACATCCGGGTGAAGTCCATCGTCGGGCGCTTCCTGGAACATTCGCGCATCGTCTGCTTCGGCAACGGGTTCGGCCTGCCGGCGAAGAAGGCCCGCGTGTTCTTTTCGTCCGCCGACTGGATGGGCCGCAACCTGACCCGCCGCGTCGAGACCCTGGTCGAGGCGCTGAACCCCACGGTGAAGAACCAGATCCTCAGCCAGATCATGGCCGCCAATCTACAGGACGAGGCGCAAAGCTGGCTTCTGGCCCCCGATGGCAGCTATGCCCGCGACCTGGGATCGGGCGAGCGGCAGCTGTTCAGCTGTCATCAGTTCTTCATGGAGAACCCCTCGCTTTCCGGTCGCGGCACGGCGGCCAAGGATGCGCCGCGGCTGATCCCGGTCCGGGATGACGATCCGGGCGCCGTGGCCGCAGCGCAGTAGCGGCCGGGACAAATTCCTTCGAAGGAATTTGCAAATCTTTTCGAAAAGATTTGCGCCTAGACGCCCGCGCCGGGGTCGCGCAGTTGTTGCAGCCGCCCCGCCGCCGCCCGCGCGAAGGTCCGCAGAACCACCTTCCGCCGCGCGCCCGACAGGGGCGTCTCGGGCGCCATCCGCACGACCTCGGCGTCCCAGGCGTCGGCCAGGATCAGGCCGGTCCCTTCCGGCAGCAGCTCTACCGGGAAATCGGCATCCACCGCCCAGAAGAACCGGTCGCACCAGTCCAGATAGCCCTGCCACTTGCGGTCGGCGCGGAAATCCGCCCGGCCCGACTTGCATTCCACCACCCAGACCTCGCCCTTCGGCCCCAGCGCCATCACGTCCACACGCAGCCCCGGAGCCGGGATCAGCTCTTCCACGCAGACGAAATCCAGCGCGCGCAACCCCCGGCAGACGCCGCGTTGCAGGCGCTGGCCCGGCAGGGCGGGCAGGGTCTGGGGCAGATCGACCGGCATGTCCATGCGCGGAAATATGAACCAAAGGTGAACATCTGTCCAGCCTTGCGGCCCGGCCCCCCGCGCCCTATCTTGAGCCTTGGCGGGTTCTGCTCCTCGCGTGCGGGGCCAATTTTCCAGTGGCCGATAAGCAAGCGAACGGGGGCTGGCTCTGCCTGGATCCTGGTCCAGGTATCTGGCGCCCACCTGAGACCTCTGGCTCTCGGGAAAACCCCGGTCCTCACGGTTGCTGCGGGCCCGCCGCCCAAGGTTGCGCGAACAGTGAAAACGGGGCAGGTCGCCCTGCCCCGTTCCCCGCCGGTTCCAGGTCCGAGGGAAATCAGAACCCGATCACCAGCGAGACGCCCAGACGGTTGTCCGTCCTGATCCCGCGCGCATCGTTGTAGTCGGTCAGATAGCTGACCCGGGTCGACAGCGTGTCCGACATCTTGAAGTTCACGCCAAAGTCGTTGTTTGCCCGCAGCGCCGTGTCCGAGGACAGGATGTCGGTGTCGTTGGTCAGGAAGACCGCGTCCGAGATCTGGTAGTAGAACCGCGAGGCGGCCAGATAGCCGGTCTCGGTCTCGGAATTGCCCAGGCCGTCCTTCAGATAGCTGACCCCGATACCGGCCTGCACGCGCCAGGCCATGTCGGGCGTGTTCACCACGCGGTAGCCGGGACCAAAGCCGACAAAGCCGTCGCGGGCGATGTCGTCGGCGGTCGAGGCAAGGCCATCGCGCTGCACGCGGCCCAGACCGAACAGGTAGAAGCGGTCGTTCAGGTAATAGTTCGCATCATAGACGGCGAAAAGGTCTTCCTTGGTCCTGACGCCCGCATCCTTGGCGAAGTCCGCCGCCACGCCGAAGGTCTGCACCCAGTTGCCCTCCGCATAGCGCATCCGGGCGCCCAGGTTGAACTCCTGGCTTTCGGTGTTGCCGGTGCGGGCGACATAGCCCAGCGCGGCGCTGCCGCTGAAGCCGGGCTTGTAGTCCGGGGAACCGAACCGCGCCGCGTCGTTCGACCGCGCCATGTCCTCGGCCACGTCCTGCTCGATGTCGGTGATGCGGTCGTCCAGGTTCTGGATGCCGGTGATGTCCTGCGCAAGCGCGGGCATCACGGCAAGGATGGCCAGGGCCGGGACAGTCAGGAACAGGTGCTTTTTCATCGTGAAACCTCATTCTCTGCAAGCGGGGCCGGAATGGCCGCGCTTCGGTAAGACAGAGATAAGGCCCTGATAATGCTAAGAAAAATTTGGAATACTTGAGGGGGTCTCAAGTATTTCTCATGGGGTCCGGGTCTTGATCCGGCGCGTCACGATCCCCAGCACCGGGGCGATGCCGGAAAACGGCCCGGAAATCAGTGCCATGCCCGCCCGGCCCCGGCGGATCAGGACTGGTCCAGAACCTCGCTTGCGTCCTCGCGCACGGCCGCCAGCGTCTCGGCCAGTGCCTTCTCTGCAACAGTGCGCAGGCCTTCGTCGGTGTCATCGCGCCAGACGGCCCAGGATACCAGCGAGAATCCGGGCGCGTCCTGCACCGCGAAAAGCTGCCCGGTCTCCAGCGAGGCATGGGCCAGCCGGGTCGGGATATAGGCCGCACAGGGACGCGAGCGCAGGAACCAGGCCGCCATCGCCCCATCGCCAAGCGTCAGGCGCGGGTTGGTCAGACCCGGCAGTGCGGTTTCGTGAAAGCGCAGGAACTCCGGCCCCCAGTCCACCAGCACATAGGCCGAGGCGACGCTTTCCACCGTGGCTTCGGCCCAGGGGCAGACCATGACCAGCTGCTCTTCGATCAGGCGTTCGGAATGCAGGCCCGGCCGGTCCAGCGGCCCGTGGGTCAGCATCGCCTGCACTTCGCCTGAAAGCGCCATCTGCACCAGGCCGTCGGGCTCGGCCAGCACCGCGCGGATCTCCAGCTCGGGATGCGATTCGCGCAGGCGGTCGATCCAGCGACAGCCGAAACGCGGCCAGAGCGTGCTTTCCGCCCCGATGACCAGCGTCCGCGCGCGCTCGTCCAGCGCGCTGACCCGTTGCCGCGCCTGTTCCCAGTTGCGCAGGATCATGGTGGCAAAGCCGCGGAACTCGCGCCCGGCCGCCGTCAGCACGACCCCCGCCTTGGTCCGTTCGAACAGCGGGCGGCCCAGCTGGTCCTCCAGCCGGTGGATCCGCAGCGAGACGGCGGATTGGGTCACGAACAGCCGACCGGCGGCGGCGCCGAAGGATCCGGTCGCCGAGACTTCGAGGAAGGTCTTGATCAGTTGCAGGTCCACGAACGCACTCCCGGGGAACAGGTCCCGGGACCCCTGCATCATTTGCGACGGAATCCAACCCCTGGCGACTGCCCGACCCGTTTCCCTGCCCAGAGGCGCAGCAAACGCTCACGGCGCCACGGACCGGGCGAAACCCTTCGCAGCAAATCGTGAGCCCGGTCAGATCAGCGCCGCGGCTGCCGGGTCTGCACCGGGACGGCAACGGGGACCGTGACAGGAACGGCAACCGGCTCACGCACGCCGCGCCCGCCGCGGGGGCCATCCTCGGGCTCTGCCATCCCCATGATCCGGAAGGCAAACTGGACGGCCGAGAACACGATGCCGTTGAACACGACCAGCATCACCGCCGCGATCCAGCCGATGCCAGAGCCAAGGACCAGATGCCCCAGCCCCGCCACGTCCAGCCACAGAAGTCCGCCCGTGAAGACCGCCGAGATCAGGAAACCCAGCGCAACGCTTTCGATGTAGAGGCGGACGAGTTTCGGCATGGAATCCTCCTGTCACACCTTCAAGCTAGGCGCATGATCGCCGGTTGCCAAGCCCCCTGCCCCGCGCCGTTCCGCCGCAGGGCGGGCGGGCGGTCACGCCTCCAGCGCCTCCAGCTCGTCGATGAAGCCTGCGATCATCGACAGGCCCTTGTCCCAGAAGGTCGGGTCGCTGGCGTCCAGACCGAAGGGTGCCAGCAGATCCTTGTGGTGCATCGACCCGCCCGCCTTCAGCATGGCGAAGTATTTCTCCTGAAAGTCCGGCAGACCCGCAGCATAGGCGGCATAAAGCGCGTTCACGAGGCCATCGCCGAAGGCATAGGCATAGACGTAGAAGGGCGAATGGACGAAATGCGGGATATAGGTCCAGAAGGTCTCGTAGCCCGGCATGAACTCGAAGGCATCGCCCAGGGATTGCGCCTGCACCGACATCCACAGCGCGTTGATATCGTCCGGCGTCAGCTCGCCTTGCGCGCGGGCGGCGTGCAGCTTGCATTCGAAGTCGTAGAAGGCGATCTGGCGGACGACCGTGTTGATCATGTCCTCGACCTTGCCCGCCAGCAGGGTCTTCTTCTCGGCCGGGCTCTGCGCCTGATCCAGAAGCTTGCGGAAGGTCAGCATCTCGCCGAACACGGATGCCGTTTCCGCCAGCGTCAGGGGGGTGGAGGACAGAAGCTCCCCCTGCCCCGCCGCCAGCAGCTGATGCACTCCGTGGCCCAGCTCATGCGCCAGCGTCATCACGTCGCGCGGCTTGCCCAGGTAGTTCAGCATCACATAGGGGTGCACCGTAGTGACGGTGGGATGCGCAAAGGCGCCGGGGGCCTTGCCCGGCTTCACGCCTGCGTCGATCCAGCCCTTGTCGAAGAACGGGGCGGCAAGGTCCGCCATGCGCGGGTCGAAGGCGGCATAGGCCTCGGTCACGGTGCGGCGCGCCTCGGCCCAGTCCACCAGACGCGGGGTTTCCGTGGGCAGGGGGGCGTTGCGGTCCCAGACCTGCAACTTGTCGAGCCCCATCCATTTCGCCTTCAGCCGGTAGTAGCGGTGGCTGAGTTTCGGATAGGCCGCGACCACGGCATTGCGCAGCGCCTCGACCACCTCGGGCTCGACATGGTTCGCCAGGTGGCGCGAATGCTGGGGCGTGGGCATCTTGCGCCAGCGGTCGTGGATTTCCTTTTCCTTGGCCAGCGTGTTGTGGATGCGGGTGAAAAGCTTGATGTTCTTCTGGAACACCTCGGCCAGCGCCCGCGCCGCCGCCTCGCGCCGGGGACGCGCCGGGTCGGTCAGGAGGTTCAGCGTGGCTTCCAGGTTCAGCTCCTCGGGCTCGCCGTCCACGGGGAACATCAGCCCCGCCATCGTCTCGTCGAACAGCTTGTTCCAGGCGCTGGCGCCCACCACGCTTTCGTCGTGCAGAAAGCGTTCCAGCTCGTCCGACAACTGGTGCGGCCGCATCGCGCGCATCCGGTCGAAGACCGGCTTGTAGCGGGCAAGGTCCGCGTTCTGGGCCATCAGCCGCGCCAGATGGTCGTCGTCCAGCCGGTTGAATTCCAGACTGAAGAAGACCAGCGGAGTCGTCGCCGTCGTCACCCTGTCCTGGGCATTGCCCATGAACTGGGCGCGTTCGGGGTCGATGGTGTTCTGATAATAGCGCAGACCGGCATAGGACATCAGCCGCCCGGCGATCACCTCGATCCGTTCGTATTCCTGCACGCAGGCCAGAAGGCCCGCCGCGTCCTGCCGGCCCAGACGGCCCTCGTAGGTCCGGGCAAAGGCCGCGCAGGCGCGTTCCAGTTCCGCCATGTCGGCGGCGAATTCCGGGCCGTCTGGGCTGGGGTAAAGGTCCGTCAGGTCCCAGTCCGGCAAATCACTGAGGCCGCCCCCGCTGGCATTGGCGTCGAAAACGGGCTGGGGCAGATCAAGGGTCATGGCACTCTCCGGGCTGGTTTCACATCATCTATGCGCCGGACCGGCCCGGGGAAAGCCCCCGACCGCTCCGCTTGCGCCTTTCGGCCTCTCGTCGTGGCGCCTCAGATCGCGACCGCCACCTCATAGGCGCGGTCCATCATCGCCTGGGTGCCGCGGACGAATTCCAGCGGGCAGGGATAGGCCGCCCCCGTCCGCACCGACCGCGAGAACGCCTCGACCTGAAGCCTGTAATGGTTCGCCGTGGGAAAGCGTTCCACCGTCACCCGGTTGCCGTTCTGATGCAGCTCTACCTCGGCCAGGTCGTTCACGTTGGCGTTGAACGGCCCGCCCTCCAGCCGGATCATGCCCTTCGTGCCCTGGAAGGTCGCCACCTGCCGGTTGTACATCCGCATCGAGGTCATCGAGCCATAGGTGAACCGCCCGCGCGGCCCCTCCATCGTCGCGGCCACCTGGGCAAAGACATCCACCCCGTTCGCCCAGGCGATCCGGGCCGAAAGGTCCACCGGCTCGGCCCCGGTGACGAAACGGGCGCAGCCGAAGGTATAGACCCCGATGTCGCGCAAGGACCCGCCGCCGGTTTCCGGCTTCATGCGGATATTGCCCAGGTCGGTCAGGTTGAAGCTGAAGGCCACATCGGCATGGACCAGATCGCCGATCTCGCCCGCCTCGAACCACTCTTTCGCGCGCTGCCATTGCGGATGGTGGACGATCATGTAGGCCTCGGCCGCCAGAAGGCCCGATGCGTCACGCGCGGCGATGATCCGGTCGATCTCCTCGGCCCGCAGCGCGATGGGCTTTTCGGTCAGCACATGCTTGCCCGAAGCCAGCGCCTTCAGCGTCCAGTCCACATGCAGATGGTTCGGCAGCGGGATATAGACCGCATCGACCCCCGGATCGGCCAGCAGCGCCTCATAGGTGGGATGCACTGTCAGGCCGGGGCAGAAGGCCCGGAACCCCGCCGCCTTCGCCGGGTCCGACGTCGCCAGCGCCACCAGTTCGGCCCCTTCGGCGGCATGGATCGCGGGGGCCATGTGTTCGCGCGCGAAATTGGCGGCCCCGAGCACACCCCATCTGACTGGTTTCATGACCGCCCCCCCTGCTTGCCGGATGTCGGGCGCACTAGGGCAGAGTTTGCCGGACTATTCAACCCGTCGGAAGCGCAGGAAGGTCATCAGTCCGAAGGGCGGGACCTGGACCTGTTCCTCCAGTCTCAGCTTCGGATGGCCCAGCACCCGCTCGATGGCGAAATCCGAATGCCAGCCCAGAAGATCGGCCAGCGGGGCCGCCAGCCGTTCGGCCCAGGACCAGCCCTCGGCCCGCCCGGCAAAGTGATTGGCGATCATGACCGAACCGCCGGGACGGCAGACGCGGGCCATCTCGTCCAGCACCCGCTCGGGCTCGGGGACGACCGACATGATGTGCATGGCAGCCACATGGTCGAAGGCGGCATCGGGAAAGGCGATCTCGCGCGCGTCCATCTGGTAAAGCCCGGCCAGGTTCTTCAGGCCCTTGCGATGGGCGCGGTTCGCGGCCTCGCGCAGCATCTCGGCCGACAGGTCGATGCCGGTGACGCGCACATTCGGGGCGTAGTAGTCCAGCGCAAGGCCGGTGCCGATGCCCACTTCCAGCACCTCGCCGCCCTGGGCGTTGACATGGTTCGCCGCCAGGATGCGGCCGCCCTGGGTGATGCGCCCGAAGGTCAGGTCATAGACCGGGGCCCAACGACGATAGGTTTTCTGAATGGCATCGATCTGCATGCGACTCTCGTGAAAATTCCTGCGCGCGCGACTGTGCCCGGCCTGCGCAGGATTGCAAGCAAAAGACGCAACCCAGGCGTGCGTCAGCCGGTCGGCGCCCGGCGCCATCCGCGCAGCGCCAGCCACAGGACCCCCGCCAGATAGGCCAGGCACAGCGTCAGCAGCGTGACCCAGGGGTAGGTCAGGACCGCCGCGACAACCACCACCGCCGCCACCAGCACATAGCGCGCATGGTCCGAGGAAACGGTGATGCGCTTCAGCGACGGCGTGCGGACCCGGCTTATCATCAGCGCGCCGATCCCGACCATCCAGGCCGCCACCAGCACCGGCGAAATCTGCAGGGTCCGGTCCAGGGCAAAGACCAGATACAGCGGCGACAGCACCAGCAGCGCGCCCGCAGGCGAAGGCACGCCGATGAACGAGGTCTTCTCCGCCGCCTCTCCCGCCGCCACCTTGCTGCCCACGTTGAACCGGGCCAGCCGCAACATGCAGCAGACCACATAGACCAGCACCGCGATCCACCCCAGGCTCGTCTCGGGCCGCAGCCCCCAGAGATACAGCACCAGCGCCGGCGTCACGCCGAAGTTCACGAAGTCGCACAGGCTGTCGAGTTCGGCCCCGATGGCGCTTTCCGATTTCAGCATCCGCGCCAGCCGCCCGTCCAGCCCGTCCAGCGCCGCCGCGATCCCGATCAGCAGCACCGCCAGCGTGTAGTTCCCCGCAATCGCATAGCGGATCGCCGTCAGCCCCGAACACAGCGCCAGGATCGACACCAGATTCGGCAACAGCTTCAGAAGCAAAAGCTCGCGCGGGGCGTCGGTCGGGTTGCGAGCCATGGGCTACTCCACCCGCGCCACGCGCGCCGGGGCGTCCTGACCGATCAGCGCGATCACCGTTTCGCCCGCGATCATCGTCTGCCCCAGCGCCACCTGCGGCTGCACGCCCTCGGGCAGGTAGACGTCCAGACGGCTGCCGAAGCGGATCAGGCCAAAGCGTTCGCCGGTCCGCACCCTCTCACCCGGCTGCTTCCAGCACATGATCCGCCGCGCGACCAGGCCCGCGATCTGCACCACGGCGATCTTGCGCCCGTCCGCCATCTCGATGGCCAGCGCATTGCGCTCGTTCTCCTCGGACGCCTTGTCCAGCGAGGCGTTGAAGAACTTGCCCGGCCGATAGGCCACTGCCGTCACCGTGCCCGCGATGGGCGCGCGGTTCACATGGCAGTTGAAGACCGACATGAAGACCGAAACCCGCACCAGAGCCTCGGGGCCCATCCCCAGCTCGGCCGGTGGCACCGCGCGTTCGATCAGGCTGACGACGCCATCGGCGGGGCTGACCAGAAGGCCTGCGTTTTCCGGGACGGCGCGCCTGGGGTCGCGGAAGAAATAGTAGCACCAGACGGTCAGGCCCAGACCCAGCCAGCCCAGCGGGTCCCAGATCCAGAACAGGACCAGCGTGACCGCCGCAAAGACGGGAACGAACTTCCACCCCTCGGGGTGCATCGGTTTCAGGAAGGTGTCGATCATGCGCATGGCCGCTTCCCTATCCCTGCCGTGATCCGGGATCAACGAAAACCGACCGGGCGCAAGCCGGAGTTTTCAAAAACTCCGGCCCGGAGCCTGCACAGGCTCCGGGCCGATTTCCGCACGGAAATCGGCGCCCCGCTCACGCCGGGACCAGCATCCCCTTGCCCTTGGCCAGCTCGCGCATCCGGGCCTGAAGCTTCTCGAAGGCGCGGACCTCGATCTGGCGGATGCGTTCGCGGCTGACGCCATAGCTTTCCGACAGTTCCTCCAGCGTCACCGGGTCCTCGGCCAGGCGGCGCTGCATCAGCACGTCCTTCTCGCGGTCGTTCAGCACCGCCATCGCCTGCGCCAGAAGCGCGCGGCGGGCGTCCAGCTCGTCCTTTTCCTCATAGGCCTCGGCCTGGTCGCTGTCCTCGTCCTCCAGCCAGTCCTGCCACTGCGTCGCGCTGTCGCCGTCCGAGCCCACGGTCGCGTTCAGCGAGGCGTCCGAGCCCGAGAGCCGGCGGTTCATGTCGATGACCTCTTCCTCGGAAACGCTGAGGTCGCGCGCGATCTGGGCCACGTTCTCCGGGCGCAGGTCGCCATCCTCCAGCGCGCCGACCTTGGCCTTGGCCTTGCGCAGGTTGAAGAACAGCTTCTTCTGGGCCGAGGTCGTGCCCAGCTTCACCAGGCTCCAGGACCGCAGGATGTATTCCTGGATCGCCGCGCGGATCCACCACATCGCATAGGTGGCCAGGCGGAAGCCCTTTTCCGGGTCGAAGCGCTTGACCGCCTGCATCAGGCCCACGTTCGCCTCGGAGATCACCTCGGCCTGCGGCAGGCCATAGCCGCGATAGCCCATGGCGATCTTCGCCGCCAGGCGCAGGTGGCTGGTGACCAGCTTGTGCGCCGCCTCGGGGTCCTGATGATCGACCCAGCGCTTGGCCAGCATGTACTCCTCTTCCGGCTCCAGCAGCGGAAACTTGCGGATCTCCTGCAAATACCGGTTCAGCCCCTGTTCCGGGCTGGGTGCGGGTAGGTTGGTGTAGGTGCTCATCTTGCCCCCTGTTCATCCCGGTGCGTAAGCGCCCCCGGGACGCCGATAACCTAAGGTAACCACAGCGCCCCTGCAAGGGTCTCTATCATGCAACCCTTAACGCCAGCTGTGGCTCCCGCCGTTGGTCGAAAAGAAACATGTCAAGGATTTCACGCGAATGTCAGAATTCCCGACCGATTTCGTCAGATCGCCACCCGCTCCCCCAGTTCCACCACCCGGTCGCGCGGCAGGTGGTAGAAGTCCGACGGGTCCGCCGCCATCCGGCTCAGCGCGACATAGGCCTTGTCCAGCCACAGCTCCACCCCGCTCCCCGTCGCCACCGCCCGCCTGCGCCCCAGGAAGAAGGTCGAGGCCATCACGTCGAACTTCAGCCCCGCCGCCCGCGCATGGGCCATCGCCCGGCTGACGTTCGGCGTCTCCATGAAGCCGAAGCGCAGGATCACCCGGATGAAACGGCCTTCCAGGGGCTCCACGCTCGCCCGCTCCTCGGCCCTCGCACAGGGCACCCGCAGCGTCTCGACCGTCAAGAGGACCGTCTGCTCGTGCAGCACCCGGTTGTGCCTGATGTTGTGCAGCAGGGCCGAGGGCACGATGTCCGGGTCGCCGGTAAGGAAGAACGCCGTCCCGGGGATCACATTGACGGACGAGTCTCGCATCCTCTTCACGAAACTGCCGGTGGAAACGGCCAGCTTCGCCACCCGCGCGCGCACGGCCTGCGTGCCGCGCCACCAGGTCCACATCACGAACCCCGTGACCGCCGCAGCCACCACCGGCACATGGCCGCCATCGCCGATCTTCAGCGCGTTCGACGCAAGGAACACCAGCTCCATCGTCAGGAAAGGCGCGCCCACCAGCAGCGCAAGCGGCACCGACAGGCCCTTGCCGCGCACCAGATACAGCATGCCCAGACAGGTTGTCAGCACCATGGACCCGGTCACCGCGATCCCGTAGGCCGAAGCCAGCGCCGAGGAGGACCCGAAGCTCAGCACCAGCCACAGCACCCCGGCCAACAGCAGCCAGTTGACCGAGCCGATGTAGATCTGCCCGCTCTGCCCCTCGGCGGTGTGGCGGATGCGCAGCCGCGGCAGGAACCCCAGCTGGATCGCCCCCCGCGCCATGGAAAAGGCCCCGGTGATCACCGCCTGGCTCGCGATGACCGTGGCCATCGTCGCCAGGATCACCAGAAGCGGCAGCCCCGGCTCGGGCGTCATTGCAAAGAAGGAATCCGCCGCCCGTTCGGGATGCACCAGCACCATCGCCCCCTGCCCCAGATAGTTCAGCACCAGCGCCGGCAGCACCAGGCAGAACCAGGCCAGCATGATCGGCCGCCGCCCGAAATGGCCCAGATCGGCATAAAGCGCCTCGCCCCCGGTCACCGCCAGGAACACCGCGCCCAGCACCACGAAGGCCACGCCCGGATGGTTCAGCAGGAAGATCAGCCCCCAGACCGGATTGAACGCGGCCAGCACAGACGGCTCGTCCGCGATGTGCCACAGGCCAAGGCCCGCCAGCGTCAGGAACCAGACCACGCAGATCGGCCCGAACAGCGCCGCCACGCTGGCCGTGCCGCGCCGCTGCACCACGAACAGCACCAGCAGGATGCCCAGCGTGATCGGCAGGACGTAAGCCGTCAGCGCGGGCAGGATCAGCCCCAGCCCCTCGACCGCCGACAGGACGAAAATCGCCGGCGTGATCGCCGCGTCACCGGCAAACAGCGCCGCCCCGGCCAGGGCCAGCAGCAGAACCGGCACCGACCGCCGCCCCGCCGCCAGCCGCACCAGCGTGTAAAGCGCAAGGATGCCGCCCTCGCCCCGGTTGTCGGCGCGCAGCAGCAGGAAGACATATTTGACCGTCACGATCAGGATCAGCGTCCAGATCAGCAGCGACAGGATGCCCGGCACCTCGCCCGCGCCGGGCACGGCTGCGCCGGTGGCGCGCAGGGCCTCGCGGAAGGCATAGATCGGCGAGGTGCCGATGTCGCCATAGACGACTCCGATCGCGCCCGGCGTCAGCGCCGCGACGCCCTGTCGCCCGGCTGCGTCGCTGTGGATGTCGTCGGCTTGTCCCTCTGCGGTCAGACAGTCCGCCAATTCGCTCTTGTCTTCGTCAAACAGAGGCAAGGCAGGCTGAACGCCCCGCGGCAACGGGTCATGGATCATGATTCACCCTCGGGTGACATCGTGGCTGGCGATGTGTGGGTTGCGATTGGCTCAGGCGACCCGGCAGAACCGCCTTGCGGCGACGGCCGGATGTGGTTTCCCCCTGGCAGGAGGGGCAAGCGTTGGCTCCGATGCCGGTACCGACTCAGACAGTCGGTGATGGCAGGAGTCATACGCCGATGACGGATGCCCGACAATGCTGCGCCTGCAAAGCGGCGGGCGGGCGCCGGAGAGGGGCGCCCGCCCAGGCCAACACGCCGCCGGCTGGCCTCGGGCAGGCCCGTGCGACACCCACCGAACACACTCAGGCGCTTGCCCATGTCACAAATACTCCCGCCGGAGGCATCCGCGCCCGTCACCCGCGCCGCGTTGTCCTGCATCAGCCCTGATTGTCGGCCTGCGCCCGCACCGACAGCCGCCCCGGCCGCGAGATGCGGTAGGGTCCGCCGCCTTCCGAAGCGATCAGCCGCTTGCGCCGCAGCCGCTGGAAGACCTCCAGCGTGCAGTCGGCCCGGATCAGCCCGTCGCGGGTCACGCAGAGGATCTCGCGGACCCTGCCGCTGCTGCGCGCGTGTTCGATACGCCCGCCAAGGGCGAGGACGTGAAGGACCCTTTGTTCGGTCCGCGAGATGTTCATTGGACTTGTCCGAAGTCTGTAGCCATGCCAGACCGGACGAAGGCCGATGCGCTTCGTCGGGTCGTTCATGTCATCCGGCAGCCCCCGAGGGGGCGGATGACGTCAGCAGGTTGCCACAGTCTCGGACATGAAACGCACTCCATTGGCCGCTTTCGGCCCGTGCACCCACAGCTACGGCGGACCCGGATCCCTTCCGTAAGGGATGTGTCAGATTTCTGGCTCAGGAAATCCGGCCCCCCGAGCACGGGGCTGCGGAAACCCTAACATATCCCTAACGCCCACAGACAAGCCATTGATTTCATTGGCGTGCATGAATGCGCCGCGCGCGGCGCCCCCGGCCTCATCCGGCCCGCAGGGCCTCGATCAGCCCGGCCATGTCCGGCGGGAGGGGCGAGGTGAACTCCATCCTCTCCCCCGTCACCGGATGGTCGAACCCCAGGCTGGCCGCATGCAGCGCCTGCCGGGGGAAGCCGTTCCCGACCTCCGCCCCCCGCCCCAGCGCGGCCGACAGCTTCCGCCGCCCGCCATAGGTCCGGTCCCCGACCAGGCCATGCCCGGCATAGGCCAGGTGGACCCGGATCTGATGCGTGCGGCCGGTCTCCAGCCAGCAGTCCATCAGCGCCGCCTGGTCGGCCCCGAAGGCCTCGACGACCCGCGCCCGGGTGACGGCGTGGCGGCCCTCCTCCCAGACCACCGCCTGACGCTGCCGGTCGGTGCGGTGCCGGGCCAGGTTGGTGGCGATCCGCAGGGTTCCCCCCGGCTCGAAGCCGACCCCCCGCAGGCCGCGCAGCCGGGGATCGGCGGCAGAGGGCAGGCCATGGACCACGGCCAGATAGTGCCGGTTGACCGAATGCTCCTCGAACTGCCGCGCCAGCCCGTGATGCGCCCGGTCGGACTTGGCCACGACCAGAAGCCCCGAGGTATCCTTGTCGATCCGGTGCACGATCCCCGGCCGCCTTTCGCCCCCGATCCCCGAAAGCGTGTCGCCGCAATGGTGCAGCAGCGCGTTGACCAGCGTCCCCGAGGGCGAACCCGGCGCGGGATGGACGACCATGCCCGCGGGCTTGTCGATGACGATGAGATCGGCATCCTCCCAGACGACCGACAGCGTGATCGCCTCGGCCCGGGTCTCGACCTCGGCGGCGGGGTCCAGCCGCAGAAGGTAGATCTCGCCTTCGGCCACCCTCGCCTTGGGGTCGGTCACCACCTGCCCCGCGCGGCTGACCGCGCCCTCGGCAATCATCCGCATCAGCCGCGACCGGGACAGGGCGGCTGCCTCTGGCACGGCGGCGGCAAGGGCCTTATCAAGGCGGGCGGGAGCCTCCGGGCCGATGGTCACCGAAAGCGTCCCGCCGCCGCCCCCGCCCGCGACGTCATCGTCCTCGAAAGGCCCGTCCATGTCGTCTCCGCTGTCCGATCCCGTCACGCCCGAGGCCCCCGATGCCGCCCTGCCGCCCGGCCTGCGGCTGCTGAAATGGCTTGTCGTCCTGTTGACGCTTACCATGATCGGCGGCGTCATAACCGTGGTCGGGCTGCTTGTCACCCGCATGCCTCAGACTTTCGCCCCCCAGACCCCTGCCCTGCCCGCGGGGCTGCACCTGCCCGAAGGCACCCGGCCCGCCGCCGTGACCTTCGGCACCGGCTGGACCGCCATCGTCACCGAGGACGACCGCATCCTGATCTATGGCAAGGGCGGCACGCTGCGGCAGGAACTGCGCATCGAACCGGAGACCGGCCCTTGACCGGCGGCACAGCGATGGGGCTAGTGTCGGACAGCCCCGTCAACGCCCTGGTGCAACCCGCCCGATGCCCAAGCTTCCCAGCCCCTCGATTGCCGAAGCAGAGCGGGTCCGGGACGAGTTGGCGCGGCAGTACCGCATCCTCCGCGGCGAGTTCCTGCCGCGTCTGATCCTTGTCGCACTCGCCTATGTTCTGTGTTCGCTGTTCATCCCGCCGGCCCTGGCCGCCGCGCTGTTCTGCGTCGAGATCATCGGCGAGATCGTCTCGCAGCGCCTGCTGCGCGGCCTTGACCCCGCCCGGCAGCCTGGCCGCCATCTGGCCTATCTGGCCACCCTCATACCGATGGAGGCGGCGATCATTTCCGCCGCCGGCATGCTCTGGCTGCACGACGATCCCTATGCCAAGGCGATCTCCGTCGGGATCGTGATGGGTGCGCTGCTGCACCTGACCTCGGTCCGGTCGATCCATCTGCCGCTTGGCATTGTCGGCCTGATCAGCGCGGGCGCGGTCGTGCTGGGCTTCAACACGTGGCACTGGATCGCCGGCGGGAACTGGATCGCGCTTGGCATTTCGACGCTGACGGTCCTGGTCACCTTCGGCTACACCGCGACCGCGATGATCTCGAACAACCGGATGCACCGGGCCGGGGTCGAGGCGGCGGCGGCGGCGCGGGCGGCGAATGTCGCCAAGGGTCGCTTCCTTGCCCAGATCAGCCACGAACTGCGCACGCCGCTGAACGCCGTCATCGGCCTGGGCGAGATCGAGGCGGCCTCGGCCAGCGGCCCGTCGCGGCAGCGGCTGCGCACCATCGTCACCTCGGCCCGCGACCTGGCCGTGATGCTGGACGATGCGGTGGATTACTCGGCCCTGACCGAGGGCCGGGTCGCGATCACCCCGCGCCCGGTCGCGGTCCGGGCGGAACTGTCGGCCAACCTGCTGGTCTTCGAGCTTCAGGCGCGCAACCAGGGGCGCGACCTTGTGGTGACGGTCGAACGCGACGTGCCGACGCATCTGCTGATCGACAGCCAGCGCGTCCGGCAATGCCTGGGCAATCTGGTCGGCAACGCGCTGAAGCATTCCGCGCGCGGGCCGGTGTCGGTCACGGTGCGCTACATGCGGTCGCGGCTGGTCATCGACGTGGCCGACCAGGGCCGCGGCATCCCCGAGGCCTTGCGGGAGAAGGTGTTCGAACCCTTCTTCCGCGGATCAAGCGAGACGCCCGGCGTGGGTCTGGGCCTGGCGATCAGCCGGGCAGTGGCGCGGCAGATGTCGGGCGATCTGGTGATCCTGCCCACGGCCCAGGGCACGACCATGCGCCTGACCGTCCTGGCCCCCGAGGCCGAGGCCGTGCCGCAGCAGCGCGAGCTGTCGGACCTGCGCGACTGCACCGTCCTTGTGGTGGACGACATCGCCACCAACCGGCTGGTCGCCGGCCAGTTGCTGACCGCCATCGGCGCCCGGTTCATCGAGGCGGCCAGCGGCCCCGAGGCCCTGCAACGGCTGGAGCAGGGCGGCGTGGACGCGGTGCTGCTGGACCTGATGATGCCCGGCATGGACGGGGCCGAGACGCTGCAACATATC
The DNA here is from genome assembly GCF_011174775.1 of Rhodobacter calidifons. GTDB lineage: Bacteria > Pseudomonadota > Alphaproteobacteria > Rhodobacterales > Rhodobacteraceae > Tabrizicola > Tabrizicola calidifons. The sequence goes on from NZ_JAANHS010000001.1 coordinate 67,521, forward strand.
CGCGCCCGCCACGGCCAGCGGATTCCGGTCATCGCGATGACGGCGGACATCCTGGCCGTGCGCGAGGACGAGGCGCTGCGCGCGGCCCTTGACGGGTTCCTGCCCAAGCCGATCCTGCCCGAGGCGCTGCGCGAGGCCCTGGCTCGGGTGATGCCGGGACGCTGACGCGCCTCTGTCCGTCCGATAGCGGCAGGCGATGTCGGGTTCGGACATGACGATCCCCTGCGGCCCGTCGCAGGCTGGGCGCGCCGCAGGAAGGGAGACCGGGATGATCGGAGATCTGGGGGCCGTGGACGCAACCGCCCTGGCGGCGCTGGTGGCCGCGGGCGAGGTCACGCCGTCCGAGCTGCTGGATGCGGCACTGGCCGCGGTCGAGGCGCGCAATCCGGCCCTGAACGCGGTGGTGCTGGTGCAGGAAGGCGTGGCGCGCAAGGCGATTGCCGAGGGCCTGCCGCCGGGGCCGTTCCGCGGCGTGCCCTTCCTGATCAAGGACCTGGGCGCCGAGGCGCGGGACTTTCCCAGCCACAATGGCTCGCGCCTGTTCGCCAACACCGTCTATGCGCAGGATTCGGCGATCTTCACGCGGATGAAGGCGACGGGGGTCGTGACCTTCGGGCGCACGACCGCACCCGAGGGCGGCATTGGGGCGGCGACCGAAGCCGTCGTCTATGGCGGGCCGACGCGGAACCCCTGGAACCTGGACCACACGCCGGGCGGGTCCTCGGGCGGGGCCGGGGCGGCGGTGGCGGCGGGGATCGTGGCCATGGCGCATGGCTCGGACGGGGGCGGGTCGGTGCGGATCCCGGCGTCCAGTTGCGGGCTGTTCGGCTTCAAGCCGACGCGGGCGCGGCTGCCGGACGGGCCTTACGCGGGCGAAGGCTGGGCGGGCATGGCGATCGACGGGTTCCTCACGCGGTCGGTGCGGGACACGGCGGTGATGCTGGACGCCTGCGAGGGCCCGGACCTGGGCGCGCCCTATGTCGCCCCGCCGCTGGTGCGGGGCCATGCGGCGGCGATCAGCCGCCCGCCGCGGCGGCTGCGGGTCGGGATCTGCGACACGACCTTCACCGGCGCGCCGATCCACCCCGAGGTGGCCGAGGCGGTGCGCGCGGCGGGCCGACTGCTGGAATCGCTGGGCCATCGGGTCGAACCGGCCCGGCCGCAGGCGGATGTGGGCATGATGATGCGGGCCTGGACCGACATCGTCGGCATCGGCACCGCGCTGTCGATCCGGTCGAAACTGGGGGACCGTCCGCCCCGGCCGGACGAGGTCGAGGGCGTCGGGCGCGGCGCCTGGGCCCATGCGCAGACCCTGCATCCCACCCGCTATCTGGAGGCGGTGGGCGAGATCCATGCCTTCGGGCGGCAGATGGCTGGGTTCTTCGATCAGGGGCCGGAGGTGCTGCTGTCGGCGACGCTGGCCGAACCGCCGGCGCGGATCGGACGCTTCAGCCACGACACCGAGGATTACGTGGGCTTCCGCACCGGGCCGGACGGCATCTTCGCCTATTCCCCCTTCTGCGCCGTGTTCAACGCCAGCGGCCAGCCGGCGGCCAGCCTGCCTCTGGGCCGCTCCTCGGCCGGGCTGCCGATCGGCATTCACCTGGCGGCGGAGTTCGGGCAGGACGAGCTTCTGATCAGCCTCTGTGCAGAGATCGAGCGCGCCGCCCCCTGGGCGGGGAAAAGGGCGCCGATGGCAGGTTGAGGGCAAGGAATCGCTTGTCCCGCGGGAAGGATTCCGCCCAATATGATCAAAAGCGGGGATGAATGGGGGTGTCCTTGGCCGATGCGGTGACGATCTCGGCCCGGAATGTCGTGAAGGCGTTCGGGCAAGGCAGCGGCGTGGTGCGGGCGCTGGACGATGTTTCGGTGGACATCCGGCAAGGCGAGTTCTTCACGCTGCTTGGGCCCTCGGGCTGCGGCAAGACCACGCTTCTGCGCCTGATCGCGGGCTTCGAGATGCCGACAGAGGGCACGATCCTGCTGGACGGGACCGACATCACCACCCTGCCGCCGAACCGCCGCCCGGTGAACACGGTGTTCCAGAGCTATGCGCTGTTTCCGCACCTGACCGTGGCGCAGAACATCTCGTTCGGGCTTGAAATGCTTGGCAAGCCCGCGTCGGAGGTCAAGGCCAGGACCGCCGCGATGCTGGCCCTGGTCAAGCTGGAGGCGATGGCGGGTCGCAAGACCAGCCAGCTGTCGGGCGGGCAGCAGCAGCGGGTGGCGCTGGCGCGCGCGCTGGCGCCGCAGCCCAAGGTGCTGCTGCTGGACGAGCCGCTGTCGGCGCTGGACCTGAAGTTGCGCAAGGAGATGCAGATCGAGCTGAAGCGGCTGCAACTGGAGACGGGCATCACCTTCATCTTCGTGACCCATGACCAGGAAGAAGCCCTGACCATGTCCGACCGCATCGCGGTGATGAGTGCGGGGAAGATCCAGCAGGTCGGATCGGCAAAGGACATCTACATCCATCCGAAGAACCGCTTCGTCGCCAGTTTCATCGGCGAGACCAACTTCCTGCACGGCACCGCCGAGGCCGGGGCGATTCGCCTTGCCACCGGAGAGCGGATCGACGTGCCGGGCCTGCCCGCGGGCGGCGAGGCGACGGTCAGCGTCCGGCCCGAACAGGTGCGGCTTGGCCTGCCCTCGGACGGGCTGAAGGCGACGGTCAGGACGCTGGTCTATTTCGGCACCGACACGCATTGCCACCTGGCGCTGGCGGACGGGACCGAGGTCGTCGCGCGGCTGCAAAGCCCGGCCTCGGGCGAGGCCGGACTGGTCGAGGGCCAGGCGGTCGGCATCCGCTTTGCGGACGGCGCCGTGCAACGGGTGGAGGACTGAATGAGCCCCGCCGAGGAACAGGCCCTCCGCGCCTCTGCCCGCAACGGCTGGCTTTTGTCGCTGCCGGCGCTGGTGGTGCTGGCGCTGGCGGCCTCGGGGCCCCTGCTGATCGTGGTCTACTATTCCTTCCTGACCGCGAACGACACCGGCGGCGTGATCCGGCAGTTCTCGATCGAAGGCTGGCGCTCGATCTTTCTGAGCTACGACATCTTCGAGGACCGCTATACCCTGGCCGACGCGCATCTGAAGATCTTCTGGCGCTCGGTCTGGCTGTCGCTGACGACCACGGCCCTGACCTTTGTCATCGGCTTCCCGACCGCCTGGTTCATCGCCACGCGCCCGCCCTCGCAGCGGGCGCTGTGGCTGTTCCTGATCACCATTCCGTTCTGGACCAACCTTTTGATCCGCACCTTCGCGATCAACGAGGTGATCCGCAACGAGGGCATCCTGAACACGACGCTGCTCTGGCTGGGCGTGATCAGCGAACCCCTGCGCATCGTCTATACCGAGACCGCCGTGCTGATCGGGATGACCTATGTGTACCTGCCGCTGATGGTGCTGCCGCTTTACGCCACGATCGAGCGCTTCGACATGCGGCTGCTGGAGGCCGCCTACGACCTTTACGCCAGCCGCTGGACGACCCTGCGCCGGGTCATCCTGCCCATCGTGAAGCCGGGGATCATCGCCGGGTCGATCCTGGTCTTCGTGCCTTCGCTGGGCGCCTATGTCACCCCGCGCATCCTGGGCGGGGGCAAGAAGATGATGATCGGCAACTTCATCGAGTTGCAATTCCTGCAAGGCCGGAACTGGCCGCTGGGCGCGGCGCTGTCGGTGCTGCTGCTGATCATCGTGATGGCGGCGCTGCTGGTCTATGTCCGGGTGGCGAACCGCGACCGGAGCGCGGGCCATGGCTGAGCGCGGGTTCCAGATCAGCCGCCTGCCCGGCTTTGCGACCATGGCCGTCGCGGCCTTCGTCCTGCTTTATCTGCCGATCGTGACGCTGGTGATCTTCTCGTTCAACGCCTCGAACTCGGTCGCGGTCTGGGGCGGGTTCTCGCTGCACTGGTACGGCGATGCCTGGGCGAACCAGGCGGTGAAGGATGCGACCGTGCGGTCGCTTGTCATCGGGGTTTCGGCCTCGGTCCTGTCAACGACGCTGGCCACGCTGGCCGCGCTTGGAACGACACGGCGGCGGGCCTACCGGGGCCAGACGCTGATCTATGTGATGATCAACCAGCCGCTGATGGTGCCCGAGGTGGTGACGGCCGTGGCGCTGATGATCTTCTTCGGGATCATCAAGGTCGCCACGGGGTATCAGGGCCTGGGCTACCTGATCGCGGCCCATACCGCCTTCTGCATCCCCTTCGCCTATCTGCCGATCCGCGCCCGGCTGGAAAGCATGGACCTGTCGCTGGAAACCGCCGCGGCCGATCTTTACGCGACCCCCTGGCAGACCTTCCGGCGGGTGACCCTTCCCCTGCTGGCACCCGGGATCATGGCCGGGGCGATGCTGTCCTTCGTCATCAGCCTGGATGACGTGGTGATTACCGAGTTCGTGAAATCGGGCGGGCAGGACACGCTGCCCACCTACATGCTGGGCCAGCTGCGCCGCGCCTTCACCCCCGAGGTCAACGCCATCTCGACCATGCTTCTGGGGGTGACGGTGGTCCTGCTGACCGCCTTTTTCCTGCTGACCCGCAAAAGAGACTGACAACCAACCGGGAGACGACAATGAAAAGACTTCTGTCCGCAACCGCGCTGCTTCTGGCCTCGACCGGCCTTGCCTCGGCGGAAGGCAAGCTGCAACTCTACAACTGGGGCAACTACACCAGCCCCGAGCTTCTGGCGAAGTTCGAGAAGGAAACCGGGATCAAGGTCACGGTCACCGATTATGACAGCAACGACGTGGCGCTGGCCAAGGTCGAGGCCGGAGGGTCGGGCTTCGACCTTGTGGTGCCCTCGGCAAATTATGTGCCGATCTGGATCGAGAAGGGCCTGATCCAGGAGCTGGACCTGTCGAGGCTGCCGAACCATGCCAACATCGCCCCGGAATGGCGCGACGTGGCCTGGGACCCGGGTCGCAAGTTCACCATTCCGTGGCAGTGGGGCTCGACCGGGATCGCGGTGAACACCAAGGTCTATTCCGGCGACATCAACACCTCGGCCGTCTTCCTGGATGTGCCGGCCGAGCTGAAGGGCAAGATCAACGTCGTGCCCGAGATGAACGACATCGTGGCGCTGGCCACGATGTATGTCGGCGGCGAGCCGTGCAGCGAGGACCCCGAGGTCATGAAGAAGGCGCGCGACGCGCTGCTGGCGGCCAAGCCCGACTGGATCAGCATGGACTATGGCGCGACCGAACGGCTGTCGAACGGCGACTGGGCAGCCTCGGTCAACTGGAACGGCTCGACCATGCGGGTGCGGCTCAACACCAATGGCGACGTGCAGTATGGCTACCCGCGCGAGGGCTATCCGCTGTTCATGGATTCGGTCGCGCTGCTGTCGGATGCGAAGAACGTGGACGAGGCCTACAGGTTCCTCGACTTCATCATGCTGCCCGAGAACGCCGCGCTGATCTCGAACTTTGCGCGCTATGCGAACGGGATCGCCGGCTCGGAAGCCTTCATGGACCCGGAAATGCGCGAGGCACCCGAGGTGATGATCCCCGAAGAGCACAAGGCGGCGGGTGTGTTCCTGCCGACCTGCACCGGCAAGGCGCTGGACTACATCACTGCGATCTGGACCGAATTGCAGAAATAGGCCTTGTTCGACCCGGCGGAGCGGGGGGCGCCCCCCGCTCCGGCTGGGATGTCTGGGGAAGGGAACGCCGTGCTGGAATGGTCCGCGACAGAACTTTCGGCGGCGATCCATGCCCGGAAGGTTGCCCCGTCCGAAGTGATGGCCGTCTGGCTTGACCGGGTGGTGTCGGTCAATCCTGCCATCAACGCGCTGGTTTCATTGCGTGATCCCGACGCATTGATGGCCGAGGCCCGGCGTCTGGATGACGCCGAACCGCGCGGGTGGCTGCATGGCATCCCCTTTGCCGTAAAGGATCTGGTGGCGACAGAGGCGCTGCGGACGACCTGGGGCTCGCCCGTCTTTGCCGATCATGTGCCGACAGGGGACGACCTCGTGGCCGCGCGATTGCGGGCGGCGGGGGCGGTGATCGCGGCCAAGACCAATGTGCCGGAATGGGGCCAGGGGTCGCACAGCTTCAACCCGGTCTTCGGGGTCACGCGCAACCCCTATGACCTGTCGCGCAGCACGGGCGGGTCTTCGGGCGGAGCGGCGGCGGCGCTGGCCTGTCGCATGGCCTGGGTGGCGGACGGGTCGGACATGATGGGCAGCCTGCGCAACCCGGCGGCCTTCTGCAACGTCTACGGCTTTCGCCCGACCTGGGGTCTGGTGCCGCAGGATGCCGAGGGGGATACCTATCTGTCCACGCTTTCGACCGAGGGGCCGATGGCCCGTACGGTCGAGGATCTGGCGCGGCTGCTTGCGGTGCTGGCGGGCGAGAACCCCGAAGTGCCCTTCCCGCGCCGGGTGCCCGATCTGCTGACGGGGCTGGAAGGCGGGATGCGAGGCTGCCGGATCGGCTGGCTGGGCGACTGGGGCGGGGCCTATGCGATGGAGCCGGGTATCCTCGATCTCTGCGAGAGCGCCCTGCGCCGGATGGAAGACATGGGCGCGGTGGTCGAGCCTCTTGCCCCGCCCTTCCCGGCCGAGAAGCTGTGGCAATCCTGGGTCACGTTGCGGGCGATGCTCAACGCCGGCGGCAAGCGGGCGTTGGCGGAAGACCCCGCCAAACGGGCGCTGACCAAGCCCGAGACGCTCTGGGAAATCGAGCAGGGTCTGGGGCTGACGGCCCAGGCCGTTTACGAGGCCAGCGTCATCCGCAGCCGCTGGCACGCCCATGCGGCGCGGCTGTTCCATCGGTTCGATGCCGTGGTGCTGCCCTCGGCGCAGGTCTGGCCCTTCCCGGCCGACTGGCGCTGGCCGCAAGAGATCGCCGGTCGCAGGATGGACACCTATCACCGCTGGATGGAGGTCGTCGTGCCGGCCAGCCTGATCGGCCTGCCCGCGCTGTCGGTGCCCGTGGGCTTTGGCGCGCAGGGCCTGCCGATGGGCATGCAGATCATCGGCCGATCGGGCGAGGATGCCCGCGTGCTGGCCATCGGGCAGGCCTGGCACCGGGCGACCGAATGGCCCCAGCGCCACCCGCCTCTGGTGGCCGCCGCAGTTTCGCGCTAGGGCTGGGCGAAACGGGAGGCAGGGATGATCCTGGGTCATATCGGGGCGCGCAAGGGGTCGAAGGGCGTGCCGGGGAAGAACTTCCGCATGCTCTACGGCAAGCCGCTGATCGACTGGTCGCTGGACCAGCTTTTCGCCAACCCGCGGGTGGGCGCGGTGGTCGTGTCCACCGACGACGAGGCGATCTATGACCATGCCGTCAAGCGCGGCGCGCTGGAGATCGGTCTGCGTCCGGCAGAGCTTGCCACCGACTCCGCGCCGAAATGGGGGGTCTGGCAGCACGCGCTGGCGGCAAGCGAGGCGCTGACCGGGCCGGTCTCGGCCTTCCTAGACCTCGACTGCACCTCACCCCTGCGGTTGCCCGAGGATATCGACGGTGCCCTTACACTTTACGAAATCGAACATCCTGACATGGTGATGAGCGTCTGCGAGGCGCGAAAAAATCCATATTTCAACCTTGTGGAGCTTCGTCCTGACGGCGGCCTGAAAGTGTCGAAGGAACTGCCGGGTGGGGTCTGGTCGCGGCAATCCGCGCCGAAGGTCTGGGAACATGCGGCAAGCACATACGTGGTCAACCCGGACTACTTGCGGCGCGCGACCAGCATCTACGAGGGCCGGGTCATCCCTTACGAAATTCCGCCGGAACGCTGCGTGGATATCGACACGCCATTCGATTTCCGGCTTGTGGAATGGCTGCTGAGCGAAAGGTTGAAAGAGGCATCGCATGACTGACCTTGCATCGCGCACCATCTTCATCACCGGGTCCGGCGGCGTGCTGGGTTCGACTTATGTGCGGCAGATGCTGTCGGCGGGGGCACGGGTCATCGCCTCGGACCTTCCCGGCGCCCGGGCCGAAGCCTTGCAGGACGCCCATGCCGGGAACGACCGGTTCCGATTCTACGAACTCGACGTCAGCGATGAAGCTCAGGTGTCGGAGATCTTCGGACACATCCTGGCTGACGGCTGGCAACCGAACGTGGTCGTGAACAATGCCGCCATCACGGGCGAGCTATTGATGGGGGCCGGCAAGCCGTTTCCCGATTTCGCCGACATCAGCGTGACCGACTGGGAACGCACGATGCGCACCAATCTGACCGCCCCCTTCATGATCGCGCGGCAGATGGACCGCGACATCGTGGGCAGATGGCCCTGCACATTGATCAACGTCGCCTCGATGTACGCCCTGAATGGCGCGCATCACCGGATCTACGACGGAATGCCGTTCAAGAACTTCGCCGCCTATGGTGTGTCCAAGGCCGGAATCCACGGGCTTACGGTCTGGCTTGCAGGCTATTGGGCCCACCGCGGAGCGACGGTGAACACCATTGCTCCCGGGGCCGTCTTCAACAACCATTCCGAAGAATTCCAGCGCCGCGTCGGCGAGTTGATCATGCTGAACCGCATGGCCAGCCCCGACGAGATCGCCGGCGTCATGCTGTTCCTGTGCAGCCCGCAGGCCGGCTACATGACCGGCCAGATGGTCAATGTCGATGGAGGGTTCTCGGCGTGGTGATCCCGACCGGAACCATCCTTGTCATCGGGGCGGGATCGATCGGGCGGCGCCACGCAGAGAACCTTGCCACGCTGGGAGCCAGGGCAGAATTGATCCCGTGGCGGTGTTTCCAGCGCGATACAGTGGCCACTCGGCGCGACGTGGCGGGCATGGTCATCGCCACGGAGACCCCGGTCAGGCTTGACCTGATCCGGCTATGTGCCGACCGGGGCTGGCCGTTCTACGTCGAGAAACCCCTGGCCTGGAGGATGGCGCAGGTCGCCGAGATCCGCGCCGCAGCCGAGCCGGTGGCACGGCGGTCGATGATCGGCTTCATGATGCGCTATCATCCGGTGGTGCGGGCCCTTGCGGCCATGGACCTGTCCCGGACGTTCCGATTTCATGCCGAGATCGGCCATGATGTGCGGAAATGGCGTCAGAACTGGCGCTTTGCCGAAAGCTATGCCGCGAAAGCCGAAGGCGGCGGCGTGTTGCTGGATCTCTGTCACGAGATCGACCTGATGCTGGCCCTGTTTCCGGGGTTGCGTCTGCACGATGTCCGCAGTCTTGGGCATGCCGGATTTCCGGGGGTCGATTTCGCAACAAGCCTGCATCTGAGCGCCCCCGGCGGGGCCGCGGGATCGGTGGCGATGGACTACATCTCGCCCGTCTTCGTGCGGCGACTGGCACTGGCGACCGACCAGTGCAGGATCGAGGCGGATTTGCAGGCCGCCCGTCTGGACGTGCTGACGGCCTCGGGGCAGGAACAGCGCGCTTTTCCCTTTGAACGCAACGGGATGTTCCTGGCGGCCACGCGGGATTTCCTGGCACTCGCCGCCGGAGAGGACTTGCCGGAAGATCATCTGCGCCCGCGCTTTGATCGGATGCGGGCGACCAACGATCTGATCGCGGCTGCCTGGGAGGCCCGGAAGTTCACCGGCCAGATCGAGATGGACCTGTAGCCATCACGCATGGCATCCGGATCGGGTCAAGGGAAAGCCGGCTGGTTCTTGCCTGTCAGCCCGGAGTCAGGATCCGACAGCAGCGGCTCCAATGCCGCCAGTGTCCTCCGGGTCGCACCCGAATGAGCCGCCATGAAGGCGCTGATCGCTTCGGGATCGGGATCAGGCCAGGCCAGCACATCCTGCACCAGTCGGTCAGCGGTCGTCTGATGGCAGACACCGGCCGCGATGGCCTCGACCGCCGGGTATTCGATGGTCTGGATCTGCGGACCGACAAGGACGGGCTTCCGCAGGGCCAGCGGCTCGATGATGTTGTGGCTGCCCTTCGGCTGGAAGCCGCCCCCCACCACCACGCGGTCCGCCAAGCCCAGGTAGAAATACATCTCGCCCAGCGAATCGCAGAGCAGCACATCCATCGGCGCCTGCGAGCGCGGCGCGAAGCTGTGGTCGAAGCGGGTGCTGCGGCGGTCGAAGAGGACGCCCTTCGCCGCCAGCGCCCGCGCCACGGCGTCGAACCGTTCCGGCGCGCGCGGGATGAACAGGATGACGGGCGGGGTGCGGACCGACAGGATCTCTTGTGCGGCGGCGATGAACAGCGCTTCCTCGGGCTCGGTCACCGAGGCGAAGGCGATCACCCGGCGCGGACCGAGGGTCGGGCGCAGGCGGCCGGCGGCCTTCAGATGCTCGGCCGGGATCGGCTGGTCGAAGCGCAGTTCACCCGTAACGGTGAGGTTCGGGACGCCCACCGCAGCGAGGCGCTGCGCCTGAAGCCCGGACTTGACCAATGCCCCGGTGCAAAGCCGCATCAGGGCCGGGCGGATGCCAAGACGGGCATCGCGCGCCATGGAATCCGAGGGATATTGCGCGTTGCAGAGATAAAGCGGCACGCCCGCCCGGCGCGCGGAAAGGATCATGCGCGGCCAGATCTCGATTTCCATGACCAGGCCCAGTTTCGGGCGGAAAGCATCGAAGAACCCGGCGTAAGCCCATGAGGTTTCAAGGGGAACCCAGACCGGGGTCAGCCGGCCGGCGGCGATGTCGGCGGCGAAGACCCGGTCGGCCTCGCGCCGGCCTGCGGGGGTGAAATGGGTGGTCACCACCCTTTCGCCCCGATCAAGCAGCGCGCGGATCAGCGGCACGGCAGAGCGCAGTTCGCCCAGGCTGACCGCGTGAACCCAGACCGCCCCGGGGGACTGTTCGGCATGGCGGCCGAAGCGTTCGCCGATGTGGCGGGCATACAGCGGATCCTTCCGCCCGCGCCACCAGAGATAGGCCAGGACCACGGGCAGCCCGAGATGCCAGAGCGCCGACCAGAGCCTGAGAAAGACCCAGAGCCTCATCCCAGCCCCCCCAGCACCAGAAGCTCGCGCGCCAGGGGCGCGAGGCTGTCCCGCGCGGCCTGCGACAGCGCATGCGCCCGGGCGGCGCGGTCGGCATGGTCGGCCAGCAGGGCGGGCCCGAGCGTTTCGGCCCCGATCTCCAGCGCCGCCTCCGCCTCGTCCAGCCGGGCGAAGTCGGCGGCGAAATGCGCCACCCGGGGCCCGTGCAGGATGGCAGAGCCCAGTGCGGCCGGCTCCCAGGGGTTGTGGCCTTCGGTCGCCCCGAAGGTGCCGCCGATCAGGGTCACGGGGCAGAGCCGGTACCACAGGCCCATCTCGCCCAGGGTATCGGCAATCCAGACCTCGCCCGAAGGCCCCTCGCCCGCGCTGCGCCGCGTCGCGCGCAGGCCAAGCCCGGCCGCCATCGCGGCAATGTCGCCCCCCCGCGCCGGCTCGCGCGGCGCGATCAGCAACAAGGGCCGGTCCGCCATGCCGCGCAGCACCGTCAGGGCCACCGCCTCGTCCTCGGGATGCGAGGAGGCGAGGAGAACCCTTGGCCGGCCGGACAACATCTGCCGAAGCGTCCCCATCGCGTCGGGGTCGGCAGACAGCGGCGGGGCAGCGGCCTTCAGCGATCCCGTCACTTGGACCTCGGGCGCCCCAAGCTGCCGCAGGTGCCGGGCCGTCGTCTCGTCCTGCGCGGCGATCAGGCGGAAGCGGGCGAGCATATCGCGAAAAGGGCCGCGCAGTCGGCGGCGGCGGGCGAAGGCGGCCGCGTTCATCCGGGCGTTCACCAGCGCCAGCGGGATGCCCCGTGCCGCGGTCGCGACGACGGCACCCGGCCAGAGATCCTGTTCGGCCCAGACCGAAAGCGCGGGCCGCCAGTGATCAAGGAACCGCCGCAGATAGCCGGGCGCGTCCAGCGGCAGGAACTGGTGCCGCGTGCGGGGCGGCAGGTTCGCGGCCATGACCTCGGCCGATCCGCGTGTGGTCGAGGTGACGAGGAACTCGGCTCCCGGTGCCTGATCCGCCATGGCCGCGATCAGGCCGCGCAGGGCCAGCGTCTCGCCCAGGCCCACGGCATGCAGCCAGACCAGCGGTCCTTCGGGGCGTGGCAGGCCGGGTTCGCCCAGCTTCTCGCGCCAGCGGTCGGTCAGTTCCTTGCCGCGCACCAGTCGGCGGCGCAGGAGGGACGGTGCCGCCAGCGGGATGAGATGGCTTGCCGCAAGATAGGCGCGCAGGCCGGGGCCGGTCGGATCAGTCACGGAAGGCCTTTTGCAGATCGCGCTGCCAGAATTCGGGGCGGGCCAGCGCCTCGACAAAGCGCCCGGCAGCCGTGCCCTGGCCGAAGCCCTGGTGCGGTGCGTCCCGTCGGCCCCAATGGCCGGCCAGGAAGTCCAGGATCACCGCGCGGTCGCTGGCCTTGCAGGCGATGACCGAGGGTGCCTCGGCCCGGTTGGTCTGGCGCGTGCCGACATCCAGCGACGGCAGGCCCAGGAACGGCGCCTCGCGCACGCCGGCGCTGGAATTGCCCACCATGCAGGCCGCGTTCTTCATCAGTTCGGAAAAATGCGCGAACCGCATCGAGGGCAGCACCCGGAACCGGTCCTTCGGCAGGCGGTCGAGCACGGCGAAGATCTCGGCCGAGCCGGGGTCGTTATTCGGGGCGATCACCACGAAGTTGCGCCCCGAGGCTTCCAGGGCGCCGAAAAGGTCGGCGGCCTGCGCACCGATGGAATCCTGTTCAGACGTCACCGGATGAAAGACCGCTATCCCATAGTCGGAGAAGGGAATTTCGTAGCGACTGCGCACTTCGTCAATCGTCACGCCCGAGGGCCGCGCGTGGAAGTCGAGTTCCGGCGAGCCGATGATGTGGATCGTCTCTTCCGGTTCCCCCAGCGCCATCACCCGCCGTGCCGCCGCCTCGGACGACACGAAGTGACAGGCGCACAGCTTGGTGCAGCAGTGCCGGAACACCTCGTCGATGGTGCCCGAGACCTCGCCGCCCTCGACATGGGCCGAGCGGATGTAGTTCGTCGCCGCCACCAGCGAGGCCGCCAGCGCCTCGATCCGGTCGCCGTGGATCACGATCAGGTCGGGGCGGTTTTCGGTGACATAGTCGGAAAAGCCCATGACTGTCTTGGCCAGGATCACATCCTGCGGATCGCCGGGGCGCTGATTGAGGAATTCATGCACCCCCACCCCGGAGAGCCGCCGCACTTCGTTCACCGTCAGGCCGTAGCGATCAAGCAGGTGCATCCCGGTGACGAAGAAGGTGACCCGGTGCCCGGCATCGCGGGCGGCGATGGCCAGGGGTTCCAGCTTGCCGAAATCGGCGCGGGTGCCGGTGAGGAAGAGGAGGTGGCGGGTCATGCGGAAGCTTCAACTTTCCGACTGACCGTCTCGAATGCGACAACCGTTCCAGAACACAGTTCGATGCGCGGATACAGCCCAGACGCCGCGAGTGAAGCGTAGATTGCGGCTTCAGAAACCCTGCCGATCACTGACGGGTGAAGCTCCAAGATAACGGCACGTAAGCCAGTCAGGTCCAATCCGGGGAAAAGCTCTGCCTCGCCGCCCTCAATGTCGCAGAGCAGCACATCCGGTCGGAAGTCCATGAGCACATCCTCAATGCGGTGCTCGGCCACCTTTATCGACCTTTGATCGCTATCACTGTTTGGCAACAGCGAACTGACTGCAAAGGACTTCTTCAGGTAGAAGTCGCGCATGCCGGCAGTACTGGTACGAGTGAGCACGGCATTGTTCACTTGCACATTGGAAATGCCGTTCAGCCGGTGCAGTTCGGCGATTACCGGGATCATGACGGGGTTGGCTTCGTAACTGATGACCTGAAGTTGTGGATGCGCCAGCGCGGCAAGGCCTGACACAATACCCATCCCGGTACCAAGTTCCAGCAGCCGGTCGGTCGGTCGCAGAAGTCCGAAAAGCGCCTCTATCTCGGGCAACTCATAGGTGCCACGATAGACCGCCTTCCAGACCCCACGCGAGACATGCGTGCCATTTGTAGAGACTTTCAGACCACGAAAGTTCAGCGGCGAGAGAAACTTGCGAAGCGGGTAAGTGACTGAGGCGAGAGGATTCTTCATCTGCGTCCTTCACCTTTCTGGATGTACTTGCGCACGGAGTTCTCCATCTCTAACCGCACCTCAGGAGCCAGAGGTGGCAAGTCGCCTGCGGCAACAGCACGCAGATAGGCCTTTCGCATCTCGTGATGCAATGACAAGCCAAGCAGCCCCGCCGATCCGGTGGACTTTTTCACGAAGTCCATGCCCAGCAGGCAGTCGCAGGGATAAATGAATACAGCGTTGAAACGGCGGCGGCGCGCGGCCCGGTCCAGATGCGCCAGTGCGCGGCTTTTCCAGTTCTCGCTGGGCTGGAACCCCGCCAGAAGGGCATCGCGCTCCTCGGCATGTTCGGGTTCGACGTAGGACGCGTAGTCGAGCGTCTTCCGTAGTACCTCGACCGATTGCTCAGCCATCGTCCCTAAGAACCGCTCCAATGAGAAGAGCCCCTCAGCCCTCGCTCCAGCCGCCTGCATTTCGGCGGTGAACTGCCGTTCGCCCCGCCGAATCGCATTCTGTTTCGCGTTCGAGCATCGGTACTGCGACCAGAACTGGCGGAATGCATGATTTTCCAGACAACCACGGTTGATGAGGTACAGGTAGGACTCCAGATGTCCGCGCCGTTTTCCTGCCGGACCATGCATCGTCCCGCCCACCAGATCAGCGTCGACTTCTTCCAGTCTTCGCAAGAGTGTCGAGTCCGCGCGCTGCGGCATCCAGACGCTGTCGTTCAGGATCATCAGCCTGTCAGGCCGCACGCCCCAGGCCTCCAGCAAGAGCACACCGTCGCGGTACCCGCCGAAGTCGTAGCCGAAGTTCGGTCGTTCGAAGAGCCGCCAGCACGATGCCTCAAGCGCCGGACGGTCCACGTTGGGAATCGGGCTGTTTGCGACCACAAGCGGCGCGTAGCCGTTGGCCACCAGCCAGCGCAGCGTTACCAGAATGGAGGGGGCGATGCGGTTCGGCTGGTAGATAAGGAAGATGGCGACCTTGCCGGTGAATGGCACCCCCAGTTCAACTGGGACTGGCCGAGCAGCTCGCCAGCGGTCGTGGCGGCGTTGAAGGAAGGGTTCGTAAAGACTGCCAGTCATCGCGGCAAGGCGATCTTTCGCTCGCACCAGCTCGCGGCGCAGTTTCCAGCGCGGGATCATGGCCACGCCTTCTCCAGTCGAGCCATAATTTTGTCCGATCGCGCGGGATCGCTGTTGTCCGTCGCAATATAGTATTCGCCAAGCAGAAAGTTGAGGAACGCCGCCCGCGCAGCAGGATCGAACCCCAGTCCTGGCGCTTCTGCAAATTTGCGGGCAATGGCGGAAGGGTCGGCTGCGATCTCGGCGACTCCGGGGATAGCCCAGAAGCACTGGCCGCATGCGATGACTGGACGGTCGAAGAACATGGACTCCAAGCCTACCGACGAATTGACTGTGATGACACCCGCTGACCGCGCCACCAAGTCGAAAGTGTCACTGTCATTGTCCAGCACGACACGCGCGCCCCGGACCAGATGTGCAAAGGATTTCTCGGCGGACGGGTGTTCCTTGATCCGAAGATGCCAACCTTCGGGAAGCGCATCAGCCGCACTCACCAGGGCAGCAATGAAGTCGGGCACAGTGCGAAAGGCACCGCCAAAGAGGCGCAGCTGGGAATCGCCCGGAACCTGAAGAGGCGCAAAAAGGAAAGGTCCTGTCAGGCCTTCAGCCCTGCTCGCCGTGTTATGCGCAACAGCGGGACGCAGAGGCTTGCGCTGACGAATGCGCGCACGCTCGGCTTTCCAGGTATCGGGCGCGATACCGCTGCGGGCTGCCCAGTCCAAATAGGGCCGGATTTCTCGTGGCAGCGAATTGGCGAAGTTTACCCCCCGTGGATCACAAGTCACCCGGTCGCGAAAGGGTGCCAGCTCGAAGAACAATGTGCGGACGCCTGCATCACGCGCAGCTTCTGCAAAGGCGCGCCGTGTCCCGTTCAGCCCGTTCCAAACCACCGCGACCGCCTCCGGTCGCTTTTCCAGCAGGGCACGGGTGCCATTGTATTGCCAGGAATAAATTCGGCGCTGCATCCAGCCGCCCAACCCCGACTTCGGTAGGCGAACTGCGGCCTTGGCAGCAAGTTCGGCCCTAGCGAACGTTTCAGGATAGCGATGCACTGAGATTGGCGGCAGGCGCAGCCATTTCAGCTTACCGACGGGTTCCAGAACCTCTGCTATGAGCCGCCGCTTTTCCTTGCGCGGATCAAGGATCACGAACTCTGGCCGGCTCCCGCCTGCACCTCTCACCCCAGATCCCCCCATTTCAGCTGCGTGTTCCGCGTCACCGCGCGCTTCAGCCGCTTGCCCACCACCTTGTCGAAATCATAGGCCGCGATCTCGCCACTGCCGGGGCGCCGGGCCCAGATGTCCATCTCGCCGATCACATGGCCTTCGGGCAGGTCGCGGTCGGCGACCACGGACCCACGGGCAAAGCGATAGACGTCCTCCTCTGGCGCGGACCGCTGTTTGGGGTTGTTCGCCGCGATCCAGATCTCCTTCGACCGGTCGATCAGGAAGCGCAGTTCCGCCGGGTCCATCGAGTTGATGATGTCGGGCCCCTTGCGATAGCGCGTGTCGGTGTAGTGCCGTTCCAGGATGCAGGCCCCCAGCGCCACCGAGGCCAAGGCCATTTCCGGCCCGATGGAGTGGTCCGAGAACCCCACCACCGCCTTCGGGAACGCCTCGCGCAGTTCCGTCACCCCGCGCAAGCTGACGATCTCGGCCGGGCTGGGATAGAGGTTGGTGCATTCCAGCAGCGCATAGTCGATCCCGGCCTGATCGAGGATCTCCACGCTGGCGCGAATCGTCTCGATGGTCTGCATCCCCGTGGACAGGATCACGGGCTTGCCCTTCCGCGCGATGTGGCGGATCAGGGGCAGGTTGTCCGCCTCGCCCGAGCCGATCTTGTAGGCCGGCACGTCCAGCGTTTCCAGGAAATCCGCCGCCGCCCGGCTGAACGGGGTGGAGATCCAGATCATCCCCAGACTTTCGGTATGGCGCTTCAGCTCGGCCTCTTCGTCCCGGCTGAGGGCGCAGCGCTCCATCACATGCCAGATCGAGACATCGGCGTTCGGCGGAAAGATCGACTTCGCCTCCTCGGTCATCTCGTCTTCGATGATGTGGGTCTGGTGCTTGATCATCTCGCAGCCCGCGCCTGCGGCCAGGCGCACCATCTCTTTCGCCACGGCAAGGTCGCCGCCGTGGTTGATGCCGATCTCGGCGATGACAAGCGGGGGGTGGCCGGGGCCGATCTCGCGGTGGGCGATCTTCATGGGGGTCTCCATCGTTGCCGCCCGTGGTGCGTCAGCCCGCCGCGCCTGTCAAGACGACCAGGGCAACGGGCGGCTCAGCCCAGCGGATAGCGGACCAGCACCTCGTACTGCGGACCGCGCGTGGTCAGATGGCTGCGCCAGAGGGTCAGCTCGGTCACCTCCCAGGGCTCGCTGCGGAACCCTGCGCCCATTGCGACCGCCCGCTCCAGGCGAGCGATGTCGGCGGGGTCCATCGCGGGCAGCCGTCCCAGCGTGACATGCGGCACGAACTTGCGCGCGTCGATCGGGCACCCGGCGCGGCGCGCGATGGTTTCGACCTTGGCTTGCAGATGGGTCAGCGGAGCCGAAGGCGCGACACCGGCCCAGACCGTGTGCGGCCTGGCCTTGCCGAACAGCCCCAGCCCCTGCAAAGACAGGGTGAACCGCCTTTCGCGCAGGGCGTCGAACCCCTCGTGCGCGGCGTCCAGCACCGGCTCGGGACATTCGCCCAGAAACACCAGCGTCAGATGCAGGTTCTGCGCTTCGACCTTGCGCGGCAGCGGCATCAGCACCTGTTGCACCTGCAACGCCCCGCGCACGGCCTGCGGCAGGTCGATGCCCAGAAAGGCCCGGATCATCGCCGCGCCAGCACCGCCAGCCGGTCCCGGATCTCCTCCCGCACCGGCCCTTCGCGCGGCGCGTCCAGCAGCGTCGTCCACATCTCGGGCTGGGGCACCGGTCGGCCGCCCCCGCCCCAGCCCAGCCCCCGCAGCACCGCCTGCGCGGCCTCCGGGAGGCGGTCCGGCAGCTCGCGTCCCGCTATCAGCCCCCAGATCGCCGTCCAGAGCCTGCCGACCGACCACGGATTGTAGCCGCCCCCGCCCAGCACCAGCACGCGCGGCGCCAGGGGCAGCAGCGACCGCACCGCCTCCAGATAGGCGCGGTTCGACAGGGCCAGTCGCGACAGCGGGTCCTCGCGCAGGCTGTCCGCCCCGCATTGCAGCACCAGCGCCTCGGGGCGGAACTCGGCCACCCGCGGCAGGATCAACCCGTGCAGCACGGCCCGCGCCTCGCTGTCGTTGTAACCCCTGGGAACCGGCAGGTTGAAGGCGCTGCCGCCTGCCCGATCCTCCAGCGCGCCGGTAAAGGGCCAACGCCCCTCTTCGTGGACCGAGATCATCCGCACCCCCGGATCAGCGGCAAAGGCCAGCTCCACCCCGTCGCAATGATGCGCGTCAAGATCGACATAGACGATGCGGGACAGGCCAGCGCCTTGCAGAACCTTGATGCCCAGCACCACGTCGTTGAGGTAGCAGAACCCGTTCGCCCGCCCCGGAAGCCCGTGATGCGTGCCCCCGCCCGGCACATGGATCATACCGGGCGTCCGGGCCAGCAGTTCGGCCGCCAGCATCGCCCCGCCCGCCCCGGTGGCGGGGCGGCGATAGACCTCGGGGAAGACGGGGTTCGACAGGGTGCCGAGGTGAAAGCGGTCGCGCATCTCGGGCGAGGCCGCGCCCAGGGTTTCGGCCTCTTGCAGCGCCGCGACATAGGCCGGCTCGTGCCAGAGCGCCAGCGCGGCCGGCTTGGCGCGCGGACTGCTGCGGAACCGTTCGGGCGGCAGCCAGCCCAGGGCGCGGGCAAGGTCCATCACGGTAGAGACGCGCGGGATCCGCAACGGATGCGCCTGGCCATAGGACGAGCGGCGATAGATGTCCGACCCGATGAACAGCGGGCCTGCCCCCGGCCCGGCCAGGACGGGCGGCGGCGCCACGATCATCGGAGCAGTTTCTCGATCCGTCCGGCGATGGCGGCGCTTTCCGGCGCGACCGGGGCGCCGAAGGTGGCCACGACCTTTCCATCGGGGCCGATCAGCGCCTTGTTGAAGTTCCAGCGCGGCACGAAGCCGGTCTCCTTGCGCAGCCAGACATAGAACGGATGCGCCGCCGCGCCCCTGACATGGGTGATCTCGGTCATCGGCAGGGTCAGATCGAAGGTCAGGGCGCAATATTCCTTGACGGCTGCCTCGTCGGCAAGCTCCTGGTTGAAGTCATCCGAGGGCACGGCCAGGATCAGGGCCCGGTCTCCGAACCGCTCGTGCAGCGCCTGAAGCCCTTCGAACTGGCCGGCATAGCCGCAAAGCGAGGCCGTGTTGACCACCAGGACCGGCTTGCCCCGCCAGTCGCCAAGGTCGATCACCCCGCCGTCGATCGAAGCGAAGCGGAAGCTTTCGCCCGCGAAAGCCGGGGACAGGGTGATCCAGGCCAGAAGGCAGAAGATGAGCCTTATCATGTCGCCTCCTTTCGCGGCATCTTGCGCCGGGAGAGATAATTCGGGTCCGCCGCGCGTCAAATAATCCCGAAAGCACTGTGATTTCGTCCCCGGTCATGCCATATTTGAAAGGTAAACATCGAGCAGCGGCCAGCGCCGGTGAACGGGCGGTCAGGTGGATGTCGGAATGAGTTGGCAAGAAAAGTTCGGGGCGCAGGGCGCCGGATCGGGGCATGCAAAAGTGCAGTATGGGGCCTTGTGCTGGCGTGAGGGCAGCGAAGGGATCGAGGTGCTGCTGATCACCAGCCGGAACACGGGACGCTGGGTGATCCCGAAAGGCTGGCCGATGCCCGGGCTTGCGCCCGAAGCTGCCGCCGCGCAGGAGGCCTGGGAGGAAGCCGGGGTCGATGGCCGGATCAGCCCGCTCTGCCTGGGGCGCTTCGGCTATCAGAAGCTGCTGGGCGCAGACGCCTCGGTGCCCTGCGCCGTCGCGGTCTACGGAATGAAGGTGTTCCGGCTGGCCGACAGCTTTCCCGAAGCGAAGGAACGCCGGCGCCAGTGGTTCCCGGCGGCAGAGGCGGCGGCACTGGTAAACGAACCCGAACTGGCAAGGATCATCGCTGGCTTCACGCCGCCCGAGGACGGACGTCCCGCGCCGATCGCGGCCGAGGAGGGCGCGGACTGGGGACCGAAGCGCAAACGTGACGGGCGCCGCCGGCATTGAACTTTCTGCCGGACTGATTAGCTAGTGGTTTCGCCAGAAACAGGCGGGCGCGGGATGATCCGATACAGTCTTCGATGCAGGAACGACCACGGCTTTGACAGCTGGTTCAAGGGGGCCGACGCCTTCGCCGCGCTGCAAGCGGCGGGACAGATCGCCTGCCCGGTCTGCGGGTCGACCGAGGTGCGCAAGGACCTGATGGCACCGGCCGTGCGGCCTGCCCGCAAGGCCCACGGTGCCGGCCTGCGTGAGGGCGATGGTCGTCCCGATCTGACCGCCCCGGCATCCGAACTGGAAGAGAAGCTGGCCGCGCTGCGCCGGCAGATCGAGGAGAACTCGGAATATGTCGGCATGAACTTCGCGGCCGAGGCCCGCCGCATGCACGCCGGCGAAGCGCCGGGCCGGGCGATCCATGGCGAGGCCAGACCCGACGAGGCAAGGGCGCTGATCGAAGAGGGCCTGCCGGTCACCCCCCTGCCCTTCCTGCCCGCCCGCAAAGTGAACTGACCCGTCGACCTGCCTGTCCGCCTTTCCCCGGCCCGCGTCCTTCGGCGCGCGGGTTGCGGGCTGCGGCTGTCGGGCCTTCTCTGTCGGTCCTGCTCGGTCGGCCCTGCTCGATCGGCCCTCGCCTCGCGGCAGCAGGCGCGCGCCCGGACGGTCCGGTTTCCCGCCCCGATGCCGTTGCCAGCCCGGGCGCGGGTCATTGCGCTGTGGCGGGGTTTCGGGCCGCGCCCCGATGGCCAGTCGCGCCGCAAGCCCGGCCAGCCTCGGCCGCCGTCGGACCCTGGCCTAGTAGATGTAGCGGATCTGTTCGGTCCAGAACCGCTCCATCCGCTTCAGCGCCATGTTGATCTCATCCATCCCCGAGGCGTCGATCAGCGCGCGCCGCTCGATGCCTTCCGCATGGCGGGCAAACAGCTCGGCCAGCACCGCCCGCACCTGGCGGCCCTTCTCGGTCAACCGGACCCGCACGGAGCGGCGGTCGATTTCAGAGCGCTGGTGATGCATGTAGCCCAGTTCCACCAGCTTCTTCAGGTTGTAGCTGACATTCGAGCCCTGATAGTAGCCGCGCGACTTCAACTCGCCCGCCGTGACCTCGTTGTCGCCGATGTTGAACAGCAGCAGGGCCTGGACCGAATTGATCTCAAGCATGCCCAGACGTTCGAATTCATCCTTGATCACGTCCAGAAGCAGCCGGTGCAGCCGTTCGACCAGGGCCAGGTTGTCAAGATAGCAGGACAGGAAGGCCTTCTGCGACCCATCCAGCACCGGGGCATAGATTGTCATACCGTTTCTCCACCGTTCGCACAGCGACAGATTCGGCACAAACCGCAAACATTCAGTAAACTTGCCGAGAACCTTGGTCAGTTTCCTGCCTTGAGCCGCGTTTCGGCGAAAGCCGCGATCCGGGCCAGGAGCCCGGCCAGCGCCGGCGGGGCGGCGGACTGGCCGAGGATCCAGGACATCAGGTCCTGGTCGTTCTCGGCCAGAAGCGCGTCGTAAAGGTCAAGATCGGCGGCGGAGAGCCCGGCCAGATGCGCATCCGCAAAGGGGCCGAGCACGAGGTCCATTTCCTTGGTGCCGCGCCGCCAGGACCGCATCCGCATTCGTTTCAGGCGCGCTTCGGCCGTCTCGTCCATCTGGTTTCCGTTCCTGCTTGAACCCTGTCGGGCCGCAGCCTAAGTCACGCCGGATCGAAACTCCACCACCGAAAGGCGCGGCCATGGCCTTCCTCTCCGACACCCTGGCGCGGGTCAAGCCCTCGCCCACCATCGCCGTTACCACGAAGGCGCAACAGCTGAAGGCGGAGGGCCGCGACGTGATCGGCCTGGGTGCCGGAGAGCCGGATTTCGACACGCCCGAACATATCCGCGAGGCTGCCAAGCGCGCGATCGACGCGGGCAAGACCCGCTACACGGCTGTGGACGGCATCCCGGAGCTGAAGGCCGCGATCTGTGCCAAGTTCCTGCGCGAGAACGGGCTGACCTACACGCCCGCCCAGATTTCCGTCGGCACCGGCGGCAAGCAGATCCTCTACAACGCGCTGATGGCGACCTTGAACCCCGGCGACGAGGTCATCATCCCCGCACCCTACTGGGTCAGCTACCCGGACATGGTGCTTCTGGCCGGGGGGACGCCCGTCCCCGTGGTCGCGGGCATCGAGACCGCCTTCAAGCTGACGCCGGAACAGCTGGAGGCCGCGATCACGCCAAGGACCAAGTGGTTCATCTTCAACTCGCCGTCCAACCCCACGGGCGCGGGCTATACGCGCGCCGAGTTGAAGGCGCTGACCGATGTCCTGATGCGCCACCCGCATGTCTGGGTGATGTCGGACGACATGTACGAACATCTCGTCTTCGACGATTTCGAATTCTGCACCCCCGCCGAGGTGGAGCCGGGCCTTTACGACCGCACGCTGACCTGCAACGGCGTCAGCAAGGCCTATGCGATGACCGGCTGGCGGATCGGCTATTGCGGCGGCCCGGTGGCGCTGATCAAGGCGATGGGCACGATCCAGTCGCAATCGACCTCGAACCCCTGTTCGGTCAGCCAGTGGGCCGCGCTGGAGGCCCTGTCGGGCCCGCAGGAGTTTCTGGCCGACTGGCGGCGGGTGTTCCAGTGCCGGCGCGATCTGGTGGTCGGCATGCTGAACCAGGCCCCGGGCATCCGCTGCCCGAAGCCCGAGGGCGCCTTCTACGTCTATCCCGACATCTCGGGCCTCATCGGCAAGGCGACGCCCGCGGGCACGGTGATCTCCAATGACGAGGTCTTCGCAACCGCCCTGCTGGAGGAAACCGGGGTGGCCGTGGTGTTCGGCGCGGCCTTCGGCGTCTCGCCGAACTTCCGGGTCAGCTATGCCACCAGCGATGCGGTGCTGCGCGAGGCCTG
This sequence comes from Rhodobacter calidifons, assembly GCF_011174775.1. Taxonomy (GTDB): domain Bacteria; phylum Pseudomonadota; class Alphaproteobacteria; order Rhodobacterales; family Rhodobacteraceae; genus Tabrizicola; species Tabrizicola calidifons. Next base: position 90,623 of record NZ_JAANHS010000001.1, read on the forward strand.
CGCGCGCATCCAGGCCTTCTGCGCCGCGCTGGTCTGATGTCAGGGTTGACGATTCTGCTTGGCTCGGGAAGGAATGGCATCCTGCACGCCGGGGTTGTCCCGACGTGTTTGACATAGGCATTTCGCAACAATGACCGCTGATCTTCCCGATTACTACTTCCGGGTGCGCGAAAACGGGGCGGTGGTCTTCCGCGTCGGGACCGAGAACCGGCAGCGCCGGATCGAGATGGTCGAAATCGCCACGGTCAACGTGAAGAACGGCAACATCAAGCCGCATGGCGAGGCCGAACTTACGGCGGCAGACCGGGCGGCGATCGGAGAGTGGCTTGCCGCGCGCCAGGCCCAGCTGGCGGCGCGCGAGGTGGATGACATCCTGCGCACGGTCGATCACCTGAACCTGACGACGCAATGGGCGCAATCGCGGGCGACGGATGCCCAGCTTGAGGCGGTCACGGATGCGCTGCTGCTGGCGATGCACGACCTGCGGTCGATGCTGGTGCGCCGCAAGGCGGACCGGCTGGGCAAGGCCACGGACTGAGGGCTCCTCGTTCGCTTTCGGCTTCTCGTCGCCGGAGGCCAGCGACGAGGGACGAAGTCACCGAGGAGCGGGCGTCAGATCTGCTTTTCCGGCATCTGCACCCGCAACCCGTCCAGTGCGTCGGTGACCTTGATCTGGCAGGTCAGACGCGAGCGGACAGGGTCGGGCTGCCAGGCGAAGTCCAGCATGTCGGATTCCATGTGGTCCTTCGGCGGCAGGCGGTCCACCCAGGCCGGATCGACATAGACATGGCAGGTCGAACAGGCGCAGGCGCCGCCGCAATCGGCCTCGATCCCCGGAATGCCGTTGTCGCGGGCGCCTTCCATTACCGTCAGGCCGTTCGCAACCTCCACAACATGCTCGCGGCCACCGTGTTCGACGTAAATGATCTTCGCCATGTCTCATGCCTCTCGGGATCGTCAGACGTGACATAGGCCAGTCCGGCCGGATTTGCCAGAGGTCTGCGGGTCTTGCCCTCTGCGGCGCATGTTCTATCATTGTTCTCATGACCCTCATGCACCCCACTGGCCCGCGTGGCGGATCCTGGCCGCGGCCGCCGAAGGCGCTGCAAGCCGCCCGGCTGGGCGAGCCGCCGGCAGGCGCTCGGGTCACCGTGGCGGGGCTGGTGCTGGTGCGGCAGCGGCCGGGCACGGCGAAGGGGGTGATCTTCGTCACGCTGGAGGACGAGACGGGAACGGCCAATGTCGTGGTCTGGGCCAGTGTCTATGAACGCTTTCGCCGCGCGGTGATCGCGGGGCGGCTGTTGCGGGTGACGGGCAGGCTCCAGCGCGAGGCGGGGGTGGTGCATGTGGTGGCCGAGGTGATCGAGGACCTGTCGTCGCTGCTCGACCGGCTTCTGGACCCGGGGTTCCGGCCCGACGGGGTGCGGGCGGGCGACCAGCCCTAGGCGCCGGTTTCCTGCGGAAACCGGACCGGAGCCTTTCAGGCTCCGATCCGGACTTCGCAGAAGTCCGCGCCCCCGCAGCCAGGCGGCCGGTCGCCCCTATTCGATCGACAGCGCCACGTAGCGCGCGTCGCCACCGCGCCGCAGGAGCAGCAGGACCGACTTCCGTCCGCCGTCCCTGGCCTCCTTGATCCGGTCCTCCAGATCCTGAAGGCGCGCGACGGCCTGCTGCCCGACCTTGGTGATCAGGTCTCCCTCCATCAGCCCCTTGGTCGAGGCCTCGGAGGTCGGATCCACCTTCAGGATCACCAGACCCTGGGCCGAAGCCTCAAGCCCCAGCCGCGCCCGCGCCTCGTCATCCAGCGGCGCCAAGGTCAGGCCGAGCGTCTCCATCTGCTTCGGGCCGGCATCGGCGGGCGCCGAGGCAGGCGTCGCCGTCGCCTCGGCCTCTTCGCGGCGGCCAAGCGTGACCTGAAGCGTCTCGGTCTTGCCCTCGCGCAGCACGATCACCGGCACCGCCTCGCCGATCGGCGCATCGGCGACCCGGCGGGTCAGGTCGCCGGCATCCGCCACCTCCTGCCCGGCAAAGCGGGTGATGACGTCACCTGCGCGGATGCCGGCCTCCTTGGCCGGGCCGTCCGGCACATCGGCCACCAGCGCGCCGGCGGCTGCGTCCAGACCCAGCGACTCGGCAATCTCGGGCGAGACATCCTGGATCCTGACCCCAAGCCAGCCGCGCCGGGTGGTGCCGAACTGCTTCAGCTGGTCCACCACCTTCGCCACCACGTTCGACGACATCGAGAAGCCGATGCCGATCGAGCCGCCGTTTGGGCTGAGGATCGCCGTGTTCACCCCGATCACCTGCCCGTCCATGTTGAACAGAGGCCCGCCCGAGTTGCCCCGGTTGATCGCCGCGTCGGTCTGGATGTAGTCGTCGTAGGACCCTTGCAATACGCGGCCGCGGGCCGAGACGATGCCGGCGCTGACCGAGAAGCCCTGGCCCAGCGGGTTGCCCATCGCCATCACCCAGTCACCCACCCGCATGAGGTCGGAATTGCCGAAACTGACGAATTCCAGCGGCTTGTCGCTGTCCACCTTCAGCAGCGCGATGTCGGTCTTGGGATCGGTGCCGACCAGTTTCGCCTTGAGCTTCTTGCCCGAGAAGAACTCGATGGTGATGTCGTCAGCGTTCTCGATGACGTGGTTGTTCGTCACGATGTAGCCGTCCTCGCTGATGACAAAGCCTGAGCCGAGCGCCTCGGACCGCTGCGGGCCGCGCTGGCCGGGGCCGTTGAAGTCGCGGAAGAGGTCCTCGAGCGGGCTGCCTTCCGGCACGATCGGGCGATTGTTGGCCGGGCCGGCGATCATCGCGCTGGTGGTGATGTTCACCACGGCCGGGCTGATCTTCTGCACCAGTTCGGCAAAGCTTTCCGGCGCGCCGAAGGCCTGCACCTCGCTGGCGGGGGCAAGGCTGAGGCCGAAGCCCAGGACCAGCGCCAGAAGCGTGCTGGACCGCAGGGCCGAGCGGATGGAAGGGGTGAGATCGGGCACGATGCGAACTCCTGTTCATCGGATCTGGCGGGAGGGAGGGTGTTGACAGACCCTCGCCCGGCGCTGCTGACAAGACAGTTAGGCAAGGAGGTTCGCAATGCAAACCCCGTCGCGTTGTTTCAAAGGGATGTGAACGCAGATTTCACGAACATCGGCGCGTCAGGCCGGTTTCACCAGCCAGATCACCAGAACGCCGAGCGCAAGGGCAACCAGGCCAAGCATGCGCCGCCGCTCTGGCGGCAGCGATGCGATCAGATGGAGCGCGTCCTCGACACGCCGAGGGGCCAGTGCAAGCACCAGCCCCTCGACCGCCAGCACCAGACCCAGTGCCAGAAGGATTTCGCTCACGGCGCGGCGGGGGCCGGCACTGTGGTCGGACCGACCGACGCCCCGCTGGCCCGGCCTGCATCGGACCGGAGGTAATCGAAGAACTCGCTGTCGGGCTGCATCACGATCGAGGAGTTGCCCCCCTTCAGACTGGCCTCGTAGGCCGAAAGCGACCGGATGAAGGCGAAGAACTCCGGGTCCTGGCCATAGGCCGCGGCGAGGATGCCGTTCCGTTCGGCATCGGCCTCGCCGCGGATCACCTCGGCCTGGCGCCGGGCGTCCGAGGTCAGCTCGACCACCGTCCGGTCCGCGGCCGCCCGCACCCGTTGCGCGGCCTCGCCGCCGCGGGCGCGTTCGTCCGCCGCCTCACGGTCGCGTTCGGCGCGCATCCGGGCGAAGGTCGCCTCAAGGTTCTGTTCCGGCAGGTCGGTGCGGGTCAGGCGCACGTCGATCACGTCGATCCCCAGCGCCGCCCCCTCGCGCTTGGCGATGGTCAGAATCTGGTTCATCAGTCCCACGCGGTCCTGCGACAGGACCTGATCCTGCGTCGTGTTGCCCAGCACTTCCGGGATGGCCTGGCTGAGAATGTTGCCCAGAAGCTGCTGCGCCCGGTCCTCGCCGCCGGTGCCGACCGACTGGCGGAACTCCACCAGGTTGACGATGCGCCAGCGCGCGAAGGCATCCACCACCAGACGGCGGTCGGATAGAAGCGTGACCTCGATCGGCTGGGTCTGGAGCCCGAGGATACGATCCTCGTACAGCACGACATCCTGAAGCAGCGGGATCTTGAAGCCAAGGCCCGCGTCCTCTTTCACCTGGACGACCTGGCCGAATTGCAGCACCAGCGCCTTCTTGCGTTCGTCCACGATGAAAAGCGAGGACAGCACCAGCACCAGAAGCACGACAAGCGCGCCAAGAAGATAGACCGCACGCATCAGTTCGATCCTCCGGTTGCAGCCGCACCCTGCGCGGCGTTTCCGCGACCGAGCTCGTTCAGCGGCAGGAAGGGCACCACGCCCTGACCGCCACCCTCGCCCCCGGCCACGCCGTCGAGGATCACCTTGTTCATGCCACCAAACACCCGTTCCATGGTTTCCAGGTAAAGCCGCCGGCGGGTCACCTCGGGCGCCTTCACATATTCGTTGTAGACAGAAAGGAACCGCGCCGCTTCACCCTGGGCCGAGTTCACTGCCTCGGCCCGGTAGGCTTCGGCGGCTTCCAGAAGCCGTGCCACCTCACCGCGTGCGCCCGCAGTCACCTGGTTGGCATAGGCATCGGCTTCCTTTTCCAGCCGGTCGCGTTCCTGTTGCGCGGCCTGCACGGCGCGGAAGGCGTCGATCACCTCGCGCGGGGGCTGGGCCACCTGAAGGTTGACGCGGATCACAGTCATCCCGGAATTGTAGCTGTCCAGCGTGGCCTGCACCGCCTTGCGCAGATCCGAGGCGATCACGCCGCGGTCCCGGTTAAGGATCGGCGAAAGCTCGGACCGCGCGATGATGTCGCGCATGGCACTTTCGCTGACCGCGCGGATCGTCGCCTCGGGGTCGGCGAGGTTGAACAGATATTTCTCGGGGTCCGAGATGTTCCACACCACCTGGAAGCCGATGTCCACGATGTTCTGGTCGCGGGTCAGCATCAGCCCCGAATCTTTGCGGCCCGGTCCGGTGCCGATCTCGGTGGTGCGCTCGCCCGTCACCTGAACCTTCTCGTAGGTCACGATCGGCCAGGGTGCGAAGTTCAGGCCCGGATCCCCGACGCCGGCGCTTTCACCAAGGAAAAGCTCGACCGAACGCTCTTCCGGACGGACGGTGTAGAAGGACATGAAGGACCAGACCGCGATCAGGGCCAGAACGCCAAGGCCGATGCCTTGCCTGGTGAACAGCGGGCCGTCATCGCCGCCGCCGGGACCCCCGGTGCCGCGGCTGCCGCGCCCGCCCATCAGCACGCGCAGCTGTTCCTGCCCCTTCTTCATCAGCTGGTCGATCTCGGGGATCTGTCCCCCGCCCGCGCCAGGCCGGACGCCGCGACGGTCGCCGTCGTCGCCGTTCCCTCTTCCCCCTCGGTCGTCCCCGCCCGAGCCGCCACCGCCGCCCCAGGGACCGCCACTTCCTGCCATAGAACCGAACCTCTTCTTTCCGTTATCCCTAAGCTGGTCATATCCAGCCGGAAATCAACCCATCCCGACCCGATCTCAGCCGATGCGCACCGGTTTTCGCATCGTCACCAGTTCCTCGGCCATGGTCGGATGCACGGCACAGGTGGCGTCGAAATCCTCTTTCGTCGCCCCCATCCGGATGGCGATGGCCGCAAGCTGGATCATCTCGCCGGCCTCGGGTGCGACGATATGGCAGCCCAGAACCCTGCGCGTGGCCTGAGAGACGATCAGCTTCATCAGCACGCGGTCGGGCTTGCCGGCAAAGGCCGTCCGCATCGGCCGGAAGGCGGTGGCATAGACCTCGACCGGTTCCTGCGCGCGGGCGGCTTCCTCGGACAGACCCACGCTGCCCAGTTCGGGCCGGGTGAAGACGGCCGAGGCGACAAGCTGATGGTCGAAGGCGGTGGGCCTTGCGCCGAAGACCGTGTCGGCGAAGGCATGGCCCTCTCGGATCGCGACGGGGGTCAGGTTGATCCGGTCGGTCACATCGCCCACCGCATAGACCGAAGGCACAACGGTCTGGCTGTAGGCGTCCACCGGAATCTCGCCGTTGCGCCCCAGGGTGATCCCGAGCGCCTCAAGCCCCAGGCCCGCACTGTTGGGCCGCCGCCCGGTGGCATAGAGCACCAGGTCGAACACCTCCTCGCTGCCGTCGGTGGCCACGGCGCGGATGCCGCTGCCGGTCCTTTCCAGCCGCATCACATCGGTGCCGCAGCGGATATCGATGCCTTGCGCCTGCATGGCGTTGGCCACATGGCCGCGCGCCTCGTCATCGAATCCGCGCAGGATCTGGGCGCCGCGGTAATACTGGCAGACCTCGCCCCCCAGTCCCTTGAGGATGCAGGCAAACTCTGACGCGACATAGCCGCCGCCCACCACCAGCGCGCGCCGGGGCAGCGCGGGCAGGTGGAAGATCTCGTTCGAGGTGATCGCCAGTTCGCGCCCCGGAATGTCGGGCACGAAGGGCCGGCCGCCGGTGGCGACAAGGATGTGCTTTGCCGAGAACTCGGCCCCCGAGGCCAGGCGGACGCGATGCGCATCCACGATCAGGGCGCGTTCGTCGTGGACGGTCACACCCGCCGAATTCAGGGTATTGCGATAGGCCGCTTCCAGCCGGTCAAGCTCGGCCTCCAGCCGCGTGCGGAACCGCGGCCAGTCCAGGCCGCCCGCCGTGACGTCCCAGCCATATTCCCGCGCCTCGGCAATGGCCTCGGGATAGGCCGAGGCGAATACCATCAGCTTCTTCGGCACGCAGCCGCGGATGACGCAGGTGCCGCCCATCCGGCTTTCCTCGGCCAGGCCGACCTTAGCGCCATACTCGCCCGCCGCGACGCGCGCCGCGCGCACCCCGCCAGAGCCGCCGCCGATGACGAAGAGATCGTAGTCGAAGGCCATTGCCGCCCCCCTTACCGTTGCCGCATGCCAGAGCTAAGCCGTCCTGCGACAGAGCGAAAGCCCCCGAAGGCCACTTTCCGTTTGCCGGATCTTCCTTGGGTCAGTCGAGGTCGGCAAAGATGTTGCGGCTTTCGGTGATGTCCACCGCACCGTTCTCGATCCGGCCCGAGTTGATGTCGCGCACCGTCACCCGCCCGTCGCCCTGCCCGATCACCACCACGTCGCAGATGTCGATGAACAGCCCGTTCTCGACCACGCCCGGGATCTGGTTCAGCACCAGCGCCAGCTGGCGCGGGTTGCCGATCCGTTTCAGGTTCAGGTCCAGCAGGAAATGCCCCTCGTCGGTGCGCAGGGGCGCATCACCCGCCATGCGCAGGCTGACCTCGCGGTTCAGCACGTCCAGGCTGTAAAGCGTTTCCTCGATCAGCGCCTTGGTGGTCTGCCAGCCGAAGGGGACCACCTCTACCGGCAAGGGAAAGGCGCCAAGCTGGGCCACTTCCTTGGCCGCATCGGCGATCACGATCATCCGGTCGCTGGCCGTAGCCACGATCTTTTCCTGGAGCAGCGCCGCGCCGCCGCCCTTGATGAGGTTTAGGTTCTGGTCGAACTCGTCCGCGCCGTCGATGGTCAGGTCCAGCCATTTCACATCGTCCAGCGAGACGACCTTCAGCCCGCAGGACCGCGCCAGGTCCACCGTGCGGGTCGAGGTGGCGACGCAGGTCACCTCCAGCCCGTCGTCCCGCACCCGTTCCGCCAGACAGCGCACCATCCAGGCCGCCGTCGAGCCGGTGCCCAGCCCCAGCTTCATCCCCGATTCGACGAAATCGACCGACCGCCGCGCGGCGACGAACTTGGCCTGGTCGATGGGTGACAATTCGGCAGCCATGGCGAAATCCCCTGTTGGTTGCTTCGCAATAGCGCAAAGACGGCCGCAGGGCGAGAGGGTTCAGACCGGTGCCGCTGCCGATCGGCCGGGGTGCAGGACGTCATGTCGCCTCGTCCGGCGGAATGATCGCGGCGGCAACCTCGTCCCGCGTCAGGGCGGCATCGCCGTTGCGGTCCAGCGACATCAGCGCCCGCAGCGCCTCTGCCTCCGCCTCGCCCAGCGCGCGCAGGGCCGCCGTCCGCCCAACCTCTGCCATCTCGACCGGGCTGATCCGCCCGTCGCCATCGCCATCTGCCGCGATGAACTGTCGTTCCATCCGGCCCCGCATCGCGGCGCTGGCCGCGCGCTGGCTGACCTTCAGCTCCGCGCGATCCAGCGCCCCGTCCCCGTCCAGGTCCATCGCCAGAAGGCGGCGCAAGGCCGATGCCCGCGCCCCGGCACGCTCCAGCGCGATATGGTCCTCGATCCCGGCTGCCGTCAGGCCCTGCGGCCCGCCGAACCCTGCGATCAGGTCGGTCACTTCGGCGACGAACCGGTCCGGGTCGCCCCCGACCCGCAGTTCGGCAAAGGAGTCCTGTGCCGAGGCGGCCCGCGCCAGCCCCATCGCCATCAGCACCGCCATCATCATCCGCCGCCGCATCCCGACCTCCCTCGCCTGTCACGGCGCAGTCTGACCCGATCAGGGTTGCCAGACGGTTAACGCCGGAGGCCCCCAAGCGTCGAATGATTGCAGAGGGTCGCTTTTTTCGCAGCGATGTGCCCAGATTTGCGCAAGCCTGCCTCTGCCGCCTACGGAAGCCGCCGATGTACACGCTGCACTACGCCCCGGACAATGCCTCTCTCATCATCCGCCTGGTGCTGGATGGCGCGGGCATCCCCTACCGGACGGCGCTGGTGGACCGAAGGACGCGGCAACAGGACGGCCCCGCCTATCGCGCGCTGAACCCGACCGGGCTGATCCCGACGCTGGAAACGCCGGTGGGCCCTATCTCGGAAACCGGTGCGATCCTGTTGTGGCTGACGGACACGCACAAGCTGGGGCCCGGCCCCGCCGACCCCGACCGCCCGGCCTTCCTGAAATGGCTGTTCTTCCTGTCGAACACCGCCCATGCCGACCTGCGCACGATCTTCTACCCGCACCAGTACGCCCCCGCCGACGCCCATGCCGCGCATCACGAGATCATGTCGGCCCGGATGCTGCGCCACTTCGGCCTGCTCGACAGCGCGGCCGGGACGCATCCGGCCCTTTTCGCCGCCGGGCGGCCGCTGGGCGTCTATGCCGTGGTCCTGACCCGCTGGGCCGCACTTTACCCGGTGGACGGCCCGCGCTGGCTGGACCTGGCCGACTACCCGACCCTCGCCGCACTGGCCCGTGCGCAAGAGGCGCGCGTCGAGACCCCGGTCGTCGCCCGCGCCGAGGGCCTCGGCCCCCATCCCTTCACCAACCCCGAACAGCCAAACCCGCCGGAAGGATCTGTCCTGTGACCCTGACCCTGCACCATGCGCCCGACTTCGCCTCGACCATCGTCCGCTTCGCACTGGAGGAGCTGGAGCTGCCGCATACCCTGGCCATCGTCGACATCGAGGGCGGCGCTCTGGCAAGCCCGGAATACCGCCGCGTGAACCCCGTCGGGCTGATCCCGGCGCTGGAAACCGACGACGGCCCGATGTTCGAGACGGCGGCGATCCTGTTGTGGCTGGTGGACCGGACCGGGCGCCTTGGCCCCGGCCCGACCGATCCCGACCGCGGGGCGTTCCTGTCCTGGCTCTTCTTCACCTCGAATGCGCTGCACCAGGCGGCGCTGGCGATGTTCTACCCGCACCGTCCGGCGGGCGAGGCGAACAGCGCCGCCGCCCAGGCCGCCGCGCAGGAACAGATCATCGCCCGGCTGGGCCTGATCGAGGCGATGCTGGCCGCCCAGGCGCCGCGCTGGCTGTCGCCCGATCATCCGGGCGTTCTGGGCTACTACATCGGCGTTCTGGTGCGCTGGCTGATCTTGCTGCCGCCCGCGCCCTACGGCATCCGCATCGACGATTTCCCGCATCTCAAGGCCGTCCTCGCCGCACATGAATCGCGCCCCGCCGCCCTGCGCGTCGCGGCGTCGGACGGCCTTGGCCCCACCCCTTTCACCAACCCGGGTTCCTGATGTTCCTGTCCGTCTTCGACATGTTCAAGGTGGGCATCGGCCCGTCGTCGTCCCACACCATGGGCCCGATGGTCGCCGCCGCGCGCTTCCTTCAAACGATGCGCGCCTCGCCCTTCCATTTCCACGGCCTGCGCGCCTCGCTGCACGGCTCGCTTGCCTTCACCGGGGTCGGGCATGCGACGGACCGGGCGACGATCCTCGGCCTCGCAGGCTTTGCGCCCGACACCTACGATGCGGAAAAGGCCGAGGCTACATTGGCCCGCATCAAGGAAACCCGCGTGATCGAGGCCCCGGGCCTTGGCACCCTTGCCTTTGACCCGACAAAGGACCTGACCTTCGACTACGGCCCCGCCCTGCCCGGCCACGCAAACGGCATGATCCTCAAGGCGACCGATGCCCAGGGCGACGTGATCCTTGAGGAAACCTACTACTCCATCGGCGGCGGCTTCGTGCTGACCGCGGGCGAACTGGCCGAGGCCGGGGGCGCGAAGGCCAAGGCCCGCGCCGATGTGCCCTACCCGTTCGAGACGGCGGCCGAAATGCTGGAGATGGCCAGGCGGTCGGGCCTGACCATCGCCCGGATGAAGCGCGCGAACGAGCTGACGTTCCGCTCTGCCACGGAGCTGGACCAGGGCATCAACCGCATCTGGCAGGTGATGAACGACTGCATCAACCGCGGCATGAAGGGCGAAGGCATCCTGCCCGGCGGCCTCAAGGTCCGCAGACGGGCCAAGGGCATCCACGATGCGCTTCTGGCCGAACGCGGGCTGAACCTGACCCCGCCGCACACGATCAACGACTGGATGTCGCTCTACGCGATGGCCGTGAACGAGGAAAACGCCGCCGGCGGCCAAGTCGTCACCGCACCAACGAACGGGGCCGCTGGCGTCGTCCCGGCGGTCCTGCGCTACTACCTCGACCACGTCCCGGGTGCCTCGACGGCCCGGGTGGGCGATTTCCTTCTGACCGCTGCGGCCATCGGCGGCCTGTGCAAGCACAACGCCTCGATCTCGGGCGCGGAATGCGGCTGCCAGGCCGAGGTGGGCAGCGCCGCCGCCATGGCCGCCGCAGGCCTCTGTGCCGTCCTGGGCGGGACCCCGGAACAGGTGGAAAACGCCGCCGAGATCGCGCTGGAGCACCACCTCGGCATGACCTGCGACCCGGTGAAGGGTCTGGTGCAGGTGCCCTGCATCGAACGGAACGGCCTCGGCGCGATCAAGGCGGTCTCCGCCGCCTCTCTTTCCCTGCGCGGTGACGGCCAGCACCTCGTCTCCCTCGACGTCTGCATCGAGACGATGCGCCAGACGGGCCGAGACATGCACGAGAAATACAAGGAAACCAGCCTCGGCGGCCTTGCCGTCAACGTCCCGAACTGCTGACCGAAGGGTGCCTCCGACGGGAGGATTCGGGGGCAGCGCCCCCATCGCCCGAGGAGGAGGCGCAGGCCGACGACGAGACGAAAGGCTTGCGCGTCAGCGCTCAATTTGAAACCCGCCCCGCAAGCGATGTCGCTTTCAGGCAGGCAGCGCCCCTGCGCAACAGCTAGCCAAGGGTCATGACCCGCGACACCACCCTTCAGGGCGTCGTCCTGATGCTTGCCTTCTGCGTGATCGCGCCCATGCTGGACGTCTCCGCCAAACTCGCCGCCGAGGCCGGGATGCCCGTGGGCCAGGTCACCGCCGCGCGCTTCGTGGTGCAGACCGCCCTCATGCTGCCCGTGGTGCTGGTCCTGCGCCTGCCGCTGGGGATTGACTTGCGCGCACTGGGCTACACCACGCTGCGCGCGCTGTTCCTCCTCGTCTCGACCTTCGCCTTCGTCTCGGCCATCGCGTTCATGCCCATCGCCGATGCCCTGGCCATCGTCTTCGTCGAGCCCTTCATCCTGCTGATCCTGGGGTCATTCCTGTTCGGCGACCAGGTCGGTCCCCGCCGCATCGCCGCCTGTGCGGTGGGGTTTGTCGGCGCGATGTTCGTGATCCAGCCCTCGCTTGCCGCCTTCGGCCTGGTGGCGCTCTGGCCGCTCGCCACCGCTTTCCTCTTCGCCTTCTACATGCTGGTCACCCGCGCGATTTCCGCCTGGATGCATCCGGTGACGATGCAGTTCCACACCTCCTGGACCGGGCTTCTCCTCTGCCTTCCCATCATGCTTCTGGCCGAGGGTTCCGGCATCCCGTCGCTCGACCCGATCTGGCCCGAAGGCTGGACCTGGCTCTGGCTGTTCGGCGTCGGCTTCTGGGCCGCGGTCAGCCATATGTGCATGACCTACGCGCTGAAATTCGCGCCTTCGGCCACGCTTGCACCGCTGCACTATGTCGAGATCGTGACCGCCGTGATCCTGGGCTACCTGATCTTCGACGACTTCCCGAACCGGCTGACCTGGATCGGCATCGCGATCATTGTCTCCTCGGGCCTCTACATCATCCACCGCGAGCGGCTGGCCGCGCAAACCAAGCGCCAGACCCCTGCGGTCACGGCGTTGACCGAAGCGCCCTGATTGCCGCATCGAGGCGCCTGCGGGGCAGGATCACCAGCATCCCCGGCCGGTCGAATTCCAGCACCACCCGCGGCGCCGTGACCCGGTTCGAGGTGCCGATCATCCCGTCCGGCGCAAAGTCGATGCCCGAGATCGGCCATTCCAGCCCCTCGCTCTGCCCGGTCACGGGGGCCATCGGGAACAGCGACAGGGGCTCGCCCGGCCGCAGGTCCATGGTCAGGCGGGGCGGGGCGGCAAAGGCGAAATCCTTCGGGCCAAGCAGGATGCAGCGCCGATGGGCCTGCGCGATCAGCGTGGCGAAGGCCGCCAGGCCATGATCCATGCGCGCGCCGGCAAAGCCGAGCGCCAGGACCAGCGGCGCCGCGATCAGCCGCAGCGCCTTGTCGAAATCGGTCGTCACCTGCTCGGCCACAAGGTGCTGACGGGCCGCGGGAACCGCCCGCCGGGCGGCCGGGGAAATCGAGTCCATGTCGCCGATCACCGCCTCCGGCATGACCCCCAGCTGCAACAGCCGGTCCGCCCCGCCGTCGGCCGCGACCGCCACCGGCGCCCGGGCCAGGGCCAGGGCCAGATCCCGCGCGGGGATCGGGCCTCCCCCGGCCAGTGTCACACCATGGGTTGACTGGACAATCGGTGAATTCATGTAAGACTGTATCCAATTAAGGCAGATTTCCCGCGCTGCGGCCACAATCAATCCATCAAATTACCCCGGTCTGTCCATGCAATAGGACGATGTCCGGCACTAACGTGAGACGACCAAGGCGAAAGGCTGTCCAGTCATGACCAGTGAAAGCAAGATCCTGACCGTATCCTACGGGACTTTCAGCTGCACGCTGGAAGGGTTCGATAATCCCTTCGACACGATGAAGGCGATTGCGGAATACTTCCGGGATCTTGCGGCCCAGGATCGCCATTTCGGCGCCGAACCGCCGCCGCCGGATGCTGCGATGCTGCACCGGCTGGCCGAGCGCGAGGTGGCCCGTCTGGCTGACGGAATGGCCAGGCGCGACGATGCCGCGCAGGACGAGGCGCCGGACGGAGCCCGGCCGGCCGAGCCCTCGGTCACGCCGCGCATCCAGCTCAATCAGGCGCCCGCCCGGCGCCGTGCCCGCCTTGCGGACGAGGCCGGGCATCCGGGGGAAGAGGATGCCAGCAGCGACGAACCCGCGCTGCGGGATGTCATCCCGGAAGGCGTCGCCGCCAAGCTGACCCGCATTCGCCGGTCGGTGCAACCTTTGGCCGCCGATCTGGCCGCAGGCGCGGCTGACGCGCTGACCGAAGAACTACCGGATGCGGACCTGCCGGTGCCGCAGGACCGCGCCCCGGCAGAGGCCGCAGACACCGGGCTGGATGCGACCGGCATCGCCTTCGAGGCCGAGTCTCCGGCGTCCGAGGAAGGGGACATGCTTCTTGAGGCCGACGGCGAGGCTGCGGGTGCCGGGGAAGCCGACGCCGCGGTTGACGCATGGACGCTCGAGGTGCCGGTTGACGAGCCGTTGGCACCGGCCGCCGTCGAGACCATCCGGGACGAGGGTCCGGAAATGGTCGCGCGGCTTGGCGCGCTGGTCGCGGACGAACACAGCGCCTCGGCGCCCGCAGCCGCCGACGCGGACGCCTTCGATCCGTTCAACGACGCCGCGTTCGGCGCGCTTCAGCTCGAAGAGGCCTTCACCGAGGCCACCGACCTGTCCGATCTGGCCGCGCTTGACGGCAGGGTGCCGGAGTCCGCCGGATCGGTCGCTGCCATGGATCGTGCCGGGGTCGAGCCGCCCTTGCTCGAGGAGGTGGCCTTTGCCGCAGCTGAGGGTTCGACCGATGCGGTTGCGCTGGCTGCGGAAGACCCGCTTCCCGAGGATTTCGCTGCCGCCGGTGACGAACTGCCCGAGGCGGATGTTGCCTTCTTCCGGAAGGAAGCCGACGATCCGGCCATGCTTGAGCAGCCGGTCCGCACGGGTCGTGCCGACGCGGACCTTACCGAGGACACCGCACCTCTGGCAGCCGAGCCGCCGGTCGAAACCGTTGCCGCCCTTGACGCGCCCGCGCCTGACGCCCTTCAGCCCGATGCAAGGGCCACCAGGCGGTCGCGCCGGCTGAATTCGCGGGTCGTGCGGCTGCATCCCGATCCGGAAGGCGATCCTGCCGCTGCGGGGCTGGACCGGGAAAGCGAATCGCAAGAGATCGCCCGTCTCATGCAGCAGGCCGAAGAGGTCATGGCCGAAGAGACCAACCGTCGGCGGCAGGAAGCCCTGTCGCGCCTGAAGGCCGCCGTGGCCTCCACCGAGGCCGACCGCGCCGATCTGGACTATGAGGCGCCGCGCGCCGACGTGAAACTCGATCCCTACCGCGACGATCTGGCCGAAGCGATCCAGCCGGACGAACCCGAAGCACCGGCAGCGCCGGCCGAGGTCAGGCCGACCCGGCGCAAGTCGGTCAGCATCCGCCCGCAGGAACCGCGGCCGGGCACGATCCGGCCCGGCATGATCAGCCCGCCGCCGCTGGTCCTGGTGTCCGAACAGCGCATCGACCGGGTGAGCCCGGCCGCCGCTGCTGCTTCAGCTTCCGCTCCTATTCCGGCTGCCGCCCAGGCACCGGCCCCCTCGATGGCGCCGGCCGCGCCCGGTATCGCGCCGGCCAGTCCCGACGGCCAGCCGATGGTGGCGCTGCGCACCGGGCGGCTTTCCGGTGCCATCGGCGCAGGTGCCGCGGTTGCCGCATCTGCGTCACCGGCCCGCAACATCGTGCTGGAAAAGCC
The DNA here is from genome assembly GCF_011174775.1 of Rhodobacter calidifons. Classification (GTDB taxonomy): domain Bacteria; phylum Pseudomonadota; class Alphaproteobacteria; order Rhodobacterales; family Rhodobacteraceae; genus Tabrizicola; species Tabrizicola calidifons. Next base: position 105,772 of record NZ_JAANHS010000001.1, read on the forward strand.
CTCCTACGGCACCGCTGCCGAAGTGGCCGATGACGAGGACCTCGCAGAGGACAGCGCCGCGATCGACGACTCCGGCCTCGCCGCCTTTGCCGAGACGGTCGGCGCCCAGTCCATGGCCGAGCTTCTGGAGGCGGCGGCGGCCTACGCGACCTGCGTCGAGAAGCGCAGCCAGTTCACCCGCCCGCAACTGATGCGGCGGATGATCGCCAGCGCGGGCGGCAAGCCGGTCAGCCGCGAAGACGGCCTGCGCAGCTTCGGCACGCTTCTGCGGACCGGCCGGATCGAGAAGGTGACGCGCGGGCATTACAGCCTGGCCGAAACCTCGCCCTACCTGGCCGAGGCCCGTCGCCTGAGCTGAGCCTTTCGCAAATCCTGGCAACCGGTTCAGACGGACGGGCCCTGCCCGTCCGTCTTTTCCGCATCAGGGTCCGGCTGGCCGATCCCGCGGAAGACAAAGCGGAACGGCAGGATCCACAGAAACCCCAGCGCGACGTAGATCGCCAGTTCCACCAGGACCGACGGCCGCTCGATCAGCCCGACCAGCGTCACCGCCGCAACGACGTATATCGGCATCCCGACCAGCAGGATCACCAGCGCCCAGCGCCTGCGGGCCTTGTAGCTCAACGCCATCGCATCTCTCCCCGCACCGCTCCTCGCTTCCTTCGGTCGCTCCTCGCCTTCCCGCGAAGAGAAGGCGAAGCCGCACGAAGAGCCCGCCCGTTCAGTCCGCGAAGGGGTCGGTCACCAGGATGGTGTCGTCCCGCTCGGGAGAGGTGGACACTAGCGCGACCGGGCACTGGATCAACTCCTCGATCCGCCGCACATACTTGATCGCCGCCCCCGGCAGCTGCGCCCAGGACCGCGCCCCGGCGGTGGTCTCCGACCAGCCTTCCATCTCTTCGTAGACGGGCCGGCAGCGCGCCTGTTCATCCGCCGCGATGGGCAGGTAATCCAGCCGCTTGCCGTCCAGCTCATAGCCCACGCAGATCTTCAGCCGTTCGAAACCGTCCAGCACGTCCAGCTTGGTCAGCGCGATCCCCGAAACGCCCGAGGTGGCACAGGTCTGCCGCACCAAGACCGCATCGAACCAGCCGCAGCGCCGCTTGCGGCCCGTCACCGTGCCGAATTCATGCCCGCGCTCGCCCAGCCTTTCGCCATCCGCATCATGCAACTCTGCCGGGAACGGCCCCTCGCCCACCCGCGTCGTATAGGCCTTCACGATCCCCAGCACGAAGTCGATGGCCGTGGGCCCCACCCCCGTCCCGGTCGCCGCCTGCCCGGCAATGGTGTTGGAGGACGTCACATAGGGATAGGTCCCGTAATCGATATCCAGAAGCGAGCCCTGTGCGCCCTCGAACAGGATGCGCTTGCCCGCCCGCCGTGCCTCGGTCAGCACCTTCCAGACCGGGCCGGCATAGGGCTTCAGCTTCGGCGCGATCTCCAGCAGCTGCGCCTTCAGCGCCGCGGGGTCCACCGGCTCCAGCCCCAGCCCGGCGCGCAGCGCGTTGTGGTGGGTCAGAAGCCGCCCGATCCGCGTCTCCAGCGTCGCCGTGTCGAACAGATCCGCCACCCGGATCGCCCGGCGTCCCACCTTGTCCTCATAGGCCGGGCCGATCCCGCGCCCGGTGGTCCCGATCTTGGCGACAGTCGTCTGCGCCTCGCGCCCCCGGTCCAGCTCGCCATGGATCGGCAGGATCAGCGAGGCGTTCTCGGCCAGCATCAGGTTCTCGGGGCCGATCTCCACCCCCTGGCCGCGCAGCTTCTCGATCTCGGCCACCAGATGCCAGGGGTCCACCACCACGCCGTTGCCGATGACCGACAGCTTGCCCGGCCGCACGATGCCACTGGGAAGAAGCGACAGCTTGTAGACCGTGTTCCCGATGACAAGGGTATGGCCTGCGTTATGCCCGCCCTGGAACCGCGCGATCACATCGGCGCGCTCGCTCAGCCAGTCGACGAGCTTGCCCTTGCCCTCATCGCCCCACTGGGCACCCACCACGACGACGTTGGCCATTCCGATCTCCCCGGACTACGATCAAACCACGGGGGGTATAGCGACCGGGCGGCGCAGGGGAAACCCTCGAAACGCGCGCGCAGCCTGCGCGGCATGGCTGGCCCCGCCCGGTCGGCCAAGGGCAGGCAAATCCGGGCAATCGGTCGGCCACCCGCGGCGTCGGCAGTCCGACGATCCACCGGCAGCCGCAGATGCTGCACCGACCGCGCGGCACTCATCCAGGCCAGGAACCAGTCAACATCCAGAGGCCACGGAGAGTCGCAGCCACAGGTCCGCCGGGGCCGGATCATGCCAGGACACCTCCGTCGCAGCCCCTGCCACGGCTGCCGACAGGGGCCGACAGGGATAGCATGGGCCGACCGCATTCCCGGGGGGCACCAGCATGGGCATCCTTCCGCGCTGCCTTGGCGCTTTCCTGCTGCTGACGGCAAGCTTGAACCCGACCTCGTGGAACATGTCATCCGGGCGCGCAGCGCCCGGGCCGACCCGACGCCCCTCGCCGTCCTCCTCGGCCTGATCCACGCGGTCCTCGTCATGGTCTGCGCGGTGGCCACCCTGCGCTCGATCGGCCTCCTCGGCGCCCTGGTGATCGTGGCGATCTTCGCTGCGGGCCTCCGGGTGCTGAGCGACCGGGGCCTGATCGGCCTCGACAATTCCACCCCGAACACCCGGCTTGCGATCCCCGCCCTCTCGCTGGTCCTAAGCATCGGCATGAGCTGGTCGATCCTGCGCCGGCGCCTCTCGGACCCGCAGACCACCGACGAGATGCACGGCCGGCGCCGTTCTCCCGCCCCTTCCATCTTGCCCATGGCCCAAATACTCCCGCCGGAGGCATCCGACACCTCCGCCATCCCCCCGTCCCGGCCCCGGGCCCGCGGCAGCGCCGTCCGAGCGGCTCGATGCCGCGAGGACGGCTCCCCCGCCAAGGAAGCCGACCCTTGCGCCCCGGCCCCCTTCCGCCTAGATAGGCGCGTCAGCTTCCGGGAAGGCCCATGGAAAACGTCATCCTCACCATCCACCTGATCCTCGCGCTGCTTCTGATCGGCGTCGTGCTGCTGCAACGCTCCGAGGGCGGCGGGCTTGGCATGGGCGGGGGCGGCGGCACCATGTCTGCGCGCGGCGCGGCGACCGCGCTGACCAAGCTGACCTGGCTCTTCGCGGCGGCCTTCATCGTGACCTCGCTCATCCTGACGATCCTCGCCACCCGCGGCGGCGATGGCGGTTCGGTCGTGGACAGCGCAACGACCACCGCGCCGGCGGACGGACCCGCAACCACCGCGCCCGCGACCGGCGGCGGCCTTGCCGGCACCGACCTGACCCTTCCCGGAATGATCACCGGCAGCGGGGGTGCGCCCGTCACCCCGCAGCGTGCGGACGAACCCGCCGCACCGGCCACCGGCAACTGACCCACAACCGATTGCCGTCCCTTCCTGCCCTGCCCGCATGATCTAGCGGGCAAGGCGTTGCTAACCTGCACGGGAGCGGCTATAGCTCAACTCCCGTGGTGCCGCGATTCCACCCCATCCGAATCGCCGACAAACACGGGAGTCCCGCCTTGGCGCGTTACATCTTCATCACCGGCGGCGTGGTTTCCTCTCTCGGCAAGGGGCTGGCCTCCGCCGCCCTCGGCGCGCTGCTCCAGGCCCGCGGCTACACCGTCCGCCTGCGCAAACTCGACCCCTATCTCAACGTGGACCCCGGCACGATGTCGCCCTTCGAACACGGCGAAGTCTTCGTGACCGACGACGGGGCCGAGACCGACCTCGACCTCGGCCACTACGAACGCTTCACCGGCGTCCATGCACGGACCACCGACTCGATCTCCTCCGGCCGCATCTATTCCAATGTCCTGGAAAAGGAGCGTCGCGGCGACTATCTGGGCAAAACCATCCAGGTCATTCCCCACGTCACCAACGAGATCAAGGACTTCCTCCGCATCGGCGAAGACGAGGTCGACTTCATGCTGTGCGAGATCGGCGGCACCGTCGGCGATATCGAGGGGCTCCCGTTCTTCGAAGCCATCCGCCAGTTCATCCACGAACGCCCGCGCGGCCAGTCGATCCTGATGCACCTGACGCTCTTGCCCTACCTGGCCGCAAGCGGGGAACTCAAGACCAAACCCACCCAGCACTCGGTCAAGGAACTCCAGTCCATCGGCCTCGCCCCCGATGTCCTCGTCTGCCGCAGCGAACACCCGATCCCGGACCGCGAGCGGGAAAAGATCGCCCTCTTCTGCAACGTCCGCAAGGAACATGTCATCCCGGCCTACGACCTGAAGACGATCTACGAGGCCCCGCTGGCCTATCACCACGCAGGGTTGGACCAGGCCGTCCTCGACGCCTTCGGCATCACGCCTGCGCCCAAGCCCAACCTTGCCCGATGGGAGGACGTGATGGACCGTATCACCCACCCCGAGGGCGAGGTCCGCATCGCCGTCGTCGGCAAATACACCCAGCTGGAAGACGCCTACAAATCCATCGCCGAGGCGCTGACCCACGGCGGCATGGCAAACCGCACCAGGGTCCGCGCCGAATGGATCGACGCCGAGATCTTCGAGCGCGAGGATCCCGCGCCCTATCTGGAAAACTTCCACGCGATCCTTGTCCCCGGCGGTTTCGGCGAACGCGGCACCGAAGGCAAGATCCGCGCCGCGACCTTCGCGCGGGAAAAGAAGATCCCCTATCTGGGCATCTGCCTCGGCATGCAGATGGCGGTGATCGAGGCCGCGCGGAACCTTGTGGGCGTGAAGAACGCGGGCTCCGAGGAATTCGACCACGAGGCGGGTGAAAAGCGTTTCACTCCGGTGGTCTATCACCTGAAGGAATGGATCCAGGGCAACCACACCGTCCGCCGCAAGGCCGACGACGCGAAGGGCGGCACCATGCGCCTTGGCGCCTATACCGCGAACCTCAAGGAGGGCTCGAAGGTCGCGCAGGTCTATGGCACGACCGTGATCGAGGAACGCCACCGCCACCGCTATGAGGTGGACATCCAGTATCGCGAGGACCTGGAGAAATGCGGCCTGATCTTCAGCGGCATGTCTCCCGACGGTCGCCTGCCCGAGATCGTCGAGGTCAAGGACCATCCCTGGTTCATCGGCGTCCAGTTCCACCCGGAACTGAAGTCCAAACCCTTCGCGCCGCATCCGCTGTTCGCGGATTTCGTGCGGGCGGCGGTAGAGGTGTCGCGGCTGGTCTAGGCAGCCGCCGCAAGCGGTCAAACCCGGTTCGGGTGCCGCCGCGCACTTTCGCGCAAGCGAGGATCGGACCGGACGGACCGGACAAAGTCGTGCCCTGCCCCCTGTACCGCAGCAAAGCCCGCCCCGAGGCCTCCCGGCCCCGGTTGCAGCCGGCCCAGCCGCGACGCATAGTCCGTCGCAGCTGTAGGAGCCCAGCATGCGCCTTTCCCTTGTCGTCATGGCCTACCGGCAGGAAGCCTTCATCGCCGAGACCGTGGCCGCCGCTCTGGCGCAGGATCACCCGGATCTCGAGATCGTCCTCAGCGACGACGCCTCGCCCGACGCCACCTTCCGCATCATGTCCGACATGGCCGCAGCCTATGCCGGGCCGCACCGGATCGTCCTGAACCGCAATCCGCAGAACCTGGGGCTGATCGGCCATGTAAACCGGCTGTTCGACCTCGTGACCTCGGACTGGCTGATCTACAACGCCGGCGACGACATCTCGGAACCGCATCGCGCCCGCGTCATCGCCGAGGCCATCGCGCGGGACGATCCGCGCTATGTCTATTCCAACGTGACCGACCTCGATGCCTCGGGCGCGGCGCTTGCCCGGCAGCGGACCAGAACGAGGCCCGCCGCGCTCCAGCAGAAGTCCCTGCCCGAGCTGGCGAAGGCCGTCTCGCATGCGCTGGGTGCCAGCAGCGCCTGGCATCGCGTCCTGTTCGACCGCTTCGGGCCGATCACCGAGACCGAGGTCTTCGAGGACCAGGTGCTGATGTTCCGCGCCCGGCTTCTGGGCAGCGTGACCTATCTGGACGACCGCCTGCTGCGCTATCGCCGCAGCATCGGCCTGTCGTTCCAGTCCAAGGAGGACCAGGTCCGCAAGCTGCGGCAGGATCTTGCGATCATGCGGCAGCGGCGGGCGGATGTGCTGCGCCATTGTCCGGACCGGCGCGACATCCTGAAGGCCATCGCCCGCAAGGAGGAGCGCCGGCAGCGCGCGCTGGACGATGTTCTGGCCGGTCGGCAGATCGAGGATCCCGAGGGCGAGGACGCCTGAGCCCCGGGGCTAACCCAGCATGCCAAGGACCATGGGCTCGACCTGGTGCCAGCCCTCCCACATCATCTTCAGCGCGACGTAAAGGATGATGAACAGCCCGACATAGGCGATCCAGCGATGGCGATTCAGCAGGTTGGCGATGAAGCTTGCCGCCAGCCCCATGAGCGCGACCGACAGGATCAGCCCGATCGCCATGACCGTCGGATGGTCATGCGCGGCCCCGGCCACCGCGAGCACATTGTCCAGGCTCATCGACACGTCGGCAATCACGATCTGGGTCGCGGCCTGGGCAAAGGTCTTGCGCGGGGCGGCGGCGACGATGGTGCCGTCGGCATTCAGATCGGCCTCGGCCAGCGCCTCGACCGCGGCATGTTCCTCGGCATGGCTGGTCTGCAACTCGCGCCACATCTTCCAGCAGACCCACAGCAGCAAGAGCCCGCCCACCAGAAGCAGGCCGATGATCTCCAAGAGTTGCGTCGTCGCCAGGGCAAAGCCGATGCGCATGATGGTGGCCGCGATGATCCCGACCAGGATCGCCTTGCGGCGCTGGTCCTTCGGCAGCCCGGCGGCGGCAAGCCCGATCACGATGGCGTTGTCGCCCGCCAGCACCAGGTCGATCCCGATGACCTGCATCAGGGCGACGAACCCTTGGTAGGTGAAGATTTCCATGGCAGCTCCCGCATCGCCCCCGCGCCGCTCCTACGCCCATCCCGAACGCCCCGCAAGCTGGCCGGAGCTTCCCAAGCGGGCGAAAGCCGGCTAGGGCAGAGGGATGCTTTCCTACCAGCACCTCTACCACGCCGGAAACCTTGCGGATGTCCACAAGCACGCCGCTCTGGCATGGGCGCTGGACTACCTGACCCGCAAGGACAAGCCGCTGACCTATATCGAGACCCATGCCGGGCGCGGGCTCTATGACCTGTCGGCGGACGAGGCGGTGAAGACCGGCGAAGCCGCGGCGGGGATCGCGCGGGCCGAACCGCTGTTTCCGCCCGATCACCCCTACCGGCTGCGGCTGGACGAGGCGCGGGCGCAATATGGCGCGCGGGTCTATCCCGGCTCGCCCCTGATCGCGGCCCTGGGGCTGCGCGAGACCGATACGCTCCACCTGGCCGAGCTGCACCCGCAGGAACATGCCGCCCTGGCGGCGGCTGCAAGGGACTGGGGCGCGCATGTTCACCGGAAGGACGGCTTCGAGCTGGCCCTTGCCCTGACGCCCCCCACCCCGCGCCGGGGGCTGATGCTGATCGACCCCTCCTACGAGGTGAAGGCGGATTACGCGGCGATCCCGCAGCATATGGCGCAGATCCATCGCAAGTGGAACGTGGGCGTGCTGATCCTGTGGTATCCGATCCTGAAGGGCGGTGCCCACGGGCCGATGCTGCGGGCGCTGGAGACGGCCTTCCCCGACGGGCTGCGCCACGAGCTGCGCTTTCCCCCGGCGCGCGCGGGGCACCGGATGGAGGGCTCGGGCCTGTTCACCGTCAACCCGCCCTATGGTCTCGCCGGGGAACTGGCCGCGATCGCGACCCGCTTTGCCCGGCTTTCCAATTCGGCCGCAAAGCCCTAGGTTCAGGGGATGATCGACCTTCTCCGCCGCCTTCTGGCCCCCGAACCCGCGCCCCTGCCGGAACCCGATGCCCGGCTGGCCCTAGCCACGCTTCTGGTCCGCGTCGCCCGCACCGACGGGCTTTATGCCGCCGAAGAGGTCGAACGGATCGACCGTGTGCTGTCACGCCGCTATGGGCTGGATCCCTTCGCCACCGCGCGGCTGCGGAGCGAGGCCGAGGCGCTGGAGGCCGAGGCCCCCGATACCGTCCGCTTCACCCGCGCGCTGAAGGACGCGGTGCCGCTGGAGGACCGGGCCGAGCTGATGACCGCGCTCTGGTCGGTGGCGCTGGCCGACGGCCTGCGCGAGGCGCATGAGGACCGGCTGATGCGGCTGGTGGCCAACCTTCTGGGCCTGACCGATGTCGAATCCTCGCTGGCGCGGCAGCGGGCCGAACGCGAATGATCGCAAGCCTGGGAATGTACGACTTCGGTCCGGCACAGGGCGCGAATGACCGGCTCTGGTCGCTGATCCGCGCGGGACTTCGGGCGCGGGGCATCGCCGCACCCGAGACGCTGACCCGCGGCGAACGGGCCTACTGGGAGGCCTGGACCGCGCCCGATCTCGTGCTGTCGCAGACCTGCGGCTATCCGTTCCGCGCCCGGCTGCATGACCGCGTGACCTATGTCGGCACGCCGGACTACGGGGTCGAGGGCTGCGCGCCGGGGCACTACCGCTCGGTCTTCGTCGCCCGCCCCGACGACCCGCGCCGCGACCTGGCCGATTTCGACGGCGCGAGGCTGGCCTATAACGAACCCCTGTCGCAATCCGGCTGGGCCGCGCCGCAGACCCATGCGGCACGGCTGGGGCTGCGCCTTCTGCCCGGAGTGCAGACCGGCGGGCACCGGCTGTCGGCGCAGGCGGTGGCCGAGGGCCGCGCCGACATCGCCGCGCTGGACGCAGTGACCCATGCGCTGCTCTGCGATCTCGACCCGCAGGTCGCCGGCCTGCGCGTGGTGGCTCTGACCGACCCGACCCCGGGCCTGCCCTTCATCACCGCAGCCGGCCGCGACCCTGCGCCGATCCACGATGCGGTCGCCGAAGCCATCGTCTCGCTATCGCCCGCCGATCGCGCCACGCTGCGGCTGAAGGGCTTCGTGCGCCTGGCCGTGGCCGATTACCTTGCGGTGCCCGATCCGCCATCGCCCGGGCAGATTGCCGCGACGATCTGACCAAATCGCCACCGGCGCGCCCCCGATCCGGCCAAATCGCCGTTGCATTGCCCGGGAATCTGATTCCTACTGCCTGATCATACCGCTTTGCACAGAGAGCCATGCCCGACCCAACCGACACTCCGGTCATCGAGATCCGCGATCTGCACAAGCGCTACGGCCCGCTGGAAGTCCTGAAAGGGGTCGATCTCGTCGCGCCGCGCGGGCATGTGGTGTCGCTGATCGGATCGTCGGGCTCGGGCAAGTCCACGCTTCTGCGCTGCTGCAACCTGCTGGAGGACAGCCAGCAGGGCGAGATCCGCTTCGAAGGCGAGGCCGTGCGCTGGCGGGGCGAGGGTCTGGCCCGCCACCCCGCCGACCGCGATCAGGTCACGCGCATCCGCACCAATCTGTCGATGGTGTTCCAGCAGTTCAATCTCTGGGCGCATATGACCATCCTTCAGAACGTGATGGAGGCGCCGATCACCGTGCTGAAACGCGACCCGAAAGAGGTCGAGGCCAGGGCGCGGGAGTATCTGGCCAAGGTGGGCATCGGCGACAAGGCCGATGCCTGGCCGGCCCAGCTGTCCGGCGGCCAGCAGCAGCGCGCAGCCATCGCCCGGGCGCTGTGCATGGAGCCCCGCGCGCTCCTGTTCGACGAGCCGACCTCGGCGCTGGACCCCGAACTGGAGCAGGAAGTGGTCAAGGTCATCAAGGCGCTGGCCGACGAGGGGCGGACGATGCTGCTGGTCACGCATGACATGAAGCTGGCGGCGGACTGTTCCGATCATGTCGTGTTCCTGCATCAGGGCCGGATCGAGGAGGAAGGCCCGCCCGCGGCCCTGTTCGGCAATCCGCAAAGCGAACGGTTGCGCGGGTTCCTTTCGGCGACGGCAGGCTGATGGCCTGTGCGGGGGCCATTGCCTCGGTGGTTGCCGGGCTGGTGCTGGCCGCGTCCGGGCCGGTGGTGATCGGCACGGACGCGCCCTTCCCGGCCTATACCTACCTGGACGAGGCCGGCGTCATCACCGGCTTCGAACGCGACGTGATGGATCAGGTCTGCGCCCGGGCCGCCCTGTCCTGCACCTGGGAGCTTGCGTATTTCGACCAGCTGATCCCGGGCGTCATGTCGGGGCGTTTCGACGTGGTGCTGGGCGGCATGGCCGTGACCGACGACCGCCGCGCGCTGGTCGATTTCACAACCCCCTACCACGGCACCGATCCCGAGGAATGGTACATCGGCCCGCCCGGCGCCCCGCTGCCCGCGATGACCGAAGTGGCCGTGCAGTCGGGCACCGTGCACGAGGCGCATCTGCGCCGGATGGGCTATCGCCATGTCGCCTTCCCGACCGAGCCGCAGGTGCTGGAAGCCGTGGTTTCGGGCCGGGTCGGCCTGGCGCTTGGCCCGTTCCATTCCCGCCCCGACATCCACGAATTCATCGCGGCCGAGGGGCTGGAGTTCCTGTATCCCGAGATGATCCCGGACGACGGCGTGGCGATGGCCGTCTGCAAGGGCAATACCGAGCTTCTGGGCCGGCTGGATGGCGCTCTGGACGCGATGCGTCGCGACGGCACCCTTGCACGCCCGGAAAACCGCTGGTTCGAATGACCGGCACGACAAGCATCCGACAATGGGGAGACCAAGGATGAAACGACTACTGACCGCAACCGCACTCGTGGCCCTGGCAGGCGCCGCCCAGGCGCAGGACATCGTGCGTCTGGGGACCGAGGGCGCCTACCCGCCCTACAACTTCATCAACGACGCGGGCCAGGTTGCCGGCTTCGAGCGCGAACTCGGGGACGAGCTGTGCAAGCGTGCCGGCCTGACCTGCGAATGGGTGGTGAACGACTGGGACTCGATCATCCCGAACCTCCAGTCCGGCAACTATGACGTCATCATCGCCGGGATGAGCATCACCGACGAACGCGAAGCGGTCATCGACTTCAGCCAGGGCTACCTGCCGCCCGCCGCCTCGGCCTATCTGGCGCTGTCGGCCGATGCCGACCTGATGTCGGGCCCGGTCGCGGCGCAGACCTCGACGATCCAGGCCGCCTTCGTGGCCGAGAACGGCATGCAGCTGGTGGAATACGCCACGCCCGAGGAAACCGTGGCGGCGGTGAAGAACGGCGAGGCGGTCGCGGTGCTGGCCGACAAGGACTATCTGGTGCCGATCGCGGCGGAATCGGGTGGCCAGCTGGTCCTGCTGGAGAAAGAGGAATCCATCGGCGGCGGCGTGGGCCTGGGCTTCCGGGAAAGCGACGATGATCTGCGCGCGAAGTTCGACGCGGCGATCAAGTCGATGAAATGCGACGGCACGCTGGACGCGATGATCACCAAGCCGGAATATTTCGGACCCGAGGCCAAGACCTGGGGCGATGCCGGCAAGGAAGGCTGCTGAGACCTGATCCGGGCGGACCTTCGGGTCCGCCCCTTTCCTGACGGGACCTGCGAATGTTCGAGTTCTGCGCTGATCCGAAAGCCATCGAGGGCCTGACCTGGGCCGTCTGCTATCTGACCTCGGCCAAACACATCCAGTTCTACTGGTCCTTCGTGACGGTCCTGCTGCTTCTGGCCATCACGGCGCCCGCGGCCCTTGCGATGGGCTTCGTGGGGGCCACCGCCGCGCGGTCGCATGTCGCTCCGGTCAGCTGGCTGGGCAAGATCTACATCTGGATGGTGCGCGGGGTGCCCGACATCATCTTCTTCCTGTTCTTCGTCATCGCGCTGGATCAGATCATCGAATACGGCAAAAGCCTGATCGTCTGCGAAAACCACGCCTGGCCCTGGCAGGGACTTGAATTCCGCGTCTGCCCCGAAGCCAAGGTGCCGCTGGCCCGGTCCTCGGCCTTCTGGCACCAGGCCTATGGCTTCATGCTGGCGGTCGTCACCTTCGCCATCGTCTTCGGCGCCTTCGTCGCCAATGTGATCTACGGCGCGATGCAGGCCGTGCCCCGCGCGCAACCGGAAACCGCCGAGGCCTACGGCATGAGCCGGGCCCAGACCTTCCGCCGCATCCTCATTCCGCAGATGTGGATCTACGCCCTGCCCGGCCTCGGCAATCTGTGGATGATCCTCATCAAGGCCACGCCGCTCTTGTTCCTGCTGGGGGTCAGGGACATCGTCTATTACGCCCGCGAACTGGGCGGGTCGAAGACCCAGGCCTACGAATACCCGCACGGCGACTGGCGGCTGTGGTATTTCCTGGCGCTGATGGTCTTCTACCTGGCCTTCACCCGCGTCTCGGAAATCGGCATCGCGCGGATCACCCGCAAGCTCAGCCATGGCCAGGCCACGGCAGGCGGCGAGGCCCTGCGGAGGGCCGGCGCATGAGCGTGCAAAAGTTTTCGAAAACTTTTGCAAATTCCTTCGAAGGAATTTGTCCCGCCGGGGAGACCGGCGCATGAGCATGACCTGCTGGGAAACCATCCAGGCCTATGGCCTGCGCTCCATCGGGATCGGCGAGAACCTCCTGCCGCGGTCCGACTTCACGCTGTGCCAGCAGTTCACCCTGATCGGGTCGGGGATGCTGTGGAACCTCTACTTCGGCATCCTGGCGCTGCTGGCGGGGTTCTTCCTGGCAAATGCGGTCGCGCTGGCCAAGTCCGCGCGCAACCCCTGGATCCGCAAGCCTGCCGAGTGGTTCGTCTTCATCTTCCGCGGCTCGCCCTTGTTCATCCAGTTCTTCCTGGCCTACGAGGCGCTGGTCCTTCTGCCCAAGGGCGGGATCGACATCCTGGGGATCTACCTCAACACCGCCTGGACCACCCGGGCCTGGGCCGGCGCGCTTCTGGTCCTGTTCCTGAACACCGCCGCCTATTCGGCCGAGATCTTCCACGGCGCGCTGAAATCGATCCCCAAGGGCGACCTCGAGGCCGCCGAGGCCTACGGCCTGACCGGCTGGAAGAAATTCATCCGCATCGAATGGCCCACCATGCTGCGCCTTGGCTGGCCCGCCTACACCAACGAGGCGATCTTCCTGTTCCACGCCACGACGCTGGTGTTCTTTTCGGGCTTCCCGGCCTTCGGGCAGAAGGGCGATGCGCTCTATTACGCGAAGTATTTTGCCGACAAGACCTTCAACCCCTTCATCCCCTATCCGATCGTCGCCTTCTATTTCATCCTGCTGACCCTCGCCGTCACCACGTTCTACGGACAGATCAACAAGCGGCTGAACCGGCACCTGCCCTCCAACAGCCGAAGCAGAATCCGCTTGCGTCCGAACCTGATCCGGTAGTAGGCTGGATTTGATCAAATTATCCGGGCACCCGCCCGGACCCGCGGAAACGCCGAAAAGAAGGCCTGCGGGGGAAAAGATCGAAACCAGGGGAAGGGCCAAGGGCATGGTCCCATCCTGCGCAGGGGGCAGCCACGGCTGGCTGCGGGCGCGGGCAGATCGTGCCGTGACCTTGCGACGACATGAACATGAAAGACTACCTCAGAAAGCACCCCGACGTGCGGACCATTCGCGTGGCCGCCGCGGACCTCAACGGACAGGCGCGGGGCAAACGCGTGCCGGCCCGCTTTGCCGAGAAGGTCGTGAAGGACGGAACGCGGTTCCCCTTCTCGGTCCTGAACCTCGACATCTGGGGCGAGGACATCGACGACAGCCCGCTGGTCTTCGAACAGGGCGACCAGGACGGGGTGTTGAAACCCACCGAACGCGGCTTCATGCCGATGCCCTGGCTCGAGGCGCCGACCGCGCTTTTGCCGATCTGGATGTTCCGCGAGAACGGCCAGCCCTACGAGGGCGACCCGCGCCATGCGCTGCGCGCTGTGGTGGACCGCTACAAGGCCCGCGGCCTGACGCCGGTCTGCGCGATGGAGCTGGAATTCTTCCTGATCGACGACTCGGGCAAGACGCTTCAGGTCCCGCCCTCGCCCCGCTCGGGCAAGCGCCGCAAGGCGGCCGAAACGCTGTCGATCCGGGCGCTGGACGCCTTCGACACCTTCTTCACCGACCTCTACGACGCCTGCGAGGCGATGGACATTCCGGCCGACACCACGACGTCGGAAACCGGCCTTGGCCAGTTCGAGGTCAACCTGATGCATTGCGACGACGCGCTGCGCGCCGCCGACGATGCCTGGCTGTTCAAGATGCTGGTCAAGGGCCTGGCGCGCCGGCACGGCTTCGCCGCCAGCTTCATGGCCAAGCCCTATGCCGACTATTCCGGGTCCGGCCTGCACACGCATTTCTCGGTGATCGACGAAAAGGGCGACAACATCTTCGACAGCGGCGGACCCAAAGGCACCGCGCAGCTGCGCCACGCCGTTGCGGGGTGCCTGGCGGCGATGCACGATTCCACGCTGCTCTTCGCGCCGCATCTGAACAGCTACGAACGCCTCGTGCCGGGCCGGCATGCCCCGACCGCGATCTCATGGGGCTATGAGAACCGCACCGCAGCCATCCGCATCCCGGCCGGCAACCCCGCCGCGCGGCGCATCGAACACCGGGTCGCGGGCGGGGACGTGAACCCCTACCTGATGCTCGCCGCGATCCTGGGTGCTGCCCTGACCGGCATCGAGGACGAGGTCGAACCCCCGCCCGCCGTGACCGGCAACGCCTATGCGATGGACCTGCCGCAGATCCCCTCGACCTGGGAAGCCGCGATCGACGCGTTCGAACATTCGGACGTGCTGTCCCGCTTCCTGCCGAAGGAACTGATCCGCAACATGGTGCAGACCAAGCGGCAGGAACTGCACTACATCGCCGAACTGTCGCCCGAGGAAAGGGTGGAACTTTACCTCGACACCGTCTGACCGCTCCTCGGTTGCCTTCGGCCCTCGTCGCTGCCCGCGCCGCGCCAAGAGACGCCGAAGGCGCAAGACGAGCCCCCTTGACCAATCCACCCCGGCGCACCCACCTTGAGGCAAAGCGAAGGACAAGACGATGCAGATCGGCATCCTCCAGACCGGCGAAAGCCCCGACGCACTGCGCCACCAGGGCGACTACCCGGATTTCTTCGAGACCCTGCTTGCCGGCAAGGGCCTGACCTTCCGCCGCTGGGCCGTCCTGCGCAATGAATTTCCCGGGTCGGTGCACGACTGCGACGGCTGGCTCATCACCGGCTCGCGCCATGGCGCTTATGAACCTCACCCCTGGATCCCGCCGCTTGAGGATTTCATCCGCGCCGCCTATGCCGCGCATGTCCCTGTGGTCGGGATCTGCTTCGGCCACCAGATCATCGCCCAGGCCATGGGCGGCAAGGTAGAGAAATTCGCCGGCGGCTGGACAGTCGGACCCACCGAATACGATTTCGGCGACCGGACCTATACGCTGAACGCCTGGCACCAGGACCAGGTCGTGAAGAAGCCCGAGATGGCGAAGGTCCTCGCCTCGACCGCGCTTTGCGAAAATGCGGCGCTCCTCTATGACGACCGCATGTTCACCGTCCAGCCCCACCCCGAATTCCGCAAGGAGTTCATGGAAGGGCTCATCAAGCACCGGGGGCCGGGTCTGGTCCCCGACGCGCTTCTGGCCGATGCCACCCAACGGCTTGACACGCCGCTCGACAGCCCGTCGATGGCCGACCGGATCGCGGACTTCTTCCTGACCCGCCAAGCCAAGACAACCGGGGCCGAGAAGCTCCGCGCCTAGACAGCGCGGGGGCCACCCCCAACCAACGTGTGACATATGTCCAAATGGACCGACCAGCTGCCCGAGGCAGCGCGCGACTACATCGGCAACCGCCGGGTGGACGAGGTGGAATGCATCATCGGCGACATCGCCGGGGTGGCGCGCGGCAAGGCGATGCCTGCCGCGAAATTCGCCAAGCAGACCAGCTACTTCCTGCCGAATTCCATCTTCCTTCAGACGATCACCGGCGAATGGGCCGACAACCCCTTCGACGCCTTCACCGAACCCGACATGATCCTGGAGCCCGACTGGTCCACCGCCACCGCCGCGCCCTGGACGGCGGACGTGACGCTTCAGGTGATCCACGACGCCAAGGACCAGCAGGGCAACCTCGTCCCCTTCTCGCCCCGCAACGTGTTGCGCCGGATCGTCGATCTTTACGCCGCGCAAGGCTGGCGCCCGGTGGTCGCGCCCGAGATGGAATTCTTCCTCACCGCCCGCAACATCGACCCCAACCAGCCGGTGATCCCGCCCATGGGCCGATCCGGCCGCCGGGCAGCTGGCAAGCAGGCCTATTCCATGTCCGCCGTTGACGAATACGGCAAGGTCATCGACGACATCTACGATTATGCCGAAGCCCAGGGGCTGGAGATCGACGGCATCCTCCAGGAAGGCGGCGCGGGCCAGATCGAGCTGAACCTCGCCCACGGCGACCCGATCCGGCTGGCCGACGAGGTCTTCTTCTTCAAGCGCCTGATCCGCGAGGCGGCCCTGCGGCATGACTGCTTTGCTACCTTCATGGCCAAGCCAATCGCCGGGGAACCCGGATCGGCGATGCACATCCACACCTCGGTCGTGGACACGAAAACCGGCAAGAACATCTTCGCCGGACCGAAGGGGGTGGAGACACCGGAATTCCTGCATTTCATCGGCGGATTGCAGAAACACCTCGGCGCCGCCGTCGCCCTGTTCGCGCCATACGTCAACAGCTACCGCCGCTACGTCCCCGACTTCGCCGCGCCCATCAACCTGGAATGGGGCCGCGACAACCGCACCACGGGCCTGCGTGTCCCGATCTCCGGCGCCTCGGCCCGCCGGGTGGAGAACCGCCTGCCGGGCATGGACTGCAACCCCTACCTCGGCATCGCGGCCACCCTCGCCTGCGGCTATCTCGGCCTGATGAACAAGACCGAGGCGCGGCCCGAATTCACCGGCTCGGCCTATATCGATTCGGAAGACATCCCGGTGAACCTCGGCGACGCGCTGGACCTTCTCGACGAGGACGAGGCGCTGAAGGACGTGATGGGACAGGATTTCATCAAGGTCTATGACAGCGTGAAACGGAACGAATACAAGGAGTTCCTGCAAGTCATCAGCCCGTGGGAGAGGGAGCATCTGCTCCTCAACGTCTGATGGTCGACCTTCTGCACGCGAACGACCGGCGGGGGGAATGGCCGGCCAGCTACTATGCTGCGACGGCCGCGCCCATCGACCGCTTTCCGGTCCTGAAGGGCGC
Source organism: Rhodobacter calidifons (assembly GCF_011174775.1). Taxonomy (GTDB): domain Bacteria; phylum Pseudomonadota; class Alphaproteobacteria; order Rhodobacterales; family Rhodobacteraceae; genus Tabrizicola; species Tabrizicola calidifons. Next base: position 122,878 of record NZ_JAANHS010000001.1, read on the forward strand.
GACCCGGGCCGATGTCTGCGTGGTCGGCGGGGGCTACACAGGCCTGTCGGCGGCGCTGCACCTCGCGCAGCGCGGTTTCGACGTGGTGCTGCTGGAAGCGCATCGCGTGGGCTTCGGCGCCTCGGGCCGCAACGGCGGTCAGGTGGGCTCTGGCCAGCGACAGGATCAGGTCTGGCTGGAAAGGACCGTGGGGCGCGAAAACGCCCGCCGCCTGTGGGATCTGGCCGAGGAAGCCAAGACCCTGGTCAAATCCCTCATCCGCGACCACGCCATGCCGGTCACCTTCCACCCGGGCATCGCCCACGCCTGCCGGTCAGAAGCCGAGGTCCGCGACGCCCACGCCTATGCCGAGAAGCTGAGACGCGACTACGGCTATCAGCATCTCGAACCGCTGGACAGAACCGGTATCCGGCGGCTGATCGGATCGACCGAATATGTCGGCGGCGAGATCGACCGCGACGCGGGCCACCTGCATCCGTTGAACTACGCCATCGGCCTTGCGCAGGCTGCCGCGAAGGCGGGGGTCCGCATCCACGAACTTTCGGAAGTCCACCGCGTCGAACCCGGCCCGCGCCCGGTGGTCCGCACGCCCTCGGGCCACGTCGACTGCGCCACGGTGATCCTGGCCGGGAACGGCTACCTTGGCCAGCTTTCCCCCAAGGTTTCGGCAAAAGTCATGCCGATCAACAACTTCATCGTCGCAACTGAACCATTGGGTGAAGCGGCGCGCGACCTCCTCTCCGAACCCGTCGCCGTGGCCGACACCCGTTTCGTGGTGAACTACTGGCGGCTCTCCGAAGACAACCGCCTGCTCTTCGGCGGCGGAGAATCCTACGGCTACCGCTTCCCCGACATCATCAGGACCGTCTCGAAACCCATGCTGAAGGTCTATCCGCAGCTTGCGAAAACCCGGATCGACTATGCCTGGGGCGGCACCCTCGCGATCACCGTGAACCGGATGCCCTGCTTCACGCGTCCCGGTCAGAACATCCTCTCCGCCTCCGGCTATTCCGGTCACGGCGTCGCGATGGCCACCCTTGCGGGCAAGCTGATGGCCGAAGCCGCCGCGGGCCAGATGGAACGCTTCGACCTGATGGCCTCGGTCCCGCAATACCGCTTCCCCGGCGGGGCGCTGTTGCGCTGGCCGCTCCTCGTCACCGCCATGACCTGGTATGCGATGCGCGACCGGCTGGGTCTCTAGGGTTCTTCATCTGTCCGAAAATATCCCGGGGGTCCGGGGGCTGGCCCCCGGGGGCTGCACCCGGCGCGCGATCTGATATAAGCAGAGCCATGCCCCTGCCGAACGGATTCCTCGACGAACTGCGCACCCGGGTCACCCTGTCCTCCATCGTGGGCAGGAAAGTCACCTGGGACATGCGCAAGTCGAACCTGGCCAAGGGCGATTTCTGGGCCCCCTGCCCCTTCCATCAGGAAAAGACCGCCAGCTTCCACGTCGATGACCGCAAGGGGTTCTACTACTGCTTCGGCTGCCATGCGAAGGGCGATGCCGTCACCTTCGTGAAAGAGTCCGAAAACCTCGGCTTCATGGAGGCGGTGGAAATCCTCGCCCGCGAGGCCGGGATGCAGATCCCCGCCCGCGACCCGGGGGCCGCCGAACGCGCCGACCGCCGCACGCTTCTGCAACAGGTGATGGACGAGGCGGTGAAGTTCTACCGCCTGCAACTGAAGACCGCCGCCGGGGCCGACGCGCGCAGTTACCTCGCGCAGAAGCGCCGCCTGACCGAAGCAGCCTGGGACCGCTGGGACATCGGCTGGGCGCCGAACAACCGCCACGCCCTGAAGGACGCCCTCGCGGCCAAGGGAATCGCGCCGGACCTCATGGTGGCCTCCGGCCTTGTCGCCAGGGCCGACGACGGCAGCCTGTACGACCGCTTCCGCGGGCGCATCATCTTTCCGATCAAGGATACCCGAGGCCGCCCGATCAGCCTTGGCGGGCGCGCGCTCGACCCCAATGCCCCGGCGAAATACCTCAACGGCCCGGAAACGGACCTGTTCGACAAGGGCCGCACCCTCTTCAACCACGCCCCCGCGCGCGAGGCGGCGGGCAAGGGCAAGCCCCTGATCGTCGCCGAAGGCTACATGGACGTGATCGCCCTGTCCGAGGCCGGATTCACCGCCGCCGTCGCCCCCCTCGGCACCGCGATCACCGAGGATCAACTGCGGATGATCTGGAAGATCAGTGACGAGCCGATCATGGCGCTGGACGGCGACAAGGCCGGGATCGCGGCGGCCCAACGGGTCATCGACCTCGCCCTGCCGCTCCTCGAGGCCGGAAAGGCGCTGCGCATCGCCATCCTGCCGGGGGGCATGGACCCCGACGACCTTCTGAAGGCGCAAGGCGCGCCCGCGATGCAGGCGGTGCTCGACCAGGCGAAGCCGATGGTGCAGCTTCTCTGGCAGCGCGAGACCGAGGGCCGCGTCTTCGACAGCCCCGAACGTCGCGCCGCGCTGGACAAGGTGCTGCGCGGCCACCTCGCACGCATCACCGACCCCTCGATCCGCAGCCACTATGCCGACGAGATAAAGCGCCTGCGGCTGGACCTGTTCGGCACGGCGCAGTATCGACCCTTCCAGCCCGGCCCGTTCCGTCCCGGTCGCGGCCGATTTGCGCCCCCGGGCGGCGCGCTTGCCTCCACCCGTTCCTCGCTTCTGGCCCAGGCGCAAGGCCCCGTCGAAGAAGCCCTGCGCGAGGCGGTGATCCTGGCCACGCTGATCCTGCACCCCGCGCTGATCCACCGCTTCGAAAGCGCGCTTGAACGGCTGGACCTGACCGGCGAGGACCACGAGATGCTGCGCCAGATGATCCTTGCGGGCGCCGACATGCCGGACCTGCGTGCGAAGATCGCCCAATCCGCGCCTGCGGCCCTTGACGCACTCCTCTCGCGTCCCCATGTCGCCATCGCACCCCCGGTCCGCAACACCCAGGACGACGAGCTTGCAGCGCTCTGCCTTGCCGAGGAACTGGCCAAACTGGAAGCCCGCCGGGGCGCACGCCGCGAGATCGAAGATGCGATGGAGGATATGGACGGCCTGCCCGACGAAGGCCTGACCTGGCGGCTTTCCCAGGCCGCCGAAGCCCGCCATCGGTCGGAAAAAGGCGGCATCACCGACAGTTCGGACCTCGGCGAAGACCGCACCGCCCTGTCAAGACATCTGCAATCCCTGATCGATAGCCAGGTCTGGGTCAAGAAAAACCGCTGATTCGGCCTTTCCCCCGGTCTGATTCGCGTTATTGATTCGACCAGCCTTGCACCGATTCGCCCCCGATGGAGACCCCATGGCCCTCAAGGACACCGACGACGCCAAGCCGGAAACCGATGACGCGGATGTTTCGCTCGACATGAGCCAGGCGGCGGTCAAGAAGATGATCGCCGACGCCAAGGAGCGCGGCTACATCACCTATGACCAGCTGAACACGGTCCTGCCGCCGGATCAGGTGTCCTCGGAACAGATCGAGGACGTGATGTCGATGCTGTCCGAAATGGGCATCAACATCATCGAGGACGAAGAGGTCGAGGACGGCGAGGCGCCTGCGGGCGAACTGGTCGAAACTTCCACCAGCCGCGAGATCGCGGTTGCCGGGACCACCGCCGAGACGCTGGACCGCACCGACGACCCGGTGCGGATGTACCTGCGCGAGATGGGCAGCGTGGAACTCCTCTCCCGCGAGGGCGAGATCGCGATCGCCAAGCGGATCGAGGCCGGCCGCAACACGATGATCGCGGGCCTCTGCGAAAGCCCGCTGACCTTCCAGGCCATCATCATCTGGCGCGACGAACTCCTGAACGAAGAGATTCTCCTGCGCGACGTCATCGACCTCGAGGCAACCTTCGGCCGCAGCCTTGACGGCGAGGAGGGCGAGATGGACGGCCCGGCGCTGGACGAGGTGGGCGTCGGCCAGGCAGCCCCGCGCCGGGCCTCCAGCGCCGAGCCCGAACTGGATGCTGATGGCAACCCGATCATCGCCGAGATGGACGAGGACGAGGATGACGAGGCCTCGAACATGTCGCTGGCGGCGATGGAGGCCGCGCTGAAGCCGCGCGTGCTGGAAACGCTGGACCTGATCGCGCGCGATTATGACAAGCTGGCCGCCATGCAGGAAAGCCGCATGAACGCGACGCTGTCGTCGTCTCAGCGGTTCTCGACGGCGGACGAGGCCGCCTATCAGAAGCTTCGGTCAGAGATCGTGCTTCTGGTCAACGAGCTGCACCTGAACAACAGCCGGATCGAGGCGCTGATCGACCAGCTTTACGGCATCAACAAGCGGATCATGTCGATCAATTCGGCCATGGTGAAGCTGGCCGATGCCGCGCGGATCAACCGGCAGGAATTCATCCAGGAATACCAGGGGTATGAGCTGGACCCGACCTGGCTCGACCGAATGGCGCAGAAACCGGGCCGCGGCTGGCAAGCGCTGATCGAACGCTCGCGCGACAAGGTGGAGGAGTTGCGCAACGAGATGGCGCAGGTCGGCCAGTATGTCGGCGTGGACATCAGCGAATTCCGCCGGATCGTGAACCAGGTCCAGAAGGGCGAGAAAGAGGCGCGTCAGGCCAAGAAGGAAATGGTCGAGGCCAACCTGCGTCTGGTGATCTCGATCGCCAAGAAATACACCAACCGCGGCCTGCAATTCCTTGATCTCATTCAGGAAGGCAACATCGGCCTGATGAAGGCCGTGGACAAGTTCGAATACCGCCGGGGCTACAAGTTCTCGACCTATGCCACCTGGTGGATCCGCCAGGCGATCACGCGCAGCATCGCCGATCAGGCCCGCACGATCCGCATCCCGGTCCACATGATCGAGACGATCAACAAGCTGGTGCGGACGGGCCGCCAGATGCTGCACGAGATCGGCCGCGAGCCCACGCCCGAGGAACTGGCCGAGAAGCTCCAGATGCCGCTGGAGAAGGTCCGCAAGGTGATGAAGATCGCCAAGGAACCGATCTCCCTGGAAACGCCCATCGGCGACGAGGAAGACAGCCAGCTTGGCGATTTCATCGAGGACAAGAACGCGATCCTGCCGCTGGATTCCGCCATTCAGGAAAACCTGAAGGAAACCACGACCCGCGTGCTGGCCTCCCTCACGCCCCGCGAGGAACGTGTCCTGCGGATGCGCTTCGGCATCGGGATGAACACCGACCACACGCTGGAGGAAGTGGGCCAGCAGTTCAGCGTGACGCGGGAACGCATCCGGCAAATCGAAGCAAAGGCGCTGCGCAAATTGAAGCACCCGAGCCGGAGCCGGAAGCTGAGGTCGTTCCTGGATCAGTAAGGGCCTGCGAATATGCCAAGTTTCGAGAAGACTTCGAAGCGGATCGCCGATCCAACGTCTCGCGCGCTTGACGAGCCGCAAGGCTCCAGCACGAAAGCCAAGGCGCGCGCAGCTTCTGCGCTGACGCAAAAGCCCGCAAAGGTCAGTCTGGGGTCCGAGCGGGTCATCAGGGCCATATCGCGTAAGCATCACGACGCGTTGAAGCGCCTTGTGAACCGGTGAGCCATTACCGTGTGACGCTTGCCGATGTGTTGGCGGCGCATGATGAAGCCCTGACCTACGGTGGCCGGGGCGGCATTGTCAGTCTGGATGCAATCCAGTCGGCAATCGGCAGGCCATATTCAGGTTACCACCGTCCGATTCATCGCAAGGCCGCGGCCCTCCTGCACGCTCTGGTTCAGAACCACGGTTTCGTCGATGGCAACAAGCGCTCGGCGCTGATCGTCACGCTCTTGATGGTGGAACGCAGCGGATACGAAATTCGATTGGCTGAAGAAGAATGGATCGACGATATCGTGGTGTCAGTTGCCGAAGGTGCGACCGATTTAGACGCTCTCGCGCAATGGTTCAAGCTGCGTCTGGTCAAGTCTGACAATCGCTGATCCGCCCTTCCCCACCTTGCGCCCCCTGCCCCATCACCGCACACTCCGCCCGGACCGGAGGCCCGAACTCACCCTCTCCCAACCCCTCGAAACCCTGGCCTTCACCCCCTGGCCCGGCATCGGCAACGACATCTGGGAAACCGTCGCCTTCCCGAACGAAGGCTACAGCTACGAGGTCTGGACCAGCGTCACCCGCGACCCGGAGGCGACCGGCGGCCTGCGCGGCGGAGTCACCGTGCGGCAAGGCGAAGCCATCATCGCCCGGCTGACCTGCGACCCCGACACGCCCAGCCAGTCGCTGGACGTGATCTACGACCTCAAGGAGTCCATCGGCCAGTGCTGGGATTTCACCAGCCGGTCCTGGCAGACCAGCTGCGGCTAGAGAGGCCGGAGGCCACGGGCCCCGCGCGATCAGCCGACCCGGTTGCCCTGCACCCAGACGCCGCGAATGGCGCCCGCCTGACCGATCCTCGCCACCCGCACGATGTCGGCCCGGTGGCCCTCGACAAGCGCCCCGCGGTCGTCAAGGCCCACCGCCCGGGCCGGCGCGGCGGTGACCGTGGCAATCCCCCGCGCCACGTCGCCCCAGAGGTCCCCCAGCATCAGCGCCGCCGACAGCAGCGACGAGGGCACATAGTCCGACGACACGATGTCCAGAAGATCAGCCTCGGCCAGGTCCTGCGCCGCGACATTGCCGGAATGGCTGCCGCCGCGGATCAGGTTCGGCGCCCCCATCATCACCTTGATGCCATGCGCCTGGCAGGCCTCGGCCGCCTCGACGGTGGTCGGGAACTCGGCGAAATGCGCGCCATGCGCGGCGGATTGCACCACATGGTCCGGCTCGGTGTCGTCGTGGCTGGCCAGCACCGCACCATAGCGGCGGGCAGCGGCGACGGCGGCGGCCTCGTGCGCCGCCCCCAGCCGCGCCCGCAGCGCCTTCTGCGCGGCGACATGCGCCTCCCAGTCGGCCTCGGAAATTCCGTATTTGCCGACATAGTAGTCCTTCAGCTTCGAGACATCGCGGAACTGCCGCGCGCCCGGCGTGTGGTCCATCAGACTGACGATGCCGATCCGGTCCTCGGGGCCGAACTTGTCCAGCTCCTCGATCAGGGTTTCGGAACAGACCTCGGCCCGCAGGTGCAGGAAATGGCTGATCTTCAGGGCGCCACCCGCGCGCAGGCCCAGGATCTCGTCGGCCAGCGCCCGGGCATATTCGCCATAGTTCATCCTGGTGTTCGACACGACCGACCCCACCCGCAGCGCGTCGAAGACCGTGGTGATGCCGACGCTGGCCAGCTCGGCGTCATGCGCGATGATCGCGGCGGCATGCGGCCAGTCCACCTTGGGACGCGGCTGGATATGGCGTTCCAGGTTGTCGGTGTGGAGCTCGATCAGCCCCGGCATCACCAGGTCGCCGCCGCAGTCCACCGCGCCGTGGGGCACGCCCGTACCCTCGGCAATGTCCTGGATGCGGCCATCGACAACGCGCAACTGCCCGCGCAGGGTTTCGGTCGGCAGCACCAGGGTCGCGTTGGCCAGGATCGTCTCGGTCGTCATGTCATGCTCTCTTGTCTTGCGGTCCGTCTGCGGCTGGCGTCTGCTGACACAGATCCGTCACGCGCAAGTGACAATCGCCCGCTAGGCCCCGCCCATGGACCAGATGAAACGCTTCGCCGTCTACTATGCTCCGCGCCCCGGCGCCCTCGCCGATCGCGCGAATGAATGGCTCGGCCGCGATCCGGCCACCGGCCGGACGCTGACCCAGCCCGATCTGCCGGGCCTGCCCGCAACCGCCACGTTCACCGCCGACCCGCGCCGCTACGGATTTCACGGCACGATCCGCGCGCCCTTCCGGCTGGCCGAAGGCGTGACGCCCCAGGCCGCCGCCGCCCATGTCGCCGCACTGGCCGCGCGTCTGGCGCCCGTCACCTGCGAAGGCCTGCGGCTGGAGAACCTGCACGGCTTCCTCGCCCTGACCCCCGAGGGCTGCGAGGCGGCCCTTCTCGACCTTGGCGCTGCGGTGGTCGAGGGCACGAACGCCCTCCGCGCCCCCCTGACCGCGGCCGAGATCGCCCGCCGCCGCCCCGAAACCCTCACGCCCCGCCAGCGCGACCTGCTGCACCTTTGGGGCTATCCCTATGTGATGGAGGAATTCCGCTTCCACCTCACGCTGACCGACCGGCTGGCCGATCCCGCCCCGGTGATGGCGGCGCTTGCCGCGCATTTCGCCGACGCCCTGCCCCGGCCCTTCCAGATTCAGGACCTGTGCCTTTTCGGCGAGGATGCGGACGGCCACTTCCATCTTCTCCACCGCTATGCCCTGACCGGCTGAAGCGCGGCCAGAAGCCGCGCGGTGCCGATCTCGGGACTGGCATCGTTCACCACCGTCTGGAAGGCGATCCCCGGCGGCATCTCGAAGGCGGCCCGGGACAGCCTTGCGCGGATGTCCTCGGCGCTTTCGCGGCCCCGCGCGGACAGGCGGGCCGCCAGAACGATGTCGGGTGCCGTCACCAGGATCACCCGCAGGCCCGGAAAGACCCGGACGGCCTCGGGCAGCGCGGCGCGGCTGCCGTTGAAGATCACCGCGACCGGACCTTCGACCTCTGCCCTCGGGATACCGTAGGACAGGCCATGCGCCTCCCAGGTCAGCGCAAAGGCGCCCCGGTCGCGGCGGCGGGCGAACTCGTCCTCGGTGACGCCCTCGAACTCCTCGCCCCCGGCCTCGGAGGGCCGGGTGATGACCCGGCGCACCAGCCGCAGGTCGGGCCGCGCGGCCAGCGCACCGCGAAGCAGCGTGTCCTTGCCCGCCCCCGAGGGCCCGACCACGGCAAAGATGGCCGGCACCAGGCTCATGCCGCGACGCTGGGCGTGAAGCCGGTGACGTCCACCAGCCGGTCGCAGACGCGCGCCCGGGCGGCCTCGTCGTGGAAGATCCCCAGGATCGCCGCGCCGCGCGCCTTGGCTTCCTCGATCAGGCCCAGCACCACCTCGCGGTTGGCGGCATCCAGGCTGGCGGTCGGTTCGTCCAGCAGAAGCGCCGGATAGGCATGGGCAAAGCCCCGCGCGATGTTGACCCGCTGCTGCTCGCCGCCCGAGAAGGTGGTGGGCGACAAGGGCCAGAGCCGTTCGGGGATGTTCAGCCGGGACAAGAGCGCCGCGGCCCGGTTCCGCGCCTCGGCGGCCGGGATGCCAAGGGCCAAGAGCGGCTCTGCCACCACATCCAGCGTCGGCACGCGGGGGACGACGCGCAGGAACTGGCTGACATAGCCCAGCGTTTCGCGGCGCAGCCGGATGATCTCGCGCGGAGAGGCCCTTGCCACATCGACCCCGGCGACGATCAGGCTGCCCGAGGCCGCCAGGTAATTGCCATAGACCATCCGCATCAGCGTGGACTTGCCCGCCCCGGACCGGCCGACAAGGCCGACACATTCCCCGGGCGCCACGGTCAGCGCAGCACCCGCCATCACCGGGATCACCGCGCCGCCCTGGTTGTGCAGGGTAAAGCTCTTGGCCAGATCATGCACCTCGATCATCGGACGTTCCTTCATCTGTCCAGAAATATCCCGGGGGGTGCGGGGGGCTGGCCCCCCGCCGCGCCATCTCACACCTGAAGCACGGACGAGACCAGAAGCTGCGTATAGCCGTGCTGCGGGTCGTCCAGCACCTGGTCCGTCAGGCCCTGTTCGACCACGCGCCCCGATTTCATCACCATCAGCCGATGCGCCAGCAGCCGGACCACGGCCAGGTCATGGGTCACGATGATGACCGACAGGCCGAGGTCGCGGACAAGCCCGCGCAACAGGTCCAGAAGCCGCGCCTGCACGCTGACGTCCAGCCCGCCGGTGGGTTCGTCCATGAACACCAGCCGCGGCGATGTGACAAGGTTCCGTGCGATCTGCAACCGCTGCTGCATCCCGCCCGAGAACGCACTTGGCCGGTCGTCGATCCGGTCCGGCGCGATCTCGACCCGGCCCAGCCAGTCCAGCGCCTTGCCGCGGATCTCGCCATAGTGCCGCGCGCCCACTGCCATCAGCCGCTCGCCCACATTGCCGCCGGCGCTGACGCCCATGCGCAACCCGTCGCGCGGGTTCTGGTGGACATAGGCCCAGTCGGTGCGCGACAGGCGCCGGCGGTCGGTCTCGCTCATCGCCAGCACGTCGCGCCCGTCATAGGTGATCCGGCCCAGGTCGGGGCGCTGATGGCCCGCAAGGCAGGACAGCAGCGTGGACTTGCCCGAACCGCTTTCGCCGACGATCCCCAGCACCTCGCCGGGATAGAGGTCGAAGGACACATCCGCACAGCCGATGCGAGGGCCATAGCGTTTCGTCAGACCCTCGACCCGCAAGAGCGGTTGATCCGTCACGGCCATGCGCTCCATCATCGTCATCGCGCGCCCTCCGTCCCGGGCCAAATTCCTTCGAAGGAATTTGCAAAAGTCTTCGAAGACTTTTGCCCTGCGCCCAACCGACCCGCATGGCCCTTCGCCCGCCGCCCGGCGCAGAAATCGGTGTCGGAACAGACGAACATCCGCCCCCCCTGATCGTCGGTGATCACCTCGTCCAGATAGCTGTCCTGCGCGCCGCAGAGGTCGCAGTCATGCGGCGCCTTCGAGGTCTCGAACGGGTGATCGTCGAAATCGAGGCTGACAACCTCGGTCCAGGGCGGCAGCGCATAGATCCGCTGCTCGCGCCCCGCGCCGAACAGCTGGATCGCCGGATTGCCCGACAGCTTCGGATTGTCGAACTTCGGGATCGGCGAGGGGTCCATCACATAGCGCCCCTCGACCTTCACCGGATAGGCGTAGCTGGTCGCGATCTGCCCGTGGCGCGCGATGTCCTCATACAGCTTGACATGCATCAGCCCGTATTCCTCCAGCTCGTGCATCTTCCGCGTCTCGGTCTCGCGCGGTTCCAGAAAGCGCAGGGGTTCAGGGATCGGCACCTGATAGACCAGGATCTGGCCCGCCTTCAGAGGTGTTTCCGGGATGCGGTGACGGGTCTGGATCACGGTCGCCTCGGTGGTGGCCTCGGTCGTGGCCACCCCGGCGGTGCGCTGGAAGAAGCGGCGGATCGAGACCGCATTGGTGGTGTCGTCCGCGCCCTGGTCGATGACCTTCAGCCGGTCCTCGGGCACAAGGCAGGCCGCCGTCACCTGCACCCCGCCCGTGCCCCAGCCATAAGGCATCGGCATCTCCCGGCTGGCGAAGGGCACCTGATAGCCCGGCACGGCGATGCCCTTCAGGATCGCGCGGCGGATCATCCGCTTGGTCTGTTCGTCGAGATAGGCGAAGTTGTAAGCCTGATCGGTCATTCCGCTGCCTCCCGCAGTGCCGCCGCCTCGGCCCGCAGCTTGCGCACCAGCTCCAGCTCCGCCTGGAAATCGACGTAGTGCGGCAGCTTGATGTGTTCCAGGAACCCCGTGGCCTGGATGTTGTCGCAGTGCATCAGGACGAACTCCTCATCCTGTGCCGGGGCGCCGGTGAAATCTTCGCCCAGCTCCTGCCAGCGCAGGGCGCGGTCCACCAGGCTCATCGCGATGGCCTTGCGTTCCGACTGGCCCATGACAAGGCCATAGCCGCGCGTGAACTGCGGCGGCTCGGTGCGGCTGCCCTTGAACTGGTTCACCGTCTCGCACTCGGTCAGCTCGATCTCGCCGATCTCGACCGCGAAGCCCAGTTCCGGGATCTCGACCTCGACCGCGACCGTGCCGATGCGCAATTCGCCCACGAAGGCATGGGTCCGGCCATAGCCGCGCTGGGTGGAATAGGCGAGGCCGAGCACAAACCCCTCATCCCCCCGCGCCAGCGCCTGCAACCGCAAGGCGCGGTCGGCGGGAAGCTCCATCGGCTCGCGCGTCAGGTCGGGAGGTGTCCGATCGCTCGCCTCGGCGGTCTCGATCAGGCCGTCCCGGTTGAGGAAGCCGGTGACATGCGGCAAGCGGGGTGCCCCCCCACCCCATCCCTCCCCCACGCGGGGGGAGGGAGGCGCATCGCTTGCAGCGTCTGGCGGAGCAGCCGGGCCGGGAGCCTCCCCTCCCCCCGGTGGAAAGGGGATGGGGCTGAGGGGCGCCGCGCCGGTCGGCGGCTCGCCCTCGGCCATCAGCGCGAAGTCCAGCAGGCGGTGGGTGTAGTCGAAGGTCGGGCCCAGCACCTGCCCGCCCGGCAGATCCTTGAAGGTCGCCGAAATCCGCCGGTCCACCGCCATCGCCCCGGTTGCAACTGGCCGGGAAGCCGCAAGGCGCGGCAGCGTGGTGCGGTAGGCGCGGATCAGGAAGACCGCCTCGATCAGGTCGCCGCGGGCCTGCTTGATCGCCAGGGCGGCCAGGTCGGGGTCGTACAGCGAGCCCTCGGCCATCACCCGGTTCACCGCCAGCTTCATCTGTTCGCGGATCTGCGGGATGGTCAGTTCCGGGACCGCAAGGTCGCCCCGGCGTTCCTCGGCCAGCCACTGGTGCGCATTGTCGATGGCGCGTTCGCCACCCTTCACGGCGACATACATCAGATATTCTCCACACGGGTGGACCTGGGCAGACCGGCGATCCGGTCGCCGGCGGTGAACAGGCAGTCGAAGCCCAGGGGAAACAGCGCCCGGTTGGCGCGGAAGGCAGCGGTTTCCGGCAGGTTCAGCCAGGTCGCCGTCTCGATCCCCGGTCCCGTCAGGGCGGGGCCATGGTTCACCAGCCGGTCGCATTCCACGATCAGCGTGGCCGAGCGATCGGGGTAATCCGGCTGGCCGATCCGGAAGCGCGTGACGGGTTGCAGCGCCTCCCAGCGGCCAAGGGCGAAATCCGCCGTCTCGGCCGGGGCCAGCGGCGCGCCGATGTGAAAGGCCACCCAGTCCCGCACGGGCGGGCAATCGGCGGCGCCGGCCAGATGCAGCCGCGTGGTGGGATCGCAAAGCACCAGAAGCGCCACCCCCGCCGCGACCGACAGCGGCGCGGGGGGCCGGGCACCCGCCACCTTCCGGATGGTGCCGGGACGCGCCATCGCCTCCAGAACCTCGCGGAAGGCGCGGGCCGACTGGACCGGGGCATCGGCGAAGCCGCCGGACAGGGCCTCGCTCCGGGCCTCGCTCCGGGCCTCGCTCGGGGCCTCGCTCTGGGCCTCGCTCTGGGCTGCGGATGGGGTTGCGGCGCTCAATTGTCCTCTCCCCGGACCATGGTGAAGAACTCGACCTTCGTCCCGGCGGCCTTCGCGGCGCGGGCCGCGCGGCGCGCCTCGGCCTCGGCCTGCAAGGGGGCGATCACCCGTGCGGCAAGGTCCGCCGCCGCATCGGTCTGCATCAGCGCGTCGATCACCGCGGCGCGGCGGGCATGGTCCTTGTCGCGGCCCTGCACCCAGGCATGGCCGACCGGACCGCTGCCCAGCCGGACCGAGCAGCGCGTGACCGTCATCTCGCCCAGGTTGAACGCCGCACCCGTGCCGCCCGTCCTGCCACGCACCATGACCGCACCCACCTCGGGCGCGCGCAACAGATCATGCGGCGGCAGGCTTGGCATCAGGTCCGCCAGCCGCGCGGGCGGGGCCTTGGCAAGCGTTGCGATCCAGGCCTTGCGGGCCTCGGCGGAAGATGGGGTCATGGCCACCTCGACATCTGGAAGGGGTTGTCCAATACTCTATACAACTATACAAATCATAGACGACTTGACCGGCAAGGCCAACCGGAGAGTTGTGAAGTTTTCATGACGGGGGGAACCTGATGAAGGATGCGCTCTGGGCGGCCATTGCCGCCACGCTGCGGGCCGAGATCGCGGCCGGGCACTACCGGCCCGGTGACCGGCTGCCGACCGAAGCGGCGCTGTCCGCCCGGTTCGGGGTGAACCGTCACACGGTGCGCCATGCGCTGTCCGCGCTGGCCGAGGCCGGGCTGGTCCATTCCCGGCGCGGCTCGGGCGTCTTTGTCGCGCAGCGCCCGACCGACTATCCGCTGGGCCGCCGGGTGCGGTTCCACGAGAACCTGCTGGCGGCCGGCCACACGCCCTCGCGCCGGATCAGCCGGATCGAGACGCGCCCCGGCGACGCCGAGGAGGCGCGCGCGCTGCGGCTGCGCGCGGGCGATCCGGTGCATGTGGTGGAAGGCGTCTCGCTGTCGGACGATCAGCCCATTGCGGCCTTCCGCTCGGTCTTTCCCGCCGCCCGCTTTCCCGATCTGCCCGGGGCCCTGCGCGAGACGCAGTCGATCACCCGGGCGCTGGCCGCGCTGGGGCTGGCGGATTACACCCGCTCCGAGACGCGGATCACCGCGCAGCTGGCCGATCCCGTGCTGGCGCTGGCGCTGACCGTGCGGCCCGGCGCTCCGGTCCTGCGGACCGTGGCGCTGAACGTGGATCCGAAGGGCCTGCCGGTCGAACACGGGCAGACCTGGTTCGCGGGGGAACGGGTGACGCTGACGGTGGCCGATCAGGCGTGATGCTTTTCCAGGAAGGCTTCGGCCTTCAGCCTGCGGAAATCCTCCAGCGCCGCGCGCAGCCGGTCGTGCGGCCAGTCCCACCAGGCCAGCGCCAGCAGCCTGTCGATCACCCCCGGCGCAAAGCGTGCGCGCAAGGGCCGTGCCGGGCAGCCCGCGACGATCATGAACGGCGCCACGTCCCTGGTCACCACCGCGCCGGCAGCCACCACGGCCCCGGCGCCCAGCGTGACCTCGGGCTTGATGATCGCGCCATGGCCGATCCAGCAGTCGGGGCCAAGCGTCGTGCGCCGCGCCGCGCGGGCGGCGAAGAAGGCCGGATCGTCCTCGGCATCGTCCCAGTAATAGGACGACCGGTAAAGGAAATGGTGCTGGGCGGCGTGGGTGTAGGGATGGTCGGTCGGACCGATCCGCGTCATCGCCGCGATGTTGGCAAAGCGCCCGACCGTGGTGTTGGCGATGTCGGCGAAGCGGTCGCAGTAGGCATAGGCCTCGAAGGTCGTGTTCAGGATGCGGGCGCCTTCGCCGACCTCGGTCCAGGCCTCGAAACGGGAATTCACGACCTGGGCGGTGGGATGGATCACCGCGCCCTCGGGGGACAGGCGCGCGCCGCGCGTGGCCGGGGCTTCGCGGTCCGTCTTTTCAAGGGGTTGGCTGCGGGCATTCATGTTCGGTTAGCCTTGATGCGCTGCGCCCGGGGCGGGCGGTTTTCAAGCGGAGCGCCTGCGGCGCAAGTCCTTTGTCTCGTCGTCGGGCTTCGCCTCCTCCTCGGGCGATGGGGGTTTCACCCCCAAACCCTCACGATAGTCGGGCAAAGACGAAAGGCAGCGGCAGCGCGGGTCCTAGCTGCCCTTGATCAGCTTGCGGCGCAGCCAGCCCGAGAGGCTGTCCATCAGCATGACCATCAGGATGATGAGGACCATGTAATAGGCCACTTCCTCCCAGTCCTTCTGGGTGAGGATCGCCTGGGTCAGCAAGAGCCCGATCCCGCCGCCGACGATGGCGCCGATCACCGTGGCGCTGCGGGTGTTCGATTCCAGATAGTACAGAACCTGGGCCAGAAAGACCGGCATGATCTGCGGGATCACCCCGAAGCGCGCGCGCTGGACCGCGTTCGCGCCGGTGGAGCGGACGCCTTCCACCTGCTTTTCATCGATGTTTTCCAGGGCTTCCGAAAACATCTTGCCAAAGCTGCCGGTGTCGGTGATGGCGATGGCGATGGCGCCGGTCATGGGTCCTGGACCGAAGGCGCGGGACAGGATGATGGTCCAGATCAGCCCGTCCACACCGCGGATGAAGTCGAACACCCGGCGCGCGGCGGCGCGGAAGATGCCCAGCGGCATGAAGTTGCGCGCAGCCAGGAAGGACAGCGGCAGCGCGACCAGCGCGGCGGTCATCGTGCCGAGAAAGGCCATCAGGATCGTCTCGAAGATCGCCCAGGCCACGTCGCCGTGCCGCCACATGCGGTTGTTCCAGAACTCGGACAGCATGTAGCCGAGATTGGACCTGTCGGCCGCGATGCGGTCGCCCCAGAGCGCCAGGCCCGCCAGCTCGCCCGGGGACTTGCCGTAGAACGGGCTGTCCAGCGTGAAGAACCACAGCTCCCAGCCGGCCTGATAGCGGAAGGTTTCCACCTTGGACCGCGTGTAGTTGAACCGCCCCGCCGGCGTGGTCACGGCGATGCGGTTTTCGGCCGCGTTGATCCAGGACGGCAGCGGCTCGGGCGCGGTCAGGACCGGGCGGCCGTCCACCTCGCGGATGTCGATGGTGCCGTAGCCGGGAACGACATAGCGGGCGCCGGCGTCGTCATAGGTGACGACATGGCCCTGCCCGAGGTCGATCGTCGTCACGCCGCCGGCGACGCTGACCCAGTCGGGCAGCATGCCTTCGGGATAGGTGCCCTTCGCCTCGCCCTCGATGGCGACGGTCAGCTTGCCGTTGCGGTTGTCGCGGGTGACATGGGTCTTGTGCGACCAGAAGTCGGACAGAAGGATCGCGGCATTGTCGAACCGCGCGCGGTTCACCAGGCCCGCGACATCGAAGCTGATCGCGGCATAGACCAGATAGGCGATGATCGCGGCCGGAATGGCAAAGGCCATGCGGCGCCGGGCGGCGAAGCGGCGGGTCACGGTCTCGGCCAGCGAGGGGGCCATTGCGGTTGCGGTCATGGATCAGTGCCCCTTCACCAGCTTGTGGCGGTAATGGTCCGAGATGCGGTCGATGGCGACGATGGCCAGGAACAAGAGCAGGAAGATCGCCACCACCTCGTCATAGCGGCCCTGGCCCCATTGCATCGCAAGCTTCAGGTCGTGGCCGATGCCGCCCTCGCCCACGAAGCCCAGGATCGCCGAGGCGCGGACGTTGATCTCGAACCGGAGCAGCGCATAGCTCAGCCAGTTCGGCGCGACCTGGGGGATCACCCCCAGCCACATGCGCTGCGACCAGTTGGCGCCGACCGATTGCAGCCCCTCGACGGGCTTGAGGTCGGCATTCTCGGCCACTTCGGAAAACAGCTTGCCCAGCGCCCCGCCCGTATGCAGCGCGATGGCGATGACGGCCGGCACCGGGCCGCCGCCCAGGATGAAGATCAGGACCAGGGCGATCACGATCTCGGGGATTGCGCGCAGCATGTCCATGATCCGGCGGAACACCGGGATCATCCGCGGCCAGCGGGCCAGGCCGCGGGTGGCCAGCAGCGACAGCGCCATGGCGGCGACCGTGCCGATCAGCGTGGCGACGGCGGCGATGTTCAGCGTCTCGATCAGTGCCGGGACATGGTCCCAGAAGAGATGCGGCAGATTGGCGCGCTTGGCCCAGGCCTCGGACAGGACCTCGGCGGGGAAATCGAACAGCTGGCTCAGGCCGTTCCAGAAGCCGCCGGCATTGCGGCTGTCGGCCAGCCACCAGCCCGAGGCCATGATGGCCACGAACAGGACCATCAGGATGCCGCCATACATCCGCTTGCGGCGGACCATGTCGAGATAGGCCTCGCGATTGTCCGCAAGGTCGGGCCGCTGGCCCTTTTCCGGTCCGAAGGCGATATCCACCATGGGTTTTTCCAGATAAGCGGAAGCCGGACCCCGGGGAGCGGCGGGGTCCGGCGGAAATCAGGCGCGGATCAGGTGCCGTCCTGCTGGCGACGCACTTCGACGATGGTCTCGTAGAAGCTGTGGTCGATCTTCGAGAAGCCCGCGGTCTCGCCGGCGGCGATGTTGTAGGCGCACTCCTTGTCCTTTTCGATCAGACCCATGGTCAGGTCGATCATCTTGGCCTTGACCTCTTCCGGCAGCGCGCGGCGCAGCACGATCGGACCTTCCGGGATCGGCTTGGAGCGCCAGATCTCGACGAGATCGTTCATGTCCACAAGGCCCGCATCCGACGCCTTGCGCAGCGCGCCCGAGTTGTAGCCGTCTTCCCAGTTGCCCTGGCCATCGGCCCAGGTCACGCCGGCATCGACGGTGCCGTTGGCGACGGCGACGATGGTCTGCTCATGCCCGCCGGTGAATTTCACGTCGGCGAAGAATTCGCCGGGCTCGATGGAATAGCCCTGCTGCGGCAGCTCCACACGCGGGATCAGATAGCCCGAGGCCGAGTTCGGGTCGTTGAAGGACATGACCTTGCCCTTCATGTCGTCCATCGACTTGATGCCGCTGTCGGCGCGGGCAAAGCCGATGGAATAGTAGGTAAAGGTGCCGTCGAGGTTGGTCTTGACCAGGGCCACATCCACGGCTTCCGGGTCGGTCAGGTAGACCTTGGCATAGGCTGACGGCCCGAGCCAGGCCATGTCGATGGTGCCGCCCAGCAGGCCCTGGATCACGCCGTCATAGTCGGCCGGGGCGAACAGCTTGACCGGAACGCCCAGCGTTTCCTCGGCATAGGCGCGGAAGCATTCGTTGTTGGTCAGACGGTCCTGGGCGTTCTCGCCGCCGAGGATGCCGATGTTGAAGCCGGTAATGTCTTGCGCGACGGCCGAGCTGGCGATCAGCGCGGTCAGGGCGGTTGCAGTCAGCAGCTTTTGCATGGGAACTCCATGGGTTGTGGCCTTGCGGCCGGTTTCACGACAGCAGGGCGTCCGCATAGGCGCGGTCGGCTGTTGTATCGGTGGGGATCGAGGTCGAGGTGGCGGCCTCGTTGAAGCTTTCGTCGGCGCCGTAGATCTCGCGCGCGACATTGGTCGACAGCATGTCGGGCGTGCCGTCAAAGACGATGCGGCCGTCGCGCATGCCGATGACGCGATCGCAGTAGCGGCGTGCGGTGTCCAGGGTGTGGAGGTTGGCGATCACCATGCGCCCGTCCTCAAGATTGATCCTGCGCAGCGTGTCCATCACCACCTGCGCGTTCATCGGGTCGAGGCTGGCGATGGGTTCATCCGCCAGGATGATCTTCGGGTCCTGCATCAGCGCCCGCGCGATGGCGACGCGCTGCTGCTGGCCGCCCGACAGCGCCTCGGCCCGTTTCGGGGCCTGTTCGCTGATGCCGAGCCGGTCCAGGATCTCCAGCGCGCGCAGGATGTCGGCGCGCGGCCAGAGGTTGAACATGGTCTGAAGGGTGGAGCGGCGGTTCAGGATGCCGTGCAGCACGTTCGAGGCCACGTCCATCCGCGGCACCAGGTTGAACTGCTGGAAGATCATCGCGCATTGCGACTGCCAGGCCCGCGCCTCGGCACCCTTCAGCGCCAACACATCACGGCCATCGACCCGGATCTCGCCCGAGGTGGCATCGGTCAGGCGGTTCATCATCCGCAGGAAGGTGGACTTGCCCGCGCCCGAACGGCCGATGATGCCGACGAAGGCCGGGCGATCCACGCTGAAGCTGATGTTGTCAACCGCGGCCTTCTGGCCGAACAGCTTGGTCACTGCGACAACATCCAGCATCGATCGTCCCCCGGTCGTGTTGAACGGGTCATAGCGGGAGAATGTGACAGCTGGCGAAAACCGGGATGAAGCTTCTGTGACGGTTCCCTGCCTGCCGCGCGGCCTACCAGCGGACGTGCGCGGGCCAGACGAAGGTCTCGTCCGGGTCGGGGATCGCGGGGCCGGCCAGCGCCATGCAGCGCCGGCGCAAGGTCGCGGCGATCTCGTCGCGCGGCACATGGGCCAGCATCTCGGACGTGACCGGCGCGCCGAGCGTCATTTCCAGCGGGCGCCCCATGCGGCGGCGGGTCTCGTGGAAGATCAGCGCCACGCGCAGGGGATAGGAGGTGTGGCTGGCGATCTGGAACAGGCGCGAGTTCTGCCCGGCGACATGCACCGGCAGCGTGGTCACGCCCGGCAGCGTGGCCAGCCGCCCCACGAAGGGGTGCCAGGGCGAATCGACCGCATGGCCCCGCAGCGGCCGGTTCGCCGTGGCGACGCCGCCGCCCGGAAAGACCGCCACCACCTTGCCCTCGGCCAGCAGCTGCGCCGCCTTGCGCCGGGTCTCGGCCGTCAGCCGCCGCGCCTCGGGCGTGCCCGAGAAATCCACCGGCAACAGATGCGGGTCCACTTCCGGCACCCGGCAGAGCAGGCTGTTGGTCAGGATCCGCACGTTGCCGCGCAGCCGCATCCCCAGCCAGCCCAGCGCCAGCCCGTCCAGCACCCCGAACGGATGGTTCGCCACCAGAAGCAGCCCGCCCTCGGGGCGGATGCGCTCCTGCTCGGCCTCGTCGGCATGGACCCGCACCGCCACCCGCATCAGCCGCAGCGCGGCGTCGAACACGCTTTCCCCCGACCGCTTGCCCGACCGCGCCCAGTCCAGATACAGCCGCTCCAGCTTCGGCTGGCCCGACAGCCGTTCCACCGTGCGGATCAGCCGGCGGCGAAAGGCGGACTGGTCGGGGTGCGAATAGGTGAAGCGCACCGGCTCGGCCGGGGTCTCGTCGAAGAAGGGGCTGGGTTCGGCAGGCAGGGGCAGCAGGTCGGTCAGCATCGGGAAACCTCCGGGCAGCGGTTCGGCCCAGTCACGGGGCGGGTTCGAGGTGGGGCGCCGGGATCGCCGGCAGCGCGGAATAGCCGCCGCGCCCGGCAATCCAGGTCCGCAGCGGAGCGGGGGCATGGCCTTCCGGCCAGTCCAGCAGCACCAGATCGGCCCGCAGGCCGGGCGCGATGCGGCCCCGGTCGGCAAGGCCCATGGCGCGGGCGGGGTTGGCCGAGACCAGCCGCCACAGCACCGGCAGGGGCGCCACGCGGTCGGCCGACAGCCGCGCCACCGCGCCCAGCATGGCCGGATAGAAGTAATCCGAGGCCAGGATGTCGCACAGGCCCCGCGCGATCATCTCGGCCGCACCCGGGCTGCCCAGATGGCTGCCCCCGCGCATCGCATTCGGCGCGCCCAGCACGATGGCATCGCCCGCCGCGCGCGCGGCATGGAACACCCGTTCGTGCATCGGGAACTCGGCCACCCTTGCGCCCAGCGCGCGGTAATGGGCGCGCGTCTCGACCTGGCTGTCGTCATGGCTCAGCATCGGCGCCCCGTGCCGCCGGGCCAGCGCCGCCAGCCGTTCGATCTGCCGCGGCACCTCGGCCCGGCGCTCCCAGACCCGGGCGATCAGCGCGGCATAGGCCTCCGCCGAGATCCCCGCGCGGCGCGACTGGTCGGCCATCTTCTTCAGGAAGCGCGGCGCGTCGAAGGGCGTCACCGGATAGTCCGGCACCTGGTCGAAGGGCCGGTCGTGCAGCGCCACGTCGGGATGCAGGAGCATCGCACTGGTGTGGTCGTTGAAGGCCAGCGCGGGACGGTCCGCCTCGGCCAGCACCTGCGCGATCAGGGGTTCCGCCTCGGCGCAGAAGGTTTCCCAGCGCAGCTGGATGCGGTTGTCCGCGGTCAGGCGCGGGCGCAGCGCCGCCAGCGCGTGGACGACCTGCCAGCCGGTCTCGACACTGCGCAGGCCCGGCTCCCAGCTCAGCGTCAGCGCATGATAGGCCGTGCCGATCCCGTTCGCGGCAAGCTGGCGGTCGGTCTCCAGCATGGCGGTCTCGACCGGCACCGTGACGCCGGGGCGCGGCATGATCTGGCGCTCGAAGGCGTCGCCATGCACATCCACGAAGGCCGGCGCCAGCACCCGGCCCCGCCCCGGCACCACCGCCGCCCCGTCGCGCGCCACGTCGATCCCGGTGATCCGGCCGGCCTCGATGCGGACCGAGGCGGTCTCGACCCGATCCTCCAGCACCACCCGCGCGCCTTCGATCAGCTCGGCGCTCATCCCAGCCGCTCCGCCAGCAGGTGCCAGTGCCAGGAGCCCGGCTTTTCATGCGGCCGGTCGAAGAGGGTAAGGACCTCGAAGCCCCAGAGCAGCGACAGCAGGTCCGGCGCGGTGCAGAAGTAATGCGGATGCACCTTGTCGCCCGGGCCTTCGAAGACCCAGGTGTTGCGGCTGATCTCGCGGCCCGGCGCGCGGGCCTGTTCCACCGGCAGGCGGCGGGCCGACAGCATGGTGGCCAGGAAGGTGCCGCCCGGCCGGGTGACGCGGGCCACCTCGGACAGGGCGCGGCGCACCACGGCCTCGTCGCCATGGTAGATCACGTTCCAGGCCAGGACGTGATCGAAGCTGGCATCGGCAAAGGGCAGATCGGTCATCGGCGCCTCGACCGTCTCGATGGTCAGGCCCTTCGCGAAGGCCGCCGCCGCGATGGCCGCGACCGCAGCCTCCGCCGCATCCAGCGCCGTGACCCGGTGCCCCGCCTCGGCCAGGGCCAGCGCATGGCGGCCGATCCCCGCCCCCAGGTCCAGGATGCGCGCGCCCGAGGGCAGCGTCGAGGCATGGTCCATCACCCAGGGCTCGGGGATGGCCCAGGGCGAGGACCCGTCGGACTTCTGCCATTCGGCGTTCCAGTAGCGATGTGCGGTGTCGGTGGTCATCTTGTTCATATCAGCTTCCTGCGGATCCAGCCCGAGCCCTGCTCGACGGCGATGACCAGCGCCAGCAGCATCAGGATGATCGCCAGCGCCTCGTCATAGTTGAACAGGTCGAAGGCGACCTTCAGGTCCACCCCGATCCCGCCCGCGCCGACCAGGCCCAGCGCGGCGGACCCGCGCACCGATTTCTCCAGCGCGAAAAGCGAGGTGGCGGTGAAACTCGGCAGGCAGGCGGGCAGCACGGCCGACCCGATGATGCCCAGCCGGCTGGCCCCGATCGCGCGCAGCGCGTCCTGCGGGCCGGGGTCGGTCTCCTCCATCGCCTCGGCGAAGAAGCGGCCGGCAAAGCCGATCTTGTCCACCATGATCGCAAGCACCCCGGCGGCGGGGCCAAGGCCGACGATGATGATGAAGATGATCGCCCAGACCAGATCGGGCACGGTGCGGAACAGCGCGATCACCGCGCGCGCGACGGTGCGGACCAGGGGATGCGGCGACAGCCGGTCGGTCGCCAGGATCGCGAAGGGCAGCGCGAAGATCAGGCCCAGGAAACAGCCCGCAACGGCCATCTGCAAGGTCTCCAGCAGTTTCCAGGAAATCGGCCCGATGCGGCTGAAATCCGGCGGAAACATCTGGGTGAACAGGCCCGAGGGCGCGAAAAGCCGCGTCAGCCCCCGCGCCAGCTTGTCCATCGTCGGGGCCGTCGCCGCCAGCGACGAGACGACCAGCGCCCCCACCACCAGCAGCCCGACATAGCCCGGCAGGCCGATCTGGCGAAAGCGCGGCGGGGCGGGAAGGCTCGCGTCGCTCATGCTGCGGCCTCATGGTCGAAGAAGCGCCGCAGTTCGCCGGCGCTGGCCGCGGGCGTGGGCATGTCCAGCGCGATGCGGCCCTGCGCCAGCCCGAGGATGCGGTCCGAGAAGGCCAGCGTATGCTCCAGCCGGTGCGAGATCACCAGCAGCGACAGCCCGTCCTGCCGCACGAGGCCAAGCAGCAGCTCCATAACCTCCTGCCCGGTCTGCGGGTCAAGGCTGGCGTCGGGTTCATCCGCCAGGATGAACTCGGGCCGCTGCATCAGCATCCGCGCGATGGCGACGCGCTGGCTCTGCCCGCCCGACAGGCTGTCCACCCGGGCCAGCGCCCGATCGGCCAGGCCCACGCGGGCCAGACAGGCCATGGCCTCGGCCCGCACCTGCGCCGGAGCCAGCGCCTGGGTCCAGACCCGCGGCCCCGACATCCGCGCCTGCGCGCCATGGATCACGTTCGACAGGGCCGAGAGGCGCGGCACCAGGTTGTGCTTCTGCCAGACGATCCCCACCCGCGCCCGGAACCGCCGCAGCGCCCGCGGCGACAAGGCCCCGACATCCTGCCCCAGCATCAGCACCCCGCCCGACGTCGGCTCAACCAGCCGCACCAGGCAGCGCAGCAGCGTGGACTTGCCCGATCCGTTCGCCCCGATCAGCGCCGTGGACTGACCCGGAGCCAGCGCGAAATCGACCCCCCGCAGGATCCCGGTCCCGGCAAAGGCCTTGGTCAGCCCCTGAACGGCAAGGACCGGCTCCACCAGGGTGGAACCGGCCTCGGCCCGGACAGGAAGGACTGGAGCGTTCACCGCGGTCTCACTGCCCGACGAATTCGGTGAATTCCTTGATGCCGATGTTCTCGTACATCCTGCGCACCACGTCATAGTCGGCGTCGGTGACCGCGGCGTTGAAGCTGCCGCCGATGTATTTCGCGTTCTCCTCGACCGAGGTGATCGCGGCAAGAAGGGTCTCGCCCTGTTCGGCAAAGGTCCTGCGCACGGTCTCCACCACCTCGGGCGCGACCCTGGACGAGGCCAGAAGGATGTCGTCGGGCAGCTGTTCCCCCTTCAGCAGGACGCGCAGCTTCACGTCGGGGAGTTTCTTGGCCATGCTCTCGATATGGGTCCGGTTCAGACCGATCGCGCCGATGTCGCCCGCGATCAGCGCCTCGACGGCGACGTTGCGGTTCAGGAAGACGGGCTCGTAATCCACCGCATAGGTCAGCCCCGCCTTGGCCAGCAGATCGACCGGGCCAAGGTGCTGCGAGGTCGAGCCGATCTCGCCGAACGAGATCTTCATCCCCTTCAGATCCGCCGGGTCCTTGACCGGGCTTTCGTCCAGGACGACCACGTTGGAATAATAGTCGGGCCGTGCGAAGGTGACGACCGGCTGCGCATCCAGCCGGGCGTTGAACACCACATATTCCGCCGGGCCGGTCAGCACGAAATCCACCTGGTCGGCGGCCATCGCCTCGACCGCGACGGTGCGGCCCGAGACCGGGAAGAATTCGACCTTCAGCCCCGAAGCGGCCTCGAAGGCCTCCTTGAACGGGCCCATGTCGCGCTGAAGCTGCTCCAGCCCGTCGATGTCGGTGACGGCAAAGCGGATGGTCTCGTCCGCGACCGCGGGGGCGGCGAAGGCAAGGCTGGCGGCCAGAAGGCCCGAGGCGAGCAAGCGGTTCATGACATGGATCCTGTCGATGCAAGCGATGGGTCTCGCTTAGCAGAGGCCGGTGACAACCAGGCGACGCGTAGGTTACAGTCCTGCGACAGGGCCGGGGCGCGGCCAGGACCGCCCGCCTTCCCTTGCGGTTTTTCGTCGGCTAGCCTGCCCCCATGACGAAAAACCGCATCCTGTCGCCAGCTCTCGATCCGACGCCCCCGGTCGATCCGGCGGCCGAGCGGATGACCTTCACCGTCCTGCCCCGTTTCAACCTCGCCACGCTGATCACCATGATCGAGCCGCTGCGGATCGCGAACTACCTCGCCTCCCGGCCGCTCTATCACTGGCAGATCCTGTCGCCGGACGGGCCCGAGGTTCCGGCCTCGAACGGCCTGTCGATCGCCGCCGGCCCGCTGGACGACCGGCCGCGCCGCGGCGAGGCGGTGTTCCTGCTGGCCTCATGGGGGGCCGAGGACTATGCCGGGCGCCCGCTTCTGGCCTGGCTCCGCCGCCTGTCGCGCGAGGGCGCGCGGCTCTGCGCGGTCGAGCTTGGCGCCTATCCCATGGCGCGCGCGGGCCTTCTGACCGGGCGGCAGGTCGCGGTGCACTGGTCCTGGGCGCCGGGCTTCCGGGAACGTCACCCCGACATCGCGGTGGTGGAACAGCTGTACACGCCGGCGGAAACCGTGCTGACCTGCGCCGGGGGCATGGCCGGGATGGACCTGATGCTGCGCCTGATCGCCGACCGCCACGGCGAAGGTCTGGCGGGAGAGATCGCTGACCAGATGCTTCACCACGGGATCCGCCCGGCCGACGCGCCTCAGCGCCGCACGCCTGGCCGGGGCACCGACCAGTTCGCCCCGGTCCTGCGTCAGGCCATTGCGCTGATCGAGGCGAACATCGCCGATCCCCTGCCCGTCCCCGAGATCGCCCGCCGGCTGGGCCTGTCCCAGCGCCAGCTGGAACGCCAGTTCCACCGTGGCCTCGGCTGTTCCGTCGTCCAGTTCGGCACCCTTGTCCGCCTGCAACATGCCCGCGTCCTGCTGATCGCCACCAAGCTGTCGGTCCGCGAGATCGCCACCGCGACCGGGTTCAACGCGCTGTCGCATTTCGCGTCCGCCTTCCGCAAATGCTTTGGCCGCCGCCCCAGCGACTACCGCCAGGGCTGGGCGCCGGGCGAGGCCACCCCCTCCTGGCCCGGCACGCTGACCGCCTATCTCGAGACGCTGCGCCAGCGCACCACCCGCGCGGTGCGGGACGGGGCCTCCTCGTTCGCCTTCGTCTCCTCGTCGGCGGACCCCGGCGCGGAGAAGCCGCAGGCCTGGGACGAGCCGCCCGTCAGGCGAAGGCCGGGATGACCTCGTTGCAGAACAGCTCCAGCGAGCGCTTCTGCTCGGCCAGCCCCAGCCCCAGCGAGGCGTAATAGATGAACGCATCCACCCCGATCGCCTGGTAGTCCTTCAGCTTGGCGATCACCTCGTCGGGCGTGCCGAACATCAGGTTCCGGTGCAGCATCTCGGGGTCATACTCCGCCCGGTTGCCCAGCTGATCGAAGGGGATCGCCTTCGGGAAACCGTTCTCGACATCGCCCAGATTCCTGAACAGGTTCTCGAACTGCGACAGCTGGCGCTGCGCCGCCCGGACCGGGACCATCCAGTCCTCCTTCCGGTCATAGACCGCCGTGTGCCGCATCATCGCCATGACCGGCCGCCGCGCGCCGGGATGGTTCGCCAGCGCCTCCTCCAGCCGCTGCATGTAAAGCCGCGCCTCGCCCATGTCGCGGGTCAGGGGCCAGGACTGGATGTTGCAGCCCTGCCGGACCGCGTAGTCATAAGTGATCGGCGCCCGCGCCGCGACCCAGACCGGGACCTCGGTCTGCACCGGCTTGGGGCAGGAGGTCGAGGCCGGGAAGGACCAGAACTCGCCCTCGTGCGCGTGATCGCCCTGCCACAACGCCCGGATCACCGGCAGCATCTCCTGCATGTAGCGCCAGGCGTCGGTCTGCTTCAGCCCCGGCCGCATCCGGTCGAACTCGCGCTGATAGGCGCCCGAGCCGATCCCGAATTCCAGCCGCCCGCCCGAGATCAGATCGACGAAGGCCGCCTCGCCCGCCGCCCGGATCGGGTGCCAGTAGGGCGCCGCGATCACCGCCGTGCCCAGCCGGATGTTGTTCGTATGCTGCGCCCACCAGGCCAGGATGGAAAACGGGTTCGGCGCGATGGTCATCTCCAGCGCGTGATGCTCGGCCGCCCAGGCGATGCCGAAGCCGCCCGCGTCGGCCATCTGCACCATCTCCAGCGTGTGGCGCGCCACATCCTTCATGTCCAGGGAGCCGTCGATCCGCTCCATGTTGATCGCCAGATGGAACTTCATGTCCTAACTCCCTGAAATTTCAGCGCATCACGAAGGGATTGGCGATGGGCTCGGATGCGGTGTTGACCCAGATCGTCTTGGGCCGCGTGTAGTCGAGCATCGCCTGGAACCCGCTCTCGCGCCCGTAGCCCGAGCCCTTGACGCCCCCGAAAGCCGCGATCGGAGACACCGCGCGGTAGGTGTTCACCCAGACGATCCCGGCACGAATGGCCTTCGCCACCCGCATCTGCCGCGCCCCGTCGCGGGTGAAGACCCCCGCCGCCAGCCCGTGTTGCGAACGGTTCGCCAGGGCCACAGCCTCGGCCTCGTCCCGGAAGC
This sequence comes from Rhodobacter calidifons, assembly GCF_011174775.1. Lineage (GTDB taxonomy): Bacteria > Pseudomonadota > Alphaproteobacteria > Rhodobacterales > Rhodobacteraceae > Tabrizicola > Tabrizicola calidifons. The sequence goes on from NZ_JAANHS010000001.1 coordinate 150,167, forward strand.
GCAGCACCGACAGCACCGGCCCGAAGAGCTCGGTATCCACGATGGTCAGGTCGGGCGAGGGGCAGTCGATGATCGTCGGCGCGTAATAGGTCCCGCCCAGGCTCGGCTGCCTGCCCCCGGTCAGGACCTTGGCCCCCTCTTCCACGGCCAAAGCCACCTGCGCCTCGATGTGCCTGACCTGCGCCTCGGTGCAAAGCGGCCCCATCTGCGTCTCGTCCGCCAGCGGATCGCCAATCCGGATCGCCCGCGCCGCCGCCACCAGCCGCGCCAGGAACGCCTCCGCCACCGCCTCATGCACGATCAGCCGAGACCCCGCCACACAGCTTTGCCCCGTCGCCCCGAAGATCCCCGCCATGCAGCCGTTCACCGCGCTGTCGAGGTCCGCGTCCTCGAACACCACGAAGGGCGACTTCCCCCCCAGCTCCAGCGACAGCTCCGCGAAATTCTCCGCCGTATTCCGCACCACATGCCGCGCCGTCTCCGGCCCGCCCGTGAACGAAACCCGCGCCACCAGAGGATGCGAGGTCAGCACCCGCCCCACCTCGCCATGCCCGCTGATGATGTTCACCACACCTGGCGGAAACCCCGCCGCCTCGATCAGCCGCCCGAACTCCAGCATCGGCACCGAGGCATGCTCCGACACCTTCAGCACCACCGTATTCCCCGCCGCCAGCGCCGGCCCCAGCTTCACCGCCGACAGGAACAGCTGCGAGTTCCAAGGCACCACCGCCGCCACCACGCCCAGAGGTTCGCGGTTCGTGAAGACAAGCATGTCCGGCTTGTCGATCGGCAGCACCTCGCCCGCGATCTTGTCCGCCGCGCCTGCATAGAAATGAAAGAACTCCGCGATGTATCTGGCCTGCCAGCGCGTCTCCTTCAGCATCTTGCCGGTGTCCAGCGTCTCCGCCCGGCCCAGATCCTCGGACGCCTCGGCCAGCAGATCCCCCAGCTGCCGCAGGCACTTGCCCCGGGCCGAGGGCGTCATCCGCCCCCATTCGCCCGACAACGCCCGCTCCGCCGCCCGCACCGCCCGGTCCACGTCCCTGCCCGTCGCCTCCGGCACCTCGGCCCAGACCCTGCCCGTCACCGGCGAGACCGACGGGAACACCCCGCCATCCGAGGCGCCCACCCAATCCCCGTCGATCAGCATCTGGCAGCGCTTCAGCTCGGCCATCGCACCCTCCCGGCTCTTCCCGTTGATGAAGCCGCCTTCCCGCTGACGCTGCCGGAAAGTCGCCATGGCCTGTCGAAAAATCGAAACACTCAGCCCGCATGGAATGGCACACCGGAACACCACAGCCACCGGACACGCCCATGACCTTCAACGGCACCGCCTACGACCTGACCGGCCCCGAGGACGCCCCCGTGGTGGCGCTGATCCACGGCCTCGGGCTGACCCGCGCCGTCTGGCAGTGGCTGCTGCCCGAGCTCACGAATTTCCGCGTCCTGACCTATGACCTGATCGGCCACGGGCAGACCGCCCCGCCGGAAGGGGACCCAACCCTAACGGACCTGTCGGACCAGCTGGCCGCCCTTCTCGACCACCTGCACATCGACAAGGCCGCCGTGGTGGGCTTCTCGCTCGGCGGAATGATCGCCCGCCGCTTCGCCCAGGACCACCGCGACCGCACCACGGCGCTGGTTGTTCTCCACTCCGCCCACCGCCGCAGCGAGAAACAGCAGGCCGCCATCCTCTACCGCCTCGCCCAGGCCGAGGCCGAAGGCCCCGAAGCCACCGTCGAGCTTGCCCTGCAACGCTGGTATACCGAGGCCGCGCAGGCGACCCGCCCCGACCTGATGGACCTGACACGCCGATGGGTCCTCGCCAACAGGCGCGAGGTCTATGTCAAGCTCTACCGCATCCTCGCGCATGGCGTTGACGAAATCGTCGCCCCCACCCCGCCCCTCACCGTCCCGACCCTCGTGCTCACCGGCGACGAGGACCACGGCAACAACCCCGCGATGAGCATGGCCATCGCCGGGGAAATCCCCCGCGCGCGGCTGGTCATCCTGAAGGGCCTGCGACACATGGCCCTGGCCGAGGCGCCAGAGGCCGTGAACCGCCCCGTGGTGGATTTCCTGACCGAGGTGCTGCGATGACCGATCCTGCCCGCACCTCGCCGAACGCTGCCCGCGCCCAACTGCCGTCCTGAAAGGAACCGCCCCATGTCTCTGCCGGAACTGCGCAAGATCGTGACCTATGACGAAGAGACCGTCACCGACGGCGGCCGCGCCTGCACGCCGCCGCTGCGGATGATCGCCGTCGCCGCCGTGGTGACGAACCCCTGGGCCGGGCGCGGCTTCGTCGCGGACCTTTCCCCGGACATCAGACGCATGGGACCGGCCCTCGGGAAACTTCTCACCGACCGCCTGATCCGCCTGGCGGGCGGCGGCGACAAGATCGAGGCCTACGGCAAGGCCGCTCTCGGCGGCACGGGTTGCGAACTGGAACATTGTTCCGCCCTGATCCACACCCTGCGCTTCGGCAATGTGTTCCGCGAGGCGGTGGGGGCCAGGACCTACCTCGGCTTCACCAACACCCGCGGGCCGGCGAACACGCAAGTGCAGGTGCCCCTGATGGACAAGCACGACGCCGGGCGCCGCTCGCACTACCTGACCGTGCAGTTCTCGATCCCCGACGCGCCGGGCCATGACGAACTGGTCATCGCTTTGGGCGCCAGCCTCGGTGGCCGGCCGCACCACCGGATCGGCGACCGCTATCAGGACATCCGGGAGATGGGCGGCGAGATCGACAACCCGGCGGGGGTCTGACGGCCCCCTCCTCGTTCGCCTTCGGCTTCTCATCGGTCAATCCGGCGAGGCGCGACCCAGCGCGGAGAAACGAAGTGAACGACGAGCGGCCCGTGGGGTTAACCTCGGGTAAACGTCCGCAGCCAACCCGTTGAAATCACTCACCCCGAAACCCGCGCCGCGCGCGGTACGTCAGGCATTGAACAGGAAGTGCAGCACGTCCCCGTCCTTGACCTCGTAGGTCTTGCCCTCGACCCGGAACTTGCCCGCTTCCTTCGCCCCCGCCTCGCCGTTCCCGGCGATGTAGTCCTCGTAGGCAATGGTCTCGGCCCGGATGAAGCCCTTCTCGAAATCCCCGTGGATCACCCCCGCCGCCTGCGGGGCGAGCGTGCCCTTGGGGATCGTCCAGGCCCGCGCCTCCTTCGGCCCCACGGTGAAATAGGTCCGCAAGCCCAGAAGCGCGTAGCCCGCCTTGATCAGCCGGTCGAGCCCCGCCTCCTTCAGCCCCATCTCCTCCAGGAACAGCTTCGCCTCCTCCTCGGGCAGCTGCGCCAGTTCCTCCTCGATCCGGGCCGAGATCACCACCGAGGCCGCGCCCTGCTTGGCCGCCATCTCGGCCACCCGGGCCGACTGCGCATTGCCCGAGGCCGCCGAGGCCTCCTCGACGTTGCAGACGTAAAGGACCGGCTTCGCGGTCAGCAGCTGCAACATCCGCCATTGCTTGCGGTCATCCGCCGCCACCTCGACTGTCCGCGCGGGCCTGCCTTCATTCAGGGCCGCCAAGGCGGCGCGCAGCAGACGGTCCTGGTCCAGCACCTCCTGATCCCCGCCGCGCAGCTTTTTCCCCAGCGCGGTCAGGCGACGTTCGATCGACTCCATGTCGGCCAGCATCAGTTCCGTCTCGATCGTCTCGGCATCGGCCACCGGGTCGATCCGGCCCTCGACATGGGTGATGTCCCCGTCCTCGAAACAGCGCAGCACATGGGCGATGGCGTCGCATTCGCGGATGTTGGCCAGGAACTGGTTGCCCAGCCCCTCGCCCTTCGACGCCCCCCGCACCAGTCCCGCGATATCGACAAAGGTCATCCGCGTCGGGATGATCTGCTTCGACCCGGCAATGGCCGCCAGCTTCTCCAGCCGCGCATCCGGCACCGAGACCTCGCCCACATTGGGTTCGATGGTGCAGAAGGGAAAGTTCGCCGCCTGCGCCGCCGCCGTCCGGGTCAGCGCGTTGAAGAGCGTGGACTTGCCCACATTCGGCAACCCGACGATGCCCATCCTGAAACCCATCATGCCCTCCATTGGCGACAGGGGGCGTATTACGGGGGCCGGACCCAAGGATCAAGCGGCCCCATTGATTTCCGCCCGCCCCCCGTGGCAGATGGAGCCGTTGACAAGGGGGACCGCCATGACACGGATCGACGACACCTTCGCCCGGCTGCGCGCGCAGGGCAAAAAGGCCTTCGTCTCCTATATCATGGGCGGCGACCCGGACGAGGCGACGAGCCTTGCCATCATGCAGGGCCTGCCCGCCGCCGGGGTCGATGTGATCGAGCTTGGGATGCCCTTCACCGATCCGATGGCCGACGGTCCGACGATCCAGGCCGCCGGGCAGCGCGCGCTGGAAGGCGGCATGACGATGGACAAGGTCCTTGCCATGGTCCGCGCCTTCCGCAAGGGCGACCAGACGACCCCCATCGTGCTCATGGGCTATTACAACCCGATCTACTCTCGCGGGGTCGACCGGTTCCTCAAGGACGCGGCCGAGGCGGGGATCGACGGCCTCATCGTCGTGGACCTGCCGCCCGAGGAAGATGACGAGCTCTGCATCCCCGCCCAGAAAGCGGGCCTGAATTTCATCCGCCTCGCCACCCCCACCACCGACGACAAACGCCTGCCGAAGGTGCTCCAGAACACCTCGGGCTTCGTCTATTATGTCTCGATCACCGGCATCACCGGGGCTGCTGCCGCTCAGGCCTCCGACGTCGGGCCCGAGGTTGCGCGGATCAAGCGGTCGACCGACCTGCCGGTGATCGTGGGCTTCGGCATCTCCACGCCCGAACAGGCCAAGGCCATCGCCTCGGTGGCCGATGGCTGCGTCGTCGGCTCGGCCATCGTCAAGGACATCGGCGCAGGCGTCCCGGTGGCCGAGGTTCTGGCCCGCGTCAAGGCGCTGTCCGACGGGGCACATTCGGCCTGACGCCGCGCTCCGCGCCGATTTCCTGCGGAAATCGGACCGGAACTCGTATCGAGTTCCGGCGCCCGGCCGGGCAAGGTCGCGGAAAGCGATGGACGGGACCGCGCCGCATTGGTAACACGATCTTACCAATCTGCCGCAAGGGACCCGGCCATGCCTGTCATCACCTGCATCGAGGACCTCAAGCGCCTGCACCAGAAGCGCACCCCGAAGATGTTCTGGGACTACTGCGAAAGCGGCAGCTATACCGAACAGACCTTCCGCGAGAATACCTCGGACTTCGCGAAACTGCGCTTCCGCCAGCGCGTCGCCCGCGACCTGACCGGACGGGTGCTGGAGAGCACGATGGCCGGGCAGAAGGTCTCGATGCCGGTGGCCCTCGCGCCCGTCGGCTCGACGGGTATGCAGCACCCGGACGGCGAGATCCACGCCGCCCGCGCCGCCGCCAAGGCCGGGGTGCCCTTCACGCTGTCCACCATGTCGATCTGCTCGATCGAGGACGTGGCCGCCCACAGCCCCGAGCCGTTCTGGTTCCAGCTTTACGTCATGAAGGACGAGGATTTCGTCGATGCGATCATCGAACGCGCCCGCGCCGCGAAATGCTCGGCCCTGGTGCTGACGCTGGACCTCCAGATCCTCGGCCAGCGCCACAAGGACCTGAAGAACGGCCTGACCTCGCCGCCAAGGCCCACGATCCCGAATCTGATCAACATCGCCACCAAGCCGCGCTGGGCCTGGAACATGGCTCGGACCCCGCGGCGGCAGTTCCGCAACATCGTCGGCCATGTGAAGGGCGTGCAGAAACTGTCGGACCTGACCGCCTGGGCCAACGAACAGTTCGACCCCCAGCTCGACTGGTCCAAGGTGATCCGCATCCGCGACCAGTGGAAGGGCAAGTTCATCCTGAAGGGTGTGCTCGACCCCGAGGACGCGAAGATGGCCGCCGACGCCGGCGCCGATGCGGTGATCGTGTCGAACCACGGCGGGCGGCAGCTGGACGGGGCGCTGTCCTCGATCCGCATGCTGCCCTCCATCGTCCGCGCCATCGGCGACCGGACCGAGGTCTGGATGGACAGCGGCATCCGGTCGGGTCAGGACGTGCTGAAGGCGCTGGCGCTGGGGGCGAAAGGCACGATGATCGGCCGCGCCTATATCCACGGGCTGGGCGCGATGGGGGAGGCCGGGGTGACCGCCGCGCTGGAGGTGATCCGCAAGGAGATGGACATCACCATGGCGCTGTGCGGCGAACGCGACGTGAAGAACATGGGCCGCCACAACCTTCTGGTGCCCGAGGATTTCGAGGGCCGCTGGGCCTGAAACCCCCGCTCATCGTGCGCCTTCGGCGTCTCCTCGCTGCCGTCCCGCGAAAAGACGCCGAAGGCTCAGGACGAGCCGCCGCTTGCAATTTGATCAAATTTCGGCATAAACGCAGCGACTGTTCCCGGGGCGCCTGCCATGTCACTTGAAACCATCGCCGGAATTTCCACCGACCGTCTGGCCAGCTTTGCCCGGCGCGAGGCCGAGGTCTACGCCAGGGCCCGCCCCAAGGCACTGAAAGCCTTGAAGGACGGTGCCGGCACCTTCCTTGGCGGCGTGCCGATGCACTGGATGGCCGACTGGCCGATGCCGCATCTGCCCCTGGTGGCGAAAGCCCGGGGCGCCCGGATCGAGGATATCGACGGTCACACCCTCGACGACTTCTGCCTTGGCGACACCGGGTCGATGTTCGGCCACTCGCCGCCGCCCGTGGCGAAAGCCATCCGCGCCCAGGCCCGCCGCGGCCTGACCTACATGCTGCCCACCGAGGCCGCGCTTGAGGCCGGACGCCTGCTGACCCACCGCTTCGGCCCCTTCCGCTGGCAGATCGCCACCACCGCGACCGACGCCAACCGCTTTGCCCTGCGCGTCGCCCGCGCCATCACCGGGCGGCCGAAGGTCCTTGTCTTCAACGGCTGCTATCACGGCACGGTGGACGATACCTTCGTCTCCCTGGAGAACGGCCGCACCGTCACCTCCCCCGGCCTCCTCGGCCAGGTGAACGACCCGACGCAGACCGCCGTCTGCGCCGAGTTCAACGACCTGGCCTCTGTCGAGGCCGGGCTGGCCCAGGGCGATGTCGCCGCCATCCTGACCGAGCCGGTGATGACCAACTCCTGCATGGTCCTGCCCGAGGCGGGGTTCCACGACGGCCTGCGCCAGCTGTCGCGGAAATACGGCGCGCTGCTCATCATCGACGAGACGCATACCATTTCCTCCGGCCTTGGCGGCTATACCCGCGTCCACTCGCTCCGGCCCGACATCTTCGTCGTCGGCAAATGCGTGGCGGGCGGGATGCCGACCGCCGTCTGGGGCCTGACCGACGAGACCGCAAGGCGCTATCACGAGGCGGACGCGAAACGCGAGCCCGGCCGCACCGGCATGGGCACCACGCTTTCCGCCAACCCGATGCAGTTCGCCTGCCTCGTCGCCACGCTGTCCGAGGTCATGACGCCCGACAACTACGCCCATATGGAGAAGCTGGCCGAGCGTCTCTCGCACGGGCTGGCTAAGACCATCTACCGCCACCGCGCCCCCTGGCATGTCGTCCGGGTCGGCGCGCGGGTGGAATTCATCTGCGCCCCCGGACCGCTGCGCAATGGCACCGAGGCGGGCATGGCCCACCAGCCCCGGGTCGAGGCCGCGATCCACACCGGCCTCATCAACCGCGGCACGCTGATCGCGCCGTTTCACAACATGATGCTCATCAGCCCGGCGACGAAGAAGGCCCAGGTTGACAGGCTGATCGCAAACTTCGACACCATCCTGACCGACCTTTTCCAGGCAGCCTGACCATGCCCCAGACCAGCCCCTCCGGGTCCACCCCAGCCGAGGCGGAAGCCTTTCTCGCGGCCCATCCCGAGATCGAGGCTTTTGACATTATCCTGCACGACGCCAATGGGATCGGCCGAGGAAAGATCATCAGGCGGCATGAGCTTTTGTCTTTTTACAACAACGGCCGCCATCTGCCGATTTCCATTCTCGGCCTCGACATCTGCGGCGAGGATGTGCACGAGACCGGCCTGATCTGGGATCAGGGCGACGGCGACCTGCGGGCCTGGCCGATCCCCGGCACGCTGAAGCCGCTGCACAACACCCGGCCCCCGCGCGGCGAGGTGTTCATGTCGATGTACACCCTCGACGGCGCCCCGATGACCTCGGACCCCCGCCATGCGCTGCAACGGCAGGTGGACCTGCTGGCCGCCGAGGGCCTGCACCCCGCCGGCGCCTTCGAGCTGGAATTCTTCCTTCTCGACCCCGAACGCGGCCCGGACGGCAAGATGCAGCCCGCGCGCGACGTGCTGGACCGCCGATCCTCCCGCAAGACCGAGGTCTATTCGGTCGATCACCTGCACGGGATGCTGCCGCTCTTCTCCGACATCTACGCAGGCGCCGAGAAGGCCGGGATCAAGGCCGAGACGCTGATCTCCGAATACGCCCCCGGCCAGTATGAACTGACGTTGCACTACCGCACCGACGTGATGCAGGCCGCCGACGACCTGATGCGCCTGAAGCGGATCGTCCGCGCCCAGGCCCGCGCGCATGGCGTCGTCGCCTGTTTCATGGCCAAGCCGAACGAGAACTACGCGGGCTCGGGCATGCATTTCCACGTCTCGCTGCTGGACGACGGGGGCCGGAATGTCTTTGTCGAGGCCGAAGAGGGCAAGTGGAACCCCACGCTCCTGCACGCGCTTGGCGGCCTGAAGCAGACCATGGGCGAATCGATGCTGGTCTTCGCCCCCCACGCCAATTCCTGGCGCCGCTTTGCCAACCAGAGCTATGCGCCGGTCAGCCCAAGCTGGGGCGTCAACAACCGCTCGGTCGCGCTGCGGATTCCGGCGGGCGACATCAAGGCGCGGCGGATCGAACATCGCCCGGCTGGGGTGGACGCGAACCCCTATCTGGTCGCCGCGACCGTGCTGGCGGGGGTCCGCAAGGGCATGCAGGAAAAGATCGACCCCGGCCCGGAAACCACCGGCAACGGCTATGCCGACGAGGACAGCGTGGGCATCCCGACCGACTGGAAGGCCGCCATCGACGCCGCGAAACGGTCGGGCTTCCTGAAGGACGCGCTGGGTGAGGACATGCACCGCACCTTCACCGCGATCATCGCCGCCGAATATGCCCGCGTGATGCGCACGGTCAGCGAGGTGGACTTCGACCTCTACCTGCACACGGTCTGAAATCCGGGCGCCGATTTCTTTCAAGAAATCGGCCCGGATCCTTCAAAGGATCCGGCTCACCGCATCCACCGGCAGGCTCCGGAACAGACCGGCACGCCCCGCGCGATCGCCGCCGCGATGAGCTTCGGCACCCGCGCATCCAGACCGACCGGCGGCAGGATGCGCCCGGTGAAGCCCGCTTCCGCCAGTGCGGCCGGGATGTCCTCGCTGACATGCCCGCCCTCGGCCGCAAAGAACGGCAGGCAGACCCCGCCGCGCCCGGTCAGCCCGGTCAGCCCGGACAGCCGAGGCTCCTGGTCGATGAACCCCGCAGCGACGACCGCCCCGGTCCCTGCCGCGATCCGTCCGGCCACATGGAAGGCGATGTCGGCGGGCGCCGAGGACTTGAACGACCCATGCGCCGCCAGGATGACCTGATCCGCCCCCGCCTCTCGCACCAGCGTCACGCAGAGCTCATGCACCGCAGGATCGCAGCCGAAGGGCTCCAGCACCGTCCAGCCCTCCGCCCCCGCCGCGCGCAGCCGTTGCGGGATCTGCACCCGGACGAACCAGCCGCCCGCCATGAACATCGGAAAGACCACGCCCCCCGCCCGCCCTTCGACGGTGCGGGCGATGGCGCCCTCTTCGGCCAGCGTCGCCGCGCCCACCGACCAGCCCGGCATCAGCCGCTCGACCCGCGCCGCCAGCTCTTCCAGCGCGGCACCGGCAGGGCGGGGGTCGGAGGGCTGGCCGTGGGCCAGGATCAGGGCGCATTGCGTCATGCCGCCTAAGCTGACGCAGCGCGGCCCGGGGTCAAGCCCGCCTCAGGGCATCCGGCTGGCGATATAGCGGGCGAAGTCGTAATTCGGCCGTTCCAGATGGCTCAGCGCCCCAGGGCTCGACAGACCCGCGCACAGACCCTTCCAGACCCGTTCGACGCAGCCCTTGTCCTCGACATTCACGTCGTCAAGCAGGGCCTTGAGCGCCGCCAGATGCCGCTTGGCCTCCGGGTCGGCGCACCAGTCGGCACTCATGCCCCCGCCGAACAGCACCCGGACCGAGCCCGGACCGTCGGGCGTCAGGCTGAGATACCAGAAATACCCCGGCGTCAGCGTGATCAGCAGCGCCGGGTAGATCGCCAGCAGCCAGGTGATCCGCCGCTGGTCGCCCACCAGAACCCGGTTCGACGGATGCGCCAGCGCCAGCGGGATCGAGTCGTTCTTCACGATCCAGTGGTAGTTGAACGCCTCCTCTCCCGGCGGGCATTCCATCAGGTTCAGGTCGCAGGACCCGCCGATGGTGCCGGCATGGCAGACCGGCAGGTGGTAGCTTTCCATGAAGTTCTCGGCCAGAACCTTCCAGTTGGTGTCCCAGCGGAATTCCTCGCGGAAGACCTCGCGGTAGGTGGCCATCGGCAGGTGGCCCACCAGCCGGTCCACCCCCGCCAGCCGCTTTGCCACCGGCGGCGCCTCGGGGTTCAGCGTGACCATGATCCAGCCCTGCCAGTCCTCGACCCGGATCGCGGGCAGCTTCACCTCCTCCTTGCAGAACCCCTCGTTCCGCGCCATCGCCGGGGCGCCGCGCAGGCTGCCGTCCAGATTGTAGGTCCAGGCGTGATAGGGGCAGACGATGGACCGCACATTGCCCCGGCCTTCCAGCAGCGTGCTCATCCGGTGGCGGCAGACGTTTGACATCCCCCGCAACACCCCCTCGCGGTCGCGCAGGATGATGACCGGCTCGCCCGCGATCACCATGGTCAGATAGTCGCCGGGGGCAGGCAGCGCATCCGCCCGGCCCGCACAGAGCCACTCCTGCGCGAAGATGTGCCGCTCTTCCGCCTGCGCGAAGGCGGCCGAGGTATAGACCGATTTCGGCATGGCCCGGGCGCGCTCGAACGGGACCGCGACATTGGCGCGCAACTCGGCGATGGCAAGCGCGGCGTCGTGCTGGGTCATGGGCGTGTTCTCCTGCCTCATCCTGCCCCCCGGACCACCCTCCCGCCAGCGGAAAGCCGACGTTCAGCCGGGGAAATGCGCCCTGATCGCGGCGGCGAAGGCCTCGGCCAGGGCAGGGTTCGCCTCGGCGTCATAATGGATCCCGTCGATGGGCGAAACCCTGACCACCTGCCCTGCATCCAGGAAAGGCACGCCCGCCCGCCGTGCCGCCGCCGCCACCTCTGCGGCCAGCTGCCGCGACTTCGCCGCCCCGCCCGCGAACATCCCCGCAAGGCAGCCGACCTCTTCGATCGGCGGCGGCGCCACCAGCAGCACGCCCGGCGCCCGCCTCCCCGGCCCGCAGTCCGAGCCCAGGATCACCCGCACCAGCCGCTCCAGCGACAGGGCGATGTCGCAGGCATTGACCGAAAAGCGCTGCTTCAGGTCGTTGGTGCCCAGCATGACCAGCACCACGTCCAGCGGCTTGTGGCTTTCCAGCAGCGCGGGCAGCACCGTCAACCCGTTGCGATGCGCGCCCTCCACCGGGTCGTCATGCACCGTCGTGCGGCCCGGATGGCCCTCGGCGATCACCTCCCAGTCCGGCATCAGCTTCGCCAGCCGCCCCGCCCAGCGTTCGTCCCGGTCAAAGCGCGCGCCCGCGCCCAGGTCCGGCATCGGCATCGTGCCATGGGTATTGCTGTCGCCGAAAAGCAGGATTGTCCGTGTCATTGCCGATCTCCCGAATGCCCGGTCAGGCTAGCGCCCGCGCGCCGGGAAATCCACCCGCGGCGCGCCGGGCAGGCACAGGTCCTGATTGACGTACCTCACCCGGCACCCGATACTCGCGGCCGAGGAAAGTGGAGCCCCTCTTGCGGCCAACCGTGAACGACATCGCCCGCGAAGCGGGTGTCAGCCTTGCCACCGTCGATCGTGTGCTGAACGCGCGTCCGGGGGTGCGGGAAAAGACCGTCAAGGCGGTGAACGACGCCATCGCGCGGCTGGGCTATGTCCGCGACCTCAGCGCCGCGAACCTGGCGCGCAGCCGCAGCTATCGGCTGGCCGTCCTGCTTCCGGACACGGAAAGCCAGTTCATTCAATCCCTTGCGGCCGCCCTGGTCGAGGCCGGCCAGGCCGCCGCCACCAGCCGGACCGAGCTGCGCCTGCTCCGCTTTCCGGCCGAGGACCCGCATGCCCTGGCCGCTCTCCTGGGCAGCCTGGCTGACCGCGACTATGCCGGCGTTGCGCTGATGGCGCCGGAAACGCCCGTTGTGCGCGATGCGGTCCGGGCCCTGCGCGCCCGGGGCCTGCCCGTGGTCGCCCTGGTCTCGGACCTGCCCAACGCCGACCATTTCATCGGCATCGACAACCGCGCCGCGGGCCGGACGGCCGGGGTGCTGATGGGCCGCTTTCTGGGGGGCGGTCCGGGGCAGGTCATGGTTTTGGGCCAGTCGCTCCTGGCGCGCGACATGATCGAACGCCGCCGCGGCTTTGACGAGGTGATGCTGCGCGACTTTCCGGGGCTCGAGGTGCTGCAATCGCTGGAAACCCACGGCTCGCCCGCGACCCTGCGCCAGGTGGTGGTCGAGATGCTGGCCAATGCCCCCAGGATCAGGGGCATCTATGCCATGGGCGGGGGGAACAGATCCCTGACGCAAGTGCTTGCCGAAACGGGACTTTCCGGCAAACTGACGGTCATCTGCCACGAACTGACCCCCCATGTCCGCCAGGCGCTGACGACCGGAGAGATCGCCGCCGTCATCACCCAGAACCTGGGCCATCTTGCCCGTTCGACCCTGCGCGTGCTGCGCGCCAAGGCCGACCGGCAGCCGCTGGACGCAGCCCAGGAACAGATTCGAATCGAGATCGTCCTGCGCGAGAACCTGCCCGTCCTGCCCCTTCCCTCGGCCATCGACCCGCTGGCCTGAGCCGACCTCAAATCGCTTTGATCCCCGCGGCCACTGAAATCTGAGGTACGCACCTCAAAAATGCTTTACAGGCCGCCGCGCTTCTGCCTATCGTCCGGTCAATCCGAAGAAGGCCCGGCATCCGCACGGGTCCGCCACATCAACCGGGAGGACTACATGAAACGGACGACTCTGGCCGCTTCGGCGGCTGTTGCTCTGGCCTGGGCGTCCCAGGCCAATGCCCAGGCGAACGAGCTGACGCTGTGCTGGGCCGCCTGGGATCCGGCCAATGCGCTGGTGGAACTGTCCAAGGACTTCGAGGCCCAGTCCGGCATCAGGATGAAGTTCGAATTCGTGCCCTGGCCGAACTTCGCCGACCGCATCCTGAACGAGCTCAACTCGGGCGGCCAGCTCTGCGACCTGCTGATCGGCGACAGCCAGTGGATCGGCGGCGCCGCCGAGAACGGCTGGTATGTCAAGCTGAACGACTTCTTCGACGCCGAAGGCATCAGCATGGACGACTTCGCCCCCGCGACCGTCTATGCCTATTCGACCTGGCCCAAGGGCACGCCCAACTACTACGCGCTGCCCGCGATGGGCGATGCGAACGGCTGGTTCTACCGCAAGGACTGGTTCAACCGCGACGACATCAAGGCCGCCTACAAGGAGGCCACCGGCCAGGACCTGCGCGAACCGCAAAGCCAGAAAGAGCTTCTCCAGATCGCCCAGTTCTTCCAGGGCCGCGAGATCGACGGCAAGACGGTCTATGGCGCCTCGATCTTCACCGAACGGGGCTCGGAAGGCATCACCATGGGCGCGACCGGCGCGCTGTACGCCTGGGGGTTCAAGTATGAGAACACCCCCGGCAGCTATGACATGGAAGGCGCGGTGAACAGCCCCGAGGCGGTGGAAGCCCTTGAATTCTACAAGGAACTCTACAAGACCGCGACGCCGCCCGGCTATGACAACGCCTACATGGAACAGTCGCTTGACGCCTTCAAGTCGGGCCAGGTGGCGATGGCGATGAACTGGTTCGCCTTCTTCCCCGGCCTCTACGCCGACCCCAACACCGGCGGCGACAAGATCGACTTCTTCGTGAACCCGCCGCAGAACGTCGCGGCCTCCACCCTCGGCGGCCAGGGCATTTCCGTTGTGGCCAACACCGACAACATGGACGGCGCGCTGGCCTACATCAAATGGTTCGCCCAGCCCGACGTGCAGAAGAAATGGTGGGCCGCCGGCGGCTATTCCTGCCACAAGGCGGTGCTGGAGGACCCGAACTTCGTGAACACCGCGCCCTTCGCCGGCGACTTCCTTCAGGCGATGGCGGGCGTCCAGGACTTCTGGCAGGAACCGGCCTATGCCCAGCTTCTTCTGGCCATGCAGGCGCGGCTGCACAACTACATCGTGGCCGACCAGGGCACGGCGAAAGAGGCGCTGGACGGGCTGATCGCCGACTGGACCGAGATCTTCCAGGACGAAGGCAAGCTGTGATCGCGCCCCCGCCCCGGGCCTGACCCGGGGTCTCCGACCGCAAGAAGTGACCCCTCTCCCCATCCGGGGAGAGGGCAGGCCGAGGGGCGACGCCGCCCCCTGCCAATCCACGGGACATCCGATGCCAAACCCGCTTGAAGCCGCCGCACGCGCCACGCCCGCCCCCCTCGCCCGCCGCGTCCGGGGCCTTTCCGACCGCGCCATCGCCTGGATCTTCGTCGCGCCCACGATCTTGCTGCTTCTGGCGATCAACATCTTCCCGCTGATCTGGACGGTGCGGCTGTCCTTCACCAACTACGCCGCCAACCGCCCGAACCGCGAGGTGGAATGGGTCGGCCTGCGCAACTATTCCCGCATCCTCACCGATGACGGCATCTGGGCCAATATGCAGACCACGGCACATTTCCTGGTCTGGACCATCCTGTTGCAGGTCGTCCTGGGCTTCACCCTCGCCTGGCTCATCAACCGCAAGTTCAGGGGCAACGACCTCCTGACCACGCTGATCGTGCTGCCGATGATGCTGTCGCCGGCCGTGGTGGGCAATTTCTGGACCTTCCTCTATCAGCCGCAGATCGGGCTGGTGAACTATGCGGTCGAACTGGTCACCGGCATCCCGGCCTCCAGCTTCTCCATGCTCGGCCCCGGGGGCCTGGCGAAATGGTCGATCATCATCGTCGACACCTGGATGTGGACGCCCTTCGTCATGCTGATCTGCCTCGCGGGCCTGCGCAGCATCCCCGATTACATCTACGAGGCCGCCGAGGTGGACCGCGCCTCGAAATGGCGGCAGTTCTGGACGATCACCGTGCCGATGGTGCTGCCCTTCCTGATGCTGGCGGTGCTGTTCCGCGGCATCGAGAACTTCAAGATGTTCGACATGGTCGTGCTTCTCACCGGCGGCGGGCCGGGGAACGAAACCCTCCTCGCCTCGATCGACCTCAAGCGCGAAGCCTTCGAGAAATGGCGGACCGGCTATTCCTCGGCCTATGCGATCATCCTTTTCGTGACGGTCTTCGGCCTCGCCTCGATCTACGTCAAGGCGCTGAACAAGGTGAAGGAACGGTGATGTCCTTGCGTCCAACGCCCCGGCAACCCCATCCCGGGCTCGACCCAGCCTGCCCCGGACTTGATCCGGGGGGATCTCTGCCCATCCTCGCCGCCCGGCCCGACCGGAGGCCCCGGGTCAAGCCCGGGGCGGGTATCCCAGGAGCCACCCGATGAGCGCCTGGTCCGTCACCGAACCCTCGCGCGCCTCGAAATGGGTCGCGGGCCTTCTGGTCGTCCTCTACACCTGCATCACCCTCCTGCCCCTGGTCTGGATCATCTCGACCAGCTTCAAGTCCGGGCCGGACAGCATCTCCTACCCGCCGAAGATCCTGTTCCAGCCCTCGCTGGAGGGCTACGTCAACCTCTTCACCACGCGCACCCGCATCGCGGCCGAAGACTTCGCGGCCCTGCCTCCGCCCGAAACCTGGTATGACCGGATCGTGCGCGACCAGGGCATGGTCATCGCCGGGCAATCGCGCTTCGGCGAGCGCTTCCTGAACTCGGTCATCATCGGCTTCGGCTCGACCTTCCTGTCGATCTTCCTCGGCACCCTCGCCGCCTATGCCTTTTCCCGCTTCAAGGTGCCGCTGAAGGACGACCTGCTGTTCTTCATCCTCTCCACCCGGATGATGCCCCCCATCGCCGTCGCCATCCCGATCTACCTGATGTATCGCGAGCTCGGGCTTTCCGACACGCATCTGGGCATGATCCTCCTCTACACGGCGGTGAACATCTCGCTGGCCGTGTGGCTCCTGAAAGGCTTCATCGACGAGATCCCCCGCGAATACGAAGAGGCCGCGCTGATCGACGGCTACACCCGCTTTCAGGCGTTCCGCAAAGTGGTGCTGCCGCAGGCCGCGACCGGCATCGCCTCGACCGCGATCTTCTGCCTGATCTTCGCCTGGAACGAATATGCCTTCGCGGTCCTTCTCACCTCCGGCAATGCCCAGACCGCGCCGCCCTTCATCCCCACGATCATCGGCGTCGGCGGCCAGGACTGGCCCGCCGTGGCGGCCGGGGCGACCCTGTTCCTTCTTCCCGTCATGATCTTCACCATCCTTCTGCGCAAACACCTCCTGCGCGGGATCACCTTCGGAGCCGTGCGCAAATGACCGCGATCCTCATCCCGTTCATCTGTCCCCAAATATCCCCGCCGGAGGCACCCGCCCGCAGCCCGAAGCGCACCGCTGACAGGAGAGCGCCATGACCGGCTTCCTCACCGGCCTCCTCCGCCTCCGCCGCGGCCCCTGGGAGATGCTGGCCTCGATCCTGATCGCGCTGGGCGTGGTGATGCTGATGCAGCCCTTCTTCCTCTGGGCCTACACCTGGTCCTTCCTCGTGACGCTGGTCGGCACGGTGATGTTCATCGTCGTCTCGCATTTCCCGGAATAGCATGGCCGAAATCGTCATCCGCAACCTTCGCAAGGACTTCGGCGCCTTCACCGCCGTGAAGGGCTCATCCTTCACCATCAGGGACGGTGAGTTCTTCATGCTGCTTGGCCCTTCCGGCTGCGGCAAGACCACCACCCTGCGCATGATCGCGGGCCTCGAACTGCCCACTTCGGGCGAGATCCTGATCGACGGCGAGGACGTTTCCCAGAAGCCGGCCAGCCAGCGCGACATTGCGATGGTGTTCCAGATGTTCGCGCTCTACCCGCACATGAACGTCCGCAAGAACATCGCCTATCCCCTTGTCTCGCAAGGCGTCCCCAGGGCCGAGGTCCAGCGGAAGGTCGCCGAGGTCGCGAAGATCCTCCGCATCGACCATCTCCTGGACAAGGGCGTCGGCGGCCTGTCGGGGGGCGACCGTCAGCGCGTGGCGCTGGGGCGGGCGATCGTGCGCAACCCCAAGGCCTTCATGATGGACGAACCCTTGGGCGCGCTGGACGCCGAATTCCGCGAGATCATGGCCGAGGAGCTGCGCGCGCTGCACGACCGGATGCACGCGACCACCGTCTACGTCACCCACGACCAGCTGGAGGCGATGCAGATGGGCGACAAGATCGTGGTGATGAACCACGGCGTCGTCGAACAGTTCGGCACCCCGCAGGACATCTACGACCACCCCGCGACGCTCTTCGTCGCCGACTTCATCGGCAGCCCCGCGATGAACTTCCTGCGCTTCGATGGCCAGGCCGCCGCCGGGGCCGGGACGATCACCCTCGGCGACCACACCCAGCCCCTCCCCCGACTTCAGGAACCCGCCGCCGGAGCCCTCGTCCTCGGCGTCCGCCCCGAACATGTCGCGCTCTCCGACACCGCCCCCCTCAAGGGCCGGATCGAGGCCGTCGAATACCTCGGCACCACCCAGATCGTCACCCTCTCCACCCCCTTCGGCGCGGTGAAGGCCCGCACGCCCTCCACCCAGCCCGCGCGCGTGGGGGACCTGACCGGCCTTGCCCTGAACACCCCGCGCCTGTCGCTCTTCGACGCCACCACCGGCCGCGCCTTCCGCACCGCCGCCAATGCCGGGGTCCATCATGGCTGAGGTCACGCTTTCGAACCTGTCCAAGTCCTACGGCGCCACCCAGGCCCTGAAGGACGTCTCCATGACCATCCCCGACGGTGCCTTCGTCGTCCTCCTCGGCCCGACCGGAGCGGGCAAGACCACCACGCTGCGCCTCATCGCCGGCCTCGACAGGCCCGACGCGGGCGACATCCGCATCGACGGCGCATCCGTCCTGGCCGACACCCCCGCCCAGCGTGACGTGGCGATGGTGTTCCAGCAATATTCGCTCTACCCCCACCTCACCGTGCGCGAGAACCTGGCCTTCCCGCTGCGCTCGCCCATGATCGCGATGCCGGAACGGCAGATCGCGCAAAGGGTGAAGGAAGTCGCCGAAGTCCTTCGCATCCCCCACAAACTCGACAACAAGGCCACCGCGCTTTCGGGGGGCGAGATGCAGCGCGTCTCCATCGGCCGGGCGCTCGTCCGCAACCCGCGCATCTACCTGATGGACGAACCGCTTTCCTCGCTGGACGCGAAACTCCGCGCCGACCTGCGGATCGAGCTGAAACGCATCCACGCCGACATGGGCGCGACCTTCCTCTACGTCACCCACGACCAGATCGAGGCGATGACCATGGCCACCCATGTCGGCGTCCTTGACCAGGGTCGCCTCGTCCAGTTCGGCACCCCGCGCCAGATCTACGAGGAACCCGTCACCGCCTATGTCGCCTCGCGCCTCGGCCAGCCGCACATCAACCTGCTGCCCGCCGATGCCTTCGGGGCCGCGCCCCCGAACGCAGCGCAGATCGGCCTGCGTCCCGAGCATATCCATGTCGGCGAGGGGCAGGAGGCCACGATCCAGCGCATCGAACACCTCGGCGACCAGACCCGCCTGCACCTCGCCCTCGGCCCCCACAGCCTCATCACCCTGACCGAGCCGCACACCCCCCTGAAACCCGGGCAGACCCTGCACATCCGCCCGCTGAACCCCCTCTGGTTCGACGCCGCAGGCAACCGCATCTGAAAGGCCAAGCCCATGAAACAGTTCATGAACTCCCGCGAAAGCCTCGTCACCGAAGCCATCGACGGCCTGCTCAGAACCGGCGCGGGCAAGCTGGCGCGGCTTGACGGCTATCCCCATATCCGCGTCCTGATCCGCACCGACTGGGACCGCTCCAAGGTCGCCCTCGTCTCCGGCGGCGGGTCCGGCCATGAACCCTCGCACGCCGGTTTCGTCGGGCAGGGGATGCTGACAGCGGCCGTCTGCGGCGACGTCTTCGCCAGCCCTTCCGTCGATGCCGTGCTGGCCGGCATCCTCGCCGTCACCGGCAAGGCGGGCTGCCTTCTGATCGTCAAGAACTACACCGGCGACCGGCTGAACTTCGGCCTCGCCGCCGAGCGCGCCCGCGCCTTCGGGCTCAAGGTCTCCATGGTCATCGTCGATGACGACGTGGCGCTGCCCGACCTGCCGCAGGCCCGCGGCGTGGCCGGAACCCTCTTCGTCCACAAGATCGCCGGAGCCATGGCCGAATCCGGCGCCGACCTCGACACCATCACCGCCGCCGCCCAGACCGTCATCAAGGGCGCCGTCTCCATCGGCATGTCGCTGGACACCTGCACCGTCCCCGGCTCTCCCAAGGAGGACCGCATCGGTGCGGGCAAGGCCGAGCTTGGCCTCGGCATCCATGGCGAGGCCGGGATCGAACAGGTCGATTTCTCCGGCGCGCGGTCGGCCATGCAGATGGTGGCCGGGAAACTTCTGCCTCACACCGGGCCCGGCGATCATGTGGCGCTCTTGAACAACCTCGGCTCCACAACGCCCCTCGAAATGTCGGTCCTGGCCGAGGAACTCGCCCGCTCCGCCTTGGGGGCACGCGTCAAATGGATGATCGGCCCCGCCCCGCTGATGACCTCGCTCGACATGCACGGCTTTTCCGTCTCGCTGCTGCCGGTGGACCACGCCCAGGTGACCAGCCTCGCCGCGCCCGTCGCCCCCCACGCCTGGCCCGGCCTTTCGCCCTTCGGTCCGGTCGCCGTCCGCCCCCTCCCCGACGGCCTCGCGCCGATCCAGCCCGTGCCATCCGCCCACCCGGCCCGCCGCGCGCTGATCGAGCGCTGCTGCAAGGCGCTGATCGCCGTCGAATCCGACCTGAACGCGCTGGACGCCAAGTCCGGCGACGGCGACACCGGCAGCACGCTGGCCGGGGCCGCCAGGGCGCTCCTCGCCGCCCTCGACCGCCTCCCCCTCGCCGACCCGACCCAGCTTTACCGCGCCATCGGCATGGAGCTTTCCCAGACCATGGGCGGCTCGTCAGGAGTCCTTCTCGCCATCTTCTTCGCCGCCGCCGGCGACGCCTCCGCGTCCGGAAAAACCTGGATCGGAGCCCTCACCGCAGGCCTCGACCGCGTGATGCAGGTGGGCGGAGCCGCCCCCGGCCACCGCACCATGATCGACGCGCTTGCCCCCGCGCTGGCCGCCCTCCCGCAGGGACTGGCCGCCGCAGCCAGGGCCGCCCGCGAGGGCGCCAACGCCACCGCCCAGATGACCCGCGCCAAAGCCGGGCGAGCGAGCTACCTCGCCGCCGACAAACTCAAGGGCCACAACGATCCGGGGGCCGAGGGCGTGGCGCGGTTGTTCGAGGACTTGGCGAAGTGATCCAATCCTCTGCGCCTCACCAATCCCATAATCTTCCCCGTCGGATCGGACACTAATCTATCTTTTTCTCTCCAGCCGCAAAACCGATTGCAATCGCCTTGACCCTCTCGATTGCCTTCTCCATAAAGAAGTGAAATCGTATCTCGTCTTTTTCACCTTCAGAGAGTCGTTCGTACTCCCAAAGAAGCGCCTTTACTTTGAGATACTTTTGATCTCCGGACTCAGTTCGCTTCGTAAAAGAGTATGGAACGGCCCCTAAGACAGCAACTGTAACTCCGCCTAGCGCCTCAATAAATGGATCTACGATGTAGCCTTTGCTTTCAAGCGACCGAAATTCACGACTAAGCATTTCGGCTGCTTCTCCGACGCCTATAGTGCGTATTGGATTCCCCATGACTCCTTTGACCGATTGAAACAACCCACGCTTAGCAGAAGTGTACTGTTGTCCTGCATCAGCGAAGTCAGGCGGATAGGCTTTGAAATATTGCTCAAAGTACCTATGCGCATAGAAGCCGATCTTCTCTATACCCGCCTCAAATTTCTTGGGCGAACTCGCATTGCCATTAATAATGTACGATTCGACAATCAAAGCCCAGATGTAGGCTTCCTTTCCAGTAATCAGAAAATCAACACCTTGTTGGCTTTCGTTGGGCCATTTTGCGGGGTTTGATAGGGCTAGTATCCCGTAACCCAATGTCGAAACATCAATCGCCATGTCACCTCCAAAGTTGGTTCTGGAACAAGATCATGCCGTCAAACTTCTTGTCAATGCTAACCCCAGAGGCTGGATCGGTCGGTGGTATTGCCAAGCTGTTGCGACAGGCC
Organism: Rhodobacter calidifons; assembly: GCF_011174775.1. Lineage (GTDB taxonomy): Bacteria > Pseudomonadota > Alphaproteobacteria > Rhodobacterales > Rhodobacteraceae > Tabrizicola > Tabrizicola calidifons. The sequence goes on from NZ_JAANHS010000001.1 coordinate 171,623, forward strand.
ATCGCAAAAGTGCAGCTAAAATCGTCCTTTTCCCACCTATGGAACTCACCTGTTCCCAAATATCCCACGGGGGTCCGGGGGTGTGAAACCCCCGGCCGCCAGCCAGAGGGGACACCCTTGCGGCCCCCACGCCACCGCCAGCCCAAAGCGCCTCCCTCCCCCCTCCGTGGGGGAGGGCCAGGCCGGGAGGCACCCGTTACCAAGCCGTAAACGCCCACACCCAACCCCTTGATTTCAAAAGCCCCGCAAACCGCGCCGCGCGCGGCGCTACCCCTCCCGCACCGCGGCGTTCTGATCGATCAGGTATCGCTGAGACAGCGGGATCGCCGCCGCCCCCAGCGCCCGCGCATCGGCCCCCACCGTCCCCTCCCGGATCACCGGAGGCTCGATCCCCGCCAGGTCCAGCCGCAAGAGTGCCGCCCCCGTCCGCCGCACCAGCTCGGCCCGGACCGCGACCGGCATCCAGCCGTCGATCAGCACCGCCTCGATCTCCAGCAAGGCCGCCGCCGCCAGCGTGGCCTGCGCCAGCGCCCCCGCCGCCTGATCCAGCCAGGGCTCCAGCACCCGGTCCGACACCTCCCAGCGGTCATGCTGGCTCCACAGGTGGTCCGACCCCTCGCCCGCCGCCTCCATCGCCTCGGCCAGGACCGACATCGAGGCCAGGTCGATCAGCCGCCGCGTGCCGCCCCCCGGGGCAGGCACCTGGATCGACCCCACGGCCGCCGCGTTCCCCGTCCGGCCAAGGTAAAGCTGGCCGTTCATCACCAGCCCCCCGCCGATGAAGGTCCCGAAGTAGAAATACAGGAAATCCTTCGGCCGGTCCCCTGTCCCGAAGATCAGCTCCGCCCCGCAGGCCGAGGTCGCGTCGTTCTGGACATAGACCGGCAGCCCCACCACCGCCCCCAGTTCGGCGCCCAGATCGCGGTGCCGCCAGGCGTCCATCTCCTCCTGCGGGACGCCCAGCACCGAGACCCAGTTCCACAACTGGAACGGCATCGCCACGCCCATGCCCATCACCCGCCCCCGCAGCGCGGGCGGCAGTTCCCCGGTCAGCGCCGGGACCGCCTCGCGCACGAAACCGACCACCGCGTCCGGCGTGGGATAGCGATAGACCCGCCGCCGCGCCGCCCGCATCCGACCGCGGAAATCGGTCAGCACCAGGTCGGCCGACCGCCGCCCGACCTTCAGCCCCAGGAAGAACGCCCCCTCGGCGGCCAGCGACATCGGGATCGAGGGCTGACCCACCCGCCCCCGCACCGGCTGCCCGCGTTCCAGCAGCCGCTCCTCCTCCAGCCCGCGCATGATGACGCTGACGGTCTGCGCCGACAGCCCCGTCATCCGCGCGATGTCCGACTTCGCCAGCGCCCCGTGCCGGCGCACCAGCGACAGGACCAGCCGCTCGTTGTGGTCGCGCATGCCCGACTGGTTGGTCCCGCGCACCGCGGCGGGATCGGGAAGGCTGCGGTCGGGCGCGGCATCCTGCATCCGGCGTCTCCCTCAGGCCCCGATCACGCCCTTGCGCAGGATCACGTTGGCAAACAGCGCCGTCTCGCTGGTGGCGACCACGGCATGAGCCGTGCGGATGCGGGGATAAAGCGCCTCGCCCGACAGCGGGACCACCGCCTGACCCGGCGCCATCTCGGCGCACAGCGCGTCGATCTGCCGGTGGATGCCGCCCGCCTGGCCGGGATCGTTGTTCAGACCGGCCCGGAACATCGCCGCCGGCGCGGCCCGGTCCAGCGGCATCACGGTCAGCACCGCCCGGAGCACCGCCAGAACCCCGTGCCCATCGGCCCGCACCAGCCGCCGGGCATGGTCCGCCGCCGGATAGTTGCCGTCCACGATGGCGATCTCGTCGCCATGCCCCATCGCACGCAGCGTTGCCAGAAACTCCGGCCCCAGCAGGGGCGGAATACCGATCAGCATGGCCTCCCCCCTCCTCTCGGGATGGCGCGCCGGAAGCCGGGCTTCCGGTCGTATCGCCTCAGACTGCGGTCGGAGGCCGGTTCTGTCAATAATAAATCAGAGTGATTTAATTATCTTGACGCAGGGGCGGGAATCGGCTTTTCTGGGCGCTGTCGCCGGGTCGCTTTGCCCGGCGCACGGATTTCGAAACGGGGGCGAACCTGCCCCCACCTTGGGAGGAAGACCATGAAAGTCATCACCAAAGCCCTTCTGGGCGCGGGCGCGCTTGCGCTGTCGGCGGGCGTCGCCTCGGCCGAGGGCGTCTCGGCCTGCCTGATCACCAAGACCGACACCAACCCGTTCTTCGTGAAGATGAAGGAAGGCGCCGAGGCCAAGGCGGCCGAACTGGGCGTGACGCTGAAATCCTATGCCGGCAAGATCGACGGCGACCACGAAAGCCAGGTGGCCGCGATCGAGGCCTGCGTGGCCGACGGCGCCAAGGGCATCCTGATCACCGCCTCGGACACCAAGGCCATCGTCGATTCGGTCAAGGCCGCCCGCGATGCCGGCGTGCTGGTGATCGCGCTTGACACCCCGCTCGACCCGATCGACGCGGCCGACGCGACCTTCGCGACCGACAACTTCCAGGCGGGCCTGCTGATCGGCCAGTGGGCCAGGGCGACCCTCGGCGATGCCGCCGCCAACGCCAAGATCGCGATGCTGGACCTGGCGATCAGCCAGCCCTCGGTCGATGTGCTGCGCGACCAGGGCTTTCTGACCGGCTTCGGCATCGACACCAAGGATCCGAACAAATGGGGCGACGAGGATGACCCGCGCATCGTCGGCAACGAAGTGACCGCCGGCAACGAGGAAGGCGGCCTGAAGGCGATGGAGGCGCTCCTGGCCAAGGATCCCGACATCAACGTGGTCTATACGATCAACGAACCTTCCGCTGCCGGTGCCTATGAGGCGCTGAAGGCGGCGGGCAAGGAAGGCGTGCTGATCGTCTCGGTCGATGGCGGATGCCCCGGCGTCAAGGACGTGAAGGACGGCGTGATCGGCGCCACCTCGCAGCAGTATCCGCTGCTGATGGCGGCTCTCGGCGTCGAAGCCATCGCCAGGTTCGCCGCCGACGGCACCAAACCCGCACCGACCGAAGGCAAGACCTTCTTCGACACCGGCGTGGCGCTGGTCACCGACAAGCCGGTCGAGGGGGTCGAGTCGATCGACACCGCCAAGGGCATGGAGCTCTGCTGGGGCTGATCCCGCGAGCGCCGGGTGCAGGCCGCAGTTGATTTGCGGCCTGCCCTGACCGCATTCTGACCGGTGAAGGGCGGCCATCGCGCCGCCCTTCGCATAACCGGCCCGTCCCAAACCGGCGGGTCCAGGGGAGGAAACGCATGAGCAATGACGCAAAGTCGGTGTCCAGCGCCTATGAGGCCGGCCTCAAGGGTGCGGCGGAAACGGTGGCCGAGTTTCACGAAGAGCAAGGCGCGCTGAAGAAGCTTCAGCACTGGCTGCACCAGACGCCCTCGGCAGTGCCGATGATCGTGCTGGTGGTTTCCGTGATTGTCTTCGGCCTTCTGGCGGACAATTTCTTCAAGGCCACCACATTGTCCACGATCCTGCAACAGATCGCCATCGTCGGCATCCTTGGCTGCGCCCAGACCATCGTCATCCTGACCGCGGGCATCGACCTTTCGGTCGGCGCGATCGCCGTCTTTTCCTCGGTGCTGATGGGGCAGATGACCTTCCGCTACGGCATTCCGGCGCCGGCCGCCATCGCCATCGGCCTTGCTCTGGGCTCCGCGATGGGCGCGCTGAACGGCTTTCTCATCGCCCGGCTGAAGCTGCCGCCCTTCATCGTCACGCTGGGCACCTGGCAGATCCTGCTCGCCTCGAACTTCATCTATTCCCGCAACGAGACCATCCGGTCCTCCGACATCGCCGAAAAGGCGCCCGCGCTGCAATTCTGGGGCCAGGCGATCCAGCCCGGCGGGGTGAAGGTGCTTTACGCCGTGTTCCTGATGATCGCGCTGGTGGCAATCATGGCCTATGTGCTGCGCAACACCGCCTGGGGCCGGCATGTCTATGCCACTGGCGACGACCCGGATGCCGCCGAACTGGCCGGCGTGCCGACGAAAAGGGTGCTGATCCAGGTCTATGCGCTGGCGGGCCTGTTCTGCGCCATCGCGGGCTGGGTGATGATCGGCCGCTTCGGAAGCGTCTCGCCCACCGCCTCGACCGGGCAGCTGGGCAACATCCAGTCGATCACCGCCGTGGTGATCGGGGGCATCAGCCTCTTCGGCGGGCGCGGCTCGATCCTGGGCATGTTCTTCGGCGCCCTGATCGTCGGCGTCTTCGAGATGGGTCTGCGCCTGGTCGGCACCGACCCGCAATGGACCTTCTTCCTCATCGGCGTGCTGATCATCTTCGCCGTCGCTGTGGACCAGTGGATCAGAAAGGTGTCGGCATGACGCAGGAACCGATTCTCAAGGCGCGCGGCCTGACCAAGCGCTACGGCAAGGTCATCGCCCTGAACGATTGCGACTTCGATCTCTATCCCGGCGAGATCCTCGCCGTGATCGGCGACAACGGCGCGGGCAAGTCCACCCTGATCAAGGCGATCTCCGGGGCCGTGGTCCCGGACGAGGGCCAGATCTGGCTGGAGGGCCGCGAGGTCAGCTTCAAGACCCCGATCGAGGCGCGCGCGGCGGGGATCGAGACGGTCTATCAGACCCTGGCGATGTCGCCCGCCCTGTCGATCGCCGACAACATGTTCATGGGGCGCGAGCTGCGCAAGCCGGGGATCATGGGCACGCTGTTCCGCCAGCTCGACCGTCCCCGGATGGAGAAGTTCGCGCGCGAGAAGCTGAATGAACTGGGGCTGATGACGATCCAGAACATCAACCAGGCGGTGGAGACGCTGTCCGGCGGCCAGCGCCAGGGCGTGGCGGTGGCCCGCGCGGCGGCCTTCGGGTCGAAGGTGGTGATCCTGGACGAACCCACCGCCGCGCTGGGGGTCAAGGAAAGCCGCCGGGTGCTGGAGCTGATCCGCGACGTGAAGAACCGCGGCATCCCGATCATCCTGATCAGCCACAACATGCCGCATGTGTTCGAGATCGCCGACCGCATCCACATCCACCGGCTGGGCCGCAGGCTCTGCGTGATCCGGCCGCAGGATTACACGATGTCGGATGCGGTGGCCTTCATGACCGGCGCCAGACTGCCCGAGGGCGTGACCGAAGCCGCCTGACGCGCGGCACAACCAGGGGCAGCCCGCCCGAGCCCGGCCCTGCCCCTGGACATTTACCCGTCTGCAAATGCTAACCGCAGAGCGACCGCGCCCTCCCCCCTCCCGCGACCGGATCCAGCGCCGCGGCAGCCCGGCCGAGGGGGTTCGATGCCCCCGAGGACGGTCCTCCGCCGGACCGCCGCGTGCAAAAAACCCGGCAATCCGGTCGCAAGGGGGTTGAAACCCTTGACGCGAAGCCCAAAATCGCCCGAAACCCGCCGCGACGCGATCAAGAACCAGAACCAGCCGCCACGACGAGGATGCCGCCCGAATGACCCTAGCCCTGATTGCGGCGCTGCCGTTCCTCGGCGCCCTGCTGCCCGGACTGATGATTCGCGCCGGCCGCGATGCCTGCGCCGCGCTGACCGGATCGGTCACGCTCCTCGCCCTCTGCCTGCTGGCCCTTCAGGCCCCCACCGTCCTTGCGGGCGGCATCGTCCAGACCAGGATCGACTGGCTTCCTGCCCTCGGCCTGAACGCCACATTCTTCCTCGACGGGCTCGGGCTGCTCTTCGCCGGGCTGATCCTGGGGATCGGCCTTCTGATCATCCTCTACGCCCGGTTCTACCTGGCGAAATCCGACCCGATGGGGCAGTTCTACAGCTACCTCATGCTGTTCCAGGGCGCGATGGTCGGCATCGTCCTGTCCGACAACATCCTGCTTCTGCTGATCTTCTGGGAGCTGACCTCGCTCTCCTCCTTCCTCCTCATCGGCTACTGGAAGCACCTGCCCGAGGGCCGCCAGGGCGCGCGGATGGCGCTGGCGGTCACGGGGGGCGGGGGCCTGGCGATGATCGCGGGCATGCTGATCCTGGGCAACATCGCGGGCAGCTACGACCTGACCGTGATCCTGACCCAGAAGGAGGCGATCCAGGCCAGCCCGTGGTATCTGCCCGCCCTCATCCTGATCCTGCTGGGCGCCTTCACCAAATCGGCGCAGTTCCCTTTCCACTTCTGGCTGCCGCATGCGATGGCCGCGCCCACGCCGGTCTCGGCCTATCTGCACTCGGCGACCATGGTGAAGGCGGGCCTGTTCCTGATGGCGCGGCTGTGGCCGGTGCTGGCCGGCACCCCGGAATGGTTCTGGATCGTCTCGACCGCGGGCCTTGTCACCATGGTGATGGCCGCGAAGATCGCCTTCTTCAAGGACGACCTCAAGGCGCTTCTCGCCTTCTCGACCGTCAGCCACCTTGGCCTCATCACCATGCTTCTCGGCTTCGGCACCAGGGCCGCGGCGACGGTCGCGGTCTTTCACATCATCAACCATGCCACCTTCAAGGCCGCGCTCTTCATGACCGCCGGGATCGTGGATCACGAGGCCCATACCCGCGACATCAAGCGTCTCGGCGGTCTCAGGACGCTGATGCCGATCACTTTCGGCATCGCCCTTCTGGCCAGCCTTTCCATGGCCGGCATCCCGCCCCTGAACGGGTTCCTCTCCAAGGAACTGATGCTGGAGGAAGCCGCCCATACCACATGGATCACCCCCTGGGCGATGGGGGTCCTTGCCACCATCGCCGCGCTGTTCTCGGTGGCCTACAGCTTCCGCTTCCTGGCCCATGGCTTCCTCGGCCCGGTCCGCGACGACTATCCCCATACGCCGCATGACCCCGGCCCCGGCCTCTGGGGGGCGCCCGCCTTCCTGGTGGTCCTCGTCGTGGTGATCGGCCTCTTTCCCATGGCTTCGGCCGCCTGGCTGGTGAATGCAGCCGCCTCGGCCGTGACCGGAGAGACGGTTGCCGTGAAGATCACCCACTGGCACGGGCTTCAGGCGGTGGCGCTGTGGATGTCCGTCGCGGCGGTCGGCGGCGGGTTGATGATGCTGGGCGCCTTCGGCCCCCTGCGCGCGATCTGGGACGCCACCCCGCGCCCCGAGGCCAAGCGCATCTTCGACGGCATCATCGAGCCCCTCGCGGCCCTGGCCCGCAGCCTCACCTATGCGCTGCACAACAGCTCGCTCTCCCGCGCGATCGCGGTTGCGGTCCTGGCCATCGCGGGTGCGGGGCTCTGGGCCTTCACCGGCGGCGGCCATGTTCCGGGCACCCGCGCCCTGATGCCGGTCGAACCGCTGGTGGCCGTGGTCTGGGCGGTCATGCTGGCCGCGGCGCTTGCGGTGCCCTTCCTGCACCGGGTCCGGGTGGTGGCGCTGGTCTTCGTCGGCGTGGTGGGCCTTCTGCTGGTGCCCTTCTTCGTCCTGATGTCCGCCCCCGACCTTGCCCTGACCCAGCTTTCGGTCGAGGTGGTGACGATCCTCCTGATGCTGCTGGCGCTGAACTTCCTGCCCAAGACCACGCCCGAGGAAAGCCCCGCGCCGCGCCGCCTGTTCGACGCGGGCGTCGCGGGCATCGCGGGCGCAGGGATCGGCTGGCTTGCCTGGGAAATGCTGACCCGCCAGGCCGCCTTTCCGCCGATCTCGCATTTCCACCTGGCCCAGTCGAAACCCGGCGCGGGCGGGACGAACGTCGTCAACACCATCCTGGTGGACTTCCGGGGCTACGATACCTTCGGCGAGATCATCGTGCTCGGCATCGCCGCCCTGGCGATCTATGCCCTGTCCGAGAACCTGCTGCGCAGCCCCGCCGTCACCCGCCGCCTGGCCGAGACGCGCCCCGAGCGCGAGGCCGGCGACCGCCACCCGATGATGCTGGTCGTCTCGACCCGGCTTCTTCTGCCCATGGCGATGATGGTCGGCGTCTACATCTACCTGCGCGGCCACAACATGCCCGGCGGCGGCTTCGTCGCGGGCCTCGTCTTCGCCATCGCCTATCTGATGCAGTACATGGCCTCGGGCTATGTCTGGAGCCATTCGCGCCAGCGCTTCGACCACCATGTGCTGATCGGCTGGGGCGTGCTGATCGCCACGCTCTCGGGCGCGGGGGCCTGGGCCTTCGGGCTGCCGTTCCTGACCTCGGGCTTCGAATATGTCCATCTCTGGCCGCTGGAGGAATTCGAGCTGGCCACCGCGGCGATCTTCGACCTGGGCGTGTTCCTCTGCGTCCTCGGCGCGGTGCTCTTGGCGCTGGCCTCGCTGTCGCGGCTGGCGCAGCGGACGGGCGAGGTGGTGAACACCCGCGCCTATGACACCGAAGCCCCGCAGGAGACCCGCTGATGGAAGCCCTTGTCGCCATCACCATCGGCACGCTGACCGCCGTGGGCCTTTACCTGACGCTGCGCCTGCGCAGCTTTCCGGTGATCCTGGGGCTGACCATGCTCAGCTACGCGGTGAACGTGTTCCTCTTCGCCTCGGGCCGGCTGGTGCAGAACCAGGCGCCGATCATCGGCAGCGGCGAGACCTATGCCGACCCCTTGCCGCAGGCGCTGGTGCTGACCGCCATCGTGATCTCGTTCGGGATGACGGCGGTCATCATGATCATGGCCATCGGCGGCTTTCTGGAATCGGGCCATGACCGGGTGAACATGGCCGCCAGCGACCCGGCCGACGCCGACCAGGACGACGCCGAGGAGGGCTGGGCATGACAGGCCACTGGATCATCCTGCCGGTCGTCCTGCCCGCCTTCGTGGCCGGGCTGATGGTCACGGCGATGCGCAACGACCTTTTGCTGAAGCGCGTCACGGGCGTGACCTCGATCCTGCTGCTGAACGCCCTGGCGCTGGCGCTGCTGTGGTCGGCCTCCACCCATGGGCCGCAGGTCTATTTCCTGGGCGACTGGCCCGCGCCCTTCGGCATCGTGCTGGTGCTGGACCGGCTGTCGGCGATGATGGTCCTGCTTCTGGCCGCGCTGGCGCTGGCCGTGGTGCTTTACGCCATCGGCTCGGGCTGGGACGCGAAGGGGGCGCATTTCCACCCGCTGTTGCAGTTCCTTCTGATGGGCATCGGCGGAGCCTTCCTGACCGGCGACGCCTTCAACCTCTTCGTCTTCTTCGAGATCCTGCTCATCGCCTCATACGGGCTGATGATCCACGGCGGGGGATCGGCGCGCGCGCGGGCGGGCCTGCAATATGTCGCCTTCAACCTGATCGGCTCGTCGCTGTTCCTCTTCGCGCTGGCGCTGACCTACAGCGTCACCGGCACGCTGAACATCGCCGACCTCGCCGCGAAACTGCCCGACCTGCCCCAGGGCGACGCGGCCATGCTGCGGGTGACGGCGGTCCTTCTTATCCTCGTCTTCGCGATCAAGGGGGCGCTGGTGCCGCTGCAATTCTGGCTGCCCGGCACCTATGCCAATGCCCCCGGCGTCGTCGCCGCCATGTTCGCGGTGATGACCAAGGTCGGCGCCTATGCCACCTTGCGCTTCGGCGCCATGGTCTTTCCGCCCGACCTGCCCGCGACCGGGACGCTGATCTCCGACCTCATCCTGCCGGCCGGCCTCGTGACGCTGGTCATCGGCGCCATCGGAGTCCTCGGCGCCTCCACCCTGCCGCGCCTCGTGGCCTTCGGCGGCATCGCCTCGATGGGCACCGCCTTCATCGCGATCGGCGCCTTCACCCCGGCGACCACGGCGGCGGCGCTGTACTACATCCTGCACTCCACGCTGGCGACCGCGGCGATGTTCCTGGTGGCCGATCTCGTCATCCGCCGCCGCGCCCATGCCCGGCTGACCGAGACCGCGCCGCCCATCGCCCAGGCCGGGCTGATCTCGGCGCTCTACATGGCCGCAGCCATCGCCATGGCCGGGATGCCGCCACTGTCGGGCTTCCTTGGCAAGCTTCTGATCCTCGATGCCTTCCGCGCCCAGGCGCCCCTGGTCTGGAGCGTGATCCTCCTCTCCTCCTTCCTGATGATCCTCGGCTTTGCCCGCGCGGGCTCCACCCTGTTCTGGAAACCCTCCGCGATGGAGGCCGCACCGGACGACCGCGCACCCGAGGGTCTGGCCTTCACCGGCACCTTCGGCCTGCTTGCAGGGCTTGTCGCGCTGACCCTGCTGGCCGGGCCGGTGACGGGCTGGCTTGGGGCAACGTCCGAAAGCCTCTATGCGCCGCAGGGCTATATCGCCGCCGCGCGCCTGGGCCAGGGGGGATAGACCATGCTGAAACGCCTCTTCCCGCATCCCTACCTGTCGCTGACGCTGATCGTGCTGTGGTTCATGCTGGTGAACCAGTGGAAGCTCGGCAGCCTGGTGATGGCGGTGATCCTGGCCACGATCCTGCCGCTCGTCACCTCGGCCTGGTGGCCCGACCGCGCGCGGGTCCGCCATCCCCTGCGGCTTCTAGGCTATACGGCGCTGGTGTTCTGGGACATCATCGTCGCCAACTTCCAGGTGGCCTATGTCATCCTGTTCATCCCGCGCGACAAGGTGCAGTCGCGCTGGCTGACCGTGCCGCTGGACCTGAAATCGCCCGAGGCCGTCAGCCTCTTGGCCGGCACCATCACCATGACCCCCGGCACGCTGTCCTCGGACATGTCCGCCTGCGGCCGCGCGCTTCTGGTCCATGCCCTGCATGCCCCCGACCCGGACGCCGTCCGCGACCAGATCAAGTCCCGCTACGAGGCCCGCCTGAAAAGGATTTTCGAATGATCCTCGGTTACGCCCTGACCTTCATGTTCGCCTGCATCGGCCTGGCCTTCGCGCTGAACATCTGGCGCCTGTTCACCGCGCCCACCCTGACCGACCGGATCGTGACGCTGGACACGATGACGATCAACGCCATCGCCCTGGTCGTCCTTTACGGCATCCGCGCCGGCACCGGCCTCTATCTCGAGGCTGCGGTCCTGCTGGCGCTGACCGGCTTCCTCGGCACCGTGGCCTACTGCAAGTTCCTGTTGCGGGGGAGCATCATCGAATGACCCCGATCCTTCAGACCGCAATCGAGCTCATCGTCGCCGCGGGCCTCGTCGGCGGCGGCTTCTTCGCGCTGGTCGGCTCCTGGGGCCTGATCCGCCTGCCGCGCCCGATGCAGCGGCTGCATGCGCCGACCAAGGCCACCACGATCGGCGTCGGCGCCGCCCTTCTGGCCTCGTCCATCGGCAGCCTGCCGGTGACAGGAACCGTCAGCATCCAGGAATGGCTCATCACCCTGTTCCTCTTGCTGACCGCGCCGATCTCGGCCCTGTTCCTGGCCAAGACCCTGATCCTGCGCGGCGAGGCCGACCCCGACCTGCCCGATCCCGGCACCGGGACGCCCTGGGCGACGCTTGGGCAGGAACGGCCGGACCCCTGATTTTTTGACCATACGGTCAGAATTCTGCCGATGCGCCCCTTGCCGGACCGGCCCCGCGCATGGCATCGTCCGGCTGAACCGGCAGCGCCGCAGGGAAGCCCGATGAACACCGAAACACCAGCCCGGACGGGCCTCCTGCCCCAGGTCACCCATGCCCGGAACCCCGGCATGGCGCTGGATCTCGACTGGGTGGCCTCGGTCCAGGCCAATACCTCGGCCATCGAACGCCGCGCCGCCACCCTGCCCGGCCGCCGCAGCGTGAAGAAGGAATATCAGGCTGCCTGGCTTCTGAAGGCGATCAGCCTCATCGACCTGACCACCCTGTCCGGCGACGACACGCCCGGCCGCGTCCAGCGCCTCTGCGCCAAGGCCCGCCAGCCGGTCGCGCCCTGGATGCTGGAGCGTCTGGGGATGCCCGGCCTCACGGTCGGCGCGGTCTGCGTCTATCACGAGATGGTGGAAACCGCCGTCCGCGCGCTGGAGGGCACCTCAATCCCCGTCGCCGCCGTCTCCACCGGCTTTCCGGCGGGTCTGTCGCCCTACAAACTCCGGATCGCCGAGATCGGCGAAAGCGTCCGTGCAGGGGCGAAGGAAATCGACATCGTCATCTCCCGCCGCCATGTCCTGACGCAGAACTGGCAGGCGCTTTACGACGAGATGCGCGACATGCGCGAAGCCTGCGGCGACGCCCATGTCAAGGCGATCCTTGCCACGGGCGAGCTTGGCACGCTGCGCAACGTCGCCCGCGCCAGCCTCGTCTGCATGATGGGCGGGGCCGATTTCATCAAGACCTCGACGGGGAAAGAGGCGGTGAACGCCACCCTCCCCGTTTCTCTCACCATGATCCGCGCCATCCGCGACTACGAGGCGCGCACCGGCTACAAGGTCGGCTACAAGCCCGCCGGCGGCATCGCCAAGGCCAAGGACGCGCTGGTCTATCTGACGCTGATGAAGGACGAGTTGGGCCACCCCTGGCTGCAACCCGACCTCTTCCGCTTCGGGGCCTCCTCCCTTCTGGGCGACATCGAACGCCAGCTCGAACACCACCTGACCGGCCACTACTCCGCCGCCAACCGCCACGCGATGGGCTGACCCCATGGCCACCGGCTCCCGGCTTTCTCTTCTCGGAATATCCCCGCCGGAGGCCCTTCGCCCGAGCCGGTTGCGCGCCCTTCGCGCGCAAAGGCGAGACAACAGCTTGCGCGTCAGCGCTCATTTCGAAAACCGCCCCCACCCGCGCGACGGCGAAGGACTGATCCCATGACCATCAAGGAAATCTTCGACAGCATGGCCTACGGCCCCGCCCCCGAAAGCGCCGCCGAGGCCCTCGCCTGGATCGCCAGCCACAACGCCACCTTCGGCCATTACATCGACGGCAGCTTCACCGCGCCCGGGCAGACCTTCATCACCCGCAACCCCGCCACCGGCCAGCCCCTCGCCCAGGTCACCCAGGGCACCGCCGAGGACGTGGCCCGCGCGGTGGAAGCCGCCCGCCGTGCCCAGCCGAAATGGGCGCGCCTGCCCGCCTTCCGCCGGGCCGAATACCTCTACGCCCTCGCCCGCCTGGTCCAGAAACATTCCCGCCTTTTCGCGGTACTCGAGACCCTCGACAACGGCAAGCCGATCCGCGAGTCCCGCGACATCGACATCCCGCTGGTCGCCCGCCACTTCTCCTACCACGCAGGGTTGGCCCAACTCCTGCCATCCGAACACCCCGACCTCGCGCCCCTCGGCGTCTGCGGCGCGATCATCCCCTGGAACTTCCCGCTCCTGATGCTCGCCTGGAAGGTCGCCCCGGCGCTGGCCGCCGGGAACACCGTCGTCCTCAAACCCGCCGAATACACCCCCCTCACCGCCCTCCTCTTCGCCGACATCAGCCGCGAGGCAGGCCTTCCGAAGGGCGTCCTCAACATCGTCACCGGCGACGGCAGCACCGGCGCGGCCCTCGTCGATGCCCCCGTGGACAAGATCGCCTTCACTGGCTCCACCTCGGTCGGCAAACGCATCCGCGAGGCCACCGCAGGCACCGGCAAGGCCCTCACCTTGGAGCTTGGCGGCAAGAGCCCCTACATCGTCTTCGACGACGCCGACCTCGACTCCGCCGTCGAGGGTCTCGTCGATGCCATCTGGTTCAACCAGGGCCAGGTCTGCTGCGCCGGGTCCCGCCTCCTCGTCCAGGAAGGCGTGGCCCCCCGCTTCTACGACAAGCTCAAACGCCGGATGGACGGCCTGCGGGTCGGCGACCCCCTCGACAAATGCATCGACATCGGCGCCATCGTCGACCCTATCCAGCTCGACACCATCACCCGCCTCGTCCAGGACAACCCCGAGGGCGAGCACTATCAGGCCCCCTGCCCGCTGCCCGCGCAGGGCTGCTTCTACCCGCCCACCCTCATCACCGGCCTCGGCACCGCCTCCCCCCTCATGCAGGAAGAGATCTTCGGCCCGGTGCTGGTCTCGATGACCTTCCGCACGCCCGAAGAAGCCGTCCAGCTTGCCAACAACACCCGTTACGGCCTCGCCGCGACGGTCTGGACGGAAAACATCAACCTCGCCCTCGACATCGCCCCCAAACTCAAGGCCGGGGTCGTCTGGATCAACGCCACCAACCTCTTCGACGCCGCCGCAGGCTTCGGGGGCGTCCGTGAATCCGGCTTCGGTCGCGAAGGCGGGTGGGAGGGCCTGATGGCCTACCTCAAGCCCGCCGCAAGACCCGCCGCCCTGAAACCTGCCGCGCCCATCCCGGCCCCGGCGGACCCGCAGGTCGATGCCCTCGACCGCACCGCCAAGCTCTATATCGGCGGCAAGCAGACCCGCCCGGACAGCGGCTACTCGCAGCCCGTCTACAGCCCCAAGGGCCACCTCCTCGGCCATGTCGGCATCGGCAACCGCAAGGACATCCGCAACGCCGTCGAGGCCGCCCATGCCGCCAAAGCCTGGGCGAAAACAACGGCCTACAACCGCGCCCAGGTCCTCTACTTCATCGCCGAGAACCTCTCGGCCCGCGCCGCCGAGTTCGCCCGGCGCCTCGAGAACCTCACCGGCAAGCCCGGCGCAGCCGAGGTGGAGGCCTCCATCCAGCGCCTCTTCACCTATGCCGCCTGGGCCGACAAATACGATGGCGCCGCCAAATCCGTCCCCATCCGCGGCATCGCGCTGGCGATGAACGAACCCGTCGGCGTGATCGGCGCGCTCCTCCCGGACGAATGCCCCCTCCTCGGCCTCATCTCCGTCATGGCCCCCGCCATCGCCATGGGCAACACGGTGGTCCTCGTCCCCGGCCAACACCCCCTCGCCGCCACCGATTTCTACCAGGTCCTCGACACCTCCGACGTGCCCGCAGGGGTCATCAACATCGTCACCGGCCCCGCCCCCGACCTCGCCAAATCCCTCGCCGGCCACATGGACGTGGATGCGGTGTGGAGCTTCTCCTCCCACCCCCTCTCCGCCCTGATCGAGCGCGAGGCCGCCGGCAACCTGAAACGCACCTGGGTCAACCACGGCAGGGCGCGCGACTGGCTTTCCCCCAGCTCCGAGGGCCGGACCTTCCTGGCCCAGGCGACCGAGATCAAGACCGTCTGGGTTCCGTATGGGGAGTGAGGGCGGTCACCCCGCGCTCCCCTCCCCCCTCGTGGGGGAGGGCTAGGATGGGGGGCCGCCCCAAACGTAGGTCGGGGTTCACCCCGACTCTTTCTCCCCAACTTCTCCTTCTTCGTCAGATTTGCCCAAAGCAAATCTGACCGCGCCCGACCCGCCCCCCGGGGGCGGGCGCGATATATCGCTCCCACCCCCGCGTGCCGGTCGCGGTCAGCCTTGCACCCTGGCCAGATCCGTTAGTCTCTCTAGACCTTTGACTTAAGCGGGCCGACACAGTTCATTCCCCTTTCGTTCTGTCGCCTCTTGAAAAGTTGATCGTCCGTTACCTTATCGGACAGATGGCAACACCTCGGGGTAGAAAATGAAACTTTCGGACGGCGAGAAAATCATCATCGCTTTGCTTGCAGACATCCACAAGGGTCTGAAGATTGAAGGCGAAATAGACGTGAAGGGGCTCATGGCTGCGATCTACGGCGGTCACCTTTGGAGCCTGAAGTGGGACTGGACCGGACTTCTGCACGACTATGAAGCAGACCCGGCAGTGGTTTCCCAAACTACCGACATTTTGGTCATGTGGTCATTTCTTGAACAGAGCTTTGCCAACTTGTCAGACGATGACAAAGCGAAGGTTTGCGCAGCAAACCACGGCGACGCTCCGAAGTTTCCGGGCTTCGACGGGAACAATGAAGATCACTACGGCGTCGCCAAGCACCTAATCAATGAAATGGGCCGGTTTCAGAACTTCAAGGACCATTACTTGAATTCGCACTCGCAGCGGCTGGACAACTATCTTCTGATGTTCCGGGTCTTTGATCCGATCCGCGACACCGTGGGGCTGCGACCCAACGTCCAGATGACGGCGGATGAAATCATCTCCGTCCTGCAAGCTGCTTACCCCGCTCAGGCGGTCGCGTAGAGGCTTCGCGGAAAATCTCACTACAGTCTCACTAGGGGCGTTGGAGTCGATCTATCTGACGCCCCGATTCGCGCCCCAAGGTTAACGCCTCCCCCGCCCGCCGAGCGTCTGGACAGATTCCAGACGCATGCCAGACGGATTCCATACCGTTAACCTCCCGGAAATCCCCCGGATCAACCCAGCGTTCCCAACCCCTTACCCGGAGTCCCTTGCGGTCTCAGGCCCGCCCCGCCGCCGCACTCAGGGTCAAGGGATCAATCCCCATCCCCCGCAGCGCCTCCGACCATTTCACCCGGTCATCCGAGCCGAACACCAACCCCTCCGGCGCATCAGAAGTCAGCCAGTCGTTCCGCGCGATCTCGGCCTCCAGCTGCCCCGGCCCCCAGCCGGAATATCCCAGCGCCAGCAAGGCCTTACCGGGGCCACCCCCGGAAGCCAAAGCCTCCAGCACGTTGATCGTCGCGGTCATCTCCAGGCCCCCCGGCACCTGCATCGTGCCCTCGCCCGCAGGCCGCCAGTCGGCCGAGTGCAGCACGAACCCCCGCCCCCGCTCCACCGGCCCGCCGAAATGCACCCGGATGTCGCGGCCCAGGGGGCCAAGGGGGATGCCAAGATGCTCCAGCAGCCCGGAAAAGCTAAGATCTTCCAAAGGCTTGTTGACGATCAACCCCATCGCGCCCTCCGCCGAATGGGCACAAAGCAGCACCACGCTGCGCTCGAACCGAGGGTCCGTCATCCCCGGCATCGCGATCAGGATCTGTCCGGCAAGGTCCATCGTCACCGCCCTCCCCTGCCGGAAACATGGCCCCGGAGACCGCGGCGAGCAAGTCCGGATGATGGCCAAACCGCCACGATCACGCAGCTTCGCCGCAAAGTGATTTCCTCTGACCCCGGGATTGCCTATCTTCGCCCCATGCTGAAAGTCGCCGCCACCCTTGCCCTGATCGCCTCCCCCGCCCTTGCCACCACGCAGGATGATGTCTTGCAGGCTCAGCTAAGGTCAGGATGGCAAACGGAAAATGGCAGCCACATGGCGGCCCTGGACCTGACGCTCGCCCCGGGCTGGAAGACCTACTGGCGCAGTCCGGGCGACGCGGGCATCCCGCCCAGCTTCGACTGGTCGGGCTCGGACAACGTGCAGTCGGTGCGCATCCACTGGCCCGCGCCCGCCGTCTTCAACCTGAACGGCATGCAGACCATCGGCTACAGCGACCGCCTGGTCCTGCCGGTGGAAGTCACGCCCTCGGACCCGGCACGCCCGGTCCGGCTGCGGGTGCGGATGGACCTCGGCGTCTGCGACGAGATCTGTCTGCCGGCCTCGGTTGACCTTGGCGCCGACCTTGCCGCGCCCGGCGCCCCGGACGCGAACATCCGCACCGCCCTGTCGCAGCGCGCCGCGACGGCGCAGGAGGCGGGGGTGACCCGCGTCTCGTGCAGCATCGACCCGATCAGGGACGGCCTGCGCCTGACCGCCCGTCTGACCCTGCCCGACCCCGGCCTGCCCGAGGTCGTCGCCTTCGAAACCGCCAACCGCGAGATCTGGGTGGCCGAAGCCGTCACCGAACGGCGCGGCGGCGAACTGATCAGCATCACCGAACTCGTCCCCCCGCACGGCGCGCCCTTCGCGCTGGATCGTTCGGGGATCACCATGACCATCCTCGCCGCCAATGGCGCGGTCGAGGTGAAGGGCTGCCCCGCCCCCTGAGCCCGCCCCCTGAGACAGTCGCCCGCACGCCCCGAGGCAGGGTTATGGGGGCAGGGTTGTGGGGCAGGGTTGTGGGGCAGGCCACCCCGGCCTAGTCTTTGCCCATGGGAATCGCAGCCGAGACAGCCGAGGACTGGCATGCCGCGCTGGCGGCGCTGGCCTGGCAACTGGACTGCGGCGCCGACGAGGCCATCGGCGACGCCCCCGTGAACCGCTACGAACTTGCGGCAGAACCCCGCAAGCCATTGGCCGCAAACGCTGTTCTACCCGAGACTCCAGCCCTGCCTGCCGACGATCCCGTTGCGGCCGCCCGGGGCGCGGCTGCGGCGGCGGGGTCGCTTGACGCCCTGCGCGCGGCCATTGCGGCCTATCCTTACTGCGAGCTGCGGAAGGGCGCGCGCAACACCGTCTTTGCCGATGGCAACCCGCAGGCCCGCGTCCTGATCCTGGGCGAGGCCCCAGGGGCCGAGGAGGATCGCGAGGGCCGCCCCTTCGTCGGGCGCGCGGGCCAGCTTCTGGACCGGATGTTCGCGGCAATCGGCCTTTCGCGCGGGTCGCCTGATGGCGAAGCCGCGCTTTACATCACCAATGTCCTGCCCTGGCGCCCCCCTGGCAACCGCGACCCGGAACCGGCGGAAATCGCCATGATGCTGCCCTTCGTGGAACGCCATATCGCGCTGGTCGATCCGCAGGTCATCGTGGCGGTCGGCAACACGCCGCTGTTTGCGCTGACCGGGGCGCGCGGCATCCTGCGCGCGCGGGGCAACTGGACCGAGGCGCTGGGCCGGCCCCTGCTGCCCATGACCCATCCGGCCTACCTGCTGCGCAACCCCTCGGCCAAGCGCGAAGCCTGGGCCGACCTCCTGTCGTTGCAGGAGCGACTCCGCAGCCTGCGCGGTTGATGCCGACCGGAATCAGAGGGCCCTTCCGTCCTTCGGCCTTTCGGTGAAGGATGCGGGCAGACGCAGCTGCCATACGGGATGACATGTCACGCATCGACGAAACCCTGCCCTTCCACCCTGTCCGCATCGCGGTCCTGACCGTCAGCGACAGCCGGACGCCCGAGACGGACAAGTCCGGCGACACGCTGGTCGATCGGCTGACCGCGGCCGGACATATCCTGGCCGATCGCGGCATCGTCCCCGACGACCGCTCTGCCATCGTGGGCCGCCTGCGGCACTGGATCGCCGATCCGGCCGTGGACGTGATCCTGACCACCGGCGGCACCGGCCTGACCGGCCGCGATGTCACCGTCGAGGCCCACCGCGAGGTCTATGAGAAGGAGATCGAGGCCTTCGGAACCGTCTTCACCCTTGTGAGCATGCAGAAGATCGGCACCTCGGCGGTGCAAAGCCGCGCGACGGGGGGCGTGGCGGGCGGCACCTACCTTTTCGCCCTGCCCGGCAGCCCCGGCGCCTGCCGCGATGCCTGGGACGAGATCCTGAAGCTGCAACTGGACAGCCGCCACCGCCCCTGCAACTTCGTCGAGATCATGCCGCGGCTGGAAGAACACCTGAAGCGCAAATAGCGCCTTCCCGTTCGACTTCGTGTCCTCGTCGGGATGCGACCGCGAGCACCCACGAAATCGACGACACGCCTTTCGCTTGCCGCGCCGCACGCCCTTTGCGATAGAGGGGGAAACCGGACATCAGACCGGAGAGGGGACGACCATGGCCTTCCGCGCCCGCCATCTGCTGGGGATCGAGCACCTTTCGCCGCTGGAGATCACCACCGTCCTCGACCTGGCCGAGCGTTACGTCGACCTGAACCGCCGCACGGTCAAGCAGTCCGACGTGCTGGCGGGGATGACGCAGATCAACCTGTTCTTCGAGGCCTCGACCCGCACGCAGTCGTCCTTCGAACTGGCCGGGAAACGGCTTGGGGCGGATGTGATGAACATGTCGGTGGCGAATTCCAGCGTGAAGAAGGGCGAGACGCTGATCGACACCGCGATGACGCTGAACGCGATGCACCCGGACCTGCTGGTCGTGCGGCACGGGTCGTCCGGTGCCGTCAACCTTTTGGCGCAGAAGGTTGACTGCGCGGTCCTGAACGCCGGCGACGGGCGGCATGAGCATCCGACGCAGGCTTTGCTGGATGCCCTGACCATCCGCCGCGCCAAGGGCCGCATCCAGCGGCTGACCATCGCGATCTGCGGGGACATCGCGCACAGCCGCGTGGCGCGGTCGAACCTTATTCTCCTGGGAAAAATGGAAAACCGCCTGCGGCTGATCGCGCCGCCCACCCTGATGCCCTCGGGGGTGGAGGACTTCGGCTGCGAGCTTTTCGACGACATGCGCGAAGGACTGAAGGGCGCGGATGTGGTGATGATGCTGCGGCTCCAGAAGGAACGGATGGACGGCGGCTTCATCCCCTCGGAACGCGAATACTATCACCGCTACGGCCTGGACGCCGAGAAGCTGTCCCATGCCGCGCCCGACGCCATCGTCATGCACCCCGGCCCGATGAACCGGGGGGTGGAGATCGACGGCGATCTGGCCGACGACATCAACCGCAGCGTGATCCAGGATCAGGTGGAGATGGGCGTTGCGGTGCGGATGGCCTGCATGGACCTTCTGGCGCGGAACCTGCGGGCCGAGCGGGGGCGGAAGATCGTGGGGATGATGGCGTGACCGGCGAGGCCTGGCAGGATTACCTTGCCCCCGGCGAACGGCTGCTGTGGCAGGGCGCCCCGGTGCCCGGCATCTTCGACCTTCCCAAGCGGCTGTTGCTGGCCGCTTTCGGCACACCCTTCCTGGTCGGCGGTGTGGCCTGCTTCGGGTTCGGTCTGTTCTTCATGGGCAAGGCTGACGGGATCGCGTCGCTGGGTCTGGGCATCTTTCTTGCCATCTTCGCGACCCCCTTTCTGGCAGTGGGCCTCTACCTGGTCGTTCTGCAATGGATCGAGGCGATGCAGGCCCATCGCCGGGTCCGCTATGCGCTGACGGATCGTGCGGCCTATATCGCCCGGCGCTACTGGAGACGCTCGCTGGAAGTGCTGCCGATCCGTCCGCAGACGGCGGTCGAACTGGTCGAGGGCAAAGGGGCCTCTACCGTGTGGCTGCACACCCGGCGGGAAGACGACGGTGACGGCGGAACGACGACCGAGAAGAAGGGCTTCGAGAACATCGCCGAGGGGCGTGACGTGTTTGCCCTGATCCGGGGCCTGCAAACAAGGGAAAGCCGATGACCCCTGACCCCGACCGCAAGCCAACCCGCGAGGAGATGCGCCAGGGCGGCATGGTGGCCGCCGCCGTCCTGGTCTTCATCGCCATCTTCACCATCGTCATCGTCTGGATCGCCTGATGGCCCGGATCGAACCCGACCCGATCCTCGGCACCGTCACCCCCTTGCAAGAGGGCGAGACCGTGCTGGCCGAGTTTCGCGCCGACCGTCTGGCCTACTGGCGCGGGCATCTGATCATGGCCGTGGTCCTGGGCACGGCGGCGGGGCTGTTCCTGATCTGGCAGGGCAACCCCTATCCGGTTGCCGGTCCCCTTGGCGCGGTTCTGGCCATCGGGGTGCGGGCCGCCTACCTTGCCTCCGAGGCGCTGGCCGAGGTCTGGCGGCTGACCGACCGCCGCCTGCTGGGCCCCGGCGGGCGGGCGATCCCGCAGGGTCAGATCGTCTCGGCCCGGGCCTTCCTGGGCGCGGTGCAGGTCACCACCGCCTCGGGCGACCGGCATCTCATCAAGTATCAGGCCGACCCCGCCGCCACCGCCGCCCGCATCATGGGGGGGCGGGCGTGACCACGCTGACCGTTCCGGCGCAGGACCGGCTGGGCGTCCGCGTCTTTCAGGCGGCGCTGAGCGCGGACGAGATGCAGCGCGACAAGGCGCGGCTGCTGCCGGTGCTGCTGGGCGACCCCGACATCGACCCGGCCCATGTCGAGCTGTTCGATGTGGCCGATCTTTCCGACCTCGGCCTTGCGGGCTATCTGGCCGAGGGGCTGGGGATACCCGAGGCCGCGCTTCAGGCGGACCGGCCCCGGCTGGACGCGCTGAAGGGTCCGGTGGTGATCCTTCTGTCCAGGGCGCTGCACGGGCGCGAGGTGACGCTGAGCCTCGATCCGCGCCTGACGCTGGTCGGCACCTACCGGGAGGACCGCCCGCCGGTGCATTTCGAACCCCTGCCCACCGCCGCCGCGACGGGCGTCCTTGCCCCGTCCCCCCAGCCCGCCCCGCCAGCGCAACGCCCCACGGCGGCCTTCGTTCTCATGGCTTTGGCGCTGGTCCTGATGGCCGTGGTGGCGCTCTGGCTGGCCCTGGGATGAGTTCCAGTGGACAAGCCGCCCGCGTCGTCGCATACCCTGCCCGAGCCTCGGACGGACCTCGCATGACCACGATCCATTTCGCCAATGCCCGCCTGATCGACCCCGAGGCCGGAACCGATGCCCCGGGCAGCCTGACGGTCAAGGACGGCGTGATCCTGGCCCGCGACGAGAAGGCGCCGAAGGCTGCGGTCATCGACTGCGGCGGCAAGTGCCTTGCCCCCGGCATCGTCGATCTGGGCGTCAAGATCGGCGAGCCGGGCGAGAGGCACCGCGAAAGTTTCGGCTCGGCCGGGGCGGCGGCGGCGGCGGGCGGGGTGACGACGATCATCGCCCGGCCCGACACGCATCCCGCCATCGACACGCCGGAGACGCTGGAGTTCGTGACCCGCCGCGCCGCCGAGGCCCCGGTCCGCATCCGCCACATGGCCGCGCTGACCAAGGGCCGCGAGGGGCGCGAGATGACCGAAATCGGCTTTCTGCGCGATGCCGGGGCCGTTGCCTTCACCGATGTGTTCAGGGTCTCGACCGATCTGAAAGCGATCGCGCGGGCGATGACCTATGCCCGCAGCCTTGGCGCGCTGGTGGTGGGGCACCCGCAGGACCCCTCGCTTTCGGCCGGGGCTTCGGCCACCAGCGGCAAGTTCGCCTCGCTGCGCGGGATTCCCGCCGTCTCGCCCATCGCGGAACGGATGGGGCTGGAGCGCGACCTCGCGCTGGTCGAGATGACGGGGGTGCGCTATCATGCCGACCAGATCACCACCGCGCACAGCTTGCCCGCGCTGGTGCGCGCGAAGGCGGCGGGGCTGGATGTGACGGCGGGAACGTCGATCCACCACCTGACGCTGAACGAATTCGACGTGGGCGACTACCGGACCTTCTTCAAGTTCACCCCGCCCCTGCGGTCGGAACAGGACCGGCTGGCCATCGTGGCTGCGGTGGCTGACGGCACGATCGACGTGATCTCGTCGCTGCACACGCCGGCCGACGAGGAATCGAAGCGCCTGCCCTATGAAGAGGCCGCCGCGGGTGCCGTGGCGCTGGAAACCTTCCTGCCCGCGGCGATGCGGCTGTTTCATGCCGGCCACCTTGACCTGCCGGCGCTGTTCCGGGCCATGGCGCTGAACCCGGCGCGGCGGCTGGGCCTGCCGCAGGGCAGGCTGGCACCCGGGGCACCGGCCGATCTTGTCCTGTTCGACCCGGATGCCCCGTTCCTGATGGACCGCTTCCGCCTGCGCTCGAAGTCGAAGAACACGCCCTTTGACGGCGCCAGGATGGAAGGTAAGGTGCTGGGCACCTGGGTCGCGGGGACGCAGGTCTTTGCTGCTGCGGACGCCTGAGACATGCCTGACCTCGTGACATCTTCCGGGCTTCTGCTGCTGACGGCGGTGCTGGGCTATCTGCTGGGCTCCATCCCCTTTGGCGTCCTGGTCACGCGCGTCATGGGCCTGGGCGATCTGCGCCGGATCGGCTCGGGCAACATCGGCGCGACCAATGTCCTGCGGACCGGAAACAAGGGTGCGGCGCTGGCCACACTGCTGCTGGACGGCGGCAAGGGTGCGCTGGCGGTGCTTGTGGCGCGCTGGCTTCTGGCCGAGGATGCGGCACAGCTGGCGGGGCTTGCCGCCTTCCTGGGCCATCTGTTCCCGGTCTGGCTGGGCTTTCGCGGCGGCAAGGGCGTGGCAACGTTCCTCGGCGTCCTGCTGGCGCTGAACTGGATCGTCGGTGCCGCGGTCTGCGCGACCTGGCTGTTGACGGCGGTCGTCAGCCGCACCTCGTCGATTGCGGCCCTCATGGCTGCGGCCACTTCGGCGCTGTGGATCCTGGCCCTGACGGATGGCAGCCTGCTGCTGCTGGCGCTGATCCTGACCATCCTGATCTATGTCCGCCATGCCGAGAACCTGAAGCGGATCAAGGCCGGGACCGAGCCTCGGATCGGCGCGAAGAAAGCCTGAGTCCGCAGGGCTGCGCCTCGGCCGCTGCACCCCTCTACGGGCAGGCTCTGACGAGGAGACGCCGCCGAACGAGGCGGCGCGTCAGAGCGAGGCGGCTTCGTAGATCGGGGTCAGGTCCCGGCCCCAGTCGCCTTCGTAAAGCGCCAGCCAGCGGTCGGCCTGCACCTGCCCGGTCTTCAGGCTTTCCACCAGCGGCGCCAGCTGCTCCGCCTCGCCCAGGCCCCGCGCGGCAAGGCCCGCATGCGACAGGCCCACCGCCGCCCGCGCCAGGTCGATCAGCCGCACGCCGCCGGCTTCTCCGCGCAGCGCCGAGACCGAGGCGGCGACCCGCAGCCCTTCCCGAGTCTCGGCATCGAAGCCCTTCACCAGATCCCAGGCCGCGTCCAGGGCCGCATGATCGTACATCAGGCCCACCCAGAAGGCCGGCAGCGCCGCGATATGCGCCTGGTCGCCGCAATCGGCCCCGCGCATCTCGATGAACCTTTTCGCCCGCGCTTCGGGAAAGACCGTGGTCATGTGGTCGGCCCAGTCCGAAAGCGTCGGCTTCTCGCCCGGCAGGGCCGGCAGCCGTCCGTTCAGGAAATCGCGGAAGGACTGGCCCAGCGCGTCGATATAGCGGCCGTCGCGGTAGACGAAATACATCGGCACGTCGAGAACCCAGTCCACATAGCGCTGGAAACCCATCCCCTCCTCAAAGGCGAAAGGCAGCATCCCCGTCCGGCTGTCGTCCAGCCCGCGCCAGATCCGGCTGCGCCAGGACCTGTGGCCGTTGGGCCTGCCCTCGAAGAAGGGGCTCGAGGCGAACAGCGCAGTGGCCACGGGTTGCAGGGCCAGCGCCACACGCAGTTTCTGCACGAAATCGGCCTCGGAGCCATAGTCGAGGTTCACCTGCACGGTGCAGGTCCGGTACATCATCTGCGTGCCATGGGTGCCGACGCGGCCCATGTAGTCGGTCATCAGGCGATAGCGGCCCTTGGGCATGACCGGCATCTGGTCATGGGTCCAGACCGGCGCCGCGCCAATGCCCATGAAGCGCGCGCCCATCGGCTCGGCGATCTGGCGCAGCTCGTCCAGGTGGTTTTGCAGTTCGGCCCCGACCTCCAGCGTCGAGGCGAGGGGGGCGCCCGACAGCTCGAACTGGCCGCCGGGTTCCAGGCTGATGTTGGCGCCGTTGCGGGTCAGGCCGATGACGTGTTCGCCCTCGTGGACCGGGGTCCAGCCGAAGCGGGCCTGAAGCTGGGCGAAGATCGCCGAGATCGACCGATCGCCCGCATAGGGCAAGGGGGTCCGGCTGTCGGTCAGCCAGCCGAACTTCTCGTGCTCGGCCCCGATGCGCCAGTCGGCGGCGGGTTTGCAGCCGGCCTCCATATAGGCGGCAAGCTGGTCGAAGCTTTCGATGAGGCCGCCGCCGGACTGGGGAATGGACATGGATTTGGGACCTTCGCTGCCTCTGGCTTCGGCTTGCCGACCGGAGGCCAACAGGTGTCGCGCAGGCGCGGGCAAGTCAAGGGGGGTCGCCAGGTGCCCGCGCGTGGTCAGTTTTGCAGAGCTTTCGATTTCAAGGGCTTGGCTGTGGACGTCATACTTCTGTTGGCAATCGCACAGAGGAATTGCTCGCTTTGCAGAGGGCAGCGGACCTAGCGCACCACGACGCCCGCCCCCTTGCGCGCCCAGATCAGGCGGTCGCGTGCGGCCAGTGCGATGACGCGGCTGTCGGAGGGGGGCGCCTCCGTCCCCAGCGCGGCGACCACGGCGGCCATGTCGATCCCCGGCAGGGTGGCGAAGGCATCGAACAGCGCCTCGGCCCCGTCGGCCTCGACCGGGATGTGCAGAAGCTGGCCGTCGCCCTGTTTCAGCTTCCAGATCCGGCGACCGCGCAGGGTAAGAAGCCGGATCTCGGACAGGTCCGGCAGGCCGACAAAGCCGCCGATGCGGGGGCCAAGGTAGGCGATCTGCGCCTCGGTCACGCGGACGATGCCGGGGGCCTCGCCGTCCTGCCGGAACCGGAGCCGGCGCCAGGCGGTCAGCGCCCAGGCCCCGCCAAGCACCGCAAGCGCAAGGCTGAAGGGCGTGAGGAGATAGCCGCCTCGCGTCGCCGTCCAGAGCCCCAGCGCGGCAAGGCCCACCCCCGCGATCACCTCGCGCCAGCGGTGGAGCGTGTCGGCAAGTTCGGGGCGGACGAAACTCATCGCCAGTCTCCGCAGGCGGCCTGCCACAGCGTCAGGGCGGCCACGGCGGCAGTGTCGGCGCGCAGGATGCGGGGGCCCAGCGACAGCGCGGTGACATCGGGCCGGGCACGCAGGCGGGCGGATTCCTCGGCGGAGAAACCGCCCTCGGGGCCGATCAGGATGGCGGCGGGGGCGGGTGGCAGCGCAAGGCCCCCCCACCCCATCCCTCCCCCACGCCGGGGGGAGGGAGGCGCCTTGGCCGAGGCCTCGTCGCACCAGATGAGGGCTCGGCCCTCGGGCCAATTCGACAAGAGCCGGTCGAGGGGCTGAAGCGCGGCGACTTCGGGCACATGGGTAGCGCCGCATTGTTCAGCGGCCTCGACGGCATGGGCCTGGAGACGGTCCTGCCGGATGCGCTCGGCGTTGGTGTGGCGGGTCTGGACCGGCAGGATGCGGGCGGCGCCCAGTTCCACCGCCTTCTCCACGATGAAATCGGTGCGGGCCTTCTTGATCGGCGCGAACAGCAGCCAGAGGTCGGGGGGCAGGCGGAGAGGTTTCGTCTGCACCTCGCAGACCGCGATGGCGTTGCGTTTCACGGCCCGGGCAAGGGTCGCGCGCCATTCGCCGTCGCGGCCGTTGAACAGCAGGATCGCCGCGCCCTCGGTCAGCCGCATCACGCCGGTCAGATAGTGGGCCTGGTCCTGCGACAGGGCCACGGCTTGCCCCGCCCCAAGCGGCTGATCTACAAAGAGCCTGATCTTCGCATCCATGAGCCAGAGCCTATGACCCAAGCGCCGGAAATGCCAGAGGCTGCCCCAGCGGGCCGGGTCGCCGACGCCCCGCAGGCGAACTGGGTGGACCTTTACGCCCCCGCCGCCGCGCGGCCCTATCTGCGCCTGTCGCGCGCCGACCGGCCGATCGGAACCTGGCTTCTGCTGGTGCCCTGCCTCTGGGCGCTGGCGCTGGCGGGTGGGGCGGGCGGCTTTCGGCCCTGGGACCTCTGGCTGGCGGTCTCCTGCGCGGTGGGGGCGTTCCTGATGCGCGGGGCGGGCTGCACCTGGAACGACATCACCGACCGCGACATCGACGCAAAGGTGGCCAGAACCCGGTCGCGGCCCCTGCCCTCGGGCCAGGCGACGGTCCGCGGCGCGCTGGTCTGGATGGTGGTGCAGGCGCTGCTCGCGGCCTGCATCCTGTTCACCTACAACTGGCTGGCGGTGGGGCTGGGCGTGGCCAGCCTGGCCCTGGTCGCCATCTATCCCTTCGCCAAGCGCTTCACATGGTGGCCGCAGGTCTTTCTGGGGCTGGCGTTCAACTGGGGCGCGCTGCTGGCCTGGGCGGCCCATGCGGGCGAAGTGCCCCCGGCGGCGGTCGCGCTTTATGCCGCAGGGATCGCATGGACGCTGTATTACGACACGATCTATGCGCATCAGGACCGCGAGGACGATGCGCTGATCGGGGTGAAGTCCACCGCGCGGCTGTTCGGCGAGAACAGCCGGACCTGGCTCTGGGGCTTCTTCGCGGCCACGCTGGTGCTGTTTGCCGCCGCCGTGGTCCTGGCCCATGCCGGGGCCGGGCGGCCGCTGGCCTTTGTCGTGGCGCTGGCCGGGGTCTGGGCGATGGGCCTGCACCTGGGCTGGCAGATGCGGCGGCTGGACCTGGACGATCCAGCCTCCTGCCTGATGATCTTCCGGGCAAACCGGGACGCGGGCCTGATCCCGGTGCCGTTTCTTGCCGCTTCGGCATGGCTTGGTTGAACCCGGCGGCCTGAACCCCTAGGAAACAGGGGTGCGTCGTCGCACCTGAGTCTTCCGGAACCCGATTTGCCGCCCTTCATCGCCAGACTGTCCTCGACCACGCTTGCGCTTCTTGCCTTTCTCCTGGCGGCGGCGCTGATGGTCTCGGTGGCGCTCGGGGCTGCGCGCGTGATCGAGGCGCGGACCGAGAAGGTGGTCAGCACCAAGCTGGCCGAGGCCGGGATCACCTGGATCACGGTCACGACCGACGGGTTGCAGGTGCGCCTAACCGGAACGGCGCCGAACGAGGCGGCGCGGTTCCGCGCGGTGAACAAGGTGGGCGAACTGGTCGATGCCTCGCGCATCCGCGACGGGCTGGACGTGACCCCCGCCTCGGCCATCGAGGCGCCCAGGTTCAGCGTCGAGATGCTGCGGACCGAGGACGAGGTGCAGTTGAGCGGCCTGATCCCGGAAACCCCCGACGAGGGCGGGATGAGCGAGGCCGATCTTGCGGCAGCGGCGGCGGCGCTGGCGCAGGGGACGGAACTGCCCGACATGCTGGAGACAGCGGACTACCCCGCGCCCGCGGGCTGGAACGAGGCGCTGGCCTTCGGCGTGAAGGCGCTTGAACGGCTGCGGCTGTCCAAGGTCTCGGTCACGGCCGAGCGGGTCGAGGTCAAGGCGATCACCGACAGCGCCGAGGAAAAGCGCAAGGCCGAGGCCGACCTGCGGGCGATGGTGCCGGCCAATGTCCAGCTGGTCATGGAGATTTCCGCCCCGCGTCCGGTCATCACGCCGTTCAGCCTGCGCTTTGTGGTCGATTCCGAGGGCGCGCGGTTCGACAGCTGTTCGGCCGACACCGACCGCGCCCGGACCCAGATCCTGCGGGCCGCGACGGCGGTGGGGGTCACGGGGACCACGGTCTGCCAGGTCGGCCTTGGCACGCCGACCCCGCGCTGGGCGGATGCGGTCAGCCTGGGGATTCGGGCGGTGACCGAGCTTGGATCGGGGTCGATCACCTTCTCGGACGCGGATGTGACCCTGCTGGCGGGCAGCGACGTGCCGCAGGACGTCTTCGACAAGGTGGTGGGCGAGCTGGAAACCGGACTGCCGGATGTGTTCTCGCTGACCTCGACGCTGGAAAAGAAGGAGACCGCCGCCCAGGGTCCGGCCGAGTTCACCGCGGTCTTCACCGAAAAGGGCCGGGTCGAGCTGCGCGGACGGCTGACCGACGAGATGCAGCGCAACGCGGTGGATGCCTTTGCGCGCTCGGCCTTTGCCGGGGCCGAGATCCTGACCGCGACCCGGGTGGACCCGGGCCTGCCCGACGGCTGGGCGATCCGGGTCCTGGCCGGGCTGAAGGCGCTGTCGCAGGTGGACAGCGGCCGGCTGCTGGTCCGGGCCGATCTGGTCGAGGTGAACGGGGTCACCGGATCGACCGAGACGCGCGGGCGGATCACCCGGATCCTGTCCGAGGCGCTGGGCCAGGGGCAGACCTTCCGCGTCAACGTGCGCTATGACGAGGCGCTGGATCCGCTGGCCGCCCTGCCCACGCCCGAGCAATGTGCAGCCGATGTCAACGCCGTGATCGCCCGGACCAAGATCACCTTCACGCCCGCCTCGGCCGAGATCGCCGCCACCGCGCGCCCGGTCCTGGACGAACTGGCGAAGATCCTCGTCAACTGCCCGGCCATGCAGATGGAGATCGCCGGCCATACCGACAGCCAGGGCTCCGAAGCCGGCAACAAGGCGCTCAGCCAGGCGCGGGCCGAGGCGGTGCTTCTGGCCTTGCAGGGCCGCAGGGTCGATGTCTCGGGCATGACCGCGGTCGGCTTCGGCGAGGCGCAGCCCATCGCCGACAACGCGACCGAAGAGGGCCGCGAGGCGAACCGGCGGATCGAATTCGTGCTGAAGACTGCGACAGACGCCGCTGCGGCAGCGCAAGAGGGCGTGGCCGGTTCGGCGGCCCCGGCCGCCCCGGCCGCGCCGGGCGGGACAGAGGCTGCCGCCGCGCCCGACTTCTCGCCCGACTTCTCGCCCGACTTCTCGAACGACTTCTCGAACGACACCAGCCCGTCGGTCGCCCCGACCGAAAAGACATTGGCTCCGAAGCGCCGGCCCGACGGCCTCAAGGCCCAGGACACCCCATGAACCGCACCGAATTCGTCGTCGCCACCGCCATCATCCTGTTCGTCGCCTTCGCGATGGGCTGGTTCACGCACTGGCTGCTGCACCGCTTCACCCGGGTCCAGGGCGGCGACATGGCGGAAATGGACAAGCTGGCGCAGTCCCTGCACGAGGCCGAAGAGCTGCGCGACCAGGCGCTGGCCTACATGGAAAGCCGCGAAGCGGAACTGATGAACCACATCAGTCAGACCGAGGCCGAACTGAAGGCCGCGATGGAAGGGCTGCGCGACGCCCGGCACGAGGCCGAGGAGATGCGCGCCTATATCGAGCGGATGCACGCGAACGGGTGATCCTCGCAGCGATTTCCTGCGGAAATCGGTCCGGAAATCGTTCGATTTCCGGACGGCTCCCGGCCACAAGTCCAGTCTGTCGGGGATTTGATCAAACCTTGGCCTGACGGCGGCCTTGCAACTGGACAGAACGCGCCCTGCGTGGCACCTGTCACACCAGCACAAGGAGGGCCCACCCATGCTCGATTCCGTGACCGATCTCGCCTCGCTTCTGAAAGACCCCTCGCTTCTGGTGACTAAGGCCTATGTCGCCGGCGAATGGGTCATGGCCGACGATGGCTCGACCTTCCCCGTGACAAACCCCGCCCGCGGCGATGTGATCTGCGAACTCCCGAACCTCGGCCGGGCCGAAACCGCCCGCGCGATCACCGCCGCCCATGCCGCGCACCGCGAATGGGCGGGGCGGACCGCGAAGGAGCGCGCCCAGGTGCTGCGCCGCTGGTTCGACCTGTGCATGGCGAACCAGGACGATCTCGCCACCATCCTGACCGCCGAGATGGGCAAGCCTCTGGCCGAGGCCAGGGGCGAGATCGCCTATGGCGCCAGCTACATCGAGTTCTACGGCGAGGAAGCCAAGCGCACCTATGGCGAGATCATCCCCGGCCATCAGCGCGACAAGCGCATCCAGGTGCTGAAGCAGCCGATCGGGGTCGCCGCCTCGATCACGCCGTGGAACTTCCCCAACGCGATGATCGCGCGCAAGGTGGCCCCGGCGCTGGCCGCGGGCTGCGGGATGGTGTCGCGGCCTGCCGCCGAGACGCCGCTGTCCGCGCTGGCGCTGGCGCTTCTGGCCGAACGCGCGGGCGTGCCGAAGGGGCTCTTTTCGGTCATCACCTCGAAACGGTCCTCGGACATCGGCAAGGAGTTCTGCGAGAACCCGCTGATCCGCAAGCTGACCTTCACCGGGTCCACCGAAGTGGGCCGGATCCTGCTGCGCCAGGCCGCCGACCAGGTGCTGAAATGCAGCATGGAGCTGGGCGGCAACGCGCCCTTCATCGTCTTCGACGACGCCGATCTGGACGCGGCGGTCGAGGGCGCGATGATCTCGAAGTTCCGCAACAACGGCCAGACCTGCGTCTGCGCCAACCGGATCTATGTCCAGGCCGGGGTCTATGACGCCTTTGCCGCCAAACTGGCCGCGGCGGTCGAGAAGCTGGCCATCGGCGACGGGTTGAAGCCCGGCGTCACGACCGGCCCGCTGATCAACGAAGCGGCGGTCGAGAAGGTCGAGGAGCATATCCAGGACGTGCTGGCCGGCGGCGGCAAGGTCGTGACGGGCGGCAAGCGGCACGAGCTGGGCGGGACCTTCTTCCAGCCGACCGTCGTCACCGGCGTGAAGCCCGACATGAAGGTGGCGCAGGAAGAAACCTTCGGGCCGCTCGCGCCGCTGTTCCGGTTCGAGACCGAGGAAGAGGTGATCGCGATGGCGAACAACACCATCTTCGGCCTCGCCTCCTACTTCTACGCCCGCGACATCGGGCGGATCACGCGGGTGCAGGAAGCGCTGGAATACGGGATGGTGGGCGTGAACACCGGCCTGATCTCGAACGAGATGGCGCCCTTCGGCGGGGTCAAGCAGTCGGGGCTGGGGCGCGAAGGCAGCCGCCACGGCATCGACGACTACATGGAGCTGAAATACGTCTGCCTGTCGGTCTGACGGGGCGGATATCCAGGCAAGGGGCGGTCTTCGGATCGTCTCTTGTGCATTTCGGCAGGGCGGTCCCGCCGTTTCGGGCCTCTGGTGCACATGCGCCCGAAGCACTAGCTTTCCCTTCGATCCGCAATCGAAGGATAGCCCCATGTCGAACGACTACACCCCGCCGAAGGTCTGGAAATGGGAGCAGCCCTCGGGCGGCACCTTTGCCAACATCAATCGCCCCATCGCCGGGCCGACACATGACAAGGCGCTGCCGGTGGGAAGCCACCCCTTGCAGCTTTACTCGCTGGCCACGCCGAACGGGATCAAGGTGACGATCCTTCTGGAGGAGCTTCTGGAGGCGGGTCACGACGCCGAATACGACGCCTGGCTGATCGACATCGGCAAGGGCGACCAGTTCGGCTCGGGCTTCGTCGAGATCAACCCGAATTCCAAGATCCCGGCGCTGAAGGATCATTCCAACGGCCAGCGGGTGTTCGAAAGCGCCTCGATCATGCTGTATCTTGCCGAGAAGTTCGGCGGGGCCTTCATCCCGAAGGACCCGTCGATGCGGACCGAGATGTTCAGCTGGCTCTTCTGGCAGATGGGCTCCGCGCCCTTCGTCGGCGGGGGCTTCGGGCATTTCTACGCCTATGCGCCGGTCAAGATCGAATATGCGATCAACCGCTATGCGATGGAGACGAAGCGCCAGCTTGACGTGCTGGACCGGCATCTGGCGACGCATGAGTGGATGGCCGGGGACTATTCGCTGGCCGACATGGCGATCTATGCCTGGTATGGCAATCTGGTCCTCGGCCGCGCCTACAATGCGGCCGAGTTCCTGGATGTGGAGAGCTACCGGAATGTGGTGGCCTGGGCGAAGCGGATCGACGCGCGGCCCGCGGTGATCCGGGGGCGGAAGGTCAACCGCTCGTGGGGCGAACCGTGGGAGCAACTGCCCGAGCGGCATTCCTCGGCCGATTTCGACGCGCTGCCGAAGGCCCCGGCATGAGCCGGGTTGCCGTCGTCACCGGTGCCGCCGGGGGCCTGGGTCGTGCCTTCGTTGACCGGCTGCTGGCCGATGGCCTGACGGTGGTGGGGGTGGACATCGACGGCGCGGCGCTGCTGGCGATGGCGGCGGACCGCGAGGGGTTCGTGGCCGATGCGGTGGACCTGACCGACGCCGAAGCGATTGCCGACCTGTTCGACCGGCTGACCGCCCGCTTCGGCGGCGTGGATGCGCTGGTGAACAACGCCGGGACCTGCTTCATGTCGGACTTCCCCGACATTCCGGCGGCGGAACTCGACCGGCAGATGGCGGTCAATTTCTCCTCGGCCTTCCATTGCTGTCAGGGCGCGGTGAAGGCGATGGCCGGGCGGCCGGGGGTGCGCAAGATCGTCAACATCTCGTCCAATGGCGCCTACAATTTCGACGTCTTCGACCCGCCGCATTACCGGGCCTCGAAGGCGGCGATGGACACGCTGACCAAGGACCTCGCGCGGCGCTATGCGAAGGAGAAGATCGCAGTGAACTCCATCGCGCCGGCGATGACCGAGACGCCCCTGTTCAATGTGCTGACCGAGGAAGTGCTGGCGAAGGCGATTTCGGCGATGCCGCATGGCCGGGCGATGCAGCCGTCAGAGATTGCCGACTGGGTGGGGTTCCTGATCTCGCCCGCAGGGGATGTGTCGTCGGGGAACGTCATCATCCTGAACCAGGGGCGTGACGTCCGGTGAGGGAGCCAAAATCCTTCGAAGGATTTTGCAAAAGTTTTCGAAAACTTTTGCGCGCGAGGGGGCGGATGAAGGTCACCATTCACAAGCTGTTCGACTACCTCCTGGAGACCACCGCCTCCGACCCGCCGGAATGCTTCATCGGCTTTTCGCTCGCGCGCTCCCCGAAGCTGAAGGACTTCCTGCCCGACCTGGACCCCGAGCTTTCTCTGGACTGGAACGGCAAGAGCTTCCTCGGCCTGCCGGGCTTGCGGCAGCGGGTGCTGGATCAGGCGGTGCTTTCGCTGCCGTTGGACAGCGTCCTTGTCACGGCTGGGGCGGCGGAGGCGAACTATCTTCTGTTCCGGCAGCTGGTTCAGGCGGGGGACGAGATCGTCACCGAGGCCCCCGGCTGGCCGCAGGCGGGGGTGATGGCCAGGGCCATCGGCGCGCGACTGGTCGACGTGGCCCGCGACGAGGCGCGGGGCTGGTGGCTGGACCCCGAGGCGGTGGCGCGGGCCATCACGCCCCGGACGCGGATGATCTTCCTGACCAATCCGAACAACCCCACGGGGCGGCTGATCCCCGAGGCCGAGTTGCGCGCCCTTGCGGCACTGGCCGACCGGCACGGCCTCTGGCTGGTGGTGGACGAGGTCTATGCCGGCCTCGAATGGGGTCCTCCCCGGCCGCCCTCCGTCGCCGGGCTCACACCCTACGGGATCACCACCGGCTCGGTCTCGAAGGCCCTTGGCCTGCAAGGGCTGAGGACCGGCTGGATGATCTGCCGGAACCCGCAGGTCATCCGCGACGCGATGATCCTGCGCGAGAACGGGTCCGAGATCATGAACACGCTCGGCGAGCATATCGCCGAAGTCGCGCTGCGGCCCGAAAGGCTGGCCTCGGCGCTGGCGCAGGCGCGGGCCGAAGGGGCCGAGACGCTGGACCTCCTGGACCGCTTTGTCGCGGCAGAACCGCGCCTGTCCTGGCACCGGCCCGAGGCGGGGCTGATCGGCCTGGCTCGGGTCGCGGGGATCGACGGCGAATCGCTGGCCCGCGCGCTGCTGAAGCCGCCCTACCGGACGTTCCTGTTGCCCGGATCGGCCTATGGCCTGCCGCATCACATCCGCATCGGGGCCGGCGGCGGGCCGGAAGCGCGGATCAACGAAGGTTTAGAGCGGTTGTCGGCTGCGCTGCACACCATCGGCTGAGCAGGCAACCGTCTGAAATCAAATGCGTTATCGGATAACAACCGCCTGTTTCCCCCTAACGCCGGCCTGATTTTGCCTAGCGTGGCCCGGGTCCCCATAACCCATGGCATCGGCCCGGCTGCCTCGGGCCCCTCACGAAAGGAAATGCTCATGCTGCTCTCGTTCGCTTCTGCCAGGACCACGCTTGTCGCCGGTCTGACCGCGCTTTCCATCGCTGCCATCCCCGCCACCCCGGCGCTGGCCTGGGGCGACAAGGAACAGGGCTTCGTCGCCGGGGCCGCCACCGCGATCATCGTTGACGAGCTGTTGAAGAACAACCGCAAGGCCCGGCTTTACGACCGGGGCTATACGGCCGCTGGTCCGACCTATGTCGCGCCGCGCACCGTCTATGTCGAGCCGCGCCATGTCGAGCCGCGCGCCACGACCTCGATCTACGCCACCCCGGCCGCCCGCGCCTTCCAGAGCTATTCGCTGGCCGAGCGCAAGGCGATCCAGCGCAACCTGCGCGCCTGGGGCTATTATCGCGGCGGGATCGACGGGGCCTTCGGACCGGGCACCTACAATGCGGTCGTGGCCTATGCCCGCGACGAGGGCGCCTCGGCCAACCTGCGCAGCACGGCGGGCGCCTTTGGCCTGTATGACGGCATGATCTACTGATCCTGACAGTGTCAGTAACGAGTGACCCCCCGCCCCCCGGCCCGGAAGCTACCCGGACCGGGGGGCTTTTCGTTCGGGGTAGGGATTTCCGGGCGCGGCCCTGTTCCGGCGCGCCCAAGGATTGCCCCCCGGGGCGCGTCACAGCTAACGTGATGCTGATGGACACGCCCGACGAGATGCTTGCGACCCATGCCGCCCAGGGCGACCGGGCGGCCTTTGCGACGCTGGTCGGGCGGCACTATGACCGCATCCACGGGCTGGCGTGGCGGCTGACCGGCTCGCAGGCCGAGGCGGAGGATCTGGCGCAGGACATCTGCGCCGCCCTTCCCTCCAAGCTGCGCAACTGGCGCGGCGAGGCGAAGTTCACCACCTGGCTTTACCGCGTGGTGGTGAACGCGGCGCATGATCTGCGGCGGCGGCAGGCGACGCGCGCGAAGGCCGCGCAGGGCTGGGGCGACTGGGAGATCGCGCGGCAGGACGAGATTGCCGCCCAGGCCGAGGCCGCCGACTGGCTGGCTCAGGCGATGACGCGGCTTTCACCCGAATTGCGCGACACCGTGGCGTTGGTGCTGGGGCAAGAGATGACCCAGGCCGAGGCCGGGGTTGTGCTGGGCGTCAGCGAGGGCACAATCGCCTGGCGGATGAGCGAAGTGAAGAAACGCCTGCGGGCCATGGCACGGGAGGGGGCGGAATGAGCGACGATCTCGACGACCTCCGGTCTGCGTTGCAGGCGGCCCCGGCCCCGGATGGGCAGGCGAAGGCGCGGGCGATGGCGCTTGCGATGGAAAATTTCGACCGGCTCCAAGGAACCGCGCAGGCGCCGCGTTCCAGTGAGGACCGCCACCAGGCGGCCCCCCCGAACGGAGTACGTCGCATGTTCCACTATCTGACCTCGCGCCCTGCCCTTGCCCTGACCACTTCGGCCGCCGCCCTGCTGATCGGGGTGGCCGTGATCCTGCCGGTCGCCGATCTGCGGATCGGCAAGCCCACCGCTGTCGTGGCGCCGAAGGAAGCCCCCGTCGCCCGCAAGGCCGGGCCCGTCGCGCCGCAGGACGAGGCGGTCCCCGAACCGACCGCGACCGACGATCTGGCACTGACGGCGGAAGGCGATGCCTCCGCCTCGGTCGCGCTGGCCGAGCCTGTGCCCGAGCCGATGGCCGAACTGGACGCGGCCCCGCCCGCCGCGCCCGTCGTCGGGATGGCCGAGACCGAGATGCGCCTGCGCAGCGAAGCCCCGATGCCGGACGGCGCGATGGGCTATGTCGCGGCCCCGTCCGGCCTTGCGCCCGAGGCCGGGTCCGCCCCGGCAGAGAATACCGAAGCCTTCGCCAATGCCGCCCCTAACCCGGTGAAGGTGACGGCAGAAGAGCCCGTCTCGACCTTCTCGATCGACGTGGATACGGCCTCTTACGCCGTGGTGCGGTCCTCGCTGACCTCGGGCATCCTTCCCGCGCCCGAACAGGTGCGGGTGGAGGAGATGGTGAACTACTTCCCCTATGCCTATCCCGCGCCCGAAAACGGCGCGGCCTTCGCCTCGACCGTCGCCGTGATGCCCACCCCCTGGAACCCCGGCACGCGGCTTGTCACCATCGGCATCCAGGGAGCCCTCCCCGCGGTGGCCGACCGCCCGCCGCTGAACCTGGTGTTCCTGATCGACACCTCGGGGTCGATGGACGAACCGAACCGCCTGCCGCTGCTGAAGCAGTCGCTGATGCTGATGCTGCCGGAACTGCGGCCCGAGGATCAGGTGGCCATCGTCACCTATGCCGGGTCGGCGGGGCTTGTCCTGCCGCCGACGCAGGCCGCCGACCGCGCCGCCATCGTGAGCGCGCTGGACATCCTTTCCGCCGGGGGCGCGACCGCCGGGGCCGAGGGGCTGGAACTGGCCTATCAGGTGGCCGAGGGGATGAAGGCCGAGGGCGAGGTCACACGCATTCTTCTGGCGACGGATGGGGACTTCAATGTCGGGGTCAGCGACCCGGAGGGGCTGGAGGCCTATGTCGCGAAGAAGCGCGCGACGGGGACTTACCTCTCGGTGCTGGGCTTCGGGCGCGGCAATCTGGACGATGCGGTGATGCAGGCGCTGGCGCAGAACGGGAACGGCCAGGCCGCCTATATCGACACGCTGAGCGAGGCACGGAAGGTGCTGGTGGACCAGTTGACGGGCGCGCTGTTCCCCATCGCGGACGATGTGAAGATCCAGGTCGAATGGAACCCGGCCACGGTCGCGGAATACCGGCTGATCGGCTATGAGACCCGCGCGCTGCGGCGTGAGGATTTCAACAACGACCGGGTGGACGCTGGTGAAATCGGCGCGGGGACCCAGGTCACGGCGATCTACGAGGTGACGGCGCCGGGGTCGGAGGCCCTGCTGAACGATCCCTTGCGCTATGGCGCGGCCCCGGCGACCGAAGCGGCGGAGGGCGAGCTTGGCTATCTGCGCCTGCGCTGGAAGGCGCCGGGAGCCACGGCCTCGACCCTGGTCGAGACGCCGATCACCGGGCGGGAACCGGCCACGACCGAGACCCGCTTTGCCGCCGCCATAGCGGGTTTCGGGCAGCTGCTCAGGGGCTCGGTCTATCTGGGCGACTGGGGCTGGGACCAGGCCATCGACCTGGCGCTGGCGAACCGGGGCGAGGATCCGTTCGGCTACCGGATCGAGGCGGTGAACCTGATGCGGCTGGCGAAAGGCCTGTCGGCCAACTGATACCCGGATCGCCGTGTTCGCCAGTTCGGCGCGGGTGCCATGATCATCCGCGCCGGAGCTGTTTCCGGCCTGTCCGTTCTAGCCGCTCATGCCCGGACCTGCCGTTGCGCCTGCCGTTGCCCTCTTCGCCTTTCCCGCGCTGGCCGAAAGCTGGGCCGTCACCTGCCCTGCCAGCACCCCCGGCCCCTGGCCCGGCTCGCAGATCTGTTCCGAGGGCAAGATGCTGGCCATCACGCCAGCCAGCCCCACGACCGGGATGGTGCTGAAGATCCGCGCGCCCCGGACGCATTGCTCGCAGGTCACCTACCTCATCCACCTGTTCCCCGGCTCCAGCGAGCCCACCGCCACGCTGGAGATGCTGAAGCCCGGCGAAGCCAGGACCATGCGGCTGGGCAACCGTTGGCGCGATGGCGAGAATTTCCTGACCGTCACCGGCGTCGGCCATGTCGGCGGCTGCAACCCGGGCACGCTGCATTCCTTCGGCGCCAAGACGGAAATCCTTCCCCGCTAACCCCTGATAACGGGCGCGTCATCTGATATCACGCGCCTGTTACCCGGTGACAGCCCGACGCTTTTCCAAAGCCGCGAACCCCGTGCCAGCGTCATCGGCACAGAGACACGGTAACCCGCATTCACCCGAAGGAATTGACCGATGCTCACCCCCTTCACCCCCCGCAGCCTGCTTGCCCTGACCACCCTCGCGGTCGCCCCCCTCGCCGCCGTCCCGGCCCTGGCCGACCCCGAAAGCTGGGAAGTCACCTGCACCTCCTCCACCCCCGTCTCCGATGGCGGGATGATCTGCAACGAAGGCAAGATGCTGAAAGTCAGCGCCCCCAATCCCGGCCAGAAGATGCTGCTGCGCATCGGCGCGCCGACGACGCATTGCTCGGACATCACCTATGTCATCAACCGCTTCCCCGGCTCCAGCACGCCCATCGCCACGACCCGCCGCCTCGCCCCCGGCGAGGATCAGATCATCGAACTCGCCGAGGGCTGGGCCGAGGAAGGCACCTACATCACCATCTCGGCCATAGGCCATGTCGGCGGCTGCAATGTCGGCCACAGCCACGGCTGGGCGGTCGAGGTCAGCGCAGCGCCCGTGCCGTGACCCCGCGACACTGAAAGGGGGCGCGACGCAGCCCGCGTCGCGCCCCCCTCCTCCGGGTCAGGCCAGGATCAGTTCACCGTTTCCGGCCTGGCCTCGATTGCCGGGCTTGCGGCGTTGGCGCGCTGGATCTCGATCCGGCGGGGCTTCATCGCCTCGGGCACTTCGCGGACGAGGTCGATGTGCAGCATCCCGTGCTCATGCACCGCACCCGTCACGCGGACATGGTCGGCCAGGGCAAAGCGGCGCTCGAAGGCACGGGTCGCGATGCCGCGGTGCAGAAAGGTGCGCTGGGTTTCCTCGGGCGTCTTGCGGGCGGTGACGAACAGCGAGCCGTCCTTCACCTCGACGCTGAGTTCATCGGGCGTGAACCCGGCAACGGCGATCGAGATGCGATAGGCATCCTCGGCGGTCTTTTCGATGTTGTAGGGCGGATAGGTCGGCTGGGCGACGTCGGCGGACAGCACCCGGTCCATCAGATCGGCGATCCGGTCAAAGCCGACGGTGGCGCGGTAAAGGGGCGCGAAATCAAGGTTGCGCATTGTCATCCTCCTGGAAGCGATGTCATGGACCCTCCCCCTCAAGGGGGCAAGGCAGGTCGTCCGGGCCCGGCACGGCACCCGGATGAGCGTCAGGTAGGCAACGGCCGATCGGCTTTCAAGGCCCGTCCGGGCATCACGGCGCAACGTTCCGCTGGCCGAAGCCGGCGCCGGTCCCGATCCGCCTTTCGCCCTGCAACTCAAGCCGCCGCACCGGCTTGCCGGGCATCGTCGGCGCGGCAGGTCCGACCGAAGCGGCCGCCGGCGGGTTGGCGACACTGGTTGCCTCGCCCCGTCGCAGCGCCGCCTTCAACCGATCGACCAGCCCCGGCAGTTCCATGCCGATCGAGACCGGCCTGCCGCCGTCATTGCTGCCCGCCGAGATCATCGAGACGATCCTTGCCCGATAGCCCGACCGGTCCAGCACCGGCGCGCCCGAGGCGCCGAAGGTGACGTCGCAATCCATCACGATCAGGACCCCCTCGCGCCCGATCACACGGCAGACGCGCTGCCAGGACAGCACCTCTTCCCGCCCCATGGCATAGGACACCACGCTGACCTCGTCGCCTTTGCCGGGCCGGGCCACGGTCAGCGGCGGGATCAGCGCGGTCGGAAGCGGTGCGGCCAGCTGCAACAGCGCCACGTCGCGGGCGATCATCTCGGGCGGGGCCGGGTCCAGGCTGCGGAAGCCGGGATCGACGATGGTGCGGGCGACCGCCGCCTCGGCCAGCGCCGCGCCGTTGGCCAGACCGGCCCGGAACCGGATGCGTTCGGCCGGAACCGGGCGGCCGTCGCCGGCAATCACGCAATGCCCCGCGGTCAGCACCAGATCGGGCGCGATCAGCGCCCCGGTGCAGAAACCGCCGCCCTCGACATCGACCCGGCCCACGGGCTCGAACCCGCGCAGCGCCTCGCGCGTGGTCAGGGCTTCCAGGCCGGAATTCTGCGCCAGACTGCCTTGCGGTATGGCGCAAAGGCAGACCGCAAACAGCATGAAAAGCCATTTCATGGCTTGACGAACTTCGCGCCCGATCCGTTGCCCCCCGACAGGATGCTGACCGGTTTGCCCCCTGACTGGACCCCGCGCGCCAAGCCGGCCTTGCTTTGCTCCAGCGCGCCGCGCAGCGCGGCCAGCGGCTCGGCGACGGGCACGGCAAGGGCGACCTTGCGGCCATCGACCTCGGCCTTGGCCGAGATCACCGAGACCACCCGGACCACGCCATCGCGGACGGTGAACACCGGCGCGCCAGAGGAGCCGAAATCGACATTGCAGGTCAGGATCAGCGCGTTCCGCTGACCGGCCAGCACTTCGCAGGCCTCCTGGATCGACGGCGCCTCCTCGCGATACTGCGCGTAAGAGACCACATCGACGGCATCGCCCTCGACCGGGGCAGCCCCGGTCTCGAACGGGAAAAGCGAGGGCAGCCGGATCGGCTGGCTCAGCTCCAGAAGCGCCAGATCGTCGGTCACCCGGTCCAGCTTGTCGGCCGCGCCAAAGCGGTAACCGGGATGGGCCACCGCCCGGCTGACCCGGCGATAGGCCACCGCGCGACCATTGCGAAAACCGGCCTGGAACTCGATGTCCTCGGGGCGCAGCTGCACGCCGGTGGTCTTGTCGTACAGGCAATGCGCGGCGGTCAGCACCAGCTGCGGCCCGATCAGCGCCCCGGTGCAGAAGCCCCGGTCGCCAAGGATCAGCTTGCCCACCGCATCCCAGCCGCGCGCGTCGTCGGCGGTCTGAAGCCGGACCATGTCGGCCTCTTGCGCGCGGACCGGGCCGAAGGCGGCGAAGGCGACGACCAGAGCAAGCGCCAGCGACGGGGCCAGCGACGGGGCCAGCCCCAAAGCCCGAAGCCTGGCAACGAGGTGACGCATGCAACCCTTCCCTTTCCCCGCGACGGTCAGCATTGCGCGGAAGTCTGGCGGATTCGTGGCCGGTCACGCAAGCGCGGTGTTGGGCTCAGCCCAGCAAGGCGCGCGGCTGTGGCCCGCCGGTCGCCCAGTCCAGAAGCTCGACCGTGTGCACGACCGGGATGCCGGTGCCGGACCCGATCTGCATCATGCAGCCGATGTTGCCCGCCGCGATGACCTGCGGCGCCTTCGCCTCCAGCGTTGCCACCTTGCGGCGCTTGAGTTCGGCGCTGATTTCGGGCTGAAGCAGGTTGTAGGTCCCGGCACTGCCGCAGCAGAGATGGCTGTCGGCGGGCTCCACCACCTCGAACCCGGCGCGCTTCAGAAGGTCCTTCGGCGCCGACTTTATCTGCTGGCCATGCTGAAGGCTGCACGCGACATGATAGGCCACCCGCAGACCCTTGGGCGCGCCCTGCGGCAGGCCGATCTTCACCAGCACTTCGCTGATGTCCTTCGCCAGCCCGGCCACCGTGGCCGCGTCCTCGGCCAGGGCGGGATCGGTGCGGAACATGTGGCCGTAATCCTTCACCGTCGTCCCGCAGCCGGAAGTGTTGATGACGATGGCATCCAACCCCCCCGCGCGATGCTCGGCCATCCAGGCGCGGATATTGGCGGCGGCGCTGGCATGGGCCAGGTCCTCCTTGCCCATGTGATGCGTCAGCGCCCCGCAACAGCCCTGACCCTTTGCCACCACGACCTCGCAGCCCAGACGGCGCAGCAGGCGGATCGTCGCATCGTTGATGTCGGTGTTCAGCGCCTTCTGCGCGCAGCCGGTCAT
The DNA here is from genome assembly GCF_011174775.1 of Rhodobacter calidifons. Lineage (GTDB taxonomy): Bacteria > Pseudomonadota > Alphaproteobacteria > Rhodobacterales > Rhodobacteraceae > Tabrizicola > Tabrizicola calidifons. The sequence continues at coordinate 214,021 of NZ_JAANHS010000001.1, forward strand.
CAGCGCGACCCGCATCCGCCGTTCGCCCTGCGCGGGGAAGACCTGCGGATCGTCGTTGCGGCTGACGGGGGGAATGGACTTCGGCGCCATCGCCAGCATCGCGCGCAACCGCGCGTCGGGGATCGCCCAGGCGAAGGGCTTTCCGACCTTCGCCGCCAGCAGCGCCAGCCGGAACCGCCCCGGATAGGGGATCACCCGCGCCAGCACCGCGCGCAGCACCCGGTCCATGAAGGGCCGCTTGTAGGTCTTTTCGATATGCGCCCGGGCGTGATCGACAAGATGCATGTAGTGGACGCCCGAGGGGCAGGTCGTCATGCAGGCGAGGCACGAGAGGCAGCGGTCGATATGCTTGACGGTCTTTTCATCCGCCGGCCGCCCGGCCTCCAGCATGTCCTTGATGAGGTAGATGCGCCCGCGCGGGCTGTCGAGTTCGTCGCCCAGCACCTGATAGGTCGGGCAGGTCGCGGTGCAGAACCCGCAATGCACGCAAGACCGCAGGATCTCGTTCGCGCGGGCGATGCCGGGGTCCTTCAGCTGTTCGGGTGAGAAATGCGTCTGCATCAGCCCATCATCCCCCGATTGAGAATCCCCCGGGGGTCGAATTTCGCCTTCAGCCCCGCAACCAGAGCCGCCACCTCGGGCGCCTCGGGCGGAAAGACCGGCCCGCCCTGCCCTTTCACCAGCGTCGCATGGCCCCGCCCCGCGACGGCAGCCGCGAGGTCGGCGCCCTTGCCATGCGGCAGAACCAGCCAGATGAGACCGCCGCCCCAGTCCCACAGCGCCTCGCCCTCCAGCTGCGCGACGATCTCGGCCGCCGCGGTCGGCAGGGTCACGATCCGCCAGATCTCGCCCGGCTTGTCCCGCATGGGCACCACGTCCCGCACCTCGCGCCAGAGCGCAGCACTTTCCGCCCCTTCGGCCACCGTCACATCGCCGCCCAGGCGCGCGCGCAGCTGCGTCACGCGATAGGCGACCGAGCCCGCCATCCCCTCGACCCGCACCAGCGACCGCCCCGAATGCCGCGCCGCGCCCGAGACGTCGAAGGGCGACCCCAGCGCCGCGCGCAAGGCCGCCAGCCCCGCCGCATCCCCCAGCCCCTCGATGACCAGCGTCGCCTCGGCCTCGGGGATCGCCTGCACCTTGAAGCTGACCTCCGTCAGAACGCCCAGCGTGCCCCGACTTCCGGCCATGAGCTTCACCAGGTCATAGCCGGTGACGTTCTTCATCACCCGCCCGCCGTTCTTGACCACCATCCCGGCCCCATCCACGAACCGCGCCCCCAGACAGGCGTCACGGGCCGCGCCCACCTGCACCCGGCGCGGGCCGCTGGCATTGGCGGCCACCACGCCACCGATGGTCGAGACCCCCTCGCGCCCCAGAAGCCCGCGCAGGTCCGGCACCTCGAAGGCCAGCCGCTGCCGTTCGCCCGCCAGCACCGCCTCGACCTCGGCCACCGGCGTTCCCGCCCGGACCACCAGCGTCAGCGCACCGGGCTCGTAAAGCTCCACCCCCGACAGGCCCCCGGTCTCCAGCACCTCGCCCACGGCATGGCCCAGCGTCCGCGTCCCCCCGCCCCGCACGAGCAAAGGCCCCGAGGCCCCAGCCACGGCCTCCGCCAGTTCCGCCTCAGTCACAGGCCGCATGTCTTGCTCATGTCCCAAATACTCCACGGGGGTGCGGGGGTGTGAAACCCCCGCTCTGCCCTGTCAGCCCGCGCGCCGCCCGGCACTTGCGCCCAGCGGAAACACCTTGGCCGGGTTCAGCAGCCATTTCGGGTCGAACACATCCTTCACCCGCATCTGCGCCTCCATGTCGGCGGCCGAGAACTGCACCGCCATCAGGTCGCGCTTCTCGATCCCCACGCCATGTTCGCCCGTCAGACAGCCGCCGACCTCGACGCAAAGCTTCAGGATCTCCGCCCCGAAGGCCTCGCATTTCTCCAGATCGCCGGGGGTGTTGGCGTTGAACAGGATCAGGGGATGCATGTTGCCGTCGCCCGCGTGAAAGACGTTGCCGACGTCGAGGCCGAACTCCCGGCTCAGCTCGCCGATCCGCTTCAGCACATGCGGCAGGCTGGACACCGGGATCGTCCCGTCCAGACACATGTAGTCGTTGATCTGCCCCATCGCCCCGAAGGCCGACTTCCGCCCCAGCCAGATGCGTTTGGCCTGGTCCTCGTCCTCCGCCTCGCGGAACTCCACCGGGTCATGCGCCAGCGCGATCTGGCGGATACGGGCAAGCTGCTCGCTGATCTCGGCCTCCGACCCCTCGACCTCGATGATGAGCAGCGCCTCGCAGTCCGGGTAGCCCGCCTTGGCGAAGGCCTCGGTCGCGCGGATGCAGGGGCGATCCATGAACTCGATCGCCACCGGCAGGATGCCCGCCTTGATGATGTCGCTGACGCAGGCCCCCGCCACCTCGTTGCTGTCGAACCCCACCAGCACCGGCCGCGCGCCCTCGGGCTTGGGCAGGATCCGCAGCCAGGCCTCGGTCACAACGCCCAGCTGCCCTTCCGACCCGCAGACCACGCCCAAGAGGTCCAGCCCCGCCGGCTCCCCCCAGGGCCCGCCCAGCGTGACCACCGTCCCGTCCATCGTGACCAGCCGCACGCCCAGCAGGTTGTTCGTCGTCACCCCATACTTCAGGCAATGCGCCCCGCCCGAGTTCATCGCGATGTTCCCGGCAATGGCGCAGGCCAGCTGGCTGGAGGGGTCGGGGGCGTAGAAGAACCCCTCCGCCTCGACCGCGCCGGTCACCGACAGGTTGGTGCGCCCCGCCTCGACATGCACAAAGCGGTTGTCGTAGTCGGCGGCCAGCACCCGGTTCATCCGCGCCACGCCCAGGATCACCGAATCCGCCGTCGGCATCGCCCCCCCGGCAAGGCTGGTCCCCGACCCGCGCGGCACCACGGGCACGCCTTCCTCCCAGCACAGCCGCAACACCGCCGAGACCTCTTCGGTCGTCCGTGGCAGCACGGCGGCCAATGGCGGGCAGCGGTAGGCAGTCAGCGCGTCGCATTCATAGACGCGCAACTCCTCGGGCGCGTCGATCACCGCATCGGCGGGCAGGACGGCCCGCAGGCGACCCACGATCCGCGCCTTGCGGGCAAGGACGCCCGCGTCCGGTTCCGGCATCTGCATCGGCGCCTCCCTGCGTGATTGGTAAGATAATATAACCAATCCGGCAGATCGCAAGCAAAATCCCTGCCCCTGCGCCAGGCGCCTCCCCTCCCCCTCCGTGGGGAGGGGATGGGGGTGGGGGGCAACCGACGGTGCAGGGAACCCGGCCCCTTCCGCTCGGCACCACTCCGCCCTAGTCTGCCGCCATGACCTTGCCCCTCGGCCCCCTGACACCGCTCGACGCCACGGCCCTTCTCGCGCTGGGCCTGGCCTGGACGCTGTCGGGCTGGCTGATCGAGACCCCGCCGCGCGCCCGCCCTTCGGTCAGCCTCCTGATGCAGGATTACCGGCGCGACTGGATGCGCACCTTCGTCACCCGCCAGCCGCGCATCTTCGACGCGCAACTGATCGACTCCCTGCGCCAGGGCACCGCCTTCTTCGCCAGCGCCTGCCTGATCGCCATCGGCGGCGGCGTGGCGCTGATCGGCAATGCGGCGGCCGTCCAGCGCCTGGCCGACGACCTGCCGCTGGCAGCCTCGGGCCCGGACGTGGCGCTGAAGATGCTGCCGGTGATCCTGCTGCTGGCCAATGCCCTGCTGAAATTCGTCTGGGCGCATCGGCTGTTCGGTTACTGCTCGATCCTGATGGCCGCGGTCCCGAACGACCCTGCGGACCCCATCGCCTTCCACCGCGCCGGCCAGGCGGCCGAGATCAACATCACCGCGGCGAAAAGCTTCAACCGCGGGCTGAGGTCGATCTATTTCGCCCTCGCCGCGCTCGGCTGGCTGCTGGGCGCCTGGGGCCTTCTGATCGGCACGGCCCTGTCCACCGCGGTCCTGCTGCGCCGCGAATTCGCCAGCCGGTCGCGCCAGATCATCCTGTCACGCGAGCCTTAGGGCCCCCTGCCCTGCCAACGCCTCGTCCGACCCCCGCGCGCCGGCGTTTCGCCACCGCCGGACCGGCGCAGCCGGCACCGCGCACCACCATATCGACATCCGTCATCCCGAAATCCGCCGCGCTCACCTGCGGACAGGATGGCCGGTCGGGCGTTCCGGCCAGGGCCGGACCCGTCACGAAAGGCTCATCGCTCGCTTTCGGTCGCGCTTCGCCCGGCCCCGGCGAGGACCGACCGCAAGGGAGGGACGAGCCCCCGCTCAGGCCGCCCTTGCGCCCTTGCGGCCTTCGATCAGCCAGGCAACCACGGCCAGCCCGGCGGCGATCACAAGCCAGGCCCAGGCGGGCAGAACGGGCACCACGTTGACCGAGGCGGTCAGATAGGCCGCGCGCGGGGTGATGCCGATCCAGCCGCGGCCGATCGCGACGCGCCCCTCGGCCACGCTGCGGATGTCGGGATTGCCCGGCTCAAGCCGCGTCACCCCGCCGCGCGTCGCCTCGGCCAGGGGTTGCAGCGCCGCGCCCGAGGCGATGGTCTCGGCAAACTCGCGCGGGGCGGCGGGGCCGACGGCGATGACCCGGGTCAGCTCGCCCTGTTCCAGCCGGTACAGCCCCAGCGCCGGCGCCTGCCAGACGGTCTCATAGCGCCCCGGCGCGGCCATGGGCATCGGCAGATCGACCGTGGCCCCGTCCGGCCCGGTGATCGTGACCGGCCCGGGGTCCGCCTCGTCCAGGGTCCGGCGGGTGATGGTCAGCACCTCGCCCCGGACCTCGGCCGTCAGGGTCTCTTCCTCCAGTTCCGGCTCCTTCAGCATCCAGTGCGCCAGCCGGCGCAACAGTTCCAGTTGCGGCCCGCCGCCCTCGTAGCCCCGGCCCCAGAGCCAGGCCTGGTCCGAGGCCAGCACCGCGACCCGGCCCTGACCGACCCGGTTCAGCACCAGAAGCGGCAGGTCGCGCGGGCCCGACATCAGCACCTGACCGGCCAGCTGGCGCACCTCGATCTGCCGGAACCAGCGGCCCCAGCCGCCCGCGGGGGCCTCCTTCTCCAGCCCTTCGGTGACCGGATGGCGCCGTCCCAGATCGGTCAGCGCCGGGCGGAAACCGCCCTCGATCACCTGGGCCGTGGGCGCGACCGGCAGGATTTCCGCCAGGGGCGAGCGGTAGAGGCTGTCCACCGCGCCGAACTCGGGCCCGGCCGCGACCAGCACCGTGCCGCCGCCCCGGACATAGGACACGATGTTGTCGATGTAGGACATCGGCAGGATGCCCCGCATCCGGTAGCGGTCGAAGATGATGAGGTCGAACTCCTCGATCTTCTCGACGAACAGCTCGCGCGTGGGGAAGGCGATGAGGCTCAGCTCGTCCACCGGCACCCCGTCCTGCTTTTCCGGCGGACGCAGGATGGTGAAATGCACCAGATCCACCGCCGCGTCGGATTTCAGCAGGTTGCGCCAGACCCTTTCGCCCGCATGCGGCTCGCCCGAGATCAGCAGCACCCGCAGCCGGTCGCGCACCCCGTTGATCTGCACGGCGGCGGCATTGTTGCGGTCGGTGATCTCGCCCGCGACCGGGGCGACGCTGAATTGCAGCACATTGGCCCCGCCATGCGGCAGCGTCACCGGCAGTTCCAGATCGGTGTTCAGCGGCACCGTGTAGGTCGCAGGCGCCTCGGTGTCGATGGCGATGGTCAGATCCACCTCGCCGCCCGGCGCGGGCGGGGCGCCCACGTCCTCGACCTTCAGCTCCAGCTTGACCTCCTCGCCGATGATGGCGAAGGCGGGGGCGTTCCTGATCACGATCCGGCGGTCCCAGTCGGCCGCGCGTCCCGTCAGCAGCACATGCAGCGGCGCGGGCAGGTTCGGCACCACGCCTGCATCATGCACCCGCCCGTCGGTGATCAGGATCGCCCCGGCGACGCGGGCGCGGGGTTCCTCGGCCAGCGCCTCGGACAAGGCGGTCAGCACCAGACTGCCGGCATCCTCGGCCCCGTCGCCGACCCGGCGGATGCGCAGCTCGGTGTTCGGCAGGGCCGCGACCTCGGCCTGGACGGCAGCCAGCGCGGCCTCGGTCTGGGCGCGGCGGTCGGACAGGCCCTGGCTTGCGCTTTCGTCCACGACCACGATCACGATGTCCGAAAGGCTCTGCCGCTCTTCCTCCTGAAGCGCGGGATTGGCCAGCGCGGCCACCAGCGCGCCAAGGGCAAGCCCCCGCAGCCACCAGCCCGACAGGCCCCGCCACAGCGCGAAGGCGACCAGCGCCAGGGCCAGCCCCGCCAGCACATACAGCAGCGCCCAGGGCACCAGCGGCGCGAAGACCAGGCTCGCGCTCATTGCCCCAGCCTTTCCAGCAGCGCCGGCACATGCACCTGGTCGGATTTGTAGTTGCCGGTCAGCACATGCATGATGAGGTTGATCCCGAAACGGTAGGAAATCTCGCGCTGCTGTTCGCCCGCGAAGCCGCGGCCGATCTGCACCAGCGGCATGCCGATGTCATCGGTGGCCCAGGCCGAGGCCCAGTCCGCCCCGCCGATCACCACCGGCGTCACCCCGTCGTTGAGGTTGCGGAACGGCATCCCCTCGGCCGCCTGAGCCGCCGCGTCCGGAGAAGCCTCGACCCAGACCTGCCCCCCCTGATGCCGGCCGGGAAAGTCCTGCAACAGGTAGAAGGTGCGCGTCAGCACATGGTCGGGCGGCATCGGCTCCAGCGGCGGGATGTCCAGGCCCGCGGCGATCACCTGCAAGGCCTGGCCCTCGGGCGTGGTGCCGCCGCCGAAGCCGGCCAGATCGGCATCGCGGGTGTCGAACAGGATCATGCCGCCGGTGCGCAGATACTGGTTCAGCTTGGCATAGGCCGCCTCCGAAGGCTGCGCCGCCCCGGCCACCACCGGCCAGTAGAGGAAGGGGAAGAAGGCCAGTTCGTCGGTTTCGATGTTCACCCCCATCGGCATCGTCGGCTCGATCGAGGTGCGCTGCCACAGCTTGTCGGACAGGCCCAGAAGCCCCGCCCGCGACATCTCGTCCACCTTGCGGTCCCCGGTCAGCACATAGGCCAGCACGACCGCGCCGGTCGCCTTCAGCGCGAATTCCTCGGCCCCCGGATCGGCGGCGGGCGCCCCGGCTGCCTCCTGCGCCCGCAGGCCCTGCGGGGCGCCTGCGACCAGCGCCAGCGCCAGGACCGCCGTCGCCCCGCGCGACAGCCCGCGCAGTCGCCCGGCCAGCCACAGCGCGGCAAGCACGTCCAGCAGCAGCAAGACCGTCGCCAGGGTCAGAAGCTCTCCCTTCAGCGGGCGGGCCGCGCGGGCCTCCAGCCGGTCCACCGGCACGCCGGCAGGCCAGACGGCGGGTTCCAGAACCGTCCCGGCCCCGATCACGTTCAGCGCCACCCGCCGGTCGGCCCCGGCATAAAGCCCGGGCGGCGTGGCGGGGGTCGGCCCCTCGGCGATCGCCCGGGCCAGAACCTCGCCCTCCACCCCCGGCAGCTCTCCGGCTTCCGCCGTCTGGCCCCAGGCATCCAGCACCACCTCGGGCGCCCAGATCTGGCCGGCAAGATCGCCCGCCTCGGGTGCTGCGGGCCGGGTCGAGACCGCAAGCCGCTCCAGCATCTGCACGAACAGGCCCGACAGGGGCAGCGAGGACCATTCGGCATTCGCGGTCACATGGACCAGCACCACCTGCCCCGCCCCCATGACCTTGCGGGTCATCAGGGGCGTCCCGTCCTCCAGCGCGGCAATGGTGCGTTCGGCCAGGTCCGGGTCGGGCTGGGCCAGCACCTGCTGACGCACCACCACATCGGCCGGAGGCACCAGCCCGAAGAACGGAGAGCCCTCCGGGAACGGCGCCAGCGCCTTGGGCTCCCCCCAGCTCATCGCGCCCCCGACCGTGCGGCCACCCTGGCGCAGGCGGACGGGCAAGAGCGGGTCCTCCTCGATGCGGCTGACATCGCTGGCCGCCAGGACCGGCCCGGCAAAGCGCAAGAGAAGCCCCCCCTTCTGCACCCATTCGGTCAGCGCCGTCCGCTCCTGCCCGGAAATCTCGGCCACATCGGCCAGGATCACCACATCCGGGCTGGCCAGCAGCGAATCGGCAAGGCTTGCCTCGATCAGGTCGGCAGTCGGGGCCAGCGCCTGGCGCAGGTAGTGCATCGGCGACAGAAGCTGCAAGGTCTCCTGATCCGCGCCGCTGCGCACCAGGGCCACCTTGCGCCGCTTCAGGCTGTCATCGGCCAGGCTGACCGATCCGGCGGTCCGGGCGCCTTCCAGCACGAAGCGGGTGATCCGGTTGCGCAGTTCCGGCGGCAGGTCGATGGCCGCCTCGGCCCGGTTCGCACCCGCCGCGAAGGCCAGCGTCACCCGCCCCAGGTCGCGTTCGACGCCCGAGGGGTCCGGCCCCTGCGCCAGCACATCGACCGTGACCGGCGCCCCCGCCGGCACGCGCGAGGCCGCGACCGACACCTGTCCCTCGGCATGGATCGCCGGATGCAGCGCGATGACCGGCCGGGCGGTCTCGATCACCCGCAGATCGCCCCGCGCCCGCAGGGCCTCGACCAGGGCCGCGCGGCCGGGATGCGCCAGGCCGTCGGACAGCCAGACCGTCTCGAACCGGCCTTCGGGCAGCGCGGCCGCCCAGGCTGAGAAATCGCCCGGCGCCCAGGCCTGCGGGCGCAGCCCCGCCGCGCGGCCGGCCCAGGCCTCGGCGGTCTGGAAGGCCACCTGTTCCGGCCTGTCGCTCAGCCGGACCAGCGCCACGGGGCGGCCCCGCGCGCCGGCTTCCTCGACCAGCGCCTCGATGCGCGCCTGCCGTTCGGGCCAGTCGCGGGCATCGGCCCAGCCGCCATCGACCGCGATCAGCAAGGGGCCAGAGCCCGCCCCGCGCTCCTCGGGGTTCAGGACCGGCCCGGCAAAGCCAAGGATCAGCGCGCCGATGGCCAGCGTCCGCAACAGAAGCAGCCACCAGGGCGTCTTGTCCGTCTCGGCCTCTTCGTCCTTCAGGCCCAGAAGCAGCGCCACGCCGGGAAACCGTCGCCGGATCGGCGCGGGCGGCACGGCGCGCAGAAGCAGCCACAGGATCGGCAGCGCCACCAGCGCCACCAGAAGCCAGGGGGCGGCAAAGCCGAGAGGGCCGAGCGTGAACATCTACCGCCCCCCCTTCAGCGCCAGATAGGCCCAAAGCAGCGCCGACTGCGCCGGTGCCCCCGTGTGATGCGTGGTGAAATGCCAGCCCACCGCGCGGGCCAACTGCGCCAGCCGGTCCTTCCGTTCCGCCAGCCTTGCCAGATACCGCGCGCGCAACTCGCCCGCCTGCTGGGTTTCATGCCGCATCGTGCCGCCCATGGATTCAAAGATCGTGCGGCCGTCGAAGGGAAACTCCTCCTCGGCCGGGTCCAGCACCTGGATCAGCACGCCCTTCACCCCCCGGTCGGCGGCCCGCGCGAGCCCCGCCTCGATGCCGCCGAGATCGCCCAGGAAATCCGACAGGAACACCGCCCGGCCATGGCTGACCATGCCTTCGGTTTCCGGCGCGCCGTAATCCTGATCCGCCGCGCCGTCGGCCAACCGCGCCGCCAGCCTGAGCAGTTGCGCCCGCCCCACGCGAGGGGAGGCCAGGCCTGCCAGCCCCACCCGTTCCCCGCCGCGCAGCAGCAGGACCGCCAGCGCCAGCCCCAGAAGCCGCGCCCGGTCCGCCTTCGGCACGCGGGACCTTTCGCCGGAGAAGCTCATCGACTTCGCCGGGTCCACCCAGATCGTCACCGATTGCGCCGCCTGCCATTCCCGTTCGCGCACGAAATGCGCATCCGACCGGGCCGACCGCCGCCAGTCGATCATCCGCGCCGAATCGCCCTCATGCGCAGGCCGGTACTGCCAGAACTCATCCCCCAGCCCCGCCCGGCGGCGGCCATGCTCGCCCATCATCACCGTCGAGGCCAGCATCTCTGCCTCGGCCAGCAAGGGCGGCAGGGTCTGCCCCAGCGCCTCGGCGCGGGACCGCAGGTCGGGGGCTATGGTCACGCCGCCGCCTCAAGCCGCAGGACGCGCCCCGTGACGCGCGCGATGATGCCCGCCAGCGTCTCGCCCCGCGCACGGGCAGCGAAGGACAGCGCCATGCGGTGGATCAGCACCGCCTGCGCCAGGTCCGCCACATCCGCAACCGAAGGCGCAAGGCGGCCGTCCAGCAGCGCGCGCGCCCGGACCATAAGCATCAAGGCCTGAGCCGCGCGCGGCCCCGGACCCCAGGACAGGCTGTCGGCCAGATCGCGCCCCTCGGGTTCCCCCGGACGGCAGGCGCGGACCAGATCAAGAATCGCCTCGACCACCTGATCGCCCACCGGCATCTGCCGCAGCACGCCCTGCGCGCGGATCAGGTCCTCGGCGGTGAAGACCTGATGCGCCTCGGCCTCTTCGGCGCCAGTGGTGGCGATCAGGATGTCGCGTTCGGTCTGGCGCGTGGGGTATTCCACATCGACCTGCACGAGGAAGCGGTCAAGCTGCGCCTCGGGCAGGGGATAGGTGCCCTCCTGCTCGATCGGGTTCTGGGTGGCCAGCACATGGAACGGCTTGCCCAGCGGCCGATGTTGGCCCGCGATGGTGACCTCTTTCTCCTGCATCGCCTGCAACAGGGCCGACTGCGTGCGGGGCGAGGCCCGGTTGATCTCGTCCGCCATCAGAAGCTGGCAGAAGATCGGGCCTTCCACGAACCGGAAGGCGCGGCTGCCGTCGGCGGCGGTCTCCAGCACTTCCGACCCCAGGATGTCGGCGGGCATCAGGTCGGGGGTGAACTGGATGCGGTTGGCCTTCAGCCCCATCACCGTGCCCAAGGTATCCACCAGCCGCGTCTTGCCCAGGCCCGGCAGGCCGACCAGCAGCGCATGTCCCCCGCAGAGCATCGAGGCAAGGACCAGGTCCACCACCTTCTCCTGCCCGATGAAGCGCCGGTTGATCGAGGCTTTCGCCTGCCCCAGCGTCGCGCCAAGCGCTTCGATTTCCGCGACCAGCGCCTTGGTGTCGGCCATGCCTCATGCTCCCTTCGGGGTGACGTCCCCACCAGTAAAGCGAACTATCCCGCCGGGCACAAATGGCAAAAGCCAACTCGGCACAAATGATCGTGAGAGGCCCGTGCGGCCCGGCACTGTCGCCCGCCGCTGGCCAATCCTGCACCGGCTGAGTAGGCTTCCCCGAAACGGAGACCCGCCATGACCACCGCCTTCTTTTCCGACGAACTGTGCTTCTGGCACGGCGGCGGCAATTACGCCTTCACCCTGCCGGTCGCGGGCCTTGTGCAGCCGATGCCGGGCGGCCTGCCCGAAAACCCGGAAACCAAACGGCGCCTGCGCAACCTGATCGAGGTGACGGGACTGACCCGCCACCTGTCGATGCATAGCGCCGCAGCGGCGACGCGCGAGGACCTTCTGCGCGTTCACCCCCACAGCTACCTTGCCGCCTTCAAGGCCGCCTCGGACGCGGGCGGGGGCGAGTTGGGCCTGCGCACCCCCTTCGGCGCGGGCGGCTACGAGATCGCGGCGCTGTCCGCCGGTCTGGCCAAAGCGGCCCTGCGGGCGGTGCTGACGGGTGCGGTCCGCAACGCCTACGCACTGTCGCGCCCGCCGGGCCACCATTGCACCGCCGATTTCCCGAACGGCTTCTGCCTCTTGAACAACATCGCCGTGGCGATCCGCGCGGCCCGGGCCGAGGGTCTGCTGCGCAGCGTGGCGGTGGTGGACTGGGACGTGCACCACGGCAACGGGACCGAGGCGATCTTCTGGAACGATCCCGATGTGCTGACGATCAGCCTGCATCAGGACCGCAACTATCCGCTGGACACCGGCGGGGTCGAGGCGACGGGCGGGCCGGAGGCTCCCGGCTCGAACCTCAACCTGCCCCTGCCCCCCGGCTGCGGCCATGCGACCTATCTGCACGCGATGGAAAGGGTGGTGCTGCCCGCGCTTCACAGCTTCAAGCCCGAGGCGATTGTGGTCGCTTGCGGCTTCGACGCCGCCGCCGTCGATCCCCTGGGCCGGATGCTCTGCACTGCCGAAACCTTCCGCGCGATGACCCGCCAGATGATGCAGGCCGCCGATGCCTTGTGCGACGGCCGCCTGACGCTGGTGCACGAGGGCGGCTATTCCGAGGTCTATGTCCCCTTCTGCGGCCATGCCGTGCTGGAGGAACTGTCCGCCGCCCCGGTCTCGGCCCCCGACCCTCTGGCCGCGACGCTTGCCTGCCGCCAGCCCGACGCCCGGTTCGACGCCTTCGTGGCCGGCTGGATCGAGGAGATGGCACAGGGCCACGGCCTGTGATCGCCCCGATTTCCCGACGGAAATCGGTCCGGAGTTCGTGCGAACTCCGGTGCCCGGCCCACCCGCCCGCACTGGCGCCCGCACTGGCGGTTGCCGCTCAGCGGCCCTAGACTGCCCACCGACCACGACCCGAAGGACCCCCATGCCCGCCCGCAACGATGCCGCCCTCGCCTTCCTGAAAACCCGCCGCTCGCGCCCGGCCAAGCTCTTCTCCTTTCCTGTCCCCACCCGGCCGGAACTGGAGGAAATCCTCACCGCCGCGACCCGCGTGCCGGACCACGGCAAGCTGGAGCCCTGGCGGCTGATCGTGGTGCAGGGCGCGGCCTTCGCCCGGCTGGCCGATCTGGCCGAGGCGCGGGCGCGGGAACTGGGCGGGGATGCCGAGATGATCGCCAAGGGGCGCGGGCAGTATGATCTGGGCAAGCTTGCCGTGGTGGTGATCGCCTCGCCCAGACCCTCGCCCAAGATCCCGGTTGCCGAACAGCAGGCCTCGGCGGCCGCCCTCTGCTTCGGCATCGTGAACGCCGCCGAGGCCGCAGGCTGGGGCGCCTGCTGGCTGACCGGCTGGCCCGCGCATGACGTAAGCTTCGCCGCCCGCGCCTTCGGCTGCTCTGCTGAGGAAACGGTGGCCGGGATCGTCCACATCGCCACCCCGCCCGAGGACGGCCCCGACCGCCCCCGCCCCGACCTCGCCCGCATCGTGACCTGGGTCGAGGCGTGATCTTCACCGCCTTCTTCGCCGCCCTCGGCCAGCTGGGCGACCGCCGCTTCCGCCGCGTGGTGGGTCTGGGTGTGCTGCTGGCCCTGGCGCTGCTGTTCGCCGCCTACATCCTGTTCCTGCAACTGATCTGGTGGCTGTCACCCGATCAGGTGGACCTGCCGGTGATCGGCCCCATCTCGGGGATCGAGACCTTCCTCGGCTGGGCTTCGCTGTTGCTGATGCTGGGGCTCTCGGTCTTCCTGATGGTGCCCGTCGCTGCGGCCTTCACCGGGTTCTTCCTGGAAGACGTGGCCGATGCGGTCGAGGACCGGCACTATCCCGGCCTGCCCCCGGCAACGCCGCTTACGCTGGCCGAGGGCCTGCGCCAGTCGGTCAACTTCCTCGGCCTCGTCATCGCGGTGAACGTCGGTGCGCTGTTCCTTTATCCCTTCGTCGGGCCGGGCATCCCCCTGGTCTTCTGGGCGATCAACGGTTTCCTACTGGGCCGGGAATATTTCAGCCTGGTCGCGCTGCGACGGCTCCCGCCGGGAGAAGCGAGGCTCATGCGCCGCCGCAACCGCTGGACGCTCTGGGCCGCCGGAACGCTGATGGCCGCGCCGCTGTCGATCCCGCTGGTGAACCTGGTGATCCCGGTGCTGGGCGTGGCGACCTTCACCCATCTCTACCACCAGCTGGCCAGCGCCGGACGCTAGGACCGGGCGCAAGACTTTTCGAAAAGTCTTGCAAAATCCTTCGAAGGATTTTGCCCCGGCCGCACCGTCAGGGCTTCATCCGACCGAACCAGTCCAGGTCCTCGACCGTGATCCAGCCCGACAGGATGATCCCCGCGATCAGCGCCCAGATCGGGGTTGCAATCAGCGTCGTCACCCAGGCCTTGCGCTGCATCACCTCGTCCGCCGGCGCCCCGGGAGGCGTGCCGGGCACGATGTGATCGGCCTCGTCCTGCGACCGGGTGCGGTAGGGCAGCACGCAGAACAGCGTCATGAACCAGGTCACGGCGTAAAGGACGATGGCGCCCGTGATGCTCATGCCTGTTCCAGCTCGACCAGACAGCCGTTGAAATCCTTGGGATGCAGGAACAGCACCGGCTTGCCATGCGCGCCGATCTTCGGCTCTCCCGACCCCAGCACCCGCGCGCCCGAGGCTTTCAGGTGATCCCGCGCGGCAAGGATGTCGTCGACCTCATAGCAGATGTGGTGGATGCCCCCGGACGGGTTCTTCTCCAGGAACCCCGCGATGGGGGATGCCTCGCCCAGCGGATGCAGCAGCTCGATCTTGGTGTTCGGCAGGTCGATGAAGACCACCGTCACGCCGTGGTCGGGCTCGTCCTGCGGGGGCCCGACCTTCGCGCCCAGCGTTGACCGGTATTGCTCGGCCGCAGCCTGAAGGTCGGGAACGGCGATGGCGACGTGGTTCAGGCGTCCGATCATGGGGTCCTCGCTTGGCTCTCGACCCGGGTTATGCGGCGCCGGGCCCGGACCTGCAAGCAGCGCGATGGTCGCAGGGGCGTTAACCGCCGCTTTACCGGCGCTGACGACACTCGCCCCGGAAGTCTGGAGGTACACCATGCCGTTTCGCCCCGATCCGTCCCTGCCTGTCCCGCCCGCCGGGGCCGATCCGCTGCCCTTGCAGGGCCTGACGCTGCTGCTGGTCGATGACAGCCGCTTCACCTGCGATGCCCTGCGGCTGATCCTGCACCGCGCCGGGGCCAGGCTGCGACGGGCGGAAAGCCTTGAAATCGCCCGCCTTCATCTGAACTGCTACCGGCCCGACCTGGCGATCATCGACCTTGGGCTTCCCGATGGCCGGGGTGAGGATCTGATCGCCGAACTGTCGCAGATGGGCTTTGCCGTGCTCGGGATCTCGGGCGATCCGGCGGGCCGGGATCCGGCGCTTGATGCCGGGGCGGCAGCCTTCCTGGAAAAGCCATTGGGTTCGGTCGCCGGTCTGGTGCGGCTGATTCGGCAGCTGACCACCGGCATCGGCCCGGTGGCGAAGGGAGAGGAGGTGCCCGTTCCCGCCGGCGATCCGATGGCGCTGCGCGACGATCTGGCCCGGGCCGCCAGGCTGATCCTTGCCCCCGGCGATCCCGCCTATGCGCGCGGCTTCGTGCAAAGCCTGGCGCGCGCCTCGGGCGATGCTTCGCTCGAGGCTGCGGTCCGCGACAGCGGCACCCCCTTCGACCGCGCCCGCGTCGCCCGGATGATCGAGGACCGGCTGAACCGGCTCCGCGCGCTGGCCTGAGCGCTGGCCTGAGCGCTGGCCTTCGCTTCAGCCCTCAAGCGCCGGATCGGACCCGCTCCGCACCAGCCGGGTCAGGTCCGACAGGCGCTCGCGCTGGCGGCCCTGCGCGTCGAAATTGGCCGGCGACAGCCAGAAGGTGAAGGCCTCGGCCAAGGCCGGCCATTCGCTGTCGATCACGCTGAACCAGGCGGTGTCGCGGTTGCGGCCCTTGACGATCATGTGCTGGCGGAACACCCCTTCGAAGCTGAACCCCAGCCGCTGCGCCGCCCGGCGCGAGGCCAGGTTCAGCGCATTGCATTTCCATTCATAGCGCCGGTAGCCCGCCTCGAAGGCCCAGCGCATCATCAGGAACATCGCCTCGGTCGCCGCCGCCCCGCGCTGCATCGACGGCGAGATGCAGATATGCCCGACCTCGATCGACCCGACTTCGGGCGCGATGCGCAGGTAGCTGGCGATGCCGCCGCATGTCCCGCTGCCCAGGTCGCGCATCACGAAGAACCGGGGGTCCTCGCCGCCCTCGCGTTCGCGCGCCCAGCGGTGATAGGCCGAGCCCGAGGCGAAGGGGCCATAGGGCATGTAGTCCCAAAGCGCGTCGTGCCCCTGAAAGGCGTCGTGCAATTCAAAGGCATGCCGGTCGGCCTCCAGCGGCTCCAGCCGGACGAAGCGCCCCGTCATCGCCGCGCGGTCCGGGCGCGGTGGCGGGGTCCAGCCGGCAACCACCTCTCCCAGCCTTGCCTCCCCCATCATGCCCTCCCCTGCCCTTAGGTCAGGCTAGGCCCCCGGTCCTTCGGGCGCAAGGCGGGGTCAGAACCGGAAATCGGCGGGATAGGCGTGGAAGCCGTCGAAATCCGCCTTGCCCAGCGGCACTCCGGCGGCGCGCAGGGCGGCATAGCGCATGGTCAGGTGAAAGAAGAAATTCGGCAGGCCGAAGAGATAGAGGAACTTGCTGCCCGACTGCTCCAGATCGGCAAGGCCCGCGCGGTGGCGGATCACCCGGGTCTCGGCGCCTTCGAAGTCGGCGGGCGTCATCGACCCCAGAAGAGCCCGGGCAACGGCCAGGCGCGGCCCGAGGCCCTGCGGCAGGTCCGGCACCTCGCGCCCGGCCAGGGGGCAGGCGATGCGCAAGGCAAAACCCGCCGCAGTGGCGAACTGCTGGCGGGCGGGGAAGGCATCGGCGATCCGGGCGTCCAGCGCATCCGGCCCCGCGACCGCCACGATGTCGCTGACGCGCGACAGGTAGTGGCGGAAGACGGGGACGGAGGCCTGATACATCAGCTGTCCTTCGGCACCACGCGCAGGTGCAATTCGCGCAACTGCTGCAAGGTCGGCTCGCTGGGCGCGCCCATCAGAAGATCCTCGGCGCGCTGGTTCATCGGGAACATGATGACCTCGCGGATGTTCTGGGTATCGGCCAGCAGCATCACCAGCCGGTCGATCCCCGCCGCGCAGCCCCCGTGCGGCGGCGCGCCGTATTTGAACGCCTTGACCATGCCGCCGAACCGCTTGTCCACCTCCGACGCCGGATAGCCCGCCAGTTCGAAGGCCTTGTACATGATCTCCGGCTTGTGGTTGCGGATGCCGCCCGAGATCACCTCATAGCCGTTGCAGGCCAGGTCATACTGATAGGCCAGCACCTTCAGCGGGTCGCCGTTCAGCGCCTCAAGCCCCCCCTGCGGCATCGAGAACGGGTTGTGGGAGAAGTCGATCTTGCCCTCGTCGGTCCTTTCGTACATCGGGAAATCGACGATCCAGGCAAAGCGGAAGCAGTCCTTCTCGGTCAGCCCCAGCTCCTCGCCGATCACGTTCCGCGCCTTGCCCGCGATGCCCTCGAAGGCCTCCGGCTTGCCGCCCAGGAAGAAGGCGGCGTCGCCCTTTTCCAGGCCCAGTTGCAGCCGGATCGCCTCGGTCCGCTCCGGCCCGATGTTCTTGGCCAAGGGCCCCGCGGCCTCCATCCCCGAGCCGTCCTCGACCTCGCGCCAGAAGATGTAGCCCATGCCGGGAAGCCCCTGCTGTTGCGCAAAGGCATTCATCCGGTCGCAGAACTTGCGGCCCACCGGCTCGCCCGACGGCCCCTTGGGCGCCGGAATGGCGCGGACCTCGTTGCCCTCCTGCTCCAGCAGTTTGGCGAAGATCGCGAAGCCCGAACCCCGGAAATGCTCGCTCACGTCCTGCATCCTGATCGGGTTGCGCAGGTCGGGCTTGTCGCTGCCATACCATTTCAGCGCGTCCCGGTAGGCGATGCGCGGCCAGTCCGAATACACCTTCCGACCCTTGCCGAAGATCTCGAACAGCCCCTGCAACACCGGCTGGACGGCGGCGAACACGTCCTCCTGCGTGACAAAGGACATCTCGATGTCCAGCTGGTAGAAGTCGGTCGGGGAACGGTCCGCCCGCGGGTCCTCGTCGCGGAAACAGGGGGCGATCTGGAAATAGCGGTCGAAGCCCGCGACCTGGATCAGCTGCTTGAACTGCTGCGGCGCCTGCGGCAGGGCGTAGAACTTGCCCGGATGCAGGCGCGACGGCACCAGGAAGTCCCGCGCGCCTTCGGGGCTGGACGCCGTGATGATCGGCGTCTGGAACTCGGTGAACCCCTGATCCCACATCGCGTTGCGCAGCCAGCGCACCACGTTCGAACGCAGCATCATGTTCTGGTGCATCGTCTCGCGGCGCAGGTCGAGGAAACGGTAGGTCAGCCGCGTCTCCTCGGGGTATTCGGTGTCACCGAAGACCGGCAGCGGCAGCTCCTCCGCCGCGCCCAGCACCTCGACCTCTGTCGCGTAAACCTCGATCTCGCCCGTGGGGATCTTCGGATTGACCAGTGCGGCATCCCGCGCCTTCACCCGGCCATCGACCCGGATCACCCATTCGGCGCGCACCTTCTCTAGCGCGTCAAAGGCCGGGCTGTCGCCGTCGCAAAGGATCTGGGTGATCCCGTAATGGTCGCGCAGGTCGATGAACAGCACCCCGCCATGGTCCCGCACGCGGTGCACCCAGCCCGACAGGCGGACCGTTTCGCCCACATGGGCCTTGTTCAGCGCGGCACAGGTATGGCTGCGATAGGCGTGCATCGTCATTCCCTTCCAGGGGGCCTGAAATTCCATCGCGCCGATACACCCCGCGCGCCCGCCCAAGTCAAGCCCTCGCGCCCCCGACCGCGGTCGGATGCCTCCGGCGGGGATATTTCCAGACAGATGAAATCCCTGCCCTTTCATCTGTCCCGAAAATATCCCGGGGGTCCGGGGGCTGGCCCCCGGCGCTCAGCCCACCCAGAGCGCCGGGATCAGCCCGCGCAGCGCATTGCCCACCCAAAGCCGCACCCCGGGCAGGTCCTCGGCCATCAGCACCTCTTCCGGGCAGCCGATCTCCGCCCGCAGCACGCCCGGCAACAGCCCGCAGGACAAAGGCGGCGTGCGCATGCCCTCGCCCCGGTCGAAGAAGACCGTGGTGATCGACCCGTCGCAGACCTCGCCGCGCTCGTTCACGAACAGAACCTCGTCCAGCTCCGGCGCCAGGGCGGCGCGCGCCCGGTCGTAGGCCGCCCGCCGGGTGGATTTCACCCGCAGCCAGGGGTCCGCGCTGTCGAGCCTGTCCCCGGCCAGCGCGACCCGCCATGTTGCCTTTGCCGGCGGCAAAGGCGACACGGTCCACTCCACGCCGCCCGCGCGGTCCAGCGTCAGCCGCAGCCGGGCCGGGTGGTCGGGGCCGGAGGGCGCAACCTCGGGACAGGCCCAGCCAAGCCACTCCGCCGACCGCCTGAGCCGGTCCAGATGCAACCGCCAGCGCGGAACCGCCGCCCCGTCCCAGAGCATCGTCTCGATCAGCCTCAGTCCCGGCTCTCGGCCGCCTTCACGAAGCGCGCCTTCCACAGCGCCTCCTCCCATTCGCCCGCAACGGTGGACCCATGCGTCAGCCCCCCGCCCACGTTCATCACGATCCGGTCGCCCGACACCGACAGCGTCCGGATCGCCACGCTGAAATCGGCGTCTCCCTCGGGCGACATCCACCCCACCGCGCCGCAGTAGACCCCGCGCGCATGGGGCTCCACTTCGCGGATGATCTCCATCGCGCGGATCTTCGGCGCCCCCGTCACCGATCCGCAGGGAAACAGCGCCGCCATCAGCCCCGGCAGGCTCGGCGCGCCCTCCAGCACGCCCTCGACCGTCGAGGTCATCTGATGCACCGTGGAATAGCTCTCGATCGCAAACAGAGCCGGCACCTTCACCGTCCCCACCCGCGACAGCCGCGAGATGTCGTTGCGCAGAAGGTCCACGATCATCAGGTTCTCGGCCCGGTCCTTTTCGGCCCCCTGCAACTCGGCGACGATCGCCGCATCCTCGGTCGCGTCCCTGCCCCTTGGCCGCGTGCCCTTCATCGGGCGGGTGACGATCTTCCCGCCCTCGACCCGAAAGAACAGCTCGGGCGAGCGTGACACCACCACCGGCCCAACCCCCAGATCGACATAGGCGCCATGCCCCACCGGCCCGGTGCGGCGGAACGCGCCGTACAGCCCCAGCGCAGAGCCCGAGACCAGCCGCGCCCGCATCGGAAAGGTCAGGTTGATCTGATAGCAGTCGCCTGCCGCGATATAGTCGAACACCTTGCGCGCCGCAGTGCCATAGGCCCGGCGGCCGACCAGCGGCTCCGGCGCCGTCATCCGCGTCCCGGCCCCCGCAGCGGCGGCTTCTGCCAAGGCCGCCCCGGCCGGTCGAGGGGCGTCATGGACCCCGAAGGCGACCAGGGGGCCGGGCCGCCTGCGGGGCATCAGGTGCCGCAGGCGGGGCTCGAAGGCATAGCCCGCCTCATAGGCGACATAGCCCGCAAGCCAGGCCCCTGCCCGCCGCAGCGCCTCGGCCCGGGCCAGCGCGGGGACGACCTCCGCCGGGCGCATGGCGGCAATGACCGCGCGCGGCGCGTCGAACAGCGCCGGTGTCCCGCCTGGCCCGTGTTCAAGTAGGATCACCCGCGCCCCCATCGTCAGACGTCCGAGATAGGCCGATCGCGCGCTTCGCGCCAGTGGCTTTCCCGACGCACCCCACCGACTTTGCGACCCCGATCCCTGCGGCGCGCGGCAAATCTTTTCGAAAAGATTTGCAAAATCCTTCGAAGGATTTTGTCCCGCCCGACTGCGCCGTTTGCCCCTTGCGCCCCTGTTGCTTCTGTCTATAACCCGCCCAATTTTGCGCCATGGATGGGGGCTGTCATGCCGAAGCGGACCGATATCAAGTCGATCATGATCATCGGCGCGGGTCCCATCGTCATCGGCCAGGCCTGCGAGTTCGACTACTCCGGCGCCCAGGCCTGCAAGGCGCTGCGCGAGGAAGGCTACCGGGTCATCCTCGTGAACTCCAACCCCGCGACGATCATGACCGATCCGGGTCTGGCCGACGCCACCTATATCGAGCCGATCACGCCGGAGGTCGTCGCCAAGATCATCGAAAAGGAACGCCCCGACGCGCTTCTGCCGACGATGGGCGGGCAGACCGGCCTCAACACCTCGCTCGCGCTGGCCGACATGGGGGTGTTGGAAAAGTACAATGTCGAACTGATCGGAGCCAAGCGCGAAGCCATAGAAATGGCAGAAGATCGCAAGTTGTTCCGCGAGGCGATGGACCGGATCGGCCTGGAGAACCCCAAGGCCACGATCATCGCCGCGCCGAAGATGGCGGACGGCAAATACGACATCGCCGCCGGTGTGCGCGAGGCCATGGCCGCCATCGAATACGTCGGCCTCCCCGCCATCATCCGCCCCGCCTTCACGCTTGGCGGCACCGGCGGCGGCGTGGCCTACAACCGCGACGACTATGAGGCCATCGTGCGCTCGGGCCTCGAGGCCTCACCCGTGGCCCAGGTCCTGGTCGATGAATCCCTTCTCGGCTGGAAGGAATACGAGATGGAGGTGGTCCGCGACAGCAAGGACAACGCCATCATCGTCTGCTCCATCGAAAACGTCGATCCGATGGGCGTCCACACCGGCGACTCGATCACCGTCGCGCCTGCGCTGACCCTGACCGACAAGGAATACCAGATCATGCGCAACGGCAGCATCGCCGTGCTGCGCGAGATCGGGGTGGAAACCGGCGGCTCGAACGTCCAGTGGGCGATCAACCCGAAGGACGGCCGCATGGTGGTGATCGAGATGAACCCCCGCGTGTCGCGGTCTTCGGCGCTGGCGTCCAAGGCCACGGGCTTCCCCATCGCCAAGATCGCCGCGAAGCTCGCGGTCGGCTACACGCTGGACGAGCTTGACAACGACATCACCAAGGTCACCCCGGCCTCCTTCGAGCCCTCGATCGACTACGTCGTCACCAAGATCCCCCGCTTCGCCTTCGAGAAATTCCCCGGCGCCGAGCCCAACCTGACGACCGCGATGAAGTCCGTGGGCGAGGCCATGGCCATCGGCCGCACCATCCACGAGTCGCTGCAAAAGGCGCTGGCCAGCCTGGAGACCGGCCTCTCCGGCTTTGACGAGATCGCCATACCGGGCGTCCCGGGAACACCCGTCCCGGGCTCGACCCGGGACCTCGACGCCGCCTCTCGCGCGGCGATCGTCAAGGCCCTCGGCCAGGCCACCCCCGACCGCCTTCGCGTCATCGCCCAGGCCATGCGTCACGGGCTTTCGAACGACGAAATCCAGGCCGTCACCGCCTTCGACCCCTGGTTCCTCGCCCGCATCCGCGAAATCATCGACACCGAGGCGCAGATCCGCAAGGACGGTCTGCCCGTCACCGCCGAAGCCCTGCGCAAGCTGAAGATGATGGGCTTCACCGACGCCCGCCTCGCCAAACTCACCGGCCGCGACGAGGCCCAGGTCCGCCGCGCGCGCCAGCGCCTCGGCGTCACCGCCGTCTTCAAGCGCATCGACACCTGCGCCGCCGAGTTCGAGGCCCAGACACCCTACATGTATTCCACCTACGAAGCCCCCGCGATGGGCGAGGTGGAATGCGAATCCCGCCCCACCGGCGCAAAGAAGGTCGTCATCCTCGGCGGCGGCCCGAACCGCATCGGCCAGGGGATCGAGTTCGACTATTGCTGCGTCCACGCCTGCTACGCGCTGACCGCCGCGGGTTACGAGACGATCATGGTCAACTGCAACCCCGAGACCGTGTCGACCGACTACGACACCTCCGACCGCCTGTATTTCGAACCTCTGACCCTCGAACACGTCCTCGAAATCCTGCGCGTCGAGCAGGATGACGGCACCCTCCACGGCGTCATCGTCCAGTTCGGCGGCCAGACGCCGCTGAAACTCGCCAACGCGCTGCACGCCGAGGGCATCCCGATCCTCGGCACCACGCCCGACGCCATCGACCTGGCCGAGGACCGCGAGCGGTTCCAGCAGCTCCTCCACAACCTCGGCCTGAAACAGCCGCAGAACGGCACCGCCCGCTCCCGTGACGAAGCCTTCGCCGTCGCGCAACAGGTCGGCTACCCGCTTGTCATCCGCCCCTCCTTCGTCCTCGGCGGCCGCGCGATGGAGATCATCCGCGACGACGCCCAGCTGGAACGCTACATCACCACCGCCGTCCAGGTTTCCGGCGCCTCCCCTGTCCTCCTCGACTCATACCTCTCCGGTGCGGTCGAGGTTGACGTGGATGCGTTAAGCGACGGTAAATCCGTGCATGTCGCTGGAATCATGGAACATATCGAGGAAGCGGGCGTCCACTCCGGCGATTCGGCCTGCTGCCTGCCGCCGCATCAACTCTCCCCGGAAACCGTCGAGGAACTGAAACACCAGACCGTGCAGATGGCGCTTGCCCTCAACGTCGTCGGCCTGATGAACGTGCAATTCGCGATCAAGGACGGCACGATCTACGTCCTGGAAGTGAACCCCCGCGCCAGCCGCACCGTGCCCTTCGTCGCCAAGGCGACCGACTCTGCCATCGCCAGTATCGCCGCCCGCCTGATGGCCGGCGAGCCGCTGTCGAACTTCCCGATGCGCGCCCCCTACCCCGAGGGCGTCGGCCCCGACAGCCCGCTGCCGCTCGCCGACCCCCTCACCCTCGCCGACCCGCAGACCCCCTGGTTCAGCGTGAAGGAGGCCGTCCTCCCCTTCGCCCGATTCCCCGGCGTCGACCCCGTCCTTGGGCCGGAAATGCGCTCGACCGGCGAAGTGATGGGCTGGGACCGCACCTTCGCGCTCGCCTTCCTCAAGGCCCAGATGGGCGCCGGCACGATCCTGCCCACCGAGGGCCGCGTCTTCCTGTCGGTCAAGGACATGGACAAGACCGAGGCCCTCGCGGCCGCCGCCCGCGACCTTGTGGCGATGGGCTTCGTGATCGTCGCGACCAAGGGCACGGCCGCGTGGCTGGCCCGGAACGGAGTGACGGCCGAGCCGGTCGCCAAGGTCTATGAGGGCCGCCCGAACATCGTGGACCGCCTGAAGAACAACGAGATCGCCCTGGTGATGAACACGACCGAGGGCACGCAGGCGGTGTCCGACAGCCGGGATATCCGCCGTGTCGCGCTGATGGACAAGATCCCATATTTCACGACCGCTGCGGCGTCAGTGGCCGCCGTGGCCGCGATGAAGGCGCGGGGTGAGGGGTATGGGGTCAGGACTTTACAGGGTTGATGGCGCCAAACTCTGGCGGCACGTCCTCTAGCCCAAGTACGACCACTCGTAGAGAGCCAAGCTTCACTTCAAGGTCATCAAGATAAGCGCGGCTTCTTATGAAACCGTCACCTTCGATCATGAATGGAGCAAACCTGAAAGGAACATCAACCGAAAAAATCTGACCAGGATCAGTAATCTTGACCTGTGCGGGATCCAAAGGCATTTCCGCCTTCGCGACTTCCTTTGGTCCGTCCTTAAAGTCAGCGATTATTACAATCTTAAGATTATTGAACTTGATTGATTGAGGCACTCGAACACTGACGTATGCGCAAAACGAGGAAAGCATAACGGGAGCCTCACCAAAGGCTCTTAGCTCCGCGCCGAAACATCCCATAAGGGACAGTTTGCTGCCAATCTCATGTCGAATGTCGTCGCAGAAGATTGTGTTTCCATATGCAAAGTCTGTCATGCCTCGGCGCTTTCAATTCCAGCTGGCGTAGCCCCGACAATGTTTACATGTCGATTGTGTGGTGCCTCCAATGCTAGCGGCCCATTTGCACCTGCAGTAACTATCCAGTTCGTGCCCTTAGGTGCAGCAGGGTCAATAAAATTGATCTCTACCTCCTTTCCAAGCACATAGGCAAAATCGGAAATTGAGCGAGCTGTCAGATTCGCGCTTCCCTTGAGCCTACGATTCACTACTGACCGATCTACGCCAAGCTCATGAGCAACCTGTTGCTGGGTCTTACCGGATTCGATCAGCGCCTTCTGAATTGTAGAGTGCAGCCGCGAAATGAATCGGGCTGACTTGAGTGACCTACGACTCAACTTAAGTTGATATGACATTCTCGAACTCCCGGCTTTCAACACACTTAGGTTCATCCAAATCAAGATTGTCTCGCACGTACTTTGTTCGCGCAATGTACAAACCGGCTCTGCTAAACGTAACCACATCATTCTTAAGGTCACCAAAACAACATATGAAGCAATCCTTGGCCGGAACCCAACCAAAGATCCTCACATCTGGAGTCTTCAATTCCCATACATGATGCTGAGGAGTAGAGTTGAGCTTCTTGAACCGGCGGTCTGTTGAGAACGCCTCTCCGAGCAGATACTCAGAGAACAGGGCGGCTACTTGTTCCATGGGGCTTAAGTCGTCACTTAGTGGGTCGTCCTCAACAACCAGGTCTGGCAGCACATCATTCAACCACGCCACAAATTCGACAGTTCCATAGAGCCGCCGTGTCGGCAGATCTCCAGGATCGAGACCGGGATCGAGCTCTACGAGCGCTCCCAGGTCACACAACGTAGCGATCGTTGCCATTTATATCAACAGGTCTTTCGAAATAGTGAATGGACTGGGCGATATCTGGTACAGTGTTCTTCAGTGTCATGGAGGTCCGAATCTGTGTCAAGGAGAGAGCCGACTCGACACAGCTGGAGGGTTCAGACCCTTAACCACCCCCTAACGCCCACACCCAACCCATTGGAATCCCTTGCGGCCCCCACCGCGCCGCGCGCGGCGCACCGCAAGGTCGCTTTCCGCCCCCACCCCGCCGCCTGCGACTTCCCCCCGCCCCCGGCCCCCGCTACCATGCCGGGAAACGGAGGCCCCCATGACCCGCGAGACCACCCTCTCCCTGATCCGCCGCTACTACGACGCCTTCAATGCCGCCGACCCCGAGGGGATGCTCGCCTGCCTGACCGAGGACGTCGAGCACCGGGTGAACGAGGGCGGGCACCGAATCGGCAAGGCCAGGTTCCGCGAGTTCTGCGCCCACATGGGGGTCAGCTACCGGGAGCAGCTTCACGACCTCACCATCTTCGCCACCGACGACGGCACCCGGGCGGCCGCCGAGTTCGTGGTCCATGGGGAGTATCTGAAGACCGACCCTGGCCTGCCCGAAGCGCGGGGGCAGACATACATCCTCCCCGCCGGGGGGTTCTTCGAGGTCCGGGGCGGCCTCATCTCCCGCATCACCACCTTCTACAACCTCAACGACTGGATCCGGCAGGTCAGCCAATGAACCTGGAAGACATCGACGTCCGGGTCCTGCGCGGCCCCGAGCTGGAGGCCGCTCTCGACGGCGTCGCGCAGCTGCGGATCACCGTGTTCCGGGACTGGCCCTACCTTTACGACGGCTCGCTGGAATACGAACGCGAATACCTCGCCACCTACCGCGACAACCCCGGGGCGCTCTTGGTGGGGGCGTTCCACGACGGCCAGCTGATCGGCGCCTCGACCTCGACCCCGATGGAGGACCACGCGCCGGAGTTCAGCGCCCCCTTCCGCGACCTTGGCCTGCGGCCGGAGACCATCCTCTACGGGGCGGAGTCGGTCCTTCTGCGGCCCTACCGCGGCATCGGCCTCGGCCACCGATTCATCGATCTGCGCGAGGACCACGCCCGCGCGCTGGGACGGACCCATGTCGCCTTCTGTTCGGTGATCCGGCCCGACGACCACCCTGCGCGGCCCGCCCAGGCCCGCACCAACGACGCCTTCTGGCGCGGGCGGGGCTATGCGCCGCTTCCGGGGGTCGTCGCGCGGTTCAGCTGGAAGGACCTCGGCGACACGGCCGAGACCGAGAAGCCCCTGCAATTCTGGATGCGCGCGCTGTGACCCTGACCTTCTGCCCACGCTTGGGCAGACCGCCGAATTGAGCCAAATCAACGCGTTGCCCGTGGGCATTCATATACGGTTAAGCTTCGAGGCGATCCGACCCGCCGGACCGCTGCGAGAGCCCACGCCAGACGCAAGCCCTTTCTCGATCCGTCCGGACAGACCCAAGGAGGCCAGAAATGACCGATCCCGTCCCGTTCCACGCGCTTTCGACCGACGAGGCCCTGACGCGGCTGAACGCCCGGCCCACCGGACTGACCCGGGACGAGGCGGCGCGGCGGCTGGCCGAGCACGGGCCGAACCGCCTGCCCGAAGCCAGGTCGCGGGGGCCGGTCCTCCGCTTCCTGGCGCAGTTCGACAATGTGCTGATCTACGTGCTTCTGGCCGCCGCGGTCGTCACGGCCGTCTTGCAGCACTGGGTCGATACCGGGGCGATCCTGGCGGTCGTGCTGACCAATGCGGTGATCGGCTTCATCCAGGAGGGCAAGGCCGAGGCGGCGATGGGGGCGATCCGGTCGCTGCTGGCGCCGAAGGCGGCCGTCCTGCGCGACGGGCAGCGGGTGAGCCTGCCGGGGGCCGATCTTGTGCCGGGCGACATCGTGCTGCTGGAGGCGGGCGACAAGGTGCCGGCCGACCTGCGGGTGATCGAGGCGCGGGGGCTGGCGGCGCAAGAGGCGATCCTGACCGGCGAATCCGTGCCGGTGGAGAAGGACACGCGCCCGGTCGCGGCGGATGCGGCCCTGGGGGACCGGCGGTCGATGCTGTGGTCGGGGACGCTGGTCACGCAGGGCACCGCGCGCGGGCTGGTGGTGGCGACGGGCCAGGGCACCGAGATCGGCCGGATCGGCGGGCTTCTGGCCGGGGTCGAACAGCTGACCACGCCGCTGGTGCAGCAGATGGACCATTTCGCGCGCTGGCTGTCGCTGCTGATCCTGCTGATCTCGGCGCTGCTGCTCGCCTACGGCTATTTCGTCGGCCATCAGGACTTCGGCGCGCTTTTCATGGCGGTGATCGGCGTCGCCGTGGCCGCGATCCCCGAAGGCCTGCCTGCGGTGATGACGATCACGCTGGCTATCGGCGTGCAGGCCATGGCGCGGCGCAATGCCATCGTGCGCCGCCTGCCCGCGATCGAGGCGATCGGCTCGGTCTCGGTCATCTGCACCGACAAGACCGGCACGCTGACCCGCAACGAGATGGTCGTGGCCGCCGCCGAGACGGCGGAGGGTGCCTTCACCGTCTCGGGCGACGGCTATGAGCCCCGGGGCAAGATCACCCCGGCGGGCGATCTGGCGCGGCTGGCGCGGGCGGCGGCGCTGTGCAACGACGCGGCCCTGCATGAACGGGACGGGCAATGGTTCGTCGAGGGCGACCCGATGGAGGGGGCGCTGCTGGCCTTTGCCGGCAAGGTGGGCGAGGTGCCGCCCGCCACGCGGCTGGACGCGGTGCCCTTCGACAGCCGCCACCGCTATATGGCGGTGCTGACGGGCGACGGGCTGACCCTGGTCAAGGGCGCGCCGGAACGGGTGCTGCGCATGTGCGGCGACATCGACCATGCGCACTGGCACGACCGGGCCGAGGCGCTGGCCCGTCAGGGCCTGCGCGTACTGGCCTTCGCCGAGCGGCAACAGGCGGGCGACCGCATCGACGCGAAGGCGCTGGAGGGCGGGCTGAGGTTCATCGGCCTTCTGGGCCTGATCGACCCGCCGCGCGCCGAGGCCATCGAAGCGGTGGCCGAATGTCGCCGCGCCGGGATCCGGGTCAAGATGATCACCGGCGACCATGCCGGAACCGCCGCCGCCATCGCCGCGCAGATCGGGCTGGCGCAGCCGGGCCGCGTGCTGACCGGGGCCGACCTCGACAAGCTGGACGATGCGCAGCTGGCGCTGGAGGTGATGGACGTCGATGTCTTTGCCCGCACCAGCCCCGAACACAAGCTGCGGCTGGTCACGGCCTTGCAGGCCAACGGTCTGTCGGTGGCGATGACCGGCGACGGGGTGAACGATGCGCCCGCGCTGAAACGCGCCGATGCGGGCATCGCCATGGGGCTGAAGGGATCGGAAGCGGCGAAGGAAGCCGCCGATCTGGTGCTTGCCGACGACAATTTCGCCAGCATCGCGGCGGCCGTGCGCGAGGGGCGGACGGTCTGGGACAACCTGCGGAAGGTGATCAGCTGGACGCTGCCCACCAATGCGGGCGAAGCCTCGGTCGTGGTGCTGGCGCTGCTTCTGGGGCTGGCCTTGCCGGTGACGCCCGTGCAGATCCTGTGGATCAACCTGATCACGGCTGTCACCCTGGGCCTGGCGCTGGCCTTCGAGCCGACCGAGGCCGGCACCATGTCGCGCCCGCCCCGCCCGCGCAACGCGCCGATCCTGACCGGCGGGCTGGTCTGGCAGGTGATCCTGATCGCGGGCCTCTTCGTCGCGGCGACCTTCGGCCTCTTCAACTATGCCATCGATCAGGGCTATTCGCTTGCCATGGCCCAGACGATGGCGATGAACATGATCGTCGTGCTGGAGATCTTCAACCTGTTCTTCATCCGCAACATGCACGGCACCTCGCTGACCTGGGAGGCGG
This sequence comes from Rhodobacter calidifons, assembly GCF_011174775.1. GTDB lineage: Bacteria > Pseudomonadota > Alphaproteobacteria > Rhodobacterales > Rhodobacteraceae > Tabrizicola > Tabrizicola calidifons. The sequence goes on from NZ_JAANHS010000001.1 coordinate 243,036, forward strand.
TCCGGGGCACGAAGGTCGTCTGGACGGTGGTGATCCTGGTGACGGCGGCGCAGTTCGCCGTGACCTACCTGCCGCCCCTCCAGGCGATCCTGGGCACCGAGGCCGTGCCGTTCGGCTATGGCCTGCTGATCGTCGGGATCGGCGTGGTGTTCTTCGCGGTCGTCGAGATCGAGAAGCAGATCCGCCTCGGCCTGCGCGACCGTCCGGGGGGCACGGAAGAATCCGCTTGAAAACCGGCCCTTTCGGGGGCATATCGCGCACCGGACGCCTGCGGGACATCCCCCGCGGGCCCATCTGCAATGGAGAGACCATGGCCAAGGAAGACATTCTCGAATTCCCCGGTGTCGTGAAGGAACTCCTGCCGAACGCGACATTCAGGGTCGAACTCGAGAACGGCCATGAGCTGATCGCGGTGATGGCAGGCAAGATGCGCAAGAACCGCATCCGGGTTCTGGCCGGCGACAAGGTGCAGGTCGAGATGACCCCCTACGACCTGTCGAAGGGCCGCATCAACTATCGCTTCAAGTAAATTGCGCCTCATCCTCGGATCAGGCAGCCCGCGCCGCAAGGACTTGCTGGCGCAGATGGGGATCGTGCCCGATCTGATCCTGCCCCCCGACATCGACGAGGACCCGAGGAAGGGCGAACTGCCCCGCCCCTATTGCCTGCGGCTGGCAGAGGAAAAGGCGCGTGCCGTTCCCGCCGGGCCGGAGGATGTGGTCCTCTGCGCCGATACCACCGTGGCGCTTGGCCGCCGCATCCTGGGCAAGCCTGCGGATGCGGGAGAGGCGGCGGCCTTCCTGACCGCTCTTGGCGGGCGGCGGCATCAGGTCATCACCGGGGTCGCGGTGCGGCGCGGGGACCGGGTGCTGGTGCGCGACAGCGTCAGCGTGGTGAAGATGAAGCGGCTGTCGGACGCGGAACTGAACGCCTATCTCGCCAGCGGCGAATGGCAGGGCAAGGCGGGCGGCTACGGCATCCAGGGGCTGGCGGGGGCGCTGATCCCGTGGATTTCGGGCAGCTACACCGGCATCATGGGCCTGCCGGTGGCCGAGACGGCGGCGCTGCTGACCGCCGTCGGCTATCCGGTCTGGAGGCAGGCATGAAGGGACGGCTTCTGGTTCTGGACGAGATCGCGGGCCGTCAGGCCGCCGCGCTGCTGGTGGACGGACGGCTGGAGGAGCTGGCCATCGACCCCGAAGGCGACGTGATCCTGCCCGGCGCGATCTGCCGCGCGGTGGCCGACCGTCCGGTCAAGGGCCAGGGCGGCATCTTCGTCAGGCTGCCGGGCGGCTCGGGCTTCCTGCGGCAGATTTCCGGCGTGGCCCCCGGCCAGCGGCTTCTGGTGCAGGTCACGGGGCCGGCCGAACCCGGCAAGGCGGTTCCCGTGACGACCCGGCTGCTGTTCAAGTCGCGCTTTGCCATCATCACCCCCGACGCGCCCGGCCTGAACATCAGCCGCCGCATCCGCGACGAGGACCGCCGCGCCGACCTCTCGGCGCTGGCCGAGGCCGGCATGTCTGGCGCGTCCGAAAGGCTGGGCCTGATCCTGCGGTCAGGCTGCGAGGAAGCCGAGGATCAGGCGATCACCGAGGACATCGCCGCGATGCGCAGCCTGGCCGAGGCGGTGCTGGCCGATCTGTCCGGGGACCCGGAACTGCTGGTCGATGGCCCCTCGGCGCATGATCTGGCCTTCCGCGACTGGCTGGACCCGGCGGTGGACGATGCCGACACCGATCCCGGAAGTCTCGAACGCCACGGCGTGATCGAGGCGGTCGAGGCCCTGCTTTCCCCCCGCGTCGCGCTGGAGGCGGGCGCGCACATGATGATCGAACCGACCCGCGCGCTGGTGGCGGTGGATGTGAACACCGGCCCCGACACCTCGCCCGCCGCGGCGCTGAAGGTGAACATCGCCGCCGCCCGCGACCTGCCGCGCCAGCTGCGCCTGCGGGGCCTCGGCGGGCAGGTGGTGGTGGACTTCGCGCCCATGCCGAAACGCGACCGGCATATCCTGGATCAGGTGCTGAAGGCCGCCTTCAAGACCGATGGCGAGACGAACCTTGCCGGCTGGACCACGCTTGGCCTTTACGAGCTGACGCGCAAGCGCGACCGCCTGCCCCTGGCCGAGCTTCTGCCGAAGGGCCTGCCATGAGCTGCCCGATCTGCGGCAAGCCCGCCGTGCCCGCCTACCGCCCCTTCTGCTCGCGCCGCTGCGCCGACATCGACCTTGGCCGCTGGCTGACCGAAAGCTACCGCATCCCGGCCGAAAGCGCGGACGAGGCCGAGGACCGGTCCACCGACGAGACCCCGCCAAAGGCGCATTGAGGGGCGTTTTCCCTCTGGACAGCCCCCCGGTGCTTGAGTATCACCCGCCCACCAAACGGTGCCCAGATAGCTCAGTTGGTAGAGCAGCGGATTGAAAATCCGCGTGTCGCTGGTTCGATTCCGGCTCTGGGCACCACTTGAATCAGCAGGAACAGCGTACACGTCTTCGCAGGGTTCAGGTCCTGCGTGGTCCTGTCGCACAGATCGGCTGCCGGCCAGGTTTCCCGTTCCCCTGACGGACTTGTGCCTTGGCTTCCGTGACGGCTGTGCCAGGCGCCGTGCAGCCGGTCCAGACGGCAACGCGCCCCCGGGCATGGCCTGCGTGCAGGTGAGGCAGGTCGTTCATGCCCGGACCATCCGACACCCGCAGGCGACGACCGCCGCTGCCGGGTCCGCCCTCGGCCCGGCGCGCGCGCACGAGCCTAGCGCAGGTCCATCTGGACATAGTGCTGCCGCAGCGCGGCCGGCGAAATGCCGTAGCCGGCGCGGAACTGGGCGTAGAACTGGGTGATCGAGCTGAAGCCGCATTGCTCGGCCACCTCGGAAATCGCGGTCGAGCTTTCCACCAGAAGCGCCCGCGCCCGCATCAGCCGCATCCGGTTGATGAACTGCTTCAAGGGCACCTGCATGGTCCGCGAAAACAGCGACACCGCGTAGTTTTCATGCAGGCCCGTCACCGCCGTCACCTGTGCGTTCAGCAGCGGCTTGTCCAGATTTTCCAGCACATGGCGCACCATCGCGATGACGTGGCGGACATGGGCCGAGCTCAGCGTCCGGTCGGTGCCGATCTCGTTCTGCGGCGGGCGCAGATAGTCGAAGCCTGACACCAGCGCGCGGCGGAACAGCGCGTTCAGCTCCATCTTCACGATCTCGGCCCGTTCGAAATCGCCCGAGCGATAGTCCTGATACCATTGCTGCACGAGGTTGCTGTCGCAGAGCAGTTCCGGCAGCGCCACCATCCCACGCCCGATCAGCGCGGTCTGCAAGCCCATGATGTGGCGCATCTGAAGGAAGCTGTCCAAGGGCAGGTAGATGTTGGCCAGCCGCGGCGGGGCCTCGCCCAGGGGCTGAAGCCCGGTCAGCTGGTGCGGCACCCCGGCCCAGAACAGCACCAGCCGCCGGTCCGGCACCTCCAGCTTCGTGCCGTCGAAGTCATAGGCCATGCGGACATGCGTCGCGAAGTTCAGCTCGACATGGCCGTGCCAGTGCGGCTGCGGCATCAGCTGCGGCTGGAAGATGCGGATGCCGAACCGCCCGAAGGCGCGGTTGCGCGAATAGAAATGCCGGTCGTGGTTCGGCACCGGCATCGGATTGCGCCGCCTCTGCGCCATGCTGCGGGTGCCGTCCATGCCTGCCCTCCCCTGCCGATCTTAGAAAACCGGAAAAAAATCTGACAAAGTGATATTGTTGGAAGCCCCTGACTTCCGCAAGGTTTGCTGGCCGGACGGGGAAGGAGGGAGTCCGCGACCGGCGGCCCTGTCAACGTCGATCGGCCTGGCGCAAGCACAGATCAAGGGAAGCAAGATGACGATCCGTATCCAGCGCGTCGCCCCTGCGGCGCTGCTTCCGGGGGTGTCTGCCGGGGCGGCGGTGTCCGCGCCGACCACCCCGCCGGACCGCCGCATGCCGGTCCGCCGGAGCATCGCGCCCTTGCGCAAACTCCAGCGCGAACAGGGCCCGGTTGACGCCGTGCCGGAGAACCCCTCAACCGTCCACACCCGCCGCCCGGTCAAGGCGGCCTTCGAGATTGCAGCCTGAAGGAGCATCATGCCCAAACCCGTCATCACATTCATCGGCGCCGGTTCCACCGTGTTCACCAAGAACATCGCCGGTGACATTCTGTCCCGCCCCGCGCTGGCCGAAGCCGAGATCCGGCTCATGGACATCAACCCCGAACGGCTGGAGGAATCCGAGATCATCGTCGGCAAGCTGGCCCAGACCCTTGGCGGCAAGGCGCAGGTCAAGACCTACACCGACCAGAAGCGCGCGCTGACCGGGGCGGATTTCGTCGTCGTCTGCTTCCAGATCGGCGGCTATGACCCCTGCACCATCACCGACTTCGAGGTGCCGAAGAAGTTCGGCCTGCGCCAGACCATCGCCGACACGCTGGGCATCGGCGGTATCATGCGGGGACTGCGCACCGTCCCGCATCTCTGGTCGATCTGCGACGACCTCCTCGAAGTCGCGCCGAATGCCATAATGTTGCAATATGTCAACCCGATGGCCATCAACACCTGGGCCATCGCGGCGAAATATCCGAAAATCAAACAAGTGGGCCTCTGCCATTCGGTCCAGGGCACCGCGTGGGAACTGGCCCGCGACCTCGACATCCCCGTCGAGGAGATCCGCTACCGCGCGGGCGGCATCAATCACATGGCCTTCTACCTGACCTTCGAACACCGCCAGCCGGACGGGACCTACCGCAACCTCTACCCCGACCTCATCCAGGGCTACCGCGAGGGCCGCTTCCCCAAGCCGTCGCACTGGAACCCGCGCTGCCCGAACAAGGTGCGGTATGAAATGCTGACGCGGCTGGGCTATTTCGTGACCGAGTCCTCTGAACACTTCGCCGAATACACGCCTTGGTTCATCAAGCGGGACCGCCCGGACCTGATCGAGAAATTCGGCATCCCGCTGGACGAATACCCCAAACGCTGCGTCGAACAGATCGCCCGCTGGAAGAAGGAAGCCGAGGCGCTGAAGAACGCCAACACCGTCGAGGTGAAGGAATCCCACGAATACGCCTCCGAGATCGTGAACTCGGTCGTCACCGGCGAGCCTTCGGTGATCTACGGCAACATCGGCAACCGCGGCTATATCCCGCAACTGCCCGAGGGCTGCGCGGTGGAAGTGCCGGTGCTGGTGGATGCCTCGGGCCTGCAACCGACCGTGGTGCATGACATCCCGCCGCAACTGATCGCGCTGATGCGCACGAACATCAACGTGCAGGACCTGACGGTGCAGGCGCTGCTGACGGAAAACCCCGAGCATATCTACCACGCCGCCATGCTCGACCCGCATACCGGGGCGGAACTGGACCTCGACCAGATCTGGGCGATGACCCATGACCTTCTGGCCGCGCATGGCGACTGGCTGCCGGAATGGGCGCGGGTGCCCCTGCGCAAGGCGGGCTAAACCCATGTGGCCCCGGCGCATCTGCGTAGTGGGGGGCGGGACCGCGGGGTGCCTTGTCGCCAGGGCGCCGGGCAATCGCGCCCGGCGCGGGGGGCAAGATGGCAAGAGCCCGCGCCGCAAGGCCGGGCGCGCGCCGCCATGCAAAGGTCAGGCGTAGGCCCCGGCCCAGCGGTTGATGAGCTGCCCCTGCAACCGCCGCGCGCGGGCGGTCCAGGCCTTGCCGCCCTCGGGCTCCTCGCGCAGCGCGACCGGCACGGCATCGCGCCGCCCGGGATCGCCCGTGAAGATCGCAAACACCAGTTCCCGCCCCGGCGCGGGCGGCACCACATGGCCGGCCAGCCCCGAGACGAAGTTCAGCGTCCCCGACTTGGCCAGCACCTTCACCTTGCTGCCCTTGATCGCCTCGCCCTTGTCGTCCTTCATCCCCATGTCGCGCAGGATCGGCTTCAAGCCGCGCCGCCCTGCCTCGGCCTTCTGCAACAGCGTGGCCATGGCCCGCGCCGTCACGCGCGAGCGCCCGCCAAGCCCCGAATGGTCATGCAGGTCCACCTGCACCCCGAAGGTCGCCGCGACCCAGTCCGACATCGCCCGCGCCGAGGCCTTCAGCGTCGTCAGCCGCGAGGCCGCCAGCCCCACACATTCCGCCGTCAGGTTGGTGGAAAACCGCAGCATGTCGCGCAGGACGACCGTCAGCGGCTCGCTTTCCAGCCGCCCGAGTTCGGACCCCGCAGGCAGCGCCGCCACCCGCTCGCCCGGCTCCAGCCGGATGCCCTGGGCGCGCGCCAGCGTCCGGAAGACCTCGGCCACATAGGCGCCGGGGTCGCGCACCGGCAACCAGCGGCTGCCGCCCTTGCCCAGCGCGCCGGCGGCCACCGTCCATTCCTCGACCTGTCCCGGCGCATAGGTGAACAGCGGCGCCTCGCGCTGGGCGATGGCCACCCGCACGCGGCCGACCGGCGGCAGGAACCTTTCGCCGCGCGCGTCCACCGCCACGCGCCAGTCGCTCCCCTCGCGCTTCCACTCGAAATGCACGCGGTTGAAGTTCAGGCACAGGCCGGAAATCGCGGCGTTATAGCCGACATGGTCGGGCTGGTCCTCGGCGATGCCGCGCAGGCCGGGAAGCGCGCCGTCCCAGTAGAGGAACCGACCCGTGGCCCCCTTCAGGCCCGATTGCGCCAGCCGCGCCACCAGATCGCCCAGCTGGTCGGTCTGCAAGGTCGGATCGCCGCCGCCCGCCAGCACGATGTCGCCCTGCACCATCCCGCCCTGCACCGGGCCGGTGGCCAGGACCCGCGTGACAAAGCGATGCGTGGGCCCCAGCCGGTCCAGCGCGTAAAGCGCGGTCACCGCCTTGGCCACGCTGGCCGGCGGCAGAGGCAGGTCCGGCTCGCGCGATTGCAGCACCGCGCCGCTTGCGCCGTCCATCACCACAAAGGCCACCGATCCGCCAAGCCTGGCCGCCTGGATCAGCGCCTCGGCATCGACCGGCTTCCGCGTCGCCTGCCCTGCCGCCGCCAGAGCCTTGCCCCCGCGCGCCACCGGGCGGGGCGAGCTGTCCATCACCTCTGCCACCGCCGGCAAGGCCGCGCCCGCCAGCAGCCCGGCCAGCATCATCCGCCGCGAAATCACGCCTTTTCCTCCGTTTTCCCGGTCATAACGCCTTCCCGGCCGATTCCGCCAGTCCGGGATGCAGCCGGGCCATTCGCGCTTGCGTGACGCGATTGCCTGACTATGGTCAGATGAAATACCTGACCAAGGTCTGCCATCATGCTTGACGCCGTCGCGCGCCTGCGCCGCTTCAACCGTGCCGTCACCCGCGAGGTGGGGGCGCTGGACACCTCGTTCCTGGGCCGGGGGCGGCCCTTGGGGGCGGTCCGGGTTCTGGTCATGGTGCGCCCCGAGGGGACGGATGTGGCGCTGATCCGGGATCGGCTGGGGCTGGATTCGGGTCTCATGAGCCGCTTTCTGCGCAGCCTCGAACGCGAGGGGCTGATCCAGACCGCAACCGACCCCGCCGACCGCCGCCGCCGCATCGCCCGGCTGACCCCGGCGGGCGAGGCCGAAGTTGCGGCCTATGACGCCATCGGCCAGGCCCGGGCTGCGCGTCTCCTTGCCCGTGCCGGGTCGCGCGCGGCCGAACTGGTGGCCGCGATGGACCTGATCGCCACGGTGCTGAACCGCGACCAGCTGGAGATCCGCCCCGCCGACCCCGACAGCCCCGAGGTGCTGGCCTGCTGGCAGGCCTATGTCGCCGAACTGGTCGCCCGCGTCCCCGGTGCGACGCCCGATCTCTTCCTGCTGCCCGACCCGGGTGCCGACCGCTACCGCCCGCCGCAGGGCCGCTGCCTTTTGGCCTGGTCCGACGACCTGCCGGTGGGCTGCGTGTCGCTGCGCCCGCTTGATGCCGCGACCGCCGAGGTCAAGCGGCTCTGGGTCGATGCCGCCGCCCGGGGCCAGGGCCTCGCCCGCCGCCTGATGACCGCCATCGAGGACGAGGCGCGGGCGATGGGACTGGTCGCGCTGAAGCTCGACACCAATTCCGCCCTGTCCGAGGCGATTGCGCTTTACCGCGCGACGGGCTGGCGCGTCTGCGCCCCCTACACCGGCGCGCCGGCCGATACCTGGATGGAAAAGCTTCTCTGACCGGACCCGCCCCGCGCGCGGGCCCTCACCGCCCCGCGCGCCAGCCGCCCCGCGCCCGGATTTCGCTGGACGAGGCATCGCTCATCGGCAGGTTCACGAAAGCCCAGACCGGAGGCCTGTGGCCGCGCAGGTTCTCGCCACGCGCCACCTGATGCACCCGGAACGCCCGCGCTGCCACAGACAGCCGTGCGGCCACCCCCGACCCCGGCCGCGCCAGCACCCCGACCGGCACCGCCCGCAGGATGTCGCGCCACCGCCCCCAGCGATGAAACTGCACCAGATTGTCAGCCCCCATCAGCCAGACGAACGTGACTCCGGGATAGATCGCCTTCAGCCGGTCGATCGTATCCGCCGTCGCCCGCGTGCCCAGCCGTTCTTCCAGCGCCGTGATCTTCACCCGCGGGTCCCGCATCACCGCCTTCGCCCGCGCGATCCGGTCCTTGAGCGGCGCCGGCTGGCGCGCCTTCAGCGGATTGGCCGGTGTCACCAGCCACCAGACCTGATCCAGCCCCATCCGCTTCAGCGCCTCGCGGGTGATATGCACATGCCCCTCATGCGCCGGATCGAACGACCCGCCGAGCAGCCCCACGACCATCCCCCTGGTCGCCACCGGAAACCCCTGCCGCATCGGACCCGTCCTCCCATGCGGCCGAGAAAACCCGAACCGCCCGCCCCGCACAAGCCCGGCCCCGGTTGCAGCCCCGCCCCTTCGCCGCTACATGTGCGCCAACCCCAGATCTCAGGAACCCCATCCATGGCCAGCTATCAATACGTCTATCACATGGAGAACGTCTCCAAGACCTATCCCGGCGGCAAGACCTGCTTTGAAAACATCAACCTGAACTTCCTGCCCGGCGTGAAGATCGGCGTCGTCGGCGTGAACGGCGCGGGCAAGTCGACCCTTCTGAAGATCATGGCCGGGATCGACAAGGACTTCAAAGGCGAGGCCTGGGCGGCGAAAGGGGCGAAAGTCGGCTACCTCGCGCAAGAGCCCTACCTCGACCCCGCGCTGACGGTGAAGGAAAACGTCATGCTCGGCGTCGCGGCCCAGCAGGCGATCCTCGACCGCTACAACGAACTGGCCATGAACTACTCGGACGAAACCGCCGAGGAAATGGCCCAGCTGCAAGACCAGATCGACGCCCAGAACCTGTGGGAACTCGACGCCACCGTCGGCGTCGCGATGGACGCGCTGCGCTGCCCGCCCGACGATGCCGACGTGACCACGCTGTCGGGCGGGGAACGCCGCCGCGTCGCGCTCTGCAAGCTTCTGCTTGAAAAGCCCGACATGCTGCTTCTGGACGAACCCACCAACCACCTCGACGCCGAATCCATCGCCTGGCTGCAAAAGCACCTGATCGACTACAAGGGCACGATCCTGATCGTCACCCACGACCGCTATTTCCTGGACGACATCACCGGCTGGATCCTTGAACTCGACCGCGGCCGCGGCATTCCCTACGAGGGCAACTATTCCTCCTGGCTGGAACAGAAGGCCAAGCGCATGGCCCAGGAAGCGCGCGAGGACAAGTCGCGCCAGAAGGCCCTCGAAAAGGAACTGGAATGGATCCGTTCCGGCGCCAAGGCGCGGCAGGCCAAGGGCAAGGCGCGTCTCAACCGCTATAACGAGATGGTCAGCCAGACCGTCACCGAACGCGCCACCACCGCGCAGATCATCATCCCGAACGGCGAACGTCTGGGCAACAAGGTGATCGAGGTCGAGGGCCTGAAGAAGGCGATGGGCGACAAGCTTCTGATCGAGGATCTGTCCTTCACCGTCCCCCCCGGCGCCATCGTCGGCGTCATCGGCCCGAACGGCGCGGGCAAGTCCACCTTGTTCAAGATGATCACCGGTCAGGAACAACCCGACGCCGGCACGATCAAGCTGGGCGAAACGGTAAAGCTGGCCTATGTGGACCAGTCGCGCGACGCTTTGGACCCGAACAAGAACGTGTGGGAGGAAATCTCCGGCGGGGCCGAGGTGATCCATCTGGGCGACTACGCGATGAACTCCCGCGTCTATACCGGGGCGTTCAACTTCAAGGGGACGGACCAGCAGAAGAAGGTCGGCCTGCTGTCGGGCGGCGAACGCAACCGCGTCCACCTGGCCAAGCTGTTGAAATCGGGCGGCAACGTCCTGCTGCTTGACGAACCGACCAACGACCTGGACGTCGAGACGCTTCAGGCGCTGGAAGCCGCCATCGAGGATTTCGCCGGCTGCGCGATCATCATCAGCCACGACCGCTTCTTCCTCGACCGGCTCTGCACCCACATCCTGGCCTTCGAGGGCGACGCCCATGTGGAATGGTTCGAGGGCAACTTCCAGGCCTACGAGGAAGACAAGGTCCGCCGCCTCGGCCCCGACGCGCTGGAGCCGAAGCGGGTGAAGTACAAGCGGTTCGCGCGGTAGCCCGTAGGTCGGGGCCTGCCCCGACTCCCTTGGCGCAAGTTCCGCAGGTCGGGCTTCAGCCCGACTCCGCTCCCCCCCTTTGTCATCCCCGCTTTCGCGGGGATGACAGGACACCACCATGACCGCAGGGTAAGGTTCCGCCTCACCATCCGCAGGCTGCGCATGGATTGCGCACCAGGCCATGCCCTCGGGTCGTTCCGCACTCGCGCTTCCGCTCTGGTCGCGGCGAGAACCTGTGCGGCCACTGGCGCTGCTGCTGGCAGAGCGGCGCGCCCACAAGCTGCCGGACGTCCGGCGAGGCAATTCTCCGGTGCCCGGGCCTCTCCGGGTGACTGTCGGGAAGGTCATTTCATTGCATCGGTCATGCCACCCCCCAATCCTTAACCCCACCCTAACGCCCACAGCCAACCCCTTGAAATCCCTCACCCCGCCCCAGGCGCCGCGCGCGGCGCGGCCAGCGGCCCTTCCCCTCCCCCACCCCCGCCCCTACACTCCCCTGGAAAGAGGGGAGCCCATGACCCAGCCCGACTACCAGAGCCTCATCGACGCCCCCACCTGGGCCTTCATCAAGCGCACCGAGGCCGCCTACCCCGAGGGCACCGCCACCCGCTCCATCGCCGAGCAGCGGGCGATCTACGACCGGATGTGCCGGGCCTTCGACACCCCTTACCCTGCCGGTGTGACCTCGCACGACGCCCCCCTCGCCGGCGTCCCCTGCCGCATCTACCCCGGCACGCAACCGACCGTCCTCTACCTGCACGGCGGCGGCTTCGTGGTCGGCGGCCTCCATTCCCACGACGGGATCTGCGCCGACATCCGGGGGGCCACCGGCCTGACCGTCGTCTCGGTCGACTATCGCCTGTCGCCGGAGCACCTCCACCCCGCCGCCTTCGACGACGCCTGCGCCGTGGCCCGCCACCTTGCGGCCCGGGGTCCGCTGATCCTGGTGGGCGACAGCGCCGGGGCCAATCTTGCCGCCGCCGCCTGCCACGCCCTCCGCGGCACGCCGCAGATCATGGGCCAGATCCTGATCTACCCCGGCCTCGGCGGAGATCCTTCCGCAGGCAGCTACCTCGCCCATGCGAAGGCCCCCATGCTGACCCGCGACGAGGTCCTGTTCTACCGGGACATCCGCCACGGCGGGCCTGCCCCTGACGCAGACCCCACGGTCAGCCCGCTGCGGGACACCGATTTCACCGGCCTGCCGCCAACCCTTGCGATCGCCGCCGAATGCGACCCCCTTGCGGACGACGCCCCGGCCTATGCCCGGAAGATCGCGGAAGCCGGGGGCCGCGCCCGTTCGATCACCGAGCCGGGCCTCGTCCACGGCTACCTCCGCGCCCGCCACTCCGCCCCCCGCGCGGCCGCAAGCTTTGCGCGGATCACCGCAACCCTCACCGCCTTCGCCGCCAGCCGATGGCCCTGGTAAGACCCAGGATGCGCCCCCTGGCTACTGCGGCGGCATCGGCAGCCGCGCTGCTGCTTGCGGCATGCGCCGCCCGCGACCTGCCGGCCCGCGCGCCCCTCTACCCCGTCGCGGCCGAGACGCGGGCCCGCCCGCAGACCGTGACCGTCCTTCTGCCCGGCGCGCTGACCACAGCCGGGGTCTTCGGCCCGGCGCGCGGCTGGGCCGGCCCCGACCACCTCGTCGTCGAATACCGCCTGCCCGGCATGCAGGGCGAACCGTTGCGCCCCCCGCTTGACATCGCCCGATCTGCGCAATGGGTCGCCGACCTGGCCAACCGCCACCCGGAGGCCCGAATCCAGCTTCTCGGCTATTCGACCGGCGCCGTCATCGCGTTGGAAGCCGCCGGGAGGATCCAGCACAGTGAGCGGGTCCAGGTGGTCGCCGTCGCCAGCGCCACCCCCTTTCCCGGGGCGGCGCTGGCCACGCTGCGCGGCGCGGTGCAGGTGGCTGGCGGCGCGCTGGCCATCGGTTCGCTAAACCGCCAGCGGGTCTGGGAGGAATATTTCAAGACGCTCTATCTCGGCACCGGCTGGCGCCGCTCGGCGGAAAAGCGCGAGATCGCCCGCCGGCTGGAAGAGGCGATGCGCGGCAGACTGACGACCCCGGGCGAGGGCCGGGGCCGGGCGCAATCGGCAAGCCTGCTGCTCTGGGCCCCGTCGCGCGCAGCGCTGGCGACGCAGGCCCGGATCACCTTCTATCATGGCGACCGCGACCCGGTGTTCGGCCTGGGCGCGGTGCGGCGCCTGGCGGCCAGGTTCGATGCCCGCCTCTGCGTGCTGCCCGAGGAGGGACATCTGGTGTTCCAGTCGCGCCCCGACCTGATACGCCGCATCCAGCGCCAGTTCGAAGCCCCTGCCGGCACGTCCCCATGCTAGGCGGCAGACCTGCCTGACGGAACCGCAGCGGTGGCCGAAGCGTTGCCCCGGCAGCGAAACAACCGGAGCTCTCCCATGAAAGGCGCCCTTGCCTGGCTGATCGGCATCCCGATCCCGATCATCATCGTCCTCTACCTGCTCGGCGTGTTCTGACGCCGGCCAACCGGGCCGAGGTCAGCCTCGCGCGATCTCGGCCCCAAGACCCCGCATCAGGTCCTCGAAAATCGGGAAGGAGGTCTGGATCGGCGATCCGTCGTCGATCGCGACCGGAGCCTTCGCCGCCAGCCCGCAGACCAGGAAGGACATCGCGATCCGGTGGTCGATATGGGTGGCGCAGGTCGCGCCCCCCGGCACACCGCCCGGCCCCATGCCGTGGACGATCAGCGTGTCCTCGTCCTCTTCCACGCGGACGCCGCAGGCCTCCAGCCCCCGGGCCATCGCGTCGATCCGGTCGCTTTCCTTCACCCGCAGCTCCCTGACGCCGCGCATCACCGTGCGGCCGGTGGCGAAGGCCGCGACGACCGACAGGACCGGATATTCGTCGATCATCGAGGGCGCGCGGTCCGGGGGCACCTCGATCCCCCGCATGTTGCCCGAGAACCGGACGCGCAGGTCGGCCACCGGCTCGCCCCCCTCTTCGCGCGGGTTCCGGAATTCGATGTCCGCGCCCATCTCGACCAGGGTCAGGTAAAGCCCGTTGCGGGTCAGGTTCTGGCTGACGCCGGGGACCAGGATGTCCGAGCCCTCGACGATCAGCGCAGCACAGACCGGAAAGGCCGCGCTGGAGGGGTCGCGCGGCACGGCCACGGTCTGCGGCCGCAGCTCGGGCTGGCCTTTCAGGGTGATGACATGGCCCTCGGCGGTCTTCTCGACGTGAAGCTGCGCCCCGAAGCCCAGCAGCATCCGCTCGGAATGGTCGCGGGTCGGTTCCTTCTCGATCACCACGGTCTCACCGGGCGCGTTCAGACCGGCAAGCAGCACCGCCGACTTCACCTGGGCCGAGGCCACGGGCAACGCATAGCGCACCGGGACGGGGTTCGCGGCACCGACCACGGTCATCGGCAGGCGGCCGCCCTGACGGCCATATGCGCGGGCGCCGAAGAGGCCGAGGGGTTCGGTGACGCGCCCCATCGGGCGTTTGCGCAGGCTGGCATCGCCGGTGAAGGTCGCGGTGATCGGCGTCGTCGCCATGGTGCCCATGATCAGCCGGACGCCCGTGCCGGAGTTGCCGCAGTCGATCACATCCGCCGGTTCCTGAAACCCGCCGACACCCACACCGTTCACCGTCCAGAGGCCTTCACCATGCCGGGTGACCGTCGCGCCGAAGGCCCGCATCGCCTTGGCCGTGTCCAGCACGTCCTGGCCTTCCAGAAGGCCCGAGATCTTCGTCTCGCCCACCGCCATCGCGCCGAAGATCAGCGACCGGTGCGAGATCGACTTGTCACCCGGCACAGCGGCCACGCCCGTCAGCGGCCCGGACTTGCGGGATTTCATCGGTTGCGCATCGCCATGGCCGGACATCTTCGTCTCCCTCAGGTTCCGGGATGCCTGATAGCGCAACCTTGCGACCCGCGCGACCCCGATTTCTTGCGGAAATCGGTCCGGAATTCTGCTTAGAATTCCGGTGCCCGGCGGCGGAAGGTCAGGTAATGCGGCTGGCGTCCCTCGCGCAGCGCCTTCTGCTCGTAGCGCGTCGGGATCCAGTCCTCCCAGGCCTCGCCCGCCCCCGTCTGCGCGACCAGGCTGAACCCGGCTTCGGGCACTTCCTCCAGCGTCTGCCGGACATAGTCGGGGATGTCGGTGGCGACGCGGAACTCGGCACCGGGTGCCGTGACGCGGGCCAGGGGCAGCAGGTATTCCGGCGTGACGAAGCGGCGGCGGTGGTGGCGGGCCTTCGGCCAGGGGTCGGGGTAGTTGAGGAAGACCTTGGACAGGCAGGCGTCGGGCAGGACGTCGAAAAGATCGCGCACATCGCCCGGATGCAGCCAGAGGTTCGTCACCCCCGCCCCCCGGATCTTGCCCAGAAGCATCGCGACGCCGTTCACGAAAGGCTCGGCCCCGATCAGCGTCACCTCCGGATGGCGCGCCGCCATATGCACCAGATGCTCGCCCCCGCCGAAGCCGACTTCCAGCCACAGGGGCCCCTTGGCGAAGCCCATGTCCAGGGCCGACCGGGACGGATTTTCCTCCCGCGTCACCCCGCGCAGGGTCAGCGGGCCCAGATCCTCGGCCAGATAGCCCTTCTGGCTTGCCCGCAGGGTCTTGCCCTTGATCCGGCCGTAGAAGTTGCGGCGTTGGCCCGCGTCGGTCATGTGAAAAAGCCCCGGAACTGATCCGGGGCCTTCAAACAGAGCCAGGCGACAGGGTCAAGCGCGACCGGAGCCCGAAGTGGCGAGGCCGTCCGCGTGGCTCGATGCCACAAGGACGGCTTGCCCGATCAAACGGCCTGCTTCAGCGCCTCGATCAGATCGGTGCGCTCCCACGAGAAGCCGCCGTCCGCCTCGGGCGCGCGGCCAAAATGGCCGTAGGCTGCGGTGCGCTGATAGACCGGCCGGCTCAGCTCCAGATGCGTGCGGATGCCGCGCGGGGTCAGGTCCATGACCTCGGCCACGGCTTTCTCGATGCGGCTGGCCTCGACCTGGCCGGTGCCGTGGGTGTCGACATAGATCGACAGGGGTTTCGCCACGCCGATGGCGTAGCTCACCTGCAAGGTGCAGCGTTCGGCCAGCCCCGCGGCCACCACGTTCTTCGCCAGATAGCGCGCGGCATAGGCCGCCGAGCGGTCGACCTTGGTCGGGTCCTTGCCGGAGAACGCGCCGCCGCCGTGGGGGGCCGCGCCACCGTAGGTGTCCACGATGATCTTGCGGCCCGTGAGCCCTGCGTCGCCATCGGGCCCACCGATGACGAAAGTCCCCGTCGGGTTGACGTGCCATTCGGTCTTGCGGGTGATCCAGCCCTCGGGCAGGACTTCGCGGATATAGGGCTCCACGATCCTGCGGATGACCTTCGAGGTCTGGCGCTTGGACGTGTGCTGGGTGGACAGCACGATCGAGGTCACCTCCACGGGCTTCCCGTTCGCATAGCGCAGCGTCAGCTGGCTTTTCGCATCCGGCCCAAGCGTCGGCTCGGCACCCGACTTCCGCGCTTCGGCCAGACGGCGCAGGATCGCATGGGCATAAAGGATCGGCGCCGGCATGAACTCGGGCGTCTCGGTCGTGGCATAGCCGAACATGATCCCCTGGTCGCCCGCCCCGTCGCGGTCCACGCCCTGCGCGATGTGGGCGCTTTGTTCGTGGATGTAGTTGTGGACCTTGATCTTTTCCCAGTGGAACTTCTTCTGTTCATAGCCGATGTCGCGCACGCAGTCGCGCACGATGCCGTCGATCCGGTCCATCATGGCGCGCGTCGCCTCTTTCGAGGACAGCCCGACCTCACCGCCGACCACCACGCGGTTCGTGGTGGCGAAGGTCTCGCAGGCGACGCGGGCGTTGGGTTCCTCTTTCAGGAAGGCATCCAGGACGGCATCCGAGATGCGGTCGCAGACCTTGTCGGGATGGCCCTCCGAGACGGACTCGGACGTGAAGACGTAATCTTTGCGGCTCATGAGGAAGTGCTCCGTTGGATGATCCCCGCCACGCCAGGAAGCCGTTGTGGCAGTTCAAGATGCGCCTCCCTACGCGGCAGGGGTCGGGGCGTCAATGGGCAGCGGGCCAGCGGCGGAACATGGCCAGAAGGCCGAGACCGGCCAGCAACAGCAGCAGCGGTCCGTCGCCCCGGCGGCTGTAGGGCGTGGGCGGCAGCGCCCCCGGAACCCGGGCATCCAGCGCCGCCATCGTCCCGAAGGGCAGCGCCTCCACGACCCTGCCGCGGGCGTCGATCACCGCCGTCACCCCGGTGTTGGCCACCCGGATCAGCGGCAGACCCTGCTCGACCGCGCGCAGGCGGGCCTGCGCGAAATGCTGGAACGGCCCGGTCCAGATGCCGAACCAGGCGTCATTCGTCGCCTGAAGCATCCAGTCTGCGCGTTCGGGCATCGCGTTCACCTCGCGCGGGAAGATCGCCTCGTAGCAGATCAGCGGCAGCACCTTGCCAAAGCGCCCGAGGTCCAGCACCCGCACCCCCGGCCCCGCCGAATAGGTCGCCCCCGCCTGGGCGGCAAAGGCGCGCAGGCCGAACCACTGATAGGCAAGGTCGCCAAGGGGAATGTATTCGCCGAAAGGCACCAGATGGGCCTTGTCATAGCGCGCGGTCTCTTCCCTCTCGCCCTCCAGCACCCGGATCGAGTTGTAGAACCGCCCCGCCTCTTCGCGCTGGATCCCCACCGCGACCGGCCGCCCGCCCGAAGCCGCCGTCACCATCCCGGCCACCGAGGGCGCATATTCCAGCATGTAGGGCACCGCCGTTTCCGGCCAGAGCGTCAGGTCTGCCGGCGGCGCCCCGGCGGTCATATCCAGCAGCCGGTCCAGGAATTCGTCCGCCAGGGCCTGGTCCCATTTCAGCGACTGCGCGGCATTGGGCTGGACCAGCCGCACCACCGCCTCGCGCGGGGCGGGCAGGGGCTGGGCCAGCCGCCAGACGCCGAACCCCCAGGCCAGGGCCAGAAGCAGGGCGGCCGTGGCCAGCCCCCCCCTTCCGCGCCACAGGACCGGAAGGGCCGCGGCCAGAAGCGTCAGAAGGCTCAGCGCCGATGGTCCGGCCAGCGCGGCCAACTGATCGACCGGTGTGCCGATCCAGACATGGCCGGCCATGGCCCAGGGAAAGCCGGTAAAGAGGACACCCCGCAGCCACTCCAGCGCGACGAAGCAGCAGACAAATCCCAGTGCGGGCTGCGCGGTCAGACGGGCAAGGGCCGCCGCCCCGGCCCAGAACAGGCCAAGGCCGAAGGACAGCAGGACCACGGCAAAGGGCGCCATCCAGCCGTGCCGCGCGATGTCGATCAGGAAGGGCTCGACGATCCAGTTCAGCGCGAGGGCGAAATGCCCGGCCCCGGCGAACAGCCCGGTCAGGAAGGCCCCGCGCGCGTCCGGCACCCGGGACAGAAGCCAGACCAGCCCGGCCAGCGCCGCCAGCGTCGCCCACCAGAACCCCAGGGGCGCCTGCCCCAGCGCCGCGACGGCGCCAAGGCCAGAGGCCAGCACCAGCCGCCGCCGGCCTTCGGTCCAGCCCTGCCCCATGCCTTACCCGGCCGCCGAAGCCGGGGCCACCGCCTCGGGCAGGCGCACGCGCACCCGCTTGATCCGGCGCGGATCGGCATCGACGATCTCGAACTGGACACCGCTTTCGTGCTCGATCACCTCGCCGCGCGCCGGCACCCGGCCGGACCGCAGGAAGACAAGGCCCCCCAGCGTGTCGATCTCCTCGTCCTCCTCGCCCATCCGCAGGGCCAGGCCCAGCGCGGCCTCGATCTCTTCCAGGGGCGCGGTGGACTGCGCCAGGATCACGCCGGGCTTTTCTTCCTTCCACAGCGCGCCTTCGTCCTCGTCATGCTCGTCCTCGATCTCGCCGATGACGGTCTCGATCAGGTCCTCGATGGTCACCAGCCCGTCCACGCCGCCGTATTCGTCGATCACCAGCGCCATGTGCACGCGTTCCTTCTGCATCTTCTGCAAAAGGACGCCTGTCGGCATCGACGGCGGCGCATAGAGGATGGGGCGCAGAAGCCGCTTCAGGCTGAACCGGCCCGAGGCGCCGAAGCCGTGCTGCAAGGCCAGGTCCTTCAAGAGGACCAGCCCCTGCGGATGGTCGAGCGTGCCCTTGTAGACCGGCAACCGGCTGAAGCCATGCTGGCGGAAGGTCTCGACCAGCTCGTCCTTGCCGATGTCCAGCGGCACGGCAACGATCTCGGCCTTGGGAACGGCCACGTCATCCACCCGCATCCGGCGCAGCGCGTGCAGCCCCTGCGAGGCAGGTGCGGCGCCCGGCTCGGCCAGGCCGGCGGCCGGTTCGGGCACGGAACTGAAGGCAGAGAGAAGCCTGCCGAAAAAGCCGCGCTGGCCCTGGTCTGAGGCGGGATCATCGGTCTCGTCCAGCGCGGCCTGCGCTGCCGGAGACCCGTCGGTGCTACTGCCCATCGGTCCTTTGTCCGAGATAACACCCGTCCAGCGGGTGCGAGCCTCAATATGGGTCAGAAACCCCGAGGCTTGCAAGTATCCGGACCTCCAGCGCCTCCATCAGCGCGGCATCCTCGTCCTCGATGTGGTCGTAGCCCAGCAGATGCAGGGTGGCATGGACGATCAGGTGGGTGACGTGGTCCGCCATGGGCTTGCCCTGTTCACCTGCCTCGCGCGCGCAGGTCTCCCAGGCGATCGCGATGTCGCCCAGCGGTTCGGGGTCCTCGACGTCGCCCGGCTCCGGCAGTGTCGGCGCCTCTCCGACACTGTCCGCCCCCCGTTCCTCGGAGGGCCAGCTCAGCACATTCGTCGGCACCGGCCTGCCACGGAAATCGGCGTTCAGCGCGGCGATCCGCGCGTCGTCGCAGCCAAGGACGCTGATCGCGAATCCGGCCATCGGCAGACCCAGCCCCGCGAGGGCCGCCCGCGCGGCGCTTTCGGCCAGGGCCGCAAGCCCGAAGGCCTCCCACCGCGTGTCTTCGATCACCGTCTCGACCAGGTCCATGCCCCGCCCCTAACGCGAAGCCGTCCATCCGTCAAATCGCGCGCGGCGCGCAAGTGACCTGCCTCCGGCGGGAGTATTTGGGACATGGGCAAATGCTGCTTGCCCATGTGACAAATACTCTGGGGGTTTGGGGGTGAAACCCCCAACTGCCGAGAAGGCGGGCTGAAGCCCCGAGGACGAGACAGAAGCCTCGCGCGCCAGCCCTCTGCCCGACAGCCGCCGGTCAGGCCCGCGCTTCGTCCGCCTCGTAGGCCTCGATGATCCGGCCGACCAGCGGGTGACGCACCACGTCCTTCGAGGTGAAGTAGTTGAAGCTGACCCCGCGCACGCCCTTGAGGATCCGCTCGGCCTCGGCCAGGCCCGAGGCGGTGCCGCGCGGCAGGTCCACCTGCGTCCGGTCGCCGGTGATAACCATGCGGCTGCCTTCGCCCAGGCGGGTCAGGAACATCTTCATCTGCATCGAGGTCGCATTCTGCGCCTCGTCCAGCACGATGAAGGCGTTGGACAGCGTGCGGCCGCGCATGAAGGCCAGCGGCGCGATCTCGATCCGCTTTTCCTGGATCAGCTTTTCCACCTGTTTCGATGGCAGGAAATCGTTCAGCGCGTCGTAAAGCGGCTGCATGTAGGGATCGACCTTTTCCTTCATGTCGCCGGGCAGGAAGCCGAGCCTTTCGCCCGCCTCCACCGCCGGGCGCGAGAGGATGATCTTCTCCACCGCGCCCGAGATGAACATGGTCACGCCCACCGCGACCGCGAGATAGGTCTTTCCGGTGCCCGCCGGGCCGATGCCGAAGCCGAGCTCGTTCTGGAAGAGGTTGGCGACATAGGCCTTCTGCGCCTCGGTCCGGGGTTCGATCGGCTTCTTGCGGGTGCGCAGTTCCATGCCTGTCGAGAAAAGCTCGATCTGCTCGGCGCCCTCTGCCTCGCCGGCGGGGCGGCCCATCCGCATTGCGCCGTCGATGTCGCCGGCAGCCACGTTGCGCCCCGATTCCAGCCGGGCATAAAGCGAGCGCAGCACCGCTGCGGCCTGGTCGCGCGTGATCCTGTCGCCCACAACCGCCAGACGGTTGCCACGTCGCAGGATGTGCACCCCCATCTGGTGTTCGATCTGCGCCAGGTTGCGGTCGAATTCGCCGCACAGATCGATCAGCAACCGGTTGTCGGGAAATTCGAGGATGGTCTCGACGATATCCTCGGCGGACGGGGGGGTCAGCGCGCTGATGCCCAAAGGGGTCTCCTTGTTGCAGGGCCACGAAAAAACTTTGCAGCCGGATACGGCATCTGGCAAGCGAAACCCGATGCCGACACAAAGTCTTGTAGGGAATCATGCCGAATTGATGACAGTCGGCGCAATGACGCACAGAAAAAGGCCCCGGCGTCGCCGGGGCCCTGCGTTTTCCTGTCGGTCGCGGATCGCCTCAGGGCTTGCCGTGGCCCCGGGCCGGGCCCGAGACCCGGTCGCGGATGCCGGCATCGCGCGTCTCGTAGACGCCGATCACCGTTCCCGGCGGATACTTGCCGTCACAGACCGGCAGCCCGGTCCTGGGGTCGAAGCGCGGCGAGGAATAGCCTTCCAGACCGTCGTCGATGATCCAGACCTGGCATCCATCCGGATCATAGGCGATCGCCGCCTCGCCATCGACCAGCTTCGAATCGTCGCGGCCAAAGTCCTGGGCGGTGGCAATCACCGAATCCGGTCCCGAATAGGGCCTGGTGCCCTCGATCCCCTCGAACAGCCCGCCGCATCCCGACAGAAGCGTGCCACATCCCAGGATCAGCCCCGCCCGTGCCAGCACGCCGATGCGTCCCGTTTTCCTGCATCCTGCAAGCGTCATCATCCTCAGCCCTTCTTGCAGAAGACTTCGACACGGCGGTTCTTCGCCATGCCCTTTGCGGTCGCGTTCGAGGCGGCAGGCCGGCTTTCGCCGTAGCCCGTCACGCTGTCCACCACTGCGCCGACCGACTGCGCGACCGCCGCCACGGCTGCGGCGCGGGCCTCGGACAGTCCCTGGTTGTAGGCCTCCGAACCGCGGCTGTCGGTGTGACCTTCGATCGAGAAGGAGAAGGCGCCCGTCTGGCGGAAGTATCTTTCAAGCTTCTCCCGGCCCGCGGCGGTCAGCGTGGCGCTGGCGGTCGCGAAATAGGTGTCGGTGCTTTCGGTCAGGCAGCTGACCTGTTTCAGGCAGACCGGCTTGCCGGTCCTGGGGTCGCGGCGCGGCACCATGTAGCCTTCGGTCCCGCCATCCGCCCACCAGTGCTGGCAGCCGTCCGGGTCGATCCAGACGCCCCATTCGATCTTGCCCGAAACCGCGCCCTCCTGCGCCCAGGCCATCGGCGCCGCGACCAGGCACATCCCGGCGATGCAAGCCGAAAGCGCCAGCCGCAGCCTGCTTTCCATGTTCATTCTGTCCCCCACTTCGGCAATTCGGGCCTGTTCGGCCCCGGCAGCAGCAATGGGCGGATATTGCCGACGAAACCCGACCAAGAGAAGACGCAGATACCAGGATCGGCGCCCGAACGGCGTTTCGGCGCCGCGACTGCGGCATTCTTGCCAGCAGGATCTGATGACATGCAGTCAGCCCGCGCGCGAAATCAGGGCGCCGGCCAGAGAATTCGGGGCCGAGGCCGCGACCCGCACCCTTACGATCTCACCGATTCGACCGTCCGGGTCGGGGACATGCACGGCATGCAGGTGGTCGGACTTGCCCACCATCTGCCCCGGCAGACGGCCGGGCTTTTCATACAGCACCGTGACCTCGCGCCCGACCATGGCCGCCTGCGTGGCCTGTTGCTGGGCGGTGATCAGCGCCTGAAGCTCCTGCAACCGGGCGTCGGCCACCTCGGCCGGCAGCGGAGCCTTCTCGGCCGCAGGTGTGCCGGGCCGGGCGGAATACTTGAAACTGAAAGCCGCGCCGAACCCCACGGCGCGGATCAGGTCCAGCGTGGCCTGGAAATCCGCATCCGTCTCGCCGGGGAAGCCCACGATGAAATCCGAGGACAGAAGGATGTCTGGCCGCGCCGCGCGGATGCGTTCCACCAGCCGCAGATACTGTTCCGCCGTGTGCTTGCGGTTCATCGCCTTCAGGATGCGGTCGGACCCCGACTGCACCGGCAGGTGCAGATAGGGCATCAGCTGCGGCACCTCGCCATGGGCGGCGATCAGGTCGTCGTCCATGTCGTTCGGATGGCTGGTGGTATAGCGGATGCGGTCCAGCCCGGCGATCCCGGCCAGTTCGCGCACCAGACGCGCGAGGCCCCAGGTGCCGCCCGGCCCCTCGCCGTGATAGGCGTTGACGTTCTGGCCCAGAAGCGTGATCTCGCGCACGCCCTGCGCCACCAGCTTGCGCGCCTCGTCCAGAAGCCGCGCGACGGGGCGGCTGACCTCGGCGCCGCGGGTGTAGGGGACGACGCAGAAGGCGCAGAACTTGTCGCAGCCTTCCTGCACGGTCAGGAAGGCCGTGGGGCCACGCAGCGCGCGGCGTTCGGGCAGATGGGAGAACTTGTCCTCGACCGGGAACTCGGTGTCCACGATGCGGCCCCCGGCCTCGACCATGGCGGGCAGGCGGTGATAGGCCTGCGGCCCGACCACCAGATCGACCACCGGCGCGCGGCGCAGGATCTCTTCGCCCTCGGCCTGGGCGACGCAGCCCGCGACGCCGATCTTCAGGCCGGGCCTTGCTGCCTTCAGCGCCCGCAGCCGGCCAAGGTCGGAATACAGCTTTTCGGACGCCTTTTCCCGGATGTGGCAGGTGTTCAAGAGCACCAGGTCCGCATCCTCGACCGTCTCGGTCGTGACATAGCCCTTCGCGCCCAGCGCCTCGGCCATGCGCTCGCTGTCGTAGACGTTCATCTGGCAGCCGTAGGTCTTGACGAACAGCTTCTTGGCTTCGGTCATGGGCCTGGTCTCCTGGACTGCCGGGCTTCTAGCGCAAGCGGCCCCCCACCTCAACGCTTCTGCCTGGCCCACCGCGCGGACTTGCATCCGCGGGCGGGATCGCAGACCTTCGCGCCCACCGCCAACGGAAACCGGAATGCGCCACGCCAGCCTTGCCGCCCTGCTCGACCGCCCGCCGACCGGGTTCGGCAAGGGTCCGGTCGCGCTGATCCTGGCCGAGGACGGGGTCGAACTGGACTCGACCCTCGACCACCACCTGAAGATCGGCTTCCGCGATGTCGTGCTGCTGGCGCCCGAGGGGGTGGAGGTCCATCCCGAACAGGAAGGGCGGGTCCACATCGTGCGGCACGACGTCTTTGCCGAAGGGGCGCTGGTCGCTGCGGTGAACCGGGCGGCCGCGGCGCTGCCCGGTCGGTGGATCTACTACTGCCACAACGCCGAATACCTGTTCTTCCCCTTCTGCGAGACGCGCCGCGTCGGCGAGATGCTGGCCTTCCACGCCGAGGAACGGCGCGAGGCGATGCTGACCTATGTGATCGACCTTTACGCCGGAGACCTTGGGGCCGCGCCGGATGCCGTGTCGCTGGAGGATGCCTGGCTGGACCGCACCGGATACTATGCCCTGGCCCGGAAGGACCCCGCGAACGACTGGCAGCCGAAGGACCGCCAGCTGGATTTCCACGGCGGATTGCGCTGGCGTTTCGAGGAACACATCCCCTATTCCCGGCGCCGGATCGACCGCATCTCGCTGTTCCGTGCGAAACCGGGCGTGACGCTGCGGCCCGACTTCACGCTGACGGAGGAAGAGATGAACACCTATTCCTGCCGCTGGCACAACAACCTGACCGCGGCGGTCTGTTCCTTCCGCACCGCCAAGGCGCTGCGCACCAATCCCGGCTCGCGTCACGCGATCCAGACCTTCCGCTGGCCGAATTCGGTGCGGTTCGACTGGAACAGCCGGCAGCTGATGGACCTCGGACTGATGGAGCCGGGGCAGTGGTTCTGACCCATCACGCAGCCGTGATCGCCTGACCGAAACTTCGGCGCCGACGCCTCCGTTCCCTTGAATGTGACAGCCGGATGGTCCGGCTGGTCCCGGAATGGAGTGTCCCATGTCGCTGAAATCGATCCTTGGCGCCGTCGCGCTGTCTGCCCTTGCCACCTCGGCCTTTGCCGCCAACCCCGATGTCGGCGGGGCGCCGATGTTCGAGTCGAAGAACATCGTCGAGAATGCCGTGAACTCGAAGGATCACACCACGCTGGTGGCCGCCGTGAAGGCGGCGGGCCTGGTCGATGCGCTGATGGGCCCCGGCCCCTTCACCGTCTTCGCGCCCGTGAACGACGCCTTCGCCGCCCTGCCTGCCGGCACGGTGGAGACGCTGCTCAAGCCGGAGAACAAGGCGATGCTGACCAAGGTCCTGACCGCCCATGTCGTGGCCGGAGACCTGAAGCTGGCCGATCTGCGCCGCAAGGTCGGCAAGGACGGCTTTGCCAACCTGCGCACCCTGTCGGGCGACGCGCTGTCGGTGAAGTTCAAGGGCGACAAGGCGATGGTCTATTCGGAATCGCGCAACATCGGCACGATCACCATCGCCGATGTGGACCAGTCGAACGGCGTGATCCACGTCATCGACACGGTGCTGGTTCCGAAGTGAGCCGACAGGTTGCGTGACCAGTGCGGGCGGGGGCAACCCCGCCCTTTTTACGCTGCGCCCTGCTCGGCGCGGCGCAGGCGGATCACCACATCGACGCGGCTGACCGTCATGCCCTCGGGCACCTGCGGCAGCGCGGCGATCTCCAGCTCTTCGGCCGGGGCATCGGTCAGCGTGTGGCTGTCTTCCCAGTAGAAATGCGGATGGTCGTCGGTGCGGGTATCGAAATAGCTTTTCGAGCCATCCACCACGACTTCGTTCATCAGACCCGCCTCGCAGAAGGCGCGCAGCGTATTGTAGACGGTGGCCAGGCTGACCTTTTCGCCCGCATCAGCGGACAGCGCAAACAGGCTTTCCGCCGTCACATGCCGGTTCATCCCGTCGCCGATCAGCAGTTCCGCCAGCGCAAGCCGCTGGCGCGTCGGGCGCAAGCCCCCCGCCTTCAGCCATTCCGCGCTGCGTTCCCTGCCGGTCACTGGCCGCCTCGTTCCATACTCAGTCCGATATAGGGCCTCAATCCCGACCGTTTCAATGCGGAATCGTGGCCTTCAGCGGGAAATCCCCGCAGAATCCTGCCGAATCCGGGGCCAGAGCGGCCCGACGACCGGCGCCACCGCCACCCGCGGCGCAACCCGCGTCCGCGGCGCGGCGATCCGGCCCCGGGCCGCCCTGGCAATCTCTTGCGCCGGGTTCACCCACCCGATGGCCGTGCCGACCGCTGCGAACCCGTCCTGCCTGTCGCCCTGCGCGCGCCCGCCAGACTTGCCAGTCTTTGCCGCCGGATGCTAGGGAGGGTGACGGGGCAAATGGGGGACCACAAGGGATGGCGTCGTATCCGACCTTCTTCGACAAGGAAGCGCTTCTGGCCTGTTCCAGGGGCGAGCTTTTCGGTCCCGGCAACGCCCAGCTTCCCGCGCCGCCCATGCTGATGATGGACCGGATCACCGACATCTCGGAGGACCGGGGCGCGCACGGCAAGGGTCATGTGGTGGCCGAGTTCGACATCACCCCGGACCTGTGGTTCTTCGACTGCCATTTCCCCGGCAACCCGATCATGCCCGGCTGTCTGGGCCTTGATGGCCTCTGGCAGCTGACCGGCTTCAACCTCGGCTGGCGCGGCTGGCAGGGGCGCGGCTATGCGCTTGGCGTGGGCGAGGTGAAGCTGACCGGCATGGTCCGCCCGGACCGCAAGCGGCTGACGTACCACGTCGATTTCACCAAGGCGGTGCAGACCCGCCGCCTGACCATGGGAGTGGCCGATGGCCGGGTCGAGGCGGATGGCGAAGTGATCTATCTGGTGAAGGACATGAAGGTGGCGCTGAGCGAGGCGTAAGTCCCCCGCCGGGGCGGCTGGCGAGCTTTGCGGCAACGGATCATGCTCTGGCGACACAAGAGTGAGCTGCGGCCGCCACAGACCGCGCGATTGCGGTGGCGACGCGCGGTTTTTCCGATCTTTGCCAGGTTTATGGCTTGGTCGCATGTTTTGCCGTCACCGGCTGCGCATCTGCCATCACGATCCTTGCCGCCCCATGGCTCTTCCGCTGGTACTTCATCGGGGTCCGGCTGTCCTTCGGAGGCCCCACGATGGCCGACCGCAAGGAGACCGAACGCATTGCCGCCATCGCCCGGACATCGCCCTGAACAGCGCCCGCGACCCAGCCTGACTGCTGCCATCTCCTCCGCAACAGCGCCCTGACCGGCCGCAGCACCCGGCGCGCCCAATCGGCGGTCCTGGTGGCCCGCCAGCCCGTCGGCACCGAGATGTCAGACCGGCTTGATCTCTGCTGCGCGATCGAAGGGGTGCAGACATAGGACGCCACCTCGGGATGCGCGCGGCGGAACCAGGAATAGGCCCCGTCCACGGGCATCGGCCCGCCCTCGGCCGCGCCCCTGGGGCGCTGGAGCATCGCCTCCAGATGATCGACCAACCGGAAGATCACTTCGCCCCGCAGGCCGATGAAATGGCTCAGAAGCAGGTCCCGATCCGGGCTTAGCGGCTCCAGCCGTATCGCCCCGTCCGACGCGGCCCGGTCGTGGCCGCGCCCGCCGTGCAGGAAGGCCCAGTCGGTTTCGTGCAGTGCGTCAAGCCGGGCGTTCCGCGCCAGCGCGGCGGGGGTCCAGTCCACGTCATCCTCGAGGATGAGGAGGCTGCGATGGCCCTCTGCCACCGCGTCCCGCAGCGCAGCGAGGTGGCTGAGGAAACACCCCCTCTCGCCCACCGAGCTGAAATTGCCGGGGTCTGCGGGCCGTACCGCCGGGAGGAACTGCACCAGCGGATCATCCGCCAAGCCGATCATCGCCAGTTGCGCCATCATCTCGCGCCGACGGTCGGTCCGGTGCGGCAGGTTGATCACGTAGACGCGGTCGAACAAGGTCCGCAGCAGGTCCTGGTCAAATCGCGTCTGGGGTCGGGAGGGTGCCGTCCTGGCAAGATTAGTCGGTCCCCCGGCATCGGACAAGCGCCGCGCGACCCAACCACCTTGCCCCCTCCCCCCCACTCCCTTAAACAGACCACACGTCACCAAGGGAGGCCCCATGCGCCGCGTCGTCATCACCGGGATCGGGATCGTATCCTCCATCGGCAATTCCGCCGCCGAGGTCGAGGCGTCCTTGCGCGCTGGCAAGTCCGGCATCGTCTTCGCCCCCGACTATGCCGAGCACGGCTTCCGCTGCCGCGTTCATGGGGCACCGAACATCGTGCTGGAAGACCACATCGACAAGCGCGACCTGCGCTTCATGGGCGATGGGGCGGCCTATACCTTCATCGCGATGGACCAGGCGGTGAAGGACAGCGGCCTGTCGGAATCCGACATCTCGAACGAACGGACCGGGATCATCGTCGGCTCGGGCGGTCCCTCGACCAAATCCTTCTTCAAGGCCCACAACATCGTGCGCGAAACCGGCGCGCCGAAACGCATCGGTCCCTTCGGCGTCACCAAGGGCATGTCCTCGACCGTCTCCGCCTGCCTCGCCACCCCGTTCAGGATCAAGGGCGTGAACTATTCCATCACTTCGGCCTGCTCCACCTCCGCGCATTGCATCGGCAACGGGACCGAGCTGATCCAGATGGGCAAGCAGGACATCGTCTTTGCCGGCGGCGGCGAGGAGCTGGACTGGACGCTCTCCTGCCTCTTCGACGCGATGGGGGCGATGTCGTCGAAATACAACGACGCGCCGGAAACCGCCTCGCGCACCTATGACGCCAACCGCGACGGCTTCGTCATCGCCGGGGGCGGCGGGATCGTGGTTCTGGAGGAACTGGAACACGCCAGGGCCCGCGGCGCGAAGATCTATGCCGAGGTCACCGGCTACGGCGCCACCTCGGACGGCTACGACATGGTGGCCCCTTCGGGCGAGGGCGGCGAACGGGCGATGCGGCTGGCGCTGTCCACCCTGCCCGCAGGCCGCAAGATCGATTACATCAACAGCCACGGCACCTCGACCCCGGTCGGCGACATCACCGAGGTCGAGGCGATCCGCCGCGTCTTCGGCCGCGGCTCCACGCCGCCCATCGCCTCGACCAAGTCGCTGACCGGCCACTGTCTCGGTGGCGCCGGGGTGTGGGAGGCGATCTTTTCGCTGATCATGCTGAACGGCAGGTTCATCGCCGCCTCGGCGAACGTGTTCACGCCCGACCCGGCTCTGGATCCGGGCGAGATCGTGACCACGATGCGCGACAACGTGGACCTCGACTCGGTCCTGTCCAACAGCTTCGGCTTCGGCGGCACCAACGCCACCCTCGTCATGTCCAGATATCTCGGGTAATCGCCATGGCAGACCTCATGAAGGGCAAGCGCGGGCTGGTCATGGGCGTGGCCAATGACCGCTCGATCGCCTGGGGCATCGCCCGGGCGCTGGCGGCGGAAGGCGCGGAACTGGCGTTCAGCTACCAGGGCGAGGCCTTCGGCAAGCGGGTCGAGCCGCTGGCCGCCAGCGTGGGTTCGGATTTCCTGATCGACGCGGATGTGACGAACGAGGAAAGCCTGGACGCGCTGTTTGCCGAGATCGGCCGCCGCTGGGGCAGGCTGGATTTCGTCATCCATGCCATCGCCTATTCCGACAAGGCGGAGCTGACCGGGCGCTTCATCAACACGACCAAGGGCAACTTCCTGAATTCGCTGAACATCTCTTGCTTCAGCTTCATCGACGTGGCCCGCCGCGCCGAGGCGCTGATGCCCGATGGCGGGTCGCTGATCACCCTGACCTTCCAGGGTTCGAACCGTGTGGTGCCGAACTACAACGTGATGGGCGTGGCCAAGGCGGCGCTGGAATCGGCGACGCGCTATCTGGCCAACGACCTCGGGCCGCAGAAGATCCGGGTCAACGCGATCTCGCCCGGGCCGATGAAGACGCTTGCGGGATCGGCCATCGGCGGGGCGCGGGCGACCTACCGGCATACCGAGGAGAACGCCCCCCTGCGGTCGAATGCCACGCTCGAGGCGATCGGCGGCACGGCGGTCTGGCTCTGCTCGGACTACGGCGCCTGCACCACGGGCGAGGTGATCCATGTCGATGGCGGCTTCCATGTCCTTGGCATGCCGCAGGGCGAAAATCTCTGAGGGGTCCCGCCTGACGGCTCCTCGTGCGCATCATGGTTGGACTGGGTGCCTGGCTCGTGGTCGGTCATCGGGGGAACTCCTGGCCTGTCACCGCATCACACGCCCGGACGGCCTGCTTCCGTTGCGGCCCGCATCGGGTCTCGGCGCAGGGGTCGGGGTGTCCGGACGGTCCGCAACCGGACCCTTGCGAAAAGACGGCGATCCGGAAATTTCCGGCGTGGACACAGAGTGCTTCCGCCCGGAAGAGGCTGGAGCGGGTGACGGGAATCAAACCCGTGTCTCCAGCTTGGAAGGCTAGTGCGATCTTTGTGCGAAACCAAACATAATCAAGGCGTTGCTCTTCAAGGAGCGAGCGCTTTGTCAGCATACTGTCGGCAAGTGCTTCTTGGAGCGGGCGGCGGGAATCGAACCCGCGTCTCCTGCTTGGAAGGCAGGGGTCTTACCATTACACAACGCCCGCTCTGCCCCGGGTAGGTATTCGGACCTGATCGCTTCGTCAAGGCGCGACAGAAAGGCACGTTGGCGCGAAAGGTCGTAAGGACCGTTGTCAAGCGGACGCAATAGGCGAAAGCGGCCGGTCGTGGCCTTCCGACAAAGTCCAAGGAGACTGGTGTTTGATCCCACGGTTTGATGGTGCGAACCTTTCGAAGGAAAGGAATGAAGCACTATGGGTCAGGTTCGTCACGGCAGAGTTCGACCGCGTCACCTGCAAGTGGCAGCACCTGATCGAGACCCTCATTGAAAAAGCGCAAGGAATTCGGAAGCATCGCCACGCGGTGCTGCAAGACAGACAGGATTTTCTGTGCCTTCATCGCAGTCGCTGCGACAGTCATTCGCCTCGGGTGAACGTCGACAGGCCCTGGTCATCACCAGACGCTGACCGCGCCACCCACTCGAGCGAACTGCGCACGGCTGCAACGACTGCGCTGTCCGAGGGAACCTCTTCTCGGCGCCTGGGATCGCCGTGGGCCGGGCGCCACAGCCGGATGGGATGCTCGATCCCGAGGGGCACGTCTGGCGGAATGGCTGCGAGCGGCACGTCTGTTCCATAGCCGACATCGCCCTGGCCCACCGGGCAGAACACCCAGTCTCCGGCGACATCCCTGAGGTCCTTCAGGTGGAGATGGGCTGCGACCGGAAGTGCGGCGCGCAAATCTTCGGCTGCCGACGCGCGGCGCGCACCGTAGGTCAGTGCATTGCCGATGTCATAATTCAGCCTTACCCAGGGGCTGTCGAATGCGGCAACCACCGCGGCGCCGCGCACGCCGTCCGGGATCAGCGCGTCCGATCCATGGCCGGGATTCTCGAGCGCAAGCGTCAGGCCGGCCGCCGCAAGGTCGGGCAGGACAGCGGTGACGACCCTACGGAAGTCCTGGGTGCGATCAGCGGTCGTGGCATTGCAGATCAGGATCCGCGCACCGAGCGCCGCCGCAAATCCGATCCTCCGGCGCAGCTTTTCGTGGCTGTCGGGACTGCCCAGGTCGGTATGGGCCGAGACTGCATGCACCGTAAGGCCGCTGACCGCGATCAGGCGCGCAAGCCTTTGCGCGCGCGATTCACGGAAGCTGTCCTCGTCGAAGGCCATGTATCCTTCGATATAGGCAGGTTCCACCGCGACAGCACCGGCCTCCGCCAGAAGCGCGAGTCCGTGCTCCAACGGCCTGCCGTCCAGGACGACAGTTGAAACAGCAACATTGACGAGAGGGTTTAACAGCGGGGGTTGGGGGGGTGACACTGGCATAATGGTATACTATGTTGCTTAGTGTTTTTTAACAATATGATTCGCTGGGGATATCACCCGTCGGACGCTGTTCAGGAGAGGATGCAATGACACGACCGGTCGCGGTTCTGGGCGCTGGTGGCAAAATGGGATTTCGCGTCACCAAAAAGCTCTTCGACGCAGGATATGACCTGCGCGCGGTCGAGATCGGCGAAGTCGGCCGGGCGCGGCTCGCCGATGCGGGTATCACGGCAACGGATGCTGCCCATGGCCTGCCGGGCGCCGAGGTCGTGGTGCTGGCGCTGCCGGACAACATCATCGGCAGGGTCGCGGCCGAGATCGCGCCCAGCCTGCCGGCAGGAACCATGCTGCTGATCCTCGATGCGGCCGCGCCTTATGCCGATGTCCTGCCCAAGGACCGTCCCGACCTGACCTATTTCGTCGGTCATCCCTGCCATCCGCCGCTCTACAATGACGAGTCGGACTGGGAAGCCCGCCGGGACTACCATGGAGGGGTGGCCAAGCAGGCGATCGTCTGCGCCCTGATGCAGGGGCCGGAAGAACACTATGCGCTCGGCGTCGAAATCTGCGAGGCGATGTGGTCGCCCGTGACCAGGACCCATCGCGTCAGTGTCGAGCAGCTAGCGATCCTCGAGCCTGGCCTGTCGGAAATGGTTGCGATGTGCATGATCGACGCGATGACCGAGGCGGTCGAGGAATGCGCGACCCGCTACGGGATCGACCGAGAGGCGGCGAAGGACTTTCTGATCGGGCACCTGAATGTCGAGATCGCGATGTGGTTCGGCTATTCGCCCAAGGTGCCGTCGGACGCCGCGCTGCGCCTGCTGGAATTCGGCAAGTCGCGGATCATGCGGCCAGACTGGCGCGAGGCCCTTTCGCCCAAGGTGGTCCGTCAGGCCGCCGATCTGATCGTCCACGGAAAGATATGAAGCCGTGACGGACTGGCATGAACAGGCGGCGATCACGCTGGGACGGCTTCGTGCGGTGATCCGCCAGGGCGAACTGCGCGGACTCTGGTTTGCCGGGCGCGAGGTCTTGCGCGGCCTGTCCTGTCCTGTGCGCGATGCGGATTGGGGAACCGTTCCCGTCGTCACCTCGGCCGAGGAGGTGGAAGAAAACAGCTATCTTCGCCGCTTCGACGAAAGGCTCGGCCGGTTCCGGGGCACCTTTCGCGTCGAGGCAGAGGCCGAAACCCGCATTCGCTTTGCTCTCCGGCTTGCCGTTGACCGCGACATGGAGGTGAACCGTGCCGGTTTCGTTGTGCTACATCCCCTGGCCGAGGTTGCAGGCACCCCGATGACCGTTACCCATTCCGACGGTTCCCGGTCCGAGGCCGCCTTTCCCGAACGCATTGCCCCGGCGCAACCGGTGGGCGGGATCGCCGGGATCGCACATCGCGTCGGTCCGGTGTCGGTCGGGCTGACTTTCAGGGGCGACATCTTCGAGATGGAGGATCAGCGCAACTGGTCGGATGCCAGCTTCAAGACCTACTGCCGGCCGCTGTCGCTGCCACGCCCCTATGTCATTGCGGCGGGCAGCGAGATCGTTCAAGAGATCACGTTGGAACTGGGCCTTGCGGCAGAGGTGCCCCCGCCGCGGCCGCAGCCGGTGGCGGGTATCTGGCGACTGCCGCAGGTTCTGCTGGCGCATGAACCGGGGCTGTCGTCGCTGCGGGGGTTGGCGGCCTTCCCGGGTGTGCCGGTCCTGCTGCGGGTCTCGGCAGCGACACCCGAGGTCGAGATCGCCGCTCTGGCCCAGCGGGCAGATGTGGCGGTCGAGATCCTGTTCGACGATCTGGCCGATCTGGACGCCCAGGCAGGGCGGTTGCTGCACCTGGGACTGCGGCCGCTGCGGGTCGTCGCCCTGCCGCGCAGCTATCTCGCCAGTCATCAGCCCGAGGGCCCTTGGCCCGACGGCCCCGCGCCGCGCGACGCAATCGCGCCGTTGCGCGCGGCCTTTCCCGGCGTTCCGGTCGGCACGGGAAGCCTGACCAACTTCACCGAATTCAACCGCTGCCCGCCGGACCTTTCGGCCGACTACGCGACCTTCGGCACGACCGCGATCGTGCATGCCGCTGACGACGACTCGGTCATTGCAACGCGCGAAGCCCTGCCGGCCATCTTCGCCTCGGCCAAGGCCCTCGCCCCAGGCAAACCGCTGCATCTGGGGCTCTTTTCGATCGGCATGCGGTCGAACCCCTATGGCCGGTCGGTGGTGCCCAACCCCGACGGGCTGAGACTGCCGATGGCGATGGTCGATCTCCGCCAGAGGACCGGCTTTGCTGCGGTTCATGCGTTTGGCGTGCTGGCCGCTGCGGCACGAGCCGGGGTCGAAAGCGTTTCGCTGGCGATGCCCGATGGCCCGCTCGGTGCCGAAGGCACACCGCTTGGTGCACTGATCCGCGCCGTCGCGCCATTGGCGGGGCGAACGGCAACCTGGCGCGAGACCGTCTCGGGCCCCAGCATGACAACCGATGGTCTGTCGATCAGAACCGATGGCCCGGAAAGGCTGGAGGTCGCACCACGACTCTGCGGGGTGCCCTGATCGGCTGCGGCTTCCTCGCCCGGAACCACATGCGCGGGTGGGCGGAAATCGACGGCGTGCGGATCGTCGCGGTCTGCGATACCGACCCCGCAAAGGCCCGGGCCTTCGCCCTCGATTTCGGTGCCCTGGCCTATACCGATGCCGGCACGATGCTGGCAGAGGTGAATCCCGACTTCACCGACATTGTCACGACCGTCGCCGCGCATCGGTCGCTGGTCGAACTTGCGGCACGTCACAGCCGCGGCGTGACCTGCCAGAAGCCCTTTGCCGAAACGCTTGACGATGGCGATGCGATGGTCGCGGCCTGCGCAGCGGCCGGAGTCCCGCTTCTGGTGCACGAGAACTTTCGCTGGCAGTCGCCCTATCGCGCACTCGGGGCCGCACTGGCCGCGGGCGCCATCGGTGCGCCGCGCTTCCTGCGGCTCAGTTTCCGGCATGCCTTCGACATCTACGCCAACCAGCCCTATCTGGCCGAGGTCAGGGACCTTGCCCTGGTTGATCCCGCGGCTTGGGAAAAGGTCTGTCGCGCGGCTGAAGAGGCTGCAACCGCGGCGCTTGGCAGCGGACAGAGCGTCATCCTCGCCTCGGCACGCGGTCCCGATGACCCGGCGCTTGCCGCGGCGCGAACGGCATATCGGAGCAGCGGCCTGTCGGTCCAGGCAGCGACCGCACGGTTGGGGGCGGGGTTCGGCCGCACCTTGCGCGGACTGCACGACCGTCGCGCGGCATCGCGCTTCGCCGTCGCAGGCGGCGACACGTCGAGTTTCGCCACCCGGGCCTTCGGAGCCGTGGCGCTGACCGCAGAGGCCGAGATCGCGCCCGCGGTGCCGCTGATGAAGGCACACTTTCACCAGGCTGACGCCGCCTGCGACTGGATCGTCAAAGGCGGCCAGATGGGCCCAGAGGACCTGTTCGTGCGCATGCGCGACGGGGTGGCCCGATCAGACCCGGAGGCGCGCCTCGCGTAGCCGGACAAGCACTGAAAACAGCTCTCAAAGGGAGGATACCATGAAGCTGCTGAGAACCACCGCCACCCTGGCCCTGTTGTCCGCAGGTGCGACCTTCGGGTCGGGCGCACAGGCGGCGAACATCTGCTTTGCGTTCCAGGATCTGGAAACCGAGTTCTGGGTCGCCGGCCACAAGGCGATCACCACCACGCTGACCGAAGCCGGTCATAAAGTGATCGAGAAGAACGCCATCGAAGACGCCAACAAGCAGCTGGAACAGGTGCGCGACTGCATCGCCCAAGGGGTCGACGGCATCATCCTGATCCCGCAGGATGGCGAAAGTGCCGTGACGATCGTGAAGGAGGCGCAAGCGTCCGACAAGCCGATCGCCGTGTTCAACCGGCCGCCGACCGACCTGTCCAAGGGCATCATCGTCGTCGCCGACAACGCAACCATCGCCGAGGCCGCAACCGACTTCGTGGTGGAGCAGGCGCTGGCCGGGGCACCTGCCGATGCGAAGCTGAACGCCCTGATCATCGTCGGCGACCTCGGCGACCCCAACGCCGTCGGCCGCAAGGACGGCTTCTACGCTGCGATCAACAAGCATGCCGACCGCTTCAACGTGATCGAGGTGGCTTCGGAATGGGACGCGGCGACGGCTCTGGCCAACCTCGAGGCGGCGGTGACGGCGAACCCGAAGATCGACCTGATGTTCACCTCTTCCGATTTCCTGTTCCCGACGATCCGCTCGGTGCTTGAGCCGCGCGGCATGTGGAAGAAGGCCGGCGAAGACGGACACATCCCGCTGGCGGGGCTCGACGGCGACGCGACGGCCTGCAAGCTGATCAAGGAAGGCTATGTCTCGGCCACCGGCGTGCAGGACCTGTATTTCGAGGCCGAGTCGGCGATGAATGCGATCCTGAAGGCGGTCGAGACGGGCAATGCCCGGCCGAACGAGGTGATCCCCGATCCCGGCTTCGCTCTGACCCAGGCCAACCTTGGCAAGCGCGAGATGGACATGTGGGGTTGCGTCCTCTTGTCGGAAGGCTTCCTCGACAAGTAAGCGCCTCGCAGGGCCCGGCCGCCACTCCCGCGGCCGGGTCCCACTTCCAGCATCGGACTGATCACGCATGACCTTTTCCCCCACACCGCAGCGATCCGTAAGAGACCGGGCAGCCGACCTGTTCCTGTCGGATTATTTCGTGCTGTACATGTCGCTTGCCTTCATCGCGGTCCTGGCGCCGTTCCTGCCGACCTTGCTGACGCCCAGCAACGCAGTGAACATCCTGTCCAACATGTGGCCGCTTCTCATCGTCGCCATCGGGCAGACCTTCGTGCTGGCCATCGCCGGGATCGACCTCAGCCAGGGCGCGGTGATTGCCTTGACCTCCGTGATCGGGGCGGCGCTCATCACGCTGGTTGCTGACCCGGTCGTCCTGTCCAAGGCCCCGCTCTGGGGCAGCGTCATCACCGAGAACGGGGGGCCGCTCGCCGGGGTCGCTGGCGGCATTGCCGTTGCGATCATCGTGATGCTGACGCTGGCGGCGTTGATCGGCCTGCTGAACGGCCTGGCGATTGCCGTGCTGGAAATGCCGGCCTTCATGGTCACGCTGGTCAGCATGATCACGATCAGCGCGCTTGCCATCTACCTCACACAATCAGAGAACATCGCGCAACTTCCCAAAGGTTATGTGGCGCTGGGCAAGGGCGATATCGTTTCGGTCTACTTCGGGGCCAAGGAGACGCCGCAACTGCCACGCAAGCAGGTGTTTTCGCTTGTCACTTATCCGATGGTCATCGCCGTTACGATGGCGATCCTTGCCCATGTGCTGCTGAACCGCACCGTCTTCGGCCGCCAGATCCTCGCCATCGGCCAGAACCGCAAGGCGGCCGAGATTTCCGGCGTGCCGGTGCGGCGCGTCATTGTCCTTGTCTTCATCGTCTCGGCCGTCTTTGCCGCAGTTGGCGGCATCCTCTACTCCGCCCGGCTCGAGGCTGGTCGGCCCACCTTGGGCGAGGGCACGTTCCTGCTCGACGTGATCGGGGCGACGGTGATCGGCGGGACCGGCCTGTTCGGCGGCAAGGCAAAGATCATATGGACACTGTTCGGCGTCTTGTTCTTTGTCCTCCTGTCCAGCGCGCTCGGGGCGATGAACCTGTCGGCGTTCCAGGTGGACATGATGAAGGGTGCCGTGATCCTTGCCGCAGCCCTGCTTGACGTACTGCGGACGCGGATCATGCAGGATCGCGCAAGATGACCGCGCTTCTGTCGCTCGACGGTCTGGGCAAGACCTGGTTCGGAGTGTCCGCGGTGAAGGACCTCACGCTCGACGTGGCCGAGGGCCGCCTGCTTGGCCTGATCGGGCAGAACGGCGCGGGCAAATCGACGCTGATGAACATGATCGGCGGGGTGGTCCAGCCCAGCAGCGGTGCCATGCGCTGGCGGGGGGCACCCTACGCTCCGCAATCTGCCGGCGACGCCGCACGGACCGGGATCGCCTTCATTCACCAGGAACTGAACCTCTTCACCAATCTTTCGGTGGCGGAAAACCTCTATATCGACGGCTTCCCCCGCCGTTTCGGCCTGATCGACTGGTCGACGATCCGTCGGCGCAGCACCGAAATCCTGAGGCGCCTGGCGCTGGATCTGGACCCGGATACGCCCATCGGTCGGCTGTCCCCGGGTGAGCGGCAGCTTGTCGAGATCGCGAAGGCGCTGCACAACGACGCCCAGCTCATCATCTTCGACGAGCCGACGACCTCGCTGACCCTGCGTGAGACCGCCCGGCTGTTCGAGACCATCGCCGCGCTGCGGGCCGAAGGCCGGACGATCATCTACATCAGCCATATCCTCGGCGATGTGCAGCAGCTGGCGGACGATATCGGCGTGCTGCGCGACGGCCAGCTGGTGGACAGCGGACCGGCCGCAGAGTTCACGGTGCAGCGCATGATCCGGTCGATGATCGGACGCGACCTCGGTGGCCTCTACCCCCCGCGCAGCGCCACCCCGGGCAGCGCCACGGTGCTGGAGGCGCGGGGGCTGACCCAGCCCGGCGTGCTTCAGGACGTGTCGCTGACGGTCCGCGCGGGCGAGCTGGTCGGGCTGTTCGGCCTGATGGGCGCGGGAAGGTCGGAACTGGCGCGCATCCTCTGCGCCGCCGTCGCCGGCACCATCATGATCGCGCAGATCGGTCGGCTGGATGCGGGCTTCGGCGAGGGCCGCGAGTTCGACGTCATCGCAGCTGCGGTGTTGGGGGGAGCCAGCCTCTTCGGCGGGGTCGGTTCGGTCTGGGGCGCCGTGCTCGGCGCCACGCTGATCCAGACCGTCAAGCTTGGCCGGGTGTTCACCGGGGTCAACCTTTATCTCCAGCCCATGATGCAAGGTCTGATCATCCTGATTGCCGTTCTCGCCGACGGTGTGCGGGAAAAGCGGCTCAGGCTGCTCCTGAAGCGGCGGATCCGCCCGGCTGGGTGACAGCTCGTCCTCCGACCCGACTGGATATGGTCTGCCACATGCGCTAAATCCTGCCAGAGCTGGGCCCGGACCAAGGTTGTTCCGCGCATGATGAAAGAACCGATCGAACGCCGTCGCCTCTATCAGGAGGTCATGGATCGTATCATCGCCATGATCGAGGATGAGGGCCTCAGACCGGGCGACCCGCTTCCTGCCGAACGCGAATTGTCCGAGCGCTATTGTGTCGGCCGCCCCGCCGTGCGCGAAGCGCTGCAGAACATGGCGCGCATGGGCCTGATCAGGCTTACCCAGGGCGAACGTGCCAAGGTCGCCGCGCCGACCTTCGCCAATCTCCTGAACTCGATGTCCCTGACGACAAGCGGAATCCTACGGTCCTCCGGCCACGGACTCGATCACCTCAAGGAAGCGCGCCTTCTGTTCGAGGTGAACATGGTCCGGTTGGCAGTCGAAAGGGCCACCCCGGAGGATATCGAGAAGCTTGAACAGCGCTTCAACGACCAGCAGAACAGCCTGCCGGACATGGTGCAGTTCGTGAACTGCGACATGCTCTTCCACAGCGAAATTGCCCGGATCACCCGCAATTCCATCTTTCCGGCCCTGAGCGAGGCCATGTTCGGGTGGCTTGCCGAATTCTACACCCACCTCGTGCGCGTTCCCGGGACCGAGCAGCTTACACTGCAAGAGCACGCCGCGATCCTAGCGGCCATCAAGGCCAGGGATTCCATACGGGCCGAACGCGCGATGACCGAGCATCTGACCCGCGCCAACACGCTCTACCAGCGGTTCGCGGAACGGCAGGTCTCTGCCGGCGCGAGTGAACCCCGGTCGCAGGGCTCCTGACGGCCGGGGCTGCCAAACGGGTCGGTGTCCACAGCCCGTCTCGTGCGATCTGCACAGTTCATGGGGCGATGGCCACGTCATGGGCCGATCCTGTCGCGGCATGCGAGTTGTGGCTCCGCGTCCCGGTCGCTTCTGCTGCGTGACGCTTGACGTTGACCTGCCACGGGTGCGGTCGCGGTCGCGCCTGTGCCGGGCCGCGATGTCCCTGCCTTCGACAGCGATCTGATCGCCTGG
This sequence comes from Rhodobacter calidifons, assembly GCF_011174775.1. Classification (GTDB taxonomy): domain Bacteria; phylum Pseudomonadota; class Alphaproteobacteria; order Rhodobacterales; family Rhodobacteraceae; genus Tabrizicola; species Tabrizicola calidifons. Next base: position 282,394 of record NZ_JAANHS010000001.1, read on the forward strand.
AAGCACAGCTGCCGCAAGACGCGCGGTCAGCGGGTGTAGCGGATGAAAGGCGTCAGCTTGCCGATCCGGTCGTAAAGCCTGCGACCGGCCGCGTTGAAATCCTGCGTCAGCCAGTAGACGGCCGGCGTGCAGTTGGCATCGGCGGCGGCAAAGACTCCCTCGATCAGCTTGCGCCCAAGGCCGGTGCCGCGGGCAGCCGGATCGACGTAGAGGTCCTGTAGATAGCAGACGTTCTCGACCTTCCAGCAATGCCGATGGAGAAGGTAGTGGGCCAGCCCCATGGCCTGCCCGTCGACCTCGGCGATCAGGCCGTGGAAATCCCGCGGATCATCGCCCAGAAGCCGCGCGAAGGTGGTGGCATGGACCAGTTCGGGCGCCGAGGTTTCGTAATAGTCGAGATACCCGGTCCAGAGACGGCGCCAGTCGGCTTCGTCCGCGGCGCGCAGGGGACGGATGAAGCCTTCGGGCATGGGATCTCCCGTCGCAGGGTCGGCCCCGGTGAGACGGGGCCGACAGGGGCTTGCGGAAAGCCTTACTTCATCAGGTCGGCGACCGGAATGGGCGCCGAGATCGTCCACTCGTCCACCACGCCGGGCTTGCCGTTGCTGGTCTCGACGATCAGGTAGCGGGCCTGGTTCTGGTGGTGCAGCTCGCTGGTGAAGGTGCGCGGGCCGAAGAGCGTGGGCTCTCCGTTCATCTTCTCCAGTTCCGCCACCACTGCGGCGGCCTCGGTGGTGCCAGCACGTTCCACCGCCTTCGCCCAGACGTCGACCAGCACGTAGCCCGGATAGACATACTGCGTCGAGGGGTCGCCTCCGGTGGCTTCCTTGTACTTGGCGTTGAAGGCCGTCACTTCGGGGTTCGGGTCGTCGCCGTAGATCGAGCCCTGGACCGGGACAAAGAAGTTGGACAGATCCGGCACCGCCGACAGCCAGTAGCTGCCGTCCACACCCGAGCCGTTGAGGATCATCGAGTTGATGCCCGCTGCCCGCAGCTGCTTGATGGCCGAGACCGCGCCCGGCATCATCGTGCAGAGCATGATCGCATCAGGCTCTTGTTCACGCCGCTTGCGGCGGCGGCGGTGGGTTCGTCCCGCGCGGCACGCAAGGCAAGGCCGTAGCGGCTGATCGAGAAGGCCCAGGCGACGAAGACAGCAAGGATCGCGGCGACCAGATAGGGCCAGAGGCTGCGGATGATCGGGATGCCGACGACGGATGAGGTGGCGGCGGTCACGCTCGACCAGTTGGAATAGATCGCGTTCACCATGGCCAGCATGGCGAAGGTCGCGATCGAGGCCGCGATGCCCGAAAGCCGCATCAGGACTGCGCCGAAGACAAGCGCCCAGAAGGCGGCGAAGGCTCCGCCCGCGATGGCCGCGCCCCAGAACGGGATCTCCAGCTGCGTCAGCCAATTGGGCAGGCCGGGCATCGCCATGCCCTTCATCATCGGCTTGATCGTGGTCCAGGCCGCGACATAGCCGCCGAGGCAGGCAAAGGCGATGTGGCCGAAGCTGATGACACCGGAATTGCCGATGAAGGTGTATAGCCCGACGACAAAGATCACCTGAAGGAAGATGTCGATCACGGTCTGGTTGAAGGGCCGCGACCCGGCGAACCAGGCGACCAGTGCGAAGGCCACCAGCAGCGCCGACAGGATCAGCGGCGTGGCGATGGTGCGGCGCAGGATCGAGGGACGGGCCATCAGACGCGCTCCCTGGTGCCGCGCGCGGCCAGAAGGCCCTGCGGGCGGAAGATCAGGACCAGGATGACCGCGCCATAGACGAAGGCATCGCGGAAGGCGCGGGCATCGGGCGGCAGGATCACCTGCATCACCGTGGCGATGGCGCCGAGGGCAAAGCCCGCGATCACTGCGCCCGCAAGGCTGCCCATGCCGCCGATCACCGTGGCGATGAAGGCCATCAGCATCACGCTTGCCCCCATCATGATGTTGGCCGTCCCGGTCTGCGACCCCAGGATCAGTGCAATCGCCGCTGCCAGCGCGCCTGAAAGGGCAAAGGCCCCCATGATCACCCGGTTCGCCCGGACCCCCAGCATCCGCGCCATGGTGAAGTTTTCGGCCGCCGCGCGCATCTCAAGGCCAAAACGGGTGCGGCGCAGGAAGGCGGTCAGCCCGATGAGGACCGCGATAGTCACCAGGATGGTGATCAGCTGCAAAAGCGGGATGCGCGCGCCGAAGATCTCGACCGGCTGGCTCAGCCCCGGCAGAAGCAAGATGCTTTTCGGCCGGCTGGAGAACAGCATCAGCAGGAAATAGCGGATCACGAAGCCCAGCGCGAAGGATGCGATCATCATCGTCGCGGGGTTCACCCGGCGGAAGCGGCGGAAGACCACGACCTCGGACAGGACGGAAAGCCCCGCGCCCACTGCCAGCGTGAAGGGGATGAGGAGGAACCACGGCAAGTTGCCGGCAAAGATGATGGCGACGGCATCGACCGAGGGCCACAGAAGCGCGAAGACGCAGAAGGCGATGACGTCGCCATGGGCGAAGTTGACCAGCCGCATCACGCCGAAGATCAGCGCGATGCCCAGCGCGCCGAGGGCATAGAGCGAGCCCAGCGACAATGCGTCGAAGACGACCTGCATCAACCCGCCCATCAGTGATCCCCGTATCCGAAATAGGCGGCCTGCATCGCCTCGCTTTGGCCCAGGGCGCGCGCGTCGCCGTCCAGCACGATCTCGCCCCCGCGCATCAGCATCATCCGCCCGCCGATCATCATCGCGCGGGTCGAGGACTGCTCGACGATCAGAAGGGTCAGCTTGCGCTCGGCGCGCAGCGCGATGAGGCGTTCGTAAACCTGGTCGGTGATGTTCGGCGCAAGGCCGAGGCTTGGCTCGTCGATCGCCACCAGCCGAGGCGTTGTCATCAGCGCGCGCCCGATGACCAGCATCTGCTGCTGCCCGCCTGACAGAAGGCCCGCCTGGCTGTGGCGCCGCTCCTTCAGGATCGGGAAGGTGGCATAGACCGCCTCCAGCTCGGTTGCCGCCCGGGCCCGCCAGCCGCGGGTGGCCGCATGCATCCCGGTGCCCACCATCAGGTTTTCCTCGATGGTGAGCGAACCGAACACGTCGCGCCCCTCGGGCACCATGGACAGGCCAAGGCGGGCGATGTCCTCGGGTGCCTCGCCGGTGATGTCGTGGTCGGCAAAATCCACCCGGCCACCCGCGGGCGGCGTCACCCCCGCGATGGCACGCAGAAGCGACGATTTCCCCGCCCCGTTCGGCCCGGTGATGAACAGGACCTCGCCTTCGGCGAGCGTGAAGGTCACGCCGCGCACGGCCGTCAGGCGGCCGTAGCGGACCGAGACGTTGGAGAGCGACAGCAGGCTCATGCCTCGACCTCCAGCACGGGCAGGTCGATGTCGGCGGCGCTGCCCATGTAGGCGTGCCGCACCTTCTCGCTGGCGCGGATGGCCTCGGGCGGGCCGGTCTCTATAACGGCGCCACTGTCGAGGACGACGATATGGTCGCAAAGGCCAAGGACGAGGCCTACGTTGTGTTCGATCAGAAGGACGCCGCAGCCCATTTCCACGGCGATGCGGCGGATGAGGGCGGAAAGCTCGGCCGCCTCCTGCGCGCTCATCCCGGCGGCGGGTTCGTCGAGCAGCAGGAACTTCGGCCGCCCCATCAGCGCCCGGCCGATGGCCACGCGGCGCTCGTCGGTATAGGGCAGCGCGCCCGCGATCCGACCCGCCAGGGGCGCGATGCCGACCCAGTCGAGCATCGCCTCGGCCTCGGCGATGGCGACGGCGCGAGACTGGCCGAGGCCCACGCCCGTGACTTCCAGGTTGTCGATCACCGGCAGGTCGCGGAAGAGCCGCCCGCCCTGGAAGGTCCGCGCGATGCCACGGCGGCGCACCTCATGCGGCTTCAGGCTGCCAAGGGGCTGGCCGTCCAGCAGCACAGCACCTTCCGTCGCGGCCTGAAACCCGGTCAGCACGTTGACAAGCGTGGTCTTGCCCGCCCCGTTCGGGCCGATCAGCCCCACGATCTGGCCCGGGGTCACCGTCAGGTCCACCCCCGACAGCGCTTTCAGCCCGGCGAAGGCCACGGATACCTTGTCAGCGCGGAGTTCTGTCATCTTGCTCCTTTCCGGTCGCGGGTGATGAGGTAGGAGCCGCTGGCATCCAGCCGCGCGGTCCAGCCCGGTTCGATGACGATGGTGGTGGTCACTTCCTCGATCACCGCCGGCCCCTTGATGACCGCATCGGCGCCCAGCGGTGTGCCGTCATAGATCGGGGTCCGGGTACGCTTGCCATCGGCGCTGAACACCGCGTCTCGGTGGCCCTTCAGCGCCTTCTGCGGCGTGACACCTTTGCCGATGGCCATCCGCGCGGGCTTGTCCACCACGCCGTAAAGCGTGCTTTCGATGTTCACGACCTCGACGGTCGAGGCAGGCTCGGCGTAGGTGTAAAGTTCCTTGTGGCGCTTGTGGAAGGCGTCCTTGACCTTGCCGATGGATTTCGCGTCCACCTTGAAGGTGCCGATTTCCACGGTGCATTCGTGGACCTGGCCGACATAGCGCATGTCAAGGCTGCGCTTCGTCACGATATCCTTGCCCTTGAAGCCGTCGCACTTCAGGTGCGCGACGCCCTGCGCCTCGATCTGGGCGAAGAGTTCGTCGATCCGGGCATAGGCCGCGTCCTTGTCCAGCCGCAAGGGCGCGGTGGCCATGTAGTTGTATTTCACGTCGCTGATGATCTGGCCAAAGGCGCAAAGACCCGAGGCAAGCTTCGGCAGGACGATGGTGTCGATCCCCATCGCGTCGGCCAGCGCGGTGATATGCGCCGCCGTCGCCCCCCCGGCGCCGACCAGCACGAAGTCGCGCGGGTCATAGCCGCGTTCCACCGTCACCCGGCGGATGCCGTTGACCATGTTGGCGTTGACGATGGTGAACATGCCGTAGGCGGCGCGTTCGACGCTCATCTTCAAAGGGTCGGCGAGGTTCGTCTTGATCGCCTGATGCGCCTTGGCGGCATCCAGCGGCAGGCGGCCGCCGACCAGGCCGTCGGGGTTGAGGTAGCCGAGAACCAGGTTCGCGTCCGACACGGTCGGAAGCTTCCCGCCCTGGCCATAGCAGGCCGGGCCGGGGTCGGAGCCCGCCGATTGCGGGCCCATCTGCATCAGCCCCATCTCGTCGATCCAGCCGATGCTGCCGCCCCCGGCGCCCAGCGTCTCCACCTGGATCATCGGCACCCCGATCCGGTAGCGCAGGAAGTCGATGTTCTTGTTGATGTTGGTGCTGCCATCCTTGGTCAGCGTGATGTCGAACGAGGTGCCGCCCATGTCGACGGTGATGACGTTGCGATGGCCGAAGGGCTCGCAGACATACTGCCCGGCGGCGGGCGCCGAGGCGGGGCCGGAGTTGATGGCATAGACCGACCGGTCCGTCATCGCCTGCCCGACGGCAAGCCCGCCGTTCGACTGGTAGTAGCGCACCGGCTGCCTGGCACCGAGGCCGCGGAAATAGCTGTCCACCGCCTCGACATAGCGCTTCATGATCGGGGCGAGATAGGCGTTCACCACCGCTGTCGAGGTGCGGGTATATTCGCGGACCTGCGGGTAAAGCTCAGACCCAAGGGTCAGCACCACGCCCGGCAGCATCTCGCGCACGATCTCGCCGGCGCGGCGCTCGTGGTCGGGGTGCAGCACCGACCAGACGAAGCTGATCGCCACGGTCTCCACCCCCTCGGCGCGGAACAGTTCGCAGGCGGCGCGGACATCGGCCTCGTTCAGGGCCTCGCGCACGGACCCATCCGAAAGCACCCGTTCCCGCACGCCGCGCCGCAGATAGCGCGGCACCAGCATGGTCGCGGGCGGATAATCGGCGTCATAGCGGTAGCCGTCCTCCTTGTGGCCAAGGCGGATCTCCAGGCTGTCCTCATGCCCCGCCGTGCAGATCAGCCCGGTCTTGGCCCCCGTGTGGGTGATCAGCGCATTCAGCCCCACGGTCGTACCGTTGATGCAGAGGTCGCAGTTCGACACCACCTTTTCGGGCGAGACACCCAGTTCCTCGGAGATCAGCGCAAGGCCGTTGCGGATCGCCAGCGTCGGGTCCTGCGGGGTGGAGAGCGCCTTGAACAGGCGCACCTGGCCCGTTCTGTCGGCCAGAACGAAGTCGGTGAAGGTGCCGCCCGCGTCGATGCCCAGTCGGTAATCGGATTTCATCTCTCGCTCCCCCTCAGTTCGCGGCCATGGCGGCGCGGCGACGGGCGCGCAGCTCTTCGGTTGCCTTGATGTCCACGTGCAGCGTGGCGGGGTCGGTGATGATGACTCCGTAATCCTCCCTTGCGCCAATGATCGAGACGAGGTTGTTCTTGACGTCCCAGACGACCTTTTCGACCGCCCGGTCCATCGGGTTGCCGTAACCGCCGCCGCCGGGGTTCATGTTGGTGATCCGGTCGCCGGGCCTGATGACCTTGATGACGTTCTCGCGGATGGTCTCGTGCCGGTCGCCCTCGACCAGCTCCAGCCGCCCGACCTTGGTGTCGATGATCGTCGAAGTCGCCCCCGCAGCCCCCACCGCCGGGATGCGGCGGCCTTCGCCGAAGGTGATGAAGGTCATCTCGTCATTCAGGGGCTCCACCTCCCAGGCGGTGCCCGATCCGCCGCGGAATTTCCCCGCGCCGCCACTGTCGGTCATCAGGGAATAGCGGTGGATGATGATGGGGTAGCTGTATTCCAGCAGTTCCACGTCGCCCGAGGTCAGCGCGCCGAAGCAGCATTCCGGCCCGCAGGCGTGCCAGCCGTCCTGGCTGGGGGTGGCCCCTGCCCCGCTGATGATGGTGGCCAGCACCATCGTGACGTATTCCTCGTCATGCCGCTTGTCCCAGCCGGCGATGTTGAGGCCGTTTGCGTGCCCCCACGAGGCCGAGACCTTGGAGGGCACCGCCTTTTCGAAAGCCAGCCGGACCGCGTCGGTCAGCGTCTCCATCGGGGTGGTGGTGCAGTTCATGTGCGGCGCGGGTTCTGCCGCGTTGCAGATCGTGCCCTTGGGGCCGAAATCCACCGTCACGCAGCGGTAAAGCCCTTCGTTGTAGGGCGGCGGCAGCTGCGCGAACATCATCAGGCCGAGGTAGACGCCGGAATGGCTGTTCCCCTCGTAGCTGTTGATGAAATAGGGGATCTGCGGCGGCGAGGCGATTGCGATGTGGCAGCTGTCTCCCTTGATGGTGACGGTTGCCTTGATCTCGAAATCGCCATGGCCGTGGCCCGCATCCTCAAGGATCGCCATGCCTTCGTAGGTGCCGTCCGGCACGCCCGCAATCAGGCCGCGCATCTGGCGTTCGGCCATGTCGAGAAGCGTGTCGATGCAGGCATCGACCTGTTCCTCGCCGTATTTCTCCAGCATCGCCAGAAGCGCGCGTTCGCCCACCTGGCAGGCACCGATCAGCGCGTTGAAATCGCCCTCCTGGTCACGGCGCGCGCGCATGTTGGTCAGGATGAAGTTCAGCACGTCCTTGCGCGGCACGCCCCGGTCCCAGACCTTGACCGGCGGGATGCGCAGGCATTCGGCGTAGATTTCCCTGGCATTAGGGTTGTAGCCCGCCGGAACCGGGCCGCCCACGTCGGTCAGGTGGCCCTTGCAGACGGTCCAGTATTTCAGCTTTCCCTTCCAGAACACCGGCTTGTAGAAGCAGGTGTCAATGGCGTGGCTGCCGCCCCAGGCCGGGTCGTTGTGGATGATGAGGTCGCCTTCGTGGATGTCGCCCTCGAAATACTTCGCCACCACCTTCATCGCCGGGATCAGCGACCCCAGGTGGATCGGGATGTCCTGGCCTTGCAGGATCATCTCTGGGCGGTGGTTGAACAGCGCCGTGGAATAGTCGTGCGCCAGGTTGAACACGGACGACCGCGCGGTCTTTTCCAAGGACAGCGTCATCTCGCGCTGCGTCGTTTCCAGGATGCCCCGGACCACCGACAGGGTGATCGGATCCACCTCGACCTTCTTCTTCCCTTGCGTTCTCGCCATCACGAAGCCCTCCCGTAAGGGCCGCGCAACAGGGGAACGGTCGGGCGGAAGGCCCGGGCGTCATATCTGCCTTCCCTGTCGCGCGGCGTCTGTTGCGCCGTTGATCGGGGAAGGCTAGCGGCGCGATTGCGCCCGCGTCTTTGCACGGGGTGCACTGGCTTTTGCGTCTGAGCGCAAGGCGGCAGGATGCCCGCTTGTCCGACTCGCGCGCCCATGGCCAGATGGCCACAAGGGGACAGGACGCGATGAAGAGCACCATCACCACGCGCGGGGTGGACCGGGCGGCCCGCAGCCGGCACTGGCACGAAACCATCGCGCGCGCCTATTTTCCGCTGGACCTGACCTTCCCCCAGCCCGAGGCCTTCGACGGCGAGCTGACCTCCTGGGATCTGGGGGGCGTGTCGATCTCGCGGCTGACCTCCGATCCGCTGCTCTATCGCCGTCTGCCCAGGCACTTCCGCGAGCCGGGGCCCGAGGAATTCCTGGTCACACTGCCCGCCAGGTCCGAAGTCCGCTTCGCCCAGGGCGGCAGGGAAGTGCGCGCCAACCCCGGCGCCTTCTTCATCGAGCGCAGCCATGAGCCCTACGAGTTCAGCCACGCCGAACCTGCCGACCTCTGGGTGATGAAACTGGGCAAGGACATGCTGGGCGGGCGCATCCGCGCGCCGGACCGGTTCTGCTCTCTCCAGTTCGATGCGACGAACGGGGCGAACGGGCTTTTCGTGGACATGGTCCACCTGATCCCCGGGCGCTATGACGCGATGACCGAGGAGACCCGCGCCATCGTCGGCCGGCAGCTGGTGGACCTTCTGGCGCTCGCCATCCAGTCGGACGACCGGGTGCTGACCTCGGGCGCGTCCAGCGTGCGGGCGGCGCATCTGGCGCGGATCGAGGCCTTCGTGCGCCGCCATATCGACGACCCCGCGCTTGGCCCGGACAAGGTGGCGGCGGGCTGCGGGATTTCCGTGCGCTACCTGCACGAGCTTCTGCGCGACACCAACATGACGCTCGGCCAGTGGATCCGCGACACGCGGCTCATGGCGGCAATGGAGGATTTGCAGAACCCCGCCGACCGCCGCGCCATCGGCGAGATCGCCTATGCGCGCGGTTTCACCGACCAGGCGCAGTTCTCCCGCGCCTTCCGGGCGCGCTTCGGGGTGACCCCGAAAGAGGCGCGCGGGCGCTAGCGGACCGCTCATCGTCGCACTTCGTGCGCTCTTCGCTGTGATGCGAAGACAAGCCGAAGGCGCAGGATGAGCGGACGGGCGCATCACCGTCCCAGATGATCGCGCACGCGGGCGAGGGCCGCCTGCCGGTCGGCCCGCGCGGCCAGCGCCTGATCCATCGTCACCTCGACGAAGCGCGCCGGGGCATGCGGCTGCAACTGGCCGATCAGGTCCATGTCGGCGCTGATGACGCAGCCCAGCATCATGTAGCCCCCGCCCGACACCGCGTCGCGGTGCAGCACGATCGGCTCCGTCCCGCCCGGCACCTGAATGCTGCCGTAGGGATAGCAGGCATCGACGATGTTCGACGGGTTCGACCCCGCCCCGAAGGGCTGTTCGCGCGGCACGAAGTCCAGCGCCGTGCCGCCCTTGAAGCGATAGCCGATCCGGTCCGCCTCGGGCGCGACCTTCCAGGTGTCGGCGAAGAAGCGCTTTCCCGCCTCGGCGGTGATCCGGTGCCAGTAGAGCCCCGGCAGCATCCGCAGTTCCGCCGGGCTACCCGGCATCCGCCGCAAGGCCGCCGGGACGCTGCCCTTGCCCGCCTTCCCGGCGCCGACCGGCAATTCGTCGCCCGCCTTCAGCGCGCGCCCCTCGTGCCCGCCCAGCGCCCCGAGCGTGTAGGTCGAGCGCGAGCCGAGTTTCACCGGCACGTCGATCCCGCCCGAGACCGCGATATAGGCCCGGGCACCGGATTTCAGGAAGCCGAAGGACAGCCGGTCCCCCGCCCTGACCGGGAAGGCCTCCCAGCCCGGCCGCTCCTCGCCGTTCAGCTTCGGCGGCAGATCGCCCCCCGTCACCGCCAACGTGGCGGGCGCGGTGAATTCCAGCTCCGGCCCCGTGAACACGGCTTCCAGAACCGCGGCGCCCTCGTCGTTGCCGACCAGCATGTTGGCCACGCGCAGGGCGAAACGGTCCATGCCCCCCGAGAGGGGAATGCCCAGATGGTAGTAGCCTGGACGCCCAAGGTCCTGCACGGTGGTCGAAAGACCGGGAGAAATCACCTTAACGGCCATGAAGCGCCTCCATCAGCCTGGCGTTGGTACCGGCCATGTCGTTGTTGAACTCGGAAAGCGAGAAGGTCGCCGGGCGGATCACCGGTTCGAAGCGGTTCGCCTCGACCGCTTCCAGCGCCGCGTCGTAGTCGTCGCGGCTGATCGGCTTCCACTTCACGATGTCGCCGGGCCGGAACAGGCACATCTCCTCGCGCAGGTAGGAGACCTGCTGGTTCGGGTCGTAGATCGGCATCGGCGTGATCCCGAACATCTGGTAGCCACCGGCCCCCCGGACTGAGTAGATGCAGGAAAAGCAGCCGCCATGGCCCACCGTCAGCTTCGGCGTATCGGTGCGCGGGCGCAGGTATTTCGGCACCTGCAACTGCCGTTCGCGCTCGACCATCTGATAGAGGAACGGCAGCCCCGCGACGAAGCCCACCATCGAGACGAACCAGGGCTGGCTGGAATGGGCCTTGATGAAGTTCTCGACCGTCCCGAGGCCGTTGATCTCGGCGGCATATTCAAGGTCGGTCCTGGTCGGGTCCTGGTGCCGTTCGCGGAAGCGCATCAGCGTCTCGTGCGTCCAGGGGTCCTGATAGAGGACCGGGATCTCGATGATCCGGGTCTGAAGGCTCGCGTCGGACTGCGAGGCCGCCGCCTCCATTCCCTGCAATTCCTTCAACAGGTCGCCCGGCCTGATCCGGTCTGGGTCGAATTTGACCTGGAAGCTCGCGTTCGCCGGGCAGATCTCGGTCACGCCCTTGATCCCGGCTGCCTTGACCGCGTTGGTCATCGACAGCGAGGTGAAGAAGGCTTCCAGCGACATGGATTCGGAGACTTCCCCGAAGATGTGCTCGTCGCCTCCGAAGCTGAAACGGATCGTCATGGTCCCTCCCTCATGGTTCCAGCTCCGGCACCAGCCGGGCGGAGTGGGTGTCGAGCCAGCCTTCCAGCCAGCGGGTGTGAACGGCATTGGCCTGCACGGCCGCGTCCTCGGCCAGGGCCAGGAACAGGGGGCGCGTGGTGCGCAGGCCCTCGATCCGGGTTTCCTTCAGCGCGCGGACCAGGCGGGCAATCGCGGCCTCGCGCGTCTCGCCATGCACCACCAGCTTGGCCAGCAGCGGGTCGTAGAAGGGCGGCACGGTATAGCCCGCATAAAGCATCGATTCGAACCGCACGCCCGGCCCGCCCGGCACGCGCAGGGCGGAAACCGTGCCGGGGAAGGGCGCGAAGTCGCGCGACGGATCCTCGGCGTTCAGCCGCACCTCGATGGCATGGCCGCGCGCCACGATGTCGTGCTGCTTCAGCCGCAGCGGCTCGCCGCCTGCGATCCGCAACCCCTCGGCCACCAGGTCGATGCCGGTGATCATCTCGGTCACCGGGTGTTCCACCTGGATGCGGGTGTTCATCTCGATGAAGAAGAAGCGGTCGCTTTCGTCGTCGTAGAGGTATTCGATCGTCCCCGCGCCGGAATAGCCGACTGCCTTGGCCAGCCGCACCGCACTCTGGCACAGTTCCTCCCGCACCCGATCAGACAGCGCGCTGGAGGGCGCCTCTTCCCAGACCTTCTGGCGGCGGCGTTGCAGGCTGCATTCCCGCTCCCAGCAATGCACCGCGTCCACGCCGTCGCCCAGCACCTGCACCTCGATGTGCCGCGCCCTGGTGATGACCTTCTCCATGTATAGGCCGCCGTCGCCGAAGGCAGCCAGCGCCTCTGCCGCGGCCTGGGGGAAGGCGGCTTCGAACTCGGCCAGATCGCTGGCGATGCGGATGCCCCGCCCGCCGCCGCCGGCCGCAGCCTTGATCATCACCGGAAAGCCGGTGTCCATCAGGATGTGCCGCGCTTCCTCGATACCGGCCACGCGGCCCAGGCTTCCCGGCACCACCGGCACCCCCGCCGCATGGGCGGCCGAGCGCGCGGCCACCTTGTCGCCCATGGTGCGGATCGCGTCACCGGACGGCCCGACAAAGACCAGCCCCGCCGCGGTGCAGGCATCGGCGAAATCGGCGTTCTCGGCCAGGAAGCCGTAGCCGGGATGCACGCTGTCCGCGCCCGTGTCGGCGGAAGCCTTCAGGATCGCGGCCTGATTGAGATAGCTTTTCTTCGCCGCCGGCGGACCGATGCTCACCGCCTCGTCCGCTATCTGGACATGCAGCGCCTCCTCGTCGGCATCCGAATGGACGGCCACGGTCGCGATCCCGAGGTCCTGCGCCGCGCGGATCACCCGCACGGCAATTTCCCCGCGATTGGCGACCAGCAGCTTCTTCAGCATCAATCCACCTCGGCCAGAACGGCGCCCGCCATAACGGGTTCCTCGTTGTCGGCGACGAAACGGATGTTCGCCCCGGCCACTTCGGACCGCACCTCGTGAAAGGACTTCATCACCTCGATCAGCCCGATCACGTCGCCGACGGCGACGGCATCGCCATCGGCCTTGAAGGGCGGCTTGTCGGGCGCGGAGGCGCGGTAGAAAGTGCCGGGCAGCGGAGACTGGATCTGGGCCATGGAATGTCCTTTCAGGTGTAGGGCTGGACGGCGGCCCGCACGGCGCGGGCGATGTCGATGGCGTTCGGCGTGTCGGAGTGGATACAGATCGAATCGCAGCGCACGGGAATGTCGCTGCCATCCGTCGCCGTGCCCTTGCCCTCGGTGATCGCCCGCAGGCAGCGCGCGGCCATCAGCGCGGGGTCCTTTGCGTCATGCTCGCGCGTCACGATCAGGCTGCCGTCGGGGCGGTATTCCAGATCGGCGTAGAACTCGGCCACGAACCCGTGCCCGCGCGCCGGGTAGATCCGTTCGTGCAGCGTGCCCGTCATGCCCAGAAGCGGCACCTTGAAGACATCCGCCGCGTCGCAGATGGCATGCGCGATGTCCTCCTGCCGGGCGGCCATCCCGTAAAGGCTGCCATGCGGCTTGATGTGGTTCAGCTCCATCCCCTCTGCCCGCAGGAAACCCGTCAGCGCGCCGACCTGGTAGATGATGCAGTTGGCCATTTCCTCGCGGCCCATCCTCATCTCGCGCCGACCGAAGCCTTGCAGGTCGGGCAGGCTGGGATGCGCACCGACCTTCACCCCATGCCGCTTGGCCAGCCGCACCGTGGCGCGCATGTGGTCGAAATCGCTGGCGTGAAAGCCGCATGCCACATTGGCGATGTGGATGAAGGGCATCAGCCCTGCGTCATCCCCCATCCGCCAGAGACCAAAGCTTTCCCCCATGTCACAGTTGACCGTGACAGGCATGGCATCCTCCGAACTGTCGCCAATGACAGGATGGTGACCCGAGTCGGTGCGCATAGGCAAATACGAAATTCTGCAAGACGATATCGAAAAAATTGATATGCTCTCCTCATGTCGCTGACCCTGAAACAGCTCCGCTATTTCATCGCCGCCGCCGAGACCGGACAGATCAGCCATGCCGCGATGGAGATGAACGTCTCGCAATCCGCGGTCACGGCCAGCATCCAGGGCCTTGAGGCCGACCTCGGGGTCAAGCTCTTGACCCGCAGCGCGCAGGGTGTCGCCGTCACGCCGGAAGGCGCGCGGTTCCTGGCCCGCGCGCGCGGGATCATGGCCGCGGTCGAGGATGCGACCCGCAGCCCGTTGGGAGAGGAGTCGCGCGTCACCGGCCGCCTGCGCCTTGGGGTGACCTATACCGTCGCGGGCTACTTCATGGCCCGGCATTACGCCGCCTTCCGCCGCAGCTACCCCGGGATCACGCTGGAACTGTCCGAACAGCCAAGGGCGGCCGTCGAGAACGCGCTGGTCACCGGGGGCCTGGACCTTGCGGTCCTTTTGACCTCCAACCTGGCCAACCACGACGAACTTGACGCCGAAACACTGTTCCGGTCGCGCCGCAGGCTCTGGCTGCCATCGGACCACCCGCTGCTGGCCTCGCCGCAGGTCAGCCTGCACGACGTGGCGCGGCTGCCTTACGTCATGCTGACCGTGGACGAGGCCAGCCGCACAACCGGTCGCTACTGGGATCACTACGGCCTTACACCGCAGGTGGTGTTCTCGACCTCCTCGGTCGAGGCCGTCCGATCCATGGTCGCGGCCGGGATGGGGGTCACGATCCTGTCCGACATGGTCTACCGGCCCTGGTCCCTGGAAGGGCAACGGATCGAACAGCGCGTCACGGTCGAACCCGTGCCATCGATGGACGTGGGCCTCACCTGGGCGCGCGCTCGGCCCCTCTCGGGTCCGGCACAGGTGTTCCGCGCCTTCCTGTCGCTGACGCTGAGCTCTGGCGGATGATGCCGGCGCGGCGCCGGTCATCAAGGCGCCCGGACCCCGGAACGGCCTCGCAAGTGACCTGGCGGGACGGGGAGAGGGGACATCGACCCCGCCACGCCCGGCAACCGCAGCCGCAGGGAACCTGCCTTTCCGCTTTCCGCCCTGAGCCGGGGTCAGGATGCTGCCCGCGCCACCTTCGCCCGCCGACAGATCCGGGACTGACGACCCAGGATATTTCCATCACACAACACCCGCGCCGAAGGTCGGACAGCACCTCGCCGGGCGCGCTTCACGCCGCGACCGGGACGATCAGCCCCGCGCCCGAGGCCCGGTTCGAGTTGACCTCGACCCCCACGCGCCAGGGCCGGTTCAGCACCCCCTCCGCCACCGGTCGCATCAGGGTCGCCGCACCGTGCCCCGCCTCGCCCAGCCAGAGCGGCCAGTCCGCCCGCTCCAGGATCACCGGCTCGCGGTGGTGGATGCCGGCCATGCCCGGACCTGCCTCGGTCGAGACGATGGCGACGGTATCCAGGTCGCGCCACCGCTGCCAGACGCCCGCCAGCGCCATCGGCTGGCCATCCGCACGGGTGAAATACCAGGGCAGCCGGGCCTTGCCCTCGCCCGCGCTCCATTCGTAGAAGCCCGAGGCCGGGACGATGCAGCGCCGCTCGCGGATCGCGGCCTTGAAGGCGGGTTTCGCCGCCACAGTGTCGGACCGCGCGTTGATGATCAGCGGCCCGTCGTTCGGCGCCTTGTACCAGGCCGGGATGAAGCCCCAGCGCATCGCCCGCAGCCGCCGCACCCCGCCCTCGGACGTCACCACCGCGACGCTATTCGTCGGGCAGACGTTGAAGTTCGGCGTGACCGGCAGATCATTGCCCGGCACGGCGTCGAACAGCGCCGCCAGCGCCGCGTTCGGATGGGTGATTGTGAACCGCCCGCACATGCGCCCGAAGCCTAGCCCGATCCGGCCGCGATGCAAGCCGCCCGGCCGCTGCGGCCTGACGGGCAAAAGCCGGGCCATGACGGCGGGCGCCGCAATCTGGGGCCGGGCAGGGCGCCCCGGCGAACGCCCCCGCCCGCCCGTCCCGGGGGCCGGCCTAGGGCTTCACCGTGATCCGCCCGTCCGTCATCGGCGACACCGGGCCGGTCCTGGCCATGTATTCGGCCAGCACATCGGCCAGATCGGGCCCGAAGTCATAGGCATTGGCTGCATCGACGAACATCCGGAACCCGTCGCCGCCGCCCCGGACATAGTTGTTCGACACCACCTTGTAGACCGCCGCCGGGTCGATGGGCCCCCAGGCTCCGTCCGCGTCCATCACCATGACGTCGGACACGCGTGCGCCGGCCGGAGCCTTGGGATCGAAGCTGTATTTCAGCCCGGCCACCTGAAGGAACCGGCCCGCGCCCTCTTCCACCTTGCTGACCCCGTTCTCCAGCGCGGCCAGCAGCGTTGCCCCCGTCACTTCGAAGGTCGAAAGCGTGTTCTGGAACGGCAGCACCGTCAGCACCTCGCCCATCGTCACCGGCCCGGCGTCGATCGAGGCGCGCACCCCGCCGCCGTTCTGCAAGGCGATGGTCACGCCCTGGCCCCGGACCCGATCCAGCATCGCCTCAACGATCAGGTTGCCCATCGGGCATTCCACCGCGCGGCAGCTTTCGCGGCTGCCGTCGATCCCGGCGGCGGCTTCGGCAACGACCTTGTTCTTCAGCGCTTCGATCGGCCCGCCCAGTTCCTTGACCCGCGCCTCGATCTCGGGGTCCGGCGCGACGCTGGCGTCCAGCAGGATCGTGTCGCCCTCGGCAAACTCCAGCCGGCCCGCATCGTCGAAGGTCAGGATCAGGTGGCCGACATATTTCGAATAGGCATAGGCCTGCACCACCGGCACCAGATCGCCCTCGCCGCGGGTGACCCAGGTCGGATAGGCCCCGGCCCGCCTGGGATCCGTCGCCGACAAGAGACTGTGGCTGTGCCCGCCGACAACCGCGTCGATCCCGGGCACGGCGGCCGCGATCTCCAGGTCCTTCGGCAGGCCGACATGGGTCAGCGCAAGGATCTTCGTCACGCCTTCCGCCTCCAGCGCGGCGGCATCGGCGCTCAGGCTGTCGATCTCGTCCTGAAAGAGGACCGACGGCCCCGGCGACGAGGTGTCCACCGTGTCCGTCGCCAGGGCCGAGACGATGCCGATCTTCTCGCCGCCGACCTCCAGCACGACATGGTTCGCAACCCGCCCGCCCAGGAAATTCGACCGGCTGACGTCGGTGTTGCCGCTGATCACCGGGAACGTCGCCTTGTCAAGGAACCCGGCTAGACCTTCCGGCCCGTCGTCGAATTCGTGGTTGCCCAGGGCCATCGCATCGAAGCCGATCCGGTTCATGAACTCGGCCACCACCTCGCCCTTGTAGGTAGTGTAATAGAGGCTGCCCTGGAACTGGTCGCCCGCGTCCAGCACGATGACATTGCCGCCCTCGGCCCGGATCCGGTCGCGCAGCTCGCTGATCTTGGCCGCGACGCGGGCGATACCGCCAAAGCACTTGTTCTCGGCCGCATCCTCGGCCGAACAGGTGCTGTCGAAGGCGTTGATCGCCTCGATCCGGCTGTGCAGGTCGTTGATGTGAAGGACGTGGAGCGTGTAATCCGCCCGGGCCAGCTCTGCCGTCAGGGCAAGGGTGGCGCTGGAAAGCAGAAGCATGCGCATGGAAGGCTCCCGTGTTGGTTGAACAGAACAGGCTGACTCGCCCGCAGGCGAGTGTCAAAGTCCGGTTGTCCTGACGTGACAAGCGACTGCAACACCCGCGTGACAGCCGGTGGCGGATTGACCTTGCGCCCGGTCACGGGCAAAAGCGCGCCATGCTGATCCTCAAGATCTTCCGTCGCTCCGAATGGGATGCCTTCCGCGCGGCCGGGGAAACCCGCGGCGCGCCGGTCGATCTGGCCGATGGCTACATCCATTTCTCGACGCCTGCCCAGGTGGTCGAAACGGCCGCCCGATGGTTCGCCACGGAAAGCGATCTGGTGCTGGTGGCCTTCGACCCGGACCGGCTGGGGGCCGAGCTGAAATGGGAACCCGCGCGCAACGGGCAGCTGTTCCCGCATCTCTACCGGCCGCTGCGGATCGAAGAGGTGGTCTGGGACAAGTCGCTGCCGCTGGGGGCCACCGGCCACATCTTCCCCGAGGGGTTGTGGTGAGCCGTATCGAGCGGCTGGGCCTGGCCATTCTGCACCGGATGGACCCGGAACGGGCGCATGGCCTGTCGCTTCGGGCCTTGCGCGCGGGCCTTGTGCCCCTGCCCGGCCCGGTCGATCTGCCGCGGCTGCACCTGACCCTGGCGGGGATGCCGCTGCTGAACCCGGTCGGGCTTGCCGCCGGCTACGACAAGAATGCCCAGGCCATCGGTCCGCTGTCGCGGGCGGGCTTCGGCTTTCTGGAAGTCGGGGCCGCGACGCCCCTGCCGCAGGCCGGCAACGACCGTCCGCGCCTGTTCCGGCTGACCGAGGACCGCGCGGTGATCAACCGCTTCGGCTTCAACAACCAGGGCATGCAGGCCATCGGCGCCCGCCTGGCCGCGCGCCCGCGCGGGATGGTGCCGGTCGGGCTGAACCTCGGGGCCAACAAGACGTCGGACAACCGCGCCGCCGATTTCGCCGCCGTGCTGGCCCATTGCGGCCCGCATGTCGATTTCGCCACGGTGAATGTCAGCTCGCCCAACACCGAGGGCCTGCGCAACCTTCAGAGCCGGACGCTCTTGGCCGACCTCCTGACCCGCGTGATGGAGGCGCGGCTGGCCCTGGCGCGGCCGATCCCGGTCTTTCTGAAGATCGCGCCCGACCTGTCGCCCGGAGAGCTGGAGGACATCGTCGAAGTTGCGCTTCTGGCGCGGGTGTCGGGCATCATCGCCACGAACACCACGCTGTCCCGCGAAGGTTTGAAATCTGCAAATCGGGACCAGGCTGGGGGACTTTCCGGGGCGCCATTGTTCGAAAAGTCCACAAGGCTATTGGCCCGACTGTCGCATCTGACGCGGGGGATCCTGCCCCTGATCGGGGTCGGCGGCGTGGGTTCGGCCGAAGAGGCCTACCAGAAGATCCGCGCCGGGGCCTCGGCGGTGCAGCTTTACAGCGCGATGGTCTATCGGGGGATCTCGATCGTGCCGCAGATCGCCACCGGCCTTGACGCGCTTCTGGCCCGCGACGGCTATGCCAGGGTCTCGCTGGCCGTCGGCACCGGACGCGACGCCTGGCTCTGACCCCGACAGCCCTTTTGTCTGACGGTAAACCTCCCGGCGGGCTCAGAACGCCTTGAACGTCATCGTGGTCAGCGTCCGCTGGATGCCCGGAATGTCGAACAGCTTCGACGACAGGTAATGGCCCACGTCCTGATCTTCGGGGATATAGACCTTGGCGATCAGGTCGTAGTCGCCGCTGGTCGAATACATCTCGCTGACCACCTCGCGATCCCAGATCGCATCGGCGACCTCGTAGGTCATGCCCGGCGTGCAGCGGAACTGGACGAAAACCAAAGCCATCGCGGCCTCCCTTCTCCTGCGCTACCCTAGATCGCCCGCAGCGGAAGGGGAAGTCCCGCCCAGCGCCAGGGGCGAGGGCTGGCGCTTCAGATCCTCGATCGACAGGGGAACCTCCGGCCGCGCCAGCCGGTTCCGCACCACCCAGCGCAGGCGTGTCTGCGCCCGGGTGATCGCGACATAGGCCAGCCGCTTCCACAGCGGCACCCCGGCCTCGGACCGCCCCGATTGCGCCGCGGCATAAAGATCGGGGGCAAAGACCTGCACCTCCTCCCATTGCGAGCCCTGCGCCTTGTGGATCGTCACCGCCGCGCCGTGCAGGAAGGCCGCCCCCATCCGCGCGGCATGCGGGATGAAGGGCTCTTCCTCGTCCGGCTTCTCGATCTTGATGATCGAGGCCGCGCTGACCTGCGGCTCCTCTGCCCCCACCACATGCAGCCGCGCGAACCCGTCGCGGTTGCCCTCGCCCAGGTAGATCACCTGCGCACCCTTGATCAGGCCGCGGGCCTCCAGGTCGATGCGCTTTTTCCGGTGCTTCAGCGGCAGTTCGATCCCGTCGCAGATCAGAGGCTCGCCCGGCAGCAGGGCGTCCTCCGGCGCGCCATAGGCCGCCCGGAAGGCCTGGATCAGCCGCACCCGCGTCGCGTTGCGCCAGACCAGGACCGGCGAGCGCGCCATCAACCCCGCCTCGACCCTTTCGGCCCAGACCACCCGGTCATCGGCCCGCGCCTTTTCCTGCACCAGCGCCTCGAAATCCTGAAACCCCAGCCGGTCGTCGCCCAGCGCATGGGCGAGGTCCAGGATCGGATTGTCCTCTGCCTGCCGGTGGATGCGGTGCAGGATCAGCTTGCGGCCCTCGCTCAGCCGGTCGAACACCATCTGACCGGACTGGCCGACCGGGGCCAGCTGTGCGGGATCCCCGAACAGCACCAGCGTCGGGAAGATCTCGTGCAGATCCTCGAACTGGCGCTCGTCCAGCATCGAGGATTCATCGACCAGGCCCACATCCAGCGGCTCTTCCCGCCGTTTCCAGCCCTTGATGAAGTCCGATCCCTTCAGCCCCGCCGCTGCCAGCGCGCCCGGAATGCTGGCGACCTGGCTGTAGAACGCATGCGCCCGGTCCAGCGCCAGATCGGTCAGCCCCTCGACCGAGGGGCGCGACCCCGTTCCCGCCAGCCATTCGGCGATCTTCTCGTATTCCGGGTCATAGACCGGGGTATAGAGAATCCGGTGGATCGTCGTCGCCGGCACCCCGCGCAGGCGCAACACGCTGGCCGCCTTGTTCGTGGGGGCCAGGATCGCCAGCGTCCGGCGGTCCTTGCGCCGGCGTCCCTCGTAATCGCCGCTGATCACCTCGACGCCTGCGGCCTTCAGACCCTGGAAAAGCTCGGCCAGCAGCATGGTCTTGCCCGATCCCGCCTTGCCGAGCACCGCCAGCACCGAGCTTCGCCCCTCGGCCATCGGGGTCAGAGCCCCTTCGGCAAGGTCGATCCCGGCCCCCAGGAAAGCGGCCGCGAGGCGATCATAGGCCTCGGCCTGGTCGTCGGAAAAGGTCAGAGCGGGCGCCTGCATGGTCGGACCATAGCCGTCAGGACCGGCAAGCGTAAGCCGTCAATGCATCTGCCGACCGGACGGCGGGGCGTGCGGCGCATCATCCTGTCCGTCCTGCGATTCCGCGATCTCGACCCTGGCCTCCTCAAGCGCCTCGGCCACCCGGGCGGCCAGGCGCGGAAGGTCGTTCCGGGTTGCAAAGGCAAGCAGATCCGACAGAACGTCGAAAACCCAGTCGTGGCGCATTCCGTCCCTCGCCCGAAAGCTGTGCTGCCACGGCCCCCGGCACCCTCGACAGGCGCCAGAGGTCGCGGCGACTCACTTAAGCACAGAAATCCGGCCGATGGGTGAATTCGTTGTCTGGGGTTGCGTCTAGCGGTTTCTGCTCGCCTCAAGCGTGTCCTCGAAGGTGCGCAGGCCGGTCCGCGGCGCCTGCACCAGCACCGCCATGTTGCCCGGCTTGTGCTGGTTCTTCCACATCAGCGTATGCGCCTTGGGGATGTCGGCCCAGGGGAAGACCTCGGACATGCAGGGGTCCAGCCTGCGCTCGATCATCAGCTTGTTGGCCGAGGACGCCTGCTTCAGATGCGCGAAGTGGCTGCCTTGCAGGCGCTTCTGGTGCATCCACATGTAGCGCACGTCGAAGGTGCAGTTGAAGCCGGTGGTGCCTGCGCAGATCACCACCATGCCGCCCTTCTTGCAGACCAGGCTCGAGACCGGGAAGGTCGCCTCGCCCGGATGCTCGAACACCATGTCGACGTTCACGCCCTTGCCGGTGATGTCCCAGATCGCCTTGCCGAAGCGCCGCGCCTCCTTCAGCCACTCGTTGTATTCGGGGCTGTTGACCTTGGGCAGCTGCCCCCAGCATTTGAACTCGTTGCGATTGATGACACCCTTTGCGCCCAGGCCCAGCACGAAATCGCGCTTCGATTCGTCGCTGATGACCCCGATCGCATTGGCACCGGCGGTGTTGATCAGCTGGATCGCATAGGAACCCAGGCCCCCCGACGCCCCCCAGACCAGCACGTTCTGCCCCGGCTTCAGGTCATGCGGCTCATGCCCGAAGAGCATCCGGTAGGCGGTGGCCAGCGTCAGGGTGTAGCAGGCCGATTCCTCCCAGGTCAGATGCTTCGGGCGCGGCATCAGCTGCTGGGCCTGCACCCGGGTGAACTGGGCGAAGCTGCCGTCCGGCGTCTCGTAGCCCCAGATCCGCTGGCTGGGGCTGAACATCGGGTCGCCACCGTTGCATTCCTCGTCGTCGCCGTCGTCCTGGTTGCAGTGGATCACCACCTCATCGCCGACCTTCCAGCGCTTGACCTTGTCTCCCACCGCCCAGACGATGCCCGAGGCATCCGACCCCGCGATGTGATAGGGCTGCTTGTGCCCGTCGAACGGGCTGATCGGCTGGCCCAGCCCCGCCCAGACCCCGTTGTAGTTGACGCCCGCCGCCATCACCAGGACCAGGACCTCGTGGCTGTCGATGGTCCAGGTGTCCACCACCTCCTGCTGCATGGCCTGTTCCGGGGGGCCGTGCCGGTCGCGCCGGATCGCCCAGGCATACATCTGCTTCGGGACATGCCCCAGCGGCGGCATTTCGCCCAGCTCGTACAGGTCCTTCTTCGGCGCGTCGTAGATCACCTGGGCGTTTTGCGTATCCAAAGCCAACATAGCCTCCAACCTTATGCCGCGCCGCAGAATCGCTGCGCCCTCGGCAGCAGATAAACTTTCTCCGCGCAACTTTGCAATAGTCTGAATGACCGATATTGAAATTTTATGTCTGCGGCGTCGCAGAAAGATCGGTTGCCGGCACCGATTCCGCGTAGAATGCCAGCAAGGCACGCTCAGAGGCCACGGGCTGCAAGGCGTCACTCACGATCCCCCGGCGGATCAGCGGCACCAGCCCCTCATCGAGGATCGCGCCGATCCCGTGTGGCGGCAGCTTCAGGACCGCACCCCGCGCCTGCAAGGCCGCGATCAGGCGTTCCACGCGCGCCGCCAACTCTTCTCGGCTGGCCGCCCCCTCGCCCAGCGCCTTCGCCACCAGAGGCACCGGCAGGACCGGCACCACCACAGCGACCGCCGCCATCAGCCGCGCACCCAGCGTATCGACGGTCCCGCCGCCCGCCAGATGCTCACGCAGGCTGACCGGCGCGCCGAACGCCGCTGCGGCCGTCCCGAACCCCTTCGTCCGGCCCCGGAACCGCGCCCACAGGAACCCGATCGCGTGCCAGGCGACCCAGAGCGGCCGGTTGCGGAACCGCCGCGTCTCCGACTGCGCAGCCTCGACCAGCACCCGGTCCTCCAGAACCCGGTCATAGGCCAGGCCCACCGGGACAAAGACCACATCGCGGTCCCCCGGCTCCCAGCCCTCCACGATATAGCTCAGCAGACCCAGCTTTGCCGGCCCCACCCGCCCATCCAGGCTCAGCCCGCCTTCGGGGAAGATCGCCTGCGTCGTCCCCTCCTCGGTCGCCATCTGCACATAGCGCGCCAGCACGCGGCGATACAAAGCGTTCCGGCTACCCCGCCGGATGAAATAGGCCCCCATCGAACGGATCAGCGCCGACAGGGGCCAGACCCGCGCCCATTCGCCCACCGCATAGCTGACGGCCGATCGGTCCGCGACCAGCCATGTCACCAGCACATAGTCCATGTTGCTGCGATGGTTCATCACGAAGATCACCGTGGCCTTCGGGTCCAGATGCGCCAGCGCCTGATCCACCTTGCCGACCCGCACGCGATACAAGAGCCGGCTCAGCCATTTCGCCGCCCGAGTGCCAAAGCCGAAGTAGACCGTCGCGGAAAACCCCGGCACGATCTCGCGGGCATAGCGCCGGGCCTCCTCGAAGGCGACTTCCCCCGGCACGCCCGTCTCGGCCGCATGGGCCATTGCGGCCTCGACCACCTTCTGGTCATAGGCCAGCCGCGCCACCATGTCCGACCGCCGGGCCAGCTTGAACAGGTCGATCTTGCGGTCCAGCCGCGCGTTCAGCTGCGACAGCGCCTTCTCGGCCCGCCGCCGGAAGAACCAGCGCACGGATGGAAACAGGAAATGCGTGGCAAAGCTGATCGCGGCGAACCCCAGGATCAGGACAAGCAACCAGACCGGAACCGCCACCGTGCCGAACATCGGCAAAGCCTGCCCCAAACCGCCCCCCGCGTCGATGACTTCGTCGCGCCCCGGCCCCGTCCCGCGACGAGACGCCGAAGGCGCACAAGCGGCATCGCCGCAGCGCAGCGATTGACATTGGCATGATCTTTCCCGTATGCCATCCCTAACGCAATAAAATTACCGCCGCGACTCGCGAGGCTCCGATGACCGCTGAAAAACCCTGGCTCTTCCGCACCTATGCCGGCCATTCCACCGCCGCGGCGTCGAATGCGCTGTATCGCACCAATCTGGCCAAGGGTCAGACCGGCCTGTCGGTCGCCTTCGACCTGCCGACCCAGACCGGCTACGACAGCGACGACCCGCGCGCGCGCGGCGAGGTCGGCAAGGTCGGCGTCCCCGTCGCCCATCTCGGCGACATGCGCACCCTGTTCGCGGACATCCCGCTCGAACAGATGAACACCTCGATGACGATCAACGCCACCGCCCCCTGGCTTCTGGCGCTCTACATCGCCGTGGCCGAGGAACAGGGCGCGGACGTGTCCAGACTCCAGGGCACGGTGCAGAACGACATCATCAAGGAATACCTCTCCCGCGGCACCTACATCCTGCCGCCCGAGCCCTCGCTCCGCCTCATCACCGATGTCGCGGCCTACACCGGCAGACACCTGCCGAAGTGGAACCCGATGAACGTCTGCTCCTACCACCTGCAAGAGGCCGGGGCCACGCCGGAACAGGAACTGGCCTTCGCGCTCGCCACCGCCTGTGCGGTCCTAGATGATCTGAAAGTGAAAGTTCCTGCCGCAGATTTCCCTGCAATGGCGGGCAGAATGTCGTTTTTTGTCAATGCCGGCATCCGCTTCGTGACCGAGCTGTGCAAGATGCGCGCCTTCACCGCGCTCTGGGATGAACTGCTCGAAACCCGCTACGGCATCGCCGACCCGAAGTTCCGCCGCTTCCGCTATGGGGTGCAGGTGAACTCTCTCGGCCTGACCGAACAGCAGCCGGAAAACAACGTCTACCGCATCCTGATCGAGATGCTGGCCGTCACGCTTTCGAAGAACGCCCGCGCCCGCGCCGTCCAGCTGCCCGCCTGGAACGAGGCGCTGGGCCTGCCCCGCCCCTGGGATCAGCAATGGTCGCTGCGCATGCAGCAGATCCTGGCCTACGAGACCGACCTGCTGGAATATGACGACCTCTTCGACGGCAACCCCGCCATCGAGCGCAAGGTCAACGAACTGAAGGCCGGGGCTCTGGAAGAACTCGCCCATATCGACGCGATGGGCGGGGCCGTCGCCGCCATCGCCTACATGAAGGGCCGCCTGGTCGAGGCCAATGCCGAACGTCTTGCCCGGATCGAATCCGGCGCGACCACCGTGGTCGGTGTCAACCGCTTCACCACGACCGAACCCTCCCCCCTCGCCACCGGCGAAGGCGCGATCATGCAGGCCGACCCGCAGGCCGAGGCCGACCAATGCGCCCGCCTTGCCGCCTGGCGCGAGGCCCGCGACCCGCAGAAGGTCGCCGAAGCCCTCGCCGCCCTCCGCCAGGCCGCCCAGGCCGGCGAAAACATCATGCCTGCCTCGATCCTCTGCGCCAGGGCGGGCGTCACCACCGGCGAATGGGGCGGGGCGATGCGCGCGCTTTACGGCGAATACCGCGCGCCCACCGGCGTCAGCCGGAACCCGTCCAACCGCACCGAGGGCCTTGAACCCGTCCGCGACGCCGTCGCCGCCGTGGCCACCAAACTCGGCCGCCCGGTGCGGCTCCTCCTCGGCAAACCCGGCCTCGACGGCCATTCAAACGGCGCCGAACAGATCGCCGCCCGCGCCCGCGACTGCGGGATCGAGATCACCTATGACGGCATCCGCCTGACCCCGCAGGAAATCGTCACTGCCGCCGCCGAGAAACAGCCCGATGTGATTGGCCTGTCCATCCTGTCCGGCAGCCACCTGCCCCTGATCCGCGAAACGCTCGACCTGATGCGCCAGCACGGCCTGACCCAACCCCTTGTTGTCGGCGGCATCATTCCCGACGACGACGCGCAGAGGCTGAAGGCGATGGGCGTGGCGCAGGTCTATACGCCCAAGGACTTCCAGCTGAACCGGATCATGCTGGATCTGGTGGCGCTCGCCGACCCCGCGCCGGTCGCGGCGGAATAGGGCGCCGAACCCGCGCCTCCGCGCGCTTCGGGCGGCGCCACGATGGCTGACGATCTTCAGTCGGCTTTTCGTGCCATCCGGTGCGCCATCTCTCCCTACCGGCTTGCGGCCTGGCCTGTTGATCGGGCAGGGTGCGCGCGACACGCAGTCGAAACAGTTGACCCCTAGGCAATGCGTTGCTGCGCAACCGACCAGGAATGAGGGACAGATGACCTTCCACATCGGCGCCAGGCCGGGCGAGATTGCCGAAACCGTGCTGCTGCCCGGCGACCCCTACCGTGCCCGCTGGGCCGCGCAGACCTTCCTCAAGGACGCGGTTCTGGTGAACGAGGTGCGCGGGATGCTGGGCTATACCGGCACCTGGAACGGCCACCGCGTCACCATCCACGGGTCCGGCATGGGGATGCCCTCGCTGTCGATCTATGCCAACGAACTGATCCGCGACTACGGGGCCAAAACCCTGATCCGCATCGGCTCGGCCGGGGCCCTGCCCGAACATGTCAAGGTCCGAGACGTGATCCTTGCCCAGACCTGCTCGACTGTCGGCTCGCCCTCCCGGACGATCTTGAAGGAACTGAACTTCGCCCCCTGCGCCGATTTCCACCTGCTTTCCAAGGCTTACGCCGCCGCCATGGCCCGCGGCACACCCGTCCATGTCGGCGGGATCTATTCCTCGGATACCTTCTACGACGAACGCCCCGACCTGTCGGAACAACTCCTCCGCCACGGCTGCCTGGGGGTCGAGATGGAGGCGGCCGAACTGTATATGGTCGCCGCCCGCCACGGCGCACGGGCGCTTGCCGTCCTCACCGTCTCCGACCACATCACGACCGGAGAGGCCCTGCCCGCCGACCAGCGCGAACGCAGCTTCGGCGCGATGGTGGAAATCGCGCTGGAGGCGGCCTTTGCCTGACCCCTTGCGCCGCGCAAGGCGGCTTCCATCTCTGCTTGCCAAGACAAGGTGCGCCGCATGACCCGTCGCCGTCTGGTGCTTTTCCTGCCCGTCGCGCTCCTCGCTACCGGGTCAGGGTATGCTTTGCTGCAACCGGCAATGGTCGGGTCAACGCTTGACGCCGAAACCGCCTTTCGGCGTACCAGGGCAGGCGATCTTCTGCTGATCGACATCCGCCAGCCCGACGAATGGGCCGCGACCGGCAGCCCGCAGGGCGCGCACCGGCTTGACCTGCGCAGCCGCGATTTCCTCGACCGGCTTTCGATGCTTGCAAACGGCGACCGCAACCGCCCCATCGCCCTGATCTGCGCCACCGGCGGCCGGTCCGCCCGCCTGGCACGCGCCCTGACCAGGGCCGGTTTCACCAATGTCCTCGACGTCTCCGAAGGCATGCTCGGCTCTTCCGCCGGTCCCGGCTGGCTTGGCCGTGGCCTGCCCACCGTCACCGACTGACCGCATCCCGCGCTTGCATCTGCCGCGCCGGGCGGCTTTCCTCTGCCGACCTGATCGGAGTCCGTCATGCCCCACCTCGCCCCCCGCCCCTGGGTCCCGACCGAGACCCATGTCCAACGCCTTGCCGCCGAGGCCGCGAAACCCTCTGCCCAGGTTGCCGCCCGCCTCGACGCGCTTATCGCCCGCAATCGCGAAATCCACGATCAGGACTGCTTCAACCTCAACCCCGCGACCAATGTGATGAACCCGCGGGCCGAGGTCGCGCTGGCCTCCGGCCTCGGCTCCCGCCCCTCGCTGGGCTACCCCGGCGACAAGTATGAAATGGGGCTTGAGGCGATCGAGGAGATCGAGGTCATCGCCGCCGAACTTGCCGCCGAGATCTTCCAGGCGCGTTTCGCCGAAATCCGCGTCGGCTCCGGCGCGCTGGCCAACCTCTACGGCTTCATGGCGCTGGCCAGACCGGGCGACAGTATCATCGCGCCCCCTGCCAGCATCGGCGGCCACGTCACCCATCACGCCGCCGGTTGCGCGGGGCTTTACGGGCTGACCACCCACCCCGCCCCCATCGACGCCGACGGCTACACGCTTGATCTTTCGGCCCTCCACGACCTCGCCCACGCCGTCCGTCCGAAGGTCATCACCATCGGCGGCAGCCTGAACCTGTTCCCCCACCCGGTGGCCGAGGTCCGCAAGATCGCCGATCAGGTGGGCGCCAAGGTCCTGTTCGACGCCGCCCATCAATGCGGCATCATCGCCGGGGGCGTCTGGGCCAACCCGCTCACCGAAGGCGCGCATCTGATGACCATGTCCACCTACAAGAGCCTCGGCGGCCCTGCCGGAGGCCTGATCGTCACCAACGATGCCACCATCGCCGAACGCCTCGACGCCATCGCCTTCCCCGGCCTCACCGCCAACTTCGACGCCGCGAAATCGGCGGCGCTGGCCTATACCCTCCTCGACTGGCGCGACCACGGCGTAGCCTATGCCACGGCCATGGTGGAGCTCGCAAAGGCCCTCGCCCGCGAACTCACCCAACTCGGCCTCCCCGTCTTCGCCGCCGACCGGGGCGCCACCACCTCGCACCAGTTCGCCATCGAGGCCGCCCCCTATGGCGGCGGCCAGGCCGCCTCGAAAACCCTCAGGAAAGCCGGCTTCCTCGCCTGCGGCATCGGCCTGCCCCTCCCCGACGTGCCGGGCGACCTGAACGGCCTGCGCCTCGGCACGCCGGAACTCGTCCGCCGCGGCGTCACCCCCGCCGACGCCCCCGCGCTGGCCAGCCTCATCGCCGAAGCCCTGCGCTCCAACGCCCCCGAAACCCTCGCCCCCCGCACCAAGGCGCTGCGCGCCCGGTTTCAGGGCCTGCATTATGTTACGCCATGAGAACCCGCAAACTCGGCCGCTCCGGCCCCGACGTTTCCGCCCTCGGCCTTGGCTGCCTGTCCTTCGGCGGCATGTTCGGCCCTACGACCGAGGCCGAATCCCTGCGCACCCTCGACGCCGCCTGGGAGGCCGGGATCACCTTCCTCGACACCGCCAACGGCTATAGCAAGGGCGTCTCCGAGACCGTCATCGGCACCTGGCTGAAACGCTCCGGCCACCGCCCGCACATCGCCACCAAGGCCGCCTTCACCGACGACCCCGCCCGCCGCATCGACAACCGGCCCGAACACCTGCGCGCCGAACTTGAAGGCTCGCTGAAACGCCTCGGCCTGGACCACGTCACCCTCTTCTACGCCCACCGCCACGACCCCCGGATCCCGGCCGAGGACCTTGCAGGCACCATGCAACGCCTGCACGCGGAAGGGAAAATCCTCGGCTACGGCCTGTCGGAAGTCGGCCCCTATACGCTGGAACGCTGCCACGCCGTCCATCCGGTGATGGCTGTGCAAAGCGAATACTCGCTCTGGACCCGCACGCCGGAACTTGGCCTGATCCAGCGTTGCGCGCAGTTGGGAGTGGCCTTCGTCCCCTTCTCCCCCCTCGCCCGCGGCGCCTTCGGAACGCCCATGGCCGACCCCGCCAGCTTCGCCCCGAACGAATTCCGCAGCCGCATCCCCCGCTTTGCGCCCGAAAACTGGCCGCACAACAAGGCACGGCTCCACGCCTTCCACGCCTTCGCGCGGCAACGCGGCTTCACCCCCGCCGCGCTTGCCCTGGCCTGGCTTCTCGACCGCGCGCCCCACATCATCCCTATCCCCGGCACCCGCACGGCCGATCACCTGCGCGCCTGGGCCATGGCCCCCGAGATCGACCTGACCGACGACGACCGCCAGGAAATCGACCGCCTCCTGCCCATCGGCTGGGCCTGGGGCGACCGCTACGACGACCACATGGCCGCGACGGTGGAACGCTATTCCTGACCCGGAGGCGCCGTCACCTCTTGCAGGGAAAGTGGAAACCAGTCCTACCGCCGCGCCCGCAGACACTCCCTCGGCTCTGCCCCCAGCGCCTCGGCCCCGCAGACCGCGCAGCGCCAGAAGTCCGGCGCCACGCGCCGGTCCAGCCGCCAGCGGCAGTCGCGCGTCAGCGTCGTCGTCCGCCACTGGTGCCAGAGGAACAGGTAAACCCCGACCCCCAGAACCAGCAGCAGGATCGGCAAGGGCTACACCACCCGCTCGACCATCATCTTCTTGATCTCGGCGATCGCCTTCGCCGGGTTCAGCCCCTTGGGACAGGTCTTGGCGCAGTTCATGATCGTGTGGCAGCGATACAGCTTGAACGGATCCTCCAGCGCGTCCAGCCGTTCCCCCGTCGCCTCGTCCCGTGAGTCAATGATCCAGCGATAGGCATGCAAGAGCGCCGCCGGCCCCAGATAGCGGTCCGAGTTCCACCAGTAGCTCGGGCAGGAGGTCGAGCACGACGCGCACATCACGCATTCGTAGAGGCCATCCAGCTTCTGCCGGTCCTCGATCGACTGCCGCCACTCCTTGGCCGGGCGGTTGGTCTTCGTTTCCAGCCAGGGCATGATGCTGGCGTGCTGGGCGTAGAAATGCGTCAGGTCCGGGATCAGGTCCTTGATGACCGCCATATGCGGCAGCGGGTAGATCTTCACGTCCCCCTTGATCTCATCGAGGCCGTAGATGCAGGCCAGGGTGTTGATCCCGTCGATGTTCATCGCGCAGGATCCGCAGATGCCTTCCCGGCAGGACCGCCGGAAGGTCAGCGTCGGGTCGATCTCGGTCTTGATCTTGATCAGCGCGTCCAGAACCATCGGGCCGCAGGTGTCCATATCGACGAAATAGGTATCGACCCGCGGGTTTTCGCCGTCGTCCGGGTTCCAGCGGTAGATCTGGAACTTGCGCAGGTTCTTCGCGCCTTCCGGCTTGGGCCATGTCTTCCCGGTACGGATCTTCGAATTCTTCGGCAGGGTAAGCTGGACCATGGATCAACCTTTCCAGTCTGGTCTTGCATAAAGGGGTCGGCTCGGCGGTTCACCCGCCTTGGCCATCACGCAGCTCTCGTAGACGGCAGCGGGGTCGCGGCCAAGCAGGAAGTCGGAACTGACATTCACCTCCAGCCCCGCCGTCGCCCGGCCCGCGGAGGTGGCACCGACCGAGACCTCGCCCCGCGGCTGCTGGGCCAGGCGGGCGCGTTCGAAACACTGCCGTTCGGCCTCGGCCAGCGGGATCGGACCGCAGGCGGTCAGGGAAAGCAGGGCGGCGGGCAACAGTCGTTTCATCGCATCACCGGATCGGAGGAACGCCATTGGCGGCATAGCAGGCCTGCGCCGCCGGGCGAAGCGCGATCGTCCTGATCGTGGCCTTGGTCGAGGTGCCGGCCTCCACCCCCACGTCGCGGGCCAGCAGGCGCAATTCGTCCTCGCTGGCGGCATCCAGGATGCATTTCGTCGCCCTCCGCGCCGGTTCCGCCGGCATGTCGATGTTCACCACCGGGAACACCACCGTATGCGCCGTGCGCTTCAGCGTGTCCTGCACCAGTTCCGCCGGGTCGCAGGCGGCAAGGGAGAGAAGGGCTGCGGCGCCGACAACAAACGCAAGGTGCCGATGCCCGGAATTCATGATTGCGAATCTCATTCCGATATCCTCGGGGGTGGAGCTCCGCGTCCGGGAACCTTGAAGGCATAAGTCCATATTTCCTCGGCGACATGCGCGGGGTTTCGCATCGTGAATGTCCTGTGAATAGACGCCCGACCATATCTGCCCGTCCCTATCCAATCGCGCTGACGCGGCAGGCAGACAGGTGTTATCCCCTGCTCATGACACCAGCGCGCCAGCCGCACGTCAACGAACTTCCGGCTGTCGCGCATGTAGGAATAGGGCGGGGCATCGGCGCCAAGGATGATCGCACACCCTGTTCCCAGCTGGTCAACGACGACAGCGCTTTCAAGCATCTGATCCAGAGAAAACACGCGGCGATAGCCCGCGATCCTGCGACGCGAAAAACGCAACAGGCGCAATGGCTGCCGGATAGACGGCTTCACATAGATCGAACCATGATAGCCACCAAGCCACCGGCCTGGACCCAGCGCGTGAAAGCGATCAACCGTCGTCGCCACAAAGTCGTTTGTGGGATAGATGTCGTCATCGACATAGAAGACGATGTCGTCCGGTGTCGGCTCGACATAGAACTTGCCCACATCCATCGTGTTCTCGTCCGGGATCACCGGATGGACATTGGCGAATGCGGCAAGCTCGGCCGGAATCTCCGTGTATTCGTTCAGCACCACGTTCATCCGATCGACCTGCGGCGCAAGGGCACGGACGACGTCCAGCATTCCATCCCGTCGTGGCGGATAGGTGGCCAGGTTGGCAACGATCACGACCTGCCCTCCTTCGGCTCCGGCCGGGTCCGGCCGAAGAGCTTGAAATGCGCGAACGAAGTCTGCCGCGGGTCGCTGCCCCGTCGCATCGGATAGGGTTGCTCATAGCTGCGCAGCAGGCCGAACTCCGGCGCGTGGGCGGCCACCCAGTCGGAATAGCGCCGGTGGCGCACATGCCGGGCCTTGCTGGGCATGGCATCATCCGAAATGTAGATCAGGACCAGGCGCGTCGCCGCCGCGAACAGCCGCTGCATGTAATCCTCGAACACCTCGTCCTCGGTCAGGTGGTAGATCACATCCAGCGACAGCGCGAGATCGGCCTGACGCGGCGCGGCCCTGAACTCCTCCAGCGTCATGAAGGACCAGTCGGGGCGGTCCCGGAACCGTAGCGCGCAGGCGGCGACCGCGGTCGGGCTCACGTCAACGCCCAGATAGCGCGGGCAGCGCAACAGGGAACACTGGTTGCCATCGCCGCTGCCGAACTCGACGACCGAACGCACGTCAAGCTCCTCGACAAGACCATTGATCACCTGCGCCTTGTGTTCCGCAAGACGTCCGTAGGATCCCGCTCCCGAAGTGCCACCCTGATTGTATCGCGCGCGCCAATAGTCTTCCGACCGGAATTCCGCTCCGTCATCCTTCGATCCCAACAGACGCCGGAGCAGGCGCATCAGAACTTCCTTTCCGCCGGGGCGATCTTGGCCAGGGGGATGCCGCCCTCGGCCTCGCTGGTCAGAGGGTCCCCGTGCACCGGGCGGTAGTCAAGCACCACCTTGTTGCCATCCACCCAGGCCAGCGAATGTTTGCGCCAGTTGACATCGTCACGGGCCGGATAGTCCTCGTGCGCATGGGCGCCGCGGCTTTCGGTCCGGGCATGCGCCGCGTAGATCGTGGCCAGCGCGTTCGGCATCAGGTTGGTCAGCTCCAGCGTCTCCATCAGGTCGCTGTTCCAGATCAGGCTGCGGTCCGTGACATGCAGGTCGTCCATCTTGCCCGCGATCGCCGTCATCTTCTTCTCGCCCGCCGCCAGGGTCTCCTCGGCCCGGAACACCGCCGCATCGGCCTGCATCGTGCGCTGCATCTCCAGCCGCAGCTCGGCCGTCGGCACCGCCCCGTTCGCATGGCGCAGCGCGTCGAACCGGGCCAGGGCCTTGTCCACCTCGGCCTTGTTCGTTGCCGGAACGCTGGCGGAACGGTCCACCACCTGCCCCGCCCGGATCGCCGCCGCCCGACCGAACACCACCAGGTCGATCAGGGAATTCGACCCCAGCCGGTTCGCGCCATGCACGGATGCACAGCCCGCCTCGCCCACTGCCATCAGGCCCGGGAACACCGCATCCGGGTTGTCCTTCGTGGGGTTCAGCACCTCGCCCCAATAGTTCGTGGGGATGCCGCCCATGTTGTAATGCACCGTGGGCAGCACCGGGATCGGCTCCTTGTGCAGGTCCACGCCCGCGAAGATGCGCGCGCTCTCGGTGATCCCCGGCAGGCGCAGTTCCAGCGATTCCTTCGGCAGGTGCGACAGGTTCAGGTGGATATGGTCCTTGTTCGGCCCCACCCCCCGACCTTCCCGGATCTCGATCGTCATGCAACGCGACACATAATCCCGCGGCGCCAGGTCCTTGTAATGCGGCGCATAGCGTTCCATGAACCGCTCGCCCTCGCTGTTGGTCAGATAGCCGCCCTCGCCGCGCGCGCCTTCGGTGATGAGGCACCCCGAGCCGTAAATCCCCGTCGGGTGGAACTGCACGAACTCCATGTCCTGCAAGGGCAGCCCCGCCCGCGCCACCATCCCGCCGCCATCCCCGGTGCAGGTATGCGCCGAGGTCGCGCTGAAATAGGCCCGGCCGTAGCCGCCGGTCGCCAGCACCACCATCTTCGCGTTGAAGACATGGATCGTGCCGTCATCCAGCTTCCACGCGACGACGCCGGTGCAGGCCCCATCGGTGATGATGAGGTCGATGGCGAAATACTCGATGTAGAACTCCGCGTTGTTCTTCAGGCTCTGCCCGTACAGAGTATGCAAGATCGCATGCCCCGTCCGGTCCGCCGCCGCGCAGGTCCGCTGCACCGGAGGCCCGTTGCCGAACTCGGTCGTGTGCCCGCCGAAGGGACGCTGATAGATCTTGCCCTCTTCGGTGCGGCTGAAGGGCACCCCGTAATGCTCCAGCTCGTAAACCGCCTTCGGGGCCTCGCGCGCCAGATACTCCATCGCGTCCGTGTCACCCAGCCAGTCCGACCCCTTCACGGTGTCGTACATGTGCCACTGCCAGTGGTCCGGCCCCATGTTGCCAAGGCTCGCCGCAATCCCCCCCTGCGCCGCCACCGTATGGCTGCGGGTCGGGAACACCTTCGTTACGCAGGCTGTGCGCAGCCCCTGCTCGGCCATGCCCAGGGTCGCGCGCAGACCGGCCCCGCCGGCCCCCACCACGACCACGTCATATTCATGCGTCTCATACGGATAGGCGGTCATCATCAGATCCTTACAGAGCCATGCGGGCCAGGGCGAACAGCCCCGTCGCGGCGATCACCCAGGCAAGACAGGTCACGAAGATGATCAGCATCTTCCGCGCCGAGCCCCTGGCATAATCCTCGATCATCGTGGTCGCCCCCATGGCGAAATGCCGCATCCCCACGACCAGCAGCAGCGCCGTCAGGATCGCCGGGAACGGGCTGCCGAAGGTGGCGACCACCGCCTCCCGGCTTTGGCCCAGCGCGCGCCCGAAGACATACAGCCAGACCGGCACCAGGAAGGCGAGGCCGACCGAAGAGACCGTCATCGACCAGTGATGTTCGGTCCCGTAATGGGCAGCACCCCGGCCCTCGGCCCGCTTGCGGGGGGTGATATAGCGCATGGCGGCCTCCCTCACTGCACCAGAAGAATTGTGATCACAGTCAGCACGACCGACCCGATGATGCAGGCCCAGCCCAGCTTTTCCGCCGTCGGAATGTCGAGACCCCGGCCCGCATCATAGTAAAGATGCCGCAGCCCGGCCAGGTAATGGTACCACACCGCCCACAAGGACCCGCTGAACACCAGATCGCCGAACCAGCTCGTCGCCACCGCGTTCGCCACCGCGAAATAGCTGTCCGATGTAGCTGCCGCCAGCAGCCACCAGACCCCCAGCACCACGCCCGCGATCAGCGCGTGCCCGGTGATCCGCGTCAGGATCGAGGTCAGCATCGGCACTTGCCAGCGATAGATCTGCAAATGCGGCGACAAAGGGCGGGCGGCCTGCTTCACGTCTGCCATGGTCGGTCCTCACGTCTGGCGGCGCGGCCCCCCCCGGGGCAGCACCTGGCTATCAATCACTCTTCTGAATAGCGCGGATTTCGCCCGTGTCACGCAGCGAATGCCGCGATTGCAGCATGTTGCCGCTAGCGGAGCACGATTTCTGCGCTTTGTGATCACGCCTAGAAAATCCGTGATCACAGGAAACGCCGCGCGCCGCCGCTCCGCGACTCAGCGCGGCACCAGCGCCCAGTAGTCCAGGTCCAGCAGCACTTCGGGCAGATACTTGCCCTCCGGCCCCCGCAAGGCTCCCGCCGCACCCTTCGTCGCCACCAGCCGCAGCCGCAAGGCCCCAACCGAGGGCACCGGGGTCTCGGCCTTGTCCAGCACCTCCGACCAGGCCCGCACCGTATCCCCGGCAAAACAGGGGTTCGCATGGGCGCCTGCGTTCAGCGCCACGATCATCTGCGCATTGGCCAGCCCGTTGAACGACAAGGCCCGCGCCAGGCTGATCACATGCCCGCCATAGATCAGCCGCCGCCCGTCCTCGCGCTGGCCCACGTCGAAATGCACCTTCGAGGTGTTCTGCCACAGCCGCGTCGCCAGCATGTGCTCGGCTTCCTCGACCGTCACCGCATCGACATGGTCGATGACCTCGCCTACCGCGTAATCCCCCCAGCGATGCGGCTCCCCCGCCAGGTCAAAGTCATAGCGGCTGAAGTCCAGCCCCTCCGGCACCACCAGCGCCCCCGGGTCCACCACCGGCGCCAGCTCCGGCACCGCGACCGGCACCACGACCTCGCGCCGCCGCTTCCGCACCATCACCCAGCGCACGTATTCCAGCACCACGTCCCCGTGCTGGTTCAACCCCTTCGTCCGCACCCAGACGACCCCCGTCGCGCCGCTGGAGGTCTCCTTCAGCCCGATCACCTCGGACTCCGACCGCAGCGTATCCCCGGGCCAGACCGGCTTCAGCCAGCGCCCTTCGGCATAGCCCAGGTTCGCCACCGCGTTCAGCGAAACATCCGGCACCGTCTTGCCGAACACCGTGTGAAACGCCACCAGATCGTCCAGCGGGCTGGCCTTCAGCCCCACCCCCCGCGCGAACTCGTCCGAGGAATACAGGGCCCCCCGCGCCGGATAGAGCGCATGATACAGCGCCCGCTCGCCCTGACCCACCGTTCGGGGCACCGCGTGCCGGATCACCTCGCCCAGCCGGTAATCCTCGAAGAAACGCCCCGGATTGGTCTTCATAGCTCACCCAGCTTCAGTTCGGGGTGATAGTCTCCCGCCACCTCCTTCACCACCGCCTGCCCGCAGCGCATCACGCCGTGGGCCGCATCGAAGGCGTAAGCGGGCGACCCATGCAGCTCCCACCCCTTGTTCAGGGCCGCCGTCACCTTGTGACAGAAGGCCGCCGTGTCATCCGCACTCAGGAACCGATAGAGCTTCATCTTCCCAAAACCTCAGACAATTCGACCAGGATTGTCTTTCATCTGTCCAAAAATATCCCACGGGGGTCCGGGGGTGTGAAACCCCCGGTCCGACCTCAGCCCCAGGGCGCCACACCCAGCCAGTTGTGGATCAGCATCACCGCCCCCATCACCACGACAGCGCCCACGACGGCCCCGATCTCCTTGCCCATCGGCGCAGGCTCCGGCACCGGCCCGCGCGGCTCGGCCCGGTTGATCAGGATCACCTCGACCACCGCCCAGGCCAGCAGCCCGCCGAACAGCACGATCGCCGCCAGATCGCCGTTCACCAGAAGATGCGCCAGCGCCCAGGTCTTCACCGCCGTCAACTGCGGATGCCGGATGACGCGGGTGATCCGCGTCTTCATGCCGCTGGCCGCATACAGATAGAAGGCGAACAGCATCAGCAGGTTGTTCACATGCACCAGGAACCGTGGCGGGTCCCAGACAAAGACGGTCTCCACCGGCTCGATCCCCAGCCAGGCGCTGCCGCGCCAGCCGATGACCATCAGCACCACGCCGGCCAGCACCAGCACCGCGACCAGCCCCTTGCCCGGATCGCCCATCCGCGCCCGAGACGCCGGGGCCACCCGCTTCCACAGATGCGCGCCCCACCACAGCGCCAGTCCCAGAACGATCAGTGTCATTGCTGCCCTCCATCGGTTGCGGGCGCCACACTGCCGTCATTCCGCCGCCGCCGCAATCGATTGCGCCGCGATCGCCTCGGCCCTGGCGATCAGCGCCTCGGCGCTGGCCACATGCAGGTTCTCGACAATCCGCCCGTCCAGCACCGCCACCCCCTCGCCCCGCGCCCGCGCCTCGGCATGGGCCGCGATCATCCGCCGGGCCAGGGCCACCTCCTCCTCGGAGGGCGCAAAGACCTCGTTGGCGATGTCCAGCTGTGCGGGATGGATCAGCGTCTTGCCGTCGAACCCCATGTCGCGGCCCTGCTCGCATTCCGCCCGCAGGCCCGCCTCGTCCTTGAAGGCGTTGAACACCCCATCGACGATCACCCGCCCTTCCGCCCGCGCCGCCAGCACGCAGGCCCCCAGCGCCGCCAGCAGCGGCAGCCGGTCGGCGCGGTGCCGCGCGCCCAGCTCCTTCGCCAGGTCGTTGGTGCCCATCACCATCCCCTCCAGCCGGGGATGCGCCGCAATCGCGCCCGCGTTCAGGCAGCCCTTCGCCGTCTCCATCATCGCCCAAAGAGGCGCCTGCACCCGACCCGCCACCGCGTCCAGGTCGGCCGGACCATTCACCTTCGGCAGCAGCACCGCATCCACCCCCGGATGGGCGCCGAAGGCCGCCAGATCCCCCTCGACCCAAGGGGTCCCAAGCCCGTTGACCCGCACGATCCGCGCCCGCGCGCCATAGTCGGCCCGCCGCAGGACCGCGTCCAGAAGATCCCGCGCCCGAAGCTTCTCTTCGGGCGCCACCGCGTCCTCCAGATCGAAGATGATCGCATCGGCGGCCAGATCCCGCGCCTTCTCCAGCGCCCGTTCGCGCGCGGCCGGAATATACAGGACAGAGCGATAGGGATGCATCACGACTCACCTCTGCGCAAGATTCTTGCGCTTGAAAGCACGGATCGGACACAAACGGCAAGCCCAAATTTGCCGCAGCGCAGAAAACCCTTGGCGCCGCAGCGCCGGAACGCTCCGTTAACCGCGCGTCAGTCCGACCCCGGCAGCCTTTCAGCAGTCCGAACCCCAGAAAGGCCCGCCCATGACGCAGCAGCTCTTCGCCCTCTCCTTCGGCCTTGCCGCCGTCCTTGCCGCCAGCCAGATCGCCCATTCCGCCCCGCACTGCGACACGCGCGAACGGGTCACTGCCCTGCTTGCCGAACGCTACGGCGAAACCCGCCGCGCCGTCGGGCTGGCCGGTCAGGCCGCCGTGATGGAGCTTTTTGCCGCCGAGGCCACCGGCACCTGGTCGATCACCCTGACCTTGCCGGACGGCCGGATGTGCCTGATGGCCTCTGGCTCTGACTACGAGACGCTGACCGAAGACCTCCCGGCCAGGGGCAACCCCGCCTGAGGCCGGCACCGTTTGCAGGCGCGAAAACCCGCCGCCTCGCACTCCGCAACCGTCGCGCGGAACGCCACGTTCTTCCGCAACGGCGTCCGTGCCGGGCAGGTCATCCGGCAGAAGATCCCGGTCGTCATGACGCAGACGAACGCCTGCCCGGCAAGGCGCCCGTCCCGGGCGGCAAGCAAGGCGTAAAGCACATCGGCATCGGGCAGCATCGGCAAACTCCTGACCGGGCCCCGGCGCATCTCGATTCCCTCCCCCCTCCGTGGGGGAGGGAGAGGGTGGGGGGCGGGCCCTCCCCGGCAGCATTGCATGCCCGACGACCGGACACAGCCCGGCCAGCGCCGATCCCGCAGGATCCGGGTCAGATCAGGCCCAGAACCCCGTCCCGGATCAGCTTCAGCGAGATCAGCAAAAGCGCCCAGGTCACGGCCTGAAAGAACAGCTTTTCCGGCATCCGCCGGACCAGCCGCACGCCCGCCAGCACCGCAACCACCGCCGGTACCGCCAGCACCGCCGCCATCTTCAGATTGCCGGGGTTCAGCTGGCCCAGCGCGTAATAGGGCACCAGCTTCACCGCATTGATGATCGCGAAGGCAATTGTCGAGGTCCCGGCAAACACCGCCTTCGGCATCCCCAAAGGCAGGGTGTAGACCTGATAGGGCGGCGCGCCCGCGTGGCTGACGAAACTCGTGAACCCCGTCACGCCGCCCCAGAACAGGCCCGGCACCACCTCCGCCCGCTTCCGCGCGCCCCCGACCGGACGGCGCAGCAGCAGGTTCAGCGCAAAGGCCAGCCCGATCACGCCCACCAGCAACGTCACCGCCGCCTCCGACACCATCGAGGCCGTCGCCCAGCCGATCCCGATGCCCAGGATCGCCCCCGGCACCACGATCGCCAGCACCCGCCGGTCGAACTCCCGGCGATAGGCGTAAAGCCCGAAGGCGTCCGACACCACGAAGACCGGCAACAGCATCCCCGCCGCGACGATCGGGTTCATCACCAGCGCCATCACCGGCACCGCCAGCATGCCGACGATCGGGATTCCACCCTTGCCCAACCCTACCATCGCCGCCGCAACCACCGCCGCCAGCCAGAACCAGATATCCGCCATGCCGCCCTCCGCTGGCGTTACCGCTAACCCCTCCACCCGGCGACCGAAAGCCGCAAAATTTCGCATACCATTGTATACCGAACCCCATTCCAGTGCTGGACTCACGCCCGATAAGCGGCTACCCAAACCCCGATTCACCCCATAGGAGGCACCCATGGCCAGACCCAAGATCGCCCTCATCGGCGCCGGTCAGATCGGCGGCACGCTTGCGCATCTCGTCGCGCTCAAGGAACTGGGCGATGTCGTCCTGTTCGACATTGCCGAGGGCACGCCGCAGGGCAAGGCGCTCGACATCGCCCAGTCCGGCCCGGTCGAAGGCTTCGACGCCTCCCTCACCGGCACCAATGCCTATGCCGACCTCAAGGGCGCCGATGTCTGCATCGTGACCGCCGGGGTCCCCCGCAAGCCCGGCATGTCGCGTGACGACCTCCTCGGCATCAACCTCAAGGTGATGAAGGCGGTGGGCGAGGGCATCAAGGCCAACTGCCCCGATGCCTTCGTGATCTGCATCACCAACCCGCTTGACGCGATGGTCTGGGCCCTGCGCGAGTTTTCGGGCCTGCCGCACAACAAGGTCGTCGGCATGGCCGGTGTCCTCGACTCTGCCCGCTTCCGCCACTTCCTGTCGCTGGAATTCAACGTCTCGATGAAGGACGTCACCGCCTTCGTCCTTGGCGGCCACGGCGACACGATGGTCCCGTCCGTCCGCTACTCCACCGTCGGCGGCATCCCCCTGCCGGACCTCGTGGCAATGGGCTGGACCACGCAGGCGAAACTCGACGCCATCGTCCAGCGCACCCGTGACGGCGGGGCGGAAATCGTTGGCCTCCTGAAAACCGGTTCGGCCTTCTACGCCCCCGCCGCCTCGGCCGTGGAAATGGCCGAAGCCTACCTCAAGGACCAGAAGCGCCTTCTGCCCTGCGCCGCCCATGTGAAGGGCGCCTACGGGCTCGACGGTCTTTACGTCGGCGTCCCGGTCATCCTCGGCGCGGACGGGGTCGAGCGTGTGGTCGAGGTGAAACTCGACGCCACCGAAAAGGCCATGTTCGACAAGTCCGTCGATGCCGTGAAGGGCCTCGTCGCCGCCTGCAAGGGCATCGATCCCTCGCTTGCCTGATCTGTAGGTCGGACTTCAGACCGGCTCCCAAGGGTGCGCCTCGGCGCGCCCGTTTTCATGCCCGGCATCCTCCGGCATCTCGACCAGCCGCCCCCGGATGCGCCGCGACCGGATCGACCCACCCGACCCGCAGATCCGGCCCTCATCGAAGACTTGCCCCACAGGCCCGGTGCGGCTCCCGATGCCCTCGGAACACCCTGCTGCGCCCTGCCTGCCCTTGCCCTTTCCCAAATACTCCCGCCGGAGGCATCCCTTCGACGCGCCAGGCGCACCAGATGGCCGCCAGGAAGACCCGGACGGCAAATCCCCTCCCCCGGTGGGGAGGGGAAGCTCGCGGAGAGGCCGCAATGCGGGTCCGCTGATGCCCGGTGCAGGGCCCGGTGCGGCGCCCGGCGCCCTCGGAAAACCCTGGCGCGTCGTCCCCGCACTTGCTCTTTTCCCAAATACTCCCGCCGGAGGCATCCTCCCCCGGGGCCCAGGCGCACCCCCTGACCGCCGGAACCAACCGCACGGCAAGGCGCGTCCCCCCCCCCCCGGTGGGGAGGGGAGGGGGGTGGGAGGCGCCCGTCGAAATCCTAACAGCCGGTAAATGCCCTCGCCCAAACCCTTGATTTCCCTAGCCCCATTGACCGCGCCGCGCGCGGCGCGCGACAAGCCCTCTTGCCCCCCACCGCCAAATCCGGCATCCCCAGGGGCCAGACCACCCCCGAAGGGACACCCCATGGACTACTCGAAATCCGGCAACCCCAAGGGCGCCCGCAGCACCCTTCGCGGCCCCGACCACGGCCAGAAAGGCGCGCCCAGGCAGGTCAAACCCCCGCGCGAGACCCAGGAGCAGCTCCTCGCCCGCATGAAGGCCGCCGCCGCCGCGAAGAAGGACCCCAGGGCCTGAGGCTCCCCTCCCCCTACCTCGCCCCCGGCTTCTATGACGAGGCCATCGCAAGGGGCCGCCACCGCGACATCGTCGGCGGCCGCTGGGACGAAACCGCCCGCGTCCAGATGCAGGCCCTCCTCAGCCAGGGCATGACCCCCGACGACCACCTCCTCGACATCGGCTGCGGCTGCCTGCGCCTCGGCCACAAGGCCGTGCCATACCTCAAACCCGGCCACTACTGGGGCACCGACGCCTCCCTCGCCCTGATGCGCCACGGGCGCCTCACCGAACTCCCCGACCCGTCGCGCCTCCCCGAAGACCACCTGATCGAGGACGCCCGTTTCGCCTTCCCCGGCATTCCCGACACGATCACACTGGCCATCGCCTTCGGCGTCTTCACCCACCTCCCCCACACCGCCCTGCAAACCGCGCTCCAGAACCTCCGCCCCTTCCCGAACCTCCGCGCGACCCTCTTCACCACCTTCCTCTCCGACGCCCCCGGCCCGACGCGCCAGCCCGACGGCGTCGTCACCCACCCCGACCGACCGCCCTACCACCTCCCCGAAGCCGCTGTCCGCGACACCATCGCCGCCGCAGGCTTCACCCCGATCCGCCTGCCCACGCTCCTCCCCCGCGGCCAGGTCCTCTGGTCCGCCACCTGAGGGCTTTCCCCACCTTGCGCCCCGCCCCGTGCAGCCCCACACTCCCCCGAAAAGGAGCCCGCCCCATGCGCACCCTCGCCCTCGCCCTCGCCCTCCTCCTCGCCACGCCCGCGACAGCCGAGACACTCAGCCAGGAAATCGCCCGCACCGGCCTTGCCGCGACGGAATCCCGCCTCGCCGCCCTCGCCTCGCCCACCAGAGAGGACCTCTTTGCGCTGGCAGGCCTCCATTTCCTCGGCGGCATCGAACAGGCGCTGCAACTGCGCTGGCAGACCGGCGTCAAGGCCGACTGGTCGGAACTGCCCATCCTCCGCCTGCCGATCCCGGAAAACCCCAACGCCATCCCCTTCCAGGCCGCCGATTTCACCGCGCTGATCCGCAACCTCGACGCCGACATGGAGGCCTCCCGCGCGGCGCTCGAAAGACTCGGCGACAAGCCCTTCGCGCTGGACATCCGCATCTCTGACCTCTGGTTCGACATCAATTCGAACGGCACCCGCGAACCCGGCGAAAGCCTGGCCGAGGTCACCGGCATGGCGCTTGGCGGCGGGCGCGGCATGGGTGTCGCGGTCGAGGACCCCGTCATCACCTTCGACACCGCCGATGCCGCCTGGCTGGCCGCCTATACCCATTTCCTCTCCGGCTTCGCCTCCACCGCGCTCGCCTACGACCCCGAACCCGCGATCCAGCGCGTCATTGACTCGTCGAAGCAGATCTACGCCCTGTGGGGCACCACGCCCCCGAACAACGCGATGGACATGATGTTCGGCCGCCAGGTCGACCGCGCCGCGATGGTTCTGAACGCCCTCTCGAACACCCCGGACAAGGCCCTCGCCCGGGACGCCTACGACCACTTCCTGTCGATGATCCGGGAGAACCGCCGCTTCTGGTCGCTCGTCACGCTGGAAACCGACAACACCGGCGAATGGGTCCCGAACGATGCCCAGACCTCCGGCCTTGGCCTGAGGATGCCCCCCGGCACCGGCGCGCGCTGGCAGGCCGTGCTGGCCGACGCCGAAAAGGCTCTGAAGGGTGAACTTCTGATCCCGCACTGGCGCTTCGGGGCCGAGGCCGGGATCAACCTGAAAAAGGCTTTCGAGAACCCGCCCGCCGTGGACCTGATCACCTGGATCCAGGGCGAGGGCCTGCTGCCCTATGCCGAGAAAGGCCCGCTGATGTCCGGCCAGGCCTGGCGCGACTTCCAGGACATCGTCCAGGGCGATGCGATGCTGTTTGCCGTCTTCCTGAACTGATCGACCGGGCGCCGATTTCCTGCGGAAATCGGACCGGAATTCGCACGAATTCCGGCGCCTAGGCCACCCCGTTCAGCACCGTCTCCAGCGTAGCGACCAGCTTGTCCGCGATCTCGTCCAGCTCGCCATCCGTAGCATTGAACGGCGGCGCCAGGATCACCGTATCCCCCGCCACCCCGTCCGCATTCCCGCCCGAGGGATAGCAGATCAGCCCCCGCCGCAGGCCTTCCGCCCGGATGCGCCCGTTCACCCCCAGGCTTGCCTCGAACGGAGCCTTCGTCGCCGGGTCCGCCACCACTTCCACCCCGATGAAATACCCCCGGCCCCGCACGTCGCCCACCTGCGGCAGATGCCCCAGCCGCGCCCGCAATTCCGCCTGCCAGCGCGGCCCCTTGTCGCGTATGCGCGCAAGAAGCCCCTCTTCCGCCACGATCTTCTGCACCGCCACTCCGGCCGCAAGACAGGCGGTATGCCCGGTATAGGTGTGCCCGGTCAGCGGGCCCCCATGC
Source organism: Rhodobacter calidifons (assembly GCF_011174775.1). Taxonomy (GTDB): domain Bacteria; phylum Pseudomonadota; class Alphaproteobacteria; order Rhodobacterales; family Rhodobacteraceae; genus Tabrizicola; species Tabrizicola calidifons. The sequence continues at coordinate 326,629 of NZ_JAANHS010000001.1, forward strand.
CCCGCCGCCATCACCTCCGCGATCTCGCGGCTGTAGATTGCAGCCCCCAGCGGCAGGTATCCCCCCGACAGCGACTTCGCCACGGTGATGATGTCCGCCGTGATCCCGTCCTCTTCCGACGCCCGCCAGACCCCGGTCCGGCCCGATCCGCACATCACCTCGTCGCAGATCACCAGCACCCCGTGCCGGCGGCAGACCTCGGCCACCGCCTTCGCGTAACCCTCGGGCGCAGGCAAGGCCCCGCCCGCAGCCCCCACCACCGGCTCGAAGATGAAGCCCGCCACCGTCTCCGGCCCAAGGCGCAGGATCTCTGCCTCCAGCTCGGCCGCCAGATGGGCAACCAGTCCCTCGCGGCTCACCCCCTCGGGCAGCCGGTAGGCATTAGCCGCACTCACCCGCCCGACCACCGGCAAGGCCCCGGCAAAGGCGCGCTGCCGCTCCTCGAACCCCGACAGCGCCGTCGCCATCAGCGTATTGCCGTGCCAGGACCGCTTGCGCGCAATGAACTTCACCCGCGCCGGATCGCCCCGGTCATAATGGTATTGCAGCGCGATCTTCACGGCACTTTCCACCGCCTCGGACCCCGAGGTCGTGTAGACCATCTCCGCCAGCCCGGTAGAGCGGCGCAGCATGTCGCTCATCTCCTCCAGCGGATCGCTAGAGAACAGATAGCGGTAGCCATAGGCCACCTTCTCCATCTGCGCCGCCACCGCCGCGTTCACGCGCGGGTCGCCATGCCCGATGGAAAACACCGCCGGCCCGCCCGAGCCGTCGACGTACTGCCGCCCCTCCACATCCCACAGATAGACCCCGCGGCCGTGGCTGATCTTCGGCAACCGGTCTTGCGTGATGTCGTTGGCGCTTGGGCGTGGCATGTGGGCCTCCATCTCTCGGCCCCAGCCTTCGCAAGCGCCCCGATCCTTGTCAATCTGACCAGAGCCAGGGTGATTCGCGGCCGCTTCTGGCGTTACCGCCACCATGTGATCACAGCTTTCCATCCTGTGATCACGCATTTCAGGCCCGTGATCACATCCATCATTTTCCCGGCATTTCCCCCGCATTACAGGCATTTGCCGTTTGGAACCGGCCCCGACCCGTGCCAGAACGCCGCTGACACTCCAGGCCGAGAAGAGGCGCCCGATGAACATCCACGAATACCAGGCCAAGGACCTTCTGCGCAGCTACGGCATCCCGGTCTCTGACGGCCGCGTCGTCCTGAAGGCCGAAGACGCCAAGACCGCCGCGGGCGAACTGGACGGCCCGCTCTGGGTGGTGAAGGCCCAGATCCACGCGGGCGGCCGCGGCAAGGGCCATTTCAAGGAACCCGAGGCCGGGGAAAAGGGCGGCGTCCGCCTTGCCCGCTCGGTCGGCGAGGCCGCCGAATTCGCCCGTCAGATGCTGGGCCGCACGCTTGTCACCGTCCAGACCGGCCCCGCCGGCAAGCAGGTCAACCGCATTTACATCGAGGACGGCTCGGACATCGAGCGCGAATTCTACCTCGCCCTCCTGATCGACCGTCAGACCAGCCGCATCTCCATCGTCGCCTCGACCGAAGGCGGGATGAGCATCGAGGACGTCGCCCACGACACGCCGGAAAAGATCCACACCTTCACCATCGACCCCGCCACGGGCATCCAGGACTTCCACGGCCGCCGCGTGGCCTTTGCGCTGGGGCTGACCGGAGCGCAGGTCAAGCAATGCGTCCAGATCGTGAAGAAACTCTACCAGCTGTTCCTCGACAAGGACATGGACATGCTGGAGATCAACCCCTTCTGCGTGCTGAAGGACGGCACCCTGCGCCTTCTTGACGCCAAGATGGGCTTTGATGGCAACGCGATCTACCGCCACCCCGACATCGCCGCGCTCCGCGACGAGACCGAGGAGGACCCCAAGGAGCTCGCCGCCTCGAAGTTCGACCTGAACTACATCGCGCTGGATGGCGAGATCGGCTGCATGGTCAACGGCGCGGGCCTCGCGATGGCCACGATGGACATCATCAAGCTTTACGGCGCCGAGCCCGCCAACTTCCTCGACGTCGGCGGTGGCGCGACCAAGGAAAAGGTGACCGAGGCCTTCAAGATCATCACCTCGGACCCGAACGTCAAAGGCATCCTCGTCAACATCTTCGGCGGCATCATGCGCTGCGACATCATCGCCGAGGGCGTGATCGCGGCGGTGAAGGAGGTGGGCCTCACGGTCCCGCTGGTCGTCCGGCTGGAGGGCACCAACGTCGAGCTTGGCAAGAAGATCATCAACGACTCCGGTCTGAACGTCATCGCCGCCGACGACCTGTCGGATGCGGCCCAGAAGATCGTCAAAGCGGTGAAAGGCTGAAGCCCATGTCCGTCCTCGTGAACAAATCCACCCGCGTCATCTGCCAGGGCTTCACCGGCTCGCAGGGCACCTTCCACTCCGAACAGGCCATCGCCTATGGCACACAGATGGTCGGCGGCGTGACCCCCGGCAAGGGCGGCACCGAACACCTCGGCCTGCCCGTCTTCGACAGCGTGCACGAAGCCGTCGCCAGGACCGGGGCCAACGCCACCGCGATCTACGTCCCGCCGCCCTTCGCCGCCGACTCGATCCTCGAGGCCATCGACGCCGAAATCCCGCTGATCGTCTGCATCACCGAAGGCATCCCGGTCCTCGACATGATGAAGGTCAAGCGCGCCCTCATCAACTCGAAGTCCCGCCTGATCGGCCCGAACTGCCCCGGCGTCCTGACCCCCGGCGAATGCAAGATCGGCATCATGCCCGGTTCCATCTTCTCCAAGGGCTCGGTCGGCGTCGTCTCCCGCTCGGGCACGCTCACCTATGAGGCCGTGAAGCAGACCACCGACGTGGGCCTCGGCCAGACCACGGCCGTCGGCATCGGCGGCGACCCGATCAAGGGGACCGAGCACATCGACGTGCTGGAGATGTTCCTCGCCGACCCCGACACCCATTCGATCATCATGATCGGCGAGATCGGCGGCTCGGCGGAAGAAGACGCCGCCCAGTTCCTCGCCGACGAAAGGAAGAAGGGCCGCTGGAAGCCCACCGCCGGTTTCATCGCCGGCCGCACCGCCCCCCCCGGCCGCCGCATGGGCCATGCGGGCGCCATCGTCGCGGGTGGCAAGGGCGACGCGGGGTCCAAGATCGAGGCGATGAAATCCGCCGGGATCGTGGTGGCCGACAGCCCGGCGGGCCTCGGTGAGGCCGTGCTGAAGGCGATCAAGGGCTGACCATGGGCCAGGGCGCAGACATCGGCGCGCGACCGTCCGAACGCCTGACCTGGGCGCTCTGCGTCTCGACCTGCGACCGGCCCGACATGCTGGAACTCTGCGTTCGCCACGCGCTGGGCTCCACCCGGATGCCGTCCGAGATCGTGATCTGCGATGCCAGCGCCGGCTGGGAAGGGCACCACGCCAGGATCGCCCCGTTGGCCGAAGCGGCCGGCGTGCCGCTGCATTACCTTCCCGCGCCGAAGAAATCGCTGCCCGCCCAGCGCAACCACGCGATCGGCGCGGCGCGGGCGGATATCCTGTTCCTGATCGACGACGACGCCTTCCTGCACCCGGACTGCGCCGAGGTGATCATGCAGGTCTACGAAACCGACCGCGACCGGCGGATCGCGGCCGTGTCGGCCTCTGACGGCCCGCTGCCCGAGGCGACGCCTCTTGCCGGGGGCAAGGGCGGCGCGTCCAGGGCGCCCCTGACCGAACGGCTGCTCAGGTCGTCGTTCCTGATGCGGTTCCTCTGGACCGAGGTCCTTCTGATGTCGGCCGAACGCATGTTCATCCCCTATGACGGCACATGGCACAAGCCGACCGAGGAAGAGGTCGCGGCCTATTCCTCCAGCGCCTTGTTCCCGGTCTCCCTGATCTCGGGGTATCGCCTGACTGTCCGCCGTTCAATCGCGCTGGACGAACCCTTCGACGGCGACCTGCTGGCCTATGCCTCTGCCGAGGATCTGGACGCGACCTACCGCTTTTCGCGCCACGGCTGGAACGTGGTGGCGGTCGAGGGCCGGATCTACCATCACGAGGCCCTGCCGGGCCGTCTCAAGCGGCAGCAGTCCTCACGGCTTTCGGTGCTGAACATCGCCTTCTTCCTGCGCAAGCACGCAGGCAGGCCGCTGCGGCGGTCGGTTGACTTCGGCGTGATGGTGGCGCGGCGCCTCCTTGCCGAAGTGCTGAAGGACGGGCTCTCGCGGCGCTGGCTGTTTCCGCAGCTGCGCGGGGTTGCCGCGGCGATCCCGGACAGCATCCGCATCCTGCTCCATGACCGGGCGACGCTTGCCCCCTTCTACGACAGCATCCAGCGCAAGGTGCTGGGCCTGCCGCCCGCTGCGGCCACCCTGACGGCCAGGGCACGATCCGTGCCGCCCCGATCCGATTTCACTCCTCGCGCATGAGGCCCAAGATGACCGACCAGTCCCCCACCGCCGCCTTCACCGCCTCGTCCTTCCTGGACGGGGCCAATGCCGAATATGTCGACCAGCTGGCCGCCCGCCATGCCGCCGACCCGAACTCGGTCGATCCGCAATGGGCCGAATTCTTCCGCGCGCTCGGCGACAGCGAGCTTGACACCAAGCGCGCCGCGCAAGGCCCCTCCTGGGCGCGCGCCGACTGGCCGCCCCAGCCCGCCGACGAGCTGACCGCCGCGCTGACCGGCGAATGGGCCGCGCCCCCGCCCGCGCGTGACGCCAAGGCCGCCGGACAAAAGATCGCCGCCAAGGCTGCCGAGGCCGGTGTCCAGCTGTCCGAGGACCAGATCCAGCGCGCCGTGCTCGATTCCATCCGCGCGCTGATGATCATCCGCGCCTACCGGATTCGCGGCCATCTCGCCGCCGACCTCGACCCGCTGGGGATGCGCGACACCGCCCACCAGCCCGAGCTTGACCCGAAATCCTACGGCTTCTCCGAAGCCGACATGGACCGCCCGATCTTCATCGACAACGTGCTGGGCCTGACCCATGCCTCGATGCGCGAGATCATCGACATCCTCAGGCGCACCTATTGCGGCACCTTCGCGCTGCAATACATGCACATTTCCGACCCCGAACAATCCGCCTGGCTGAAGGAACGGATCGAAGGCTACGGCAAGGAGATCCAGTTCACCCGCGAGGGGCGCAAGGCGATCCTGAACAAGCTGGTCGAGGCCGAAGGCTACGAGAAGTTCCTCCATGTCAAGTACATGGGCACCAAGCGCTTCGGCCTTGACGGGGGCGAGGCGCTGATCCCGGCGATGGAGCAGATCATCAAGCGCGGCGGCGCGCTGGGGGTGAAGGAAATCATCATCGGCATGCCGCACCGCGGGCGTCTGAACATCCTGGCCAACGTGATGCAGAAACCCTACCGGGCGATCTTCCACGAATTCCAGGGCGGCTCCTACAAGCCCGAGGACGTGGATGGCTCGGGCGACGTGAAATACCACCTCGGCGCCTCGTCCGACCGCGAGTTCGACGGCAACAAGGTCCACCTCAGCCTGACCGCGAACCCCTCGCACCTCGAGGCCGTGAACCCCGTGGTCCTTGGCAAGGCGCGGGCCAAACAGGACCAGCTCAACGACACGGCCGAACGCATCGCCGTGCTGCCGATCCTGCTGCATGGCGACGCGGCCTTTGCCGGGCAGGGCGTCGTGGCGGAATGTCTGCAACTGTCCGGCATCAAGGGCCACCGTACGGGCGGCTGCATCCACATCATCGTCAACAACCAGATCGGCTTCACCACGGCGCCGCATTTCAGCCGCACCTCGCCCTATCCGACCGACATCGCGCTGATGGTCGAGGCGCCGATCTTCCACGTCAACGGCGACGACCCCGAGGCCGTGGTCCACGCCGCCAAGGTGGCGACCGAATTCCGCCAGAAGTTCCACAAGGACGTGGTCATCGACATCTTCTGCTACCGCCGCTTCGGTCACAACGAAGGCGACGAGCCGATGTTCACCAACCCGGCGATGTACACCCGCATCCGCAAGCAGAAGACCACGCTTCAGCTTTACACCGAACGTCTGGTGGCCGACGGGCTGATTTCGGCCGGCGAGATCGAGGACATGAAGGCCGCCTTCCAGGCCCGCCTCAACGAGGAGTTCGAGGCCGGCAAGGCCTTCCTGCCGAACAAGGCCGACTGGCTGGACGGGCGCTGGAAGAACCTTCAGACCAAGGACCTGAACACCTACCAGCGCGGCGAGACCTGGATCAAGGCCGAGACCCTGGCCGAGATCGGCGCGGCCCTGACCCGCGTGCCCGAAGGCTTCGATCTGCACAAGACCGTGGCCCGCCAGCTGGAGGCGAAGAAGGAAATGTTCGCCACCGGCAAGGGCTTCGACTGGGCCACAGCCGAAGCGCTGGCCTTCGGTTCGCTGCAACTGGAAGGCTTCCCCGTCCGCCTGTCGGGCCAGGACTGCACCCGCGGCACCTTCTCGCAGCGCCATTCCGGCTGGATCGACCAGACGACCGAGGAACGCCATTATCCCCTGAACCACATCCGCCCCGGCCAGGCGCGGTATGAGGTGATCGATTCGATGCTGTCCGAATATGCCGTCCTCGGCTTCGAATACGGCTATTCGCTCTCCGAACCCAACGCGCTGACCCTGTGGGAGGCCCAGTTCGGCGATTTCGCCAACGGCGCGCAGATCATGTTCGACCAGTTCATCAACTCGGGCGAATCGAAATGGCTGCGGATGTCGGGCCTCGTCGTCCTTCTGCCGCACGGCTTCGAGGGCCAGGGCCCGGAGCATTCCTCCGCCCGGCTCGAACGCTTCCTGCAACTCTCGGCCGAGGACAACTGGATCGTCGCCAACTGCTCGACGCCGGCGAACTACTTCCACATCCTGCGCCGCCAGCTGCATCGGACCTACCGCAAACCGCTGATCCTGATGACGCCCAAGTCGCTCCTGCGCCATCCGATGTGCGTCAGCCGGGCCGAGGATTTCACCGACGGCTCCACCTTCCACCGCGTCCTCTGGGACGATGCGCAGAAGGGAAATTCGAAGCTGAAGCTGAAGGCCGACGACAAGATCCGGCGCGTCATCCTGTGTTCGGGCAAGGTCTACTACGACCTTCTCGCCGAACGCGACGCTCAGGGCCTCGACGACATCTATCTCCTCCGCGTCGAACAGCTTTACCCGGTGCCCAGCATGTCGCTCTCTCAGGAACTTGGCCGCTTCCCGAAGGCCGATTTCGTCTGGTGCCAGGAGGAACCGAAGAACCAGGGCGCCTGGTCCTTCATCGAGCCCGAGATGGAAGCGATCCTCACCAGGGTCCGCGGCAAGCCCACCCGCATGTCCTATGCGGGCCGCAAGGCCAGCGCGTCGCCCGCCACGGGCCTCGCCTCCCGCCACAAGCATGAACAAGAAACCCTCGTCGCCCAGGCCCTTGGCCTGTCCGCCTGAAGACCGGAGAAGACAAATGACTGACGTGATGGTGCCCGCCCTTGGCGAATCCGTGTCCGAGGCCACCGTATCCACCTGGTTCAAGAAACCCGGCGATGCGGTGAAGCAGGACGAAATGCTGTGCGAGCTGGAAACCGACAAGGTCTCGGTCGAGGTCCCGTCGCCCGTCTCCGGCGTCCTGGCCGAGATCCTGGCGCCCGAAGGCACGACCGTGGCGGCAAACGCCCGCCTCGCCATCGTGACCGAGGGTGCCGCCGCGACGACGGCAGCGAAGACCGAAGCACCCGCGCCGAAGGAGGAGCGGAAGGAGGAGCCCGCCGCGAAATCCGTGGAGGACGCCCCCGCCGCGAAGAAGGCGATGGCCGAGGCGGGCCTCACGCCGGATCAGGTGCAGGGCACCGGCCGCGACGGCCGCATCATGAAGGAAGACGTGGCCCGCACCGTCGCGGGCGCCGCCGGCGCGCAAGCTGCCACTGCGGCACCCGCCCCGGCCCCCGCCGCCCTCCCCCGCGCCCCCGTCCCCGCCGACGACGCCGCGCGTGAGGAACGGGTGAAGATGACCCGCCTCCGCGCCACCATCGCCCGGCGGCTCAAGGACGCGCAGAACACCGCCGCGATGCTGACGACCTACAACGAGGTCGACATGTCCGGAATCATGGACCTGCGCAACGCCTACAAGGACGCCTTCGAGAAGAAGCACGGCGTGAAGATGGGATTCATGTCCTTCTTCGTGAAGGCCTGCTGCCACGCCCTGAAAGAGGTGCCCGAGGTCAACGCCGAGATCGACGGCCAGGACATCGTCTACAAGAACTACGTCCACATGGGCGTCGCCGTCGGCACGCCTTCGGGCCTCGTTGTTCCGGTGGTGCGCGACGCCGACCAGATGGGCTTCGCCGCCATCGAGAAGAAGATCGCCGAACTGGGCGCCCGCGCCCGCGACGGGAAACTGTCGATGGCCGAGATGCAGGGCGGCTCCTTCACCATCTCCAACGGCGGCGTCTACGGCAGCCTGATGTCGTCGCCCATCCTCAACCCCCCGCAGTCCGGCATCCTCGGCATGCACAAGATCCAGGACCGCCCGGTGGTGGTGAACGGCCAGATCGTCATCCGCCCGATGATGTATCTGGCGCTCAGCTACGACCACCGGATCGTGGACGGCAAGGGCGCGGTGACCTTCCTCGTGCGGGTGAAGGAGGCGCTGGAGGATCCGCGGCGGCTCTTGATGGACTTGTGAGATGGCGATTTCGCCGGAACGGTATCAGGCTGCAATCAGGGCGAGACAAGGCCTGACGGTTGCAGAGTGTCCCGCTGCAGCGTCCGCGGATATGCGGTCATTGGTTGACGAGGGATGGGACGGTGATTTTGTTGTTCCAAATCAACTATCCTCCCGTTCCCTTAATGGTCCTGTAATTCTGCTGAATAACTGGTATGGCTGGCGCGCGCTGAGGGAGCTGGAGCACCACTCCAAGGTTGCACTCAGACAACTGGGATATCTCGAAGGAATAAAGACCAATACTTGCCTTGATCGCGCGCTGAGCATTCTACGGCTGCGCCGAAGCGAAGTGTACATCACCCAAGCCTGCGTTTTCTTGCCTGCCGAAGTCACGGGAAAGAACATTCCGGATGAGGTGTATCAACTGTCGATAAGCCGGGTATTGCGTTTGGAACTTGCTTCGCGGGTGCCCGTGGCATTGGGGAATTCCGCCCAGCGAGCATGCAGGTTGAATGGAATTCCGTTCGTCGGCGCTGCTCACCCGTCATTCCAAGCGGGTGAACGCCGAGCGCAAGAGATTGCCGACGCAATCAAACAGGTTCTTTAGCAATGGTGTCAGAATGCACCGCGCTCGCATGACCCTCCCCCTCTGGGGCCTCGCCGCCGCCGCCCTCCTCGCCCTGATCCATGTCGGCGCGCAGTCGATGGCGCTCAAGGCCTCGGTGGGCAACCGCTGGACCATCGGCCCGCGCGACACGCCCGCCGCCCCCGGCCCGCTCGCCGCGCGGCTCGACCAGGCCCTGCGCAACGACACCGAAACCGCGACCGCCTTCGTCGCCTACGCCGCCGCCCTTGCGCTGTCGGGCCGCGAGGGGCGCCTGGCGGATGCCGGCATCCTCGCGTGGATCGCCGGGCGGGCGGTCTACCTGCCTGCCTATGCCCTCGCCATTCCCTACGCCCGCACCGCCGCCTGGCTGGTGGCCACCACCGGGATCGCCGCGATGCTGGCAGGCCTTATCCTCGCCCCGACCGGAGCCGCGCTATGACCCCCGAACTCACCGCCCTCGCTCTCGCCGGCCTTCTCCAGGCCGTGCAGTTCCACCTCTTCGCCATCCCCGCGAACCTGGAACTCGGCACCGGCTACACCAGCGGCCCCCGCGACCGCCCGCCCTCCCGCGAACTCTCCACCCTGACCGGCCGCCTGCAACGCGCGATGAACAACCATTTCGAGGGGCTGATCCTCTTCACCCTCGCCGTCGTCGTCGTCACGCTCGGCAACCAGTCCACCCAGGTCACCCAATCCGCCGCCTGGGCCTACCTTGCGGCCCGCATCCTCTACATCCCCGCCTACGCTTTCGGCTGGCGCCCTTGGCGCTCTGTCATCTGGGCGGTAGGCTTCTTCGCAACCCTGACGATGATCCTGGCCAGCCTCATCTGACTGTTTCATCTGTCCGAAAATATCCCACGGGGGTCCGGGGGTGTGAAACCCCCGGTTCCCCGGCCAGACCAAAGGAACCGACCAAATGGCAGATTTCGACACCATCATCATCGGCGCCGGCCCCGGAGGCTATGTCGCCGCGATCCGTGCCGCCCAGCTCGGACAGAAGGTCGCCTGCGTCGAAGGGCGCGAGACGCTGGGCGGCACCTGCCTGAACGTCGGTTGCATCCCGTCCAAGGCGCTCCTGCACGCCACCCACATGCTGCACGAGACGCACGAGAACTTCGAGAAGATGGGGCTGATCGGCGCCGCGCCCAAGGTCGACTGGGCGAAGATGCAGGCCTACAAGGACGATGTCGTCTCCGGCAACACCAAGGGGATCGAGTTCCTGTTCAAGAAGAACAAGGTCACCTGGCTGAAGGGCTGGGGCACCATCCCGGCGCCGGGTCAGGTCAAGGTCGGCGACGACATCCACACCGCAAGGAACATCGTCATCGCCACGGGGTCCGAAGCCTCCTCCCTCCCCGGCGTCGAAATCGACGAACAGACCGTCGTCACCTCCACCGGAGCCCTCACGCTCGCCAAGCCGCCGAAGACCATGGTGGTCATCGGCGCGGGCGTCATCGGGCTGGAGTTGGGCAGCGTCTACGCCCGCCTCGGGACCGAGGTCACCGTGGTCGAATACCTTGACGCCATCACCCCCGGCATGGACGCCGAGATCGCCAAGACCTTCCAGCGCATCCTGACGAAACAGGGCCTGAAATTCGTCCTCGGCGCCGCGGTCCAGTCCGTGACCAAGGGCAAGAAGGGCGCGACCGTGACCTGGAAGCTGAGGAAGGACGACAGCGAGGCCAGCCTCGACGCCGAGATCGTCCTCGTCGCCACCGGCCGCAAACCCTATACCGCAGGCCTCGGGCTCGAGGCGCTGGGGGTCGAGATGGGCCCGCGTGGCACCATCAAGACCGATGCGCACTGGCAGACCAACATCCCCGGCCTCTACGCCATCGGTGACGCCATCGCGGGCCCCATGCTGGCCCATAAGGCGGAAGACGAAGGCATGGCCGTGGCCGAGGTCCTTGCGGGCAAGCACGGCCATGTGAACTATGGCGTGATCCCCGGCGTGATCTACACCACGCCCGAGGTGGCCAACGTCGGCCTCACCGAAGAGCAGCTGAAAGCCGAAGGTCGCGCCTACAAGGTCGGCAAGTTCCCCTTCATGGGCAACGCCCGCGCCAAGGCCGTCTTCCAGGCCGAAGGCTTCGTGAAGCTGATCGCCGACGCCACCACCGACCGCATCCTCGGGGCCCACATCATCGGCCCCGCCGCGGGCGACCTGATCCACGAGATCTGCGTGGCGATGGAATTCGGCGCCTCGGCCCAGGACCTCGCGCTGACCTGCCACGCGCATCCCACCTGGTCCGAAGCCGTCCGCGAAGCCGCGCTCGCCTGCGGCGACGGCGCGATCCACGCCTGACGCCAGGGCTCGTCGTTCGCCTTCGTCTCCTCCTCGCCACCCGCAGCGAGGAGGGACGAAGCCCCCGACGAGCAAGCCTACCGCCGCAGCCGCGCCAGCGTCAGCCCCACCGCCCGCAACTCCCGGCTTCCCGGCTTCAGCCGCGCCAGCCCCGCCGCCAGCCAGCGCAGCGGCCGCAGCCACAGCGCCAGCCGCCGGGCGGCCGCCATCGCCCCCTCGGGCGCCGACACCGCATATTCCGCCAGCGCCGCGTCCAGCCAGCGCGGCTCCTCCGGCCACAGCGTGAAGGCCGTCTGCGCGAACATCACCACATCCGCCGCTTGCCAGACCCCGGCGCGGCGCGCATGCCGGAACCGTTCCAGGTCGATGAACCGCGCCTCCTGCCCGTCCCAGCACACGTCGCGCACAGCCGGCCGCCCATGCGCCATCCCGGCCCAGTGCAACAGGCCCAGAGCCCGCCCCGCCCGGGCAAAGGCGCGCAGCTTCTCGGCCTCGGCCCGGCCCGCATCGGCCACCACTTCCGGCAGGACCGGCCCCGCATCGGGCATAAGCATCCAGTCCGCCCCCTCGGCCGCGACCCCCGCCACCGGCAGACCCGCCGCGGCCATGGCCCGCAGCCCCGCGCGTTCCACCGCGAAGGCCCGCGCCGGATCGCCCTTCTGCACCCGCAACCGCCCCGACAGCCGCTCGACCCGTTTCAGCCAGAACCGCCGCCCATCCGGCAGATCCAGCCGCCGCACCCGCCGGGCCGGCTCGGCCAGGGCGCGCTTCAGGGTCTTGTCAAGTTGCGGATCGGGCAAGGCAGGCTCCGGGCTCTTTGCGCCCATGTAACGTCTGCATGTCGGATTTGCAAAACCCCGGCCGCAACCGGCGGCCTCTGCCGCTCAGGTCCCGCGCACCGTGTCGATCATCAGCTGCACATGGTCCGGGTTCGCATCCGGCGTGATCCCGTGGCCAAGGTTGAAGATATGCGGCCCCCTGGAAAACGCCTTCACCACATGCCGCGTGGCCGCCACCAGCGCCTGCCCGCCCGTCACCATGTGCTCGGGCGCAAGGTTGCCCTGCACGCAGCCGTCGATCTGCACATTGGCCGCCGCCCATTCCGGGCTGACCGAATTGTCGATCGCCACGCAATCCGCCCCCGTGCGGTGCGCAAAGCCGATATAGCCCTGCCCCGCCTCGCGCGGGAAGGCGATCACCGGCACCCCCGGATGCCGCGCCTTCAGCGCGGCGATGATCCGCGCCACCGGAGCTTCGGCGAAGTCCCTGAAATCCTGCCCCTTCAGCGACCCGGCCCAGCTGTCGAACAGCTTCACCACCTCGGCCCCCGCATCGATCTGGGCCGACAGATATTCCACCGTCGCCTCCGTGATCCTGTCGATCAGCGCCTGGAACGTCGCCCGGTCCTCGGCCTTCAGCGCATGCGCCGCCGCCTGATCCTTCGATCCCTTCCCCGCGATCATGTAGGTCGCCACCGTCCAGGGCGCGCCCGCAAACCCGATCAGAGTGGTCTTCTTCGGCAGTTCCTGCGCCAGGATCCGCACCGTTTCGTAGACCGGCGACAAGGTGTCATGGATCGCCTCGACGGGTTTCAGATTGGCGACCTGGGCGGCTGTGGTGACGGTCTCCATCCGGGGCCCTTCGCCCGTCTCGAACCACAGCTTCGGTCCCAGCGCCTGCGGCAGCAGCAGGATGTCGGCAAACAGGATCGCTGCGTCGAACCCGTAGCGGCGGATCGGCTGCAAGGTCACTTCTGCGGCCAGCACCGGGTTGTAGCACAGGGACAGGAAATCTCCCGCCTTCGCCCGCGTTTCCCGATACTCCGGCAGATACCGCCCCGCCTGGCGCATCATCCAGATCGGCGGGGTCGGCAGCACCTCGCCCTTCAGCGCGCGCAGGATCGTCTTGGTCATCTTCGGCCCTTTCGTGTCGGGACCATGCGTCCGACGCCCTGCCCGGCTTGTCAAGAGTTGTCAGCCGCGCCTGACACCGCTAAGCCTTCCGCCATGAGCGTAGATCTGCCCACCCCCGCGCAGCCCCTCAGGATCGGCACCCGAGGCTCCCCCCTCGCCCTCTGGCAGGCGCACGAGACGCGCCGCAGCCTGATGGCGGCCTTCGACCTGCCCGAAACGGCCTTCCAGATCGTGGTCATCAAGGTCACCGGCGACCAGATCCAGGACAAGGCCCTGCGCGAGATCGGCGGCAAGGGCCTTTTCACCCGCGAAATCGAAGAGGCGCTCCTCGACGGCAGCATCGACATCGCCGTCCATTCGATGAAGGACATGCCGACCCGGCAGCCCGAGGGCCTGATCCTCGACTGCTACCTGCCCCGCGCCGACGTGCGCGATGCCTTCGTCTCCCCCCGCTACGCCAGCATCAACGACCTCCCCCAAGGCGCCACGGTCGGCTCCTCCTCGCTCCGCCGCCGCGCCCAGCTTGCCCTCCGCCGCCCCGACCTGCATCTCGTCGAATTCCGCGGCAATGTGCAGACGCGCATGCGCAAGCTCGACGAAGGCGTCGCCCAGGCCACATTCCTCGCCATGGCCGGTCTCACCCGCCTCGGCATGCTGGACGTCGCCCGCTCCGCCATCGAGCCGCAGGAAATGCTCCCCGCTGTCGCCCAAGGCGCCATCGGGATTGAGCGTCGCAGCGACGACCCCCGCACCGCCGCCCTCCTGTCCCGCATCCACGACCGGGCGACCGGCCTGTGCCTTGCCGCCGAACGCAGCTTCCTCGCCACGCTCGACGGCTCCTGCGAAACCCCCATCGCGGGCCTTGCGATCCTCGACGGCGACCAACTCTGGCTCCGCGGAGAGATCCTGCGCCCCGACGGCTCGGCCTCCGTCACCGGCGAACGACGCGGCGCGGCCGCGCAAGGTGCCGGGATCGGCGAGGCCCTGGGCGAAGAGCTTCTCTCCCGGGCCGGACCGGGGTTCTTCGACTGACCGACAGGCCGAACGCGTCACCGGAACCCGCTCCAGGGCAATCCCCGCACCGCGGCCCGCAGCCGACGCTCCGTTTGCCCCGCTCGGGAAACTCCCGCCACCGGCGCCCTTGTCGCCGGTGGCAGCCAGACCGCTCCCCTTCCGGAAGTGACGCGCCGCCGTTGCCCGGAAGGGTCCGATGCCCTGCGCCGTCTCTCGCTTGCTCTCGCCCTTCCTGTCCCCGCCTTCGCCCTGTCCCATGCCGCGCAGGCTCGCGACGTTCCGATCCTCGGAATGGCGACGTTCGCGGCCGGACCTGCGGCGGAAATCGAAACCGCCCGCCTCCTCCGGGCGCCGTTCTTCTTCATGAGCCTCCGCGTTGCCGCTGAAATCCTGGCGGAAGGCTGACCCATGGTCTCCCGGGTTCCCGAGGCCAGGGCGAAGGCAGATCCCGAAAGCCGGTGCAGAACGGCGCGTGACCGCCTGCGCGCCACCGGCGGACCCTTCAAATCCCGCTATGCCAAAGAAACGCGCAGGAACGGGTATCGCCACACCGCCCTCCCTTGCCCTCGCGAAGGTTCCGACCACCTGCGCAAGAGGCCACTCCCCACGTCCCGCACCGCGCAGCCCGGGCCAGCCTCCCGCCACCCGCGCCCGCGCGATCAGCCGCCGACCCGCACCGGGCAAGCAGCGGGCACGCAGCCGGACCGCGGCGCACGTCACCCCGACCCTCCCTGCCCTTGCCCATGTCCCAAATACTCCCGCCGGAGGCCCTTCCCTCACCACCCGGAACAGCGTCTCCCGCCAGGCGCAAGGGCATCCGCAGGCCCCTTGCTTCCCCCTCCGAGGGAAGGGACCAGGGGTCGGGGCGGCCGCCAGGGTACGCGCGGCAATCCTTGCCAATCCGTAAATGCCCGCAGCCAACCCCTTGAAATTCCTCACCCCGAAAACCGCGCCGCGCGCGGCGATCTCACACGACCTCCCCCCGGTCCAGCCGCGCCAGCACCGCCTCCGCCCCGGCCAGCACCGCCTCCCGGTGCCCCGCCTCCATCCCGTCCCAGACCCGGTACATCTGTCCCATCCGCGGGTTGCCCCGAAACCGCTCCCGATGCCGGTCCAGGAAGTGCCAGTACAGCAGGTTGAACGGACAGGCCCGCTCCCCCACCTTCTCCTTCACCCGATACCGGCACCCCCCGCAATGATCCGACATCCGGTCGATATAGGCCCCGGACGAGACATAGGGCTTCGACCCCAGCACCCCCCCATCGGCAAACTGGCTCATCCCCAGCGTATTCGGCGCCTCCACCCATTCGAAGGCATCGACATAGACCGACAGATACCACTCATGCACCGCCGCCGGGTGCACCCCCGCCAGCAAGGCGAAATTCCCCGTCACCATCAGCCGCTGGATATGGTGGGCATAGCCCAGGTCGCGCGTCTGCCCGACCGCCGCCTCCATGCAGGCCATCCCCGTCTCACCTCCCCAATAGACCCCCGGCAAAGCCCGGACATGCCCCAAGGCATTCCCCTCCAGATAGGCAGGTCCCTTCAGCGCCCAGATGCCCCGCACATATTCCCGCCAGCCGATCACCTGCCGGATGAACCCCTCCGCCGCCGCGATGGGCACGCGGCCTGCCTTCCACGCCGCCTCCACCGCAAGGCACACCTCCATCGGCCCCAGAAGCCCGATGTTGAGATACGGAGAAATCACCGCATGGGACAGGAACGCCTCCCCCGCCAGCATCGCATCCTGCTCTTCGCCGAACCGGGGCAGGCGCTCTTCGACAAACTCCCGCAAGGCCGCCAAGGCCCCCACCCGATCCGTCGCCCAGCGAAACGGCCGAAGCCGCCCGAAGTGCGAAAACCGCGCCTCCACCAGGGAAAGCACCTCCTTAACCACCGCATCCGGCGCGAAGTCCCGGGGCCGGGGCCGCAACAGGTCCGCCTTCGCCGCCTTCCGGTTGTCGTGGTCAAAGTTCCACTGCCCCCCCGCCGGCTGGTCCCCCTCCATCATCAGCCCCGTCTTCCGCCGCATCTCGCGGTAGAACCACTCCATCCGCAGCTGCTTGCGGCCCTCGGCCCAGGCGAAGAACTTCGCCTCGGAACAGAGGAACCGGTCGTCCTCCAGCACCCGCACCGGCAGCGGCAGCTCCTGCAAATCCCGCAGCACCCGCCACTCCCCCGGCTTCGTCGCCAGCACTTCCGCCGCCCCGAACTCCGCCGCCCGCCGCAGAAGCTCCCCCGAAATCGTCTGGCTGTTCGCCGGATCGTCCAGCCGCGAATAGGCGACCCGCCAGCCCTCGGACTCCAGCGCGACGGCAAACTTCCGCATCGCCGCCAGGATCAGCGCGATCTTCTGCGGATGGTGGGGCACACTCGTCCCCTCCGCCATCACCTCGGCCATCACCACCACGTCGCGCGCCCGGTCCGCCGCCCGCAGGGCCGCAACGTCCCGCGTCAGCTGATCCCCCAGCACCAGGACCAGCCTCACCACGGCACCACCTCGCCCTGCCAGTCGTAGAACCCGCCGGACTGCTCCGGCCCCAAGCCCTCCAGCACCCGCAACAGGTTGCCCGCCGCCACCGCGGGCGGCACGGCCGGATGCCCCGCGCGCAAGGCAGGCGCGAGGCCCGTTTCCACCGTCCCGGGATGCAGGGCCACGAAGACCGACTGCGGATGCGTCCGCTTCGCCTCCACCGCCGCCGTCCGCAGCAACTGGTTCAGCGCCGCCTTCGCCGCCCGATAGCCATACCAGCCGCCCAGCGCATTATCCCCGATCGACCCCACCCGAGCCGACAGGACCGCCAGCCGCGCCACCCGGTCCCGGGGCATCAGCCGCAGCGCATGCTTCATCACCAGCGCAGGCCCGATGGCATTGACCGCGAACTGCGCCGCCAGCCCCTCGGCCGTCACCGCACGCAGCGTCTTCTCCGGCCCGACCCCGCCGATGACCAGCGCCCCCGTCGCCACCACCACCAGATCGAACCACGGCTCCAGGGCCCCCAGCGCCGCCGCGACCGACGCCTCGTCCGTCACCTCCAGCCCGTCGCCCGACCGCGACAGCCCGACAACCTCGTCCCCCCGCGCGCGCAGCTCCGCCACCAGCGCCGCCCCGATCCCGCCCGAAGCCCCGATCACCAATGCCCGCATGGTCCCTCCGTCACTGCGACGGAAGCTAGCGCCCGGCCCGCGGCCGACCATGGCTTGCCCATGTGCCAAATACTCCCGCCGGAGGCAGCCCCCGCCCCGCAGGCGCGCAAGGTCACCCGCTTTCCCGCGGATGCGCCGCCGCGGGGCCCTCGATGGGCGCCGCGGCGGCTCTCCGTCAGACCACGATCTCGCGCGGGACGATGAAATCCACCGTGACGCCCGAGCCGAACGTCACCTGCCCCCAGTCCGCCACGTCGAAATCCGCGACCAGCGTCGCCCCGGTCGGATAGCGGGCGAACTCCGGGTTCGACGGCGGATGCGCCACCAGCCGCGCGGCGAACTCGGCGATGCCGGGGTTGTGGCCGATCATCATCACCACATCGGCCTTCGCATGGCGCAGCACCGCCATCATCACATCCGGCCCGGCATGATACAGCGCCGGCTTCAGCTCCAGCACCGGCGCCCCCGGCAGCGCAGGCGCGATCCCGGAAAAGGTCTTGCGCGTGCGCAGCGCGTCGGAACACAGAACCTCTCCCGGCACATAGTCGCGGCTGGCCAGCCATTGCCCCAGGTCCGCCGCCGCCGCCTTGCCGCGCTCGTTCAGCGGGCGGTCATGGTCGGGGGTCGCCGGATCGTCCCACGAGGATTTCGCGTGCCGCGTCAGGATCAACCGCTTCATCTGTGGAACTGCCTCATGTGATAGGCCGACTGTTCGGGCAGTCTTGCATAGCTTTGCGACACCGGGCAAGCGCGGCGCACAAGGCAGCCGCCGCCCATGCACTTCGCCCCCTCCGCCCGGTCCAGCCAGGCGTGACAGGCCGGCACGTCATAACCCGACCCGCTCAACGCCCCCGCCGGGCAGGCCGTGAGACAGGGGGCCGGGCAGGCGTCGCAGGGCCGGGGAGCCGCCGCAGGCACCTCGACCGCCTCCCGCAACGCCAGCGCGCCGCGAAAGCTGACCATCAGCCCCTGCCCGGCATGGACCAGCAGCCGCACCGGGCTGTCCCAGATCCGTCCCGTCCGCATCGCCCATTGATAGAACGGATGATGGGGCGGCCCGCCGAAGGGAAACAGCGCCTTTGCCCCCAGATCGCAGGCGATCCGCCCGATCACCCGGCGCGACCAGCGATCCACCGGGTCCGGTCCGCCATCCCATTCCGGCTGCGCCGTCAGATGCACCCAGAACCCCGGCTCCTTCGGCCCCAGCAGCAAGAGCGTCCGCGTCCCCGCCGGAAAGCCCGCCTCGCCCTCGGCGACCGGGAATCCGCCCAGAATCTCCAGCTGCGCCTCGGCCAGCCGGTCCTCCAGCCGCGCCGGACCGGCAGAGCGCAGGGCCGGACCCGGTGCGCTTCCCTCCCCCCGCGTGGGGGAGGGAGAGGGAGGGGGGGCGCCTCGGGTCATGCCATGTCCCTTGCGGCGCGCAGGCGCCTTCCGGCACCCGGCCGCCGGCCCCCCGCCCCCCTCCCCTCCCCGCAAGGGGGACGGGAGGCGCCCCCAGGCCCCCCTTGGATCAGCGCCGGAAAGGTAGCCCCAGGCTCCATCCCAGCCTCGCCGGCCTTTCGTCCTGCCATTCCAGCCCCACGGTCATCGCGACATGCCCTGCCTTCGGTTCCGGCACACGGGTGCGGAAAATCCGGTCCCGGAGCGACAGGCAGAAGCCGTATCCGCTGTCATGCTCCATGCGCCGACCCCGCACCGATTCGCCAGGCAAGGTCAACCCGTCTCGCCGCCGGTTGCCGCCAGACCGGATGGCAGACACATGCCGGACGGAAAGCCGACGCAAGCCCGACCCGTAAAATCGCCGGGTTTCAGCGTGTCAACGCGCCGAACGCCTACCGGCGGACATGCGGCTTCACCCGCGGCTCCGTGCTTCGGATCTGGCTGCCCGCGCCATGGTCGGTGAACAGCTCCAGCAGGCAGGCGTTCGGAACCTTGCCGTCCAGGATCGTCACCGCCCGCGTCCCCTGCTCGATGGCCATCAGCGCGGTCTCGGTCTTGGGGATCATGCCCCCCGAGATCACCCCCTCGGCGATCATCCGCCGGATCTCCTCCGGGGTGATCTGGGTCATCACCTGCCCGTTCGCGTCCTTCACCCCCGGCACATCGGTCAGAAGCAGCAGCCGGTCCGCCTTCAAAGCCCCCGCGATCGCGCCTGCCGCCGTGTCGCCGTTCACGTTGAAGGTCTCGTTGTCCTTCATCCCCGTCGCCACGGGGGCAACGACGGGAATGATGCCGGCCTTGTAAAGGTCGCGCAGGACCTGGACGTTCATCTCGACCGGGCGGCCGACATAGCCCAGTTCGGGGTCGTCCGCCTCGCAGACCATCAGGTCGTCATCCTTGCCGGAAATGCCCACGGCCCGCCCGCCCGCATCCATGATCGCCTGCACGATCCGCTTGTTCACCAGGCCCGACAGGATCATCTCCACCACCTGAACCGTGGCCTTGTCCGTCACCCGCTTGCCGCGGACGAACTCGGACTTGATCCCGAGTTTTTCCAGCATTTCGTTGATCATCGGTCCGCCGCCGTGCACCACGACGGGATGCACGCCGACCTGCTTCATCAGCACGATGTCGCGGGCGAACTCGGCCATCGCCGCATCGTCGCCCATGGCATTGCCGCCGAACTTGACGACCACCACCGCGTCCTCGAACCGTTGCAGATAGGGCAGCGCCTCGGACAGCATCTTCGCCGTGGCCTTGGCGTTCTCGGCGGTCAGGGTCTGCTCTCTCATCGGGACCTCCATGCTTGCGCGCCGCATAAGCCTTTTCCGCCCCCCCGCCAAGTCCTCTTGGCCAAGCCTTGCCTTCCTCGCAGGCCAGCGTAGCTTGGCACGGAAAGGAGATCGCAGATGTCCGAGCATACGCCCCCCGAACAGAAGACGCTTGTCCTGACCGGCGCCAGTCGCGGGATCGGCCATGCCACCGTCAAGCGCTTTTCGGCCGAGGGATGGCGGGTCCTCACCTGCTCGCGCCAGCCCTTCGACCCGCGCTGCCCCTGGCCGGGGGGCGAGGAGAACCATATCGAGATCGACCTGGCCGACCCGAACAAGACCATCGCCGCGATCGAGACGATCAAGGCCAAGGTCGGCGGCCACATCCATGCCCTGGTGAACAATGCCGGAATCAGCCCCAAGGGCCCCGGCGGCGCGCGGCTGAACACCATGACGACCGACCTGCGCACCTGGGGCCATGTGTTCCACGTCAACTTCTTCGCTCCGGTCATCCTGGCCCGGGGATTGAAGGACGAATTGACCGCCGCGAAGGGCAGCATCGTCAACGTGACCTCCATCGCCGGCTCGCGCGTGCATCCCTTCGCCGGGGCGGCCTATGCCACGTCCAAGGCCGCGCTGGCCGCGCTGACACGGGAAATGGCGCATGATTTCGGGCCCTTGGGCGTGCGGGTGAACGCCATCGCGCCCGGCGAGGTGGAGACGGCGATCCTTTCACCCGGCACCGAGAAGATCGTGGAAAAGCTGCCGCTGCAACGGCTCGGCCAGCCGAAGGAAGTGGCCGACGTGATCTGGTTCCTCTGCTCCGACGAGGCCAGCTACATCTCCGGCGCCGAGATCGAGGTCAACGGCGCCCAGCACGTCTGACCGGGCGGCTCATCGCTTCCTGCGGTCGCTCTTCGCGTGCGGACCCGGCGAAGAGCGACCGCAGGAAGCGATGAGCGCCGCCCCGGACCTTTGCCTTCCGCCCGTCCTCTGGCATAAGGGCGCATCCCGGCGAGGCCCAAGATGCTTGACGACACCGACGACATCCACCCGCTGTTCCACGGCGCCCCGAAGGCGCTGGAGTTCCGCAAGCTGCGCAAGCGTCTGGTGCAACAGGTGCGCGAGGCGATCGACACCTACGGCATGGCGCGCGCGGGCGACCGCTGGCTGGTCTGCCTTTCGGGCGGCAAGGACAGCTACACGCTGCTCGCCATCCTGACCGAGCTGAAATGGCGCGGCCTGCTGCCGGTGGACCTTCTGGCCTGCAACCTGGACCAGGGGCAGCCAGGGTTTCCGGCAACCGTCCTGCCCGAGTTCCTGACCCGGATGGGCGTCCCGCACCGGATCGAATACCAGGACACCTATTCCGTGGTCATCGACAAGATCAAGCCGGGCGGGACGATGTGCTCGCTCTGCTCGCGGCTAAGGCGCGGCAATCTTTACCGGATCGCGCGGGAAGAAGGCTGCTCGACCGTCGTCCTCGGCCACCACCGTGACGACATCCTGGAAACCTTCTTCATGAACCTCTTCCACGGCGGACGTCTCGCCTCGATGCCGCCGCGGCTTCTGAACGAGGATGGCGATCTCTTCGTCGCCCGCCCCCTGGCCTTCGTCTCGGAAGAGGATTGCGGCAAATTCTCCGGCGCGATGGGCTATCCGATCATCCCCTGCGACCTCTGCGGCAGCCAGGAGGGGTTGCAGCGCGCCCAGGTGAAGAAGCTTCTGGACGAATGGGAGGCCCGCAGCCCCGGCCGCAGGCAGATCATGTTCCGCGCGCTGATGAATGTGCGCCCCTCGCATCTGGCGGACCCCGGGCTGTTCGACTTCGCCGCGCTGGTCGCCGCTGCGGCCGATATGGAAAATTCGACGCAACTTCCGCGCGAGCGTTAAGGAACTGATCATGAACATCCGCCTAGCCTGACCAGGATCGCGGGCATCCGGCCCGCCTGAACGGAGGCGATGGGCATGACCTTGGCGCTGCAACGGCTGGCAACGCTTTCCTGGCAGTTTCTTGCCCTGACGCCCCTGCTGGCGCTGGCGGCCTACTGGACGGGGGGCGAACCGGCCCTGGCGGCGCTGGCGGCCACGGTTCCCCTGGCGGTGCTTGCCTTCGGCCGCCTCGCCCCGCCCGAGCGTCCCGGTGCCGTTTCCGATCAGGTGATCGCCCGGCTGGACGCCATACTTTCCGAAACGGCGGTCCGTGGCGGGGCGACGGGTTGCCTCGTGATCCAGTTCGACGGCGCCGCCCATCTCTGCGACCGGCTTGGCCGCGCCCGGCAGAGCGAGGTTCTGGCGACCCTGGTTGCCCGGTTGCGCGGGGCCTTGCGCCCGGGCGATCTGCTTTACCCGCTCGAGGATGGCGGCCTTGCCGTCGTGCTGTCGGCTTCCCCTCGGCTCGACGCCGAGATCATGGTCCGCATCGCGGCGCGCATGCAGCTTGTGGTGCAGCAGCCGGTGATCCTCGCCTCCGGTCCGGTTCAGGTGATCTGCTCCATCGGGTTCTGCCATTCGCCGCAACTGGCCCAGCCAGACGGGCGGGCGCTGCTGGACGCCGCACAGATCGCCGGGGACGAGGCCAGGGCCTGCCGTCCGGGCGCGATCCGCGGCTTTACCGCGGAACTGGCGCGCGCGCGCGCCGAACGCGATGCCCTGCGGACCGGGTTCGCTGACGGGGTGGGCCGGGGCGAGGTGCGGGCCTGGTTCCAGCCCCAGGTCTCGACCGACAGCGGCGAGGTCACGGGGATCGAGGCCCTGGTGCGCTGGCACCACCCGGAGCGCGGCTGCCTTGCCCCCGGTGCCTTCCTGCCGGCCATCGAAGGGTCCGACCTGATGGAGCTGCTGGGCCACACCATGCTGACCCAGTCGCTGGCGACCCTGGCCGATCTCGACCGCCAGGGGCTGCGCATCCCCACGGTTGCAGTCAACCTGTCGCAGCAGGAATTGCGCGATCCCCATCTGCCCGACCGGCTGGCCTGGACGCTGGACCGCTTCGGCCTCACGCCCTCGCGCCTGACCGTCGAAGTGCTGGAATCCGTTGTCGCCGGGGATGGCGAGGACATCGTCGCGGCAAACATCGCGCGGATCGCCGCCCTGGGCTGCGGCGTCGATCTGGACGATTTCGGCACCGGACATGCCTCGATCACCGCGATCCGCCGCTTTGCTCTGCACCGGCTGAAGATCGACCGTAGCTTCGTCCAGCACATCGACCAGAACCGCGACCAGCAGAACCTGGTCACTGCGATCCTCTCGCTGGCCGAACGCCTGGGGCTGGATACCGTGGCCGAAGGCGTCGAGACCCCGGCAGAACATGCCCTGCTTGCCCAGCTTGGCTGTGGCCATGTGCAGGGCTTTGTCGTCGCCCGTCCGATGCCGGCCGAGGATCTGGCCGAGTGGCTGGCTGCCTATCGCGACCGACAGTCGAGGGAAATCCGGATCGGCGTTCGCGCAAAGTGATCCCGGGCGCACGCGGATCGCGCCCGCAAGGGGGCTCCGCAGCGGGCCTGCATCGGAAATCCCGGGAAAGGACAGTCCGGCCGAACGCGACGGGTCGTCCGTCCATTCGGGTAGGCCTGTCCCGGCAGGTCGCACCCGGGGTCAGGGGATCAGGGTCAGGCGCGTCCGTGCGAGGGTGAGGGCTTTTGCCGGGCCGGCATTTGCTGCCTCGGCTGCCCGGTCGGACCGGGGCGGCTCGCGCAGCTGGATCGGACCCGGACCTTCGCCCGAACGCCCGATTCCCGGTGCGGCATGACGCGTACGGCAAGGATCCCCCTGCCGGACAAGGCCGGACAAGTGTCATCGCTCCAGTATGACACCGAACAAGGGCGCTGGCCGAGGCCATGACCTCGCCCTGGCGCAAACGCCGGCCGCCCCCCGCAGGCACGGGCCTCGATCGGACCTCTGCGCCATTTCTTGACCCGTTCCCCGCGACCAGGCCAAGGGATCGCCGCGATCCGTTGCCCGTCGCGCTCCGGACCCGGGTTGCAGCGTCCCTGATCGTGCCAAGCTGCGCACCGAAGTCTCAGATCCCGACTTCGATCCCGAGACCCCGCTCGCTGGCCCGCGCGGCCGCTACTGCGGCCACCGCAAGATCCTGAAGGCCGACGCCGGTGCCGTCGAAGAGGGTGATCTCTTGCGCAGACCGCCGGCCCGGATGGCGACCGACCAAAACCTCGCCGATGGGCACGATGGCGGAGGCATCCAGCATGCCCGCCGCCACCGCATGCTGCGCCTCGCCGATCGAAACCGACTGCGCCACTTCGTCGGCAAACACGGTCGCGGCGGCCACCAGCGCCGGCTCCACCTCCTGCTTGCCCCGCGTGTCGGTGCCCATGCAGGACAGATGCGTGCCAGGGGCGACATGTTCGGCCATCAGGCTTGCCGCGGGCGAAGAGGTGATGGTGACGATCACCTCGGCCTCGCGCATCCGCGGCAGTGCCACCGCCTCGAACGGCAGGCCCAGTTCGGCGGCGACAGCCCCGAGCCGGGGCAGCATTTCGGGGTGCAGGTTCCAGGCAAGCACCCGACGAAACCGCCGCACCCGCGCGGCAGCGCGCAGCTGGAAGCCGGCCTGGTGTCCGGCACCGACGATCCCCAGCACCTCGGCCTCGGGTCGGGCAAGCCGGTCGATGGCGAGCGCCGAGGCCGCCGCCGTCCGCAGAGCCGTCAGCAGGTTTCCCCCGACCATCGCAAGGGGCCGCCCTGTCTCCGGGTCGAAGAGGAAGACCGAGGACTGGTGGTTGATCAACCCCCTGGCCGCGTTACCGGGAAAGTAGCCCCCCGCCTTCACGCCCAGCTGCCCCGCCGCCCGATCCAGACCCGACTTGAAACCATACTGCCGTCCCTCGCCCAGGGCCTCGCGCACGACGGGGAAATTGTATGCCTCTCCCCGCGCCATGGAGGAGAAGCAGGCCTCGACCGCGTGGAAGGCGTCTTCGGGAGTGACAAGCGAGGCGATCAGTGTCTCGGGAACGATGAGCATGGGACGGTCCTTTGCGGCAGGCGTCGGACCGGGGGTTTCACACCCCCGGACCCTCGTGGGATGTTCGAGGAAGGGAACGTGCTAGTAGGCCTTGCCTCTGGCAGAGACCGGCCAGACCACCTCGACGCGGCCAGCCCGGACGCCGACATACCAGTCGTGCACGTTGCAGGTCGGGTCACAGTGACCGGGGACCAGTTTCAACTTTTCGTTGACCTTCAGCACGCCTGCCGGGTCTTCGACAACGCCATGTTCGTCGCTGCACTTGACATATTTCACATCCGTGCGGCCAAATACCACCGGCAGCCCGCTGTCGACCGACTGGGCCTTGAGGCCCGCATCGACGATGGCCTTGTCGGGCTTGGCGTGGCTCATCACCGAAGTCAGGATGAACAGCGCATTCTCCCATTCGCCCTGGTCGATCCGGCGGCCGTCCTTGTCCAGGATGCGGCCATAGTCGGCGTCCATGAAGGCGTAACTGCCGCACTGAAGTTCGTTGTAAACCCCTGAATTGCTTTCGAAATAGTAGCTGCCGGTGCCACCGCCGCCCACGATGTCGCAGGCCAGCCCCTCGGTCTCCAGCGCCTCGACGGCCTCCTTCACCTGGGCCACGGCGAGGTCGATCTTGGCCTTGCGGTCGGTGTAGCTGTCCAGGTGCTGCATCGCGCCCTGATAGGCCTGGATGCCCGAGAAGGTCAGACCCGGCGCCGCGTCGATGGCCTTGGCCAGCGCCACCACCTCCGGCGTGGTCTTCACGCCGCAGCGGCCAGCGCCGCAGTCGATCTCGACCAGGCACTCGATGGTGGTCCCGTGCTTCACCGCCGCTGCCGACAGATCGGCCACGTTGTCCAGCATGTCGACGCAGACGATGGTCCGGGCCCCCAGCTTCGGCAGCCGCGCCAGACGGTCGATCTTGGCCGGATCGCGCACCTGGTTCGACACCAGCACGTCCTTGATGCCGCCGCGGACGAAGACCTCGGCTTCGCTGACCTTCTGGCAGCAGACGCCGACCGCGCCGCCGAGCCTCTCTTGCAGTCTGGCAACATCGACCGACTTGTGCATCTTGCCGTGCACCCGGTGCCGCATCCCGTGCGCCTTCGCATAGTTGCCCATCTTGACGATGTTGCGCTCCAGCGCGTCGAGGTCGAGGATCAGGCAGGGTGTCTGGATGTCCTTCTCGTCCATGCCCGGCAGAGCCGGGATGTCGTAGCCGACCTCGTAGCCTTCGAATTCCGCATGCTTGTTCATGGCCTCAGCCTTTCATCCAGGGAAGTTTGTCCAGATCGACGTTGCCGCCGGTGATGATGATGCCCACCCGCTTGCCCCGGAAGGCCGCGCGGTTCTTCAGGACCACGGCCAGGGGCACCGCGCTGGAAGGTTCCATCACCACCCGCAGGTGTTTCCAGGTCAGCTTCATCGCATCGATGATCTCCTGCTCGGAGGCCGTGAAGATCTCGCTCACATGGTTCGACACGAAATGCCAGGTCAGGTCCTTCAGGGGCACCAGCAGCCCGTCGGCGATGGTTTTCGGCGCGTCGTCGGCAATGATGTGGCCCGCCTTGAAGCTGCGGTACGCGTCATCGGCCTGCTCGGGTTCCGCCGCGATCACCCTGGTTTCGGGCGCAAGCGTCGCCAGCGTGAGACAAGTGCCCGAGATCATGCCGCCCCCGCCGATGGGGGCCACGACGATATCGAGACCCCCGGTCTGCTGCATGAACTCGGCCGAGCAGGTGCCCTGCCCGGCGATGACGCGCGGGTCGTTGTAGGGGTGCACGAAATCGCCACCCGTCCGCGCCTGCACCTCGGCAAAGGTGGCCTCGCGGCTGGTGGTCGAAGGTTCGCATTCGGTGATGACCCCACCATAGCGTCGCACCGTATCCTTCTTCGCCTGCGGCGCGGTGCGCGGCATGACCACGTTGCAGGGAATGCCCCGCAACATAGCCGCGTAAGACAGGCACGAGGCGTGATTACCCGAGGAATGGGTGGCGACACCGCGTTTCGCCTGCTCTTCAGTCAGGCCGAAGACGGCATTCGTCGCCCCCCGCACCTTGAAGGCCCCCGGCTCCTGGAAGTTCTCGCATTTGAAGAATAGCTCGCAGCCGGCAAGCTCGTTCAGATAGTCCGAGGTTCGCACCGGGGTCAGCCGGACATGCGGGCGGATGCGCTCATGCGCGGCCAGCATGTCGTCGTAGGTGGGGATCACAAGTCCGTTCATGTCCTTCATTTTCCTGACCTTTCCACTGGGGGCCAAAATCCTTCGAAGGATTTTGCAAGACTTTTCGAAAAGTCCTGGCCCCCTTATTCCGCCGCAAGCGCCACGGCCTCGATCGTGCCGCGATAGTACTCCTGCGCCGCCGCCACGCCGGACCCCAGCGTCACCGGCCAGCCCAGATCGGCCATGCACATTTCGGCCACGGCCAGCCCGGACAGCACCATCGCCTCGGTCAGCATCCCCAGATGCCCGATGCGGAACACCTTGCCCGCGACCTCGCCCAGGCCCACGCCGAAGGCCATGCCGTATTTGGAGGCTGCAAGCTGGACCAAGGCCGTGCCGTCGCACCCCGGCGGCACTTTCACCGCCGTCACCGTAT
Organism: Rhodobacter calidifons; assembly: GCF_011174775.1. Lineage (GTDB taxonomy): Bacteria > Pseudomonadota > Alphaproteobacteria > Rhodobacterales > Rhodobacteraceae > Tabrizicola > Tabrizicola calidifons. The sequence goes on from NZ_JAANHS010000001.1 coordinate 354,485, forward strand.
CGGAATAGAGGTCGGGAGAGGCCGCAAAGGGCGCCATCCCCCAGGCAAAGACCGCCCGGCGGACCCCTTCTGCCAGCCGGTGATGTCGGGCATAGACGTTGTCCAGCCCCTCGCTCTCCAGCAAGTCGATGGCGTGCGCCAGACCCGCGATCAGGCCCACGGCGGGCGTGTAGGGGTAGCCGCCCTTTGCGTAAGAGGCCAGCATGTCCTTGAAATCGAAGAAGGTTCGCGGCAACCGCGCCGTTTCCATTGCTGCAATGGCCTTCGGGCTGACGCCCAGGATCGCCAGTCCCGCCGGCAGCATGAAGCCCTTCTGGCTCCCGGCCACGGCGATATCGACGCCCCAGCCCGCGAAATCGAAGGGCATCGAGGCAATCGACGACACGCCATCGACGAACAGCATCGCCGGATGCCCCGCCGCGTCCATCGCGGCCCGGATGCCCGCGATGTCGGACTTCACGCCCGTCGCCGTCTCGTTGTGCGTGGCCAGCACCGCCTTGATGTGGTGCCCCTTGTCGGCCCGCAGCGCCTTCTCGATCGCCGCCAGCGGCGCGCCCTCGCCCCAGGGGGTCTCGATGATCTCGACATCCAGCTTGTGGCGCTGGCACAGGTCGATCCAGCGGTGGCTGAACATCCCGAACCGCGCCGCCAGCACGGTATCACCCGGCGAGAGGGTGTTCGTCACCGCCGCCTCCCAGCCGCCAGTCCCGGTCGAGGGGATCAGGATGACCTCGCCCTCATCCATCTTCAGGACCCGCCGCACCCCTTCCACCGCAGGCTTGAACAGCCGTGCGAAGGCGGGCGAGCGGTGGTCCAGCGTGCCCATGTCGCAGGCCTTGCGCACCGAATCCGGGATGTTCGTCGGACCGGGGATGAAAACCGGGTTCTGCATCGACATCGGGCAACTCCCTGAAAGATCGCCCACAAAATCTACGCCCTGCGACCAATCCGCACAATTTTTTCGAAAAGATTTTTCATTGTCACAGGCCCGTGCTATTCCCTCGTCCGTTCAATGCCTTGCGATTTTTCATGAATGGGAGGCCCCTGATGGCCCAGAAACCCCGCGGCCGGCCGAAGGCGTTCAACGACAAGACCGACCAGAACACGGTGCAGGCCCTGGACCGCGGGCTCGACATCCTGACCCATGTCGCGCAGAACCCCGGCCGCACGCTCTCGGAAATCGCCGAGGAGACGGGCGAGGCCATCGCCACCGTCTTCCGCGCCCTTGTCACCCTGCAAGGCCACGGCATGGTCGAGGTGGATGAGCCCGGCCAGTTCTGGCACATCGGTCCCGGCGCCTTCCGCGTCGGCTCGGCCTTCCTGCGCCGCACCAAGGTGGTCGAACGCGCCCGCCAGCCGATGGACCAGCTCATGCGCGAAACCGGGGAAACCGCGAATCTTGGCATCGAGGTCCGGGACGAAGTGCTGTTCGTCGCCCAGGTCGAAACCTACGAGGCGATCCGCGCCTTCTTCCCCCCCGGCACCCGCGCGCCGATGCACTCCAGCGGGATCGGCAAGGCGCTTCTGGCCTGGTATCCCGAGGAAAAGACACGCGGAATCCTCGCCCGCAAGGGGCTGGAGAAGTTCACCTCCCTGACGCTCACCAGCGAAAGCGCCCTGCTGCGCGACCTGTCCCGCACCCGCGACCGGGGCTTTGCCATCGACGATCAGGAACGCGCCGAGGGGATGCGCTGCGTCGCCGCGCCCATCTTCAACGCGCATGGCGAGCCGGTGGCGGGCCTCTCTGTCTCTGGCCCCGCCTTCCGCATGGGCCTGTCGGACGCGACAAGGATCGGCGCGCTGGTCCGGGCGGCGGCGGATCAGGTGACCGAGGCCACAGGCGGCACCCGGCCCGCGTGACGCTTTCGACAGGGGCCTGTCGGTCGGGGGCCAGACCCGGCCCCACGACCGGCTAGACAGGCAGGCGACTGCACGGAAGGACTGCCGCCATGACCAAGCCCAACCTCCTGATCTTCATGGTCGATCAGCTGAACGGGACTCTGTTTCCCGACGGCCCGGCGGACTTTCTGCACACCCCGAACCTGAAGACGCTCGCCACGCGGTCGGCCCGGTTCGCCAACTGCTACACCGCCTCGCCCCTTTGCGCGCCGGCGCGCGCCAGCTTCATGTCCGGCCAGTTGCCCTCGCGCACCCGCGTTTACGACAACGCCGCCGAGTTCGCCTCCGACATCCCGACCTACGCCCACCACCTGCGCCGGGCAGGCTATCAGACCACGCTCTCGGGCAAGATGCATTTCGTCGGCCCCGACCAGCTGCATGGCTTCGAACAACGCCTCACCACCGACATCTACCCCGCCGATTTCGGCTGGACCCCGGACTACCGCAAACCGGGGGAACGGATCGACTGGTGGTATCACAACCTCGGCTCGGTCACGGGTGCCGGCGTGGCCGAGATCACCAACCAGTACGAATACGACGACGACGTGGCCTTCCAGGCGGTGCAGAAACTCTACGACCTCTCGCGCGGGGCCGACCCCCGCCCCTGGGCGCTGACCGTCAGCTTCACCCATCCGCACGACCCCTTCGTCGCCCGCCGCAAGTACTGGGACCTCTACGAAGGCGCCCCCGAATGCGAACCGCCAAAGCCCGTCGACTACGACGACATGGACCCCCATTCCCGACGCCTGATGGACGCCTGCGACTGGCGCAACTTCGCCATCACGCCCGACCATATCCGCCGCGCCCGCCGCGGCTATTTCGCCAACATCAGCTATATCGACGACAAGATCGGCGAGATCCTTGCGGTCCTGGAAGCCACCCGGCAGGAGGCGCATATCGTCTTCCTGTCGGACCATGGCGAGATGCTGGGCGAGAGGGGTCTGTGGTTCAAGATGAACTTCTTCGAGGGCTCGGCCCGCGTGCCGCTGATGATCGCGGCGCCCGACCTGCCCGCGGGACGCATCGACACGCCGGTCAGCACCATCGACCTAGCGCCGACGCTTGCGGCGCTGGCCGGCATCTCGATGGAAGAGGTCATGCCCTGGACCGAGGGCGTCAACCTGATCCCCGTCGCGCAAGGCCAGCCCCGCGGACCTGTGGCGATGGAATATGCTGCCGAGGGCAGCATCACCCCCATGGTCGCGCTGCGGGAAGGCGCGTGGAAATACATCCGCTGCCCCGCCGACCCGGACCTGCTGTTCGATGTGGCCAATGACCCGGGCGAGACGGTGAACCTGGCCGACGATCGCCGCGCCGCGCCGATTCTGGCCCATTTCCGCGCCCTTGCCGACGCGCGCTGGGATCTTTCCGCCTACGACGCCCAGGTCCGCGAAAGCCAGGCCCGCCGCTGGGTGGTCTATGAGGCGCTGCGCCAGGGTGGCTATTACCCCTGGGATTACCAGCCGCTGCGCGCGGCCAGCGAACGCTACATGCGCAACCACATGGACCTGAACGTGCTGGAAGAGCAGAAGCGCTTTCCGCGCGGGGAATGACCCCCGTGCCGGGCGGGCGGCGCAGCCCGGCTTACCTTGCGTCGCGCAGGACCGCCTCGGCGCCCATCCAGCCCATCAGGATGGCAGGGGCATTGGTGTTGCCGGAGGTGATGTTCGGAAAGGCCGAGGCGTCGATCACCCGCAGCCCGCCGATGCCGTGCAGCCTGAGCCCGGGGTCCACAACCGAAGTCGCCAGATCCTGCCCCATCCGGCAGGTGCAGCTTGGGTGGTAGACCGTGCCCGACCGCGCGCGGAAATCGGCGATCAGTTCCTCGTCCGTCACCACCTGCGGGCCCGGACGCAGCTCCTCCAGGATCAGCGCCGCCAGGGCGGGCTGCGCGGCGATCCGGCGCAACTGCTTGACGCCGGCCAGCATTTCCTCGACGTCGTGGTTCGTCGAAAGGGCGTTGGCGGTGATGACCGGATGGTCCTCGGGTCGTGGCGTCCGCAGCCGGATATGTCCGCGGCTGGTGGGCCGGCAGTTCGACAGACCGATCGACATGCCCGACCATGGGTCCGGCGTCAGCAGCGGCCTTTCGCCGCTGCGCGGGATCAGGGTGGAGAAAGCCTGAAAGTACAGCTGCATGTTCGGCCGGTCGAGGTCCGGCCGCGTCCGGAAGAACCCGCCGCCGTGGTTGATCGACTTGGCAAGCGGCCCGCCGCCGCCAAGGACATATTGCAGTCCGGCACGAAGCTTGCCCCACCAGGGACGCAGCTCGTCGTTGTAGGTGGGGACCTTCATCGACCAGGTGTAGTTCAGGCCCTGATGGTCGCTGAGATGGTCGCCCACATTGGGATTGTCCAGCACGACCGGAATCCCAAGGTCCTGCAACAGCGCGCCCGGCCCGATGCCCGACAGTTGCAGCAGCTGCGGCGAGTTGATGGCGCCGCCGGCCAGGATGACTTCGGCCCGGGCGCGCAAGGTCCGCGTCGCGCCCCTCTGGCGGTATTCGACCCCGACCGCCCGGCCCTGCTCGATCAGCACCCGGGTCACCAGCGCCCGCGTCATCACGCGCAGGTTCGCCCGCTTCATCGCCGGGCGCAGGAAGGCCCGCGCGGTGGAATTGCGCCGGGCGCCCTTGATCGTCATCTGGTAGACGCCCGCACCTTCCTGCCGTGCGCCGTTGAAATCCGGGATCTCGGGCAGGCCGGCCTCGGCGCAGGCGTCAAGATAGCTGCGGACCAGGGGATGCAGGCCCGAGCGGTTGGCCGAGATGAACAAAGGCCCCCCGGTCCCGCGATATTCGTCCGCGCCGGCCTCGTTGTCCTCAAGCGCGCGATAGGCGGCAAGGCAGGACTCCCATCCCCAGCCCGGGGCCGCGCGCCCCCAGTCCTCGTAGTCCTCTCGCTGACCGCGGATCCAGACCATGGCATTTATGCTGGAAGAGCCGCCGAGGATCTTGCCGCGCGGCCAGTGGTCCTGCGCCCCGTTCAGTCCCGGGTCGGGCTCGGTCCGGTACATCCAGTTCACCGCCGGATCGTAGAACAGCTTGCCATAGCCGAGCGGCAGGTGGACATAGAAGCGCCGGTCGGATCCCCCGGCCTCCAGCAGGGTCACCTTGTGGCGACCGCTGGCCGTCAGCCGGTCGGCAAGCACACAGCCCGCGCTGCCCGCGCCGACAATGATGTAATCCGTCTCGTCCATGTCGCCCCCAGACCGTCGGGGTGACCCTATCGGCGGCAAAGGCGGCGAACCGTCCGGTTTGCGACACCGTATGTCGCACCTGACATCACTCCTCTTGCGCCTGCGGCTTCTCGTCATGGGGCCCTGCGAGGAGAAGCCGAAGGCGCAGGACGAGCGGATGCGTCAGCCCGAAACCGCGAAGGTCGGGGCATGGTCCACGGGAAAATTCACCGACCGCGCAATGAAGCAGACCTCGTGAATCCGGTGGTGAATGGCCTCGGCCGCGGCGAGGTCGGTGCCCGGCTGCACCACCACATGCGGCCGCAATGTCACCTTGACAAAGCGGCCCGCCCCGCCGCGCCCGACCTCGCCGACGCCCAGCGGCACGTCGGAATAGGATGTCACCACAATTCCCGCCTCTGCCGCATAGTGCAGGTACCACAGCATGTGGCAGGCTGCGAGCGCCGAAAGCAGCAGGTCCTCCGGGTTCATCTTGCCGGGATCGCCGCCCAGAAGCGGGTCGTTCGAGCAATGGACCGGCGCCTTGCCCGGCACGGCGATGTCCCAGGTCCGGTCATAGGCGCGGTAATGCGCCGTCCCCTCGCCGCGGTTGCCGGTCCAGAGGATGCGCGTCGTATAGTCGTGGCTGGGCATGGGCCGGCTCCTCGGTCTTTTCGGCGGGCCGGGTCAGCCGCGCCCGCGCGACCGTTTGCCGCCACGCTGCCCGGCACGGCCGGCGGTGGACCTGCCGGTCCGCTTCACGGCTTCGGTCACGGCTTCCTCGATCACCTCCTGCCGGGCGAACGGGTCGTCGGCGATGGCGAGTTCCACGGCCTCCAGCCGCCTGATCTCGTCGCGCAGGCGGGCGGCTTCCTCGAATTCCAGGTTTTCGGCCGCCTTGCGCATCTGCGTGCGCAGCGCGTCGAGATGGGCCGCAAGATTGGACCCGACCATCGGCTTTTCGACCTGGGTGGTGATCCGCGACTGGTCCGTGTCGCCCTGCCAGAGGCCCGCCAGCACGTCCTCGACATTCTTCTTCACGGTTTCGGGGGTGATCCCGTGCTTCAGGTTGTAGGCCATCTGCTTCTCGCGCCGGCGGTTGGTCTCGGCCAGAGCGCGTTCCATCGATCCGGTGATCCGGTCGGCATACATGATGACCCGACCTTCGCTGTTGCGCGCCGCGCGGCCGATGGTCTGGATCAGGCTGGTTTCAGACCGCAGGAAACCTTCCTTGTCGGCATCGAGGATCGCCACCAGGCCACATTCGGGGATGTCGAGCCCTTCGCGCAAGAGGTTGATGCCCACCAGCGCGTCGAAGGCCCCCAGCCGCAGATCGCGCAGGATTTCAATGCGTTCGATGGTGTCGATGTCCGAATGCATGTAACGCACCCGGATGCCCTGTTCGTGCAGGTAATCGGTCAGATCCTCGGCCATGCGCTTGGTCAGCACGGTGACGAGGGTGCGCAGACCCTTGGCCGAGACCTTGCGAATCTCGTCCAGAAGGTCGTCCACCTGCATCTCCACCGGGCGGATTTCCACCTCGGGGTCGAGAAGGCCGGTGGGGCGGATCACCTGTTCGGTGAAGACGCCGCCGGTCTGCTCCAGCTCCCAGGCCGCCGGGGTGGCCGAGACAAAGATGGATTGCGGGCGCATCGCGTCCCATTCCTCGAACTTGAGGGGCCGGTTGTCCATGCAGCTGGGCAGGCGGAAGCCGTGTTCGGCCAGGGTGAACTTGCGCCGGAAGTCCCCGCGATACATGCCGCCGATCTGCGGCACGCTGACATGGCTTTCGTCCGCAAAGACGATGGCATTGTCGGGGATGAATTCGAACAGCGTGGGCGGCGGTTCGCCCGGCGCGCGGCCGGTCAGGTAGCGGGAATAATTCTCGATCCCGGCGCAACTGCCCGTCGCCTCCAGCATTTCGAGATCGAAGTTGGTGCGTTGTTCCAGACGTTGGGCTTCGAGGAGTTTTCCTTCCGAGGTAAGTTGTTTCAGACGGTGGAAAAGCTCTTCCCGGATGCCCTTGATCGCCTGTTGCAGGGTTGGCCGGGGGGTGACGTAGTGGCTGTTCGCATAGATGCGGATCTGCTTGAAACTGTCGGTCTTTGCCCCGGTCAGCGGGTCGAATTCGGTGATCGCCTCCAGTTCCTCGCCAAAGAAGCTGAACCGCCAGGCGCGGTCTTCCAGGTGGGCGGGCCAGACTTCCAGGCTGTCGCCGCGCACGCGGAAGGCGCCGCGCTGGAAGGCGGTGTCGAGGCGGCGGTACTGCTGGGCCACCAGATCGGCCATCACCTTGCGCTGGTCGTATAGCTGGCCGACGACCAGATCCTGCGTCATCGCCGAATAGGTCTCGACCGAGCCGATGCCATAGATGCAGGAGACGGAGGCGACGATGATCACATCGTCGCGTTCCAGAAGCGCCCGGGTGGCCGAGTGGCGCATCCGGTCGATCTGTTCGTTGATCTGGGATTCCTTCTCGATATAGGTGTCGGTGCGGGGGACATAGGCTTCGGGCTGGTAGTAGTCGTAGTAGCTGACGAAGTATTCCACCGCGTTGTCGGGGAAGAAGCCCTTGAATTCGCCGTACAATTGCGCGGCCAGCGTCTTGTTGGGCGCCAGGATGATCGCGGGGCGCTGGGTTTCCTCGATGATCTTGGCCATGGTGAAGGTCTTGCCGGTGCCGGTCGCGCCAAGCAGCACCTGGTTGCGTTCGCCGGCCAGAACGCCGGCCGTCAACTCGGCGATCGCGGTCGGCTGGTCGCCCGCAGGCTGAAACGGCGTCGAGAGCACAAAGCGCCGCCCGCCTTCCAGCTTGGGCTTGGTCAGCACCTCCGGGCGTTCGGTCAGGGCATTGGCGTTGTTGTGCGGCATCGGGCGGGCTTTCGCGACTCGGGGGCAGGACAGAGTTGATCCGTTTTTGTTCCCGTTCAAGCGCCAATCCGCAGGCCATGGTTGCCGCGGCGGGGCCAAGCCGGTAATCGGACGCCAAGAGGTGCATGATGGCAGACAAGATCGATACGCGCGCGGTGGGGCTGGATGTGGGGCTGGCCTTCATCCGCTGGCTGACCGGGGCCGAGAACCTGCATTACGGGCTTTGGACCGGGCTGGAGGTCACCGCGGGCAACCTGCGGGCCGCGCAGGACAACTATTCCACCAGGCTGTTCGGCTACCTGCCCGAAGGGCGCCTGCGCATCCTCGACATCGGCGGCGGCGCGGGCGAGACGGCGAAAAAGCTTCTGGCCCTTGGCCATGCGGTCGAGATCGTCGTGCCGTCGGCCTTCCTGGCCGCGCGCTGCCGCGAGACGGCGCGCGGCGCGGTGGTGCACGAGACCACCTTCGAGGCCTTTGCCGGGACCGGCCCCTTCGACCTGTGCCTCTTTTCGGAAAGCTTCCAGTATATCCCGCTGGCCGAAAGCCTGCCGAAATGCGCCCGGCTTCTGGCGCCCGGCGGGCAGGTGCTGATTGCCGACTGTTTCCGCACCGAGGCCTACCGCGGCCGCGCCGTGCATGGCCCGCAGCCCGGCGGCGGACACCAGATCGCGGCGTTCCGCGCCGCGGTGCCGCAGGCGGGCTTTGCCGTGGTCGCCGAAGAGGACATCACCGATGCCGTCGCGCCCTCGATCGATCTGGAACAGCGGCTGTTCAACGTGCTCGGCCATGGCGTTGTCCGCGTGTCGGACGAACTCCGCGGCAAACGGCCCTGGGCGCATTGGGCCTTGGCGCGCATGATCGGCCTTTTCCTGTCGGCCAGGCGCCGCGAGAACCTGATGCAGCGGCTGATGGGGACCGCGCGGACCTCTCAGGCGTTCCGGACCTACAACCGCTATCTCATCACCCGGCTGGCCCGCGCCGGGGCATGACAAGGGCAGACGAACTTCTGCCGCACAGCGCACAACTTGGGGTTGCTTTCGGCGCCTGTCTCGGCCAAGGTATCGGGGCAAGCAGCAACTGAAACTGCCGGCGGCCTCGGACCCCACCCCACCCGCACTCACCGATGCCGGCCGGCAGTCCTTTCCCGAACAGCTCGCCCTTGCGCTTTCCGCAAAGCTTCGGAATAACACGGGACACGTCGGAAGGAGCCTGCCATGCGCGCCCGCATCTATCAGCCCGCCAAGACCGCGATGCAGTCGGGAACCGCCAAGACCCATCTCTGGGTGCTGGAATTCGCCCCCGCCTCCACGCGCGAGATCGACCCGCTGATGGGCTGGACCTCCTCGGCCGACACCCAGAGCCAGGTGCGCCTGCGCTTCGAGACCCGCGCGGCGGCCGAGGCCTATGCGGCCGAAAAGGGCATCGAATATGACGTGATCGAGCCCAAGCCGCGCAAGCCGGTGATCCGGCCGCGCGGCTATGGCGAGAACTTCGCCACCGACCGCAAGGGCGCCTGGACGCATTGAATGGCGGTTTCGATTGCCGAGGAACATCCGCTGACCCCGGATCTGGCGTTGCTGTTCCAGCGGCACACGGCCGACATGCACGCCGACACGCCGCCCGAATCGATCCACATGATGGACAGGGCCGCCCTTGCCGCGCCGGGCATCCGTTTCTTCGTGCTGCGCGAGGACGGGGTGCCGCTGGCCATGGGTGCGTTCAAGCGGATCGACGCGACCCATGCCGAGATCAAGTCGATGCATGTCCTTGCCGAAGCGCGCGGCCGCGGATTGTCGAAGGCGATGCTGGATCACCTTCTGGCTGCGGCAGCGGCGGACGGCTTTTCGCGGCTCAGCCTCGAGACCGGGGTACAGCCGACCTTCACCGCCGCGCGGGCGCTTTACGCGCGTGCCGGGTTCACCGAATGCCCGCCGTTCGAGGGATATGGCCCCGACCCGAATTCGGTTTTCATGACAAAGATGCTTGCCTGACCCTTGCGCTTGGCCCAAAAGGGCGTCGCGCGGGCTCGTAGCTCAACTGGATAGAGCAAGGACCTTCTAAGTCCGAGGTTGAGGGTTCAAGTCCTTCCGGGCCCGCCATTTTCCGCAACAGAAAGCCGTCCTCGTGGCATCGAGCCACTCGGACGGCGTTGCCACGGTAGGTGGTCAGGTCTTGGTGCCCGGTGCGCCGCCCTCGAAGCGGTTGCCGTTGCGATAGTCGCAGGGGGCCTCCTGCATCTGAAGGTGCAGGCCGGTGCCGGTGAAGGGATGGGCGCGGGCGACGTCCTCGTCGAAGTCGATGCCAAGACCGGGGGCTTCGGGAGGCAGGATGTAGCCGTCCTCCCACTTGATCGAGTTCCGGATCAGCTTCTGGTGGAAGGCGCCGCCGGTTTCGATCGTCTCGGCGATCAGCAGGTTGGGGATCGAGGCGGCGAAATGGACGTTGGCGGCCCATTCGACGGGCCCGGCGTAGAGGTGCGGGGCCATCTCGGCGTTGAAGACCTCGGCCATGGCTGCGATCTTCTTTGCCTCCCAGATCCCCCCGACACGGCCAAGAGCGGGTTGCAGGATCTTGACGCCCCCGGCGCGCAAAAGGGTGCCGAATTCGGCCTTGGTGGTCAGGCGTTCGCCGGTGGCGAGGGGGACGCGGACGGATTTCGCGACTTCGGCGAATTCCAGAAGGTTGTCGGGCGGGATCGGTTCTTCGTACCAGAGCGGGTTCCAGGGTTCGAGCTCGCGTCCCATGCGGATCGCACCGGGGGTGGTGAACTGGCCGTGGGTGCCGAAGAGAAGGTCGACACGGTCGCCGACGGCATCACGGATCGCCTTGCAGAAGGCGACGGAGCGGGTGATGTCGGACAGGGCCGGTTCATGGCCACCCCGGATGGTATAGGGGCCGGCGGGATCGAATTTGACGGCGGTGAACCCCTGGTTCATGAAGCGCACCGCCGCCTCGGCGGCGGCGTCGGGGCTCACCCAGAACTCGGGCGACTCCCTGCCGGGTTCAGGGTAGAGGTAGGTGTAGCTGCGGATGCGGTCGTTCATGCGGCCACCCAGAAGGGCGTAGACCGGGCGGTTCCGCGCCTTGCCGAGGATGTCCCAGCAGGCGATCTCGAGCCCCGAGAAGGCCCCCATGACCGTGGGGTCGGGGCGCTGGGTGAAGCCCGAGGAGTAGGCACGGCGGAACATCAGTTCGATATTCTCGGGGCTTTCGCCCTGCATGTGGCGTTCGAAGACATCCTCGATCACCGCCCGCATCGCCTTGGGGCCAACGGTCGAGGCGTAGCATTCGCCGTAGCCCGTGATGCCGTCGTCCGTGGTCAGTTTCGGGAAGATCCAGTAGCGGCCGCCCCAGCCCGGAAATGGCGGGGCGACGACAAAGATCTCCAGGTCCTTGAGCTTCATGCGCCGATCTCCCTGGCTGCCGGTGCAGCGGGGGTTTCACACCCCCGCACCCCCGTGGAGTATTTCTGCATGGGCAAGCTAGACCGGAAGCCCCGGGGCCAACCCTTCATCCGCGACAGGGCGTGACGCAGACAGGACAGTGGCCGGGCTGGCGGAGCCAGGGGGGTGAAGACCCCGCAGATGTTCGAAATAATCAAGTCGATCATGTCGTCAGAAAGCAGCATCCAGGGAAATGAACGGTTATCTCAAGTCTGGAGATGGCCGATGGCGGACAGGAAGTCGCGCAGCGGTGGCAGGAACCCGTCGGCATGGGTCAGCATGGGCAGGTGGCTGCCGCCCCGGATCAGACGGAACGTGGATCCCGCGACAAGATCGGCCAGTTCGCGTTGCAGGTCGGGCGGGGTTCTGCGGTCATCGGCGCCGGCCAGGACCAGGGTCGGCAGGCGCAGCGTGGCAGTGGTCCGGTAGAAATCGGCGCTGGCGATGGCCGAGGCAAAGCCAGCCCAGCCCGCGCGGCGGGTGGTCTCCAGCATGGCCCGGACTTCGGCCTGGGCCGGAGAGGTGCGCCAGCGCGGACCAAGCAGGGCGGCGCATTCGGCGTCGAGATCGGGGCCCGCATCGTGCAGCCGGGCAAGGCGCACTTGCCAGACCGAAGGATTTGCAAAGCGGGTGGCCGCGCCGGTCAGCACCAGGCCCCGCACCAGGTCCAGCCGCTTGACGGCAAGACCCTGGGCGATCAGCCCGCCTTCTCCGGCGCCGAGGACGATCGCCTCTTTCAGCGCAAAATGGTCCATCAGCCGTTCGACATCGCGGATCATCGCGCCCATCGCGTAGGGCGGAGCCGGCGCGTCGGATGCGCCGTGTCCGCGCAGGTCCAGCCGCAGGACGCGGTGGCCGGTCAGGCCTGGCAGAAGCGACTGCCACAGGCGGCCGTCCAGGCCAAGGCCATGAACAAGGACGATCGGGGGTGCCGAGGGCGGGCCCGCCACTTCGGCGTCCAGGCGCAGGTCGTCCAGCCAGACCAGAGTCATGCGAAGCGATCCAGCGCTGTGGCAAAAGTGGCGGGGTCGATATTGCCGCCGGTGGCGACCGCAATCACGGTTTCGGGCAGATCCGCGCCGAACAGCGCGGCGGCAAGCGCGGCGGCGCCGCCGGGTTCCAGCACGATCCTCAGATGCGTGAAGGCCAGCGCGACGGCGCGCAGGGCCTCGTCGTCGGTGACCACGGCACCCGGTCCGGCAAGCTTGCGCAGGATCGGCAAGGTCAGGTCGCCCGGCGTGGGGGTCAGGATCGCGTCGCAGACCGATCCGCCGAGGGCGGCATTGCGTTCCCGCCGCCCCGAGGCCAGCGAGCGGGCCATGTCGTCGAAGCCGGCCGGTTCGGCGGTGCGGACCTGAAGGCCGGGCGCCCGCGCCTTCAGGGCCAGCGCAATCCCGGACGCCAGCCCACCCCCGCCGCAGCAGGTGAGAACCGGGGCCTCGGTCAACCCGGCCTCGGCAGCCTGCTCGGCCAGTTCCAGGCCAACCGTTCCCTGGCCAGCGATCACCTGGGGGTCGTCATAGGGCTTGATCAGGGTCAGGCCGCGTTCGCCCGCAAGACGCGCGCCGATGGCGTCTCGGTCCTCGGTCCGGCGGTCGTAGAGGACGACCTCGGCCCCGTAGGCGCGGGTGTTGGCGATCTTCACCTGCGGCGCGTCGTCGGGCATCAGGATGACGCAGGGCGCGCCATGCCGTGCGGCGGCATGGGCGACACCCTGGGCATGGTTGCCCGAGGAATAGGCGATGACCCCCTGCGCGCGCGCCTCGGGCGGCAGGGCCGAGACGGCGGACCAGCCGCCGCGCGCCTTGAAGCTGCCGGTCAGTTGCAGGGATTCGGCCTTGACGAAGATGCGCCGTCCCGCCACCCGGTCGAGAAGCGGCGCATGCAGGAGGGGCGTGCGGCGGATCCGGCCCTGCATGCGCCGCGCGGCGGCCTCGATCAGGGCGATGTCGGTCATCCCAGCCCCGCAAGGAAGCGGCGGATCAGGTCCACTGCCGGGGGTTCGTCGAGAAAGGGGATATGGGCGCGGTCCGGCACCTCGGCGAAGGCCATGTCCGGCCGGCGGGCGCGCATCTGTGCCACGGTCTCGGGTGCCAGAAGGTCGGAATTCGCGCCCCGGATCAGCGCCAGGGGCAGGCCCGCCAGCGCGTCGAACAGCGGCCAGAGATCGACCGGCGGGCCCTCGAAGGCGGCCAGGAACGCCTCGCGCAGGGCCGGGTCATAGGGTATGCGCAGGCCCTGCGGGGTTTCCACGGCATGCTTGCGCGCCTCGTCCAGCCAGCGCGACATCGGCACGCCAGAAAAGCCCGGAGTGCGGGACAGCAGTTCGGCAAAGCCCTCGTGGGTCTTGCCGGCAGGGTTGCGGCCCACATAATCGAAGATGCGGGTCAATCCGTCCCGGGCGATCTCGGGCCCGACATCGTTCAGGATCAGCCCCGACAGCCGGTCGCGCGCCGTGGCGCCGAGAACCATCCCGATCAGCCCCCCGCGCGAGGTGCCAAGGATCGCGGCCCTGGCCACACCCAGGTGATCGAGGAGCGCCAGCGCGTCCTGCGCCTCTTGCGCGACGGTATAGGTCGCGGCCCCGGTCCAGTCGCTGGCGCCGCGGCCGCGATAGTCCATCCGGATCAGGCGCAGGGGCGGCAGATGGGGGATGAGATAGTCGAAATCGGCCATGGTCCGGGTCAGGCCGGGCAGGCAGAGCAGCGGCAGCCCCGCGCCTTCGTCGCGATAGGCCAGGCGGGCGCCGTCGGCGGCGGGGAAATGCAGGGGCTGGGTCATGGGCGGCAGGGTGGCATGCGGCGGCGGCGGGGAAAAGGGGGCGATGCGCCTTTGGTCGCGGGGAAGCGCGCTTGTGGGGCGGGCCGTGGCACACTAAACCCTTGGCCGAACCGGAAGGGGCAGGGCATGACGGATACATCCAGCGTCGAGGATCGGCCGAAGTCGAAGCGGGTGGGCGCCCTGCGCGGGCTGATCCCGTTCCTCTGGCCCTATCGCGGCCTGGGCGCGCTTGCGCTGCTTGCCCTGATCCTGACTGCGACCGTCAGTCTGGTCCTGCCTCTGGCCGTGCGCCGGGTTGTCGACGGGTTCAACGATGCCAACGCGCAGCTGCTGGACCAGTATTTCGCTGCGGCGCTGGGGATTGCGGCGCTGCTGGCCGTCGGGACGGGCCTGCGCTACTACCTTGTGACCCGGCTGGGCGAACGGGTGGTGGCCGATATCCGCAAGGCGCTGTTCGACCGGGTGCTGGGCATGTCCCCCGCCTTCTTCGAGCGCATCCTGACCGGCGAAGTGCTGAGCCGGATCACCACCGACACCACGCTGATCCTGTCGGTCATCGGCTCGTCGGTATCCGTCGCGCTGCGCAACGTGCTGATCCTGATTGGCGGGCTGCTGCTGCTGTTCCTGACCTCGGCCAAGCTGACCGGCCTGGTCCTGTTGATCGTTCCGGCGATCATCGTGCCGATCGTGGTGCTGGGGCGGCGTCTGCGGGCCCTGTCGCGCGAAAACCAGGACTGGATCGCCTCGTCCTCGGGTGCGGCCTCCGAAGCGCTGACCTCGGTCCAGACGGTGCAGGCCTTCACGCATGAGGGCGCCACGCGTGGCCAGTTCGCCGAGGTGACCGAAAAGAGCTTTGTCTCGGCCAAGGCGCGGATCCGCACGCGGGCGGTGATGACGGTGATTGTGATCTTCCTGACCTTCGCAGGGATCGTGGGCGTGCTGTGGGTCGGCGCGCGCGACGTGCGGGCCGGAGAGATGTCGGTCGGCGCGCTGATCCAGTTCGTGATCTATGCGGTGATGGTGGCGGGGGCCGTGGGCGCGCTGTCGGAGATCTGGGGCGAGTTGCAGCGGGCCGCCGGCGCGACCGAGCGGCTGGTGGAACTGCTGGGGACCGAGGATTCGGTGCAGGATCCGGTGCGCCCGGTCCCCCTGCCCCGCCCGGTGCGCGGCGAGATTGCCTTCGAGGATGTGACCTTCCGCTATCCCGCCCGGCCCGAGGCCTCGGCGCTGAACGGCGTGTCGCTGCATGTGCGCCCGGGCGAGACGGTGGCCATGGTCGGCCCTTCGGGCGCGGGCAAGACCACGATCCTGCAACTGCTGATGCGGTTCTACGACCCGCAATCGGGCCGGATCACGCTGGACGGGATCGCTCTGCCCGACATGGCGCGCAGCGATTTCCGCCAGGCCATCGCGCTGGTGCCGCAGGACCCGGTGATCTTCGCCACTTCGGCGCGCGAGAACATCCGCTTCGGCCGCCTCGATGCGACCGATGCCGAGGTCGAGGCCGCCGCGAAGGCCGCCGCTGCGCATGATTTCCTGACCGCGCTGCCGCAGGGCTATGACAGCTATCTGGGCGAGCGCGGGGTGATGCTGTCGGGCGGGCAGAAGCAGCGGGTGGCCATCGCCCGCGCCATCCTGCGCGATGCGCCGATCCTGCTGCTGGACGAGGCGACCAGCGCCCTGGACGCGGAAAGCGAACGCGCGGTGCAGGCGGCGGTGGAAAGGCTGGCCGAGGGGCGGACGACGCTGGTCGTGGCGCACCGGCTGGCCACGGTGAAGCGCGCGGACCGGATCGTGGTCTTCGAAAAGGGCCGGATCGTCGCTCAGGGCACGCATGACCAGCTGGTCGCCGAGGACGGGCTTTATGCCCGCCTTGCCCGGTTGCAATTCACCGACGGATCGGTCTGACGTGGCGTCCCGACCTTCCGGGTCGGGACAAACGGACTTCACAAAACCGCCTGACGCCCCCATGTTCGTCTGAAGCCTGCGGATACAGCGGGCATGACGGGGAGGAAGCCATGACCACATTCGCCACCGCAGCGGACCTGCGCGCCATCGAGGCCGAAATGCCCTGGTCCGA
Source organism: Rhodobacter calidifons (assembly GCF_011174775.1). GTDB lineage: Bacteria > Pseudomonadota > Alphaproteobacteria > Rhodobacterales > Rhodobacteraceae > Tabrizicola > Tabrizicola calidifons. Next base: position 370,736 of record NZ_JAANHS010000001.1, read on the forward strand.
GAGGGGCCAGGCGCGGTCGATCTACGAATATCTCAGCCGCGCCAAGGCCGCCCATGGCGCACGACCTGCGGTCAGCTTCCAGCTGCTGTCCGGGCCGGAGACGAAGAAGGTCACGCTGACCTGGGCCGAGCTGCACGCCCAGGTCACCCAGGCCGCGAACCTGTTCCGCAGTCTTGGTGTCGGCGAAAAGGACGTTGTCGCCTTCGTCCTGCCGAACGCGATGGAGACTGTCGTCACGCTTCTGGGCGGGGCCGTCGCCGGGATCGTCAACCCGATCAACCCGCTTCTGGAACCCGAGAAGATCAGCGCCATCCTGCGCGAGACCAATGCCAGGGTCGTGGTCACGCTGAAGGCCTTCCCCAAGACCGACCTGCCACAGAAGGTGTCCGAGGCGGTGCAGTTCGCGCCCTCGGTCAAGACGGTGCTGGAGGTGGACCTCGTGCCCTATCTCTCGGGGCTGAAGAAGGTCATCGTGCCCTGGATCCGGCCGAAGAACCCGATCCAGCACACCGCGAATGTCAAGGACTTCCGCACGGAACTGGCCCGGATGCCGTCCGACAGTCTGACCTTTGCCGACCGCACCGAAGACCATGTCGCCGCCTATTTCCACACCGGCGGAACCACCGGCATGCCCAAGGTGGCGCAGCACAAGGCCAGCGGCATGATCTACAATGGCTGGCTGGGCTCCACGCTGCTGTTCCAGCCGACCGACGTGGTGATGTGCCCGCTGCCGCTGTTCCACGTCTTTGCCTGCTATCCGATCCTGATGTCGATGATCGGCTCGGGCGCGCATGTCGTCTTCCCCACCCCGCAGGGCTATCGCGGCGAGGGCGTGTTCGACAACCTGTGGAAGCTGATCGAACGCTATAAGGTCACCTATCTTATCACCGTGCCCACCGCCCTTGCCGCGCTGATGCAGCGGCCGGTCAATGCCGACATCTCCAGCCTGAAGAGCGCCTTCTCGGGCTCCTCGCCCCTGCCGGTAGAGCTGTACAACCGCTTCAAGAAGGAAACCGGCATCGAGATCGTCGAGGGCTACGGGCTGACCGAAGCCACCTGCCTGGTTTCAGTCAACCCGCCGGACGGGGTGAAGAAGATCGGCTCGGTCGGCCTGCCCTTCCCCTATACCCAGGTCCGGATCCTGACCAGTCAGGGGGCGATCGGGTTCCGCGAATGTGCGGTGGACGAGGTGGGCGAGATCTGCATCTCGAACCCCGGGGTCTACGAGGGCTCGACCTATACCGAGGCGGACAAGAACAGGGAACTGTTCGCCGATGGCCGGTTCCTGCGCACCGGCGACCTTGGCCGGATCGACGCGGACGGCTATCTGTTCATCACCGGCCGCGCCAAGGACCTGATCATCCGCGGCGGCCACAACATCGATCCGGCGATCATCGAAGAGGCCCTGATGGGGCACGAGGCGGTGGGTTTCGTCGGTGCCATCGGCCAGCCCGATGCCCATGCCGGAGAGCTGCCCTGCGCCTATGTGGAACTGGTAAAGGGCAAGTCGGCCACGGTGGATGAGCTGATGGATTATGCCGCCAAGCATATCCATGAACGCGCCGCCCTGCCCAAGTACATCGAGATCCTGCCGGAATTGCCCAAGACCGCGGTCGGCAAGGTCTTCAAGCCCGACCTGCGGCGGCTGGCGATCACCCGGACCTTCGACGCGGCCCTGGCCGAGGCCGGCCTGCCCGCGCGGGTGGATTCGGTGATCGAGGACAAGAAGCGTGGCCTTGTCGCGCAACTGCGCAAGTCCGCCCCGGTCGAGGATGCCGCCGTCGCCAGCGTGCTGGGCCAGTTCTCGAACCCCTGGGAATGGGCGGCCTGACGGCCTGGGTCGGACCGCCCGTTGCCCGCAACCTTGCATGTTTCATTTGCCTGAATCGGCCTTCGCGGCGAGACAGGGGGAAACGGCAGGATGGACGGGACGGTGAAGATGATCGGAAGGTCGGGATGTGCTGCGGCCCTGGTGGTCGCGTCGCTGGCGGGGGCCGAGGCGCAGCAAAGCGAGGTGCTGTTCTCGCACAAGCACTGGCAGGTCTCTGTCGTCGGCTGGGATGACGGGACAGTCGGCTGCGTGGCCGAGGTGACGGCGCCGGGCGAGAGCTTCTCGATCTGGACCTTTCCGAATGGCGCGGTGCAGTTGCAGTTCTACTCGACCGCCTGGGAATTCGGCGAGGGCAAGACCGCCGATCTGGGCGTGCAGATCGACCGCCGCACACCATGGAGCCTGACCGGCGCCGAACTCTACAGGAACTCGGTCCTGTTCTATCTACCCGACGACAGGGCCGGGGTGAACTTCATCACCGAGGTCGCCCGCGGCAACCGCCTGTATCTCAGGGCAAAGGACGGGTCGGACGTGCAGAACTATTCGCTTGCCGGATCCAGCGCCTCGATCTCGGCACTGGTGGAATGCGGAGAGGCGATCGCCGCGAAGACCCCGGGCAATCCGTTCAACTAAAGCGCGTCGGTGTCCATCCAGATGGTCACCGGCCCGTCATTGACAAGGCTGACGGCCATATCCGCCCCGAACTGGCCCTTGGCGACCGGAACGCCTTCGTTTTCAAGTGCCTGGGCGAAGTGAAGGTAAAGCCGCTCGCCCTCGGCCGGGGGGGCCGCCGTGGAAAAGCCCGGCCGGTTGCCGCGCAGGTCGGCGGCCAGGGTGAACTGGCTGACCACCAGAGCGCCGCCGCCGATGTCGCGGATCGACAGGTTCATCTTGCCCTGATCGTCCCTGAAGACCCGCAGCTTGGCCACCTTGGCGGCCAGCCGTTCGGCCTGGGCCTCGGTATCGCCAGCCATCGCGCAGACCAGGATCAGAAAGCCCTTTCCGGTCTCGCCCACCAGTTCGCCGTCAACGTGGACAGCGGCGCGGGTGACGCGCTGAAGGACGACCCTCACAGCTCGTGCGCCCAGGGCGGGTTGGCCCCGGCGCGAGAGACGGTGACCGCAGCGGCACGGGTGCCGAGGGTCAGGGCGGCGGTGAGGGTGGCGTCCGACAGGCCGGCGACGGCCGCCTTGCTCAACGCCCCGGCCTGATGCAGCGCACAAAGGACACCGGCGTTGAACGTATCCCCCGCGCCGACGGTATCGACGACGGTAACTCTTTGCGATGCAACGAAAATATCCTGCGTTGCCGTCACGGCGCGGGCACCTTTGGCGCCTTCGGTGATGAAGGCGACCTTCGGCCCCCTGGCCAGAATGCTCCGCGCCAGCGCGGTCAGATCGCCCTGCCCTTCCAGCCAGTGCAGGTCCTCGTCCGACAGCTTGACGATATCGGCGCGGGCCACCATCCGTTCGATCCGGGCGCGGTACTCGGCCTCTTTCCCGGCGATGAAACCGGGGCGGATGTTGGGGTCGATCATGGTGACGCGGGTCGGGGCCTCGCGGGCTTGCAGCGCCTCGTAGGTCGAGGCGGCCGGGTCGTTCACCAGGCTGATCCCGCCGAAGAAGAGGGTATCGACCTCGGCGGGCAGGGTCGGAAGATCGGCTTCGGACAGCATCCGCCCCGCCGTCGCCTCGTCATAGAAGGCATAGGTTGCCTGGCCGTTCACCAGCTTGACGAAGGCCACCGTCGTCGGCCGGTCCGACCGCGCGAGATAGCGCGTGTAGACCTTGGAGGCCGTCAGGGTATCCGCCAGGATCTCGCCCAGCATGTCGTTGGAAACGCCCGAGAAGAACGCCGAAGGCGCCCCGAGCCGGCCCAGGGCGATCGCCGTGTTGAAGACCGCGCCGCCGGCATAGGGGGCAAAGCAGGCCTCGCCCTCGGTCGAGGTGCGGGGGAGCATGTCGATCAGGGCTTCGCCGCAGCTGAGAATCATGTGTGCTCTCCCTTGTCGGATCGACTGTTAGCGCAACCAGGTTAACGGGTGAAGAACGGAGCGAGGTTGGCGCGGATGCGGTCGAGGGGCGTGGCCCCGCTGGCATCGGGGCGGAAGGGCTGGCCGGTGATCTTCTCGAAGGCGTCGATGTAGACCTGGGCGGTTTTCTCGATCATTTCCAGGGGGATATCGGGGATCCTGTCCTTGTAGGGATCGCAGCGCGCGACGACCCAGGACCGGATGACGTCCTTGTCGAAACTGGGCGGCCGGGTGCCTGCGTTCAGGGCCTCCTCATAGCCCTCCGCGATCCAGTAGCGGCTGGAATCGGGGGTGTGGATTTCGTCGGCCAGAAGGATGTTTCCGGCCTCGTCGGTGCCGAATTCGTATTTGGTGTCTACAAGGATAAGCCCCTGTTTCCGCGCCATTTCCTGCCCACGGGCGAAAAGGGCAAGGGCCTTGGCGCTGACCTCGTCCCATTGCGCCGGGGTCAGGAGGCCGGTTCCGATGATCTCGGCGGCGGTCAGGGGTTCGTCGTGGCCGCCGTCGAAGGCCTTCGAGGTGGGGGTGATGATCGCCTGCGGCAGGGCCTGATTGTCGCGCAGACCCTCGGGCAGGGTATGGCCGTACATCGTTCGCGCGCCGGCCTTGTACTGGGTCAGGATCGAGGTGGAGGTGGTGCCGGCGAGGTAGCCCCGGACGACGATTTCGACGGGCAGGATGGTGACGCGTCTGCAATGGACGACGTTCGGGTCAGGGTAGGAAAGGACGTGGTTCGCGGCGATGTCGGAGGTCGCATCGAACCAGTAGCGGGCGAGTTGCGTCAGGACCTGGCCCTTCCAGGGTATCACCGCAAGTATCTGATCGAAAGCGGAAATCCGGTCGGAGGAGATCAGAAGCCGGGTGCCGTCGGGCAGGTCATAGCAGTCGCGGACCTTGCCGAAATAGGGGTTGGGAAGCTCTGGTATCCGCGCATCCGGCAGGGTGCGGGAAAGGTCGATCTGGCGCATGGCGGGCCCCCGGTTCGCGGTGCCTGCTTCTTGGGGGTTTTACCAGTCGAGTCAAGGCTGCCTGGGGCAGTCGAGGCTTCCCCGCATCTCACCGCTGTCGCCCTGGAGTGTGCTGTCGCGCAACTTGCAGCCGGTCACCCGGGGGATCAGTTCGATCATCGTGGCGCGGATCTGCTGATGCTCGCCACGCCGGGCATAGCCGAGGCGGATGACCTCTACCCGCTCCCCCTTCTGGAAGACCGTGTAGTCCCGTCCGCCAACGTTAACGTCGGTCCGGGTCGCGCCCATGAATTCGGGGGCCGGGGAGGCCCCGCAGGCGGTGAGAAAAGCGATTGGGATCAGCGGGATGAGGTGTTTCATGGCTGCAAGGATGGCAAAGGTTGGTTAACGGGGGGTTAAGCGTCTGGCATCCGTCTGGCAGGCGTCTGGCATTGGTCGGGCGGACGATGGCTTCCTTGGGCGTTAACTTTTGCGGATCAAAGTGGCCGCGAAAGGAGCGACCCCGATGCCCGACCTGAAGAAGCAGACGCCCCGGCAGCGGGCGCAGATGACCTACATGATGGACGTGATGCGGCGCCTGGAATGGGACCTGCACAACACCATCGAAGCCACGGGCCGCATCCCGGAGGAGTGGCACGAGATCGCGCAACGGACACCCCGAACGGCGCGCGAGAAGGTGACGCTGCGGCTGGAGCGGGATGTGCTGAAGTTCTTCCGCTCGATGGGGCCGGACTACGGGCCGCGGATCAACGACGTGCTGCGCAGCTACATGCACGCGCGGCTGGCGGGGGTGATCCGGGGGGCCGAGACGCTGGCGCATTACCGGCGGCGGGAAGCGGAGGGGCTGGACGGGCCGAAACCGCAGTTCGGGGATGTGGCGAAGGTGACGGGCGAAGAGTGGGAGGACGAGGGGCCGGAGGCGGCTCAGGCCCTGCGGGCACGGATGCAGGAGGTGCGGCAGCAGCGGTTTGCAGCGGGGGAGATGACGGATTGGGGGGAGGCGGTGCCTTGGGTGCGGTGAGGGGGGGGTGCGAGGAGTTGCGCGCGCGAGCACACACCCTACGCTTGCTTAGACCGGGGTGTCAGAAGATCGTGGGTGATCCGTATCAACGAGGTTCCCGCTTGCTTGGAACTTTCAACCAATGCAAACTACTGCTCGGGTGTATCAGGTGCGTAAACGAGGAGAAGATGGAAGGCCTAGTAATTTCCTTATTTGTTCTTTTTGCCGCGCTGTGGTTTATATTTGAATTCATTCCAAAATACATATTTCCACTGCTAGTCTCGGCAATTCCGTTTATTCTAATTTTTGCCGCCGCGGCCGCGATATTCTTCTATTTTAGAAATGAGGCCAAGAAGAGGGATGAAGCCGAACAAGATCGGATTCGTCGCGTGGATGCAGCTGCACTTGAAAGAAAACGGAAGGAGGATGAGCAGAAACGAATTTCTCAACAAATTGAGAGCCGTATAAATTCCGCCAATGAACTTGTCCGTAGATGTGTGGAGCATGCAAGAAGTGCTGAAGACCACCTAGCCCAGAGTCTCGTGGATTTCGAAGAGCGAGCGCTTTACCCTTTTTGGGATCAAATCGCTGCGTGTGCCAATGAAATTGCTGGTATCAAGAAATGCCTTGATCTAATCAGGACCCACTCTGAGAACTACCAAGAACTTCGATTGAGGTTTAATCAGCCGGCTCCGAACTTTCCTGTTTCCATCGAAACGGTTCGTGCGATTTGCGAAACCGCGGGAACAGTCACGCGGCTTAAATCAATAACGAGAGCAGCGCACAAGGACAAGGACTTTGCTGGGATATTTGCGGTTCACAAGACAAATCAAATTCTAGTTGCTGGATTTTCCTCATTGGCGAGTGCTCTGGATGATGTATCCAGCCAGATTAGAAATCAGACAGATTGCTTGGTGTCCTCGTTAGACGCGATTCGGTCTGAGGTTCGCGATGCAGGCCAGCTTGTTGCCAGCAGAATTGACGGTGCAAGCGCCGAAGTGGCAGGCTTATGGGCGACCAGTCAGAATATCAATAAGTCCATCGAGGCGAATAGCGAATGGCTTTCAGTCATCAATAGCCAGAACCGCCTTTATGATGAACAAATGGTGAAGATGCTGGACAACATACAAAGAAACAAAAAGCCACTACCCGAATGGATTTCGAATTAGACTTTGCGGTGTTGCGCTAATCTCCCTCACCCATCCATCTTCAACGCCGCAATGAACGCTTCCTGCGGGATCTCGACCTTCCCGAACTGGCGCATCTTCTTCTTGCCCGCCTTCTGCTTCTCCAAGAGCTTCTTCTTCCGCGTCGCGTCGCCGCCGTAGCACTTCGCCGTTACGTCCTTGCGCATGGCGGACAGGGTCTCACGCGCGATCACCCTGCCTCCTATCGCCGCCTGGATCGGGATCTTGAACATGTGGCGGGGGATCAGGTCCTTCAGCTTCTCGACCATCGCCCGACCGCGCGCCTCGGCGCGGTCGCGGTGGACCATCATCGACAGGGCATCCACCGGTTCCTCGTTCACCAGAATGGACATCTTAACCAGATTGTCCTCGCGGTATTCGCTGATCTGGTAGTCGAAGCTGGCATAGCCCTTGGTCACCGATTTCAGGCGGTCGTAGAAGTCGAACACGACCTCGGCCAGCGGCAGGTCATATTCGACCATCGCGCGGTTGCCGGCGTAGGTGAGGTTCAGCTGGATGCCGCGGCGGTCCTGGCAGAGCTTCAGGATGTCGCCGAGGTAGTCGTCCGGCACCATGATCGTGGCCTTGATCCGCGGCTCCTCGATGTGATCGACATAGGTCAGGTCGGGCATGTCGGCCGGGTTGTGCAGGTCGCGGACCTCGCCGTCCTTCATGTGGAGCTTGAACACCACCGACGGCGCAGTGGTGATGAGGTCGAGGTCGTATTCGCGTTCCAGCCGGTCGCGGACGACCTCGAGGTGGAGGAGGCCGAGGAAGCCCATGCGGAAGCCGAAGCCGAGCGCGGCCGAGGTCTCCATCTCGTAGGTGAAGGAGGCGTCGTTCAGCGCGAGTTTCTCGATGGCGTCGCGCAGCGCCTCGAAGTCGTTGGCGTCCACCGGGAAGAGCCCGCAGAAGACGACGGGGACCGAGGGTTTGAAGCCCGGCAGCGGCTGGTCGCAGGGTTTCTTCTCATGCGTGATCGTGTCGCCGACGCGGGTGTCGCGGACTTGCTTGATCGAGGCGGTGAAGACGCCGATCTCGCCGGGGCCAAGTTCGGGGATGTCCTGCATCTGGGGTTTCAGGACGGCGAGCTTGTCGATGCCGTAGACGGCGCCGGTCTGCATCATCTTGATGCGGTCGCCCTTCCTGACCACGCCGTCGATGATGCGGATCATGACCACGACGCCAAGGTAGGCGTCGTACCAGCTGTCCACCAGCATGGCCTTGAGCGGCGCGTTCGGGTCACCCTTGGGCGGGGGCAGGCGGTGGACGATGGCCTCCAGCACGTCGGGGATGCCGAGGCCGGTCTTGGCGCTGATCGGGATCGCGTCGGAGGCGTCGAGGCCGATCACGTCCTCGATGTTCTGCTTCACCCGTTCGGGGTCGGCCGCCGGAAGGTCGATCTTGTTCAGCACGGGGACGATCTCGTGGCCCGCATCCAGCGCCTGATAGACGTTGGCCAGCGTCTGCGCCTCGACGCCCTGGCTGGCATCCACCACCAGAAGCGAACCTTCGACGGCGCGCATCGACCGGGAGACCTCGTAGGCAAAGTCGACATGGCCGGGGGTGTCGATCAGGTTCAGGACATAGGCCTGGCCGTCCCTGGCGACATAGTCGATCCGGACGGTGTTGGCCTTGATGGTGATGCCGCGTTCGCGTTCGATGTCCATCGAGTCCAGCAGCTGGGCCTGCATGTCGCGTTCGGCGACCGTGCCCGTCGACTGGATCAGCCGGTCGGCCAGGGTGGATTTGCCGTGGTCGATATGCGCCACGATGGAGAAATTGCGGATGCGGTCGAGCGAGATCATGGCGCGCGTATAGCCTGTGCCGCAAGGCCGCGAAAGGGGGGCCTGCGGCGCGAATTGGGCGTCCGGGCGCAGCGGCGGCGGGCCTGTCGCCCTGATGCGCGGGAGGGGCGATGGACCTACCGCATCTTGTGGGCATGGGCGCGACGGGACGCGAGAAGTTGCGGAAATCTGCGCAGGCGACGCAAGTGACTGAAAGAGCTTGAAAATTTCCCTTCGACTTGGCAATATCGAACAGAGAAGATGACCGGCGGCGGTCCGGGCTGCGGCTCGGCCCCGGCCTGGCAGACGAGGCAGAGGCATATGAAACCCATCGCAATCGCGGCCGCATGCGCGGCCCTTCTTCCGGTAATGACCACCCTTGCCCTGGCCGGCCCGATCGAGCGGGCCTGCATGGCCTCGGACCGCGGCGCCAACCGGTCGCTCTGCGGCTGCATCCAGCAGGCGGCGGACATGACGCTTTCGGGCAGCGACCAGCGTCGGGCGGCGAAGTTCTTCAAGGATCCCGAGGCCGCGCATGCGACCTGGGTGTCGCAGTCGAAAGCGGACGACGCCTTCTGGGAGCGCTACAAGAGCTTCGGCCAGACCGCCGAAGCCTATTGCTCTGGCTGAAGCTCGCGCAGGGTGGGCTGTTGGTTCGGCCCGCGCTGTACCTGACGACGGCACCTGATTGACGTCAGGCGGCGATTTCTTCGAAGAAATCGCCTCGGAGCCTGTGAAGGTTCTGGTCCGGACTTTTTGAAAAGTCCGGTTTGCGCCGAACGGGGCAGGATGCGAAAAGGCCCCGCCTTCAGGACGAAGGCGGGGCCTTTTCCGGAAAGCCGGCCAGGATCAGGCGCTGGCCTGGGCCTTGACGATGTCCTTCTTGATCTTCAGCGCAGCGGGCGACAGTTCCTCGTCCCTGGCCTTGGCCAGATAGGCATCGAGACCGCCGCGATGATCGACCGAGCGCAGCGCGGCCGCCGTGACGCGGAACTTGAACGACTGCCCCAGCACGTCCGAGATCAGCGTGACCTCGTTCAGGTTCGGCAGGAACCGGCGGCGGGACTTGTTGTTGGCGTGGGAGACGGTGTTGCCCGTCATCGGCCCCTTGCCGGTGAGTTCGCAGACGCGCGACATTGCGGTGTTCCTTCGATTCGTCAAAAGCGGGGAAAGGCGGGGCATCCCCTGCCTTCGAAAGCGATTGCGGGCGTTTAAGGGGATTTCGCGCCAGCGTCAAGCGGGAAGGCAGCCGGAACCGGGGCCTGCCGGGCGATGCCCGGCGCCGGGTCGCGCAGCACAGGGCAGCGGACTCCGGCCGAAGTCTCCGGACAAAGGGCAAGGAGGCGGGATCAGCGGGCTTGGCCGAGGTGATGCAGCATCTCGGCGGCGGCGGCCTCTGGTGTCAGCCTGCCTTGTGCCACGCGGTCCCCGAGGCTTGCCATCAGCCCCTTCTGCGGCTCGCGCGCCAGTGCGGCCAGAAGGCCCTGGCGCACCTCTTCCTCGAACCAGTGGCGGGCCTGGGCGGCACGGGCGCGGTCCCAGTGGCCCTGCGCCTTGCGCCAGGCGACGAGGGCCTGCATCTCGGCCCAGGCCTCGCCGAGCCCTGCCGCGCCCAGCGCCGAGACCGGCAGGGCCTTGGGGAAGCCCGGCGGGTCCTGCGGCCGGCGGCGCAGGAGTTGCAGGGCCCCGGCGTAATCGGCCACGGTGCGCAGGGCCGCGGGCTTGAGGTCGCCGTCGGCCTTGTTGACCAGGATCAGGTCCGCCATCTCCATGATGCCGCGTTTCACGCCCTGCAATTCGTCGCCGCCTGCCGGGGCCAGAAGCAGGAGGAAGAGGTCGGACAGTTCGGCGACCACGGTTTCCGACTGACCGACGCCCACCGTCTCGATCAGCACGACGTCGAAGCCGGCCGCTTCGCAGAGCGCCACCGCCTCGCGCGTCCGGCGGGCGACGCCGCCAAGCTGGCTCTGGCTGGGCGAGGGGCGGATGAAGGCTGCGGGGTCGCGCGAGAGGCGTTCCATCCGGGTCTTGTCGCCAAGGATCGAGCCGCCGGAGCGGGCCGAGGAGGGATCGACGGCCAGGACGGCGACTTTCAGGCCCTGCCCGGTCAGCATCAGGCCGAAGGCTTCGATGAAGGTGGATTTGCCCACCCCCGGCGTGCCCGACAGGCCGATGCGCAGCGCCTGCGGCGCATCGCGCAGCGCCTCCAGAAGCGCCAGCGCTTCGGCCCGGTGATCGGGGCGTGCGCTTTCGACAAGGGTTATGGCGCGGGCCAGGGCCCGGCGGTCTCCGGCACGGATGAGGGCGGCGCGTTCGGTCGTGTCCATGCCGGAGTTGTGCCGGATCGAGGCAGCCTTGGCGAGAGGCCGGGGCGAAAATTCCTGGGGCTTCCGCTTGCGATGGCCCCGCGCGATAAGCGGGGCATGACCACTCTGCCAGTTTCCCATGTCCTGCCCGAGCTTGCCCAGGCGCTGGCCTTGCGCGGGATGGCGGTGTTGCAGGCGCCACCCGGTGCGGGCAAGACGACGCTGGTGCCGCTGGACCTGCTGGCGCGGGGGGTGGTGGCGGGCCGCATCGTGATGCTGGAGCCGCGCAGGCTGGCGGCGCGGGCGGCGGCCGAGCGGATGGCCGAGACCCTGGGCGAGCCTGTGGGGCGGACGGTGGGCTACCGGATCCGCGGCGAGGCGCGGGTCTCGGCGGCCACGCGGATCGAGGTGGTGACCGAGGGCATCCTGACCCGGATGATCCAGTCGGACCCGGAGCTTGCGGGCGTCGGTCTGGTGATCTTCGACGAGTTCCACGAGCGGTCCCTGAACGCCGATCTGGGGCTGGCGCTGTGTCTGGAAGTGCGCGGCGCGCTGCGCGAGGACCTGAAGCTTCTGGTCATGTCGGCCACGCTGGACGCAGGCCCCGTGGCGGCGCTGATGGGGGATGCGCCCATGGTCACCTCGGCGGGCCGGGCCTATCCGGTGGAGACGCGGTGGTTGCCGCGCCCGCCCGACCCGAGCCTGCGGCTGGAGGCGGTGGTGGCGGGCGCGGTCAAGGCGGCGCTGACCGAGACCGAGGGCGGGATGCTGGTCTTTCTGCCTGGGGAAGGCGAGATCCGGCGCGTCGAGGCGCTGCTGGCCGGTCTGCCGGGTGTGACGGTGCGGCCGCTTTACGGCGCGATGGACTTTGCCGCGCAGCGGGCGGCGCTGGCCCCGGTCGAGGGGCGCAAGGTGGTGCTTGCGACCTCGATCGCCGAGACCTCGCTGACCCTGCCGGACATCCGCGTGGTGGTGGATTCGGGCCGCGCGCGAAGGGCGCGGTTCGATCCGAACTCGGGCATGTCGCGGCTGGTGACCGAACGGGTGACGAAGGCCGAAGCCGAGCAGCGGAGGGGCCGGGCGGGGCGGGTGGCGGAAGGGGTCTGCTACCGGCTGTGGACCAGGGGAGAGGAGGGCGGTCTGGCCCCCTACCCTCCGGCCGAGATCGAGGTGGCGGATCTGGCGGGCCTTGCGCTGGAGCTGGCGCTGTGGGGGGGTGCGGACCTGCCCTTCCTGACCCCGCCGCCGGCGGGGCCCCTGGCCGAGGCGCGCAGCCTTCTCATGGACCTTGGGGCGCTGGACGAGAAGGGCCTCATCACCGCGCATGGCCGGGTGCTGGCCGGGCTGCCGCTGCATCCGCGGCTGGGGCACATGCTGGCGGTGGCGGGGCCGGAGGCGGCGGAGCTGGCCGCGCTTCTGGCCGAGCGCGACCCGCTGCGCGGGGCGGGGCCGGATCTGGCCTTGCGGATGGCGGCGATCCGGCGCCCGGGGCCGGAGGCCGACCGGGGGGTGGTCGAGCGCATCCGGGCCGAGGCAAAGCGGCTGGCGGCGGCGGCGAAGGCTCTGGCAGGAAGCCCCCCACCCCCATCCCCTCCCCACGGGGGGGAGGGGAGGCGCGATGCGGAGACGTCGGGCAAGGGTGCCCCCCTCCCCCCTGGTGGGGGAGGGATGGGGAGGGGGGGCCATGCCCGGGGCCATTCACTGGCCGAGATGGCGGCGCTGGCCTATCCCGACCGGATCGGCCTGCGCCGCAAGGGTGAGGCGCCGCGCTGGGTGCTGTCGGGCGGCAAGGGGGCGGCGATGGCGCCGGGGTTGCCCCTGTCGGGCGCGCGGCTGATCGTGGCGACCGACCTTGACGGCGACGCCCGCGAGGCGACCGTGCGGCAGGCGGTGGCGATGTCCGAGGCGGAACTGCGGGGGATTTACGCCGACCGCATCGCCTGGGTCGAGGTCTGCGAATGGTCACGGCGCGAGGGGCGGGTCGTCTCGCGCCGGCAGGAGCGGCTGGGGGCGCTGGTGCTGGAGGACCGGCACTGGGATGCGCCGCCCGAGGCCGTGGCCCGCGCCGCGCTGGACGGTGTGCGGGCGCTGGGTCTGCCCTGGTCTCCGGCGGCGCGGCGGCTGCGCGCGCGGGCGCGGCTTGCCCGCGGCGCGGGCTGGCCGGGGGTGGAGGATGCCGAGCTTCTGGCCACGGCCGAGGACTGGCTGCTGCCGCATCTGGCGGGGGTCAGGACCGAGGCCGATCTCCGCGCGGTGGATCTGGTGCCGGCCTTGCAGGGCCTGCTGGGCTGGGAAAGGCTGACCGAGTTGGACCGCCTGGTACCCGGACATTTCGAGACCCCGCTGGGGCGGCGCATCCCCATCGACTACGAAGGCCAGGTGCCCGCGATCGAGGTGCGTCTGCAAGAGATGTTCGGGGTCACCGCGCATCCCGTGGTCGGAGCCGCCCGGCAGCCCTTGCGCATCACGCTTCTGTCCCCGGCGCACCGCCCGGTGCAGGTGACGACCGACCTGCCGCGCTTCTGGGCGAGCTCCTACGCGGATGTCCGCAAGGACATGCGCGGCGCCTATCCCCGGCATCCCTGGCCCGAGGACCCGACCCAGGCCGAGCCCACCTTGCGGGCAAAGCCGCGCGGAACCTGAGGCCGCGCTTCTGTCCGGCGTCGGACTGGAGGGTTTCGCACCCTCCAGACCTCCCGCGGAGTATTTCGGACGAGGGCAAGCACAGGCCGGTGCGAGTTTGCGCGACCGGAATGTCTGAGGGCTGTCTCACGGCATGGGTCCGGTCACCGGGGCGCCGGCCGGGCGGGGCGAAAACCTTGCAACCCTGCAATACGGATTGATCGCAGCGGCCTTTCCGTCCCGGCAAGCCTGCCCTATGACAGGCGCTAACAGTCAAGAGGCGGATCATGCGGGTGGATGTGCAGGCCCGGCGCGCGCGGTGGGCGGTGGCGGCGATGTTCCTGGCCAATGGCATCGTCATGGGGGCCTGGGCGCCGCAGATCCCTTTGCTGATGCCGCGCCATGCGGTGACGGAATCGGTCCTGGGACTGCTGATCCTGGTTCTGGGGCTGGGGGCGGTGACGGCCATGCTGTTCGCCGGGCGGCTGATCGGGCGGTTCGGCGGACGACGGGTGCTGTCCTGGTTCTCGCTGGCGCTGATCCCCGTCCTGCCGATGGTGGTCTTTTCGCCGAACCTCTGGGCGCTGGCCCTGTTCATGGCGATCTTCGGCGCGATGGTGGGCTGCATGGACGTGGCGATGAATGCGCAGGCGGTCGCGATCGAGCGGCGGCTGGCGAAGGCGATCATGTCCGCCTCGCACGGGTTCTGGAGCCTGGGCGGCTTCATCGGCGGGTCGGCAGGGGCCTGGGTCATCGCGCAGTGGGGATCAGAAGTGCAGTCGCTGGCCACCGCTGCGGTCGTTGCCGGGATCGTGCTGGCCGCGATGCCCTTTCTCTTGCCCGATGCGCCACGGCCGGGAGCGGGGCCGGCGGCGACAGCGGCGGTCCCTGCCCCGAGGACGAAGCTGTTCCCGAAGGATGCCCACGTCTGGCTTCTGGGCTTTCTGGCGCTGGCCGCGATGGTGCCCGAAGGCGCGGTGCTGGACTGGGCGGCGATCTACATGCAGAAGGAGCTGGGGGCGGAAATCTTCGTCTCGGGCCTGGGCTTTGCCTTCTTCGCCGGCGCGATGGCCCTGATGCGGTTCCTTGGGGACCGGGTGCGCAACCGCCTGGGCGCGGTGCGGACGCTGCGGATCTCGGGCTGGCTGGGCGCGGCGGGGATGATGGGCGGGGCGGTGGCAAGCGCGGAGTGGATGGTGATCCTGAGCTTCTTCGTCGCGGGCCTGGGGATCGCCAACATGGTGCCGATCCTGTTCTCGGCCGCCGGCAACCACCCGCGCCTGCCTGCGGCCAGTGCGATCTCGATCGTGACGATGGTCGGCTACTGCGGCATCCTCGTCGCGCCGTCGAGCATCGGCTTCCTGGCCGAGCATCTGGGCTTTCGCCCGACCTATGCCGGGCTGTCGCTCGTGCTGGTCCTGGTGGCGCTGCTGGCCACCCGGACGGCGGACGCGGACGGGGCGCGGGCGCTGTCACGGGCTGCGCCTCGGGCGGCCTGAGGTCCGGCCCGCGCGTCCCCTGGTCAGGGCGCGCCCATGTAGTCGCGCTTGCCCAGTTCGACCCCGTTGTGGCGCAGGATGTCGTAGGCGGTGGTCAGGTGGAAGAAGAACTGCGGCAGACTGTAGAAGGAAAGGAATTCCTCGCCCGGCAGCACCATGTCGCGGCCTCCGGCCTTGAAGCGGATCTCGCGCGTCTCGGCATGGGCGAAGTCCTCGGGCTGGAAGCTGCCCATGTAGCCCCGCGTGGCGCGGATGCGGTCCTTCAGTTCGGCGAAGGTCGCCTCGGTGTCGGGAAAACCCTTCGGCTCGACCCCCGCCAGCCGGGCGGTGCCGCGGGCGGCGAAGTCGCAGGCCAGCTGCACCTGCCGCGTGAAGGAGAACATGTCGGGGAAAAGCCGGGCCGCAAGGATCACCTCGGGCTTGATGTTCCGGGCGGTGCAATGCGCCTCGGCCTTGTCGAGGATGGCGCCGAGGGCGGACAGGAAACGGTCGAAGACGGCGACGGAACGGCGGTGCATGGGCAAGCTCCTTTCCCGCGCAGGGTCTGGCGCTGCGGGCGTGAAGTCAAGCCGGAGGGCCGGCCCGGGCGCCGGAATTCGCGACGAATTCCGGACCGATTTCCATTCGGAAATCGGCGCCGCGCCCCGGGGTCCGGTGTCAGACCTCGAGGCACCAGCGCATGATCGCCTTCTGGGCGTGCAGGCGGTTCTCGGCCTCGTCGAAGATCACCGAGTGGGGGCCGTCCATCACCGCGCTTGTCGCCTCGTCGTTGCGATGCGCGGGCAGGCAATGCATGAACAGGCTGTCCGGCTTGGCGCGGCTCATCAGCTGTTCGTTCACCTGATAGGGGCGCAGCTGGTTGTGGCGGCGTTCCTTGGCGCTTTCGGGGTCGTGCATCGAGACCCAGGTGTCGGTGACAACCAGATCGGCGCCTTCCACGGCGGTGAAGGGATCGCGCTGGATGGTGACCTTCGAGCCCTTGTCGCGGGCGAACTGGACGAATTTGTCTTCGGGGTCGAGCGTTTCCGGCCCGGTGAAGGTGAAGTCGAAGCCGAACTGGCCGGCGGCATGCAGGAAGGAGGCGCAGACGTTGTTGCCGTCGCCGCACCAGACGACCTTTTTCCCTGCGATGGGGCCGCGATGTTCCTCATACGTCATCACGTCGGCCATGATCTGGCAGGGATGGGTGCGGTTCGTGAGGCCGTTGATGACCGGGACCGTGGCATGTTCGGCCATCTCCAGCAGCGTCGCCTCCTCGAAGGTGCGGATCATGATGAGATCGACATAGCGGGACAGGACGCGCGCGGTGTCGGCGATGGTCTCGCCATGGCCGAGCTGCATCTCCTTGCCCGAGAGCACCATGGTCTCGCCCCCCATCTGGCGCACGCCCACGTCGAAGCTGACGCGGGTGCGGGTCGAGGGTTTCTCGAAGATCAGCGCGACCATGCGGCCCTTGAGCGGCTGGTCATCGTCTGGCGCGCCTTTCGGGCGGCCGCCCCGCGCGGATTTCATTTTCTGCGCGCTGTCGATCATGGCCCGCAGATGCGCGGGGTCGGTCTTGTGGATGTCGAGGAAGTGGTTCATGTCGTTTCGCTTCTTGGGACCCGAGGCCGGGGGTTTCACACCCCCGGACCCCCGTGGGATATTTGGGGACAGATGAAATCAGGCGGCGTGTTCGAGGGTGGTCGCGGCCTGGTCGAGGCGGACCAGCGCCTCGGCGATGTCGGTGTCGGGGATGTTGAGCGCCGGCAGAAGGCGCAGGACGTTGTCGGCGGCGGCCACGGTCAGGATGCCGGCCGCGTAGCCGGCCTTCACCACATCGGCGGGCGCGGGGCGGCATTTCAGGCCAAGCATCAGGCCTTCGCCGCGGACGGCCTCGAAGACCTGCGGGTGGCGGGCGACGAGGGATTCGAGGCCCTGGCGCAGGAGCGCGCCCTTGCGGGCGACCTCGGCCAGGAAGGCGGGGTCGGAGATGAGTTCGACGACCTTCGCGCCGACCGCGCAGCCCAGAGGGTTGCCGCCGTAGGTGGAGCCGTGGGTGCCCGCGGTCATTCCGCTGGCGGCGCGTTCGGTGGCCAGCACCGCGCCCAGCGGGAAGCCGCCGCCGATGCCCTTGGCGACCATCATGATGTCCGGCGTGACCCCGGCCCATTCATGCGCGAAGAGGCGCCCGGTGCGGCCCATGCCGCATTGCACCTCGTCGAAGATCAGCAGCGTGCCGGTGGCGTCGCAGAGGTCGCGCAGGCCCTTGAGGCACTGGTCCGGCACCGGGCGGATGCCGCCTTCGCCCTGGATCGGCTCGATGATCACAGCGCAGGTCCGGTCGGTGATGGCAGCGCGGATGGCGGCATGATCGGCGTCGGAGGTCGGCCATTTCAGGTGGACAAAGCCCGGCATGAGCGGGCCGAAGCCCTTGACCATCTTCTCCGACCCCGCCGCCGCGATGGCGCCGGTGGAGCGGCCGTGGAAGGCGCCCTCGAAGGCGATGATCTCGATGCGTTCGGGCTGGCCTGCGTCATGGTGGAACTTGCGCGCCATCTTGATGGCAAGCTCGGCGGTTTCCGTGCCGGAGTTGGTGAAGAAGACCGTGTCGGCGAAGGTCCGGTCGGTCAGCAGCTGCGCCAGCCGTTCCTGTTCGGGGATCGTGTAGACGTTCGAGACATGCCAGAGCCTTTGCGCCTGTTCCGTGATTGTGGCGACCAGCGCGGGATGGGCATGGCCCAGCGCGTTCACCGCGATGCCGGAGCCGAGGTCGAGGTATCGCCGCCCGTCCTCGGCGACAAGCCAGCTGCCCTCGCCCCGCACGAAGGCGAGGGGGGCGCGATTGTAGGTCGGCAGGACGGACGGGATCATGGAACGGGGTCCTTGGATGGTGAAAGCCAATGGGTGCCCGAGGGCTGGCCTTGAGTCAACTTGGGGAAGGAATGGCGCGGGGGGCGCCGGTGACGGCGGGACGGACGTCAGACGCGGCGGCGTCGGCGCAAGGCGGGGAAATGGCGGGATCCGGCGGTCATGCCGGCGGCATAGCGGGAATGGCCGCGCCGGTAAAGCGGTTTTCTGCGCGTGTCCCGCCGCCCCGTCGCGGGGTCCGTTTTTCGCTGGAAATGACCTGTAAACGCTGGCAAGGCACAGTGAGATCGTGCCGGGGACATCGCCCCGGCAGAAGGCAGGCAACAGGCCGAGGGTCCGGGACAGGCATGAATGCGACGTGCATCACCGTCGGCGTCTTTGCGCTGGACCAGATCCTGTTGCCGGGCGGCGGGGCTGCCAAGGGCTGGCCGCAACGGCTTGCCGAGGGCGGTGCGGCGCTGGCCGACGGGGCGGAGCCCGTTGCCCTGTCGCTGGCGCTGGGCCCGGACGGCCCTGTCCTGGCCCGTCCGGCCCGGCTGGGCCGGACCCTTTGGCCGGAGGGCGCAAATGTGCAGGTCGAGGACATCGCCGGGCGGCAGGGGCTTTTCCTGGTCCGCTGCGGCGGCAAGCCCGCGGCGCTGGCCATGGCGGCACCCTGGACGGCGGGCGACGGCCTGCCCGAGGGCGCGCACGCCCCCCCGGAGGCACCCGCGGCCTTTGCCGCCGGCACGCTGATCGACACGCCGGACGGACCGCGCCCGGCGGGGTCGCTGACGGCGGGCGATGTGGTGACGACGCTGTCCAACGGGTCGCGCCCCTTGCGCTGGGTCGGGCGGCGGCGGGTCTCGGCGATCGAGATGCTGGCGCGCCCCGGCCTGCGACCGGTGGTCCTTGCGCCGGGCCTTCTGGGCAATGCGCGCGAGCTGGTCGTCTCGGCCCGGCAGCGGCTTCTGATCGACGACTGGCGCGCCGAGGTCTATTTCGGCGAGGACCGGGTGCTGGTCTCGGCCGGGGCGCTGGTCGATGACCAGGGGGTGCGGCCCATGCTCGCGGAGGCGGGGGTGGAGTATGTGGTCCTGCTGTGCGACCGGCACGAGGTTCTGCTGGCGGAAGGCGCGTTGAGCGAAAGCTTCCACCCGGGCGACGAGGGGCTGGAGGGGCTGGACGCGGAGGCCCGCGCCACGCTGGCGCAGGTGGTCTCGGAGGCGGATCTTGCGCGACGGCGCGCGGCCTATCCCATCCTGCGCGGCTCGGAGGCGCGGGCCTTGCGGTTGCAGGGCTAGGGGCCGGCGCAGATTTCGGTCAGCATGGCGATGACCGGCGGATACCAGTCCGGGTCATAGCCGTGGGCGTCCTGGAGGACCGAGAGATAACAGGCCACCCGCCCCGTTGCCGGGTTCGCCACCAGATACTGCCCGCCATAGCCGCCATGACCGACCCAGGTGCCGTCGGTGTTGGTCTGGTTCGAATAGCGCAGGTGGCCGCGCGGGGCGGGCATCGGCACGCCACCGGCAAGCGTGCGGTCCAGGAAGGCGGCCGAGCCGAAGGCGGTGCCGTCCACCCCGCGCCCGTTGCGGGCAAAAAGCGCGCCATAGCGGCAGAGGTCGCGCGCCGTGAGGCAGATGCCGCCCGAGAAGATCGGCGTTCCGGCGCGGTCGGTGCCCATGTGCAGCACGCCCTCGATCCCCGCCGCGTCGGCCAGATCGGCAAGCCAGGCGCGCAGGGGCCGCCCGCCCCGCGCCTCGGCGGCCAGCATCAGGACATCGGTATTGGCGCTTTTGTACAGGCTGGCCCCGGTCCGGTTCACGCTGTCCCCGGCCCCGGGGGCCAGGCCGATCCCGGCCAGAAGCTCGGCCATCAGCGGCTCGGGCCCCTGCGGCAGGCGCATGCCCATGGCCGTTTCGAACTGGAACACGGTGGTGAAGGGGTCGGTGTAATCCTCGTTGAAGGCGTTGTGCACATCCATGTTCAGCGCCTGCTGCACCGTGGCATCGCGGTAGCCCGGGCCCAGCCAGGGCAGGATCGCGCCCAGGGGTTCGTCCAGCGCGATCCGCCCCGCTTCCCACAGGTGGCCCAGGATCAGGTTCGCCGCCATCTTCGAGATCGACATGATGGCATGCGGACGGTCGGGGCCGAAATCCGGGGCATAGGCCTCGTAGAGAAGCCGGTTGCCCTCGGTCACCGCCAGGGCCGAGAACCAGGGGCTTGCCGTCAGGCGGCGCACATCTTCGCGCGCGGGGATCCCGAGGTCGGCGGTCAGGCGCAGGTCAAGGACCGAGGCGGCGCGGAACCCGAGGCTGTAGCGGGCGATCCGGTGCAGGGTGTGAAAGCCCTGCCGGCGGTGCGGGGCCGCATTCCAGCGCGGGTGGTGGTCGGGGCCGACGCTGAGATCGGGGTTGGGATGGGTCTGCGGCTGCATCGGGCGCCTCCTTGCATATCCGAGCCTACGCGCTGCCCCCTGGGCGGGTCAGGTCAGGAGGACCGGCATCGACGTCGCCGCGATCCGCAGTTATGCTGGCGGGCCAAGGTGACGGCTGGATGACACTTTCACGGCCAGCCCGAGGGGACCGTTTCGGCCCGCCCTTGCGGCCCCTGCCCCGGGGCGGATAGAATGGGGCGGCAATCAGACAGGCGGAGAACAGGATGTCCTGGACGGACGAGCGGGTCGAGACGCTGAAGCGCATGTGGAACGAAGGCCAGTCGGCCAGCCAGATCGCCAAGGAACTGGGTGGCGTGACGCGCAATGCGGTCATCGGCAAGGTGCACCGGCTGGGCCTGTCGAACCGGGTCGGCGGCAAGGACGAGGAAGAGGCCGCCCCGGCGCCGGCCCCGGCCGCCGCGCAGGCGGCCCGGCCCGAGCCGGCCCCGCGCCCCGATCCCGCCCCGCGCACCGAAGCGCCACGCCCGGCGGCTGCGGCAGCGCCGCAGGCCGCTCCGGTCTCGAACGTGACGCCCCTGCCGGTGCGCAAGGCGATCATCCCCGCCGGCCAGCCCCTGCCGCCGCAGCCCAGCCAGAACGAGATCAGCCCCGAGGCGCTGGCCTCGGTGCGCGAGGTGGAAAAGCGCGCGCGCAAGCTTTCGCTGATGGAACTGACCGAGCGCACCTGCAAATGGCCGATCGGCGACCCCGCGACCGAGGATTTCTGGTTCTGCGGCCTGCCCTCGCTGCCCGGCAAACCCTATTGCGAAGCGCATGTCGGCGTGGCCTTCCAGCCGATGAGCGCGCGGCGCGACCGCCGCCGCTGATGCCGAGCCTGGCGCGCGGGTCGGGGAAGAACCCGACCCCGCCGCCGCCGGTTGCACCGCATGCCCCAGCCGCCAGAGCGCCCGCCGATGCCGACACCCGACGCCGATGCCCTTGCCGCCGCTGCCAAGGCCGCCAGCCGCAAGGGCCCGCCGCCGGTGCATCTGTGGAACCCGCCCTTCTGCGGCGACATCGACATGCGCATCGCCCGCGACGGCACCTGGTACTACCTGGGCACGCCCATCGGCCGGGCGCCGCTGGTGAAACTCTTCTCCTCGATCCTGAAGCGCGAGGGCGACCGCTATTACCTGGTCACGCCGGTCGAGAAGGTCGGGATCACCGTCGATGACGCCCCCCTGCTGGCCGATGACTTCGAGGTCGAGGGCCAGGGCCGCGACCAGGTGCTGACCTTCACCACGAAGACCGAGGACGTGGCGGTGCTGGGCCCCGACCACCCTCTGCGCGTCGAGCGCGACCCGCAGACGGGCGAGCCTGCGCCCTATGTCCTGATCCGGGCCGATCTCTGGGCGCTGATCGACCGGAAATCCTTCTATCGGCTGGTCGATCTGTGTTGCCATCACGACCATGACGGTGAAATGTGGTTCGGCCTTTGGTCCTCGGGGCAGTTCTTCCCGGTCATCCCTTCGTCAGACTTGCCCAGCCCGGAAATGCCCAGCCCGGAAATGCCCTGAACCGAAATGCCCCGTTTCGCCGCCAACCTGACCTATCTGTTCACCGAGGTCCCGATGCTCGACCGCCCCGACTGGGCGGCGCGCTGCGGGTTCGACGGGGTCGAGGTGCTGTTTCCCTATGACCAGCCGATGGCAGACTGGGAACGCGCGCTGAACGGCCTGCCGGTGGCGCTGATCAATACGCCGCCGGGCGACTGGGCGGCGGGCGACCGGGGCTTTGCTGCCGTGCCGGGGATGGAGCTGCGCTTTCGCGACAGCTTTCTGCGCGCGGCGGAATATGCCACCCGGCTGCGCGCGGCGCGGCTGCATGTGATGGCGGGCGTGGCCAAGGGGCCGCAGGCGGAACAGTGCTATGTCGAGAACCTAGCCTGGGCGCTGGACCAGGCGCCGGAGCTCTGCCTGACGCTGGAGCCGCTGAACCCCGACGACATGCCGGGCTATTTCCTGAACGATTACGATCAGGCGGCGCGGATCATCGACGATCTGGCCAGCCCCAGGATCGGCCTGCAATTCGACCTCTGGCATGCCGCGCGGCTGCATGGCGATGCGGGGCTGGTCTGGGAGGACCAGCGCCACCGGATCAGCCATATCCAGATCGCGGGCTTTCCCGGCCGGAACGAGCCGGGAGGCGGCGGCTTCTCGCTGCCCGATCTGTGCGATGCGGTGGATGCGGATGGCGGCGCGCGGTGGATCTCGGCCGAATACCGCCCGGCAAGGGGTACGGCGCAGGGTCTGGGCTGGCTGACCGCGCTGAAGTCGCGCAGGACCCTGTTGATCGGGGGATAGGCGGCGGCCGAACGCTCGCGCCCCCTTGTGCCGCCCTCCCCTCGCCCGCTAAAAGGCCGTCAAGCCAGCACAGGAAGCCCCCCATGCCGATCGAAGCGCCGGAAACCCAAGTTGTCACCACCTGGAAAGTGGCCTGCGACGGCGGTGAAGGCGCCCTTGGCCACCCCCGCGTCTGGCTGACCATTCCGCGCGACACGGGCTGGGTCGAATGCGGCTATTGCGACAAGCGGTATGTCATCGACCGCGAGCACGCCCACGACGACCACTAGCCGATCAGCATTTCCTCGGGCGAACAGGCCATGCGCTGCCTCTCTTCCGGGGCTACCTTGCGGAAATAACGCTCAAGGTTGTTTCCGGCCCAGAACCGGGCCACTTCGCCGGTCGAGAAGCTGCCCTTGCCGACTGCCGTGCCGCTTTCCGGCTCGAACCAGGTAAAGGCCGACTGGCCGCTGCGGCCGTCCGAACAGGTAAACTCGGCCAGGCCGACGCCAAAGAGGCCACGGCGCCAACTGCCCTCGCACAGCACACCGTCGCGGCTTTGCGCAAAGAAGGGCCCGGCGTCGAGGCCGAACGATGCCCCCCGCATCATCTCACCCGTCGCCTCGATGCAGACGACCAGCGGGGAACAGTTCATCGTCGCCGGATCGCAGAACTGCACCTCTTCGGCACCGACCGGAACGGCGCAAAGCGCCAAAGCTGGCATGACGAAGCGGAACATGGCACAACCCCCTGAAACGGGAGCCAAGCATGTCATCGACTTTCGGCAAGGGCAATCATCTGCATCTCATCGACGGCTCGGCCTATATCTTCCGCGCCTATCACGCCTTGCCGCCGCTGACCCGCAAGTCCGACGGCCTGCCGGTGGGTGCCGTCGCGGGCTTCTGCAACATCCTGTGGAACGAACTTTCCCGCGCCACCTCGAACGGCAAGGCCGCGACGCATCTTGCCGTGGTCTTCGACCACTCGGCCGAGACCTTCCGCAACGCGATCTACCCGGACTACAAGGCCAACCGCCCCGAGCTGCCCGAGGACCTGCGCCCGCAATTCCCCCTCACCCGCGAAGCCACCCGCGCCTTCAATGTCGCCTGTCTGGAAACGGAAGGGTTCGAGGCCGACGACATCATCGCCACCCTGGCGAAACAGGCGGTGGAGGCGGGCGGGTCCTGCACCATCATCTCCTCGGACAAGGACCTGATGCAGCTGATCCGCCCCGGGGTGGACATGTTCGACCCGATGAAATCCCGCGTCATCGGCCCCGAGGAGGTGATCGAGAAATTCGGCGTCCCCCCGGAAAAGGTGATCGACGTGCAGGCGCTTGCGGGCGACAGCGTGGACAACATCCCCGGCGCGCCCGGCATCGGGCTCAAGACCGCCGCGCTTCTCATCAACGAATACGGCGACCTCGACACGCTTCTCGCCCGCGCCTCCGAGATCAGGCAGCCCAAACGCCGCGAGGCGCTGGTCGAGAATGCCGAGAAGATCCGCATCAGCCGCGCGCTGGTCACGCTGAAGGACGACACGCCGCTGGACGTGACGCTGGACGATCTGGAAATCCGCCTGCCCGAACCGGACAAGCTGATGGAGTTCCTTGCGAAAATGGAATTCCGCACCCTGACGAAACGTGTCGCGGAGAAGCTCGGCATCGCCGCCCCCGCCCTGCCAGAGGTTTCGCAGCTCACCGTCGCCCGCGAGGAGAAGCCGCAGGCGCAGGCCGAACAGCCCCCCTTCGACCACGCCGCCTACGAATGCATCCGCAGCCGCGACGCCCTCGACCGCTGGATCGCCCGCATCCGCGATCTGGGCCATGTCGCCATCGACACCGAAACGACAAGCCTGAACGAGATGCAGGCCGATCTCGTCGGCATCTCGCTGTCGGTCGATACCGGGAAGGCGGCCTACATCCCCGTCGGCCACACCACCGGCGGCGGCGATCTGTTCGGGGCCAAGGCCCTTGCCCCCGACCAGCTGCCGCTGGACGAGGTTCTGGCCGCCCTGAAGCCCATCCTCGAGGATCCCGCCATCCTCAAGATCGGCCAGAACATGAAATACGACTGGAAGATCTTCGCCCGTCTGGGGCTGCGCATCGCCCCCATCGACGACACGATGCTCATGTCCTACGCGATGCACGCAGGGCTCCACAATCACGGCATGGACGAGCTTTCCGACCGATACCTCGGCCACCAGCCTATCCCGATCAAGTCCCTCCTCGGATCGGGCAAATCCCAGATCACCTTCGACAAGGTCGCCATCGACGACGCCGTGAAATACGCCGCCGAGGACGCCGATGTCACGCTTCGCCTCTGGCAACGGCTGAAACCCCAGCTGCACCGGGCGAAGGTCACCACCGTCTACGAAACGCTCGAACGCCCCCTCGTCCCCGTCCTCGCCGACATGGAGATGACCGGCATCAAGGTCGACCGCGACGTCCTGCGCGGCATGTCCAACGTCTTTGCGCAGAAGCTGGTCCAGCTCGAAGAGGAAATCCAGGACATCGCCGGGGAAAAGTTCAACGTGGGCAGCCCGAAGCAGCTGGGCGAGATCCTGTTCGACCGTCTGGGCATTCCCGGCGGCGAAAAGGGCAAGACCGGGGCCTATGGCACCGGCGCCGACATCCTGGAGGACATCGCCACGCTGGAGGACAGCCATCCGCAGGGCGCGCGCCTCGCCGCGCGCATCCTCGACTGGCGGCAGATCGCCAAGCTGAAATCCACCTACACCGACGCGCTGCAAGAGGCGATCAACCCCGAAACGGGCCGCGTCCACACCTCCTACTCCATCGCGGGTGCCAACACCGGGCGGCTTGCCTCGACCGACCCCAACCTCCAGAACATCCCCGTCCGCACCGAGGAAGGCCGCCGCATCCGCGAGGCCTTCGTCGCCCCCGAAGGCCGGGTGCTGGTCAGCCTCGACTATTCCCAGATCGAACTGCGCATCCTTGCCCATATCGCCGACATCCCCGAACTGCGCCGCGCCTTCGAGGAGGGCATCGACATCCACGCCCTGACAGCGTCCGAGATGTTCAACGTTCCCCTCGACCAGATGACCCCCGACATCCGCCGCAAGGCCAAGGCGATCAACTTCGGGGTGATCTACGGCATCTCCGGCTTCGGCCTTGCCCGGAACCTGCGCATCCCGCGGGCCGAGGCGCAGGGCTTCATCGACCGCTATTTCGAACGCTTCCCCGGCATCAAGGGCTATATGTCCGATACTGTAAAGTTGGCCCAGGAAAACGGCTATGTGCAGACGCTTTTCGGTCGGAAAATTCATACTCCCGAAATCAACGCGAAAGGCCCCGGCGCCGGTTTCGCCAAACGCGCCGCGATCAACGCCCCCATTCAGGGCACCGCCGCCGATGTTATCCGCCGGGCGATGATCCGCATGCCTGCTGCGATCAGGGACCTCGACGCGCAGATGCTGTTGCAGGTCCACGACGAACTTCTGTTCGAGGTGGCAGAGGACCAGGCCGACCGCCTGATCCCGATCGCAAGGGAGGTCATGGAAGGCTCCTCCCACCCCGCCGTGTCGCTGAAGGTCCACCTTGCCGTCGAGGCCGGAATTGGCCGCACCTGGGCCGAGGCGCATTGATGACCACGAAGAGGGGAGGTCCACTCATGTTGAAGTTGCTCAGAGCTCTTCTTGGGCGCAGCAAGAAGTCCCAACGTGACAATGAAGATCTGCCACAAGAAAGCCAATGGATAAGGTGGAAACCCAACGTCCAACCACCGGCTGCACCAAGCGGTTTCGTGAACCTTACTGGCGCAACTGACGTTGCAGTCGCCGGAACCAGTTACCGACTTGACGAATGCAAAGTGGCCATCAGTGCGCTGAAAGGTGGCCGGGTCAACGCCGATACGGTTAGCTTAATCCGCGAGACGGACAATCCCGAAGATGAGAATGCGGTTCGTGTCGTCGTCAACTTACGTCATCGCACATGCCACATCGGCTATCTCCCACGCGATATTGCAGACAGGATCGCGCACGAGTTCGCAAAGGAGATGCCTTTGGAAGCGGCCCTTCGGGAATGGGGCCAGAAGAAATCCGGCGATGCTGTATTCTTCAAGCTCAGCCTCTTTGTGCCGAGTGCCAAGAACCGCAGGAAGTTCATCCGCAAGGCGGAATGACTGATGACCGCCGATAGGCCTGCACTCGAATCCTTCGCCCTCCCCGACGTCGTCATCACCTCCCCTGGGGTCACGAATGCCTCAAGGCACTCGGCAGGATGTGGTGCTGGAGGTCGCCTTTCGTGGATGCTGCCGTCTTCAAGACCTCCCGCGAAGAACGCGAGATGGTGCTGGCCGCCGCCGCCGAGACATTCACCCTCCCCCGCAGTGCGGCCCCCACAATCTGATCCTCGTCCGCACGGGCAGCCCCGCCGAAGGCTGGGCTCGTCGCCCGTCTGATCCGGCAATGGCGCGTCAGCGCGCCGCCCTTGCCCTGACGAGCCGATCCCTGCGGGGTCAGACGCGCTCCAGCATCCGGCCCAGGGGGCGCCCGCCCAGGATATGCAGGTGGAAATGCGGCACTTCCTGATGCCCGTTCATCCCGGCATTGGCGATGGCGCGGAACCCTTCCTCGCCCGACAGGCCCAGAATCGCACAGACCTTGGCGACCGTGCGGTGAAAATCGACGATCTCTTCCTCCGGAGCCTCGGCCGAGAAATGGTCAAGGCTGACATAGGCGCCTTTCGGGATCACCAGCACATGCACCGGGGCCTGCGGATTGATGTCATGAAAGACCAGCGTGTGCGGCGTCTCCATCACCGTCTTGTTCGGAATCTCGCCCCGCAGGATGCGGGCGAAGACGTTGGTCGGGTCATAGGTCCAGCTCATGTCGGTCAATCCACGAATAGATACTCGGTTGCAGCGATTTCCTGCGCCGTCTCGGGCGGGATTTCCAGGAAGGCCGCCAGGACTGCGGCGTTCTCGGCCACACTGGCAGTCTGACGCATCCGGCTGTATCCCGCCAGGTCCAGGTCGCGCAGCCGGTTGCTTTCGAAGCGCACGTCATAGCGGATCGTCGGCAGAAGCAGGTCCATCGCCGCAACCGGCGTCTCGGGCCCGGCCAGACCGACCCGCCGGGCATGGCCGACCAGGTAGTCGTCGCTGAACTGGCACTCGATCTCCATGAGCCGCAGCGTCGCGCGGTCCTCGCGGAAGTCCTGGATCAGCTCGACGCTGCCGGGATCGACGCACAGGAGCAGCCGGTCGGTCTGCCAGTGCTCGAACAGCATCCGCACCAAAGCCCGGCGATGGCGCATCCGCTTGTCCAGCGTGGTCTCGATCCCGCCGAGATCCGGCAGCGGGGTGGCCTGTTCGTTGAACAGATAGTCCACCGCCGGAATCCCGGTCAGGCTGCGCACCCGGTCAGCCAGGCGTTTTGCGACATGCCATTTCTTGCAGGCCACCAGCATCAGCGTGCGGTTGCGGCCGATGCTGGCCTCCACCTCCCAGAACCGCTGGGCAAAGCGCCGCCCCTCGCGCCCGCGCGAGGTCAGATAGGCGAACTGGCGCCGCCCCTCGTCCGAGATCGCGAAATGCCGCCCGGTCTCGGAGTAAAGCGCCCCCAGGCGGTCCTTCAGCGCCCGCGCCTCGGGGCTGATCTTGCGGGCGAACAGGCAGCCCTGCGCCAGAAGCAGATCATGGTGGTCGTCGTAGAAGGTCACCGGCATGCCGTAGTCGGTGAACATCAGGAAGGTCAGCGTGCGCGAGCGGATCTCGCGGTCGGGGACCAGATGCGCGACGAGCGTCTGGAAGAAGGTCTCGTCCGGGATCCAGGTGGTCGAGAAGAAGCGCGGAATGTCGCGCCGGCGCTTCACGAAGGCCAGCACCGCCTCGACCGTGCGGCGGCGCAGGCACCACCACTGGCTGCCGATGCGGATCTTCAGATCTTCGGGCACCTTGCGCGCCAGGCCGAATTTCTTCTGCAATTCAAGTGACGTGTAGAACAGCCACTTGCGCTGACGTTCGTTGAACCAGTGCCGGTAGATCAGCCGTTCCTCCTTGATCCCGGTCTTGATCCAGTCCGATCCGAAGAAGTCGAAGCTTTCGATGTAGTCGGCATCCTCGCGTTCCAGGAAGGCGTGCACATATTCCGCCGTCTTGATCGGCATGCAGTCGCCCGACAGCATGTAGAAATGCGTGGCGCCGGGGAAATCGGCCAGCGCGGCCTGCACGGCGGAAAGCGTGGCCGCGACCAGGCTCCATTCCCCCCAGCCGCAGCGCAGGCGCCGTCGCGCGAAGGTCACCTGCGGATTGTCGGCCAGGGCGGCACGGATGCGGGCATAGTCGGCCTGCGACGCGCGGGCATCGAAATGGATCGCCACGCAATCCCCGGCCGCCGTCAGCCGCAGGGTCTGGGCGATGATCCCTTCCGGGTCCTTGTGGCAGAGAAGGATGAAGGCAATCTGGGTCATCGGTCCTGGGCCAGCCCGACAAGGCGCGGTCCTGACTGGTTAGACCGCCCGGTGGTTCCTTGAAAAGCCCGAATATGTCTGCTTGACTGCCACAATCGCGGTTCATGCTGGAACCTGCGGCATTGGCTGAAGAAGGACGATTGTTAATGGGTTTTCCCGGAACCTGGATGACCGAGAGCGAAAGCGTCGTCTACCGGGTGGTGCCGAAATGTGCCTGCTCGACCATCGGGCAGATCATGTACTATTCCGACCACGGCCGGTTCTTCGACGGCGACATCCACGATGCGACCACCGGCCTGCACAAATGGGCGCAGGAGGCCAGCCAGCCGATCATCGAACGCAGCGTGCGGGCGCGACAGGTCTATGCCTTCACCTGCGTGCGCAATCCCTATACCCGGATCCTGTCCTCGTTCTTCGACAAGATCTGCGGCATCCAGCGCAACGGCAGGCGTTACCGGGGCAATCTGGTGCCGCTTCTGATCCAGAAATACGGGATCGAGGTCGGCGGCGAGGACGGCAAGCAGGACTTCGACCAGATCGCCAGCTTCCGCCGCTTCCTTCTGTTCGCCCGCGACACGATCCGCTGGAAGAAACCGATGGAGCCCGACATCCACTGGTCTTCGGTGTCGGGGCATGTCTCGACCTTCATCGTCAACGGCGGGCGCTACAACCACATCTTCTTCACCGAGGATTTCAATGCCGGGATGCAGGTGGTGCTGGACAACATCCAGACCCGGCACCCGGTCGATCTGGCCACGATCCCCCGTTTCAACGAAAGCGAAGGCCACGGCCCGAAACGCGCGCATCCGGTGGAAGATTACTTCGACGACCTGTCGATGCATCTGATGTGGGAAATCTACAAGCGCGACTTCCAGCTGTTCCGCTATGATTTCGAGAATCCGGCCAACAAGATGCCGAAGGGGCCGGTCGATCTGGACGAGGTTCACGCCAAGCTTGGCGATTGACGCCGTCGGCTGCCTGTCGGACGGGCGGAAAGGCCGGTTGCCGGACAACATCCCTGCGTCAACGATCGACAGGACACCGGCGCCGGTTGCCGAGGCAAATTCCTTCGAAGGAATTTGCAAAACTCTTCGAAGAGTTTTGCCCCAGCGTCACACCGGGTCCTGCGTGCCCGCCTTGCGGAACCACTCCACGATCGCCGCCCGTTCCTCGGGCTCCATGTAGCTGAGGTTCCCCGGCGGCATGGCATGGGTCACCCCCGCTTGCAGATAGATCCGCCGCGCCTCTTGCGCGATCTGGGCGGGCGTCTCCAGCACCACGCCCTTCGGCGGCCAGTGCAGTCCCTCCCAGCCGGGCTCTGCCGCATGGCACATCGAACAGCGGCCCTGCACGATGCCGACCACCTCCTCGAAGCCGGGGGCCGAGGCATAGACCAGAGCCGCGCCTTGCAACCTGGCCTCGCCGTCAACCACCCGCATCGGCGCGGTGGACAGCCAGGCGATGACCAGGAACAGGATCACCGTCAGCCCCCAGGTCCAGTGCGGGTTGCCCTTCCGCGCGTGGCGGGTGTTGAACCAGTGCCGGATCGTCACGCCCATCAGGAAGACGAGGCTCGCGATCACCCAGTTCCACTCGGTGGCAAAGACCAGCGGATAATGGTTCGACAGCATCAGGAAGACCACGGGCAGGGTCAGATAGTTGTTGTGCGTGCTGCGCTGCTTGGCGATCTTGCCATACTTCGGGTCGGGCTTGCGGCCCGCTTTCAGGTCGGCGACCACCACGCGCTGGTTCGGCATGATGACGAAGAACACGTTGCCCGACATGATGCTGGCGGTGAACGCCCCCAGATGCAGCATCGCCGCCCGGCCGCTGAACACCTGCGTGTAGAACCAGGCCATCCCCACCAGCACCACGAACAGCGCCACCATCAGCACCGTCTGGTTCGCGTTCACGAAGACCTTGCAGATCGTGTTGTAGGCCACCCAGCCGAAGGCCAGCGAGGCCAGCGAGATCGCCACCGCCTGCCAGACCGAAAGCTCCATCACCTGCGGGTCGATCAGGTAAAGCTCGGCGCCCAGGTAGTAGACCAGCACCAGCATGGCAAAGCCCGACAGCCAGGTCGCATAGCTTTCCCATTTGAACCACACAAGGTGGTCGGGCATCGCGGCCGGAGCCACGAGATATTTCTGGATATGGTAGAACCCCCCGCCATGGACCTGCCATTCCTCGCCATCCGCGCCCGAGGCCAGATTGCGGTCGCGGTGCAGTCCCAGGTCCAGCGCGATGAAATAGAAGCTGGACCCGATCCATGCGATGGCGGTGATAACATGCAGCCAGCGCGCCGCGATCTCGACCCATTCCCACAAGACGACCCAGTCGTACATCGCGCGCCCTCCACGGTTTCCGGAATGCTATACCGACCGCTACCTTTCTGGTAATCCATGGAATGACCGGATCACTTTCAAAAGAGGACGTAAAATGTCCTATGTGAACAACATCCGCATGTTCGTCCGTGTCTATGAATTGGGCAGCATGTCGGCGGCTGCCCGCGATCAGCGCACCTCGCCCGCGGTCGCCTCGGCCCGGATTTCCGAACTGGAAAAGCACCTCGGCGTGCGCCTGTTCAGCCGCACCACCCGGTCGCTGCAACCCACCGAGAACGGCCGCATCTTCTATGACGGCGCCCGCCGCATCCTCGAGGCGATCGACGAGGCCGAAGCCGCCGTGATGGACGTCACGCAGAACCCGCGCGGCACGATCTTCGTCGCAGCCCCCCTCGGCATCGGCCGCAGGCTCATCGCGCCCCGGGTGCCCGCCTTCAAGGACCTCTATCCCCAGATCGACGTCCGCCTGCGCCTGTCGGACCGCGGGGTCGATGTGGTCGCCGAAGGCATCGACGTGGCCTTCCACCTTGGCCTTCTGGAGGATTCCACGCTCAAGGTCCGCACCATCGCCGATTGCCCGCGCCTGCTCTGCGCCGCCCCGGCCTACATCGCCCGTCGGGGCATGCCCGCAGACGGCGAGGCCCTGGTCCGCGACCGGCACGACTGCCTGAACCTGCGCTTTCCGGGCGCGAAGGAGTTCCAGTGGACCCTGCAAACCCCCGAGGGCCCGCGCCGGTTCGAGATCGCCGGGCCGTTCGAATCCGACGACGGTGACGTGCTGACCGGCTGGGCGCTGGACGGGCGCGGGATCGTGCTGAAACCGCTGTTCGAGGTCGCCGACTTCCTGCGCGAGGGTCGCCTTGTCCCGGTTGCCACCGCCACGCCGCCCATGGCCGTCCAGCTGTCCGCCCTCAGCCAGCACCGCAGGCTGAAGGACCCCAAGGTGCAGCTGTTCACCGACTACATGGCTGGGCAGATCCGCGACGACCTGAGGCGCGCGACTGCATAGGGTGGGGTTCCAACCCACCAACGGAAAAGGGGCGGGACCGAAGCCCCGCCCCCTTCAACCCGAAACCGCAGGCCCTACATCGGCAGCGGCTGACCGTTCACCAGGATCTGCATGCCTTCCTTGGCCTCGATCTTCGAGGTCAGGCTGTCATCACCCGCAGGGATCATGAAAATGCCCATCATCATCCGCGCGCCCATCGCGTCCTGGTCCGACAGCAGGCCCGTCGCGATCAGCCCGTCGATCAGCGCATTCGCGCCGGTGATGTTCACATTCGCCTCGCCCAGCGGCATCGGCATGCCGAAGGAATTGTCGAAGGTGAAGGCCCCGGTCGCCGCCAGCGCCGCGCCCGCCACCTTCACGGCCAGTTCGGTGATGTTCAGGCTTTCCGGCTGGGGCACCGCGGGGGGGCCGCCGGCCTCGTCCGCAGCGATCATCGCCGGGACGTCCATCCTGGCCTTGCCCGAGATGTCGATGGCAATGTCCGCCGCATCCCGCTTCAGCGCCCCGTTCGGGTCGAACAGCGCCCAGGCTTCCTCGTTCAGGCTGAACTGGCTGAGTTTCAGGACCAGCCCGTAGTCGCCCGCCGCCTCGGTTGCGATCACCGGCGCGGTCAGGCCGAACGCCATCGGGCCCGAGACCAGCTTGACCGGCACCGGCATCGCGCCCGGCGCCGATTCGATGTCAAGCCCGGTGGCCGTGGACTTGATCGAGAAGGTGTCCCTGTTGAACAGCGCCGAGGCATCGCCACCGCCGGCCTTCATCGAAAGGTCCATCGGCAGATAAGGGCTTTCCTGCT
The DNA here is from genome assembly GCF_011174775.1 of Rhodobacter calidifons. Lineage (GTDB taxonomy): Bacteria > Pseudomonadota > Alphaproteobacteria > Rhodobacterales > Rhodobacteraceae > Tabrizicola > Tabrizicola calidifons. The sequence continues at coordinate 404,102 of NZ_JAANHS010000001.1, forward strand.
TCATCGTGCCCACCGATTCGCCCTGCGTCATCGAGAGAGAGACGCTCAGCCCTTCCTTCAGCGCGGTGCCGAAATCGGCGGGCGAGGCGATGGCGGCCAGTTCGATGGTCGAGGGCAAGGCCAGCGCCAGCGACACCCGGATGTCCTGGGTGGCGCTGGTCGAGGTCTGCTTCAGCTCCATCCCCGGGTCGTCCGAGAGGGTGTTGTAGGCCAGTTCGTCCGCCCGCAGGTCCAGCCCGAAGGTCCGGTTGGTGCCGGGCCTGTCGCTGTAGGTGCCCGCAAGGTTCGAGAACCGCACATCGCCCGACGCGGTGACCTTCGGCGGCTCGCTGCCGTCGAAGGAATAGCCCGGATAGGTGCTGTCGTAGACGACATCCAGCTTTGCCGCGGAATAGTCGTAGGCCAGCCCGCCATCGGCCTCGCGCGCGGTCAGGATCAGGCCGTCATGGGTCACCTTGATCGAGCCTTCGGTCTCGCCGGTCATCGTCATCCCGATATCGGCACCCGGCGTGATCGCAACCGATCCGTCGGACTGTTCGGTCAGCACCATGTCAGAGATGGTCAGCCCGCCCATCCCCTCGGGCGCGATCTTGATGCCGTTCAGGGTCAGCACACCGCCCGAAGTGTTCTCGGTCGCGGCCGAAACCGTCAGGCCGACCAGCGCGCCGGCATTCTTCCAGGACTGCCAGACCTGATCGGCGGTCAGCGCGGCATGGGCGGTGCCGCCAAGCAAGAGTGCAAAGGCCGGGGCTGCTGCGAAACTCTTCATCTGAAACATGCGCTTCTCCTCAGGACGAAAAAATGGGACGCAGCCAGATAATGCCGCCCTGAGCCGAACCGCAAGTGACGCTTTCACGACCGTTCCGGGGCGCCACCGCCCGGCCCTACGATCCCCGATAGGTGGAATAGCCGAAGGGCGAGATCAGCAGCGGCACATGATAGTGCTGGCCTGCATCCGGCACGCCAAAGCGGATCGGGATTTCGTCAAGGAAAAGAACGCCTTCGCCCGCCTGCCCCGAGGCGCGCAGATAGTCGCCCGCGCAGAAGACCAGTTCGTAGATCCCCGCTTCAAGCCCGTCGCCTTCCAAGAGCGGCGCATCGGTCCGGCCATCGGCGTTGGTGACGACCTCCTTGACCTTCCGACGGTCCTGCCCGGCGATCCGGTAGAGGATGATCCGCACCCCCGCCGCGGGCCTGCCCCTTGCCGTATCCAGAACATGCGTCGAAACGCGCCCCATCCTCGTCCTCCATCGCTTGCCGAGGCATCAAAGCACGAAACCCGGTCCGCGGCGACCCGGCGTTCTGCGCATATGACCTTTCGTCAAATCCTGAAAATATCTTCCACGGATTTCCCCTAGTCTGGCGCCGGAAGGAGACCGCCCGTGCACCGCTACCCCCGAGATTTCCGTGGCCATGGCCCGAATCCCCCCGATCCCCGCTGGCCGGGCGGGGCAAAGATCGCCGTTTCCATCGTGCTGAACTACGAGGAGGGCGGCGAGAACAACATCCTGCACGGCGACGCGCAGTCCGAGGCCTTCCTCAGTGACATCGCCGGGGCCGCGCCCTGGCCGGGACAGCGGCACTGGAACATGGAATCGCTTTACGACTACGGCGCCCGGGCCGGCTTCTGGCGGCTGCACCGGCTGTTCACCGGGCTGGACCTCCCTGTCACCGTCTACGGCGTGACCTCGGCGCTGGCCCGCAACCCCGAACAGGTCGCCGCGATGAAGGCCGCCGGCTGGGAGATCGCCAGCCACGGGTTGAAATGGGTCGATCACCGCGACATGAGCGAGGCCGAAGAGGCCGCCCAGATCGCCGCAAGCTTCCGCCTGCACGAGGAGGTGGTGGGCGAGGCCCCGCGTGGCTGGTATACCGGCCGGTGCAGCATGAACACGGTGCGGCTGACCGCCGAGACCCGCCGCCTGGCCTGGATCTCGGACTGCTACGACGATGACCTGCCCTACTGGCGCGAATTCGGCGACCATGACCAGCTGGTGATCCCCTACACGCTGGAAGCCAACGACATGCGCTTTGCCACCGCGCCGGGCTATGTCACCGGGGAACAGTTCCACCAATACCTGAAGGACAGCTTCGACACCCTTTACGCCGAAGGCGCGGCGGGGGCGGCAAAGATGTTCTCCATCGGCCTGCACAACCGACTGATCGGCCGCCCCGGCAGGATCGCGGGGCTGAAGCGCTTTCTCGACTATGCATTATCCCACGCGGGCGTCTGGTTTCCGCGCCGGATCGACATTGCCGAGCATTGGCGAAAGACCCATCCGAACAAGCGGTTCGAGCGGCCCTCGCAGATGGCGCGCGCCCGTTTCGTCGAACGCTTCGGTTCCATTTTCGAACATTCGCCCTGGATCGCCGACCGGGCCTTCGACCTGGAGCTCGGCCCCGCCCATGATTCCGCTGCGGGTCTGCACAACGCGCTGGCCCGCATCTTCCGCAGCGCCACGCCCGAGGAACGCCTGGGCGTGCTGAGGGCCCATCCCGACCTTGCCGGCAAGCTGGCCGCCGCCAGACGGCTGACGCCCGAAAGCACTGCCGAACAGGCCTCGGCCGCCCTCGACGCGCTGACCGACGAGGAGAGAAGCCGCTTCCAGCGCCTGAACGAGGCGTATGTCGCCAGGCACGGCTTCCCCTTCATCATCGCGGTCCGGGACCACACCAGGGACAGCATCCTCGAGGCCTTCCAGACCCGCATCGCGAACGACACGCAGACCGAATTCGCCACCGCCTGCAAACAGGTGGAACGCATCGCCGAGCTTCGTCTCAAGGACCAGCTGCCGTGAGCCAGTATTACACCCCGCCCGGCGGCCTGCCGCCGCAGACCGCGCTGATGACCCAGCGCGCGGTCTTCACCACGGCCTATGCCTTCATTCCGAAGGGCTGCTTTTCCGACATCGTCACCAGCCAGCTGCCCGGCTGGACGAAAACCCGCCTCTGGCTCATCGCGCGCCCCATGTCGGGGTTCGCCGAGACCTTCAGCCAATATGTGATGGAGGTCGCCCCGGGCGGCGGCTCCGACGCGCCGGATCCGGAGACGGGCGCCCAGCACTGGCTGTTTTTCACCGACGGGCTGGCGACGCTGACCATCGCGGGCATGGGCTATGAGATGGAGGCGGGCTCCTACGCCTATATCCCGCCCGGCACCCCCTGGACCCTGCTGGCCGAAGGCGGCACACCCGCCCGTTTCCACTGGCTGAGAAAGCTTTACGAACCCGCCCCCGGCCTGCCCGCACCCGACCCGATCGTCATCAACGAACGCGACGTGCCGATCCGCTTCATGCCCGACACCCAGGACCGCTGGGGCACCACCCGGTTCGTCGATCCCGAGGACCTGCGCCATGACGCCCATGTCAACATCGTCACCTTCCAGCCCGGCGGCCTGATCCCGTTCGAGGAGACGCATGTGATGGAGCACGGGCTCTATGTGCTGGAAGGCAAGGCCGTCTACAAGCTGAACCGGGACTGGGTCGAAGTGGAAGCGGGCGATTTCATGTGGCTGCGCGCCTATTGCCCGCAGGCCTGCTATGCCGCCGGGCCGGGACGGTTCCGATATCTTCTCTACAAGGACGTCAACCGCCACGCCAGACTGCGCGGCCCCGGCGCTTTCGGCCCGCCCCGATGACCGCGTTTCGATGCCTTCGGCACGCATCGCCGGGCCCGGCTCCGGCGACGAGAAGGCGAAGCCGCACAAGGAGCCGCGCATGAGACCCCTGCGCCCGGCCCCGCTGACGGCCGAAGCCTTCGCCCCCTTCGGCGATGTCCTTGATGCGACCGGCGACTTCCGCCTCATCAACGCGGGCCTCTGCCGCCGCCACCATGACCGCGCCCACCTCGATTTCGGCCCCGACGGCCGCGCCGGCATCTCGGTCTTCAACGCCGAGCCCCGCGCCCTGCCCTACAGCTTCGATCTGATCGAACGCCACCCGGACGGCTCGCAGGCCTTCATCCCGATGACCGCACACCCGTTCCTCGTCATCGTCGCGCCCGATCCTGAGGCAGTTCCGCGCGCTTTCGTCACAAACGGCGGACAGGGCATCAACCTGCACCGCGGCACCTGGCACGGCGTGCTGACACCGCTGCATGCGCCCGGCATCTTTGCCGTGGTCGACCGGATCGGGCCAGGCCCGAACCTGGAGGAATACCGTTACAGCCAACCCTGGACGGTTCTGGCCCCCTGAGGGCCGCCTAACCGGATCGCACCCCCGGGGCAGTGCGAAGACGGCGCGAACATAAACGCCCCGAGGGAAAGGACAGACACATGACCGCATCCGCGATCGGGACGCCAGAGCAACTGCGCGACCCGGACTACCTGCCCCCGCTCGGCCAGTCCGTACCGCTGGGCATCCAGCATGTGCTGGCGATGTTCGTCTCGAACGTCACGCCCGCGATCATCGTCTGCGGCGCGGCCGGGATCGGCTTCGGCTCGGACCAGGGGGCGCTCGGCTTTCCGGACATGACCTACATGATCCAGATGTCGATGCTGTTCGCCGGGATCGCCACGCTTTTGCAGACCATCGGCATCGGCCCGGTCGGCGCGCGCCTGCCCATCGTGCAGGGCACCTCCTTCGCCTTCATCCCTGTCATGATCCCCGCCGTGGCGGGCCTTGGCACCGCAGGCCTTGCGGGCCTGATGACCGGCGTCGTCCTGGGCGGGCTGTTCCACTTCTGCCTCGGCTTCATCGTCGGGCGCATCCGCCATGCCCTGCCGCCCCTGGTCACCGGGCTGATCGTGCTGATGATCGGCCTTGCCCTGGTGAAGGTCGGCATCCAGTATGCCGCCGGTGGCGTCCCCGCGATGGAGGCCGGGATGCGCGCCATCGCCGAGGCCAGGGCCGCGGGCACCCCCGTCGACTGGTCCACCATCACCTTCGGCAGCTTCAACCAGTGGCTGCCTGCGCTGGTGGTGATCCTGGTGACGCTGGCGATCAAGTTCTTCACCCGCGGCTTCCTGGCCATTGCCGCCGTCCTGATCGGCATCCTGGCAGGCTATGTCGTGGCGCTGGCCATGGGTCAGGTCAGCTTTACCGCCGTCGAGCGCGCCGGCTCCTTCGCCCTGCCCAACCCCTTCCGCTGGGGCGTCGAGTTCAACCTGGCGATCGTGCTTGGCATGTGCTTCATGGCCGTGGTCTCGGCCATCGAGACGGTGGGCGATGTCTCGGGCATCACCAAGGGCGGCGCGGGGCGCGAGGCGACGGACAGGGAAATTCAGGGCGCAACCTTCGCCGACGGGGCGGGCACCGCGATCGCGGGTGTCTTCGGCGCCCTGCCAAACACCTCGTTCAGCCAGAACGTGGGCCTGATCGCGATGACCGGCGTGATGAGCCGCCATGTCGTCACCATCGGCGCGGTCTTCCTGATCCTCTGCGGGCTCATCCCGAAGATCGGCGCCGCAATCAACACCGTCCCGATCAACGTCCTTGGCGGCGGCGTGGTGGTGATGTTCGGCATGGTCTGCGCCGCGGGCGTCAACATGCTGTCCGAGGTGCGCTGGAACCGCCGCAACATGGTGATCTTCGCCACCGCGCTGTCGGTCAGCCTGGGCCTGCAACTGGTGCCCGAGGCGCTGCAACACATGGGCCGCACGGCGCAGATCCTCTTGACCTCGGGCCTGCTGCCCGCGGCGGCCATCGCCATCGTGCTGAACCTCGCCCTGCCGGAAGACCTGGGCGACTGATCGCGACATCCGGGCGCGCGCAAGACGCCGCGCGCCCGGACAGCTTGCAGAAAGCTACTTCTCGCGCAGATAGCGGCCGTTTACCCAACCCGTCACCTCGACCCCGCCGGTGCTGCGGATCTTGCACCAACGGGTCTGGCCCGACTGCTCGCAGCCAAGGTTGCGCACGCGCGCGCCTTCCGAAAGCCGTGCGATCACGTCACCCTGCGTCGAGGGCCGGGTGCGGACGTTCAGCGTATCGCCCGCGGGAAGGCCGCGAACCACATAGAAATCCGGGCCGCTGCCGCCGCCGCCACCGCCGCCCGGTGCCGCCGATTCGCGCAAATAGCTGCCCCGGACCCAGCCGGTGACATCCATCCCGACGGTCGAGCGGATCCTGCACCAGCGCGCGCCGCCGCTCATCCGGCAGCCCAGGTTGCGCACGATCTCGCCGTTGCGCAGCGTCGCAAGCACGTCCGAGCTCGACCGCGGCTCCAGCCGCACGCCCAGCCTTTCGTTGCCGGCAAGGCCGGTCACCCTCCAGAAATCCGGCCCGCCGGCCAGGTCGTCGTCCGTCGGGGGCCGGACGCCTTCGACCAGGAAGCGGCCCGAAACATAGCCCGAGATCTTGCCGTCCATGGTCTCGACCTCGCACCAGCGCGCGCTGCCGCCGCCGATGCACAGGCCCTTCTTCACCCGGGTGCCATAGCCCAGCGAGCCCACCACCGGAAACACCGTGGACGGACCCGCGCGCAGGTTGACCTTGGCGTTGGTCGCGATGTTGCCGATCGTGACCACGCCGGGACCTGTCACCGGCTCGGCGCGGGTAGAGGCCTGGGCGTGAACGGCAGACGGGGCTAACAGGGCCTGGGCGGCGATCACGACGCCCGCAAGCAGGGCGTGACGCAGCACGGCAAGCGTTCCTTTGGCTGATGGCATGGCAGACACTCCCTGGACGTGGCATCAATCGGATGGTGGCAGCCTAGCAGGTCTGCGCCGTCTGTCATGGCTGATGTTCGGACTTGCCTTCGCACCGGCCAATCCTTACCGTCGCGACGCGACCGGCCTATTTCAGCTTGAGGCAGAAATGCTTCCTGACCGGGGCCTCGATGGTCCAGGTGCCCTTGAACGTCGGTTCCACCACGAAGGCATCGCCCGGATTCAGCGTGACCGGCTGGCCGCCGTCGGGGGTGATGGTGATGCGCCCCTCGATCAGATGGACGAATTCGTAGAATCGGTAGGTCGCATGCCAGCTGCCGACCGTCGCCTCCCAGGTGCCGCTGATGACGCTGCCGTCCGCGCTGGTGTGCTGGACCCAGGTCTTCATCGCAGGCGCGCCTTCGGTCTTCACCCAGCCGTCCAGGTCGGTGGTCATCGGCTCGGGGCCGGGGGCGGGCAGGCGGAAAACGGTGTCGGTCATGCGGCGGCTCCCTCTGGCCTGGCCCTTGGTAGGACCGGGACGATGGCCGCGCAAGGCCGGGAAGCGCCATGATCCGTCGGTTTCCGCCTTGCAGGCCAGCGCCCGGTCTGCTTCATCCGGGGCAGCAGGACAGGAGGTCCCCCCATGCTGATCCGCCCGGCCCAGGCCAGCGATGCCGACCATCTGGTCCGGTTCATCAACATGGCCGCCGACGACCTGCCGCTGCACTTCTGGAAGAAATCCGTCGGCCCCGATGGTGATCCGCTCGCCCTGGGTCGCGAACGGGCGGCGCGCGAGACGGGCAGTTTCTCTTATCGCAACGCCTGGCTGGCCGAGGTGGAGGGCGCGGCGGCCGCCTGCCTGCTGGGCTATCCCGCCGCGATGGAGCCCGAACCCATCGCGCCGGACACGCCGCCCTTGTTCGTGCCGCTGATCGAACTGGAGAATCTCGCCCCCGGGTCATGGTATCTGAACGTGCTGGCGACCTATCCTGCCCATCGCGGGCGCGGTCTCGGCTCGGCGCTTCTGGCGGATGCCGAGGAGGTCGCACGGCAGGCCGGGCGCCGCAGCATCAGCCTGATCGCCGCGGACACGCATCAGGACGCCCTTCGCCTGTACCGGGCCAGGGGATTTGCCGAAGTCGCCCGCCGGGCGGTGGTCAAGGAGGACTGGGCGGTCGATGCCTCGGAATGGATTCTGTTCACCAGATCCCTCTGACCTCTGACCCGCCTCCTCGTTCGCTTTCGGCTTCCCGTCGGGCCACCGCCACCGAGGAGGGGCGAAGCCCACGACGAGCGCCCCGCCAGGACCTGCGGGCAATCCTTGCCAGATTCTGAACGCCCGCGCGCAACCCATTGAAATCGCTCAGGCCCGAACGCGGACCGCGCGCGGTCGCTCAGGCCATCCGCAGGGCCATGTCCAGCATCCGGTTCGAAAACCCCCATTCGTTGTCGTACCAGCCGAAGACCCGCAGCATCCCGCCCGCGGTCACCTTCGTCTCCGGGCAGGCCACCACCACGGACTCGGACCGCGCCCTGAGGTCGGTCGAGACCAGCGGCCGGTCCGTTGCCCCGATCACGCCCCCCGCCGCCCGGAAGGCGGCGTTGACCTCCGCAACCGTCGGGCGGGCCTCGGTCAGCAGGTGGAAGTCCACGCAGGAGACGCTGGCGACCGGCACCCGCACCGCCTGCGCCATGATCCGCCCGGCAAGCCCGGGCAGCACCCGGTCCAGCAGCCGGGCGGCCGAGGTCGTCGTCGGCACCATCGACAGTGCCGCCGCCCGGCTGCGCGGATAGTCGGCGGCCGGCGCATCCACCGTGGGCTGGCTGCCGGTGTAGCAATGGACCGTGGTCATCGAGCCCGTCACCACCCCCCATCTGTCATGGATCAGCCGCGCCAGCGGCGCCAGCGCATTGGTCGTGCAGGAGGCATTCGAGACAATCCGCTGGTCCCCCAGCACCGCCTCGTTCGCCCCCAGCACCACCGTCACATCCGCCGCCGCCGAAGGGCCGGAGATCAGCACCCGTGCCGCCCCTGCGCGCAGGCCGCGTTCGGCCACGTCGCGCGCCTCGGCCCGGCCGGTGCATTCCATCACCAGATCCACCCCCGACAGGTCCAGCGTCGAGAGGTCCGGCGCCCGGTGAAGCGGGATGGACCGCCCGTCCACCACCAGCGCCCCCTCCTCCAGCGCGACCGTGCCGCGCCAGGGGCCGAAGACCGAGTCGTATTCGAACAGGTAGGCACACATCTCGGGCGCGGCGATGTCGTTGATCCCGACGATCTCCACCCCCGGCCAGCGCGCCGGTGTCTGAAGGAAGGCGCGCAGCACCGACCGCCCGATCCGCCCGAACCCGTTGATGAAGACCCGCATCCGCCCTGCTCCGCGCCTGGTTCCACGCAGTCTCAGCACGGGTCGGGCGCGGCTGCAACAGGGTTTTGATCAAAACTTGTGCCCGGCACAATCGCATCGGGCCGGAGTGACAGGGGGCGTCAATTGCCGCCGAGGATTTCCTCCAGCGCGCGGCGCGCCTCATCCTCCAGCGCCTTCGTCGCCCTGCGTTTTGCCGCCGCGCCAAGGGAGTCATCCGGGGCGACCTCGACCCCCAGCTCTTCCTTCAGGCGCCGCTCCAGTTCGGCCTTGGCCGCGGCTTCGGCGGCTTTCGCTTCGGCCTTCAACCGTTCGGCAGCCGCCTTGGCCTCGGCCTCCATCTTCTCGCGCGCGATGGATTCCAGATCCAGCCGGAAGCGCGGCTTGGCCCAGGGGCCGGTGATGAGCAGCGGCACCATGACCCCACCCGTCCCGTCCGCGGCCGCCAGGGCCGTCGGGCGCAGGCGGTAGTCGAGCGTGCGCTCGCCAAGACCGATGCGGCCCGCGCCGGCGGCCGTCAGATAGGGCGCGACCAGCTTCAGGTCGCTGTTGGTCAGCACGCCGCCCTCCATGGCGAAGGTCCCCGCCAGCCCGTCGAAGATGGTCTTCTGCCCCTCTCCGACATAGCCCGCATCCAGCGTCCGCAACATTCCGGCGATGTCCAGCCCGCGCAGCTCGCCCTTGCCCAGCGTGATTGCGCCCTTGCCCTTCAGGCTTTTCATGATCGCGGCAATCGAGTTGCCGACGCCCAGAAACTCCAGCTCAAGATCGCCGGTCGAGACCAGCCGGTCCCATCCGACAAGGTCGGCAAACAGGGGCTGGGTCTGCAGTCCCGCAAGATTCAGACGGCCGCCGACCGACAGGCCGCCGCGACCGTTGACCACGAAATCGCCGGTGATCCGGCCGCCATAGGCCTGTGCCTCACGGAAGTCGAACACCGCACGGGACCGTTCCACCGTGATCAGGGCGCGCGTCGGCCCGAGCTTCAGCACACCCAGATCGACCGAAGGCGCGGTCAGGGCGACCTCGGCATCCATCACGCCCAGCGCGCTGACGTCGATCACGTCCTCGGGCCAGCCCTCTGCCTGCATGCCGCCGCCAGCGCCCCCACCAGCGCCCCCGCCAGTGCCCCCGGCGGACCCGGTGTTCAGGCTGATCGGCCCGGCGGTCAGCTGCGCCTTCAGTTTCGGGCGCGCCTCGCCGGGGGTCAGGTCAAGATCGCCCTTCAGCTCATTCGCATCCGCGGCCAGGGTCGCCTGCCGCAGGAAGGCCCTGCCGCTGCCGTCGAGGGTCAGCTGGCCGCTGGCCTGAAGCCGGTCATGGCCAAGGCCGGGGCTCGGCCGCGACAGGCTGGCGCCGAAAAGCCGACCCAAGGCGGGCAGGTCCGGCAGGTCCGCCACCAGCGCCCCTTCCGCGGCCAGCGGGGCATAGCCGCCGCGCCCCTCGAACCCAAGCTTGCTGCCGCCGGCCGTCAGGCTGACCTTGATCGGAACCACCCGGCCCATGGCAAAGGCCGAGAACACGTCCCCCGACAGGTCAAGCGCCACCTTCTGCCCGCCGGACAGCGCCGTGGCGGCAAGCCTGAACGGGCCGGAGAAATCGGGAATGGACAGGCGGGCGTCCACCTCGTCCAGCGCGATCCTGCGCCCGGACTGCCGGTCGTCAAAGCGGATGGTGCCCCCCCTGATCGCGCCCTCGTCCAGGGTGAAGCCGGTCGCGGGGGGCGGCACGGCCCCGACGCCGGTGCCGTCGCTGGGAAGGCCGGCGGCAAAGTCCCAGTTCGCCTTGCCGTCGCGGCTGCGTTCCAGGTTGATTTCCGGCCGGTCGGCGGCCAGGCCGAGGATCTTCACCTCGCCGCCCAAGAGCGCCCCGAGGTTCACATCCACCGACAGGTTCTCGGCGCGGAACAGGGGCTGGTCGCTTTCGGCCCATTCGGCATTGGCGATGCTGACCGGCCCGGTGGTCACACCAAGGCTGGGCCAGAGACGCGGCCTGATCTCGCCCGCAACCTCCAGCTTGCGGCCGGTCATCGCCTCGAACTGGGTCGAGACGACCTGGGCGATGCGGTCTGAGGGCACGATGGCCAGCAATCCGAAGGCCAGAAGGACAAGGATCGCCAGCGCAACCCCGACCCGGACGATCCAGCGCATGCTCATCTCCTCGGATTTTCTTGTTTTCCGAAAGTTTAGGCCCATGCGCGCCCGCTTGCCAAGTCGGGGGTGCCATACTGGCATCAAATGGCCGAGAGGCCGGGCTTTCCCGGCGCCGCGCGGCGCGGTATAGGCGGGCCATGTCCCAGAACCCGCCGCTCCTTCGCCCCGACCTGGCCCGCGCCCTTGTTCCCGACAGCCGACGGGAGGGCCAGCCGACCATCGGCATGGTCTCGCTGGGCTGTCCGAAGGCGCTGGTGGACAGCGAGCGCATCCTGACGCGGCTGCGGGCCGAGGGCTATGCGATCAGCCCCGACTACAAGGGCGCGGATGCGGTGATCGTGAACACCTGCGGGTTCCTGGATTCGGCAAAGGCAGAAAGCCTGGAGGCGATCGGCGAGGCCTTGCAGGAAAACGGTCGGGTGATCGTGACGGGCTGTCTGGGGGCCGAGCCCGAGTATATCACCGGCGCGCATCCCAAGGTGCTGGCGGTGACCGGCCCGCATCAGTACGAGGCGGTGCTGGATGCCGTCCACGGCGCGGTGCCGCCCGCGCCGGACCCGTTCATCGACCTGCTGCCCGCCACGGGCGTTTCGCTGACGCCCCGGCACTACAGCTATCTGAAGATTTCCGAGGGCTGCAATCACAAGTGCAAGTTCTGCATCATCCCCGACATGCGCGGGAAGCTGGTCAGCCGCCCCGCCCATGCCGTGCTGCGTGAGGCGGAAAAGCTGGTCGAGGCGGGGGTGAAGGAACTGCTGGTGATCAGCCAGGACACTTCGGCCTACGGGGTGGACCGCAAGCATGACCTGTCGCCCTGGAAGGGCGGCGAGGTGCGCGCCCATATCACCGACCTTGCGCGCGAAATGGGCAAGCTCGGCGCCTGGGTGCGGCTGCATTACGTCTATCCCTATCCGCATGTGCGCGAGTTGATCCCGCTGATGGCGGAGGGGCTGGTGCAGCCCTATCTGGACATCCCCTTCCAGCACGCCCATCCGGATACGCTGAAACGGATGGCCCGCCCGGCGGCGGCGGCGCGGACGCTGGACGAGATCGCCGCCTGGCGCGCGGTCTGCCCCGACCTGGCGCTGCGGTCCACCTTCATCGTGGGCTACCCGGGAGAGACCGAGGCCGAGTTCCAGACGCTGCTGGACTGGCTGGACGAGGCGCAGTTGGATCGGGTGGGCTGCTTCCAGTACGAAAACGTCGCCGGGGCGCGGTCGAACGACCTGCCCGACCATGTGCCCGCCGAGGTGAAGCAGGACCGCTGGGATCGCTTTATGGAAAAGGCACAGGCGATTTCGGCGGCTAAACTGGCCGCAAAGGTTGGAAAAGTTCTGGAGGTGATCGTCGATGAGGTGGACGAGGACGGCGCCACCTGCCGCACCCAGGCCGATGCGCCCGAGATCGACGGGAACCTCTTTATCGACGACGGCTTCGAGGGGCTGGCCCCGGGGGATATTGTCCGGGTCCAGGTGGATGAGGCGGGGGAGTATGACCTGTGGGGGCGGCGCGTCTGACCTGCGGCAGCCTGTCGCCTGACTTCGGCGCAGGACGCGCTACCCTTCCGGCATGACCCAAGAAACCCGCGTCCTTTACAACGACACCTGCCCGGTCTGCCGGTTCGAGATCGACGTCTATCGCCGCCGCGCGCAGGCCGAGGGGCTGCCGATCCGCTTCGACGCGCTTGACCGGGCCGGGGACTGGGGGCTGACGCCCGATCAGGCGGCGCGAAGCCTGCATGTCTGGCAGGATGGCCGGGTCCTGGCCGGCATGGCGGCGTTCCGCGCCCTGTGGGCGACGATGCCGCGCTGGCGCTGGCTGGCCCGCGTGACGGGCTGGCCGGTCATCCGGCCGCTGGCCGATCTGGCCTATGAGCATGTCGCGGCACCGATCCTTTACCGCGCGCATCTGCGGCGGCAGCGGCCTTAGGCTAGCCGAGCAGCACCGCAACCCAGGCCAGGCCCGCCGCAAGCGCGGCCAGCGCCACGCAGGCCGATCCGCAGTCCTTGGCCTTCTTCGCCCTCGGATCCAGGACGGGAGAGATCATGTCCACCACCTCCTCGATCGCGGTGTTGATGAGTTCGGCGGCCAGCACCACGAAACCCAGCGCCAGGATCAGCCCCCGCTCTGCCGGCGTCAGGTCCAGCGAGAACGCCAGAGCGGCGGAGAGCACATTCGCCAGCGTCCATTGCCGCAGCGTCTTTTCCGTGGCCCAGGCGGCGCGGAAGCCGTCCCAGGACCAGATCACCGTATTGGCCAGCCGCCGTGCCTCGGCCGCAAGCATCCCGCGCATCGCTGCTTCCCCCGTCTTCCCGTCCCGTGGAAAGCCTAGCGGCCCGCCTCCGGCCCGTCGAGGCCATTGCCAAGCGCCGCCAGCGCGGCGCGCGTGCAGGTGACGACATGGGCAAAGCGGTCGCCGCCCAGAGGCACGCCGCCATACCAGCGCGTCACCACCACGATGCGGTCGGTCACGGCCTCACGCTCCAGCATCCGCAGGATGACCGCCCCTGCCCCGGCCTCGCCGTCGTCATGCTTCAGCGGCCCGCCCTCGGACAGGATGGCCGCCCAGGAATGATGCGTGGCGCGGTCGAACTTGCGCCGGCGGCGCAGCGTGGCGAGGAAGGCCTCGATCTCGGCCCGGTTGCGCACGGTGCCGGCCGCGGCAGCATAACGCGAGCCACGGTCGCGGATCAGGTTTTCCAGCACGATCATGCGGCGGTCATAGGAAAAGAACGGGCGGCGGACCAGAGGGGATGGCCGCCGCCCCGTGGCCGCAACTGCAAAGGGCACAGCGCGGCAAGTTGCAAGCGGGCAAGGGATCAGCCCAGGGCCTCGATCCCGGCCTTGTTCGGGCAGAAGTCCGGCATCCTTTGCGAGGCACCCGATGCGACCAGCCAGCTTTCGCAGGCCGACCCTCGCCCGCAGGCGGCGCAGCGGGCGATGAGGTCCTCCAGTTCCGCGCGTTGCAGCCAGCCTTCGACGACCGCGCGCGGCAGGTTCACCCCGGCAATCCGCGCCATTCCGCGGGTCAGCCACCAGGCTTTCGGGGCCTCGGGATAACCGATCATCGTCACATCCTCCTGACCGCATTGTGGCCATGCTGCCGGGGCCGGTGGCCGGATGCCTTGACCCAGATCAAAGCCCCTGAAGCCGGCGGACGGTCGCGGCCACCTGGGCCTTGCGCTGTGCATTCGGCGGGTGGCTGCCGAGAAAGCGGTCGCCAGGGTCGGGAAGCCGGTCGAAGAAGCCCGAGCCGCGGACCGGATCATAACCTGCACGGAAGGCAATCTCGGCGCCAAGGGCATCGGCCTCAAGCTCGAATTCGCGGGAATAGCTGCGGGCGGCGACCTCGGCCCCGATGTTCTGCGCGGCGCGGACCTCTTCGGGCGACAACCCGCTGGCCTGGGCCAGCACACCGGCGAGGATGGCGCCCGAAAGCGCCTGGTCCTGACGTTTCGGGATGTGGCCGGCGATGTGATGCGCGGCCTCGTGCCCGAGGACGAAGGCCAGTTCGTCGGCATTGCGGGCATCGGCGATCAGCGCAAGCGTGAAGCCGATCACCGGACGGCCGCTGCGGTCGAGCGTCTGGAAGGCATTCGGCGGCTGTCCGGGGCGGTCATCCACCACAATGCGGAAATCGCAGTTCTTCGCCACGGCGCGGGCGCGGCAGAAGCTTTCGGCCACAGGCTCGACCCGGGCCACCACGGACAGGAAGGTCTCGGCAGCGGCGCGGGGCGGCTGGGCCGGGGCGATGGCCGCGGGCGGAAGGGCGGGTGGCGGCACCGGCCCCGGAACAGGCACGACGCAGCCGCCCAGCGCCAGGGAAAGGACAAGCGGCAGGGCGAAGATCCGGGACAGACGCATGAAATACCTCGGCAGGGTCTGCGGAGGGTAGCAAATCGCCCGGCAAGGGAAAGGGCGCCTCACGCAGGTGTCATGCGCCTTTGGCGTTGCCGGGACCGCCGGCCCGGGCTAGCCTGCGGCCATGTTCACCATCGAGCACGAATTCGACGCCACCGTGATCACCCTGGTTGACGAGGGCGGCGACCTGCCGCTGGTGGAGGACATCGTGATCCATGCCTTCGAGGATTGCGTGACGGTCGAACAGACCGATCCGCAGACCGATGAGGTGTTGCGGATCACCCTGTCGCTGACCCAGCTGCGCGACCTGGCGGCGGCGCTGAACCTGCCCGAAGGCAGCTACCGGCTGGAGCGCAAGGCCTGAGACGTGGCGGCGTTGCGGCGCGGGCATGGGCCAGAATTGATCGCCCTGCCCTGCCGTTCCGGGCGAAACCGCTTGACCTTTGCCCGGTGCTGTCGTTGAAGCACCGCTGATCCGGAGACGGCATGGTGGCGGGCAGATGGAAGACCAGAACAACAAGAACCTGATCCTGGCGATGGTTCTGAGCGCGGCGGTGATGATCGTCTGGTTCGTGCTGTTCCCCCCGCCCGAGCCGCCGCTGACCGCCCCGACCGAAACCGCCGCCGGCGTCACCGGCGATGTCGCCACGCCTCTGCCCGAAGCGGCCCCCGCGCAGACCGAAGCGACGGCCGTCCCCGAAGCCCCGCGCCTCGGGATCGATTCGACCAAGCTGGCCGGGTCGATCTCGTTGCGGGGCGGCCGGATCGACGACCTGTCGCTGAAAACCTACCGCGAGGACCTGACACCAGACTCGCCCACGGTGCGGCTGCTGGCCCCGGTGGGCGAGGACCTGGCCTATTATTCGGTCTTCGGCTGGCTGCCGGGCACCGGGCTTCAGCCCGGAGAGGTGCCGGATGCCAATACGCTGTGGACGGTGGAGGGCAACGCCACCCTGTCCTCGACCGCGCCCGTGGTGCTGCGCTGGGACAATGGCAAGGGGCTGACCTTCCGCCGCGAGATCAAGGTTGACGACGATTTCATGTTCACCGTGACCGACCAGGTCCAGAACAGATCGGCCGCGGCGGTAGCCCTGCAACCCTACGGGATCATCGCGCGCCATGGTCTGCCCAAGTTGCAGAACATCTTCGTGGTGCACGAAGGCGCGGTGCAGCGCGAGGACGGGATCCGCACCGAGACCGACTATTCCGACATCACCGAACTGACCCCCGACCCGCGCGAGGGGAACCTGCCGGCCCAGGTGACCGAGGCCACGACCGACGGCTGGATCGGGTTCACCGATCACTACTGGATGACGGTGCTGATCCCCGAACAGGGCAAGCCGTTCAAGTCGGTGCTGAAATATGTCCCGACCGCCGGCATCTACCAGGCCGAGGTGCGCCAGCCGGTCCTGTCGCTGGATGCCGGGGCCACGGCTTCGTCCTCGATCCGGTTCTTCGCCGGGGCGAAGGAATGGGCGACGATCCGCGCCTACGAGCGCGAGGGCGGCATCCCCGGCTTTCTCGATTCCATCGACTGGGGCTGGTTCTTCTTCCTGACCAAGCCCATCTTCGCGGTGCTGCACTGGCTGAACGCCCAGATCGGCAACATGGGCTGGGCGATCATCGCGCTGACCTTCTTGCTGAAGTTCCTGGTGCTGCCTCTGGCCTACAAGTCCTATGTCTCGATGGCGCGGATGAAGGAATTGCAGCCCGAGATGGAGGCGATCAAGGAGCGCGCGGGCGAGGACAAGCAGAAGCTCCAGCGCGAGATGATGCAGCTTTACAAGGACAAGAAGGTCAACCCCGCCGCGGGCTGCCTGCCGATCCTGATCCAGATCCCGATCTTCTTCGCGCTTTACAAGGTGATCTTCGTCACGATCGAGCTGCGCCACGCGCCGTTCTTCGGCTGGCTCAAGGACCTCTCGGCGCCCGATCCGTCGTCGCTCTTCAACCTGTTCGGCCTTCTGCCCTGGGATGCGCCCCCGACCGGCAGCCTGCTGCACCTGATCTTCATCGGCGTGCTGCCGCTGCTACTGGGCATCACCATGTGGCTGCAACAGAAGCTGAACCCGGCGCCCACGGATCCGGTGCAGCAGCAGATCTTCGCCTGGATGCCATGGGTGTTCATGTTCATGCTGGGCGGCTTCGCCTCGGGTCTGGTGGTCTACTGGATCACCAACAACACGATCACCTTCGTCCAGCAGTACCTGATCATGTGGAGCCACGGGAAACGGCCGGACATCTTCGGCAACATCAAGGCGGCAAAACTGGCCAGGGCCGAGGCGAAGGCCGCCGCGTCCGCGGCGGCAAATGCGCCCAAGGCTCCGACGAACACGCCAAAGAAGGGCAAGAAGTGAGCGGGCTTTCGGGCGGGCGTGTCGCGCTTCTGGTGCGCCACCCGATCAAGTCCGCGGGTCATGAAGAGCTGGACGAGGCCGTGCTGACCGCAGGCGCGGCCTTTCCCTTCGACCGGGTCTGGGCGGTGGCCCACGCCGCCGCCCGCCTGACCGAACCGCCGACCTGGGCGCCGAAGCTGCATTTTCTGCGCGGCTGGGGTTCGGCCGAACTGATGGCGGTCAGCTGCGTCTCGGACCCCGAGGCAGGCGTGGTGACGCTTGGCCACCCCCGCCGCCCGACCGAAAGCTTCCGCCCGGACGACCCTGCGGATGCCGCGCGGTTGATCGACTGGCTGCGTCCCCTCTGGCCCGCGAATCGCCCCGAACCCGCTCGGGTGATCCGCGTGCCGGGCCAGGCGCTGACCGACCAGGACCAGCCGCTGGTGTCGATCAACGCGATGGCCTCGCTGGCCGAGCTTTCGGCCCGGATGGGCACCCGCCTCTCGCCGCACCGCTTTCGCGGCAACATCTGGGTCGCGGGCTGGGCGCCCTGGGCCGAGCTTGACCTGATCGGCACCGAGATCGCCATCGGCACCGCCCGTCTGCGCATCGAGGAACCGATCGGCCGCTGCCGCGCGACCGGGGCAAATCCCGAGACGGGCCTGCAAGATGCCGATACGATGGGCGCGCTGGAAACGGGCTACGGCCACACCGATTTCGGAGTCTTCGCCCGGGTGATTGCGGGCGGCCGGATCGCCGTGAACGACGAGGTGCGCTGATGGCGATGACCTTCACTCTGGCCCCCGAACCCGAGGACGCGGCGCGCGAGACCGGCCGGCTTCTGTTCGCCGGGCCGGTGACCTTTGTCAAAGGCGTGGTCGCGATGAGCGGCCTGCCCCCGGCCGACCGGCTGGAGGTGTGCTTCGCGGGTCGGTCGAATGTCGGGAAATCCAGCCTGATCAACGCGCTGACCGGGCGCAAGACGCTGGCACGCGCCTCGAACACGCCGGGGCGGACGCAGGAGATCAACTACTTCGCCCTGGGAGAGGAGCGCTATCTGGTCGACCTGCCCGGCTATGGCTTCGCCGAGGCCCCCGTGGCCATCGTTGCCAAGTGGCAGGCGCTTCTGAAGCAGTATCTGTCGGGCCGGGCCACGCTGCGGCGGGCCTTTGTCCTGATCGACGCGCGGCACGGGGTGAAGGCGGTGGACGAAGAGATCCTGACGCTTCTGGACCGCTCGGCGGTGACCTTTCAGGTGGTGCTGACCAAGGTGGACAAGATCAACCGCAGCGAACGCGCGGCGGTGATCGAACAGGTCAAGGGCGCATTGGTCAAGCATCCTGCTGCATATCCCGAGATCGTGGTCACCAGTTCCGAGAAGGGCGAAGGGATCGAGACACTGCGCGCCCTGATCGCCACGCTGGAATAGGGCCCGATTTCCATACGGAAATCGGGCCGGAATTCCTACGAATTCCGGTCCCGGTGTCCCGCGTCATGCTCCGGGTCCGCGCCTGGCACCGGATCATAGCCATGCCCGCCCCAGGGATGACAGCGGCAGATGCGGTGCGCCGCAAGGTAGCTGCCCTTGAGCGCGCCATGCCGCTCCAGCGCTTCCAGCGCATAGGCCGAGCAGGTCGGCTGGAACCGGCAGCCATGGCCCACCCAGGGCGACAAGAGCAGCCGGTATGCCCGCACCGGCAGCGCGACAAGGTGGGCGAGCGGGCTCAAGGGCGCCCCCGGTGCACTAAGACAAGCGCCAGATTGAGATCGGCACGAAGCGCGGCATAGGGGCGCGTGACGGTGGCTTCGGGCCGGGCCACCAGAACGTAGTCCCAGCCGGGACGGGCAGCCGGCGCCAGGATTTCGCGCGCAAGGGCACGGAGACGGCGCTTGGCGCGGTTGCGCAGGACGGCGTTGCCGATCTTCTTCGAGGCAGTGAAGCCGACGCGCACCTGATCCGACCCGTCCCCCCGATCGCGCGCCTGCAAAAGGAAGCCCGCGGTTCCCTGGCGCCGGGCCGAGGCCGCCTTCAGATAGTCGGCGCGCTTTCGCAGCACGCAAAGCGAAACCGCCGGAGACCGTGCAGGCGCTTCGGCGGCAATGCCTTGGCCCTGGGTCTCCGGCGGTGTCATGAGCAAACCCGGTCGCCCTCGCGGGCGGGCAATCAGGCGGTCAGCTTGTGACGGCCCTTGGCGCGGCGGGCGGCCAGGACCAGACGGCCGTTCTTGGTGGCCATGCGCGCCCGGAAGCCGTGGCGGCGCTTGCGAACCAGGTTCGACGGTTGAAAGGTGCGCTTCATCGCGGCTCTCCATCAGACATGACCCGGACCCCACTCGGAATCGCGGGCCGGCAATTGAAGCCAGTCCTTTACGGTCGCGCAGACGCCAAGTCAACGTCGCCGGCACCGATTCCTTGCAACATTTCCGCAGCCAGGGCGGCGATATGTTGCAATGGGCCGGCAATCGGACCCTACCGGATCAAGCTGGCGTGAAGCCCCTGTCGCACCGGGCAAAGCTGGTCCATCTTCGCGGTCCATGCAAGGAGCCCGGATGTCCCCCCCTTCCCAGAACGCGACCTGGCTCAGGCGCCTGCCGATCCTGGTGATCCTGCTTGCGGCCCTGATCGGGGCGATCAGCCTGCGCGACGACCTCAGCTTCCAGACCCTGGCCCGTCACCGCGAGGACCTGCTGGCCTTTCGCGACGCGCATTACCTGTGGGCGGTGCTGGCCTTCCTGGCGGGATATGTGCTGATCGTCGGCCTGAGCCTGCCCGGGGGAACGGTCGCCACCCTGACGGGCGGTTTCCTGTTCGGGCTGTTCCCGGGCGTCCTCTACAACGTGCTGGGCGCCGGAACCGGGGCGGTCCTGATCTTTCTGGCCGCGCGCAGCGGCTTTGGCGAGACCCTGTCGCGCAAGCTGGAGGGTGCGGGCGGTGCGGCCGCGCGGTTGCAGGCCCGCCTGCGCGAGAACGAATGGTCGGTCCTGTTCCTGATGCGCCTCGTGCCGCTGGTGCCCTTCTTCGTCGCGAACCTGATCCCGGCCTTCGTCGGCACCAGCCTGACACGCTTTGCCGTCTCGACCTTCCTCGGCATCATCCCGGGGGCGCTGGTCTTCACCTCGGTCGGCGCGGGACTGGGCGAGGTCTTCGCCCGTGGCGAGGCGCCCGACCTGGGCATCATCTTCACCCTGCCCGTGCTGTTGCCGCTTCTGGGTCTGGCCGCGCTGGCCGCGCTGCCGATGTTTCTTCGAGCCATCAAGGGAGCACGCTGAATGCCGCGCATCGAGACCGATATCTGCGTCATCGGCGCCGGGTCCGGGGGGCTTTCGGTCGCGGCCGGGGCGGTCCAGATGGGCGCGCGGGTCGTGCTGATCGAGGCCGGAGAGATGGGTGGCGACTGCCTGAATGCGGGCTGTGTGCCCTCGAAGGCGCTGATCGCGGCGGCGAAGGCGGCCGAGGCGCAACGCCGTGGGTTTCGCGGGGTGGCTCCGGCCGTGCCCGAGGTGGATTTCGGCGCGGTGAAGGACCATGTGCGCGCGGTGATCGAGGCCATCGCCCCGGTGGACAGCCAGGAGCGGTTCGAGGGCCTTGGCTGCACCGTGATCCGCGCCTTCGCCCGCTTCTCGGGGCCGCGCGAAGTGCAGGCCGGCGAAACCACCATCCGCGCTCGGCGCTTCGTGATCGCCACCGGGTCGCGCCCATTCGTCCCGCCGATCCAGGGGGTCGATACGGTTCCTTACCTGACGAACGAGACGATCTTCGACCTGCGCGAACGGCCGCAGCACCTGATCGTCATCGGCGGCGGGCCGATCGGAGTGGAAATGGCCCAGGCGCATCGGCGGCTGGGTTGCGCTGTGACGGTGGTGGAGGGCGCCAGCGTTCTGGGCCGCGAGGATCCCGAATTGGCCCGGGTGGTGACCGATGCGCTTCAGGCCGAGGGCATCGTGCTGGTGGAGGGTCAGCCGGTGGTGCGGCTGGCCAAGACGGATGGGACGGTCGAGGTGACGCTTGGTGACGGGCGGCAGGTCCGGGGTTCGCATCTGTTGCTGGCGGTCGGGCGCAAGGTGGCGCTGGAGGGGATGAACCTCGAGGCGGCGGGGGTGGCCCATACGGGAAAGGGCGTGACGGTGGACGCGCGGCTCAGGTCCTCGAACCGGCGCATCTTTGCGGTGGGGGATGCGGCGGGCGGCTTGCAGTTCACCCATGTCGCGGGCTGGCATGCGGGCATCGTGATCCGGCAGGCGATCCTTGGATTGCCGGCCAGGGCCGACCCGCGGGCGGTCCCGCGCGCGACCTATACCGACCCGGAACTGGCCCAGGTCGGCCTGACCGAGGCCGAGGCCCGCGCCCTGCACGGCGAGGCGCTGACGGTGGTGCGCGCCAGCCTCGCCCACAACGACCGCGCCCAGGCCGAGGGCAAGACCGCGGGTTTCGCCAAGGTCATGATCGTGAAGGGCCGCCCGGTCGGCGCCGGCATTGTCGGTCCCCAGGCGGGCGAGTTGATCGGCCTCTGGGCGCTTGCCCTGTCGGCCCGGCTGAAGATGTCGGCGATTGCCGGCATGATCGCGCCCTATCCGACGCTGGGAGAGGTTTCCAAACGCGCGGCAGGCGCCTATTTTGCCCCCAGGCTGTTCGAAAGTGCCGCGGTCAAGCGGCTGGTGCGGCTGGTCCAGCGCTGGGTGCCCTAGGGTGCCCCGCCAGGTTCGGGGAAGGTTCGGGTGACCGGAAGACGCAAGAGCTTTCTCAACACGCTGTCCGGGCGCTTCCTGATCCTGACCGTCATCTTCGTGATGCTGGCCGAAGTGCTGATCTTCGTCCCCTCGATCGCGCGGTATCGGGCCGACTTCCTGCTGACGCGGCTGAAACAGGCCCAGATCGCCGCCCTGACCCAGCTTGCGGCAGATGACACGGTCTCGCCCGAGCTGGAGGCCGAACTGCTGAAGAACGCCGAGGTCTACAACGTGGTCCTGCGCCGGGACGAGGTGCGCCAGCTGGTCCTGTCCTCGCCGGTGCCGGGAGAGATCCACGAATCCTTCGACCTGCGGATGGCCGGCCCGTGGGAGCTGATCCGCGACGCCTTCGCCACGCTGCTGGACCCGGAGAACCGCATCGTCCGGGTGATCGGCTCTCCGGTGCAGGAGGCCGGGACGCTGATCGAGGTGACGATGGAGACCCGCCCCCTGCGGACGGCGATGGTGGAATACGGGCTGCGCATCCTGATCCTGTCGGCGCTGATCTCGGTCGTGACCGCCTTCCTGTTGTTCCTGGCGGTGCGCCGCCTGCTGGTGATGCCGATCCGAAGGGTGGTGCGGCACATGCAGGACTATGCCGAAGCGCCCGAGGACGCGCGACGGGTGATCACCCCCAGTGCCGATGTCGAGGAACTGCGGATGGCCGAAGAGGCGCTGCAATCGATGCAGACCCAGCTGACCGGCGCCCTGCGGCAGAAGGAGAGGCTGGCGCAGCTGGGCGGGGCGGTGGCGAAGATCAGCCACGACCTGCGCAACATCCTGACGACCGCGCAGCTTTTTGCCGACCGGATCGAGGGCAGCGCCGATCCGGTGGTCGCCCGCTCGGCCCCGAAGCTTGTCGGCTCGATCAGCCGTGCGGTGTCGCTGTGCGAGGCGACGCTGGCCTTCGGCAAGGCCGAGGAACCGCCGCCGCAACTGCGCCGGCTGAACCTGGCGCAGCTGGCCGGTGAAGTGGCCGAGGGCGAGGGGCTGAGCAGCGAAACGGCGATCACCTGCCTGCTGGACCTGCCGCCGGGCATGATGATCCGGGCCGACGGCGAACAGTTTTATCGCGTGCTGTCGAACCTTGTCCGCAACGCGCGCCAGGCCATCGAGGCGACCGGACAGGCCGGCACGATCGAGATCTCGGCCGGCGAGGACGAAGCGGAATGGTGGATCCGGGTCGGCGACACCGGCCCCGGCCTGCCCGCAAAGGCGCGCGAGCATCTGTTCTCGGCCTTCCAGGGCGGCGCAAGGAAGGGCGGGACAGGCCTGGGTCTTGCCATCGCGGCCGAACTGGTGCGCGGGCATGGCGGCCGGCTGGAGCTGGTCCGCTCTGACGCCGAAGGCACCGAGTTCGCGATCCACCTGCCAAAGGGGACCAGCGAGATTTCCGCGTGATTTCGCCCTTGCATTGCCCGCCAGAGGGGGCTACATCGCCGGGCATTGCGGACCCGTAGCTCAGCTGGATAGAGCATCAGACTACGAATCTGAGGGTCGGGCGTTCGAATCGCTCCGGGTCCGCCATTCCCCACCGAAACGACGGAATGATCCCGCGGCTTTCGGTGACTTTGCTCTTCTGCATCGCGATTTCCTCGTCCGTCCGGTCGAGGAAATCCCGCCTTCGCCTTCCCTTTGCCATGGCCATAACCACCGGGGCGCAATGGCGCCCATCGGACGGCAGCCTGACGCCCCCGGCTGGCGCGGGACCGCTGATCCTAGTGGCCCAGGATCTGGCTGAGGAACAGCTTGGTCCGCTCGCTCTTCGGATTGTTGAAGAACTCTTTCGGTTCGTTCTGTTCGACGATCTGGCCCTGGTCCATGAAGATGACCCGGTTCGCGACTGCCTGGGCAAAGCCCATCTCGTGCGTGACGCAAAGCATGGTCATGCCTTCTTCGGCCAGCTCGATC
The DNA here is from genome assembly GCF_011174775.1 of Rhodobacter calidifons. Taxonomy (GTDB): domain Bacteria; phylum Pseudomonadota; class Alphaproteobacteria; order Rhodobacterales; family Rhodobacteraceae; genus Tabrizicola; species Tabrizicola calidifons. Next base: position 428,045 of record NZ_JAANHS010000001.1, read on the forward strand.
ATCGTATCCAGCACCTCCTTGATCATCTCGGGGTCAAGGGCGCTGGTCGGTTCGTCGAACAGCATGATCCGCGGTTTCATGCACAAGGACCGCGCGATCGCCACGCGCTGCTGCTGACCGCCCGACAACTGGCCGGGATACTTGTGCGCCTGTTCGGGGATCTTGACCTTGGTCAGGAAGTGCATCGCCGTCTCTTCCGCCTCTTTCTTCGGGACCTTGCGGACCCAGATCGGCGCCAGCGTGCAGTTTTCCAGGATGGTCAGGTGCGGAAACAAGTTGAAGTGCTGGAACACCATGCCCACCTCGGAGCGGACCTTGTCGATGTTCTTCAGGTCGTTCGTCAGCTCGGTCCCGTCCACGATGATCTGACCCTGCTGGTGTTCCTCCAGCCGGTTGATGCAGCGGATCAGCGTGGACTTGCCCGACCCCGACGGCCCGCAGATCACGATCCTTTCGCCCCGCTGCACGGTCATGTTGATGTCGCGCAGAACGTGGAACTGACCGTACCACTTGTTCATGCCGGTGATCTGGATCGCGACCTCGTCCGAGATCTGCATCTTTGCTGCGTCTGCCATGTGCGTGCCCCTAGCGATGATCGGTCTTCAGCTTGCGCTCCAGATACATCGAGTATCGGGACATGCCGAAGCAGATGAGGAAGAAGATGGTGCCGACGAAGATGTAGGGCTCCCAGTAGATGCCCTTCCAGTTGATGTCGGCGCGGACGATCTGGGTGACGCCCTTCAAGGGGTCCATAAGGCCTACGAAGGCGACCAGCGTGGTGTCCTTGAACAGGCCGATGAAGGTCGAGACGATCGAGGGGATGGAGATCTTCAGCGCCTGCGGCAGGATGACCAGCCGCTGCGCCTGCCAATAGTCAAGGCCCAGCGCATCGGCGGCTTCATACTGGCCGCGCGGCAGGGCGGCGAGGCCACCCCGGATCACCTCGGCCAGATAGGCGGCGGCGAAGAAGGTCACCAGGATGATGACGCGCAGGATGATGTCGAAATTCGTCCCCGGCGGCAGGAAATACTGCAACAGAAGCGAGGCGGTGAAGAGCAGGGTGATCAGCGGCACGCCGCGGATGAATTCGATGAAGCCCACCGACAGGGTCTTGACGATCAGCATGTCCGACTGCCGGCCCAAGGCCAGGAGGATGCCGATGGGCAGCGAGAAGGCGATGCCCGTCACCCCGATCACGATGGCCAGAAGGAAGCCGCCGAAGAGGTCGGAGCGGACCGACTGAATCCCGAACGGAAGGGCCGCCTGAAGCGCATCGACGACAGGCTTGTCGAGATAGAGCCACCACAGCACCGCCGCCACGACCCCTGCTCCGGCTGCGGGCACCAGGCCTATGAACGGCGTGCCGACGCGGAACACGGCATAAAGCACACCGAACCCCGCCATCGCCACGATCGGCGACCAGACCGACCCGCCCCACAGAAGCCAGAAGCACAACGCCGGGAAGGCCAGGGTGAACCACAGAAGCTTCCCCGGAGCCAGCTGGGCGCCCACCAGCAGCCCCGCCACCAGCAGCAGGGACAGCAGAAAGGCCGTGCCGGGGGCCCCGGCGAGGTAGAGCGTCACCAGAAGATAGGCCAGCACGGCCAGAAGGATCAGCGACTGGTTGCGCTTCTGCCCGGCGAACAGCACCGGCGCCAGCGCGGCGAACAGAAGCCCGAAGGCCAGCACCGGGCGCCACCATTCCGACGCCGGATAGAAGCCGAAGATGAACTGGTGCCAGCGTTCGCGGATCATCGCCCAGCAGGCGCCGCTGGCGCCTTCGCCGGCAGTGGCGGCCACGATCTCGCGGCACTGGCTCAGCGACGAGGCGTTCCAGACCGAATTCAGCCACCAGGGCAGCGAGGCCGAGACCAGCCACCAGACGATCAGCACGCCCAGAAGGGTCAGGGCGATGTTCAGCGGGGTCGAGAACAGGTTCTCGCGCATCCATTTGACCGCACCCCTTTCGGCAATCGGGGGATCCACGGGCGGCAGCATGGTGTCGCGGACGAAGAGGACGGTTTGTGCGTGGGTCTCGCTCATCCTAGCGCGCCTTCAACTGGACCGAGGAATTGTAAAGGTTCATCAGCGCCGAGATGATCAGGCTGATCGAAAGGTAGATCAGCATCATCAGAAGCATGCATTCCAGCTCGCGCCCGGTCTGGTTCAGCGTGATCCCGCCCAGCGTGCCGCGCAGGTCAAGGTAGCTGACCGCGATCCCCAGCGAGGTGTTCTTGGTCAGGTTCAGATACTGGCTGATCAGGGGCGGGATGATGACCCGCAGCGCCTGGGGCAGGATGATCAGGCTCATCGTCCGGTTCGGCCGCAGACCCAGCGCATAGGCGGCCTCGGTCTGGCCGCGGCTGATGGCCAGGATGCCCGAGCGCACGATCTCGGCGATGAAGGCGGCGGTGTAAAGCGCAAGCGCGATGGTCAGCGCGGTGAAGCTGTGCGCGACCAGGATGCCGCCGGCGAAGTTGAAGCCCTTCAGCTCGGGGATCTCCAGATGCAGGCCAAGCGCGAACTTCAGCGCCAGCACCGGCCCGAACAGGATCAGCAGCGATTTCCACCAGGTGACGGGGCGGTCGCCCGTCGCCTCTTGCACGGCCTTGGCATGGGCCAGAAGCCGGCGGTTGGCCCAGACCGAGGCGACGATGACCAGGATGAAGGCCAGAAGGTTCAGGCTGACCGGCAGGAACCCGATCTGGACCGAGCCGAGACTGCGCTCGAACAGGGGCGCCGGGATGTTGGTGCCGCGGTTGGTGACGGCCACCGTGCCGAAGAGGATCATCGAGGCGGCCGGTTCCTCGCCCGCCGCGATCATCTCGTCGGTGACGCGGAAATCGCGGGGCTGGGGCGTGGTCTCGGAGAGGATCACATAGCTCAGCAGGATCCACAGCAAGAGGGGTACGTTGCGAAAGACCTCGACGTAGATCGTCATCAGCCGGCCGATCAGCCAGTTGTTCGACAGGCGCAGCACGCCGATGATGCCGCCCAGCACGGTCGCGAAAAGGCAGCCGCAGAAGGCGACGACCAGCGTGTTGACCAGCCCGACCAGCAGGGCCCGGAAATGATTGTCGTCGTTCGTGTAGGGGATCAGCGCCTGGCCGATGTCGTAGCCCGCGCGCTGCCAGAGAAAGGCGAAGTTGAATTCCTTGCCCCGCGCCGCAAGGTTCTGTGCCGTGTTGTTCAGAAGCCAGGCCACCGCCATGGCGAACAGCACCAGCACCACGATCTGGATCGTGTAGGACCGGTAGCGCGTGTCGTAGATGAGCATCGAGAGCCGAAAGCCATCTTTCGGCGCGTCCGAGGCAAAAGCCATCGTTTCCCCCTGTTTCCCGGAAAGTCGGCCCCGGGTTTTCCCGGTGGCTGCAGGGTCGGTGCCCCTGGTCAGTCAGTCTGTCGCTGCAAGAACGGCATGGGGGCGCGCGGGACGCGCCCCCATGTTCCGGGATCAACGGAAGGGCGGAGCGTATTGCAGGCCGCCCTGGGTCCACAGCGCGTTCAGGCCGCGGGCCAGGTTGATCGTGGTGCCTTCGCCGATGTTGCGGGCGAAGATCTCGCCGTAGTTGCCTACCGCCAAGATGGCATTCTTGAAGGCATCGTTGCTCACGCCCATCTTGGCGCCCATGTCGCCCGAGACGCCCAGCAGACGCTTGACTTCCTCGTCGGCCGTGGATGCGGCGACCTCGTTCACATTGGCCGAGGTGATGCCCCTTTCCTCGGCGATCAGCAGCGCATAGTAGGTCCAGCGCACCACGTCGCCCCACTGGTTATCGCCATGACGCACCACCGGGCCCAGCGGCTCTTTCGAGATGATCTCGGGCAGGATGATGTGATTGTCGGCATCCGGCATGGTCGCACGGCTGGCGGCCAGACCCGAAGCGTCGGTGGTGTAGGCGTCGCAGGCACCGGCCAGATACTGGCGCTGCGCTTCCGAGTCATCGGCCACCGTGACGGGCTGGTAGCTGATGTTGTTCTGCTTGAAGAAGTCGGCGAGGTTCAGCTCGGTCGTGGTGCCGGTCTGGATGCAGACGGTCGCGCCGTCCAGTTCCTTGGCCGAGGACACGCCGAGATCCTTCTTCACCATGAAGCCCTGGCCGTCGTAGTAGTTCACTGCGACGAAATCGAGCGCGAGTTCGGTATCGCGCGAGAAGGTCCAGGTCGAGTTGCGGACCAGAAGGTCAACCTCGCCCGACTGGAGCGCGGTAAAGCGGGTCTCGCCGGTGGTCGGCAGGAACTTCACCTTGGTCGCGTCACCCAGGACGACGGCCGCGACAGCCCGGCAGAGATCGACATCGAAGCCGGCCCAGTTGCCGCTGGCATCCGGAGCGCCAAAGCCGGTCAGGCCGGTGTTGGACCCGCAGATCAGCTCGCCCCGCGCCTTGACATCGTCGAGGGTCCCGGCCAGCGCCATGCCCGAGACGAGCGCGGTGACCGCGAATGCGCCGAAGAATACGGATTTTTTCATTCTTACCTCTTCCTGAGTAAGTGATCCTTCGCGGATCACGTTTTTTGCAGCGCGATCCTGTCGCGCAGTTGCCGGTGCAGGCGCAGACTTGCCCCCACTGCCCCGCAGTTTCGGCGAAAGCGCTTTTGCTGGTCAAGCGGCCTCTGGCGGAATCGGGAAAAATGCCTGTTTTCCTCGGGCTGGAGCAGTCGTTCGGCCTTGTTATCCTGCACTGCACAGGATCCGGGCAATCTTGTTACCCACACAATGCATAGAATCGGTCGGCATCCAGAAATGCCGCCCGCTTGCGCTGTGCGACTTCGGCCGCCTCTTCGTCCTCGCCCCAGAGCGAAATCTGCCAGTCCTCGTCGATGCGCGACAGCCGCCAGGCGGTGTCGGCCGCGATGCGGCCGCGGGTCAGGGCAAGGGCAAGAATCAGCGAGCCCGACAGGGACACGAGGTCATGGAAGGCGGCAAGACGGAAGGGCGACAGGTCGCTGACCAGGCCATGCAGGATGCGCAGGCTGTCCGGCGATTGCGCCACATGCACCACGCCGGCGGTGGTGCGAAGCGGCGCATGCAGGTGCTGCGCGGCCCAGTCCAACAGCGGATCCCAGGCCTCGGCCTGCCGCGCGACCAGCGGCGCGGGGCCCTCGGCCCGATAGCACAGAAGGTCGCTGCCGCCATAGTCCGACACGATGCGGGCGATCGTCGCGTGTTCCGCCGTCACCGTGTCGATGGCCGAATTCGCCATGCGGGTGAAGGGCATGGTGACGGGATCGATCCTTTCGCCCTGCGCCTGCCACTCGGCCGCCACCGCATCGGCCAGCGCGGCGGTCGGCAGCACCAGGGGGGCCTTGCGGGGCGTGCGCAGGGGGCGGCTGTCCAGATGCACCGTGAAGCCGCCTTCGGCCGGAACGGCCTGCGCGGTGCTCCAGAACCGGCGCGGGGTCCAGTCGTTCACCGGATCACCTCGAACGGATCGGCGGGGACGTCATCCTCTTTCCAGTCCAGCAGTTTCCAGGTGCGCGCCATGTGGTCGGGCAAGGGTGCGGAGAAGGTCATCAGCTTCTTCGTGATCGGGTGTTCGATGGACAGGCTGCGCGCATGCAGGTGCAGCTTCTTCGACAGATCGCCCCCCGTGCCCGCGCCCCAGCCGTCGCCCAGGTTCTCGGCCTGACTGCCGCCATACTTGCCGTCGCCCAGGATCGGATGCCCGATCTCGGCCATATGGGCGCGCAACTGATGGGTGCGGCCCGTCACCGGCTCCAGCGCCATCCAGGACAGCCGGTTGCCCAGGAACCAGAGCGTGAAGAAATCGGTATGCGCCCGCTTGGCCTCCGGGTGGTCGGCGATCCTGGCGGGATGGACGCAAAGCATCTTCTCGCCCTCGCCCCCCCTGCCCCGGCCCGGTGCCTTTTCCAGCGCGAACTTGATCGAGCCCTGCCGGGGATGCGGCACGCCGGCCACCACCGCCCAGTAGATCTTGCGCGCATTGCGATGGCGCAACGCCTCGGACAGGGCGCGGGCCACGCGGTCGGTGCGGGCCAGCAGAAGGACGCCCGAGGTGTCCTTGTCCAGCCGGTGTACCAGTTTGGGCTTGTCCTTGTAGCCGAACTTCAGCGCCTCGGCCAATGCGTCCACATGCCGATCGCCCTGACCGCTGCCCCCCTGGGAGGGCAGTCCGGCCGGCTTGTTCAGGACGATCAGGTGCTCGTCCCTGTAAAGCACCGCCCCCTGGATCATCTTCGCATCCGCTGCGCTGATCCCGGCAGGGCGGGGGTCCGGTGGCGGACCCTCGGCCGGAAGGGGCGGCACGCGGACAACCTGGCCCGGGGCCACGCGGTCCGAGGCCTTGACCCGCCCCTTGTCCACCCGCAGCTGCCCGGTCCGGCACAGCTTCTCCACCGCCCCCTGCGTCAGGTGCGGGAACCGGCGCCGGAGCCATTTGTCCAGGCGCTGCGCGCCCTCGTCCTCGGTGACGGTCAGAAGCTGCACGCTCATGCCAGCGCCCTCGCCACGGCCAGCCCGGCCACGATGGCCGCCAGCGACAGGATGACCGAAACCCCGACATAGGTGACGGCCAGCCCGTGCTGGCCGCGCTCCCACAGCGTCAGCGTGTCCAGCGAGAAGGCGGAAAAGGTGGTGAAGCCGCCCAGGACGCCGGTCATCAGGAAGGGCGAATAGCCGGTGCCGCCCTTGCGCGACAGGACGACGACCAGGACCCCCATCAGAAACGACCCCGTGACGTTCACGATCACCGTGGCATAGGGAAAGCCCGGCCCGATCCAGCGCATCGTGCCGACATTGGTCAGATAGCGCAGGCTTGCGCCGATCGCGCCCCCGAGGGCGACCTGGATCAGGGTCTGGAACATGGCCCCCCTTTGCGGCGGTGCGGGCGGATTGTCAATCTGGCAGCGGAATTCTGGCGAATTCCGGTGCGGAGCCTGCAAGGCTCCGGTCCGATTTCCGTCCGGAAATCGGCGCTACCCGTCCTGCCGTTTCGCCCGCAGCCTGGCGAAATAGTCCAGCCGCTTCTTCAACTCGCGCTCGAAGCCGCGCTCGGGGGGCAGATACCAGACCGGACGCTTCATGCCCTCGGGGAAGTAGTTCTGCCCGGAAAACCCGTCCTCGGCATCGTGGTCGTAGGCATAGCCCGCGCCATAGCCCTGCTCCTTCATCATCCGTGTCGGCGCGTTCAGGATGTGCTTCGGCGGCATCAGGCTCCCGGTCTCGCGCGCCGCCGCCCGTGCAGCCTTGTAAGCCGTGTAGACCGCGTTCGACTTGGGCGCGAGCGCGAGATAGACCACCGCCTGCGCCAGCGCGAGTTCGCCCTCGGGGCTGCCCAGCCGCTCATAGGTCTGCCAGCCGTCCAGGCAGACCGCCTCGGCCTGCGGGTCGGCAAGGCCGATGTCCTCGACCGCCATCCGGGTGATCCGCCGGGCCAGGAACCGGGGATCCTCGCCACCTTCCAGCATCCGCGCAAACCAGTAGAGCGCCGCGTCCGGGTCCGACCCCCGAACCGATTTGTGCAAGGCCGAGATAAGGTTGTAATGCCCGTCCCCCGACTTGTCATAGTTCGCCGCCCGCCGCATCAGCCGCTGGGCCAGCTGGTCCGTCGCAAGGGCCGCATCAACCTTCCAGGCCGCCACCTGTTCCACCAGGTTGAGCAGGGCCCGCCCGTCCCCATCGGCCATCTCCAGCAGCGCCTCGCGCGCCTCTGCCGTCAGGGGCAGCGCGCGGCCCAGCTCCTGCTCGGCCCGCTGCGCCAGCCGTTCCAGATCGGCCAGCGAGAGCCGCTCCAGCACGATCACCTGCGCGCGCGACAGAAGGGCGGCGTTCAGCTCGAAGGACGGATTCTCGGTCGTGGCGCCGACCAGCAGGATCGTCCCGTCCTCCATGTGCGGCAGGAATCCGTCCTGCTGCGCCTTGTTGAAACGGTGGATCTCGTCCACGAACAGAAGCGTGCCCTTCCCGTTCTGCCGCCGCAGCCTTGCCGCCTCGAACACCTTCCGCAATTCGGGCACGCCGGTGAAGATTGCGCTGATCTGGACGAAATGCAGGTCGGTCGCATCCGCCAGAAGACGGGCGATCGTGGTCTTGCCCACGCCAGGCGGGCCCCAGAGGACCAGCGAGGACAAGGAGCCCGACGCCAGCATCGCCCCAAGCGGACCCTCGCGCGACAGGACCTTCTCCTGCCCGATAACCTCGGCCAGAGCCTTCGGCCGCAAGCGGTCGGCCAATGGCCGGGGGCCACTGTCAGGACGGGCAGAGGGCATGTCGAACAGATCGGCCATGCGGCCAGCTTAGCCGGGCGCGCCGCCGGACTAAAGCCGGAAGCGCAGGCGCAGCGGCTGGCCCTGACGAAGCAGATCGACCTGCCAGCGGCGCGCAGGTTGACGGGCCACGGCCACCGCCTCGGCCGGCGTGGCGACCTGAACGCCGTTGATCGCCACCAGAACATCGCCCGCCTTCAGGCCGATGTCATAGGCCAGCCCCCCGGTCTCCATGACCGCCACGCCACTTGCCCCGAGTGGCAGGCGCAGCTCGCTGATCACGGCCGGATTGATCCGCGCCAGGGTGGCGCCGCGCAGGATCGTGTCGTCGCGGACCGTGACCGTCTCGCGGTCGGGCAAGTCAGGCGCGGGGCCCAGCAGGACCTCGGCCGTCTTCTCGCCCTGGTCGTGCCGGAAGGTCACGGTGGATGGCCCTGCGCCCAGGACCGACAGCCGGTAGAGGAACTCTTGCGGCGTGTTGATCGCCGCGCCGCCGAGGGCAAGCACCACGTCGCCCTCGGCCAGGCCGGCCTGGGCAAAGGGGCTTTGCGGGTGCAGCGCGGTCACCATGACGCCAAGGGGGCGCGGCATGCCAAGGGCATCGGCGGTCGATTGGTCCACCTCCTGCGCCGCCAGACCAGCCCAGGGCCGCACAAAGCGGCTTTCGCCGGCCTTCGCCTGCGCCACGACGGCCGCCACCAGATTCGAGGGCACGGCAAAGCCGATCCCGTTCGACCCGCCGTCTCTGGTCAGGATGGCCGTGTTGATCCCCACCAGCCTTCCGGCCATGTCCACCAGCGCCCCGCCGGAATTGCCCGGGTTGATCGGCGCGTCGGTCTGCACGAAATAGCCCGTGCCATCCCCCACCTGCAAGGCCGAGCGCTTCAGACCGGACACGATCCCCGAACTGACGGTCTGGCCGACGCCGAACGGGTTGCCGATCGCCAGCACAAGGTCGCCGACCTGCAAGGCGTCGCTGTCGCCCAGGTCCAGTGAGGGCAGCGGCAAGTCCGCGCCGATCTTCAGGACCACGAGGTCGCTTTGCGGATCGACCAGCAGCACCCGGGCCGCATATTCGCGCCGGTCGGCCAGGACGACCCTGATGTCGGTCGCTTCGCTGACGACGTGGTAGTTCGACACGACCAGCCCGTCCTCCGACACGATCACCCCGGACCCCAGCGCGTTCTGCATCCGCGGCGGGCCGGACATGTCCCGGAAGAACTGGTCGAAGAACGGATCGCCGGCAAAGGGATTGATCCGGTCCCGCACCATCTGGCTTGCATAGATGTTCACCACCGCTGGCGCCGTCGCGCGCACGACAGGCGCGAAGGACAACGCGATCTCGGTCGCGCTGTCCGGAATGACGGTTTCGGCCCGCAGCAGCTGCACGGGCATCAGGGCCAGGCCAAGCACAAGCAGCAAGGGACGCATCAGGGACCTCCGGCAAGGGTGCCGTCCCTATCTGGGGTCATTGCAGAGGCAAGGCAACCCGGATCGCCCCGAGTTCGCCTTGCCGGCGACGGCCTAGTGCCGCGGGCCCGAGAAATCCATCTCGACCACCTGATTCTCGACCCCGTCGATCACCAGCACCGGCCCCATTGCCCGCATCTTCACGCCAACCCGGTCGGCCCAGCGCGGCCAGGTCGCGGCCAGCAGTGTCAGGCAATGCGAGGCGCCGAGACTGCGCACCGTGTCGCCCAGCTGCGCGATCAGCTGCGCATGGACCCGACGCCGGATCGCGGCCGGCGTGTCATGCGCCACGAAAAGCCGCGAGCTTTCCCAGATATGCGCCTGTGTCGGGGCGGTATCGTACAGCAGGTCGGCCGGGATCGTCTCCAGCAGGCCCCGCTGCGCATCGCGGATCATGTAGCTGTAGATGCCGCAGTTGTGGGTGGTGGGCGTCAGCCGGTTGCCGGCCAGAACCTTGCCCGTCTCGTCATGCACCACCACCCAGCGGCTGGCCGGAGTGTCGTACTGGTCATATTCCATGCCCATCGCCTCGGGCAGGTTCCACTTGTTATGGACGATGAACAGCTCGCGCCGGGCGCGCAGCATGTTGGCGAAAAGCTCGCCATGGTTGTGCATGTTGGCAAAGGATAGCGTTGTGGTCTGCATGGTGTCCTCCTGCAGGGTTGGGTCAAGTCATCACCTCGCAGGAGACATCGTCAGATCAGACGGCTGTCCTTTGCGCGCTGGATCGCCTCGGCTGTCGTCCGCGCCATCAGGCGGTCGCGGGCGGAACTGATCCGGGCTTTCAGCGCGCTTTCCGAGATTCCCAGCTTTTCTGCCGCGGCAGCAAAGCGGTCGCCCCCTGCAATGCATCTCAAGGCCTCGATCTGGGCCTCGGTCAAGGCTTCGGGCGGCTCGCTCAGCTCGTGCAGGCGCTTTACCGCCCGCTCGAACCTGACGATCTCATCGTCCCGAAACTCTCGGTCTGATCTGGCGAAACTTGCTATGGTGCGCGATTTGATCGGCCCGTAAGAGACCGTGGCGCCGAATCTCAGCCCGTATTCGGCCGCCTCCCGGAACAGGCCGAAGGGGTCCGGCAGTTCCGGATTGCTCCACCGGATCGAGCCGGTCCGGGAGAAACCCCAGGCCGTCATGGGATCGCGCAATACATAGCCGTTCTCCGTGTAATGATCGATCCATCTCTGGTCATAGGTCTGGAACGTCAGGAGAGGCGACGTGAAACGGATGTGCAGGCCGATGAAATAGCCTGCCGTTGCGATGCGGGCCACGTTCTGCAACTCGATATCGATACTCGTCCGGCTACTCATATTCACTCGGCATGCACCCTTTGACCGTTGAACTCGAACGTGTCAGCCGTATCAATCCAGCCCTGACTTGTCAGGAACGAAGACAGGAACGCGCGGCCCTCAGTGCATGCTCGGTCCCATGTTTATGTTGACGCAGACGCAATCCAGGCCGTCGAAATTCAGGATCGGACCGACCGGCTCGCATTCAAGGCCGACGCGCCGTCCGATCCGGCGCGAAGCCTCGGGAATAAGCCCCAGGACCGAAGTCGCCCCAAGCGCGCGGGCGGCGTTGACCATTTCCTGGCGCAATTGCAACTGGACGCGCAGGCGCATTGCCGCGGGAACCGTCTCGGACACGAAGACCCGGCTGCTTTCCCAGATGTTCTCGGCAACCGGCGCCGGGTAATTCAGCAGGTTCGAGGGGATGGACTCCAGAAGCCCGCGCTGCGCATCGCGAATCATGTAGCTGTAGATGCCGCATCTGTGGGTGGTCGGCGTCAGCCGGATGCCCGCCAGAACCTCGCCATTCTCATGCACCGCAACCCAGCGACTGGCGGGCGTGTCGTACTGGTCGAACTCCATCCCGTTCGACTGCGGCAGATCCCACTTGTTGTGCTGGATGAAGGCGCGGTGCCGCGCCCTGAACATGTTGGCGAACAGCTCGCCGTGATTGTGCAGGTTCTCGTACGAGAGAGTGGTAACTTCCATAGCAGTCTCCTTCTGATGTGGTCCGGAACGATCAGAGGGAAACATCACCCGTTCAAAGCAATCGGTATTCGCGCGCCTTCCTGAGAGCCTCGGCTGCGGTCCGGGCCTCCAGTCTGATTCGGGCCGAATTCAGCCGCGCCTTGAAGGCGCTTTCCGATATCCCAAGCTTTGCTGCGGCAGCAGAGTGACGATCCCCATTTGCAAGGCATTGCAGCGCTTCGATCTGCGCTTTGGTCAGTTCGGATGGCGGCTTCGCAGCGATATGCAGGCGCGCGGTGATATCGGCCAGCCGCTCCATCTCGGAATCGGTGAACTCGCGGTCCGACCGGGTGATGCCGGCCATCGAACGCGAGGTGATCGGGCCATAGGAAGAGACAGCCCCGTATTTCATGCCATAGGTCGCAGCCTTCTTCAGCAATTCGAACGGATCCGGCAGGGGAATTTCGCTCCACCGGCGGGTTCCGGTGGTCCCGATTCCCCAGAAGATCACCGGATCGCGCAGGTAATAGGAATGGGAATTGTAGTATTCGACCCATTCGGCGGGATAGCAGCTGTGGTAGATCAGCGGGCTGGCAAAACGGATGTGCAGCCCGACGGCAAAGCCTTCGGGGGCCAGTTCGTGCAATTCCTCGTAAAGCTCGCTCAATCGTTTACTCTGCGACATGGCGTGGTTTCCCCTTGCGGGCCAGTTTCAACCCTAAGAGTAAAGGTTCAATCAATCCAGTGTCTTGTTGCCGCGCATCCTGCATCTTTCGCGAGAGTATCCTCCGGACGACAGGGCGGAACGGCAAAGGCCCGCCGATGCCGGCGGGCCTGCGCAATCGATCAGCCGACGGGAGGGCTCAGGCCTCGGCCGCCTCGACCCTGGCACGGTCGGCCGCGCCCTTGGCCGAGGTGTCACGGTCGACAAACTCGACGATCGCCATCGGTGCCATGTCGCCATAGCGGAAGCCGGCCTTCAGGATGCGGACATAGCCGCCCTGGCGGTCCTTGTAGCGCGCGGCCAGCACGTCGAACAGGCGCGCGACATGCATGTCCTGCTTCAGCTGGGCCGCGGCCTGACGGCGGGCGTGCAGGTCGCCACGCTTGGCCAGGGTGATCAGCTTCTCGACGATCGGGCGCAGTTCCTTGGCCTTGGGCAAGGTGGTCTTGATCTGCTCGTGCTCGATCAGCGAGCCGGCCATGTTGGCGAACAGCGCCTTGCGGTGTTCGTGGGTACGGTTCAGGCGGCGGTAGCCGCGGGCGTGACGCATGATGATCTCCTATTGTCGCGTTCTGCTTTGTGTTGCCGCCCGTGCGTTGCGGGCGGCGTCGTTGGGGCGGTAGGCCCATGGTTTCCCCGGCGGCCCGGGCATGATCGCAGGGTGCGCTACAGCGCACCCTTGCCTCAGAACTGGTCCTCGAAGCGCTTGGCCAGGTCCTCGATGTTCTCCGGCGGCCAGTTTTCGACATCCATGCCGAGATGCAGGCCCATGCCGGACAGCACTTCCTTGATCTCGTTCAGCGACTTGCGGCCGAAGTTCGGGGTGCGCAGCATCTCGGCCTCGGTCTTCTGGATCAGGTCGCCGATATAGACGATGTTGTCGTTCTTCAGGCAGTTCGCCGACCGGACCGACAGCTCCAGCTCGTCCACCTTCTTCAGCAGCAGCGGGTTGAACTCCAGCCCGCTGTCGATCTCACCGACCTTGGCCGATTCGGGTTCCTCGAAGTTGACGAAGATCGACAGCTGGTCCTGCAGGATGCGCGCGGCATAGGCCACGGCGTCCTCGGGCGTCAGGCTGCCGTCGGTTTCCACCTTCATCGTCAGCTTGTCATAGTCCAGCACCTGGCCCTCGCGGGTCGGCTGCACCTCGTAGCTGACCTTCTTGACCGGCGAATAGATCGCATCGATCGGGATCAGGCCGATCGGCGCATCCTCGGGGCGGTTCTTGTCGGCCGAGACATAGCCCTTCCCCGTGTTCACGGTCAGTTCCATGAACACGTCCGCGCCTTCGTCGAGATGGCAGATCACATGGTCCTTGTTCAGGATCTCGATCCCGTTCGATTCGCTGATGTCGCCAGCGGTCACCACACCCGGCCCCTTGGCCGAGATCGACAGCCGCTTCGGCCCCTCGACCTCCATCCTGATCGAAACGCCCTTGAGGTTCAGAACGATGTCGGTCACGTCCTCGCGCACGCCCGCCACCGACGAGAACTCGTGCAGCACGTTGTCGATCTGCACCGACGTGATGGCGGCCCCCTGCAGGGACGACATCAGCACCCGGCGCAGCGCGTTGCCCAGCGTCAGGCCGAAGCCGCGCTCCAGGGGCTCGGCGATCACGGTCGCGACCCGGGCGGCATCGGCCCCCGGCTTGACGACCAGCTGCGTCGGCTTGATGAGTTCCTGCCAGTTCTTGTGGATCATTCTGAAGCCCCTATTCTTGTCCGCTGCCGATGTCCGTAAGCTGGCGGACGCCCGAGGATCGTAAACGACGAAAACCGGGCCGTGAGGGATGACCCTCACGGCCCGGCAGAAATCAATGCCTTAAACGCGGCGACGCTTCGGCGGACGGCAACCGTTGTGCGCCAGCGGGGTCACGTCGCGGATCGAGGTGATCTGGAAGCCGACGGCCGCCAGGGCGCGCAGCGCCGATTCACGGCCCGAACCCGGACCCTGGACTTCAACCTCCAGCGTGCGGACGCCATGTTCCTGCGCCTTGCGGCCGGCATCTTCGGCGGCCATCTGGGCGGCATAAGGCGTCGACTTGCGCGAGCCCTTGAAGCCCATGGTGCCCGAGGACGACCATGAGATCGCGTTGCCCTGGACGTCCGAGATCAGGATCTTGGTGTTGTTGAACGACGAGTTCACATGCGCCACGCCTGCGGCGATGTTCTTGCGTTCTTTCTTCTTGGTGCGGACGGTCTTGGTATCGCGTGCCATCTATCCGGCCCCCTTACTTCTTCTTGCCGGCAATGGCCTTTGCGGGGCCTTTGCGGGTGCGGGCGTTGGTGTGGGTGCGCTGGCCGCGGACCGGGAGGCCCTTGCGGTGACGCAGACCGCGGTAGCAGCCCAGGTCCATCAGCCGCTTGATGTTCATCGTGACTTCGCGGCGCAGGTCGCCTTCGACCGTCAGGTTGGCGTCGATGTATTCACGGATCGCCAGCACTTCGCTGTCGGTCAGCTGGTTGACCCGGCGCGCGGGGTCGATCTTCAGCGCTTCGCAGATGGTGTTGGCCGTATGGGGGCCGATCCCGGTGATGTAGGTGAGCGCGATCGGAACCCGTTTCGCGGTCGGAATGTTGACGCCAGCAATACGTGCCAAACGTGTCGTCCTTCTTCGTTGCGGTTCCGTAATGCCAGAACCTTTTTTCACAACACCGCACGGGCCGTTGACCCGGCGATACGAACTTCCAATATGGAAGGCCCGCAAGGTGATTCCACCGCGGGACGCCGTGCCATATGGGGTTTTCCGGGTGGCGTCAAGGGGATCGGCCCGGCGACCGACGGGCGCGGCCCAAGGGTCGTGTAAGGGCTGACTGTCAGCGTCGGGGAAACAAGAGAACCGGGCCGATGTCCGGCGCGGCCTTGGACAAAGGTGGTTACGCCTGGCCTTGCGGCCCCGAAGAGACGCTGGCGGTCGCAGCCTAAGACCGGCGGGACAGCGGGCCGGTCACTCTGCAATGGCGGTCGGTCAGTCCAGGACGGCAGCGATTGCCGAGGACACCGTATCCACATCGGCCAGTCCGTCGACCGACGTCAACACCCCCTTGGCATAGTAATAGCCGATCAGCGGCGAGGTCTTCTTGTAGTATTCCATAAGCCGCGTCTTCAGCGTCTCGGCATTGTCGTCGGCCCGCCGCCGCAGATCCGTGCTGCCGCAGGCATCACAGACGCCCGGCACCTTGGTCGGGTGGGTCCTGTCGTGATAGACCGCACCGCAGTTGCCACAGGTGAACCGCCCGGTGATCCGCTCCACCAGCGCCGCGTCATCCACCTGCATCTCGATCACGCGATCCAGCCTCGACCCGGTCCGGGCCATCAGCTCGGCCAGGGCATCCGCCTGCTTCAGCGTGCGCGGGAAGCCGTCGAAGATGAAGCCGCCCCGCGCGCCTTCCGTCATCTTGGCCTCGATCAGGCCGATGACGATCTCGTCCGTCACCAGTTCGCCCCGCGCCATGATGCCTTCGACACGGCGACCAAGGTCCGTGCCCTTTGCGATCGCCTCTTTCAGCATGTCGCCGGTGGACAGCTGCACCATGCCGCGCGTCTCTTCCAGCCGCTTGGCCTGTGTGCCCTTTCCCGCCCCGGGCGGACCCAGAAGAATGATGTTCGCCATGGGTCAGCGCCGGGCCGGGGCCTTGGGCGCGCCGGTCTTCTTCCGGCCGCGCAGCTGCGACTTCTCGATCAGCGCCTCGTACTGGTGGGCCAGCAGATGCGACTGGACCTGCTGGATCGTGTCCATCGTCACCGAGACCACGATCAGCACCGAGGTGCCGCCGAAGTAGAAGGGAATGCCGACGCGGCTGATCAGGATCTCGGGCAGCAGGCAGACCGCCGCGAGATAGGCCGAGCCCAGCACCAGGACGCGGTTGACGACGTATTCCAGATACTCCTCGGTCTTCTTGCCCGGACGGATGCCGGGGACCGAGGCATTCTGGTTCTTCAGGTTCTCGGCGACGTCATCGACCTTGAACGACACGTTCAGCGTGTAGAAATAGGCGAAGAACACGATCATCCCGGCAAGGAACAGCAGGTGCAGCGGCTGGCCGTAGCCGAGGTTCGCCGCCAGCCAGCTGAGCACCGGATTGGTGCTGCCGCCGGAGAAGGTCGAGACGGTCGTGGGCAGAAGCAGGATCGACGACGCGAAGATCGCCGGGATCACGCCCGCCGGGTTGACCTTGATCGGCAGGTGCGACGAGCCACCCTCATAGACCTTCATCCCCACCTGGCGGCGCGGATAGAGGATCGAGATCTTGCGCAGCGCGCGCTCCATGAAGACCACGAAGCCGATGACGACCACGACCATCACGATCACGCCCAGGATCACCGGGGTGGACAGGGCGCCCGACTGACCCTGCGCGAAGAACTGCGCCAGGGCGGCCGGGATCTCGGCCACGATGCCGACGAAGATGATGAGAGAGATGCCGTTGCCGATGCCGCGCGCGGTGATCTGTTCGCCCAGCCACATCAGGAACATCGTGCCGCCGACCAGCGTGATGACGCAGGAGGCGACGAAGAACAGGCCCGGATTGTGGGCCAGCCCGCCGGCCTGGATCGACATGGCGATGCCATAGCCTTGCAGGATCGCCAGCGCCACGGTGCCATAGCGGGTGTACTGGTTCAGCTTCTTGCGGCCCTGCTCGCCTTCCTTCTTCAGCTGCTGCCAGGGCGCGTACATGGTGCCCAGCAGCTGCACGATGATCGAGGCGCTGATGTAGGGCATGATCCCCAGCGCGAAGATCGCCATCCGGCTGACCGCGCCTCCGGTGAACAGGTTCAGCATCCCGCCGATCCCCTGCCCGGCCTGGGTCATGAACTCGCGCAGGGCGTCACCGTCGATGCCCGGGACCGGGATGAAGGTGCCCAGGCGATAGACGATCAACAGGCCGATGGTGAAGATGATGCGTTGGCGCAGGTCGGTGGCCTTGCCCAGCGTGCTCCAGCTGAGGTTGGCCGCCATTTGCTCTGCCGCAGATGCCATGTCAGGTCTCTTTCAAGCCAAGCGCCGCCGGACCGTTTTCCGGTTCGGCGGCGCGGGAAAACTGGGTGCTGATGTAAGCGACCTTTGGGCCGCTCACAATGCCTTATTCAGCCGCAGCCGCGACCGGTGCCAGGAGCGTGACCTTGCCACCGGCCTTTTCCACGGCTTCCACAGCCGAAGCCGAGGCGCCGGTGACGGTCAGGTTGACCTTGGACTTGATCTCGCCCTTGGCCAGCACCCGGATACCGTCGCGCTTGTTCGAGGTGACACCAGCCGCGACCAGCGCGTCCTCGGTGATCTCGACCTTGGGGTCCAGCTTGCCGGCGGCAATGAACTTCTCGATCATGCCGAGGTTGACGACGGCGAATTCCAGGCGGTTCGGCTTGTTGAAGCCGCGCTTCGGCAGGCGGCGGTACAGCGGCATCTGGCCGCCTTCGTAGCCGCCGATGGCGACGCCCGAGCGGGACTTCTGGCCCTTGATACCCCGGCCGGCGGTCTTGCCCTTGCCCGAGCCCGGGCCCCGCGCGACGCGTTTCTGTTTCTTGGCCGCGCCGGGATTGTCGGCGAGTTCATGCAGTTTCATTTCGCTTCTCCTTGCCGGATGCGCCCCCGAAGCGAGAACGGGACGACCACGGCTTTTCTTGATTCTCATGGCCGGGACTGGCCATCGGGGGGCATACAGGAAGGCCGGGGCCTTGGCAAGGAAAAGGGCGCCGCGCGCGGCGCGCCTTTTGGATTGAACGATTTCAATAGGTTATGAAATCGCGTTAGGGTGGGGTTAACCCTTGGGGGGTCGATCTGAAGCCCGACCTGCGGAGGGCGCTCCTGGAGGTGGTGCTTACGGTCACACAGCCCAGGGATCAGCGTGCAGGTGCTCAACGAGAGTCTGGTCAACTGCCGCCGCAAGGCCGGGCTGAGTTGGGGGAAAGACATCGGTCTTTCTGGCGGGCCTCCAATCCCTCTGCTCGAGCAACGACCTGACTTTGCAGACCCATGAGGTCGGCCTGCCCCTGGCGGAGCGTTACAGCCCGTCGATCTACGACGCGATGATCGTGGCGAGCGCGCTTGTTTCGGGGTGCCCGACGCTGTGGAGCGAGGACATGCAGGACGCGCTGCTGGCGGAAGCGCAGCTTCGGATCGTGAACCCGTTTCGGTAAAGAACGCCCCCGCGTTTCCGCGAGGGCGTTCTTGTTTCAGCGGGCGGTGGGCAGATTGCCCACCCTACGCCCGGGCGTCAGGCCTCAGCCGCGCTCTTCGATGATCTGGACCAGGTGGCTGATCGAGTTCACCATGCCGCGCACGGCAGGCGTATCCTCCAGCTCGCGGGTGCGGTTCAGCTTGTTCAGGCCGAGGCCCTTCAGCGTCGCGGTCTGCACGGCCGGACGGCGGGCGGCCGAGCGGATCTGCTTCACGACGATGGTCTTCTTCGGCGCTTCGGTGGTTTTCTTGTCAGCCATGCTCAGGCCTCCACGGTTTCAGCGGCGGCTTCGGTTTCCGGCTTGCGCAGGATCTCGGCGACCTTCTTGCCACGGCGCGCGGCGACCGAACGGGGCGAGGTTTCATGGCGAAGCCCGTCGATGGTGGCGCGGATCATGTTGTAGGGGTTGGCAGAGCCGATCGACTTGGCGACGACATCCTGGACCCCCAGCATCTCGAACACGGCGCGCATCGGGCCGCCGGCGATGATGCCGGTCCCGGCCACGGCCGAACGCATCACGACGCGACCGGCGCCGTGGCGGCCTTCCATGTCGTGGTGAAGCGTCCGGCTGTCCTTCAGCGGCACGCGGATCAGGCTGCGCTTGGCCTGTTCCGTGGCCTTGCGGATCGCTTCCGGCACTTCCTTGGCCTTGCCCTTGCCAAAGCCGACGCGGCCGCGCTGGTCCCCGACGACGACGAGCGCGGCAAAGCCGAAGCGCTTGCCACCCTTGACGGTTTTCGAGACGCGGTTGATCGCGACCAGACGGTCGGCGAATTCCGGGTTTTCTTCCGGGCGGTTGTCGCGGCGGTCGTTGCCGCGGCCTTCCCGGCGGTTGTCACGTTCTGCCATGGGGCATATCCTTCGTGGTGGCGCATCGCGCCGTTAAAGCCAATCCTGGTGCCCCGGATCTGGTCCGGGGCCCGGATCATCGGGGCAGCGTTGCCGCTGCCCGCCGGGTTCAGAACTTCAGTCCGCCTTCGCGGGCTGCATCGGCAAGCGCCTTGATCTTGCCATGGAACAGGAAGCCGCCACGGTCGAAGTAGCACTCTTCGACGCCCGCCTTCCTGGCCCGCTCGGCAATCGCCGCGCCCACCTTGGCCGAAGCCTCGATGTTGTTCTTGCCGACCACGCCGAGTTCCTTCTCCAGCGAGGAGGCCGAAGCGATCGTCACACCCTTCACGTCGTCGATCAGCTGGACGCTGATGTTCTTCGAGGACCGGTGCACCGACAGCCGCAGACGACCATGCGCGGTCGCCTTGATCTTGTTCCGGACGCGCAGGCGGCGCTTGAGGAACAACTCTCTCTTGTTGTTTGCCATTTTCGCCACCCTTACTTCTTCTTGCCTTCCTTGCGGAAGATATACTCATCCTTGTAGCGGATGCCCTTGCCCTTGTAGGGCTCGGGCGCGCGCCATTCGCGGATGTTCGCGGCCACCTGGCCGACCTGCTGCTGGTCGATGCCTTCCACGACGATCTCGGTCTGCTTCGGGACGGTGATCGTCACCCCCTTCGGCACTTCGAAGTTCACTTCGTGAGAATAGCCCAGCGACAGTTTCAGGACGTTTCCAGCCATGGCGGCGCGATAGCCGACGCCCTGGATTTCCATTTCCTGCTTGAAGCCTTCCGAGACGCCGGTGACCAGGTTCGCCACCATCGAACGGGTCATGCCCCACTGCTGGCGGGCGCGCTTGGACAGCCCACGCGGCGTCACCTTGACGGTGTTGCCCTCGATGGTGAGGGTCACATCGTCGCCCGCGGTGAAGCTGCGGGTGCCTTTCGGGCCCTTCACTTCGATGGTCTGACCGCTGATCGAGGCCGAGGTGCCCTTGACCAGTTCGACGGGTTTCTTGCCGATACGAGACATTGCACCCTCCTCAGAACACGGTGCAAAGCACTTCGCCGCCAACATTGGCCGCGCGTGCATTTGCATCCGACAGAACACCCTTGGGCGTCGAGACGATGGCGACGCCAAGGCCGTTGCGGACCGAGGGAAGCTCGTTCACACCCATGTACACGCGACGGCCGGGCTTGGACACGCGCTTGACTTCGCGGATCACGGGCTCGCCTTCATAGTACTTCAGGCTGATGGTGAATTCGCCCTGCTTGTTCGCCGTCTCGGACTTTTCATAGCCACGGATGTAGCCTTCCGAGAGGAGCACGTCGAGCACGCGGGCCCGCAGCGTGGAGGCGGGGGTCGTCACGGTGGACTTGCCGCGCATCTGGGCGTTGCGGATACGGGTCAGCATATCGCCGAGAGGATCGTTCATGGACATCTGATGCCTCCCTTACCAGCTGGACTTGACCATGCCGGGGATCTGGCCGAACGAGGCCAGGTCACGCAGCATGATACGGCTGAGTTTGAGCTTGCGGTAATACGCATGCGGACGGCCCGTCAGCTGGCAGCGGTTGTGGATCCGCGTCGCCGACGAGTTGCGGGGCAGTTCGGCCAGTTTCAGAGTCGCCTTGAAACGCTCTTCCATCGGCTTCGTTTGGTCGTTGATCACCGCCTTCAGCGCGGCGCGCTTGGAAGCATGCTGCTTCACCAGCTTGGCGCGCTTCACTTCGCGGTTCACCATGGATTTCTTTGCCATATCTCGGTTCCTCGCGGCTTACGACGTGAAGGGCATGTTGAAATGCTTCAACAGCGCCTTGGCTTCCGCGTCGGTGTTCGCGGTGGTGCAGATGATGATGTCCATCCCCAGAACCTCATCGACCTTGTCGAAGTTGATTTCGGGGAACACGATGTGCTCTTTCAGGCCCATGGCATAGTTGCCGCGACCATCGAAGCTGGTGCCCTTGACGCCGCGGAAGTCGCGGACGCGGGGCAGCGCCACGTTGATGAGCCGGTCGAGGAATTCGTACATCCGGTCGCCGCGCAGCGTGACCTTGCAGCCCAAGGGCATCTCCTCGCGGACGCGGAAGCCGGCGATCGACTTCTTGGCCTTGGTGATGACGGCCTTCTGACCGGCGATCTGGCCAAGTTCCTCGGCAGCCTGCTTCACCTTCTTGGTGTCCTTGACCGCCTCGCCGACACCCATGTTCAGGACGATCTTGTCCAGACGCGGGATCTGCATGTCGTTCTTGTAGCCGAATTCCTGCTTCATCGCCGCGCGGATCCTGTCGGCATAGACGGCCTTCAGGCGGGGCGTGTATTTCGCTGCATCAAGCATCAGATCACCTCCCCGGTGGTCTTGGCGTAGCGGACCTTCTTGTCGCCTTCCATGCGGAAGCCGACGCGGGTCGGTTTGCCGTTCTTGTCCAGGATGGCCAGGTTCGACAGGTCGATCGGCATCGCCTTCGGCAGACGGCCGCCTTGCGACGCCGCCGACTGCTTGGTGTGCCGGATCGCGATGTTCACGCCCTCGACGATGGCCTTGTTCTCCTTGGGCATGACGGCGCTGATTTCGCCCTTCTTGCCCTTGTCCTTGCCGGTGAGCACGACGACCGTGTCACCCTTTTTCAGCTTGGCGGCCATCAGAGCACCTCCGGAGCCAGCGAGATGATCTTCATGAAGTTCTTGGCCCGCAGTTCGCGCACGACCGGCCCGAAGATGCGGGTGCCGACCGGTTCGCCCTGGTTGTTCAGGATGACGGCGGCGTTGCGGTCGAAACGGATCGAGGTGCCGTCCTCACGGCGGACTTCCTTGGCGGTGCGAACGACGACGGCTTTACGCACGTCCCCCTTCTTCACGCGGCCCTTCGGAATCGCCTCCTTGACCGACACCACGATGATGTCACCCACGGAAGCATAACGGCGGTGCGAGCCGCCCAGAACCTTGATGCACTGCACCCGGCGTGCGCCGGAGTTGTCAGCCACATCCAGATTCGTCTGCATCTGGATCATTTTTCAGTCTCCCGACCTTCGGGCACGCAGCCCGGGGTTTCGTTCGGGACCGGGGTCACTTACGCGGTTGCGTCGGTGACCACGGTCCAGCGTTTCGTCTTCGAGATCGGCGCGCATTCCTCGATGCGGACCACGTCGCCGACCTTGAACCTGTTCTCCGCGTCATGGGCGCGGTATTTCTTCGACTTGCGGACGGTCTTCTGCAGCAGCGGGTGCTTGAAGCGACGTTCCACGAGGACGGTGATCGTCTGCTCGTTCTTGTCCGAGGTGACGACGCCTTGCAGGATGCGTTTCGGCATGTGTTTTCCCCTTACTTCGCAGCTTCGGCGGCTTTTTGGTTGAGAACGGTCTTGATGCGGGCGACGTCACGACGGACGGCACGCATGCGGGCGGTGTTCTCAAGCTGGTTGGTCGCCTGCTGGAAGCGCAGGTTGAAGGCTTCCTTCTTCAGCTGGATCAGGCTGTCGCGCAGCTGGTCCGGCGTCTTCGAACGCAGTTCTTCGGCTTTCATGCCGGTCTTTCCTTTTCACAATCGCCAGTCGGCCCCTTGGCAGGGTCACCGAGGACCTGGCGGATCAATGACAGACCGCCGACGCCGAGTCACCCCGGAATCGCGGATGCGCCCGTATAGGGGGGAAGGCGGCGGGGGGCAAGGGGGAAGTTGGGAGGCAGGCGAACCCCTCGACGGCGGGTAGCAGCGTCTAGCGTAGAGGCGGAGCAAATCTTGGACAGACTTGCTTTCAGAAAGTAACCGCACCAAAGTAAGGAGGATGTCCGCGCAAGTACAATTGTAGAAGTGCAAAATGCCTGTCAATCGTCCAAACCTACGGAACAAAGCACTTGCGGCCCAGTTGCGCGAACAAGAGATCAAGGCTGCACGGAAGGCCGCAAAAGAGCGAGGCGTAAAGCTCTCCGACTATGAAAGGAAGTTGGCGCGCGATGCGAAGTGGGAAAAGCTTGGCGCGGAAAAGCAGTTCTACAGTCAGTCCGGATTGGGGCCACCGCCGTGGGAGCAGAAGCTTACGCGATGGGCGTTAGTAGTGTTTGCAATCGGCCTTGGAGCCATCGTCCTCTTGAGAGTGATGTAGTCTCCGCAGCAGAATGTGCGGCACGCCCCGCCAACTACCCCAACTTCTCCGCAATCCCCATCTTGATCAGCGACTGCCGGGTCACGCCCAGCCGCCCGGCCTCTTTGTCGAGGTCGCGCACCATCCAAGCCGGGAAGTCCACGTTCACCCGGCGGGGTTCCTGGTTGGGGCGGCGGGCTTTTGACCAGTCCACATAGGCGCTGACGTCCTCGCCGTTGTCGAACATTTCGTCCAACTCAGCCGCCGTGATGGGCTTGGGTTCTGTCATGGTGCCGCCCTGTAGGGTGTGCATTCATTGCGCACCATTCCACGCCGATAAAGGTGCGCAATGAATGCGCACCCTATCCGTAGCGCCCCGGCCTTGAGCCGGGGCCTCTATTGACGCAAGAGGTCCCGGCTCAAGGCCGGGACGGTTGTTTCTCACGCCCACCCATAGTTGAAGCTGACCGAGATCCGCTCCTCCTCGGCCATGTTCATCGGCACCTCGTGGCGCAGCCAGCTTTCCCAGAGCAGGACCTCGCCCACCGCGGGCTTGACGTAGACGAAGCGCTGCAACTCCTGCGGCGCAGTTTTCAGCGGCACGGGGGCCAGCATCATCATCGGCAGGCGGGGGTCCTCCAGCTTCAGCGCGGAGGTCCCCTCCGGCATCGCGACATAGGTGGTGCCCGAGATCACCGAATGCGGGTGGATGTGGCTGGCGTGGGTGCCGCCTTCGGGCAGGATGTTGATCCAGAGGGAATTGCACTTCAGCTTCCTGTCGCCCAGGTCGAAGCCGAGATCGGTGCAGAAGGCGGCAACATGCTTGTCCAGCGCCTTTTCCAGATCGGCGAAGATCGGCATCCGCCAGGGCAGGTCGTTCAGCGAGGCATAGGAGGTATAGCCGGGATAGCCGTTCGCCTCGCACCACTCCTGCCCGGCCTCGTCATCCTCGGCGATGGTCTCGCAGGTCTGACGCAGTTCTGCGTAATCGACCTTCTTCTTCGCAAGGTCATTGAGACCGGCGCGGTAAAGGCGGGTGACGAAGAGGGAAGTGATCTCGGGCATGGGCTCTATCCTTCGGCTGCCCCCTCCCCCATCCCCTCCCCACGAGGGGGAGGGGATGGGGGAGGGGTGGCCGATCTATGGAAAAAGCCCCCGCCGTTTCCAGCGGGGGCCGATTATGCAGGTCGGGGTTCACCCCGACGCTTACCAGTCTTCCTTCGCGACGATGCGCGTCTGGACCGGAAGCTTCATCGCGCCCAGACGCAGGGCCTCGCGCGCGGTTTCCTCGTTCACGCCGTCGATCTCGAACATGATCCGGCCGGGCTTGACCTTGCAGGCCCAGTAGTCGGTCGAACCCTTGCCCGAGCCCATGCGGACCTCGACGGGCTTGGCCGAGACCGGAACGTCCGGGAAGATGCGGATCCAGACCCGGCCCTGACGCTTCATGTGGCGGGTGATCGCGCGGCGGGCCGCCTCGATCTGCCGCGCGGTGACGCGCTCGGGCTCGGTTGCCTTCAGGGCGTAGGAGCCGAAGTTGATCAGGAAACCGCCCTTGGCTTCGCCATGGATGCGGCCCTTGTGCATCTTGCGATACTTGGTGCGCTTTGGTTGCAGCATCTTCCTACTCCTTACGCCCGCTCACGGCGCGGGCCGCGCGGGGCCGGGCCGTCAGCCGCTTCGGCAAGACGACGGTCATGGGCCTGGGGATCATGCTCGAGGATTTCGCCCTTGAAGATCCAGACCTTCACGCCGATGATCCCGTAGGGGGTCTCGGCCTCCGACAGCGCATAGTCGATGTCGGCACGCAGCGTGTGCAGCGGCACGCGGCCTTCGCGGTACCATTCGGTCCGGGCGATCTCGGCGCCGCCGAGGCGGCCCGAAACGTTGACCCGGATACCCAGCGCACCCATCCGCATCGCGTTCTGCACGCCGCGCTTCATCGCGCGACGGAAGGAGACGCGGCGTTCCATCTGCTGGGCGATCGATTCAGCCACCAGCTGGGCGTCGAGTTCCGGCTTGCGGACCTCGACGATGTTCAGGTGCAGTTCCGACTTGGTGAACTGCGACAGCTTCTTGCGCAGCGTCTCGATGTCCGCGCCCTTCTTGCCGATGATGACACCCGGACGCGCGGTGTGGATGGTCACACGGCACTTCTTGTGCGGACGCTCGATGATGACGCGGCTGATGCCGGCCTGCTTGAGTTCCTTGTGGATGAACTCGCGCATCCGCAGGTCTTCCAGCAGCAGATCGCCATAGTCCTTCGACCCGGCAAACCAGCGGCTGTCCCAGGTGCGGTTGACCTGGAGGCGCATCCCGATCGGATTGACCTTCTGACCCATTATGCGGACTCCCCGGCTTGACGGACCTTGATGGTGATTTCAGAGAACGGCTTCATGATCTTGCCGAAACGGCCACGGGCCCGCGGACGGCCCCGCTTCATCACCAGGTTCTTGCCGACCCAGGCTTCCGCCACGACCAGCTGGTCCACGTCGAGATTGTGGTTGTTTTCCGCATTGGCGATCGCCGATTGCAGGCACTTCTTCACGTCGCCGGCGATGCGGCGCTTGGAGAAGGTCAGGTCGGCCAAGGCCTTGTCCACCTTCTTGCCGCGGATCATGCCCGCGACCAGGTTCAGCTTCTGCGGGGACGTGCGCAACATGCGCAGCACGGCCATCGCTTCGTTGTCCGCCACGCGGCGGGGGTTCTTTTCCGCACCCATGGCTTACTTCCTCTTCGCTTTCTTGTCGGCGGCGTGACCGTAGTAGGTCCGCGTCGGCGAATATTCACCGAACTTCTGGCCGATCATTTCTTCCGTCACCGCAACGGGGACGTGCTTCTTGCCGTTGTAGACGCCGAAGGTCAGGCCCACGAACTGCGGCAGGATGGTGGAGCGGCGCGACCAGATCTTGATCACTTCCGACTTGCCCGATGCCTTCGCCTTCTCGGCCTTCTTCAGAAGGTAGCCGTCGACAAACGGGCCTTTCCAGATGGAACGTGCCATGGATTAACGCCCTTTCTTCCTGGCGTGACGCGAACGGACGATCAGTGCATCCGAAGCCTTCGGCTTGCGCGTCTTGTTGCCCTTGGTGCCCTTGCCCCACGGGGTGACCGGGTGACGGCCACCGGAGGTGCGGCCTTCACCACCGCCATGCGGGTGGTCGATCGGGTTCATCGCGACGCCGCGCACCGTCGGGCGGATGCCCTTGTGGCGCATGCGGCCGGCTTTCCCGAAGTTCTGGTTCGAGTTGTCGGGGTTCGACACGGCACCGATGGTGGCCATGCATTCCTGACGGACCATCCGCAGCTCGCCCGAGGAGAGCCGGATCTGCGCGTAGGAGCCGTCACGGCCGACGAACTGGGCATAGGTGCCCGCCGCACGGGCCAACTGGCCGCCCTTGCCGGGCTTGAGTTCCACGTTGTGGACGATCGTGCCGATCGGCATGCCGCTGAACGGCATCGCGTTGCCGGGCTTCACGTCGGTCTTGGCGCCCGCGATCACCTGGTCGCCGACAGCCAGACGCTGCGGCGCGAGGATATAGGCCAGTTCACCGTCCTGATACTTGATCAGCGCGATGAAGGCGGTGCGGTTCGGGTCATATTCGATCCGCTCGACCGTGGCGGGGACGTCCCATTTGCGACGCTTGAAATCGACCACCCGGTAGAGACGCTTCGCGCCCCCGCCCTGGTGCCACATCGTGATACGTCCGGTGTTGTTCCGGCCGCCAGAACGGTTCAAACCCTCGGTGAGGTGCTTGACCGGGCGGCCTTTCCACAGCTCCGAACGGTCGATCAGAACCAGCCCGCGCTGGCCAGGCGTCGTCGGCTTGTACGACTTGAGTGCCATGTTTCCTGTCTTCCGTTTGCTTCGCGACCCTTGCGGGCCTCGGGTGAAGGGCTCCGAAGATCCCCGATTGGGTGTTCTTTCCTCCTGCGGCTGCATCGGGAACGAACAAACCAAGAGCCCCGGACGAATCCGGGGCTGCTGGCGTGGCGCGGGATTAGCAGAGGGGGGTGGGGGTGGCAAGGGGGGAAGGTAGGGATTCTTCGGTCCTGACAGTTGGTTGGTCTTCGAGCTTTGCAGACTGTGACAGTGCCAAGGCTTGCAATGCTTGACCTAAGACCCGCCCTGCCGCACCTTTCCTAGAAATCAATGCAGCGCTATCTTCGGCGCATGGTCACCTCAGATGCAAGTTGTCTTTAGCGAGAAACCCTGAATGTTCATGGACCATGTTCTTACCTACCTTACACCTGCTGTCGTCGCCGCTATTGTCGCCGCGGCAATGTCAATTTCGCTTCCTTGGGTAAACTGGGGAATTGAGAAACGGCGCCTTCAGAGACAACGCCGAATTGACTACATCGACGCTGTTCGTAGGTTCGCTCAAGATCACAGTGCAGCTCTCTCCGAATTGGTCCAAACCCCCGAGTATGCCGCTATCCGCAAGCATCTCCCCACTGAATTCGTTTCAAAGATCGAGCGAGCGGACGGGGAACTAAGGATAAATGTTGTTTTGGGGCATGGGCGATCAAGTGGTGCAAACAACTTCAGGCCGCAGCTATTCGACGAACTTTCCAAGCTTGAGATGAGATGGAAGCTCGTCTAAGCTGACAGGTAGAAATACACCACCAACATTCACCGCGCCCCAGAATGGCAAAAGCCCCCGCCTTCCGGCAGGGGCTCTCTCATTTCACTCAAGCCTAAGGCTCAGAGGCCGGTCGTCACGTCGATCGTCTGACCGTCTTCCAACATGACATAGGCCTTCTTCTTGTCCGACCGCTCGCCGGGGCGACCGCGGAAGCGTTTGGCCTTGCCCTTGGTGATGGTGGTGTTCACCGCCTTCACCTTCACGCCAAAGATCGCCTCGACGGCTTCCTTGATCTGCGGCTTGGACGCATCCATCGCGACCTGGAACACGACGGCCCCCGCCTCCGAGGCCATGGTGGCCTTTTCGGTGATGACCGGCTTCTGGATCAGGTCGTAGTGCTCCGGCTTCAGGCTCGCCGCGGTTTTCGGTGCTTTGCTCATTTCAGGCGAGCCTCCAGGGCTTCGATACCGGCCTTGGTGATGACCAGGGTATCACGCTTCAGGATGTCGTAGACGTTGGCGCCGATGGTCGGCAGGACGTCCACACCCTCCAGGTTGCGGGCGGCCAGGGCGAAGTTCGGATCGACCGAAGCGCCGTCGATGATGAGGACGCGCTTCCAGCCGAGTTCCGACTTCACCTTGGCGAGATGGGCGGTCTTGGCCTCGGCCAGCGTGGCCGCGTCCAGGATCACCAGCTCACCCGCCTTGGCCTTGGCCGAGAGCGCATGCCGCAGCCCGAGGGCGCGGAACTTCTTCGGCAGGTCATGGGCGTGGCTGCGCGGGGTCGGGCCCTTGTAGACGCCGCCGTGCCGGAAGATCGGTGCCTTCTTCGAACCGTGGCGTGCGCCGCCGGTGCCCTTCTGGCGATAGATCTTCTTGGTCGAGTAGCTGACGTCCGACTTGCCGAGGACCGAGTGGGTCCCCGCCTGGGCCTTCGCCCGCTGCCAGCGCACCACGCGGTGCAGGATGTCGGCGCGCGGCTCGAGGCCGAACAGCGCTTCGTCCAGTTCGACGGAACCGGCCTTGCCGCCGTCCAGCTTGATCACATCGAGTTTCATGCTTCACCCCCTTCGGCGGCGACTTCAGCGGCCGGAGCAGCGGCAGTCCGGATCGCGGCGGGACGCGGGGCGTCCTTGGCTTCCGGCTTCTTCACGGCGTCCTTGATCGTGACCCAGCCACCCTTCGATCCGGGGACCGCGCCCTTGATCATGATGAGACCGCGGTCGGCATCGGTGCGCACCACTTGCAGGTTCTGCGTGGTCACGCGCACCGCACCCATGTGGCCGGCCATCTTCTTGCCCTTGAACACCTTGCCGGGGTCCTGGCACTGGCCGGTCGAGCCGTGCGACCGGTGCGACACCGACACACCGTGGCTGGCGCGCAGGCCGCCGAAGTTGTGCCGTTTCATCGCACCGGCAAAACCTTTGCCGATCGAGGTGCCCGCGACATCGACATACTGGCCTTCCAGATAGTGGTCGGCGGTGATTTCCGCGCCCACTTCGATCAGGCAGTCGGGCGAGACGCGGAATTCCGCGATCTTGCGCTTGGGCGCCACGTTCGCCTTGGCGAAATGGCCGCGCTGCGCGGCGGTGGTCCGCTTGGCCTTGGCCACGCCCGCACCCAGCTGGACGGCGGTGTAGCCGTCCTTGTCCGCGGTGCGCTGTGCCACGACCTGAAGGCTGTCGAGTTGCAGGACCGTCACCGGAACCTGCTTGCCGTCGGCCAGGAACAGCCGGGTCATGCCCAGCTTCTTCGCAATAACTCCAGAGCGCATCTGCCTGCCCTCCTTACACTTTGATCTCGACGTCCACACCGGCCGCGAGGTCGAGCTTCATCAGCGCGTCCACGGTCTGCGGGGTGGGGTCGACGATGTCGAGAAGCCGCTTGTGCGTGCGGATCTCCCATTGGTCGCGCGACTTCTTGTCGATGTGCGGACCACGGAGAACCGTGAATTTCTCGATCTTGTTGGGCAGCGGAATCGGCCCGCGGACGGTGGCACCGGTACGCTTCGCGGTGTTCACGATTTCCTGCGTGCTGGCGTCCAGCACACGGTAATCGAAGGCGCGAAGCCGGATGCGGATGGTCTGACCTTGCATCGGTTTTTTCCCTTTAGAACATCGGCCTGGGGCGACGCGCCTCACCCGAGAGGTTCTGTTTCGTTGGTCGAAGGGCGGGCTTCTACAGCCCACCCTTCAGGAGTGCAATACGCCTCAGGCGATGATCTTCGACACGACGCCGGCGCCGACGGTGCGGCCGCCTTCGCGGATGGCGAAGCGCAGCTTCTCTTCCATCGCGATCGGCGCGATCAGCTCGACCTCGAACTTCAGGTTGTCGCCCGGCATCACCATCTCGGTGCCTTCCGGCAGCTTCACCGTGCCCGTCACGTCCGTCGTGCGGAAGTAGAACTGCGGACGGTAGTTCGCGAAGAACGGCGTGTGACGCCCGCCTTCCTCCTTGGTCAGGATATAGGCCTCGGCCTCGAACTTGGTGTGCGGCTTGACCGAGCCGGGCTTGCACAGCACCTGGCCACGCTCCACCCCGTCACGGTCGATCCCGCGCAGGAGCGCGCCGATGTTGTCGCCAGCTTCCCCACGGTCCAGGAGCTTGCGGAACATCTCCACCCCGGTGCAGACCGACTTCTTGGTCTCGCGCAGGCCCACGATCTCCACTTCGTCGCCGACGTTGATCACGCCCCGCTCCACCCGGCCGGTCACCACCGTGCCACGGCCCGAGATCGAGAACACGTCCTCGATCGGCATCAGGAAGGGCTGGTCCACCGCCCGCGCCGGGGTCGGGATGTAGTCGTCCACCGCCGCCATCAGCGCGCGGATCGACTTCTCGCCGATCTCGGGGTTCTCGCCGATCATCGCCTGGTGGGCCGAGCCCTTGATGATCGGGATCTCGTCGCCGGGATATTCGTAGGAGGACAGAAGCTCGCGCACTTCCATCTCGACCAGTTCCAAGAGTTCCTCGTCATCCACGAGGTCCACCTTGTTCATGTAGACGACCATGTAGGGGATGCCCACCTGACGGCCCAGCAGGATGTGCTCGCGCGTCTGCGGCATCGGGCCGTCCGAGGCCGCCACCACCAGGATCGCGCCGTCCATCTGGGCGGCCCCGGTGATCATGTTCTTCACATAGTCGGCGTGGCCGGGGCAGTCGACGTGGGCGTAGTGGCGCTTCTCGGTCTCGTATTCCACATGCGCGGTCGAGATCGTGATCCCCCGCGCCCGCTCTTCCGGCGCGCCGTCGATCTGGTCATAGGCGCGGAATTCGCCGAAATACTTCGTGATCGCCGCCGTCAGCGTCGTCTTGCCATGGTCAACGTGACCGATGGTCCCGATGTTCACATGCGGTTTCGTCCGTTCAAACTTTGCCTTCGCCATGCTGGCCTCCTGTTTCGGTGCGGTGCGCGATGAATGCGCACCCTACGGGTTGGTAGGGTGCGCCTTTAGGGCGCACCGAATGTCATGCGTATTTCTTCTGGATTTCCTGGCTGATGTTCTCCGGCACCGCGTCGTAGTGGTCGAAGAGCATCGTGAACACCGCCCTACCGCTCGTCATCGAGCGCAGGTTGTTGATGTAGCCGAACATGTTGGCCAGCGGCACCATCGCGTTGATGACATTGGCGTTGCCGCGGCTGTCCTGCCCGGTCACCATGCCCCGACGCGAGGTCAGGTCGCCGATGACGCCGCCGGTGTATTCCTCGGGCGTCACGACCTCGACCTTCATGATCGGTTCCAGCAGTTTCGCGCCGGCCTTCTTCAGGCCCTCGCGCATCGCAGCCCGGGTCGCGATCTCGAAGGCGAGCACGCTGGAGTCGACGTCGTGGTAAGCACCGTCAACGAGCGCCACCTTGAAGTCGATGACCGGGAAGCCCGCCAGCGGGCCCGAGTCCATGACCGACTTGATGCCCTTCTCGACGCCGGGGATGTATTCCTTCGGCACCGCGCCGCCGACGATGCGGCTTTCGAAGCTGTAGCCCTCGCCCGGCTCGGTGGGCGTGATCTCCAGCTTGACGCGGGCGAACTGGCCCGTGCCGCCGGTCTGCTTCTTGTGGGTGTAGTCGATCTCGGTCGGGCGCGAGATGGTTTCGCGGTAGGCCACCTGCGGGGCGCCGATGTTCGCCTCGACCTTGAACTCGCGCCGCATGCGGTCGACGAGGATGTCGAGGTGAAGTTCGCCCATACCCTTCATGATGGTCTGGCCCGATTCCAGATCGGTCTCGACGCGGAAGGACGGGTCTTCGGCGGCCAGACGCTGCAAGGCCAGCGCCATCTTCTCTTGGTCGGCCTTCGACTTCGGCTCGACCGCGATCTCGATCACCGGCTCGGGGAAGGTCATGGTTTCCAGCACCAGCGGCTTGTTCGGATCGCAGAGCGTATCCCCGGTGGTGGTTTCCTTCAGCCCCGCCAGCGCGATGATGTCGCCCGCGAAGGCTTCGTCGATTTCCTCGCGGTTGATGGCGTGCATCATCATCATCCGACCGACACGCTCGCGCTTGCCCTTGGTCGAGTTCAGCATCTGGTCGCCCTTCTTCAGGGTGCCGGAATAGATGCGGGTGAAGGTGAGCGAGCCCACGAAGGGGTCGTTCATGATCTTGAACGCCAGGGCCGCAAAGGGCTCGGCGTCATCGGGCTTGCGCTCGATGTTGCGGGTTTCCGTCTCGTCGCCCGGGGCGTAGCCCAGGTAGGGCGGGACGTCCAGGGGCGAGGGCAGATAGTCGATGACCGAGTTCAGGACCGGCTGGACGCCCTTGTTCTTGAACGCGGAACCGGCGGTGACCGGCACGAAGGACATGTTCAGCGTGCCCTTGCGGATCAGCTTGCGCAGGGTCTCGACGTCCGGTTCCTGGCCTTCGAGATAGGCCATCATCGCCTCGTCGTCCTGTTCGACGGCAAGCTCGATCAGCTTGGCGCGCCAGGTTTCCGCCTCGCCCTTCAGGCTGTCGCGGACGTCGCGGATTTCCCAGGTCGCGCCCAGATCTTCGCCCTGATAGACCCATTCCTTCATCGTCACCAGGTCGATGATGCCTTCCAGCTTGTCCTCGGCGCCGATCGGCAAGGCGATCGGGGCGGGGGTCGCGCCGGTGCGGTCCTTGATCATCTGGACGCATTTGAAGAAATCGGCGCCGATCTTGTCCATCTTGTTGACGAAGACGATGCGCGGCACCTTGTAGCGGTCGGCCTGACGCCAGACCGTTTCGGTCTGCGGCTCGACGCCGGCGTTGGCGTCCAGCAGGCAGACGGCCCCGTCAAGCACGGCCAGCGATCGTTCGACCTCGATGGTGAAGTCCACGTGGCCGGGAGTGTCGATGATGTTGAAGCGGTGCTTCGGGCCTTCGGCGGTCTTGCCGTCGGTGGTGCGTTCCCAGAAGGTGGTGGTCGCAGCCGAGGTGATGGTGATCCCGCGCTCCTGCTCCTGCTCCATCCAGTCCATGGTCGCAGCGCCGTCGTGCACTTCGCCGATCTTGTGCGACTTGCCGGTGTAATACAGGATCCGCTCGGTCGTGGTGGTCTTGCCCGCGTCGATATGGGCCATGATCCCGAAGTTGCGGTAGAGGTGCAGCGGATATTCGCGTGCCATGATCTGCGCTCCTTACCAGCGATAGTGGCTGAACGCCTTGTTCGCGTCGGCCATCTTGTGGGTGTCTTCGCGCTTCTTCACGGCACTGCCGCGGTTCTGCACGGCATCGGCCAGTTCGGCGGCCAGACGCTCTTCCATCGTGTTCTCGTTGCGCTTGCGAGCGGCGGCGATCAGCCAGCGGATCGCCAGGGCCTCGCGACGTTCGGTCCGAACCTCGACCGGGACCTGATAGGTCGCACCGCCGACGCGGCGCGAGCGGACCTCGACCGAGGGCTTCACGTTGTCGAGCGCTTCGTGGAAAGCCTCGACCGCCGGGCGCTTCAGACGGGTCTGGACGCGGTCAAGCGCGCCATAGACGATCGACTCGGCGACCGATTTCTTGCCGTCGAGCATCAGGTTGTTCATGAACTTGGTGACCACCCGGTCGCCGAACTTGGCATCGGGCAGGATTTCGCGCTTTTCGGCGGCGTGACGACGGGACATCTTCTATCTCCTCACTTCGGACGCTTGGCGCCGTATTTCGAACGACGCTGACGACGCTCTTTCACGCCCTGGGTGTCCAGAACGCCGCGGAGGATGTGGTAACGCACACCCGGAAGGTCCTTGACCCGGCCGCCACGGATCAGGACGACGGAGTGTTCCTGAAGGTTGTGCTTTTCGCCGGGGATGTAGGAGATGACCTCGAAGCCGTTGGTCAGGCGCACCTTGGCGACTTTCCGCATGGCCGAGTTCGGCTTCTTCGGGGTGGTGGTATAGACGCGGGTGCAGACCCCACGTTTCTGCGGGCAGGATTCCAGGTGCTGCGACTTGGATTTCCGGACCACTGCTTCCCGGGGCTTCCGGATCAGCTGTTGAATCGTCGGCATTCACGTTCCTCGTTTCGATACTCGCCGGGTGCCACCTCGGCGCCGCTTCTCGACCGTGCCCTGCGCGAATCGCAAAACACGAACACCGCATCCACCGCCGTTTCCGGCGATGCCGCGGTGGAATTCCAGAGGATCGGGGCGTTTTCGGCCCGGATCATGACCACATCAAGCGCTCTGAGCCCTGGGACAAGGCAGACCTCGCCCTTCGGGTTGGGCGGCGTATAGGGGGAATCGGTGGAGGTGTCAATGGACGCCCCCTGCCCTGCCGCTCAGCCCGGCCGGCGGCGCAGCTGGCGCTCGCGCCAGAGCGTGAAGAGACCCGCGCCGACGACGATCGCCGCACCGAGCAGGGTCCAGCCGTCGGGCAGGTCGCCAAAGACGAAAAGTCCCAGGACGATGGCCCAGAGCAGCGAGGTATAGCGGAACGGCGCGACCATGCCGACATCGCCGTGGCGCATGGCGCTGACCGATGTGAGGTAGCCGACGATCAGGAAAAGCCCGGCGCCAAGCACCTTGGCGGCCTCGCCGCTGTCGGGGCTTTGCCAGCCCTGGAACAGGGTGCCGGTCCAGCCCATCAGTGTCACCGCGACCGCAGCGCCCAGGGCGACCAGGGCCGAGGGCACCTGGCCCTGCAAGGGCCGCACCGACAGGTCGCGGACCACCACGCAGGCGACCGAGGCAAGACCCAGCAGCGACCAGCGGTCGAAGCCTTCGGTGCCCGGGCGGATGATGATGAGGACGCCTGCGAGGCCCACCAGGATCGCGGTCATCCGCCGCCAGCCGATCCGGTCGCCGTAGACGATGGCGGCGCCGAGGGTGATCAGCAGCGGCAGGGCCTGAAGGATGGCCGACAGATTGGCAAGCGGCATCCGCAGCAGGGCCTCGAGGAAAAAGACCGTTGCGGCCACGTCCGCCAGCGACCGCAACAGGATGAGCCCCGCGTCGCGGCGGTTCGGACGAAAGCGGAAGGCCCCCGTCGCCAGGCACAGCAGCGCAAGGCCCGCCACCGCGATCAGCCCGCGCAGGCCGATGGTCTGGAACAGGGGCAGGGTCAGGGTGACCGATTTCATGAAGGTGTCGTTGATGGTGAAGGCGGCCATCGAGGCGCACATCAGAAGGATGCCGCGAAGGTTTTCCGATACGGGCAAGATGGGGTCCTTCTCCTGGCCCCTTCGGTAGCAGGCGGCATGGGCAAGGGGAAGGGTCAACCCGCGAAAAGACTTTTCGCGTCTTTGCACTCAAGGGTTCAGGCGGGGGTGTCTGCCGTCCGGAAAGGCTTGCCGCCTTGCCTGGCCGGGGTGGATTTCGCGTCTGGATTTCGACTTGGGCGCGGCCCTGCAAGTCCTTTGTCGCGTCGTCGGGCTCCGCCTCCTTCTCGGGTGATGGGGGTTTTCCACCCCCGAACCCCCGGAGAGTATTTTCGACGTGAGCAAGCCGGAGCCGGTCAGCCGGCACGGCTGCGAGAGAGAGGCGCGGACTCTCCGCGCGGGAAACGGCAAGGGTGATTGCCGGTTTCAAGCACTTCCCCCGGGCGTCGGCAGTTTCAGCCTGGCGCCTCGCCTTGCAACTGCATCCGCGGCAGCGCCGACCGAGGAAGGGGTGGGGGGGGTGAGCCCGATCAGAAAACGCATGGGTTTTCCCGGCCGATGACTGCCCCGGAAGACGCCACCCCTTTCCGAAAAGGGAAACCCCCGCCACCCTTTCGGATGGCGGGGGCTGACCTTGCGGATCGCCGGTCCGGATCAGTCCCGGCTTTCGATCGTGTCCACGAGGCCGCCGTCGAAGACGTCGTCCGCTTCGGGCTCTACCACCGCCATCGGAGCAGCCAGCGCGGCGGCGTGTTCCGCCTCGGACCGGCGGGCCTCGATCACGGTCTGGTCGCGGTCGGCGGCGATCTTCTTCACGCGGCTGGTGGCGCCACCCGTGCCCGCCGGGATCAACCGGCCCACGATGACGTTTTCCTTCAGGCCCAGCAGCTTGTCCCGCTTGCCCTGCACCGAGGCCTCGGTCAGGACGCGCGTGGTTTCCTGGAACGAGGCCGCCGAGATGAAGCTGCGCGTTTGCAACGACGCCTTGGTGATGCCAAGGAGGACCGGCTCGGCTTTCGCCTCACGGCCACCACGGGCCACGGCCTTGGCGTTTTCTTCGTCCAGCTCGATCTTCTCGACCTGTTCGCCCTTCAGCAGCGTGGTGTCGCCCGAGTCGGTGATCTCGAACTTCTGAAGCATCTGACGGACGATGACCTCGATGTGCTTGTCGTTGATCTTCACGCCTTGCAGGCGATAGACGTCCTGCACTTCGTCGATCATGTAATTGGCAAGCGCCTCGATCCCCAGGATCCGCAGGATGTCGTGCGGAGCCGGGTTGCCATCCATGATGTAGTCGCCCTTCTGGACGAAATCACCTTCCTGGACCGGAATGTGCTTGCCCTTGGGGATCATGTATTCCATCGGCTGCAACGTCTCGTCCACCGGCTCGATGGTGATGCGGCGCTTGGACTTGTAGTCCTTGCCGAACCGCACATAGCCGTCGCATTCGGCGATGATCGCGTGATCCTTCGGACGGCGCGCCTCGAACAGTTCGGCCACGCGGGGCAGACCCCCGGTGATGTCCTTGGTCTTGGCGCCTTCGCGCGGGATCCGCGCCACAACGTCGCCGGGCCGCAGTTCCTGGCCGTCCTCGACCGACAGGATCGCGTCCACCGACATGGCATAAGTGATCGGGTTGCCCGCCTCGTTGCGCACGGGTTCGCCGGTCGCCGGGTCCATCACGATGATCTCGGGCTTGAGATCGCCGCCCTTGGGCACCGACCGCCAGTCCGACACGATCTTCTGGGTCATGCCCGTCGCATCGTCGGTTTCCTCGCGGACCGAGATCCCCGCGACGAGATCCTTGAACCGCGCCACGCCGGACTTTTCGGCGATGATCGGCAGGGTGAAGGGGTCCCATTCGAAGAGCTTGGTGCCGCGCTTGACGGTCTCGCCTTCCTTCACGTGCAGCTTCGCGCCGTAGGTCAGCTTGTGGACGGCCCGTTCATGGCCCGCCTCGTCGATGATCGCGATCGACATGTTCCGGCCGACCACGATCTGCTCGCCCGAGACGTTGGACAGCAGGTTGGCGTTGCGGAACTCGATCCTGCCTTCCTGGCTGGCTTCCAGGAAGGACTGCTGGCCGCCCTGCGCCACGCCGCCGATGTGGAAGGTCCGCATCGTCAGCTGGGTGCCAGGTTCGCCGATGGACTGGGCGGCGATGATGCCGACCGCTTCGCCGATGTTCACCAGCGTCCCGCGCGCCAGGTCGCGCCCGTAGCAGAGCGCGCAGACGCCCTCTTCGGCCTCGCAGGTCAGCGGCGAGCGGATGCGGATCGAGGCGAGACCGGCCGCCGAGATGGCGTCGGCCTTGCGTTCGTCGATCAACTCGTTCTTCGCGACGATCACTTCGTCCGAGCCGGGGGCGATGACGTCCTCGGCCGCGACGCGACCAAGAACCCGTTCGCCCATCGGCACGATCACCTCGCCGTCGTTGACCGCGGCCGAGGCCATGATCGACTGTTCGGTGCCGCAGTCGTGGATGCGGACGATGCAGTCCTGCGCCACATCGACCAGACGGCGGGTGAGATAGCCCGAGTTCGCGGTCTTCAGCGCGGTGTCGGACAGACCCTTCCGGGCGCCGTGGGTCGAGTTGAAGTATTCAAGAACGGTCAGACCTTCCTTGAAGTTACTGATGATCGGCGTCTCGATGATCTCACCGGACGGCTTGGCCATCAGGCCGCGCATGCCGCCCAGCTGCTTCATCTGGATGACCGAGCCCCGGGCGCCGGAGTGGGCCATCATGTAGACCGAGTTCGGCTCCTTCTCGGCGCCGGTCTCGTCGGTGCGGACGGCCGAGATCGTGGCCATCATGGCCTCGGTCACCTTGTCGTTGCACTTGGTCCAGGCGTCCACGACCTTGTTGTACTTCTCGCCCTGGGTGATGAGCCCGTCGAGGTACTGCTGTTCGAAGCCCGCGACCTGTTCCTTCACCTCGTTGACGATGGTCCACTTGGTGTCGGGGATCACCATGTCATCCTTGCCGAAGGAGATGCCGGCGCGGAAGGCCTCGCGGAAGCCCAGCGTCATGATCTGGTCGCAGAAGATCACCGATTCCTTCTGGCCGCAGTAGCGGTAGACGGTGTCGATGACGGTCTGGACGTCCTTCTTGCGCAGAAGCCGGTTGACCAGGTCGAAGGGGGCCTTGGCGTTCAAGGGTAGGAGGTTCCCCAGCCGCAGGCGGCCCGGGGTGGTGTCATACCGTTTCCAGACGATGTTGCCGGTCTCGTCCACCTGACGGATGCGCGCCTTGATCCTGGCGTGCAGATGCACTTCGCCTGCCGCAAGCGCATGTTCCACCTCGTCGATGTCGGCGAAGGCCATGCCCTCGCCCTTCATGCCCTTGCGCTCCATCGTGACGTAGTAGAGGCCGAGGACCATGTCCTGCGACGGCACGATGATCGGGCTGCCGTTGGCGGGCGACAGCACGTTGTTGGTGGACATCATCAGCACGCGCGCTTCCAGCTGGGCCTCGAGGCTGAGGGGCACGTGCACGGCCATCTGGTCGCCGTCGAAGTCGGCGTTGAAGGCCGAGCAGACCAGCGGGTGCAGCTGGATCGCCTTGCCTTCGATCAGGATCGGCTCGAAGGCCTGGATGCCCAGACGGTGCAGCGTCGGCGCGCGGTTGAGGAGGACCGGGTGTTCGCGGATCACCTCATCCAGGATGTCCCAGACCTCGGGGCGTTCCTTTTCGACAAGCTTCTTGGCCTGCTTCACGGTCGAGGAAAGCCCCTTGGCCTCCAGCCGCGAGTAGATGAAGGGCTTGAAGAGTTCCAAGGCCATCTTCTTCGGCAGGCCGCACTGGTGCAGCTTCAGTTCCGGCCCGGTCACGATGACCGAACGGCCCGAGAAGTCCACCCGCTTGCCCAGGAGGTTCTGACGGAACCGGCCCTGTTTGCCCTTCAGCATGTCGCTGAGGGACTTCAGCGGGCGCTTGTTGGTTCCCGTGATGACGCGGCCGCGACGGCCGTTGTCGAACAGCGCATCGACCGCCTCTTGCAGCATCCGCTTTTCGTTGCGGACGATGATGTCCGGCGCGCGCAGCTCGATCAGGCGCTTCAGGCGGTTGTTGCGGTTGATGACGCGACGGTAGAGGTCGTTCAGGTCGGACGTGGCAAAGCGGCCGCCGTCCAGGGGCACCAGCGGGCGCAGTTCCGGCGGGATCACCGGAAGCACGGTCAGGATCATCCACTCCGGCCGGTTGCCGGATTCGAGGAAGCTCTCGACGATCTTCAGCCGCTTGATGATCTTCTTCGGCTTCAGTTCCCCAGTGGCTTCCTTCAGCTCTTCACGCAGCTGTTCGGCGGTCGCCTCCAGGTCGATCGCCGCCAGCATCTCGCGGATCGCTTCGGCACCGATGTTGGCGGTGAAGGCGTCCGCGCCATACTGGTCCTGCGCGTCGAGGTATTCCTCTTCGGTCATCAGCTGGCCATAGGTCAGGTCGGTCAGACCCGGCTCGATGACGACGTAGTTCTCGAAATAGAGGATGCGTTCCAGATCGCGCAGCGTCATGTCGAGCATGAGGCCGATCCGGCTGGGCAGCGACTTCAGGAACCAGATATGCGCGACGGGGGCGGCCAGTTCGATATGGCCCATGCGTTCACGCCGCACCTTCTGGAGCGTGACTTCAACACCGCATTTCTCGCAGACGACGCCGCGATACTTCATGCGCTTGTATTTGCCGCAAAGGCATTCGTAGTCCTTGATCGGCCCGAAGATGCGGGCGCAGAACAGGCCGTCGCGTTCCGGCTTGAAGGTCCGGTAGTTGATGGTTTCCGGCTTCTTGATCTCGCCGTAGGACCAGCTCAGGATCCGCTCGGGCGAGGCCAGGCTGATCTTGATCTCGTCGAAGGTCTTGATCGGGGCAACCGGGTTGAACGGGTTGGTCGAGAGTTCCTGGTTCATGTCATTTTCCCATGTTCGGGGCTGCGGTCAGAGGGTTGAGGCCA
The DNA here is from genome assembly GCF_011174775.1 of Rhodobacter calidifons. Lineage (GTDB taxonomy): Bacteria > Pseudomonadota > Alphaproteobacteria > Rhodobacterales > Rhodobacteraceae > Tabrizicola > Tabrizicola calidifons. The sequence goes on from NZ_JAANHS010000001.1 coordinate 468,597, forward strand.
AATTCCTTCGAAGGAATTTGCAAAAATCTTCGAAGATTTTTGGCCCTCACTCCTCCTCCGCATCCAGGAGTTCCATGTTGAGGCCGAGGCCCCGCACTTCCTTGACAAGGACGTTGAACGATTCCGGCACGCCGGCTTCGAAGTTGTCCTCGCCCTTGACGATCGACTCGTAGACCTTGGTCCGGCCTGCCACGTCGTCCGACTTCACCGTCAGCATTTCCTGCAGGGTGTAGGCGGCGCCGTAGGCTTCCAGAGCCCAGACCTCCATCTCGCCGAGACGCTGGCCACCGAACTGCGCCTTGCCGCCCAGCGGTTGCTGGGTCACCAGGCTGTAGGGGCCGGTGGACCGCGCGTGCAGCTTGTCGTCGACCAGGTGGTGCAGCTTCAGCATGTATTTCACGCCCACCGTCACCTTGCGGCTGAACTTCTCGCCGGTGCGGCCGTCGAACACCTCGGACTGGCCCGACGTGTCGAACCCGGCGCGCACCAGCGCGTCGTTCACGTCGGCCTCTTTCGCGCCGTCGAAGACCGGGGTGGCGATCGGCACGCCCTTGGTCACGTTGCCCGCCAGTTCCAGGAACTCCTCCTCGGAGCGGCCCGCGAAGGCCTCTTCGTAGGTCTCGTCGCCATAGGCCAGACGGACGGCCTCACGCACCGGGGTCAGGTCGCCCGAACGGCGGTATTCCTTCAGCGCCTCGTCGATCTTCAGGCCGAGGCCGCGCGCGGCCCAGCCCATGTGGGTTTCCAGGATCTGGCCCACGTTCATCCGGCTGGGCACGCCCAGCGGGTTCAGCACCAGATCGACCGGAGTGCCATCCGCGAGGAACGGCATGTCCTCCATCGGCACGACCTTCGAGATGACGCCCTTGTTGCCGTGACGGCCGGCCATCTTGTCGCCCGGTTGCAGCTTGCGCTTCACCGCGACGAAGACCTTGACCATCTTCATCACGCCGGGGGGCAGATCGTCGCCGCGGCGCACCTTTTCGACCTTGTCGTCGAACCGGTGTTCCAGGGCGCGCTTCTGCGCCTCGAACTGGTCGTTCAGGGCTTCGATCTCCTTGGCCAGGTCCTCTTCACCCACGGCAAGCTGCCACCACTGGCCGCGGCTCAGCGTGGACAAGAGCTCCTCGTCGATGGTCGAGCCCGCCTTGATGCCCTTCGGCCCCTTCACGGCGGTCTTGCCCAGGATCAGCGACTTCAGGCGCGCGTAGATGTTGCGTTCCAGGATCGCCAGCTCGTCGTCGCGGTCGCGGGCGAGGCGTTCGACCTCCTCCCGCTCGATCTGGAGCGCGCGTTCGTCCTTGTCCACGCCGTGGCGGTTGAACACCCGCACCTCGACCACCGTGCCATAGGCGCCCGGAGGCAGCCGCAGCGAGGTGTCCCGGACGTCACTGGCCTTTTCCCCGAAGATGGCGCGGAGCAGCTTCTCTTCGGGCGTCATGGGGCTTTCGCCCTTGGGCGTGATCTTGCCGACCAGGATGTCGCCCGGCTGCACTTCGGCGCCGATGTAGACGATGCCCGCCTCGTCAAGGTTGCGCAGGGCTTCCTCGCCGACGTTCGGGATGTCGCGGGTGATCTCTTCCGGCCCCAGCTTGGTATCCCGGGCGGCGACTTCGTATTCCTCGATGTGGATCGAGGTGAACACGTCATCCCGCAGGATCCGTTCCGAGATCAGGATCGAGTCCTCGTAGTTGTAGCCGTTCCAGGGCATGAAGGCGACGATCACGTTCCGGCCCAGAGCCAGTTCGCCCATGTCGGTGCAGGGGCCGTCGGCGATGACCTCGCCGCGCTTGACCTGATCGCCCACCTTCACCAGCGGGCGCTGGTTGATGCAGGACGACTGGTTCGACCGCTTGAACTTGCGCAGACGGTAGATGTCCACGCCCGGCTCGCCCGGCTCCAGCATCTCGGTGGCGCGCACGACGATACGGGTCGCGTCCACCTGGTCGATGACACCCGCGCGCCGCGCCATGATGGCCGCGCCACTGTCACGCGCGACGACCGCCTCGATGCCGGTGCCCACGAACGGGGCGTCCGACTGCAACAGCGGCACCGCCTGACGCTGCATGTTCGACCCCATCAGCGCGCGGTTGGCGTCGTCGTTTTCCAGGAAGGGGATCAGCGAGGCCGCGACCGAGACCAGCTGTTTCGGCGAGACGTCGATCAGGTCGATCGCGTCCGGCGGGTTCAGCATGAATTCCCCGGCCTTCCGGCTGGAGATCAGGTCGTCGGTGAAGCGCCCTTCCGCGTCCTGCGCCGCGTTCGCCTGGGCGACGGTGTGGCGCATTTCTTCCGTGGCCGACATGTAGACGACCTCGTCGGTCACCTTGCCGTCGATCACCTTGCGGTAGGGGGTCTCGATGAAGCCGTACTTGTTCACCCGGGCAAAGGTCGCCAGCGAGTTGATCAGGCCGATGTTCTGGCCTTCCGGCGTCTCGATCGGGCACATCCGGCCGTAGTGGGTCGGGTGAACGTCGCGGACCTCGAAGCCCGCACGTTCCCGCGTCAGACCGCCCGGCCCAAGCGCCGACAGGCGGCGCTTGGGGGTGACTTCGGACAGCGGGTTGGTCTGGTCCATGAACTGCGACAGCTGCGAAGAACCGAAGAATTCCCGCACCGCAGCGGCCGCCGGTTTTGCGTTGATCAGGTCCTGCGGCATGATCGTGTCGATCTCGACACTGGACATCCGCTCCTTGATCGCGCGCTCCATGCGGAGGAGACCCACGCGATACTGGTTCTCCATCAGCTCGCCGACGGACCGCACCCGGCGGTTGCCGAGGTGGTCGATGTCGTCGATCTCGCCCTTGCCGTCGCGCAGCTCGCACAGCGCCTTGATGCAGGCGACGATATCCTCGCGGTCCAGCGTGCGCTGGGTGTCCGGCTTGTCGAGGTCGAGCCGCATGTTCATCTTGACCCGGCCCACGGCCGACAGGTCATAGCGTTCCTTGTCGAAGAACAGCGTGTCGAACAGCGCGGCGGCGGCCTCGACGGTCGGCGGCTCACCGGGGCGCATCACGCGGTAGATGTCCATGAGCGCGGTGTCCCGGCTCATGTTCTTGTCCACCGCCATGGTGTTGCGGATGTAGGGGCCGACGTTGACGTTGTCGATGTCCAGCACCGGAATGTCGGTGATGCCCTGGTCCAGCAGCAGCTTGACCGTGCCGCCCTTCACTTCGCCGTCGCGGTCCAGTTCCCAGGTCAGCTCGTCCCCGGCCTCGACCCAGATCTCGCCGGTTTCCTCGTTGATGATGTCCTTGGCGACATAGCGGCCGAGGATGTGGTCGAAGGGCACCAGAAGCTCGGTGACGGTGCCCTCGTCCTTCCACTTCTTCACCATCCGCGGCGTGGCCTTTTCGCCCGCCTTCAGGATGACTTCGCCGGTCGCGGCATCGACCAGATCATAGGTAGGACGGGTGCCCGACACGCGGCTCGGGAAGAACTTGGTGACCCAGCCCTTGTTCTTCACATAGCGGAAGTTGATCGTCTCGTAATAGGCATCCATGATGCCTTCCTGGTCCATGCCCAGCGCATAGAGCAGCGTCGTCACCGGCAGTTTCCGGCGGCGGTCGATGCGGGCATAGACGATGTCCTTGGCGTCGAACTCGAAGTCCAGCCAGCTGCCGCGATACGGGATGATGCGGCAGGCGAACAAGAGTTTGCCCGAGGAATGGGTCTTGCCCTTGTCATGGTCGAAGAACACGCCGGGCGAACGGTGCATCTGGCTGACGATCACCCGTTCGGTGCCGTTCACGATGAACGTGCCGTTCGCGGTCATCAGGGGCATGTCGCCCATGTAGACGTCCTGTTCCTTGATGTCCTTGACAGACCGGGCCCCGGTGGTTTCATCGACATCGAACACGATCAGGCGCAGCGTGACCTTCAGCGGCGCGGCATAGGTCATGTCGCGGCTCTGGCATTCGTCCACGTCATACTTGGGCTTTTCCAGCTCGTACTTGACGAATTCCAGGACCGCAGTCTCGTTGAAATCCTTGATCGGGAAAACCGACTGGAACGTCCCCTGAAGCCCTTCGCCGTCCATCGGCTTGTCGCCGTCGCCGGACCGCAGGAACAGGTCGTAGGAGGATTTCTGAACCTCGATCAGGTTCGGCATCTCCAGCACTTCGCGGATCTTGCCGTAGTGGCGGCGGATGCGTTTCTGGCCAACATAAGCTTGCGCCATGTTTCTGGTCACCTTTCCGTGTTTCGCTGGCGCACCACCCGTCGGGCCACGGGCGCGCACCGCTTGCGAAGAGACCGATGGGTTCCATTCGTGCCGCCCGTCCCGAAGGGCGGCTCCCGAACCCGGTCGCGTCTGGGAAGAGGCTCGCACGCGAGCCTCCAACGAGAGGCGATCGTGTTTTCCGGCCTCACACCGGCAGGTCTGCGTCGGCGTATGCCTCCCTGTATTCCTTTACCCAGTCGAAGATCACGCTGGTCCCGACATAGGCCATGATCCTTTCCCTGGTCGCCGGGGCGAGGCTGTGAAAGTCGATCTTCGGCCCGCCGTCCTGCAACCTGGGCACTTTGGCCTTGGCCCCGAAGTGACGGTTCATCTCGGTCTCGAAGCTGCCCATGTCCTCGACGAGGAACAGCTTGCTGAAATAGTCCCTGGACTTGCCCAGGAAGACCTCCTGATGGCTGAAGTGACGCGCGATCGATTTGGAGATCTGCATGTAGCGCGCGATATTGGCCATGAAAAGGTCGATATCGGGGTCGGGCGCAAGATCTGCGGCCGCCAGGGCGGGGCCTGCGGCCTCCTCGCTCAGTTCACGGTAGTGCAGCACCCGGTTGGAATAGGCCGACAACAGCCGCCGGACCGGATCGCGGACCAGGGCGATGCGTTCGAAATCCGCGATCGCCGCGTGATCCACCAGCCTGAAGCGGTTGTTGACCACCAGCTGGTTCGCCACCGTGTTCAGGTCGTGAACGCATCCCTGGACCTGGTAGGGCATCAGCGGAAAGCCGTTCTCGAGCTCGAACAGAAAGGCGCGCACCGAGGTTCCCGCCGCCTTGGGCGAGAAGAACACGGCAAGCTTCTTCTGGGGCAAAAGATAGGGCAAGGGGCAGGATGTCCGTAAGGGCGGGGGTCTTCAGACGAAGAACGCCGCCCCGGCAAGAACGCCGGGGAGGCGGATTTTCGTGCGGTCAGGTGCCAGCGATCCGCCGCCCCCTGCCGCTGTCGGATGTCCGATTACTTCAGCTCGACCTTGGCGCCGGCTTCTTCGAACTTCTTCTTCATCGCCTCGGCGTCGGCCTTCGAGACGCCTTCCTTGACCTTGCCACCGGCTTCGGTCAGGTCCTTGGCTTCCTTCAGACCCAGGCCGGTGATTTCGCGCACGACCTTGATCACGTTGATCTTGTTCGCGCCGGCGTCGGTCAGGACGACGTCGAACTCGGTCTTCTCTTCTTCGGCGGCGGCAGCAGCGCCAGCGCCCGGAGCAGCAGCCATCATGACGGCGCCACCGGCGGCCGGCTCGATGCCGTACTTGTCCTTCAGGATGGTCTTCAGTTCCTGCGCTTGCAGGAGGGTCAGACCGACGATCTCTTCGGCGAGTTTGTTCAGATCAGCCATTTTTCACGTTCCGTATGTTGAGATGGGTTCCAACGGTGCGGGGTCAACCACAACCGGGATGAAAGGATCGGGCCCCCGACTAGGCGGCAGCCTTCTCCTCGATGGTCGACAGGATGCTTGCGATGTTCGAAGCAGGCGCGCCAATGGCCCCGGCGATGTTCGACGCGGGCGCACCGATGCACGACACGATCTGAGCGATAAGCTCTTCGCGCGACGGCATGGCGGCCACGGCCTTGACACCGGCCTGGTCCAGAACCGTTTCGCCCATGGCCCCGCCGATGATGACGAACTTGTCGTTCGTCTTGGCGTAGGCATCGCAGACCTTGGCCGCAGCCACGGGGTCTTCCGAGAAGGACAGCACGGTCATGCCCGTGAGCAGGTCACCCATCTTTGCAGCGGGCTTCCCTTCAAGGGCGATCTTGGCGAGCGTGTTCTTGGCAACGCGAACGGACCCGCCCACTTCGCGAAGCTTCGCGCGCAGGTCCTGCATCTGTGCAACCGTCATCCCGGTGTAGTGGGCAACCACCACAACGCCAGAGCTTTCGAAGATCTGGCCGAGTTCCTCGACCACTTTCTCTTTCTGGGCTCTATCCACAGTTTCACTCCAAGGTTGGGGGTTTCCCCCCGGCTCATGTTTGCCCCCATCGCTGGAGGCGTCGGGTCCGCTTTGGTTCCCGAAACCAAGATCGCCTCGAAAGGCGCCTTCAATCTCGTTCCCCATCTCAGGCAGGATTTATGGTGTTTGCGCACCACCCACCGTCTCGGACAGAACCGGGCCAAACAGGCGGCCCGGGTAGCATCCCGGTTTCCCGGGAATTCGTAGGTCGGGGCTTGCCCCGACTCTGACTTACGCCTGGGTCGCCGAGGCGATGTCCACCGACACGCCCGGACCCATGGTCGAGGAGAGCGACACCTTCTTCAGGTAGGTCCCCTTGGCGCCGGTCGGCCGGGCCTTGGACACCGCATCCACGAAGGCGCGGATGTTCTGGGCCAGCTTCGCCTCGTCGAAGGACACCTTGCCGACGCCCGCGTGGACCACGCCGGCCTTCTCGACCTTGAACTGCACTTCCCCGCCCTTGGCACCCTCGACGGCCGCCTTCACGTCCATCGTCACGGTGCCGACCTTCGGGTTCGGCATCAGGTTGCGGGGCCCCAGGATCTTGCCCAGACGGCCGACCAGCGGCATCATGTCCGGGGTCGCGATGCAGCGGTCGAACTCGATCTTGCCCTGCTGGATCGTCTCCATCAGGTCCTCGGCGCCCACGATGTCGGCCCCGGCGGCCTTGGCCTCGTCGGCCTTGGCGCCACGGGCGAAGACGGCGACGCGGACGGTCTTGCCGGTGCCGTTCGGCAGGGCGACCACACCACGGACCATCTGATCGGCGTGGCGCGGATCGACGCCCAGGTTCATCGCGATCTCGACGGTTTCGTCGAACTTGGCCGAAGCGGCCTGCTTGACCAGCTTCACCGCCTCTTCGACCGAAACGTTCGACTTGCCCGCGAAAAGCTCTCTCGCCTTGGCCATGCGCTTTGCAATCTTTGCCATGGTGCTCAGCCCTTCACTTCGATGCCGCAGGATTGCGCCGAACCGAGGATGATCTTCATCGCCGCCTCGATCGAGTTGGCGTTCAGATCCTTCATCTTGGTCTCGGCGATCTTGCGCAGTTGCGCCGCGGTGATCGTGCCGGCCACTTCCCGGCCCGGCTTGGCCGAGCCCTTGGACCGCGACCGCTTGCCCACCGGCGGCAGACCGGCGGCCTGCTTGATGAGGAACGAGGCCGGCGGGGTCTTCAGCTCCAGGCTGAACGACTTGTCCTGGTAATAGGTGATGATGACGGGCGTGGGCGTGCCCGGCGGGATGTCGGCGGTCTTCGCGTTGAATTCCTTCACGAAGGCCATGATGTTCAGCCCGCGCTGACCCAGGGCCGGGCCGACCGGGGGCGAGGGGTTGGCCTGCTGGGCCTTCACTTGCAGCTTGAGGCTGCCGATAATCTTCTTGGCCATCTGGCCTTCTCCTTTGTCACCGTTGCTCTGCGTCTTGCAGAGGTCCCGGGTCAGGCCCGGGACGGGGTTTAGTGGTCCGGCTTGTCATCCCCGATCCAGTCGGGGACGCGCACCTCCCACGCGATGCACTCAGGCCCCTTTCGAGACCTGGGTGAATTCCAGTTCCACGGGCGTCGCCCGACCGAAGATCGACACCGTGACCTTCAGGCGGCTGTGCGCCTCGTCCACATCCTCGACCATGCCCGAAAAGCCCTCGAACGGGCCGTCGGTCACTTGCACCGTCTCGCCGATGTCGAAGCGGATCAGGTTGCGCGGGGCTTCCAGACCTTCCTCGACCCGGTTCAGGATCGCGTTCACCTCGCTGTCGCGCATCGGCATCGGCTTGCCCTGGGGGCCCAGGAAGCCGGTGACGCGGTTGATCGACGAGATCAGGTGATAGCCGCGGTTCGACATCTCCATGTGCACCAGCACATAGCCCGGCATGAAGCGGCGCTCGGACGTGACCTTCTTGCCGCGCCGGACCTCGACCACCTCTTCGGTGGGCACCAGCACTTCGTCGATCTCGTCCTGAAGACCGGCTTCGGCAACGGCGGTCTTGATCTGCTCGGCCACTTTCTTCTCGAAATTCGAGAGAACGCTTACCGAATACCAGCGCTTCGCCATCTGCCTCAATCCTTGCTGCGCGGGCCATTCGGCCCCGTCTTCGTCTTCGCCCGGAACAAAAAACAGCGCGCACCCCGAATCGATGCGCGCCGGTGTCCCTTTGGTTAGGCCGGGGGTCTACCCCCTGGCCGCGGTCAATTCAAGAGGGAAAGCCGGGCCTGACCGAAATCACGCCCCGACGATGTAGGTCAGGCCCGTGCGGATCAGCAGGTCCACCAGGCTGAAGAAGGTCGCCGCCAGCGCCGAGAGGATGAACACCATCAACGTGGTGAGAAGAACCTCGCGCCGGGTGGGCCAGACCACCTTGGAGACTTCGGTGCGGACCTGCTGGAGGAACTGGAAGGGGTTCGTGGTGGACATGGGGATTCCGGGGTTGGGTCACGGGGGAGATACGGGGTTCGGCCCGGGATTTCAAGCCGCGCCGGGAAACGGGGCGGTCGATCGCCTGGCCGGCCGCTGAAAACGACTGCGCCCCCATGCCGGACCGGCATCGGAGGGCGCAGAGGACCGAGGGCGAAAGGGCCGCCGCCGGTCGTTACTTCAGACGTGTCACGACCCCTTCGGCAAAGGCGTCGACCAGCCGGGTGTAGGCTTCTCTGGTGTCGGTCGACAGGACCACGGTCATGCCTTCGGGCACCTCGACCTTTGCGTTTTCCAGCGTCGTGGTCAGCTCGTAGCCATCGGCATTCGAGTTGTCGGTGTCGTCCTTGATGGTCACCTGACCCACCAGGACCGCGTCGCCAAGGTTCAACTCGCGCTGAAGCGCGTTGGCCAGTTCGAACTCGCGGATGTCGACGATGATCTGCGCCCCGTCGATCTTGCCGCTGTCATCCGGCTTGGCCGCTTCGGTGACCAGACGGTCGACCAGACGGGCGGCCAGGGCATTCTCCAGATCGGTTTCCAGGGTCGCCCAATAGGCGGCCGCCTGTTCGTTCTGCACGGCGCTGAGGTCGACCTGAACGTCGATCTTCGCGATCTTGTCCACACCAGCGAAGGCCGGAATGGCCAGAAGCGAGACGAAGGCACAGGTCGCGGCGCCCGTGGTGAGGCTGCGTGATGTAAACATGATGAACTCCATTATCCTGCAAACGTGTTGCTGATGAAGGAACGCGCCAGCGCGGATCCGGTTCCGGCATGGCAGCCGGGTCCGGTCGGTCATCTGCAAGGACAGGAGGGATGGCAGGGGCAGCAGGGCTCGAACCCGCGACCTACGGTTTTGGAGACCGTCGCTCTACCAGCTGAGCTATACCCCTATGCGGAGGCCGAGTTACGGCAGGCGCGGCGAGAGGTCAAGGGATTCTCTCGCGCACCTCCCGCCGTTTCCGGCCCGGTCTTGGCCTGCCGGATCAGGCGCGCCGGGTTGCCCGCGACGGTGGAGCAGGGATCGAAGACCGGGGAAGGGAAAGGTGCAAACGGTTCAGGCCGTCTGATCCATCTGCGCCTCCTCTGGCAGGCCCCTTGTCTCACCGCGCCCCTACCGGGGGGAAAGTGGCGGGGAAGGCAAGGCTCCGACCGGGCGGTTGCCCTTGTCCGCACGACAGGCCAAGCCAGTTTCCCCGGAAGACGGAGACCGCCATGCCGAAGATGCGCAAGAAATCCGAGTTGCCGACCAAGGTCTGCGCCGCCTGCGGCCTGCCCTTCACCTGGCGCAGGAAGTGGGCGCGGGACTGGGACGCGGTGCGCTTCTGCTCGGACCGCTGCCGCAAGGCCGGGGCAAAGACCGAAGCCGTCCGGGAGCCTTCCTGATTTCATCTGCGCACACGGGCGGCTGTGTGAGGAAAGGCAGATGGCGCGCCGCAGGACGGTCTGGAAAGGTCGCATGACCTTGCCTAGTCTGCCGCCAGGAGGAGCCCCGTGCAGACCATAGCCGAGATTGCCGAGAACTTCGCCCGGCGGCCCTGGAAACAGGTGGCCGAGGCCGATCTTGGTCCGGCAGCCGACGTGCCGACCATGCTGACCCCCGAAGAGCGCCTGCTGTATCACTGGCTCGGCCGCCGGGTGCAGGGCGATGGCGCGACGGTGGACCTTGGCGCCTATGCCGGAGGCTCGGCCGCGCGGTTGCTGTCGGGGCTCGCCCTCTCGGGGCGCCGCTTCCATGTCCACAGCTTTGACCGCTTCCGCTCCTCCCGCGCCTTCTGGGCCAAGTACCTGCCCGACGAGCCCCTGCCCGAAGCCGACGATGCCGACCTTCTGCCGGTCGTGCGACGCCACCTCGCCCCCTGGGCCGACCATGTGACACTTCACATCGGCGACATCGGCGAAAAGCGTTGGACCGGGGGGCCGATCGAGATCCTGTCGGTCGATGCCGCCAAGGGTGCCGTCATGGCCGACCATGTCGCGGCCGAGTTCTTTCCGGCCCTGGTGCCGGGGCGGTCAATCGTCGTGCAGCAGGACTACCTCATGGCGGTGCAACCCTGGCTTCCCGCCCAGATGGTGGCGCTGCGCGACTGTTTCCAGCCGCTGGCCCAGGTGCCGCGCGTCGGCGTGGTGTTCCTGTCGGTGGCCCCGGTGACAGAGGCGGCTCTGGCCGCGGCACGGGTCGGAGGGCTGACCGATGGCAGACTGATGCAACGGGTGCGCGAGGCGGCGAAGTGGCACGAGGCCATGGTGCCGCGTGCGCGCTTCAAGGCGATGCTCGACCAGATCCGGGCCAACCCGGGCGTGCGGCTGGGCTGGCAGATGAAGCAGGCAGCGGCGAGGGCGCAGGTTTAGGCGGAAGCGGGAGCCGCTGGGGACCCGACGCACCCGCCCACCGCAGACCGGGCCGGAAGCTGCCCCCGGCCCGGTCCTGGTGTCAGATATTTCCCGCGCTCATCTCGCGCGCGATGTGGTCCGCCTGACGGATCGCCAGCGCGACAATGGTCAGCGTCGGATTCTCGGCCGCCCCTGTGGTGAACTGCGAGCCGTCCGAGATGAAGAGGTTCGCAATGTCATGGGTCTGCCCCCATCTGTTGCACACGCCATCCTCGGGCTTCTCGGACATCCGGTTGGTGCCCAGGTTGTGCGTGGACGGATAGGGCGGCGTCGGGAAGGCGCGGGTCGCCCCCACGGCCTCGTAGATCGCCATGCCCTGCTGGTAGGCATGGTTGCGCATGGCGATGTCGTTCGGGTGGTCGTCGAAATGGACATTCGCCACCGGCAGGCCGAACTGGTCCTTGGTCTCGGACAGCGTGACCCGGTTCGTCGCCTGCGGCATGTCCTCGCCCACGATCCACATGCCCGCCATGTTCTCGTAATGGTCAAGCGCGGTGGTGAAGCTGCGGCCCCAGCCGCCGGGGTTGAGGAAGGCCGCCATGAACGGCAGGCCCAGGCTCAGCGTCTCCAGCTCGTAGCCGCCGACGAAGCCGCGCGACGGGTCATGCCGCGCCTCGTCCTGCACGATCCCCGCCATCGTCGTGCCGCGCCACATCCGCACCGGCTTGTCGAATATGGCATAGACCGACCCCGTGGTGTGGCGCATGTAGTTCTTGCCGACCATGCCCGAGGAATTCGCCAGCCCGTCCGGGAACATCGAGGACGCCGAGTTCAAGAGCAGGCGCGGGCTCTCGAACGAGTTCCCCGCGACGCAGACGATCCGCGCCTTCTGCATCTGCAAGGTGCCGTCCTTGTCGAAATATTCGACCCCGGTCACCTTCCCCGCCTCATTGTGCAGGATGCGCGCAACGTGACTGCGCTCGCGGACCTCCAGGTTCCCCGTCGCCTCGCCCGCCGGTATGTCGGTATAGGCCGCCGACCACTTCGCGCCCCATTTGCAGCCCTGGAAGCAGAAGCCCGTCTGCTGGCAGGCCATACGGCCATCGTAATCGGCCGAGTTGATCGCCATCCGGCCGGTGTGGACCTCCTTGTAGCCCAGGGCCTTCGCGCCCTTCTCGAAAACCAGATAGTTGTTGTTCCCCGGCAGGCCCGCGCGGTCGCCGGTGCGGGTGACGCCCAGCTTGGTCTCGGCTTTTTCATACCAGGGCGCCATTTCCGCCGCGTCGATCGGCCAGTCCAAGAGGTTCGCGCCCTCGACCGGGCCATAGGTTGTCAGCGCCTTCCATTCATGGTCCTGGAAGCGGATCGAGGCCCCGGCCCAATGCGTTGTGGTGCCGCCCACGGCCTTCACGATCCAGGCGGGCAGGCCGGCGAAATCCTTGGCCACACGCCAGCTGCCGCTGGTGGTCCGGGCATCCAGCCAGGCCAGCTGACCAAAGCTTTCCCATTCGTCGTTGATGTAATCCTCGGGCAGATAACGGCCCCCGGCCTCCAGCGCCACGACCTTGACGCCCTTCTGCGCCAGTTCGTTGGCGAGAACCCCGCCGCCCGCGCCGGTGCCGATGATGACGACCACTGAATCGTCGTTCTTGTCAAACGGTGCCATGATCGTCCCCCCTCAGAGCCAGTCGATGTCGTTGAAGCCGCGCTCGATGTAGCCACCCTGAGAGAAGCTTTCCCCCTGGTAGCCGAAGATCGGCCAGACCTCTTTCTGGTTATAAAGCCCGGTCACCAGACCCGAGCGCACCGTCTGGAAGAAGGGAGTCATCTCGATACCCTGGAGGAGCTTCACCCGGTCCTCCTCCCATCCGGCGGCGACATAGCTGTCGAACCCGGCAGCCTTTGCGGCGGCATCCAGGGCCGCGACGCCCTCGGCCACCATCGCCTTCATCTCCTCGCTGTCATAACCCTTGACGGCCACCGCATAGAACCGGTCCGCCACCTGGTCATGTGGATAGATGTCGCGCGCCATCTGCAAAAGCGTCGCCATCTGTTCGGGCGTGATCACCGTCACCTCGACCGCCCAGGCGGCGTCCGGCGCAGCGATGAAGCCGCTGCCGACGACCGCCAGGGCGCCCACGGAAAGGCCGCGCGACAGAAGCTGACGCCGCGTCAGCCCCCTGAGATCATGTTTTGTCATGGTTTCCTCCCTGGTGTATGGCTCGGGTCGGACGCCGCTCCCTCCTCAGAGATAGCGCCCGCCGCGTTGCAGGACCTCGATCTGGTAGCCGTCGGGGTCCGCGATGAAGAAGAAGCGGGCAATGACGCTGCCCGCCGGGGCGAAATCGACAAGCTTGCGCGGGGCCAGACCCGCTGCGGTCATCCGGGCGTGCTCGGCATCGACATCGGCCACGCTGACCGCCAGATGCCCGTAGCCGTCGCCAAGATCGTAGGGTTCGGTCCGGCCCTTGTTCACGGTTAGTTCGAGCTCGAAACTGCTTTCGGTATTCGACAGGTAGATCAGCGTGAAGCTGTCGAAATCCAGCCGGTCGGCCACCTTCAGCCCGAAGGCCGTCTCGTAAAACGCCAGCGACCGCGCCTCATCCAGGACGCGGATCATCGAATGGATCGCCTTGGCCATGCCTGACCCCATCTGCACTTGATATTGGTAAGGTTACCGAACCAGTTTCCGGGCCGGGTAGTAGCGGATTACTACAGTCCGGTTTTTCTACTCAGCCGCCATGGCTGCGCCGGCTTGCGGCAGCTGGTCAAGCTCGCCCAGGTGGATCGTGCAGGCACAGCGCAGCAGCGAGGTGAAATTCGTCGCCTCGCCATGCAGTTCCAGCACCTCGGAGTGCAGCTTGGACAGGAAGGCGGGCGTGGAGGAGCCGTCCTTCGCCGCCATCTGGTCGACGATGCCCCAGAAGGCGCGTTCCAGCCGGATCGAGGTGGACTGGCCGTTCAGCCGCAAGCGGCGGGTGACATATTCGTAGCGGGCCGGATCCTGTCCGGCGAACATCTGACACATGGCTGGCGCTCCCCTGCTGGCCCTGTCGAGAGGGGAAGGGTGGGGCTGATCGCACGAATCGTCAACCGATCCCATGGTCGGTTCCGCAGCTGTGACTCCAGACGCAAAAGGGCCGCCCGAGGGCAGCCCTTCCGAGGGTCAGGTAGGGTGGGCGATATCGCCCACCCTGCGATCGTCATCAGGCGATGATCTTCGACACGACGCCGGCGCCGACGGTGCGGCCGCCTTCGCGGATGGCGAAGCGCAGCTTCTCTTCCATCGCGATCGGGGCGATCAGCTCGACCTCGAACTTCAGGTTGTCGCCCGGCATCACCATCTCGGTGCCTTCCGGCAGCTTCACCGTGCCCGTCACGTCCGTCGTGCGGAAGTAGAACTGCGGGCGGTAGTTCGCGAAGAACGGCGTGTGACGGCCACCTTCCTCCTTGGTCAGGATATAGGCCTCGGCCTCGAACTTGGTGTGCGGCTTGACCGAGCCGGGCTTGCACAGCACCTGGCCACGCTCAACCCCGTCACGGTCGATCCCGCGCAGGAGCGCGCCGATGTTGTCGCCCGCCTCGCCGCGGTCCAAGAGCTTGCGGAACATCTCCACCCCGGTGCAGACCGACTTCTTGGTCTCGCGCAGGCCCACGATCTCCACTTCGTCGCCGACGTTGATCACGCCCCGCTCCACCCGGCCGGTCACCACCGTGCCGCGGCCCGAGATCGAGAACACGTCCTCGATCGGCATCAGGAAGGGCTGGTCCACCGCCCGCGCCGGGGTCGGGATGTAGTCGTCCACCGCCGCCATCAGCGCGCGGATCGACTTCTCGCCGATCTCGGGGTTCTCGCCGATCATCGCCTGGTGGGCCGAGCCCTTGATGATCGGGATCTCGTCGCCGGGATATTCGTAGGAGGACAGAAGCTCGCGCACTTCCATCTCGACCAGTTCCAAGAGTTCCTCGTCATCCACGAGGTCCACCTTGTTCATGTAGACGACCATGTAGGGGATGCCCACCTGACGGCCCAGCAGGATGTGCTCGCGCGTCTGCGGCATCGGGCCGTCCGAGGCCGCCACCACCAGGATCGCGCCGTCCATCTGGGCGGCCCCGGTGATCATGTTCTTCACATAGTCGGCGTGGCCGGGGCAGTCGACGTGGGCGTAGTGGCGCTTCTCGGTCTCGTATTCCACATGCGCGGTCGAGATCGTGATGCCACGCGCCCGCTCTTCCGGCGCGCCGTCGATCTGGTCATAGGCCTTGAATTCGCCGAAATACTTGGTGATCGCCGCCGTCAGCGTCGTCTTGCCATGGTCAACGTGACCGATGGTCCCGATGTTCACATGCGGTTTCGTCCGTTCAAACTTTGCCTTCGCCAT